>NZ_NKEY01000004.1:0-1135953 GCF_002223285.1 Burkholderia sp. AU16482
AATATGAATCACTTCATAAACCTGACTTACTTTAGTGTGAGACTCTTGATACTTTCGCTATCTGATCCGAGGATCAGCTCGCTTTCATCAAGCGCCCACACTTATCGGCTGTTAATTTTTAAAGAGCGTTTCTGCGAGGAATCTGAGACCCCTCGGCAGCGCTGCGTTTTCAGCAGCAGAGAAGCGAGATTATGAACCGTGTTTCGCAGCTCGTCAACAACTTTCTGAACGACTTCGTTGCGACTGCGGGGCCCATCTTCCTGCGCCGCCGCGGCTCGTTACCACCGAACCCCAACAGCACCGCTTCCCTTCCTCCCGCGCCGCGTTTCCGTTAGCGCGAAAGAGGCGTGATTCTAAGCAGCTCGCGGCATTCGCGCAAGGGGCTTGCAGCAACTTTTTTACGCAATTCGGCCGTCCGGCCATGCGTCGGCACCAGACCGCTTATGGTGCAAAGAACGGACTAGAATGTGAGGTTCTTCGCCTCTTTCTATATACGTCTTTAATATGCGCCAGCGAATCGCCAAACGCCTTCCCCCCGATGCCGACAAACTGGTCGGTCTGTCACTTGCGCTCTTCGCGTCGGGCAGCCGCATCGAGGATCGCTTCTGGGAAGCGAAGCTCGATGCGCTGCTCGCCAAGATTGTCCGCAACGGCAATCAGACGACGCTCGATGCCGCGCTCGACCATCTTCAACAGAATCATCCCGACGCCTACGGCGCGCTCGCCGACATGGCCGAGACGCACAGCGAGTCGATGGTGATCGAACACGACGGCCAACCGTACGATGCGCTGCTGGTCGCCGTCCCGGTTCTCGCCTGGACGCGCTACATGATTCCGTCCGGTCCGCTCAAGGGCGACGTTGCCGACGCGTTGCGAACGCACCTGCAGGCGCACGTGCTGGCGAACGGCACGCTCGTCGGGCTCGCCCCATTCCTCTACAGCATCGACCAGTTGCCGCGACACCATGTGGAAACCTACCGGCTCGCCCAGCAGCTCGCACATGCGGCGATCGGCCAGCACACCCCGAAGCTGAGCTTCGGCGACCTGCCGGAAACTTCGCCGATCCTGGCCGATCCGCGCTTCCTGCTGGCGGTCGTCGCCGCGCCTGCCGGCTCGCCGCTGTTCCGCTGGCAGGAAGAAGAAAACGGCAGCCGTATCGAGCGTGGTCAGTGCCTCGAACAATGGGCCGCACAGGGCGGCCCGAACCTGGCGATCGCGCTGCCTGGCTGCGAATTCGAATGCCTGCTTCCGGACGCGTACTACTCGGCCTGCCGCGATGCGGACGAACGCGTGCGTCCGCACACCGTCCGAACGGCCATTCGTTATCTATTCGACACACTTGGTGCAGCGCCGCAAGAGCTGCGCGCGGTGGTCGCCGGCTTCGGCGAACGTCGCATCGACGAGTATCGCGTCGGCTTCACGCGGCGTGCCAGCAACGACGTGATCTATGGTGTCGTGTGGCCGCTCTACGGCCGTGAAAACGGCGACGTATCGATCGATAGCGCGACGCTCGAGGGCGAAGCGCCGATCGAAGGACCGCTCGAGGAAATCGTGAGCCTG
This sequence comes from Burkholderia sp. AU16482, assembly GCF_002223285.1. Classification (NCBI taxonomy): domain Bacteria; kingdom Pseudomonadati; phylum Pseudomonadota; class Betaproteobacteria; order Burkholderiales; family Burkholderiaceae; genus Burkholderia; species Burkholderia sp. AU16482. Next base: position 1,561 of record NZ_NKEY01000004.1, read on the forward strand.
CTGAAAGAATGCGGCGTAACCGACGTCCGGCGGCACGCGGGCCGTTTCGAACCCGAATACTGCGACGACTGCGGCGTACCGCTTTACGCCGATCCGCTCGGTGAAATCGTCCATGCGGAAATGCCGGAAGACGCGTCGCCCGCCCAACCGCACTTTCACTGATCCACCCCGCAGGCCCCGACAGCCTGCCCCGCCCAAAGCCGCTTCCGGTGACCACCGGAGCGGCTTTTTTCTTGTCCGCTGCCCCGCCGCCCAAAATTTCGAACTTTTCCTAAGCCTTTCAGCCAAGCAGACATCGTGTAAGGTCTTTGTCATTATCGGGGCCAGCTTATACCCAACGGCAATCAATGACCCACCTTATGGAGGTTGAATATGCGGTTCTTGGTACTTAACTCAGACGCCGAACGGCGTGACGGACTGAAGACCCTGTTGCGGCAGATCGACCGGCACGCCAGCATCAACGACGCGCCTGACGGTTTCCAGGCACGCCGGCTGCTGCGCACCCAGCGTTTCGACCTCGTCGCGATCGACTGGCTGGACGTGGGCCGGCTCAGCGAGCTTCAGGCGCTCGGCAACGCATGCTCGCCGACACCGGTCGCCGTTCTGGTCGACGACATCTCGCCCGAAGCCATCCAGCGCTTCTTCAATTACGGCGTCGCGGGCGTCATCCCGCATTCCACGCGGCCGCACCTGATCGTGCGTGCGCTCGAGATCGTACTGCTGGGCGGACACTACATTCCGCCGATCGCCCTCAGCCTGCTGCCGTCAACGGCAATGGCGCGCCACGACGCCCATTTCCAGACGCTCGCCGGCTCGCTTCCACGGCGCCCGCCGAGCGGACTCCTGTCGCCGCGCCAAGCCCAGATCATGCGGTTCGTCCACATGGGCAGCACGAACAAGATGATTGCCCGTACGCTCGGCATCAGCGAAGGCACCGTGAAGATCCACCTCGCGAGCATCTTCCAGCAGCTCGGCGCCGCAAACCGCGCCGCCGCGGTCGCGATCTACAACGGCTGGCTGTCGCCCCATCTCGAGGTACTGCTGGCGAACCGCAATCGCGCCCGCAAGCTGGCCATCGGCGAACACGGCCCCGCTCCGCTGCGAACACAACGGCATGACCGTCCGTACCCGTTGCCTATCGCCAACGCCGGCACACAGGACCTGCCGCTCGCCGCCGAGCCGCCGGCACGGTTCCGGCGCGGACGCTAGGCCAACAGTCTCGATATTGCGACGGTCGGGCATGTGCAGGCTCCCACCTTTGATGCTCAACGAGTAATATGGACGCATGGGTTTTCTTTTCACACCGCTTCCGCTCTGGGTTGGCATCGGTGGCTGGATCGCCGCCGTGGCCCTGCTCGCGCTCGCGATGTGGAATCGCCCGTTCGTACGCCTGCAGGACGCCACGCTTCAGCACGTGTGGCTCGCGCTCGTCACTGCGATCACGGTCCTGTGGGCCTCGAACGCATGGCTCGAAGATGGCATCGTCATGCATCTGCTTGGCGCAACGCTGCTCGTCACGCTGTTCGACTGGACACTCGCACTGGTCGCGATGGGCGCCGTCACGGCGATGGCCGCAGTGATATTCGACGCGCCGTGGCAAGGCGTCGGCCTGACCTATCTGGTCTACGGTGCGCTGCCTGTCGGCGTGTCGGCATTGCTGCAACGCGCCGCGCTCGCCTGGCTGCCGCACAACCTCGCGTCATTCATCACCGGACAGGGCTTCCTGTCGCCCGCCATCGCGATCGTCGCGGTCGCCGCCGCGGCGGCCGGTGTTCAGCTCGCGCTCGCGGACGGCGTGCCCGTCGTGATTCCGGCCGGCTATTTGCTGAACACCGCGCTGCTCGCGCTCGGCGAAGCATGGTTCACCGGCATGGCAACGGCACTCATCGCCGTCTATCGCCCCGCGTGGGTCACGACCTTCGACGTCCGCCGCTACCGCCTCGGCGGCCCGCGCGCCTGAATTTCCTCCGGATCGGCTCCACGCATCTGCGTGCCGGGGCACTTTCCGCGGCGCGCGCCGAGTACGTCGCCTACTGCCGCACAACTTTTTTACGCTAAGATTGAACTCCTGTTCTTCATCGGGCCTCTATACGTGCCCGATGTCTCCTTCGCTCCTCACCAATAACCAGATGGACAGCTCACCTGCCTCGCTCCGGATTTTCCGGGCGCTCGGCAAGCTGGCAGCCTGTATCGCGGGCCTGTCGCTTGCGCTTCCCGCGCCGGTATTTGCCGACCTGCTCGACCAGCGCTCCGAACTGATCAACAAATTCGTCAACGAGATGCATGCCGATCCGCTCGCCGCGGATTGTGCGGCGCACGGCAGCTTCATCGCCAGCACATCGACGGCGTTCGACCGCGTGGACTTCGCGCCGAACGCATTCGACAGCGGCAACGCGACGATCACGCCGTGGAACGACTCGTTCGACCAGGGCAAGCAGCGCGTGAAAGTCGACAACATCGTCACCGTCGACGGGCTCGGCATCCACGGCAACGGCAGCGATCCGACGCCGCTGAAGTTTCGCTGCGGCTATGTCGGCCAGCAAATGCTTGCGTTCAGTTGGAACGACCCGGTTCCGCCGCTGAAGCCGCGCGTCGAGCGCTCGTCGTCCTCGACGAAGAAGTTCAAGGGCAAGTCGCACCGCGGCAAAGCCAAGGCGAAGGCATCGGGCCGCACCGGCAGCAAGAAGGCCGTCTCGACGAAGAAATCAGGCGGCCAAAAGAAAGCCGTGAAGAAGAAAACCGCGAAGAAATCCTGATACGACGGAGCGGCAACGACAGCAGCAAAAAGCCGGCGCATCTCGCGATGCACCGGCTTTTTTCATGCGACGACGGCAGCGCCTACGCGAACGTGTCGACGTGCACCAGGATCGCGGCGAGCATCGCCGCGCCGAGCGCCGCGCTGCGCTCGCCGTTCCAGCCGACGCGCTCGTCGGGGAGGTTCGCGTTGTCCTTGAACGGCATTTCGAGCGTCAACGACAGGCAGCCGAACTGGTGGCCGATGTACTTCGACGCGAGCTTCAGCGCATCTTCCTTGTACTTGCTCGCCGCGTAGCCATGCTCGGTCTGGAAGTCCGGGCTCGCGACCTTGAACGCTTCGATGAACGCGGCCTGCTCCTTGCCCTGCTGCTCGGTAAAGCTCGGCAGCATCTCCGAGCCGGCGACGAACACGTACGGCAGATCCTCGTCGCCGTGAATGTCGAAGAACATGTCGCAGCCGATCGCGTGGATCGCGTCGCGCACGGCCAGCACTTCGGGGCTGCGCTCGGCATCGGGCGCCATCCACTCGCGGTTCAGGTTCGCGCCGGCCGCATTGGTGCGCAGGTTACCGTGCACGCTGCCGTCCGGATTCATGTTCGGCACGATGTAGAACGTCACGCGATCGTAGACCTTGCGCGCAACCGGATCGCCGGCCCAGTCGCCCCATCCGGCCAGCCGTTTGACCAGCCCTTCGACGAACCACTCGGCCATCGACTCGCCCGGATGCTGGCGCGCGATGATCCACACCTTCTTCTTCGGCGCGCCGTCGAGTTCCGGCGTGCCGAGCGTCAGCAGCGACATCGGACGGCCTTCGACCGTGCGGCCGAGTTCGACGACGCTCGCCTGAGGCAACTGCTGGACCGCGCCGAGAAACGCGGCGTGACGCTCTTCCGAGTACGGTTCGAAATACGCGTAGTAGATGCTGTCGAACTCCGGCGTATGGTCGATGGTCATCGTCTTGCCGTCGAACGTCGTCGGCACGCGGAACCAGTCGACGCGGTCATAGCTCGCCACCGCGTGGTAGTTGCGCCAGCCCGACGGATACGCGCATTCGGCTGCGTTCTCGAACGTCATCACGCATCGCTCGCCGCGTGCACCCGTCAAGCGGTAGTAAAACCATTGCGCGAATTCCGAACGATTGTCGCCGCGCACGCGCAGCCGGATTGCGTCGGGGCTGTCGCACGACACGACGTCGATTGCGCCTGCGTCGAAATTACTGGTGATCGAAAGGGCCATCTGTCCATCTCCTTTGTCGACCGGCGCTGGCGCTTCAGCGCTTACGCCGGTCCCATGCAAAGCGGTCGACCGAAGCAGGCGGTATGTCGCCGGTCCGGCCTCACGCATGCGCCGACCGTCTCGCGAACGGCCGGCAGGGTCACTCGCCGATGCGCCGGCGATATACGTAAGTCGAATCGTTCGACGCAGCCGCATCGAACGCATAGCCTTCGGTGGCGAATTCCTTCAGCGCCTTCGGGTCGGCGATACGGTTCTCGACGACAAACCGCGCCATCAGGCCGCGCGCGCGTTTCGCATGAAAACTGATGATCTTGTAGCGGCCGCCCTTCCAGTCCTCGAATACCGGCGTGATGACCGGTGCTGCCAGCAGCTTCGGCTTGACCGACTTGAAGTATTCGGTCGACGCGCAGTTGACGAGCACGCGCGCCGCGCCGCTGCGCGTCTCGAGTTGCTCGTTCAGCGCCCGCGTGATGCGATCGCCCCAGAACGCATACAGATCCTTGCCGCGCGCGTTCGCGAACCGCGTGCCCATCTCGAGCCGGTACGGCTGCAGCAGGTCGAGCGGACGCAGCAGCCCGTACAGGCCCGACAGCACGCGCACGTGATGCTGTGCATAGTCGAGATCGGCGGACGACAGCGATTTCGCGTCGAAACCCTCGTAGACGTCGCCGTTGAACGCCAGCACAGCCTGCTTCGCGTTGGCCGGCGTGAAGGTCGGCGACCAGTCGGCGTAGCGCTGGAAATTCAGGCGCGCGAGCGGATCGGAGATATCCATCAGCGTCGCGATGTCCTGCGGCGACAGCTTGCGCAGGCCGTCGATCAACTCCGACGCATCGTCGACGAATGCAGGCTTCGTGTAAGACTGGACGTGCGCGGGCGTGTCGTAGTCGAGGGATTTGGCGGGAGAGAGAACGATTATCATAGAGGCTCGCTGGCACGCCGTGCCTTGCGGTCAGACGAAAACCACCGATTGTAACGAATGACCCGCTCTCTCGCCCCGCATGCCGCACACCGCGTCGTGCTCGACTCGAACGTCTGGATCGACATTCTCGTATTCGACGACCCCGCCACGCGCCCGATCCGCGCCGCGCTGGAGCACGGCACGCTGGCCGCCGTGATCGACGGCCGCTGCCTGACCGAACTCGAATACGTGCTCGACTATCCGCAGTTCCAGTCGCGCGCGATCGACAAGGCGGCCGCGCTCGCGACCGTCGCCCGGCTCGCGAGCCTCGTCGAACCGCCGCCCGTCGACGCCGGCGCGCCGCCGCTGCCGAAGTGCAAGGACCGCGACGACCAGAAGTTTCTCGAACTCGCGCGCGCCGCGCACGCCGATTGGCTCGTGTCGAAAGACCGCGCGCTGCTGAAGCTCGCGAAGCGCACCGCCCGCGACTTCGGTTTCCGCATCGCGCAACCCGCGCCATTTGCGCAAGCCTGCGCACTCGACGCCGCGCCGCCCGTCACGGCGACGCCGGCCTGACGCACCTCACCCGATTCCGACCGTATCGATGAACGCTCCTTCAGATATGCCAACGACACCCGTTTTCCCCTCGCGCCTGCCGAACGTCGGCACGACGATCTTCACGGTGATGAGCGCGCTTGCCGCCGAAAAAGGGGCGGTGAACCTCGGCCAGGGTTTCCCGGATTTCGATTGCGATCCGCGCATCGTCGATGCGGTGGCCGCCGCGATGCGCAACGGGCACAACCAGTACCCGCCGATGGCCGGCGTCGCGCCGCTGCGCGACGCGATCGCCGACAAGATCGCGCGGGTGTACGGCCGGCGCTACGATCCGGCCGCCGAAATCACCGTGACGGCCGGCGCGACGCAGGCGCTGCTGACGGCGATCCTGTGCGCGGTGCATCCGGGCGACGAAGTGATCGTCGTCGAGCCGACCTACGACAGCTACCTGCCGTCGATCGAGCTCGCCGGCGGCAAGCCCGTGTTCGTCACGCTGGAGGCGCCCGACTACGCGATCCCGTTCGACCGTCTCGCGGCCGCGATCACGCCGAAAACGCGGATGATCCTGATCAACACACCGCACAACCCGACGGGCACCGTGTGGCGCGAGGCGGACATGCGCAAGCTCGAGGACATCGTGCGCGGCACCAACGTGCTGATCCTGTCCGACGAGGTCTACGAACACATGGTCTACGACGGCGCGCGCCACGAGAGCGTCGCGCGCTATCCGGAACTCGCCGCACGCAGCTTCATCGTGTCGAGCTTCGGCAAGACCTATCACGTGACCGGCTGGAAGGTCGGGTACGTCGCGGCGCCTGCCGCGCTGACCGCTGAATTCCGCAAGGTCCACCAGTTCAACGTATTCACGGTGAACACGCCGATGCAGATCGGGCTCGCCGACTACCTGCGCGACCCGACGCCGTACCTGTCGCTCGCCGGCTTCTATCAGCAAAAGCGCGACTTCTTCCGGGCCGGCCTCGAGCGCACGCGCTTCAAGCTGCTGCCGTGCACGGGCACGTACTTCCAGTGCGTCGATTACTCGGCGATCAGCGACCTGCCCGAAGCGGAATTCTCGACGTGGCTCACGTCGGAGATCGGCGTGGCCGCCATTCCAGTGTCGGCGTTCTATCACGAGCCGCACGAATCGGGCGTCGTGCGCTTCTGCTTCGCGAAGCGGGAAAGCACGCTCGCATCCGCGCTCGAGCGGCTCGCCCGCCTGTAAGCCCGCACGGGGGCGGCCGCACGCCGCCCTTCGGGAAACGCGGTTACGAACGCGCGACGTTCGCCGCTTCGACATACGCCTTGCGCTCGGCTGCCACGCGCTGCGCGGCAGGGCGTTCGCTCACCGTCTTGGCGTGGGCCTTCCAGTCGATGCCTGCATCGAGCAGGAAGTCGCGGCCGAATATGGCCTTCGTCGCCATCCCGATCACCGGCAGATGAACCCACGCGGCAATGTCCGCGAGGCCGAACGACTCGCCGAGCACATACGGCGAAAACCGCGTCATCTGCTTGAACGCATCGATCGCGCGCGGCAGGCGCTTCTCGACGTGCGCCTTCATCCCGTCGCTGACCTTGCCGCCGAAAAACGCTTCCGTGTACACCTCGCGCGCCACCCATTCGAGATACAGCTCGAGCGTCTCGACCAGTTCGCGCACCTTCGCCGCCGCGAACGGGCTCGCGGGCAAAATGCCTTTCTCGGGATAGCGCGCCGCCAGGTATTCGATGATCACCTGGGACTCGAACAGCGCACCCTCTTCGGTCTTCAGGAACGGAATCTTGCCGAGCGGCGAATCGGCGAGCTGCACCGGATCGCTGACCGGCAAAGCGCAAACCGACTCCTCGAACGGTATATCGTGCTCGAGCAGGACGAACTTCACCTTGTTGTAGTAGTTGGACAACGGAATACCGCACAGCTGTAGCATCGGAGTCTCCTTCGTTGCTGGAGCACGGCCGCATCGACGCCGGCCGCCTCGAGGTTCATCGCGCCGAAAAGCACGTTCGTGCTAGTCTAAAGCAAGTTTTTCGTCCGTCACGACAACATTACATCCGCTGCGGCGACAGCCCTCGCTCTTCGCGGGATACACTCGGCGTCGCCGCGCCACCCGATGGAGACACGCTCGCATGAGTGCTGAACTGCTGGCCTCGCGCCCACCCGAGAGCGATTCGACGCTCGTCCTCACGCTGTCCAATCCCGGTGCGCGCAACGCACTGCATCCCGACATGTATGCGGCCGGCATCGAAGCGCTCGCCACCGCCGAGCGCGATCCGGCGATTCGCGCCGTCGTGCTGACGGGTGCCGATCGCTTCTTCTGCGCAGGCGGCAACCTGAACCGGTTGCTCGAGAATCGCTCGAAGGATCCGTCCTTCCAGGCCGACAGCATCGATCAGCTCGCGGCATGGGTCACGGCGATCCGCGCGTCGACGAAGCCGGTGATCGCGGCCGTCGAGGGCGCCGCGGCCGGCGCCGGCTTCTCGCTCGCGCTCGCGTGCGACCTGATCGTTGCCGCACACGACGCGAAATTCGTGATGTCGTATGCACGCGTCGGCCTGACACCCGACGGCGGCGGCTCGTGGTTTCTCGCCCGCGCGTTGCCGCGTGCGACCGCCGCCGAGATCCTGTTCAAAGGCAAACCCGTTGCCGCGGAACGCCTGCACGCGCTGGGCGTCGTCAATCGGCTCGCCGCGCCTGGCACGGCGCTGAGCGACGCACTGGCGTGGGCCGACACGCTCGCCGGCATCTCGCCGAACGCGCTCACGCGCATCAAGTCGCTGCTCGACGAGGCGACCGCCCAACCGCTGGACGCGCACCTCGGCACCGAGCGCGATCATTTCGTCGCGTCGCTGCATCATGCGGACGGGCTCGAAGGCATCAGCGCCTTTCTCGAGAAGCGCCAACCGCGCTACAAGCGCTGATCCACCGCGTCGGCCTTCGAACCGACGCCACGCCACCGCGTCCATCCGGTGCGGCACGTCGACGCCGCGTGCACCGCCGGCGACGCCCGCCCGGCCGCGCATGCCCGCCGGCACGGGCATTTCCGCCACCAGCAGCCCGCGTCGATCCATGCTCTAATGACCGCCTGTCGCGGCGCCGCCGGCGCCGTTTTCGCGCATGCCACACAGGAGTTGACGATGATCGACGTCTATAGCTGGGCGACCCCGAACGGCCACAAGGTGCACATCATGCTCGAGGAAACGGGCCTCGCGTATCGCGCCCATCCGGTCGATATCGGTGCGGGCGACCAGTTCGAGCCCGCGTTCCTGAAGATCAGCCCGAACAACAAGATCCCCGCGATCGTCGATCCGGATGGCCCCGGCGGCCAACCGATCTCGCTGTTCGAATCGGGCGCGATCCTGATCTACCTCGCGGAGAAGACCGGCAAGTTCCTGCCGACCGATCCGGCCGCGCGCTATGCGACGCTCGAGTGGCTGATGTTCCAGATGGGCGGTGTCGGCCCGATGCTCGGGCAGGCGCACCACTTCCGGCTGTATGCGCCGGAGAAGATCGAGTACGCGGTCAACCGCTACACGAACGAAGCGAAGCGCCTGTACAACGTGATGGAAAAGCGGCTCGGCGAATCCGAGTATCTCGCGGGCGACACGTATACGATCGCGGACATTGCGACGTTCCCGTGGACGCGTTCGTGGCGGAACCAGGGCATCGAGCTCGACGCGTTGCCGAACGTGAAGCGCTGGCACGAGGCGATCGCCGCGCGACCGGCCGTGCAGCGTGGCGTCGAGGTACTCGCGTCGATGCGCAAGGCGCTGCAGGACGACAAGGCACGCGAGGTGCTGTTCGGCGCAACGCAATACGCGAAGCACTGACACGCAGGGTGGACGCAGCGGCATCCGCGCATGCCGCTGCGTGCTTCAGAAGTAATGCAGCGTGATGAATTCCGCCGCGCATACCGGCAGCGGCGCGTCGGGACGCTCGATCTGCATCGATACCGACCACGTCACCTGAATACCGCCGCGCGCGGCGTCGGCGATTTCCTTCACCGCGAACAGCGCGCGCACGCGCGCCCCGACCGGCACCGGCTTCAAGAACCGTACGCGGTTGAGCCCGTAGTTCACGCCCATCTTCTGCTCGAAGCGCATTGCGTCGGTCATCAATGCAGGAATCAGCGACAGCGTCAGGAACCCGTGCGCGATGGGCCCACCGAACGGCGACTCGCGCCGCGCGCGTTCGGGGTCGACGTGAATCCATTGGTGATCGCCGGTCGCGTCGGCGAAACCGTCGACGCGCGGCTGGTCGATCTCGATCCAGCCGCTCGCGAGCGGCTCCGCGCCAACCCGCGCCTGCAGCGCCTGCGCGGACGCGATCAGCGGCAAGGTCACGTCGGTCATGCGTTCGCGCCTGCCGGATGGCGCAGCCCGAAAATCACCTTGGTGTGCACGCTGATCACCGTCTCGCCGGCTTCGTTCACGCCGACCCATTCCGTCGACACGATGCCGCGATCGGGCTTGCTCTCCGACACGCGCTTGTCGTGCACCTTCTGGTACATCGTGATCGTGTCGCCGGCGCGCACCGGCTTCAGCCAGCGGATCGAATCGATGCCCGGCGAGCCCATGCTGGTCGAGTCCGGCCCCAGCTTCTGGACCAGCAGGCTCATGAACACCGAACACGTATGCCAGCCGCTCGCGACGAGCCCGCCGAAGTGCGATGCCTTCCCTGCTTCCTCGTCGACATGGAACGGCTGCGGATCGTAGCGCTGCGCGAACGTCTTGATGTCGTCGGGCTCGAACGTGTAGCGGCCCACTTCGGTGGTACTGCCCACCACCAGATCTTCGTAACTGATGCCCACTGATAAGTCTCCTTGTCTGGCGCGCTCGCGCGTCGCCGTCATGCTACGTCGGTCTGCGCGAAATCGGGCAGCGCCGCGAGGCGGGCGAGGTGATGATCGGTATCGCCGAGCGTCGTCTCGATGATCGACAGCCGCTTGAACAGGTGCGCGGCGGCCACCTCGTTGGTCACGCCCATGCCGCCGTGCAACTGGATCGCCTGCTGGCCGACGAAGCGCGCGGCCGATCCGACCCGCGCCTTCGCGGCCGACACGGCCTTGCGCCGCGCATCGGCATCGCCGTTCGCATAGCGCACCGCCGCGAGATAGGTCAGCGAACGCGCCTGCTCGGCATGAATCAGCATGTCGACCATCCGGTGCTGTAGCGCCTGAAAGCGCGCGATCGGCACACCGAACTGCTCACGCGTCTTCGTGTATTCGACCGTCGCGCGATTCAGCTCGTCGAGCGCGCCAACCGCTTCCGCGCATAGCAGAAAGGTCGCGTAATCGGCAATCTGCTCGAGCGCCGCCGCGTCTCGCGCCCCACCCGTCAGGAGTCGGGCCGGCGTGTCGTCGAACGTGAGCGTCGCGGCACGCTGGCCGTCGATGGTCCGGTAGTCGACCACCTTCGCGTTGGCCGCATCGCGTTCGACGACGAAGAGGCCGATACCGCCGCCGTCGACACGCGCGGGCACGATCCAGACGTGCGCCTGGGCGCCGTGCTGAACGACCGACTTGATCCCGGTCAGCCGGTACGTGCCGTCCTGCTCGCGCGCGCGCGTGTCGAGTTCGTACAGGTCGTAGCGCGCCTGCGGCTCATGGAACGCGACCGCCACGCGCTTTTGTCCTTGTGCAATCGCCTCCAGCAGCGCGGCGTCGTCGCCCGCGCCGGAGCCGGCGATCCGCAACGCCTCGACGCCGACCGCCGTGGCCCAGTACGGCTCGATCACGAGCGCGCGGCCGAGTTCCTGCATCACGACCAGCATGTCGACCGGCCCGCCGCCGAAGCCGCCCTGGGCGTCCGGCACCGGCAACGCGGTCAATCCGAGTTCGGTGAATGCGCTCCACTGCGCGTCGGACACACCGGTATCGCTGCGCACGATCGCCTGACGCGCCTCGAAGCCGTATTGCTCGCCGAGATACCGGCGCAGCGCATCGGCGAACTGCTGCTGCTCATCGGTAAAGCTGAAATCCATGGTTGTCTCCGTTCCCTGATCACAGCCCCAGAATCATCTGCGCGATGATGTTCTTCTGGATCTCGTTCGACCCGCCGTAGATCGACGTCTTCCGGTAATTGAAGTAGTACGCGGCGAGCGGCGCCGCATCGTCGTCGCCGGCGATGCTGTGCTCGCGCTCGCCGGCGAGGAACGGCACGTCGAACGGTGCGGCCAGCGGGCCGATCGCTTCGACCATCAGCTCGGTGAGCGCCTGTTGCACCTCGGTGCCCTTGATCTTCAGCATCGACGCTTCGGGGCCCGGCCCCTTGCCGCTCGTCTCGCGGCTGACGACGCGCAGCACCGTCACTTCCAGCGCCATCAGCTCGACCTCGAGCGCCGCGACCTTCGCGGCGAACACGGGATCGGCGAGCAACGGCTTGCCGTTCTTGCGCTGGTTCGACGCGATGCGCTTCAGGAACGCGAGCTCCCGCTTCGACGCGCCGACGCGCGCGATGCCGGTGCGCTCGTGGCCGAGCAGGTATTTCGCGTAGGTCCATCCGCGGTTCTCGTCGCCGACGAGGTTCTCGACCGGCACCTTCACGTCCTCGAAGAACACCTCGTTGACCTCGTGGTCCTCGTCGAGCATCACGATCGGGCGCACCGTGATGCCGGGCGTTTTCATGTCGATCAGCAGGAACGAGATGCCTTCCTGCTTCTTCGCGGCCGGATCGGTGCGCACGAGGCAGAACATCATGTCGGCGTACTGGCCGAGCGTGGTCCAGGTCTTCTGGCCGTTGACGACGTAATGATCGCCGTGGCGCTCGGCGCGCGTGCGCAGCGATGCGAGATCGGACCCGGAACCCGGCTCCGAATAACCCTGGCACCACCAGTCCGAGCCGTCGAGAATGCGCGGCAGATAGCGGCGCTTCTGCGCTTCGCTGCCGTATTTCATCAGGACCGGCGCGACCATCGACACCCCGAAAGGCAGCACGGTCGGCGCACCGATGCGCGCGCACTCCTCGTCCCAGATGTGCCGCTGCGTCGCGTTCCAGCCCGGGCCGCCATATTCGACGGGCCAGGCGGGCGCGGACCAGCCGCGCTGGCCGAGAATCCGGTGCCAGCTCGCGAAATCCTCGCGGTCGAGTCGTTTGTGATCGAGTACCTTGGCGCGCAGTGCGTGAGGCAGGTTGGCCTCGAGCCAGGCGCGGACGTCGGCGCGGAACGCGTCGTCGGCGGGGGAATAATCCAGATCCATGCGCAGTGTCTCCTGTCGACCCGAGTTAACGCTTTAGCGCCTGCTCTGATCTCATGCAAAGCTGTCCGCGGCCGTCCCCGGCCAAGGACACACTGCGTACGTCATTGCAGCGGTTCTTTCAGCGCGGCAGGAATCGGCAGCGGCATCACGTCGATGCCTTCTTCGAGCAAGGACTGCGCATCCTCCGGCGTCGTGACGCCACGAATGCTGCGTGCCGGCGCCTCGTTGTAATGAATGCGCCGCGCTTCCTCGGCGAAGCGCTCGCCCACGTTCTCGGTCTTCTCCAGCACCTCGCGCAGCGCGCGCATCACCTGCGCCTGCAGCGCACGCGGATCGGCCGGCTGCGGCTGCGTCGCGCCCGACAGGTTCAGGCGCGGCGCCGACGGCATCCGGTTGATCTCCGTCGTTCCGCACACCGGACATTCGACCAGCTTGCGGGACAACTGCGCTTCGAATTCATCGGCGGAAGCGAACCAGCCTTCGAACCGATGACCGTGCGGACACTGTAAATCGAGGACCTTCATGCTGAATCAGGGCGTGTGACGAGTGTAGCGCAAAAAGCGGTTTTGTGAACGATCGTGCTAAATCCGGATTGCGCAGCGCGAACGCACTGCGTCGCCAGATTGTAACGCGGCGCCCCGGCCGCCGCCGACGCCGCGCTCAGGGCGTGACGACCGGGCCGAGCGGCCACGTGCCGGACAGCACCTTGTCGAGCCACATGGTGCCGATGATCGTCTTCACGTCGGAGATCTGGCCCGTGCGCACCCACTCCTGCAGGTCGTCCAGCGTCGCGGTGAAGGTTTCGAGGAATTCGCCTTCGTCGAGCTTGCGCTCGCCGGCCGTCAGCCCGCGCGCGAGGTACAGGTCGATGAATTCGGTCGAATAGGAAATGATCGGATGAATGCGGGCCAGGAACACGTACTCGCGCGCCGTGTAGCCGGTTTCCTCGCGCAGCTCGCGCGCCGCGCACGCGAGCGCGCCTTCGTTCGGATCGAGCTTGCCGGCCGGGAATTCGGCCATCACCTTGCCGATCGGATAGCGGAACTGGCTCTCCATCAGCACGCGGCCGTCGTCGAACAGCGGGATCACCATCACCGCGCCCGGATGCTGCACGTATTCGCGCGTGGCTTTCTTGCCGTCCGGCAGACGGACGGTATCGCGCTTGAGCTTGAGGAACGCGCCTTCGAAGATCGCCTCGCTCTCGAGGCAGGTTTCGGTCAGTGCGGCGTCGTGATTGGGTAGTTCGGCCATCGGCGGCTCCTGGATGAGCACGACGGACGGCCGAAGCCGTCAGCGTCGTTTGACGAGATATTGGAACGTGAAGCCGGGAAACGCGAACACGACGAAGAGACTGAACGTGATCGCGTAAAACTGCCAGCCCTGTTCGAAGCGGTTGCCGGCGCGCGACTCGAGCCAGAAGCCGAGCGCGCCGACGATGAAGTACAGCACGATCAGCTCGCCGATCCGCACCCACGCACTCTTCTTCGTCGCGCCGAACGGCACGACGGCGAAGAGGCGTTGGTTCAGGAACGGCAGGTTGGCGCATACGAGCGCCAACAGCACGATGAACCAGCCGGCTGCCGACATTACAGCGGCAGCGTGTGGCGGATTGCCTGCAGGCAGGCGGTCAGCAGCGGGCTCGGGATCAGGCCGAGCACGACGACGGCCAGGCCGTTCAGCACGAGGATCGTGCGCTTGCAGAAATCGCCCGAGATCGGCGTCGAATCCTGCGGCGCATCGAAGTACATCAGCTTCACGATGCGCAGGTAGTAGAACGCGCCGAACAGCGACGTGATCACGGCCAGCACGGCCAGCCACGTGAGGCCTGCGTTGACGGTCGCCTCGAGCACCGCGAGCTTCGCGTAGAAGCCGACGGTCGGCGGAATGCCGGCCAGCGAGAACATCATGACCATCATCACGAACGCGAACACCGGGCTGCGCTTGTTGAGGCCCTTGAAGTCGTCGATCGTTTCGGCTTCGAAATCGCGGCGCGCGAGCAGCATCACCACGCCGAACGAGCCGAGCGTCGTGATCAGATAGACGATCGCGTAGAACATCGCCGAGCTGTAGGCGTTCGCCGGCGCAGCCGCGTCGCCCTTCACGATGCCGGCGAGCAGGCCGAGCAGCACGAAGCCCATGTTCGAGATCGCCGAGTACGCGAGCATCCGCTTGATGTTGCGCTGGACGATACCGGTGATGTTGCCGACGATCAGCGACAGCGCGGCGAGGATCACGAGCGCGGTCTGCCAGTTCTGGGCGAGCGGCAGCAGGCCCATCACCAGGAAGCGCAGGCCCCACGCGAACGCGGCAACCTTCGGACCGCCGCCGACGAACAGCGTCATCGCGGTCGGCGCGCCCTGGTAGACGTCCGGCACCCACATGTGGAACGGCACGGCCCCGAGCTTGAACGCGATACCGGCGACGATGAAGATCACGCCGAACATCAGCACGGCCGCGTCGGTGTTGCCGCCGACCGCCTTGTACACTTCGCCGAGCTCGAGCGAGCCGGTCGCGCCGTAGAGCATCGAGATGCCGTACAGCACGAAGCCCGATGCGAGCGCGCCCAGCACGTAGTACTTCATCGCGGCTTCGCTCGACTGCGCGGCGTCGCGGCGCAGCGCGATGACCGCGTACAGCGACAGCGACATCAGTTCGAGACCGAGGTACAGCGTCAGGAAGTTGTTGCCCGACACCATGACCAGCTGGCCGAGCAGCGAGAACATGCCGAGCAGGAACACGTCGCCGCGGAACATGTCGCGGTCTTCGAGGTACTTGCGCGAATAGACGAGCGAGACCGCGAAACCGAACGACACGACGGCCTTCATCATGCTCGCGAACGAGTCGACGACGACCATCTTCGAGAAGAAGTAGTACTGCTGCGGGTCGAGCGCCTGGACCGCGAACCACACGCCGGCGACGACCGACGAGACGACCGCGATCAGATAGGTCAGGCGGCGGCCGGACGCACCGGTAAAGGTGTCGTTCAGCCATGCGACGACGATGGCGGCCAGCACCAGCGCGTCAGGCAACAGAACATTCATAGGGGCGTTTTGCATGATCTTGAGTTCCTCCGCTCGCGATTACTGGGCCAGCGGCAGCTTCGACTGCGCGACGTGGGAGAGGAGGTTTTCCACGGAAACGTGCATCACGTCGGTGAAAGGCTTCGGATACAGGCCCATCAGCAGCGTGAACGCGGCGAGCACGGCCAGCATCAGGAATTCACGACGGCCGATGTCCGTCAGCTTGGCGACGTGATCGTTCGCGACCGCGCCGAAATACACGCGCTTGTACATCCACAGCGTGTAGGCCGCGCCGAGAATCAGCGTGAACGCCGCGCCGAATGCGATCCAGAAGTTGTACTGGACGGCCGCGAGAATCACCATGAACTCGCCGACGAAACCGGACGTACCCGGCAGGCCGCAGTTGGCCATCGAGAACAGCATCGCGAACGCCGCGAACTTCGGCATCACGTTGACGACGCCGCCGTAGTCGGCGATCTGGCGCGAGTGCACGCGGTCGTACAGCACGCCGATGCAGAGGAACATCGCGCCCGACACGAAGCCGTGCGAGATCATCTGGACGATCGCGCCTTCGACGCCGAGCTGGTTGAAGATGAAGAAGCCGAGCGTGACGAAACCCATGTGCGCGATCGACGAATACGCGACCAGCTTCTTCATGTCGGCCTGCACCATCGCGACGAGACCGATGTAGATCACCGCGATCAGCGACAGCGTGATCACGACGGGCGCCAGGAAGTGGCTCGCGTCAGGCGTGATCGGCAGCGAGAAGCGCAGGAAACCGTATGCGCCGAGCTTGAGCATGATCGCCGCCAGCACGACCGAGCCGCCCGTCGGCGCTTCCACGTGCGCGTCCGGCAGCCACGTGTGCACCGGCCACATCGGCACCTTCACCGCGAACGCGAGGAAGAACGCAATGAACAGCAGGATCTGCGGCGTCATCGCGATCTTCGCGTTCTGCCACGTCGCGAGGTCGAACGAGTGCGTTTCCGTGTACAGGTAGATCAGCGCGACCAGCATCAGCAGCGAGCCGGCCAGCGTGTACAGGAAGAACTTGAACGCCGCATATACGCGGTTCGGGCCGCCCCACACGCCGATGATGATGTACATCGGGATCAGGGTCGCCTCGAAGAACACGTAGAACAGCAGGCCGTCGGCCGCCGAGAACACGCCGATCATGATCCCGGACAGGATCAGGAACGCCGCGAGGTACTGCGCGACGTTCTCGGTGATCACTTCCCAGGCGGCGATCACGACGATCACCGTGATCAGCGCGGTCAGCACGACGAACCACATCGAGATGCCGTCGACGCCGAGGTGATACGCGATGTCGAAGCGCTGGATCCACGTCGACTTCTCGACGAACTGCAGCGCAGCGGTGCTGGAGTCGAAGCCCGTGATCAGCGGGATCGTGACCGCGAGACCGAGCAGCGCGCCGATCAGCGCGACCCAGCGAGCCGTCCCCGGATTTTTGTCGTTACCCACCGCCAGCACGAGGAGGCCGAAAACGATCGGCAGCCAGATCGCGGTACTGAGAATCGGAAAAGCGTGCATTAGTGTTGTCTCCCCGCCTTATTTGCCGCCGAGCGTTACAAACAGGGTCAGGAGCCCCAGCATGCCGATGATCATGGCGAACGCGTAGTGATAGATGTAACCGGATTGGAGGAAGCGGATCACGCCGGCGAACCAGCCGATGAACCGGGCGCTGCCGTTCACGAGGCCGTCGATCACCACGACGTCGCCCTCCTTCCACAGGCCGCGGCCGATCGCCACCGAACCGCGGGCGAACACCACTTCGTTGATCTTGTCCATGTAGTACTTGTTGTCCAGCAGCGTGTAGATCGGGCCGAACGCGCGGCGGATCGACGCCGGCAGCTCCGGACGCTTCAGGTACAGGAACCACGCGACGACGACACCGGCAAGCGCGAGCCACACCGGCAGGCCCGACACCGAGTGCAGGCCCATGCCCACCCAGCCGTGGAACTCCTCGGCCATCTCGGCCAGCGCCGGATGGTTTTCGCCGATGAAGATCACCTTGTCGAATGCGACGCCGTGCTGGAAGAAATCGCCGAACAGCATCGGGCTGATCGCGATCGCGCCGATGATCACCGACGGGATCGCCAGCAGGACCAGCGGCACCCACACGACCCACGGGGTCTCGTGCGGCTCGTGCGCGTGGTCGTCATGACCGTGGCCATGGCCGTGATCGTCGTGGCCGTGCGCGGCTGCCATGCCCATCGGCGACTCCGGATGCTTCGGCTTGCGGAAGCGCTCTTCGCCGTGGAACACCAGGAAGTACATGCGGAACGAGTACAGCGCGGTGACGAACACGCTCGCCACGACCGCGAAGTAGGCGAAGCCCGAGCCCGGCAGGTGCGACAGCTTCACCGCGTCGATGATCGAGTCCTTCGAGTAGAAGCCCGAGAAGAACGGCGTGCCGATCAGCGCGAGCGAGCCGACGAGCGACGTGATCCACGTGATCGGCATGTACTTGCGCAGGCCGCCCATGTTGCGCATGTCCTGGTCGTGGTGCATGCCCATGATGACCGAGCCGGCGCCGAGGAACAGCAGCGCCTTGAAGAACGCGTGCGTCATCAGGTGGAACACGGCGACCGGGTAAGCGGACACGCCGAGCGCGACGGTCATGTAGCCGAGCTGCGACAGCGTCGAGTACGCGACCACGCGCTTGATGTCGTTCTGGACGATGCCGAGGAAGCCCATGAAGAGCGCCGTGATCGCGCCGATCACCGTGATGAACGACAGCGCGGTATCCGACAGCTCGAACAGCGGCGACATGCGCGACACCATGAAGATGCCGGCCGTCACCATCGTCGCCGCGTGAATCAGCGCCGAGATCGGGGTCGGGCCTTCCATCGAATCGGGCAGCCACACATGCAGCGGGAACTGGGCCGATTTACCCATCGCGCCGATGAACAGGCAGATACAGGCAACGGTCAGCAGGCCCCAGTCGGTGCCCGGGAAGTGCAGGCTCGCGAGCTCCGCGCGCTTCGCGAACACTTCGCCGTAGTTCATCGAGCCGGCGAACGCGAGCAGCAGGCCGATGCCGAGCAGGAAGCCGAAGTCGCCCACGCGGTTCACGAGGAACGCCTTCATGTTCGCGTAGATCGCGCTTTCGCGCGTGAAGTAGAAGCCGATCAGCAGGTACGACACCAGACCCACCGCTTCCCAGCCGAAGAACAGCTGCAGGAAGTTGTTGCTCATCACGAGCATCAGCATCGAGAACGTGAACAGCGAGATGTACGAGAAGAAGCGCTGGTAGCCGTCCTCTTCCGCCATGTAGCCGATCGTGTATACGTGCACCATCAGCGAGACGAAGGTCACGACGACCATCATCATCGCGGTCAGCGAATCGACGAGGAAGCCGACCTCGAGCTTCAGCGAGCCGACGTTCATCCATTCGTAGACGGTCGCGTTGAAACTCGCGCCGCCCATCACGTCGAGGAAGACTTTCGCCGACAGGAGGAACGCGATCAATACGCCGAGGATCGTGATCCGGTGTGCGCCCTTGCGCCCGACTGCGTTCCCGAACAGCCCCGCAATCAGCGAGCCGGCCAGCGGAGCGAGCGGAATCGCCAGCAGCAGGTTTTCATTGAGTGTCGTTGACATAACAGCGTTGCCTGAAATTAACCTTTGAGCTGATCGAGATCCTCGACATTGATCGTGTCGAGCTTACGGAACAGGGTCACCAGAATCGCGAGACCGATCGCGGCTTCCGCTGCGGCGACGGTCAGCACGAAGAACACGAAGATCTGGCCGTGTACGTCGCCGAGGTAATGCGAGAACGCGACGAAGTTGGTGTTCACCGCCAGCAGCATCAGTTCGATCGACATCAGGATGATGATGACATTGCGGCGGTTCAGGAAGATCCCGACGATCGCGATCGCAAAGAGGATCGCGCCGAGCACAAGGTAGTGAGCAAGAGTCAGCATGGTTTTCTTTTCCTCCGCTTAGCCGTTGGTGCCCGAGCCGGCTTCGCTCTGCGCCGTTTCCGGCTGCGGCTTGTCCGCTTCCATCTTCACGAGGCGCACGCGGTCGTTGCGGCGCACCTTGACCTGATCCGACACGCGCTGGCGCTTGCTGTCCTTGCCCTTGCGCTCGGTCAGCCCGATCGCGGCAATGATCGCGACCAGCAGCACGAGGCCGGCGATTTCGAACGCGAAGATGTAGTCGGTGTAGATCACCTTGCCGATCAGGCGCGTATTCGACCAGTTGGCCATCTCGCCCGTCGCCATCGCATGCACGGTGTGCGTGTCGCCGTAGCCGCGCCACAGGATCAGCGCGGTTTCGATCACGATGATCGCGCCGACCACGGTTGCCATCGGGACGAAGCGCTTGAAGTCGCGGCGCAGGTAGTCGATGTTGATGTCCAGCATCATCACGACGAACAGGAACAGCACCATCACCGCGCCCACGTAGACCAGAACCAGCAGGATCGCGAGGAATTCGGCCTCCAGCAGCATCCAGATCGCGGCGGCGTTGAAGAACGCCAGCACAAGGAAAAGCGCAGACGCCACCGGGTTGCGCGAAGTGATCACCTTCAGCCCTGATACCACCAGGAGCAGCGCGAAGATGTAGAACAGTACGGTCGTGAATTCCATGATTACCGGTTCATCGTTAGGCCATAGTCAGGCGCGGCTTGCGGGACGCCCGCACCCGTCGCGGCGGCTCGGCCCGTTCATCGTTCATGCCGGGCCGGCACTGCAAACACAATCAACGATACGGCGCGTCGGCAGCCTTCGCCGCGGCGATGTCCTTCTCGTAGCGGTCGCCCACCGCGAGCAGCATTTCCTTCGTGAAATACAGGTCGCCGCGCTTTTCGCCGTGGTACTCGAGAATCTGCGTCTCGACGATCGAATCGACCGGGCAGCTCTCTTCGCAGAAACCGCAGAAGATGCACTTCGTCAGGTCGATGTCGTAGCGCGTCGTGCGGCGCGTGTTGTCCGCGCGCGTTTCCGACTCGATCGTGATCGCCAGCGCGGGGCACACGGCCTCGCACAGCTTGCACGCGATGCAGCGCTCTTCACCGTTTTCATAGCGGCGCAGTGCGTGCAGCCCGCGGAAACGCGGCGAAATCGGGGTCTTCTCTTCCGGGAACTGCACGGTGAACTTGCGCTTGAACGTGTAACGACCGGTCAGCGCGAGCCCCTTCAGCAGCTCGGTCAGGAAGAAAGTCTTAAAGAAGTGTTGGATTGCCGTCATGATTTCGTCCGATCTTTACTTCACCCAGATGTTCAGCGGCGACATCATCCAGAAGCCGACCACGACCACCCAGATCACCGTGACGGGCAGGAACACCTTCCAGCCCAGACGCATGATCTGGTCGTAACGGAAGCGCGGGAACGTCGCGCGGACCCAGATGAACACCGACAGCAGCGCGAAGACCTTCAGCACCAGCCAGAAGATGCCCGGGATGAACGACAGGAATTCGAACGGGGCGTCCCAGCCGCCGAGGAACAGCGTCGCGGCCAGTGCCGAGATCACGATCATGTTGATGTACTCGGCGAGGAAGAACAGCGCGAACGCCATGCCCGAGTAATCGATCATGTGACCCGCGACGATCTCCGACTCCCCTTCCACCACGTCGAACGGGTGACGGTTCGTTTCGGCGATGCCCGAGATGAAGTAGACGACGAACGCCGGCAGCAGCGGCAGCCAGTTCCACGACAGGAAGTTCACGCCGTGGCCGGCGAAAAAGCCGTGCTGCTGCGAACCGACGATTTCCGACAGGTTCAGGCTGCCGGCCGTCATCAGCACGAGCACCAGCGCGAAGCCCATCGAGATTTCGTACGACACCATCTGTGCCGCGGCGCGCATCGCGCCGAGGAACGCGTACTTCGAGTTCGACGCCCAGCCGGCCAGAATCACCGCGTACACGCCGATCGACGAGATCGCCATCGCGTACAGCAGGCCCGCGTTCACGTTCGCGAGCACGGCTTCCGCCTGGAACGGGATCACCGCCCACACGGCGAACGCCGGCACGACGGTCATCACCGGCGCGATCAGGTACAGCCAGCGGCTGGCGGCGCTCGGCTGAATGACTTCCTTCAGCAGCAGCTTCAGCACGTCGGCGATCGGCTGCAGCAGGCCGCCGGGGCCGACGCGGTTCGGGCCGAGACGCACGTGCATCCAGCCGATCAGCTTGCGCTCCCAGAGAATCAGGTACGCGACGCACAGCAGGATGACGACGGAGACGACGAGGATGCGCACGACTGCCCACACCGTCGGCCACGCGAAGCCGAGAAGCTCGGCCCCGCCCGCGTTGATCGTATCGAACAAGCTCATTTACGCCTTCTCCACCACCAGTTCACCGGACAGGCTGCCGAGCGCTGCGCCGGCAGGCGTCGCCGCCGACACGCGAACGACCGTCTCCGCAAGATTCGCGTCGCGCACAGCCGGCAACTGCACCGCACGCTCGCCCTGGCGCACGCGCACGGCGTCGCCTTCCTTCAAGCCCAGCTTGTCGAACAGCGCGGCCGGCAGGGCTGCGGCATGCGCCGCCTTCGCGGCGGCCGTCAGATGCAGCGCACCTGCGCGGCGCACGAGCGCGTCAGCATGATAGATCGGCACGTCGGCCAGGCGCTCGAAACCGCCGCTCGCGGCATTCGCCGCGGCGCGGGCCGGCGCGACCGACGTCTGGTTCGACAGGCGGCCCGCGACGCCGGCGTCGCCGAGCGCGGCGACACGCACTTCTTCCGCGGTCTCGTATTCGAAGTTCGGCAGGCCGAGCAGGCTGCCGAGCACGCGCAGCACCTTCCAGGCGGGGCGTGTGTCGCCGAGCGGGCGCACGACGCCGTTGAAGCTCTGCACGGTGCCTTCCGCGTTGACGAACGTACCGGCCGTTTCCGTGAACGGTGCGACGGGCAGCAGCACGTCGGCGTAGTCGAGGCCGTGCTTGAACGGCGACATCACGACGACCATCTCCGCCTGGTTCAGCGCGGCCAATGCCTGTGCCGGATCGGCGGTGTCGAATTCCGGTTCGACGTTCAGCAGCACGTAGCCCTTGCGCGGCTGCGCGAATGCTTCGCGTGCATTCAGGCCGCCTTCGCCCGGCAGCGCGCCGACGACGTGCGCACCGACCGTGTTCGCCGCTTCCGTCAGGAAACCGAACGTGGCGCCGGTGTTGTCGGCGATCCACTGCGCGACGGCGTGCAGCTTCGCGAATTGCGGATGACGGACCGCGACGTTGCCGAGCAGCACCGCGCGGCGTTCGCCGTTCGCGAGCGACTGCGCGACAGCCTGGGCCGCCGGCGACGCCGTCACGCCTGCGAGCGCGTCGGGCAGCGCGACGCCGCGCAGCTGCGCGACGGCCGCGGCGATGCCGGCCAGCTCGTCGAGCCACGCGGACGGCGCGGCGACGATGCGTTGCGCGGTCGGGATCAGCGAATCGTCGGCGGTCGCGTGCAGGAAGTGCAGCTTCGCGCCGTTCTTCGCCGCCTGACGCAGGCGCGATGCGAACAGCGGGTGGTCGCGGCGCAGGAACGAACCGACGACGAACGCGGCGTCCACGTTCGACAGATCGGCGATCGGCATGCCGAGCCACGGCGCGCCCTGGACCGGCGCCGAGAAATCCTGCTGACGCAGACGGAAGTCGACGTTCGGCGTGTTCAGTTCGTTGGCGAGCTGCTTCACGAGGAACAGCTCTTCCGCGGTGCTGTGCGCGCTCGCGAGCATCGCCAGCGCGTTCGCGCCGTGATCCGCGGCGATGCCCTTCAGGCCCTTCGCGACGTATTCGAGCGCGGTCTGCCAGTCGGTTTCGATCCACTGGCCGCCCTGCTTCAGCATCGGCTTCGTCAGGCGCTCTTCGCTGTTGAGGGCTTCATACGAGAAGCGGTCCTTGTCCGAGATCCAGCATTCGTTGATCGCTTCGTTCTCGAACGGCAGCACGCGCATCACGCGGTTGTTCTTCACCTGCACGACGAGGTTCGCGCCGACGGAATCGTGCGGGCTCACCGACTTGCGGCGCGACAGTTCCCACGTACGGGCGCTGTAGCGGAACGGCTTGCTGGTCAGCGCGCCGACCGGGCACAGGTCGATCATGTTGCCCGACATTTCGGAGTCGACCGTCTTGCCGACGAACGTCGTGATTTCCGAGTGCTCGCCGCGGCCCAGCATGCCGAACTCCATCACGCCGGCGATTTCCTGGCCGAAGCGGACGCAGCGCGTGCAGTGGATGCAGCGCGACATCTCTTCCATCGAGATCAGCGGGCCCACGTTCTTGTGGAACACCACGCGCTTTTCTTCCGAGTAGCGCGACGACGACTTGCCGTAGCCGACAGCCAGATCCTGCAGCTGACATTCGCCGCCCTGATCGCAGATCGGGCAATCGAGCGGGTGATTGATGAGGAGGAATTCCATCACCGACTGCTGCGCCTTCACGGCCTTGTCGGATTGCGTGCGCACGATCATGCCGGCCGACACGGGGGTCGCGCAGGCAGGCACGGCCTTCGGCATCTTCTCGACTTCGACGAGACACATCCGGCAATTGGCCGCGACCGACAGTTTCTTGTGATAGCAGAAGTGAGGAATGTACGTATCCGCCTTGTGCGCAGCCTGGATCACCATGCTGCCTTCGGGCACCTCGACCTTCTTGCCGTCTATTTCAAGTTCAACCATGATGGTGAATGGTCCTTAACCTATTTCCGCCCGTTCGCGCGTTCGCCCGACCGTGCGCTCAAATTCCGCAACCGGGTTCGCTCAGGCTGCCGCCGCGTGCGCGTGGCCGCCGACCATGCAGTGCTTGTGCTCGACGTGGTACGCGAATTCGTCCCAGTAGTGCTTGAGCATCCCGCGTACCGGCATCGCCGCCGCATCGCCGAGTGCACAGATCGTGCGACCCATGATGTTCTCGGCCACCGAGTTCAGCAGGTCCAGATCTTCCTGGCGGCCTTCGCCGTGCTCGATACGGTTCACGACGCGATACAGCCAGCCGGTGCCTTCGCGGCACGGCGTGCACTGGCCGCACGATTCCTCGTAGTAGAAGTACGACAGGCGCAGCAGCGAGCGCACCATGCAGCGCGTCTCATCCATCACGATCACCGCGCCGGAACCGAGCATCGAGCCCGCCTTCGCGATCGAGTCGTAGTCGAGATCGGTCTGCATCATGATGTCGCCCGGGATCACCGGCGCCGACGAACCGCCCGGAATCACGGCCTTGATCTTCTTGCCGCCGCGCATCCCGCCGGCGAGCTCCATCAGCGTCGCGAACGGCGTGCCGAGCGGCACTTCGTAGTTGCCCGGGCGCTCGACGTCGCCCGACACCGAGAAAATCTTCGTGCCGCCGTTGTTCGGCTTGCCGATCTCGAGATAATTCTGCGGCCCGATGGACAGCAGGAACGGCACCGCGGCGAACGTCTCGGTGTTGTTGATCGTGGTCGGCTTGCCGTACACGCCGAAGCTCGCCGGGAACGGCGGCTTGAAGCGCGGCTGGCCCTTCTTGCCTTCGAGCGACTCGAGCAGCGCCGTTTCCTCGCCGCAGATGTACGCGCCGTAGCCGTGGTGCGCGTGCAGCTGGAACGAGAATTCCGAGCCCATGATGTTGTCGCCGAGGAACCCGGCCGCGCGCGCTTCATCGAGCGCGGCTTCGAAGCGTCGATACACTTCGAAGATTTCGCCGTGGATGTAGTTGTAGCCGACGGTGATGCCCATCGCGTACGCGCCGATGGCCATGCCTTCGATCAGCGCGTGCGGGTTCCAGCGCAGGATGTCGCGATCCTTGAACGTGCCCGGCTCGCCTTCGTCCGAGTTGCAGACGAGGTACTTCTGCCCCGGGAACTGGCGCGGCATGAAGCTCCACTTCAGGCCGGTCGGGAAGCCCGCACCGCCGCGGCCGCGCAGGCCCGACGCCTTCACGTCGGCGATCACCTGCTCGGGCGGAATCTTTTCTTCGAGAATGCGGCGCAGCTGCTTGTAGCCGCCGCGCGCAACGTAATCTTCGAGGTGCCAGTTCTCGCCGTTCAGACCAGCGAGGATCAGCGGTTTGATGTGACGGTCGTGGAGGGACGTCATTTCGAGAGCTCCTCAAGCAGCTGGTCGATCTTCTCGCGGCTCATGAAGCTGCACATTCTGTGATTGTTCACCAGCAGCACCGGCGCATCGCCGCACGAGCCCATGCATTCGCCTTCCTTCAGCGTGAACTTGCCGTCGGGCGTGGTCTCGCCGAAGCCGATGCCCAGCTTCTGTTTCAGGTAGTCGGCAGTCGCTTCCGCGCCGCCGTGCGGGCCGAGCTGGCACGGCAGGTTCGTGCAGAGCGTGATCTTGTGCTTGCCGACCGGTTTGAGCTCGTACATCGTGTAGAACGTCGCGACTTCCTGCACGGCGACGGCCGGCATGCCGAGATAGTCCGCGACGAACTGCATCAGTTCGGGCGACAGCCAGCCATGCTCTTCCTGAGCCACGGCCAACGCCGACATCACGGCGGACTGTTTCTGATCGGCGGGATACTTCGTCAACGCTCGATCGATTTCCTTCAGGCCTTCAGCTGAGATCATTTTCAGACACGACTCTTTCAATTCCTACCGAACGAACAACCTGCCGCACACTGGGGTGCATGGACGGCAGACCTGGCGCTCACTCTGTTGACAGCTTGCGAAGCCGCGCCAGTTCGGCGCATACCGCATGGTGCTTCGCGTGTGACTGACTGCTCGCCGCCCGCGCTCGCGGGCGGCGCAACCATTAGCGATCGATTTCGCCGAACACGATGTCCTGCGTACCGATGATCGTGACGGCGTCGGCGATCATGTGACCGCGCGCCATTTCGTCGAGCGACGCCAGGTGCGCGAAACCCGGCGCGCGAATCTTGAGGCGATACGGCTTGTTGGCGCCGTCCGACACGAGGTAGATGCCGAATTCACCCTTCGGATGCTCGACCGCCGCGTACGCTTCGCCTTCCGGCACATGGAAACCTTCGGTGAAGAGCTTGAAGTGGTGAATCAAGTCTTCCATGTTGGTCTTCATGCCGACGCGCGACGGCGGGGCAACCTTGTGATTGTCCGTCATCACCGGCCCCGGATTCTTGCGGAGCCACTCAATACACTGTTTCGCGATGCGGACCGACTGGCGCATTTCTTCGACGCGCACCAGATAGCGGTCGTAGCAATCGCCGTTCACGCCGACCGGCACGTCGAAATCCATCCGATCGTACACTTCGTAGGGCTGCTTCTTGCGCAGGTCCCACGCGATGCCCGAGCCGCGCAGCATCGGGCCCGTCAGGCCCATCTGCAGCGCACGTTCCGGGCTCACCACGCCGATCCCGACCAGACGCTGTTTCCAGATCCGGTTGTCGGTCAGCAGCGTTTCGTATTCGTCGACGCACTTCGGGAAGCGCGTGAAGAAATCGTCGATGAAGTCGAGCACCGAGCCGCTGCGCGCCTCGTTCATCTTCGCGAGCGCCTTCTCGTTGCGAATCTTCGACGCCTTGTATTGCGGCATTGCGTCAGGCAGATCGCGGTAGACGCCGCCCGGACGATAGTAGGCCGCGTGCATCCGGGCGCCGGACACCGCTTCGTACACGTCCATCAGGTCTTCGCGTTCACGGAATGCGTACAGGAACACGGCCATCGCGCCGACGTCGAGCGCGTGCGCGCCGATCCACATCAGGTGGTTCAGCACGCGTGTAATTTCGTCGAACAGCACGCGGATGTACTGCGCGCGCTCCGGCACGTCGATGCCGAGCAGCTTTTCGATCGCGAGCACGTAGCCGTGCTCGTTGACCATCATCGACACGTAGTCGAGACGGTCCATGTACGGCACGGACTGGATGAAGGTTTTGGATTCGGCGAGCTTTTCCGTCGCGCGATGCAGCAGGCCGATGTGCGGATCGGCACGCTGGATGACTTCGCCGTCGAGCTCGAGCACGAGGCGCAGCACGCCGTGCGCTGCCGGGTGCTGCGGGCCGAAGTTGAGCGTGTAGTTCTTGATTTCTGCCATGACGCCCCCTTAATGTTTCAGACCGCCATAGCGATCCTCGCGGATCACGCGCGGCGTGATTTCGCGCGGCTCGATCGTCACCGGCTGGTACACGACCCGCTTCTCTTCCGGGTCGTAACGCATTTCGACGTAGCCCGACACCGGGAAGTCCTTGCGGAACGGGTGACCGATGAAGCCGTAGTCGGTGAGGATGCGGCGCAGGTCGGGGTGGCCTTCGAACACGATGCCGTACAGGTCGAACGCTTCGCGCTCGTACCAGTTCGCGGAAGCCCAGATGTCGACCAGCGACGCCACGATCGGCAGATCGTCGTCCGGCGCGAACACGCGCAGGCGCAGGCGCCAGTTGTTCGTGACCGACAGCAGGTGCGACACGGCCGCGAAGCGCGGGCCGTCGTAGGCGCCGTCGCCGAAGGTCTGGTAGTCGACGCCGCAGAGGTCGATCAGTTGCTCGAAACGGAGCTTCGGATCGTCGCGCAGCGTCTTTGCGACTTCGAGGTAATCGCTCGCCTTCACGACGAGCGTCAATTCACCGATCGCTTCGGTGAGGCTCACCACGCGCGCGCCGAGCGCGGCTTCGAGGTTCGCCTTCAGGGTCTCGATTTTGCTTGCCATATTGAGGGGACGCTCGGGGCTTTATTGACGGGCGATGGTATTGGTGCGGCGGATCTTCGCCTGCAACTGGATCACGCCGTAGACCAGCGCCTCGGCCGTGGGCGGGCAGCCCGGCACGTAGACGTCGACCGGCACGATCCGGTCGCAGCCGCGGACCACCGAGTACGAGTAGTGGTAGTAACCACCGCCGTTCGCGCACGACCCCATCGAGATCACCCAGCGCGGCTCGGCCATCTGGTCGTACACGCGGCGCAGCGCGGGCGCCATCTTGTTGCACAGCGTGCCGGCGACGATCATCACGTCCGACTGACGCGGGCTCGGGCGGAACACGACGCCGAACCGGTCCAGATCGTAACGGGCCGCGCCCGCATGCATCATCTCGACGGCGCAACACGCGAGCCCGAACGTCATCGGCCACAGCGAGCCGGTACGCGTCCAGTTGATCAGCTTGTCAGCCGTCGTGGTGACAAACCCTTCCTTCAAGACCCCTTCGATACTCATTTGCTTTCCACTCCAGACGAGCGACCGAGCGCGGCCGCCCATGCAAACCGGCGATTAACCCATCACTCCCAGTCGAGCCCGCCTTTCTTCCAGATATAGGCAAAGCCCAGCAGGAATTCGAGCAGAAAAATCATCATTGCGATGAAACCCGGCCAGCCGATGTCCCGGAGCGCGACGCCCCACGGGAACAGGAATGCGGTTTCGAGATCGAAGATGATGAACAGGATGGCGACGAGGTAGTACCGGACGTCGAATTTCATCCGGGCGTCTTCAAAGGCTTCGAAGCCGCACTCGTACGGTGCGTTCTTCTCGACGTCCGGCTTGTTGGGACCAAGGAGCTTGCCGATGCTGACCAGCGCTATACCTAAACCAGTGCCCACGAGGAGGAACAACAAGACGGGGTAATAGGCTGCGAGGTTCAAGGCAATCCTCTATCGGTTGGTTCTGAGCGTCCGGAGAATACCACTTCCGGCGGAAGGAATCATTTCGGAGTACAGGCGATCGCAAGACAACCGCAAGCACACCCCAGAAATGAAAAATGCCAGCCACTAGAAGCGGCTGGCATTGAGTAACTTTGGTGCCGACGGCGAGACTCGAACTCGCACAGCTTTCGCCACTACCCCCTCAAGATAGCGTGTCTACCAATTTCACCACGTCGGCACTGCATGCAACTCGGGTTGTGCTGCTGGTTCCCGCGAATCGCTTCAAGAATTAAATTCTAACCCGAGTCCTGGATTTGTTCAACGCACAACCGCAAAAAAATTAACTTTTTATTTCGGGACATCCTGGCCCGGCGCGCTCGCGGCCGAACCGGCGGCGGCGGACGCCGCGACAGCCGGCGCCGATGCCGCAGGGGCCGATGCCGGCGCCGTCGCGGCCGTGCCGAGCACGCCCGCCGACGGCGTCGACTTGTACGAACCGAGGTAAGTCAGCGCGAGCGTCGCGACGAAGAAGATCGTCGCGAGAATGCCCGTCGTGCGCGACAGGAAGTTCGCCGAGCCCGTCGCGCCGAACAGGCTGCCCGACGCGCCGCTGCCGAAGGCGGCGCCCATGTCGGCACCCTTGCCGTGCTGCAGCAGCACGAGCCCAATCACACCGAGTGCCGACAGCACCTGCACCACAATAATCAGCGTCTTGAATAACAGCATCACACCCACCCGATTGGATCGGGCGACCGGACCGACCGGCCGCCGTCATGGTTCAATTCGATCCCGGACCGCTCAACGCGCGGCCCGGCAGATCGCCAGGAAATCTTCCGCCTTCAGCGACGCGCCGCCGATCAGGCCGCCGTCGATGTCCGGCTGCGCGAACAACTCTTCCGCGTTGTCCGGCTTCACGCTGCCGCCGTACAGCACGGACACGTCCGCCGCACCCTTTGCCGCCAGGCGCGCACGGAGGAACGCGTGTACGTCCTGCGCCTGCGCCGACGTCGCGCTCTTGCCGGTGCCGATCGCCCAGACCGGCTCGTACGCGACGACGATGTGCGCGGCCTCGTCAGC
Organism: Burkholderia sp. AU16482; assembly: GCF_002223285.1. Taxonomy (NCBI): domain Bacteria; kingdom Pseudomonadati; phylum Pseudomonadota; class Betaproteobacteria; order Burkholderiales; family Burkholderiaceae; genus Burkholderia; species Burkholderia sp. AU16482. Next base: position 31,775 of record NZ_NKEY01000004.1, read on the forward strand.
CGTCAGCACGGCCAGCACCGCGTCGAGCTGCGCACCGACGACCTGCTCGGTCGCACCCGACTCGCGCTCGTCGAGCGTCTCGCCGACGCACACGACCGGCGTGAGGCCGGCCGCGAGTGCGCGCTGCGTCTTCGCCGCGACCGTCTCGTTGCTTTCGCCGTGATACGCGCGACGCTCCGAATGACCGACGATCGCATACTGCGCGCCGAACTCCGCCACCATCGCGGCCGCCACCTCACCGGTGAACGCGCCTTGCTCGTGCGCGGACACGTCCTGCGCACCGAACGCGACACGGCCACCGCCGAGCTGGGCCTGAACCTGCGCGAGATACGGGAACGGCACGCACACGCCGATCGACGTTTCAGCCGCCACCAAGCCCGCACCCTGCACCACTTCGTTCAGCAGCGCCTGGTTGCCGGCCAGCCGGCCGTGCATCTTCCAGTTGCCGATCACTCGCTTTGTTCGTTGTTTCGACATCGTGTCTGTCTCGTCACTATCTTGTCATTAACGTGCCGGAACCCGGCCGTCAGGTTGGATCTGGCGAAGCAAACCCGCGATTTTACTGCGCGCGGCTTGAACCGGTCAAACCGCGCATGTCAAGCCCGCCGCACGGGCCGTCACGCGTTCGCGCCCCAATCAAGCACGATCTTGCCGATGTGCTCGCCGCCCTCCATCAGCGCATGCGCCTGCGCGGCCTCGCCGGCCGGCAGCACACGATAGATCACGGGCTTGATGCGACCGTCGGCCAGCAGCGGCCACACGCGCGCCTTCAACTGCGCGGCGATGCGCGCCTTGAACTCGACCGGACGCGGGCGCAGCGTCGAGCCCGTCACCGTCAGCCGGCGGCGCAGGATCTCGTTGAGGTTGACCTCGGCCTTCGCACCGCCGAGCAGCGCGATCAGCACGAGGCGGCCGCCGTCCGCGAGCGCGGACAACTCGCGCGGCACGTACGCGCCCGCCACCATGTCGAGGATCACGTCGACGCCGCGATCGTGCGTCAGCGACTTCACGACTTCGACGAAGTCTTCGGTCTTGTAGTCGATCGCGCGCTCGGCGCCGAGCGCCTCGCACGCACGGCACTTGTCGGCGGTGCCGGCCGTCGCGAACACGCGAAAGCCGAGCGCATGCGCGATCTGGATCGCCGTCACGCCGATGCCGCTCGAGCCGCCCTGCACGAGCAGCGTCTCCTGTTCGCCGCCCTCGCCCGCGCCGAGCCGCGCGCGGTCGAACACGTTGCTCCACACGGTGAAGAACGTCTCGGGCAGCGACGCGGCTTCGATATCGGTGAGACCGTCCGGCACCGGCAGACACTGCGGCAGCGGCGCGACCGCATATTCGGCATAGCCGCCGCCCGCGAGCAACGCGCACACGCGATCGCCGAGCTTCAGGCCGAACGGGTTCAGTGCCGCATCGGACACATCGCCGCCGACGATCTCGCCCGCGACCTCGAGGCCCGGCAGATCCGACGCACCCGGCGGCGGCGCATAGGCGCCCTTGCGCTGGAACACGTCGGGCCGGTTCACGCCGGAAGCCGCCACCTTGATCAGCACCTCGCCGCGCTTCGGTTCGGGGCGCGGACGCTCCGCGAGCTTCAGCACGTCGGGCGCGCCGAATTCGGTGATTTCGATGGCTTTCATGGTGAGAATCGCTCCAGGATCGGAATCGGATGGCACGCGCGCGCACGGCGCGAGCGCCTCGCCGGCGCTGCTGCGCCGCGCAACGATGCTACAGAAAAAACGGCCGGCACGCTTTCGCACTGCCGGCCGTTGATCCGCCTGTCCGCTTACTGCTGCGGCGGCGTATCCGACTGCGCTGCCGCCGCTGCTTCATTCAGCAGCGCCTTGGCCGACAGACGCACGCGACCCTTCTCGTCCGTCTGGATCACCTTGACCTTCACCTGCTGACCTTCCTTCAGGTAGTCGTTGATGTCCTTCACGCGCTCGTTGACGATTTCCGAGATGTGCAGCAGGCCGTCCTTGCCGGGCAGCAGGTTCACGATCGCACCGAAATCGAGCAGCTTGAGCACCGTGCCTTCGTACACCTGGCCGACTTCGATCTCGGCCGTGATTTGCTCGATGCGCTTCTTCGCTTCGGCCATGCCTTCGCTGCTCGTGCTCGCGATCGTCACGACGCCGTCGTCCGAGATGTCGATGGTCGTGCCCGTTTCTTCCGTCAGCGCGCGGATCACCGAACCGCCCTTGCCGATCACGTCGCGGATCTTTTCCGGGTTGATCTTGATCGTGATCATGCGCGGCGCGAATTCCGACAGTTGCGTGTTCGCACCCGACACCGCCGACGTCATCTTGCCGAGGATGTGCAGGCGGCCTTCCTTCGCCTGCGCGAGCGCGACCTGCATGATTTCCTTCGTGATGCCCTGGATCTTGATGTCCATCTGCAGCGCCGTCACGCCTTGCTCCGTGCCGGCCACCTTGAAGTCCATGTCGCCGAGGTGATCTTCGTCGCCGAGGATGTCGGTCAGCACCGCGAACTTGTTGCCTTCGAGGATCAGGCCCATCGCGATACCGGCGACGTGCGCCTTCATCGGCACGCCGGCGTCCATCAGCGCGAGGCAGCCGCCGCACACCGACGCCATCGACGACGAACCGTTCGACTCGGTGATTTCCGACACGACGCGGATCGAGTAGCCGAATTCGTCGGCGCTCGGCAGGCACTTGACCAGCGCGCGTTTCGCGAGGCGGCCGTGGCCGATTTCGCGGCGCTTCGGCGAGCCGACGCGGCCCGTTTCGCCGGTCGCGAACGGGGGCATGTTGTAGTGGAGCATGAAGCGCTCGCGGTATTCGCCTTCGAGCGCGTCGATGATCTGCTCGTCACCCTTCGTGCCGAGCGTCGCGACGACCAGCGCCTGCGTTTCGCCGCGCGTGAACAGCGCCGAGCCGTGGGTGCGCGGCAGCACGCCGGTGCGGATCTCGATCGGGCGCACGGTGCGCGTGTCGCGACCGTCGATGCGCGGCTCGCCGTTCAGGATCTGCGAACGGACGATCTTCGCTTCGATGTCGAACAGGATATTGCCGACCGTGGCCTTGTCGGCCGCGACCGTGCCGGCCGCCAGCGCGTCTTCCTCGAGCTTCGCCGAGGTCGCCGCGTAGACTTCCTTCAGCTTCGCCGAGCGCGCCTGCTTGTCGCGGAGCTGGTAAGCGGCGAGCAGATCGTTCTGCGCGAGCTCGGTCACGCGTGCGATCAGCGCCTCGTTCTTCGGCGCCGGCTGCCAGTCCCACTCGGGCTTGCCGCCATCGCGCACCAGTTCGTGGATCGCGTCGATCGCGACCTGCATCTGCTCGTGGCCGAACACCACGGCGCCCAGCATCACTTCTTCCGACAGCTGATCGGCTTCCGACTCGACCATCAGCACGGCGCGCTCCGTACCCGCGACGACGAGGTCGAGGCTCGATGCCTTGAGCTGGTCACGCGTCGGGTTCAACACGTACGCGTTGTCGATGTACGCCACGCGCGCGGCACCGACCGGGCCGTTGAACGGCAGGCCCGACACGGCGAGCGCGGCCGATGCGCCGATCAGCGCGGGGATGTCCGCCGGGATTTCCGGGTTCACGGACAGCACGTGGATCACGACCTGGACTTCGTTGTAGAAGCCTTCCGGGAACAGCGGGCGCAGCGGGCGGTCGATCAGGCGCGACGTCAGCGTCTCGTGCTCCGACGGACGGCCTTCGCGACGGAAGAAGCCGCCCGGGATCTTGCCGGCCGAGTAGGTCTTCTCGAGGTAGTCGACGGTCAGCGGGAAGAAATCCTGGCCCGGCTTCGCCGACTTCGCGCCGACGACGGTTGCCAGCACGACGGTATCCTCGACGTCGACGATCACGGCGCCGCTTGCCTGGCGAGCGACTTCACCGGTTTCGAGGCGCACCTTGTGCTGGCCCCACTGGAATTCCTTCACGACCTTGTTGAACATGGACATGGTTGCTCCTTTGTATTCATGCATTTCATTCGCCGCGCCGGCGACCCCCGCGCGGCGGCGTCCCGACCGAATCACCCGGAGCAAGGTGTGTTTTTTATGCCATTCCAGCGCGGCGCTCACGCAGCGACGCGCTGGAATGACACAAATCCTGCCCCGGTATCGGTCGTGGCGGCGGCCCCGCACGAACGTGCCGGACAGCCTGCGATGCGTGTGACGCTACGCACCGCGCAAAAACAAAATGCCTGTATCAGCGGACTGACACAGGCATCTTGCTGGCGGCAATCGCCTCGATTACTTACGCAGACCCAGCTTCTCGATCAGTGCGCGGTAACGATCGGCATCCTTGCCCTTGAGGTAGTCGAGCAGCTTGCGGCGGCGGCTCACCATGCGCAGCAGGCCGCGGCGGCTGTGGTGATCCTTCGCGTGGGTCTTGAAGTGACCCGTCAGTTCGACGATACGTGCGGTCAGCAGTGCGACCTGGACTTCGGGCGACCCCGTGTCGTTGGTACCGCGGGCGAACTGAGCAACGACTTCCGACTTCTTGATATCTGCAACAGACATGTGATTTCCTTTCTAACTGAACAGGCGGACACGGAAGAATGGCCGTGCCGTGACTTACAACCGGCGCGCATTGTAGCACAACTCGGTGCCGTTCTTGCCGCCTCCCGTCACGGGCGCGTCATCGAGCACGTCGACGGCATCTCCGTGCGCTGCGCCGGCACCGCCAGGACCGTCCGGAAGCCGTAGCCCGATCCCTCGTTGTCGAAGCGCACGCCCGGCGTGCCGACCTTGTCCATTTCCATCACGTAAAGGGGCTGGATCAGTTGGTGATCCTGCGCGCGCATCCGCGACGCGTGGAAGCCGTCGTCGAACGGCAGGCCCTCGAGCGCACGCGCGACCGCGACGGGGTCGGCCGAACCCGCGCGGGTCATCGCGGCGGCCAGCATCTCGATCATCTGGCTCATCCGCCGCACCGGATAGTCGTCCTGCGCGGCCGGGAAACGGGTGCGGAACGCGCGGTAGAACGCGTCGGATCTGGCGCCGCCGGCGTTCGGATGCCAGTCGGCCACCGCCACGACGCGGCCGACGCCCGCGTCGCCCAGGGCCGCCGGCGCGCCGAGGCTGTTGCCGTAGAACGTATAGAACTTCGCGTTCAGCCCCTGTTCGCGCGCCGCCTTCACGAGCAGCGTGAGGTCGTTGCCCCAGTTGCCGGTCACGACGGCGTCCGCGCCGCTCGCCCGGATCTTCGCGATATACGGCGAGAAATCCTTGATCCGGCCGATCGGGTGGAATTCGTCGCCGGCGATCGTCACGTCCGGGCGCCGCGCGGCCAGCGCCTGCCGCGCGAGGGTGCTGACGTCATGGCCGAAGCTGTAGTCCTGATTCAGCAGATAGACCTTGCGCAGCGCGCGATCGCGCGCCATCACGTCCGCGAGGGCGGCCATTCGCATGCCGGCGTGCGCATCGAAGCGGAAATGCCAGAAACTGCAGCGCGCGCCGGTCAGCGCCGGATCGTCCGCCGAGTAGTTCAGGAACAGCATCCGGTTGTCCGGATCGCGCGCGTTCAGCTTGTCGAGCGCCGCGACGAGCGCGGCGGCGACGGCCGAGCTGTTGCCCTGCGCGACGAAGCCGATATGCCGATCGGCCGCCGCGCGCAACTGCACGAGCGCCTCTTCCGGGCTGCCCTTGCTGTCGAGCACGACGAGTTCGAGCGGGTGCGCGCCGTCGCGCAGTTTCACGCCGCCCGCCGCATTGACCTGCTCGACGCCGAAGCGCAGGTTGCGCTCGACCGCCGCGCCCGCGTTCGCGAACGGGCCCGACATCCCTTCGATCAGCGCGATCCGCACCGGCTCGCCGCCGGCACACGCGGACGACACCAGCATCCACCCCGCGCTCCACGCGAGCGCCCACCGCTTCCATCCCTGCATCGGCCACCTGCCCTTCAATCTGCCCGAGAAGCGCGGATCATAGGCCGGTGCGCCGGCCGCCCGCAAGCGCGCGGGCCCGATCCGCATCGATTTTTTCCTGCCGATGCGCGATCGCGCGCCGTCCGTGATAAAACGGGACCTGTTTCCGTGTTCTGGAGAATCCGATGCGCATTCGCATTCCCGCGCGCCTGCCGGTGCTCGCCGCCTGCGCCGCCGCGCTGCTGGCCGGTTGCGCGCAACCGTGGCAGCAATACCAGGCCGGCCAGGACGAGTCGGCGATCGTCGCGCGCATGGGCCCGCCGCGTGAGATCTACGACCTGCCCGGCGGCGGCAAGCGCCTGATGTGGCCGACCCAGCCGATGGGCGAGATCACGATCGCGGCCGACGTCGATGCCGCCCACCGGATCGTCAACGTGCGCCAGGTGCTGCAGCCGAGCGAGTTCTATCGCGCGGAGATCGGCAAGTGGACGAAAACCGACGTCCTCGTCAATTTCGGACGCCCGGTCGAGACCTCCTACTTCCCGCTGATGAAGCGCGAGGTATGGACGTACCGGTATCTCGAGGACAACGTCTGGTACATGATGTACAGCTTCTACTTCGATCCGCAGGGCATCCTGCGCACCACGCAGAAAACGCCGGACCCGCTGCACGATCCCGATCGCCGCACCCTGTTCTGACCGATTGCGCATCGACACGCAATTGTCGCAATGGCCATTCACGAATGATTGCCGAATGGCCATTTCATTTTTTCCGCTGCCTTATTTAATTTCAGGAATAAGACGGAAAACTTTTCCGATCGTCAATATTCCGATGGCAATACGCTGAACGCCCCGTCATGCGGGCGCTTGAGCCTAAATAGGCATAGCCAGTGCATGTCATGCGTCGCACTGGTGCAGGCAATGCACTACGCCCAATCAATTTGAAACAATTTGTTTCAACCCACCCCGAGTGCTAGGGCATACCCCTAATATCAGTCGAAATCGAACCTTTCAATTTAGAAAGAATGCGACTGCGCCATTTCGCTCGATATTTATTTGCCTTGATCAAAAAGGAGTCCTCATGAATCGCCCCAAGAGCATGCTGGTTGCCAACATTGCCTGGGCCCGCGAGACGCGCGAACACACGCCCGGCTTCTTCGACGCGCTCGCACGCGGCCAGAATCCGCGCGTACTGTGGATCGGCTGCGCCGACAGCCGCGTGCCGGCCGAGACCATCACGCACTGCGCGCCCGGCGAGCTGTTCGTCCATCGCAACATCGCGAACCTGTTCCACCCCGACGACGACAATTCCGCCAGCGTGCTCGAGTACGCGGTGCGGGTGTTGAAGGTCGACCACGTGATCGTGTGCGGGCACTACGGGTGCGGCGGCGTGCGCGCATCGCTGCTGCCGCCGCCCGCCGACCTGCCGCACGTCGCGCGCCGCATCGCGCCGCTCTGCGCGCTCGCGCGGCGCCATCGCGATACGCTCGACGGGCTCGACGACATGGCTGCCGCCGATCGCCTCGCCGAGCTGAACGTGCTCGAACAGGTGCGGCTGCTGCGTGCGTCGCCGATCGTGCGCGGGCGCGAACGGCCGCCGCTCGTGCACGGCTGGATCTTCTCGCTCGCCGACGGCCACCTGAAGGAACTCGATTCCGGCTATGCGCCATCGCCGGCCGAAGCCGAAGCCGAAGCCGAAGCCGAGCCTGCCGCGACCGCCGTCGCGCTCGGTTGACCCGCGCCCCGCCCTCCATGTCAACGAAATCACCCCAATCATGAAACTGAACGAGCGCCTGTCCACCTTGCCGCGCGACATCGTCGCCGGCATCGTCGTTTTTCTCGTCGCGCTGCCGCTCTGCCTCGGCATCGCCAACGCCTCCGGCGTCGAACCGTTCGCCGGGCTCGTATCGGGCATCGTCGGCGGCATCGTCGTCGCGCTGCTGAGCGGCTCGTCCCTGTCCGTCAGCGGGCCGGCCGCCGGCCTCGTCGTGATCGTCGTCGAAGGGATCGCGCAACTGGGCAGCTTCTCCGCGTTCCTGCTCGCGGTGCTGCTGTCCGGCGTGCTGCAGTTCGGGTTCGGCATGCTGCGCGCCGGCCGCTTCGCCGCCTACGTGCCGTCGCCCGTCATCAAGGGCATGCTCGCCGCGATCGGCCTGCTGCTGATCGTGAAGCAGCTTCCGTTCGCATTTGGCATCGGCGGCCCGGCCGCGCAATCGTTTGCGAATTGGCTGCATTTGCCGACCGCATGGGCCGCCACGGCGATCGCACTCGTGTCGCTGGCGCTGCTGATCGCGTGGGACACGCCGGCGCTCAAGCGCTTCGCGTGGGTACGCTCGGTACCCGCCCCGCTCGCGGTCGTCGTGCTCGGCATCGGCGCGACGCTCGTGCTCGGCATGGTCGCTCCGGCAGCCGCACCGGGCGCCGCCCATCGCGTCACGCTGCCCGAGTTCGACTCGTTTGCGGCGCTCGCGGCATCGCTCAAGCATGCGGAACTCGGCCCGAACTTCGCGCAACTGCTCAATCCGGACGTATGGCGCGTGGCGATCACGCTTGCGGTCGTCGCGAGCCTCGAGACGCTGCTGTGTCTCGAGGCGGTCGAACAGATCGATCCGAAGCGACGTCCGACGCAGCCCGATCGCGAGCTGAAGGCACAGGGCGTCGGCAACCTTGTCGCGGGCGCCGTCGGCGGCCTGCCGATCACGTCGGTGATCGTGCGTAGTTCGGCCAACGTCAACGCCGGCGCGCAAAGCCGGATGTCCGCGATCGTGCACGGGATCCTGCTGCTCGCGAGCGTGTTCGCGCTCACCGGCCTGATCAACCTGATCCCGCTCGCGAGCCTGGCCGCGATCCTGATCCACACCGGCATGAAGCTCGCGAAACCGGCGCTGTTCCGCTCGGTCATGAAGCAAGGCCCGGCCGCGTTCGCACCGTTCGCGGCGACGATCGTCGGCGTGCTGGCGGTCGACCTGCTGTTCGGCATCGCGCTCGGCCTCGCGTGCAGCGTGCTGGCCGTGGCCGTCGCGAACCTGAAGAGCCCCGTCACGCTCGCGCAGCACGACGACCACTTCCTGCTGTCGTTCCGCAAGGACGTGTCGTTTCTGGGCAAGGTGCAGGTCAAGCACCACCTGCGACACATTCCGGACCGGGCGGCCGTGATCATCGACGCAACCCGCGCCGACTACATCGACCACGACGTGCTCGAGCTGCTCGACGCGTTCGTCGCCGATGCGCCGCGGCGCGGGATCGCGGTCGAGTTCCGCCGGCGCAACCCCGCGCCGCGCGCGGCCGCCCGCCGCTGGCTGTTCCGCGCGCCGGCCGCCGAATGAGCGGCCAATGAAAACGAACGCCCCGGCGGCGCAGGGCCGCACGGGGCGTTTCGAGGCTGCGTCCTGCGCGGCGCTTACGAGCGCTGCGGATTGACCTTGTCGTCCTTCGAGTGCAGCTTGTTCAGCGCGGAAATGTACGCCTTCGCGGACGCGGCGACGATATCCGGATCGGTGCCGACGCCGTTGACGATCCGCCCGCTCTTCGACAGCCGAACCGTCACTTCGCCCTGCGCCTGCGTGCCGGTCGTGATCGCGTTCACCGAGTACAGCAGCAGCTCGGAGCCGCTGCCGACTTCACCTTCGATCGCATTGAACGTCGCATCGACCGGGCCGTTGCCGCGCGCCTCGCCGGTCACTTCCTTGCCCTCGACCGCGAACACGACCTTCGCCTGCGGCTGCTCGCCCGTTTCCGAACGCTGCGACAGCGACACGAACTTGAAGTGCTCCTGCTCCTGCGCGAGCGCCGATTCCTCGGACACGATCGCGATGATGTCCTCATCGAAGATCTCCGCCTTGCGGTCGGCCAGATCCTTGAAGCGCATGAACGCGGCATTCAGTTCGGCTTCGCTGTCGAGCGATACGCCGAGCTCCTGCAGCCGCTGCTTGAACGCGTTGCGGCCCGACAGCTTGCCGAGCACGATCTTGTTCGCGGTCCAGCCCACGTCTTCCGCGCGCATGATCTCGTAGGTGTCGCGCGCCTTCAGCACGCCGTCCTGGTGAATGCCCGACGCGTGCGCGAACGCGTTCGCGCCGACCACCGCCTTGTTCGGCTGCACGACGAAGCCGGTGATCTGCGACACGAGCTTCGACGTCGGCACGATCTGCGTCGTGTCGATGCCGACGTCGAGACCGAAGTAGTCCTTGCGGGTCTTCACGGCCATCACGATTTCTTCGAGCGACGTGTTGCCCGCGCGCTCGCCCAGACCGTTGATCGTGCATTCGACCTGACGCGCGCCGCCGATCTTCACGCCGGCGAGCGAGTTCGCGACCGCCATCCCGAGGTCGTTATGGCAGTGCACCGAGAAGATCGCCTTGTCCGAGTTCGGAATGCGCTCGCGCAGCGTCTTCACGAGGTTGCCGTAGAGCTCCGGCACGCCGTAGCCGACCGTGTCAGCGATGTTGATCGTCGTCGCGCCTTCGGCGATCACGGCTTCCAGCACGCGGCACAGGAAATCCATGTCCGAACGGCTGCCGTCTTCCGGCGAGAACTCGACGTTGTCGGTGAACTTGCGCGCGAAACGCACGGCGAGACGCGCCTGCTCGAACACTTGATCCGGCGTCATCCGCAGCTTCTTCTCCATGTGCAGCGGCGACGTCGCGATGAACGTGTGGATCCGGAAGCTGTTGGCGGGCTTCAGCGCGTCGGCCGCGCGCTGGATGTCCTTGTCGTTGGCGCGCGCCAGCGAGCAGATCGTGCTGTCCTTCACGAGCCCGGCGATCGTGTGGATCGCGTCGAAATCGCCGTTCGAGCTCGCGGCGAAGCCGGCCTCGATCACGTCGACCTTCATCCGCTCGAGGTGCTTCGCGATGCGGATTTTCTCTTCTTTCGTCATCGACGCGCCGGGCGATTGCTCGCCGTCACGCAACGTCGTATCGAAAATGATCAGCTTGTCTGTCATGGGGGGCTCCAGGGCTCTTTTATACGGAAGTCAAACGTAACGAGATCGCGCCACCGCTGGCGACGCTCAACAACAGACGAGGCTTGACGGAGGGCGAGAACGGTCAGCGCGGCAGGCGCGCCGAAGCTGGCGCGCGTAGCGGCGCACCGGCTAGAAGGAGGGAGAGGCGGGGAAATGCAGTCATGCCAAAGACTATAGCGACATTCCGTTGGCCGCGCAATCGGACGGCACCCGGGAATCGATACGGCCCGACTAGAAAAAGGGGCAAATGGAAACGGCGGCCCCGAGGCCGCCGTTTCCGGGCAAATCGCAGATCGTGCGCGGCGTCAGTGCTCGCGCTGCGACGAGCGCGCCGGGTTCGCCCGCCCGCGCACGGCCATGTAGGCCCAGAAGACGTAGCCGGACAACCCGTACAGCACGAACAGGCAGAACAGCATCAGCGGCGGATCGGACGACACGAGCACGAACGCGACGACGACCAGCAGGATCGCCGCGAACGGCACGCGGTGGCGCACGTCGAGCGCCTTGCCGCTGTAGAACGGCGCGTTCGACACCATCGTCACGCCCGCGTAGATCGTCAGCACGAACGCGACCCACGGCAGCCAGCCGAGCTTCATCGGCACGCGGTTGTCTGTCGCGAGCCACACGAAGCCCGCGATCAGCGCGGCCGCGGCCGGGCTCGGCAGCCCCTGGAAGAAGCGCTTGTCGACCACGCCGATGTTCGTGTTGAAGCGCGCAAGGCGCAGCGCGGCGCCCGAGCAATAGACGAACGCGGCGAGCCAGCCCCAGCGGCCGAGATCCTTCAGCACCCACTCGTACATCACGAGCGCGGGCGCGACGCCGAACGACACCATGTCCGACAGGCTGTCGAACTGCTCGCCGAACGCGCTCTGCGTATGCGTCATGCGCGCGACGCGCCCGTCCATCCCGTCGAGCACCATCGCGACGAAAATCGCGATCGCGGCGATCTCGAAGCGCACGTTCATTGCCTGCACGACCGCGAAGAAGCCGCAGAACAGCGCGGCGGTCGTGAATGCATTCGGCAGCAGGTAGATACCGCGCGTCTTCAGGAACCGCTGGCGCGCGGCGCGGCGGCTCTCGATGGGCGCCGAATCCGGCGCCATCACCTTGTTGCGGCGGAACGGGCGTGGCGTCTGGCCGGCGCCGTTGCGCGGCCGACGCGGTTTGAATGCGGCCATCGTGCGCCCCGCCGCTTACTGTTCGAGCTCGGCGAGGATCGTCGACGACGCGTAGACCTTCTCGCCGATCGACACCTTCGCGCGGCTGCCGAGCGGCAGGTACACGTCGACGCGCGAACCGAAGCGGATGAACCCGTAGCGCTGGCCGCGCGACAGCGGCTCGCCGGCACGGACGTAGCAGAGAATCCGGCGGGCGATCAGGCCGGCGATCTGCACCGAGGTGACCGTCTTGCCGCTCGCCGTCTGGATCACGACCGCATTGCGCTCGTTCTCGGTCGACGCCTTGTCGATCGCCGCGTTCAGGAACGCGCCCGGGAAGTATTCGACCTTGCTGATCGCGCCATCGACCGGCGAACGCTGCGAATGAACATTGAAGACATTCATGAACACGCTGATCTTCAGCGCTTCGCGGTTCGCGTACGGATCCTGCGCGGTCTCGACCGCGACGATGCGGCCGTCCGCCGGACACAGCACCGCGTTCGGCTGCGCCGGGATCGGGCGCTGCGGATCGCGGAAGAACTGGACGACGAAGACGAGCAGCAGCCAGAACGGCCACGCGAAGCCGAAGCCCCCGACGGCATGGATCAACAGCGCGATGACGGCTGCAATCGCGATGAACGGCCAGCCTTCGCGCGCGATGATCGGATGAGGATAGTTCATGGATTCGTTCTGTGTTCGGTGAATTGCAAAGCACGTAGCATAGCAAAAGCCGCCCGGGGCACTGCTGCCTTCGGACGGCTTTTTGATGCCGACCCTCCATTCGAAGGGCCGGAACGGCACGGCGCGCTTAGTTCTTCGTCTGGTCGACGAGCTTGTTCTTCGCGATCCACGGCATCATCGCGCGCAGCTTCGCACCGACCTGCTCGATCTGGTGCTCGGCCGTCAGGCGGCGGCGCGACTGCAGCGTCGGGGCGCCCGCCTTGTTCTCGAGAATGAAGCTCTTCGCGTACTCGCCCGTCTGGATGTCGGTCAGGCACTGCTTCATCGCCCTCTTCGTCTCTTCCGTGACGACGCGCGGGCCCGTCACGTACTCGCCGTATTCGGCGTTGTTCGAGATCGAGTAGTTCATGTTCGCGATGCCGCCTTCGTAGATCAGGTCGACGATCAGCTTCAGTTCGTGCAGGCACTCGAAGTACGCCATTTCCGGCGCGTAGCCGGCTTCGACCAGCGTCTCGAAACCGGCCTTGATCAGCTCGACGGTACCGCCGCACAGCACGGCCTGCTCGCCGAACAGGTCGGTTTCGGTTTCTTCACGGAAGTTCGTCTCGATGATGCCGGCACGGCCGCCGCCGTTCGCCGCCGCATACGACAGCGCGATGTCGCGCGCCGCGCCCGACTTGTTCTGCGCCACCGCGATCAGGTGCGGCACGCCGCCACCTTGCGAGTACGTGCCGCGCACGGTGTGGCCCGGCGCCTTCGGCGCGATCATGATCACGTCGAGGTCGGCGCGCGGGATCACCTGGCCGTAGTGGACGTTGAAGCCGTGCGCGAACGCGAGCGCCGCGCCCTGCTTGATGTTCGCGTGCACTTCCTTCGCGTACACGTCGGCGATCTGCTCGTCCGGCAGCAGCATCATGACGACGTCCGCGCCCTTCACCGCTTCGGCGACTTCCTTGACCGACAGGCCGGCGTTCTCGGCCTTGCTCCACGACGCGCCGCCCTTGCGCAGGCCGACCGTCACGTTCACGCCGCTGTCCTTCAGGTTCAGCGCGTGTGCATGGCCTTGCGAGCCGTAGCCGATGATCGTGACTTGCTTGCCCTTGATGAGGGAGAGGTCGGCGTCTTTGTCGTAGAAAACGTTCATGATGGTTCCTTCGCTAATTCAAAAATTCAACAATTCGTTCGGATGGAGTACTGCGGGCCGGGACATGACGGCGCACCCGGCGTCGGCATCACACCTTCAGGATGCGCTCGCCGCGCCCGATGCCTGAGCTGCCGGTGCGCACGGTCTCGAGGATCGCGCCCGCGTCCAGCCCCTGGATGAATGCGTCGAGCTTGTCGCTCGCGCCCGTCAATTCGATCGTGTAGGTCTTCTCGGTCACGTCGATGATGCGGCCGCGGAAAATATCCGACATCCGCTTCATTTCTTCGCGCTCCTTGCCCACTGCACGTACCTTGATCAGCATCAGCTCGCGTTCGATGTGTGCACCGTCGGTCAGGTCCACCACTTTCACCACCTCGATCAGGCGGTTCAGATGCTTCGTGATCTGTTCGATCACGTCGTCGGAGCCGATGGAAACGATGGTGAGCCGCGACAGCGATTGGTCTTCGGTCGGCGCCACCGTCAAGGTTTCAATGTTGTAGCCGCGTGCGGAAAACAGGCCGACCACGCGCGACAGCGCGCCCGGTTCGTTCTCCAGCAGGACGGAAATGATGTGTCTCATGTTCGCTTCTTCCAGAATGTGCCGTGTCGATTCACTCGCGCCGCGCGCCGCCGCGTGCCGCACCGCCCTTCGTGAAGGCGGCCGCATCGGGCCCGAGCGCGCGTCGCGCCGTTACAGATCTTCCGATCCGAGCAGCATCTCGGTGATGCCCTTGCCGGCCTGTACCATCGGCCAGACGTTTTCGGTCGGATCGGTCTGGAAGTCGAGAAACACGGTGCGGTCCTTCAGGCGCAGCGCTTCCTTCAGCGCCGGCTCCACATCCGAAGTCTTTTCGATCCGCATGCCGACGTGGCCGTACGCTTCGGCGAGCTTCACGAAATCGGGCAGCGCATCCATGTACGAATGCGAATAGCGCTTGCTGTATTCGATCTGCTGCCACTGGCGGACCATGCCGAGGTAGCGGTTGTTCAGCGAAATGATCTTCACGGGCGTGTCGTACTGCAGGCAGGTCGACAGTTCCTGGATGCACATCTGGATCGAGCCTTCGCCCGTGATGCACAGCACGTCGTCGTCCGGATGGGCCATCTTCACGCCCATCGCCGCCGGCAGGCCGAAGCCCATCGTGCCGAGGCCGCCGGAGTTGATCCAGCGACGCGGCTTGTTGAAACGGTAGAACTGCGCGGCCCACATCTGGTGCTGGCCGACGTCCGAGCACACGAACGCATTGCCGTCCGTCAGCTCCCACGCCTTCTCGACCACGTACTGCGGCTTGATGATCTCGCTTTCGCGGTCGTACTTCAGGCAGTCCTTCGCGCGCCAGCCCTCGATGTCCTTCCACCATTGCGCGAGCGCCTCGGTGTCGGGGCCATGCTCGGCCGTCTGCAGTTGCTCGATCAGTTCCTTCAGCACTTCCTTCACGTCGCCGACGATCGGGATGTCGACCTTCACGCGCTTCGAGATCGACGACGGGTCGATGTCGATGTGAATGATCTTGCGCGGGCGCGACGCGAAGTGCGCCGGGTCGCCGATCACGCGGTCGTCGAAGCGGGCGCCGATCGCGATCAGCACGTCGCAGTGCTGCATCGCCATGTTCGCTTCGTAGGTGCCGTGCATGCCGAGCATGCCGAGGAATTTCCTGTCCGACGCGCGATAGCCGCCGAGGCCCATCAGCGTGTTCGTGACCGGGTAGCCGAGCAGGTCCGCGAACTGGTTCAGCTCACGCGACGCGTCGGCGAGGATGATGCCGCCACCCGTGTAGATGTACGGACGCTTGGCCGACAGCAGCAGCGACACGGCCTTGCGGATCTGGCCCGAATGGCCCTTCGTGACGGGGTTGTACGAACGCAGCGACACGCTCTTGATCGGCTCGTACTGGCACGGCGTCTTCGAGATGTCCTTCGGGATGTCGATCAGCACGGGGCCCGGACGGCCGGTGCGGGCGATATAGAACGCCTTCTTGACGGTTTCCGCGAGGTCGCGCACGTCCTTCACGAGGAAGTTGTGCTTCACGCACGGACGCGTGATGCCGACGGTGTCGCATTCCTGGAAGGCATCCTGGCCGATCGCGGCCGTCGGCACCTGGCCGCTGATCACGACCATCGGGATCGAATCCATGTAGGCCGTCGCGATGCCGGTCACCGCGTTGGTGACACCGGGGCCCGACGTCACGAGACAGACGCCGACATTGCCGGTGGAGCGCGCATACGCATCGGCTGCGTGCACGGCCGCCTGTTCATGGCGCACCAGCACGTGCTGAATCTTGTCCTGCTTGTACAGCTCGTCGTAGATATAGAGAACCGAGCCGCCGGGGTAGCCCCAGATGAATTCGACGTTTTCGTCGGCCAGTGCCTTCATGAGCACGGTGCCGCCGATGGAGTCGCTATCGGGAGGGGAAAGGGGTTCCGACGTGGAGAATTCCGCGCTGGGCATGTTCATTTCGACCTTTCGAATTTTCGGCAAAAAATTGATCGGGTGCTCTCTGCCGGGCTTGTGGCTCGGGTTCAAGCGGCGCGTCCAGTTTGAAGGGCGGGCTTCTTGGGCCAGCCTCAAATGAGACCATCACTTCATGTTGCGAATCGCTGACGATAGCGGGTCGTGATTGGCTCGTCAAGAAAAATATCCCGCAGCGCATCATGCGCGCCGCCCGGCGCCCGGCCGGCGCGGTTCGCGCGCAACGTGCGGCGCCCGATCCGGTGCCAAGCCGCATGAAAATTTGATAGCATCCGCGGGTTTTACGAAATTTTTCGACCTTTTTCACCACGCAGCGGGCCGCAGCGCATACCTTCACGGAATGGCATCAGACAAGGAACTCGCCGACTTTCTGGCGGGCGTCGAAAGGCGCGCGTTCAAGCAGGCCGCGTACGCCGTGCGTGACGACGATGCATCGCTCGACATCGTGCAGGACGCGATGATCAAGCTCGCGGAAAAGTACGGCGACCGGCCGTCGGCCGAGCTGCCGCTGCTCTTTCAGCGAATCCTGCAGAACGCGATCCACGACTGGTTCCGGCGGCAGAAGGTCCGCAACACGTGGGTCACGCTGTTCTCGTCGCTGAACAGCACCGACGACGAAGACTTCGACCCGCTCGAAACGCTCGAATCCGCGGACGACAACGCGGGCGTCGAGAGCAGCGAGCACCGCCTCGAACGAGAGCAGGTTCTGGCCCTGATCGACGAAGAAATCCAGAAGCTTCCGGCGCGTCAACGGGAAGCGTTCCTGATGCGTTATTGGGAAGATATGGATGTCGCCGAGACTGCCGCCGCAATGGGGTGCTCCGAGGGCAGCGTCAAGACGCACTGCTCGCGGGCCACTCACACGCTGGCGCAAGCGCTCAAGGCCAAAGGAATCACGCTATGAGCTCCGCAAACCGAGAACACGAATTCGCGCTGAAGGTGCGCCGCGCGCTGGACGAGCGCGCGGCCGCGCTGCCTGCCGCGACCACCGATCGGCTGGCCGTCGCCCGTCGGGCGGCGCTCGCGCGCAAGAAGCCCGAAGCCGCGAGCGCGCCGGTGTTCGTGCCGGCCTTCGCCGGCGCGGCCGGCGCCTACGGCTCGACGCCCGCGAACCGCCCGCCGGCCGGCCGCCCGTCCGCGTCGTTCGCCCGTCGCCTGCTGCGCGCATGGCCGCTCGCGCTGCTGCTGGCGGGGCTCGTCGGCATCGCGTACTGGGAAGACATGCAGCGCACCGCCGAGCTCGCCGACATCGACGCGGCGATGCTCAGCGACGACCTGCCGCTCAACGCGTATCTCGACCACGGATTCAACGCGTATCTGTCGCGCGCTCACTGACAGACAATAACGAGGGGATCGCACGGGTGAGTCAGAAGCGCGGCCTGGCCGTATTTTTCGGATGCGTGATCGCGATCGCCGTTTCCTACGTCGCCACGTATCCCCGATTCCACCCGGCCCCGGCGACGGCGCCCGTCGCGACCACCAGCCCCGCCGCGCCGGCGTCGGCCGCGACCGGGCTGACCACCGACCTCCCCCCGCTGCCCCTGCCGCTGCCGGCCGCCGCCGGCCCGCTGTCGTGGGCGCGCCTCACGCCGGCCCAGCACGCGGCCCTCGCCCCGTTCGCCGACCAGTGGGACGGCTTCAGCGACGCCCGCAAACGAAAATGGCTGAAGATCGCATCCCGTTTCGCGAAGTTGTCGCCGGATGACCAGAAGCGCCTGCAGGAACGGATGACCGAATGGGCGAAGATGACGCCCGAGCAACGCCGCGTCGCGCGCGAGAACTACCAGAGCGCGAAGGAGTTGTCGGCGCAGGCGCGCGAGCGCGCGTGGAAGGCCTACCAGCAGCTCCCCGAGGAGCAGAAGCAACGGCTGGCCGCCGCCGAGCGCCGCCGCCGGCCGAGTGTCGTCAGCGCGCCGCCGACCGTCGCCGACCGCGACGTCCGCCGCCTCGTCAATGCGCACGAACATCCGGCCAGCGGCGCGGCCGTCGCCCCGGCGCCCGCCTCGGCCAGCGCAGCCGCGCTGCCGGCGCCTGCATCGTCGACGGCAGGCGCCGCGTCCGCACCGCCTGCCGTGGCGCCGGTGTCGCCGGCCGATGCCCCGTCGCTGTTCAAGGGCTCCTGAGCGGCCGTGGCGAAGGTCCGCGCGCCCGAGCCCCCGGCCGCCGCGCCGTCCGTACGGCGGCGCCTCGCCGCGCTGCTCTACGAAGGCGTGCTGCTGTTCGGCGTCGTATTCTTCGCCGGGCTCGCGTTCAGCCTCGCGACGCAGCAACGCAACGGCCTCGTCCATCACAACCTGCTTGCCGCGTGGATCGCGCTCGTCGTCGGCGCGTATTTCGTGTGGTTCTGGACGCACGGCGGCCAGACGCTGCCGATGAAAACCTGGCGGCTGCGGCTCGAATCGTCGAGCGGCCGGCCGCTGAGCGCCGGCCACGCGCTCGTCCGCTACGTGCTCGGCTGGCTGTGGTTCCTGCCGCCGCTCGCACTGCACCCGCTCCTCGGCCTGTCGGTACCCGTCACGCTCGCGCTCACCGCCGCATGGATCGTCGTGTGGGCCGGCGCCGCGCGGCTGCACGCTGGCCGCCAGTTCCCGCACGACCGCATCGCCCGCACGCGCGTCGTCGCCCTGCCGCGCTGACGCGCCGCATTCAGCAGACGAAAGCCGTTCGTCCGGCGCCGCTTCATCCAGCCGGGCTGGCCTGACCGGACAAGCCTCAGCCGTTCAGTGCGGCAGATTACGCAACGTCCGTTCATTCACGGCTAAACACCCTTCGACGGTCGTAATAAGAACGTCTCGTGACTGTCACGGCACAGTCACGCCCGCATGGCGGAATGCCGGTAATGTCAACCGGCGCGAGTCATGCATGGGCCAGAAAACGTCCGCGACCTCACTGTTTCGCCACCCCATCGGCGCCCGCGCCGCCACTGCGTTCCTGTCCGGCACGGGGGCAACCGACGGCGTGGCGTCCCAAAAACCGCCCGTCGCGCACACCACGCAACACGAGGATCCCGAGCCGTCCGCCCACCGCTACCGCACCATCTGGCTGTCCGACATCCACCTCGGCTCGAGCGGCTGCCAGGCGCCCTACCTGCTGGATTTCCTGCGTCACAACGATTCGGAATACCTGTACCTCGTCGGCGACATCATCGACGGCTGGCAGTTGAAGAAAGGCTGGTACTGGCCGCAGGCGCACAACGACGTCGTGCAGAAGATCCTGCGCAAGGCGCGCAAGGGCACGCAGGTCGTCTACATCCCCGGCAACCACGACGAAGGCGCGCGGCAGTTCTGCGATCTCGCGTTCGGCGACATCCAGGTGCGCGGCGAGGCGTTCCACACGACGCTCGCGGGCAAACGTTTGTGGATCGTGCACGGCGACCTGTTCGACGGCGTGATCCAGCACGCGAAATGGCTGGCCTACCTCGGCGACACGCTCTACACGCTGATCCTCGTGCTGAACCGCTGGTTCAACCGGATCCGCAGCCGGCTCGGTTTCCAGTACTGGTCGCTGTCGCAGTACCTGAAGCACCAGGTCAAGAACGCGGTCAACTTCATCTCGCAGTTCGAGACCGTGATGACCGACGAGGCGCGCCGCCGCGGCTGCGACGGCGTCGTGTGCGGCCATATCCACAAGGCGGAGATCCGCGACATCGACGGCGTGCTGTACTGCAACGACGGCGACTGGGTCGAAAGCCTGTCCGCGCTCGTCGAAACGATGGAAGGCGAACTGAAGATCGTCTACTGGACGGTGATGCGCACCGCGCCGTCGGAAGCCACGTCGCGCAAGGCCAAGGCCGCTGCCTGACACAACCCAACTTACAGGACATGCCGCGATGAAGATCATGATCGTCACCGACGCGTGGGAACCGCAGGTCAACGGCGTCGTGCGCACGCTGAAGAGCACGTCGCGCGAACTCACGGCGCTCGGCCACCGCGTCGAACTGCTCACGCCGCTGGAATTCCGCACGGTGCCCTGCCCGACCTACCCCGAGATCCGCCTGTCGATCCTGCCGTACCGCAAGCTGCGCGCACGGATCGATGCGTTCGCGCCCGACGCGCTGCACATCGCGACCGAAGGCCCGCTCGGCCTCGCCGCACGGCGCTATGCGCGCGCCCGCAAGCTGCCGTATACGACCGCGTACCACACGCGCTTTCCGGAATACGTGCAGGCGCGCTTCGGCATTCCGCTCGCCGCGACCTACCGCTTCCTGCACTGGTTCCACGGCCCGTCGCTCGCGGTGATGGCGCCGACGCCGGTCGTCAAGCAGGACCTCGAGAAATTCGGCTTCACGAACGTGGTGCTGTGGACCCGCGGCGTCGATCTCGACATCTTCCGGCCGATGGAGTCGAAGGTGCTCAATACCGCGCGGCCGATCTTCCTGTACGTGGGCCGCGTCGCGATCGAGAAGAACGTCGAGGCGTTCCTCCGCCTCGACCTGCCCGGCTCGAAGTGGGTCGCGGGCGAAGGCCCCGCGCTCGCGGAGCTCAAGTCGCGCTACCCGGAAGCGAACTATCTCGGCGTGCTGTCACAGACGGAGCTCGCGAAGGTGTATGCTGCGGCCGACGTGTTCGTGTTTCCGAGTCGCACCGACACGTTCGGCCTCGTGCTGCTCGAAGCCCTCGCCTGCGGCACGCCGGTGGCCGCGTATCCCGTCACGGGCCCGATCGACGTGCTCGGCGAAGGCCATGCCGGCGCGATGCACGAGGACCTGCAGGAAGCCTGCCTCGAGGCGCTGAAGATCGAACGCACGACTGCGCGCGCGTGGGCCGAACGCTTCTCGTGGCGCGCGGCATCCGAGCAGTTCGCGTCGCATCTGAAGCCGCTGCCGAAGACCGCGTACTCGCCAGCCGAAGGTGCCGCCGTTTGAAACGAGACCTGAACGACAAGATTCCGCCCCCCGCCGCGACGCCGCCACGGCACCGCCCGTTCGACGAGGAAGAGCCGCACGCCGACGCCGACGCGCACACGCACGAGCCGCTCGGCCCCGACGATCGGCTCGCGCCGCTGCCGCCGAACCCGTACAAGCGCCACCGCGGCATCACGCGCGCGTGGTTCGCGCTCAAGCATTCGCTGAACGGCTTTCGCGTCGCGATCCGCGAGGAGAGCGCGTTTCGCCAGGAGCTCACGCTCGCCGCGCTGATGCTGCCGATCGGCGCGTTCGCGCCGGTGCCGGCCGCGTCGCGCGCGCTGCTGATCGGCTCGGTACTGCTGGTGCTGATCGTCGAGCTGCTGAACTCGAGCGTCGAAGCCGCGATCGACCGCATCTCGCTCGAGCGTCACGAACTCTCGAAGCGCGCGAAGGACCTCGGCAGCGCGGCCGTGACGGTCGCGCTGTTCGCATGCGTGACGACCTGGGGCTTCGTGCTCGGCCCGGTCGTCGCACGCTGGCTCGGCTTCTAGGGTCTGTTTACATACGGAACGCACATGCGAATGCGCGAAATCGCTCGCAGGGCAAGGAGGAAGGAGCGCCGTTTGGCCGAGCCAAACAAGTGACGCGCGACGCCGCCATGCGGGCGATTTCGCGCATTCCCCTGGAATGATTTTTTAATTTGGGGTTGCCACGAGAACGGCCGCTCGCCGCGTTGTGCTCCTTGCGAATACGTCCAGTATTCGCGGCGTCGCACGCCTCGCGAGCGGCCGTTCTCGTGGCAACGCATGTGCGTTCCGTATGTAAACAGACCCTAGCAACCGGCGGGCCTCTTTCCCGCCGCCCGCGTGCGGCGCTGCACCATGCGCCGCGCGGCGGCCGCGCTCACGAAATGCCCCGATGGGGCGAAACCCCGGTTTATAATCGTCGGCCAGACATAGAACAGCAACCCGCGCCGGACGAATCACGCAGCATCGATTGCAGCGCCCGCCAGTCCGGCATACACAGGGCCGGACGACATGGAAGCGAAACCTCCCCGCCGCACCCGCGAACGGATTCTCGAGTTGTCGTTGAAACTCTTCAACGAGATCGGCGAACCGAACGTCACCACCACGACGATCGCCGAGGAAATGGAAATCAGTCCAGGCAACCTGTACTACCATTTCCGCAACAAGGACGACATCATCAACAGCATCTTCGCGCAGTTCGAGCAGCAGATCGAACGGCGGCTGCGCTTCCCCGAAGATCACCGTCCGACGATCGACGAAACCTGGTCGTACCTGCAGTACATGGCCGATTTCATGTGGACCTACCGGTTCCTGTATCGCGACCTCAACGACCTGCTCGCCCGCAACCGCACGCTCGAGACGCACTTCAAGCAGATCATCAGCCACAAGGTGCGCTTCGCGCACGACATGTGCGAACTGCTCGTCTCCGATGCCGAAATGGTCGCGACGCCCGCCGAGATCGAAGTCATCGCCACCAACATGGCGGTGATCTCGACGTACTGGCTGTCGTACCAGTACGTGATGCATCCGCGCAAGTACAACGACCAGGACGCGATCCGCGAAGAGCTGCACCAGGTGAGCATGCACGTGATCTCGATCATGGCGCCGTACCTGCGCGGCCGTTCGCGCCAGCTGTTCGACGATCTCGTCTCCGGCAAGCTGCCCAAGCGCCAGTTCACCGACTACCTGCCCCCGCGCGACGGTTCGCCGCGCCCGGCCGGCAGCCCCGTCGCCACCGGCCCGGCCCCCGCCAAGGACGCGAAGCAATGAAGGCAGTCTGCGTTTACTGCGGCTCGTCGTCCGGCGTGCGGCCCGTCTACGCCGATGCCGCGCGCGCGTTCGGCCGCGCGCTCGTCGGCGCAGGTCTCACGCTCGTATACGGCGGCGGGCGCGTCGGCCTGATGGGTGTGATCGCCGACGAAGTGATGGCGGCCGGCGGCCGTGCGGTCGGCGTGATCCCCGAGCTGCTCGTCGACAAGGAAGTCGGCCATACGGGGCTGTCGGAGCTGCACGTCGTGCCCGACATGCATCATCGCAAGAAAATGATGGCCGACCTCTCCGACGCGTTCGTCGCGATGCCCGGCGGCGCCGGCACGCTCGAGGAGCTCTTCGAGGTCTACACGTGGGCGCAGCTCGGCTATCACCGCAAGCCCGTCGCGCTCTACAACATCGATTCGTTCTACGATCCGCTGATCGCGCTGCTGCGCCATACGGTCGACGAAGGCTTCATGCGGCCGGCCTATTTCGACGCACTGTGCGTCGAATCGGAGCCCGTCGCGCTGATCGAGCGGCTGCGCCGCTACCAGCCGCCCGCCCGCGACAAGTGGGCGCCTGACACAGCGAAGTAACCTTCACCGGAAACCGCACGCGATGACCGCACCGTCCGACCGCAAGGCCGTCCTCATCACCGGCGCGAGCCGCGGCATCGGCCGCGCGACCGCCGTGCTCGCCGCCGAGCGCGGCTGGGACGTCGGCATCAACTACGCGCGCGACGCGGCGGCCGCCGAACTGACCGCGCAGGCCGTGCGCGACGCGGGCGGCCGCGCGTGCATCGTCGCGGGCGATGTCGCGAACGAGGCGGACGTCGTCGCGATGTTCGATACCGTCGCGGAGGCGTTCGGGCGGCTCGACGCGCTCGTCAACAATGCGGGCATCGTCGCGCCGTCGATGCCGCTCGCCGACATGCCGGTCGACCGGCTGCGGCGGATGTTCGATACCAACGTGCTCGGCGCGTACCTGTGCGCCCGCGAAGCCGCGCGCCGGCTGTCCACCGACCGCGGCGGGCGCGGCGGCGCGATCGTCAACGTGTCGTCGATCGCGTCGCGGCTCGGCTCGCCGAACGAGTACGTCGACTACGCGGGCTCGAAAGGCGCGGTCGATTCGCTGACGATCGGCCTGGCCAAGGAACTGGGCCCGCACGGCGTACGCGTCAACGCGGTGCGCCCCGGCCTGATCGAGACCGACATTCACGCCAGCGGCGGCCAGCCGGGCCGTGCGGCCCGCCTCGGCGCGCAGACGCCGCTCGGCCGCGCCGGCGAAGCGCAGGAGATCGCCGAGGCGATCGTCTGGCTGCTCGGCGATGCGGCGTCCTACACGACGGGCGCGCTGCTCGACGTCGGCGGCGGCCGCTGAGCTGACGCGCGGCGCAACAATACGGCGGTCACAAACGCCCCTTCGTCACGGCGCCACAAATCTCCACAATTCCGTGACAGTTTCAGTAAACATTCGTAACAATTCCGTGCTCTACTAGCGGACATCCAGACAGGTGTCCCGAACACGCTGTCCGTTACCCGAATGTAGCCGCTAATCGGTCCAGCCCATGTCGCCGGACCGGCTCGACTCGACCCGAGATCTTTTCCATGCCTGGAACCGCAGCGCCCGGCCGGCGACGCACGCCCGTGCCCGCCTCGGCCGCGCACACCCGCTCGACCGCCGATACCGACGCCATCGCGACGCTGGACGCCGCCGGCACGCCCGTCGCCGCCTCGACCGCCGCGATCAGCCCCCCACGCGAGCGTTCGCTGCCGCTCGGCTGGCGCGCGTGGCTGTTCGTCGCCGCCCTGGTGTGCGCGTACACGCTGCCCGGCGTGCTCGGGCACGATCCGTGGAAACAGGATGAAACCTACACGTTCGGCATCATCCAGCACATGCTCGAGACCGGCGACTTCGTCGTGCCGACCAATGCCGGCCTGCCGTTCATGGAAAAGCCGCCGCTCTACGCATGGGTCGCGACCAGCCTCGCGTGGCTGCTGCAGCGCGTGATGCCGCTGCACGACGCGGCACGCCTGGCGAGCGCCCTGTTCGCCGCGCTCGCGTTCGGCTTCATCGCGCGCGCGGCGCGCGTGGCCAGCCGGTCGGACACGTGGTTCGACCTGCGCGTGCTCGGCCCGGTCGTGCTGAGCGCGAGCACGCTCGTCGTCATCAAGCACGTGCACGACATGATGACGGACGTCGCGCTGTTTGCCGGCACGGCGATGGGATTCTGCGGGCTGCTCGAACTCGTGATGCAGCACGTCGCGCGCGCGCAGCAGATGCGGCACGGGCTGCCGCCGCATCCGGCCGGCCGCTGGGCCGCGCCGCTCTTCGGCGCGGGCGTCGGCATCGCGCTGATGGCGAAAGGGCTGTTCGTCCCGCTCGTGTTCGCGGCCACGCTCGTCTGCACGCTGGCGCTCTACCCGGCCTGTCGCACCCGCGCGTTCGCGCGCGCGCTCGGCGTCGCCGCGCTCGTGTTCGCGCCGTTCGCGCTGATCTGGCCGACCGCGCTGTTCCTGCGCTCGGAAACGCTGTTCATGACGTGGTTCTGGGACAACAACGTCGGGCGCTTCTTCGGTTTCTCCGTCCCCGAACTCGGCGCGGAAAACGACAAGCCGTTGTTCATCCTGCGCGCGTTCCTGCTGGTCGGCTTCCCGGTCGCACCGCTCGCGATCGTCGCGCTCGCGCGCGGCGCATGGCGCGACTGGCGTGCGCCGCGCATCGCGCTGCCCGTGCTGTTCGCCGGCATCGGGCTCGTCGTGCTGCAAGTGTCCGCGACGTCGCGCCAGCTTTACATCCTGCCGTTCTTCGCGCCGCTCGCGCTGGTCGCCGCGCAGGCGATCGACCGCCTGCCGCGCCGCGTGCATTTCGCGTGGGACTACCTGAGCCGCATCCTGTTCGGCACGGTCGTCGCGCTGGCATGGGCGATCTGGGCGGTGATGGCCGATCCGGCCGCGTCGCGCGCCGATCTCGCGCTGCTCGGCCGCTGGCTGCCGCTCGACTGGACGATGCCGATCCAGCCCGCGCTCGTGACCGGCGCGCTCGCGCTGACGGTCGGCTGGCTGACGCTGCTGCCGAAGCTGCGCACGACGGGCCTGTGGCGCGGCGCGCTGTCGTGGGGCGCCGGCGCGCTCGTCGCGTGGGGGCTCGTCTATACGCTGCTGCTGCCGTGGCTCGACGTCGCGAAGAGCTACCGCTCGGTGTTCGACGACCTGAACGCGCATCTCGCGCTCGAATGGAACGACGGCGACTGCATGGCGAGCCTGCACGGGCTCGGCGAATCGGAAGCGCCGATGCTGTACTACTTCTCCGGCATCCAGCACACGCCGATCGACGACGCGAAGACGACGCGCTGCACGTGGATGATCGTGCAGGGCGTGCGGGCCGTCGATCCGGCGCCCGGCAATGAATGGAAGCTGTTCTGGGCCGGCGCCCGCCCGGGCGACAACGAGGAGCTGCTGCGCGTCTACGTGCGCACGCCCGAACAGCATCCGCAGTGACACAGGGCGGCGCGATGCGCCGTCCTGCCCGCCTTCACTTTCCTCTTCGGCGCGCGCCGCGCTCAGCCGTCCGGCCGGTGCGCAGCCTTTTGCGACACCGGCGCCGGCACGAACCCGCATGCGTCCCAGGGTTCGCCGCGCCCTCTCCTCATCCCGCCAACCTCCGAATCATCAAAACGACGAGCCGGGCTCCCGCAGAAACGCCGTTTCCTCGTCGGTCGACGCGCGACCGAGAATCGCGTTCCGGTGCGGAAAGCGGCCGAAGCGCTCGACGACGGCCGCATGCAGCAACGCGAAGCGGTGATAGCTCTCGCACCCGGCCTCGTCGCGGATGCCCGCGCACAGGCGCACGGCCTCGCGCTGGCTCTCGAGCGACTCGTCGTGCTCGAACGGCAGATATGCGAACGCACGGTGATGCCCGCTCGGCAACCGCGCGTCCCAGCCGGCCGCGACGACGCGGCGGGCGAGCGCGAGCGCCTTCGGATCGGCGGCAAACGCGCGCGGCGTGCCGCGATGGATGTTGCGCGAGAACTGGTCGAGCACGACGATCAACGCCAGCGCGCCCGACGGCGAATCGGCCCAGTGATCGCAGGCGCCGTCGCACGCGGCGTCGAGCAGCGCGCCGTAACGCGTGCGCAGCACGTCGTCGAACGCCGCGCCGCCGTTGAACCAGATCTTGCGGTTCTGCCCGAATTCGGCCGAGCCCGGCTCGCCGAACCAGAAATCGAGAATCTCCCGTGCCTGCGGATCGAGCGCTGCCGCGCCCGCTTTCCCGGTATCGATCGTCATGCAAACTCCAGTACGAGGCGCCGTGTGCGCGCGCTCTTCTTTTCCAGTTTCGCGACCCGCAGGCCGCCGATTTCGGACGTGTTGCGCACGTGCGTGCCGCCGCACGGCTGCAAGTCGACGTTTTCGATGCGCAGCAGCCGCACGCGGCCGAGGCCCATCGGCGGCTTCACGCTCATCGTGCGCACGAGTTCGGGCCGTTGGGCCATCTCGTCGTCGGTGATCCATTCGGTCGTGACCGGATGCGCACCGGCGACGAAGCCCGCGAGGCGCCGCTCGACGTCGTCGCGGTCGATCGACTCGGACGTCGCGAAATCGAGCCGCACGTAGTCGGCCGTCACGCTGCAGCCGTCGACCGCGTACGGCAGCACCGCGCACATCAGATGCGCGGCCGTATGCAGGCGCATGTGCCGGTAGCGGCGCAGCCAGTCGATCTGCGCGACCACGCGCGTGCCGGGAGCGAGCGTCGCGACGCTCGCCGCCTGGCCCGGTGCCGGCACATGGACGGCGTCGTCGGGCGTCGCGCCGTCGAACTTCGCCTTGCGCGTGTCGGCGATCGCGATCGTGCTGCCGTCGGGCAGCGTGAGCGTACCGGCGTCGCCGGCCTGGCCGCCGCCGAGCGGATAGAACACCGTGCGGTCGAGCCGGATGCCGTCGTCGCCGACGGCCTGGACGATCGCCTCGCATTGCGTGAGGTACGCGTCTTCGCGAAACAGCGCTTGTGTCGTCATCGGGCGAGCCTCGAATCGATGGGGGAAACGGCCAGTGTCGCGCCGGGCCGCACGGGCGCCCAGACGCAGATCGTCCCGCGCGCGGGCAGCGGCGTACCGGTCGATCAACCGGGCCGGTTGCGCATCCAGTCCGCCGTGTCGTAGAACGAGTGCATGAGCCGCTCGCGCAGCGGCTCCGCCAGCCCGACGTCCTCCATCGCCCACGCCATGCAGCGCAGCCACTGGTCGCGCTCGACCGATGCGATCGGGAACGGCAGGTGCCGCGCGCGCAGCCGCGGATGGCCGAACCGGCCGATGTAGTGGTCGGGGCCGCCGAGCCAGCCGCACAGGAACCAGAACAGCTTGTCGCGCGACCCATCGAGCGACGGCGGGTGCAGCGCGCGAATCTGCGCGAACTCGGGCTCGAGGTCCATCAGGTCGTAGAAGCGGTCCACCATTTCGCGCACGCGGGCTTCGCCGCCCACGAGCTCGAACGCCGTCGGTTGCGACGGCGCGTCGTCATTCACATCGGTCATACGGATAGTCGGAAAACGGAATCTTCGGGGCCGCGGGCGACGCTCAGGCGTCGCGCAGCGACTGCAGCGCGGGGCGCCGCAACACATTATGCAGGCTCAGCCAGCCGGCCGCAGCCGCGCAGACGACACCGGCCGCGACGCCGGCCGGCACGAGCCATGGATCGACGGCGAGCTGGAAGTCGAATACGCGCGACGCGAGCACCCAGCCGACCGCGATCGCGCCCGCCGACGCGAGTGCGCCGGCCAACGTGCCGACCACGACGAATTCGGCGCGCTGCACCGCATTGACCTGCGCGCGCGACGCGCCGAGCGCGCGCAGCAGCGCGGCCTCGCGCACGCGCTCGTCGCGCGAGCCGGCAAGCGCCGTGTACAGCACCAGCACGCCCGCCGCGAGCGTGAACGCGAACAGGAACTGCACCGCGCCGACCACCTGCAGCATCATGCGCTGCAACTGCGCGAGGATCGGCGCGACGTCGATCGCGGTCAGGTTCGGGTAACGCGCGATCAACGGATCGAGCAGCGCGGCATTCGATGCGGGCAGATGGAAGCTCGTCAGGTAGACAGCCGGGAAATCCTTCAGCACCGGCGGCGGCATCAGCACGAAGAAGTTGACGCGGAACGAGCCCCAGTCGAGCTTGCGCACGCTCGTGATCGGTGCGTCGACCGTCAGCCCCGTCACGTCGAAGCGCAGCGTGTCGCCCGGTTTCACGTTCAGCGTCTTCGCGAGGCCGGCTTCGATCGAGATCTGCGGCGTGGCCGCGGTGCCGAACCAGTCGCCTTCGACGATCCGGTTGTCGGACGGCAATTCGGTCGTGTACGACAGGTTGAATTCGCGATCGACGAGCCGGCGCGCCTCTTCGGACGGGTACGCGTCCGGATTCACCGGCTTGCCGTTGATCGCGACGAGGCGGCCGCGCACCATCGGCGCGGGCACCGCGTCGCGCACGCCGTGCGCGGCCAGATAGGCGGCGACATCGGCGCGCTGGTCGGGCTGGATGTCGATCAGGAACTGATTCGGCGCATCGGGCGGCGTCGACTGCCGCCAGCCCGCCACGAGGTCGTTGCGCGTGATCGCGATCAGCAGCAGGCACATCAGGCCGAGCGCAAGCGCGGTGATCTGCAGCGCGCTGGCCGTGCCGCGCCGGTGCAGCGACGCCAGCGCGTAACGCCAGCCGACGCCCGCGGCCACGCGCGCGTTACGCACCGCGCGCGCGGCGGCGAACAGCACGAGCCGGGCGATCAGCGCGAACCCGACCAGCGCGCCGGCAAAGCCGCCCGCGACGATCAGGCCGAGCTTCAGGTTGCCGGCGGCCACGATCAGCAGCGCCGCGAACAGCACGACGCCGACCGCATACGCGGCCCATGCGGTGCGCGACGCGTCGCCCCACTCGCGCCGCAGCACGCGCACCGGCGGCACGCGCGTGAGCGGCACGAGCGGCGGCAGCGCGAAACCGAGCAACAGCACGAGCGCCGCGCCCATGCCGATCAGCGCCGGCCACAAGGTCGGCGGCGGCAGCACGACGTCGATCAGGCTGCCGAGCGCGGCCAGCAACGCCCAGTGCCCGCCATAGCCGAGCACCGCGCCCGCGGCGCCCGACACGATGCCGACGCCCGCGAATTCGAGCGCGAACAGCGCGCCGAGCGTGCGGCGGCTCACGCCGAGGCAGCGCATCGTCGCGCATCCGTCGAGATGGCGCCGCATGTAGCGCTGCGCGGCCATCGCGATCGCGACCGCCGCGAGCAGCGCGGTCAGCAACGCGACGAGCGTCAGGAAATGACGTGCGCGATCCAGCGTCTGCCGCACCTGCGGCTGCCCTTCCCGCAACGATTCGAGCCCGACGCCGCGCAGCTTCCCGCCGTCGACGCGCGCATGCGCATACGACTCGAAGCGCGCGACGGCCGGTGCGTCGCCGGCGACCAGCAGCCGGTACGTGACGCGGCTGCCGTAGCCCGTGAGCCCGGTCGCGGCGAGTTCGTCCGCGCGCATCATCAGCCGCGGCGAAAAATTGACGAACGAAAAGCCGCGATCGAGCTCGCGGGTGATCGCCGCGGCGACCGTGAACGTGCGCAGCCCGACGCGCACCGTATCGCCCGCCTTCAGGTGCAGCGCGTCGAGCAGCGCCGGATCGGCCCAAACGGTGCCGGGCGCGGGAATCGCGGCCGCCTTGTGCGCGACGGCCGCGCCGGCCGGCAGGATCTCGACCGCGCCGCGCAGCGGATAGCCGGGCGACACGGCCTTCACGGCCGCAAGGCGCGACGGCGCCGCATCGGCGGCCTGCCCGCCCGCGGCGGACGCGATCATGCTCGGGAAGATGGCGGTCGTCGCGGTACGCAGACCGAGCGCGCGGGCCTGCCGGTCGAACGACGGATCGACGGGACGATCGGCGCGCACGACGAAATCGGCGCCGAGCATCTGGCGCGCGTCGCGCTCGAGCCCCTGGCGCAGGCGGTCGGCGAGAAAGCCGACGCTCGTCAGCGCCGCGACCGCGAGCACCAGTGCGAGGACCAGCAGCGTCAGTTCGCCCGCGCGCCAGTCGCGCGCGGTCATCCGGGCAGCCTGGTGGATCAGGTCGCGCAGGCCGAAGCGGCCGCCATGCACGCGCCCGTCATGGCCGGAGGGCCCGGCCGGCGGCTGCGCCGCGTGTTGCGGCCCCTTCAATCGCGTTTCCCTCCGATCGAATTGAGCCGCGACACCATGTGGTTCGCCATTCCGCGGAAGCCGCCGGACACGCCGCGCCACAGGCGCGGCAGCGCCCACGCCGACGCCGCGATGAACGCGGCAAGCAGCACGAGGAACGCGAGTGGAACGAAGAAGGCGAGCGCGAGCCCGCCGACCACGAGACCGTCCTCGGTCGACGACGCGAACCAGTTCGAAATCGGTTCGGGAGACAGGTTGATCAGCGCACGCGTGCCGGCCTTCGCCACGTGCGCGGCGCCGGCGAGCGAGCCGCCGGCCAGCCCCGCGACCGCCAGCATGGTCGGATCGGCATGGCCGAGCGCGCCGGCCGCGAGCACGGCGCCGGCCGGAATGCGAATGAAGGTATGCACGGCATCCCACAGCGAGTCGAACGCGGGGATCTTGTCGGCAAGGAATTCGGTCACGGCGAGCACGGCAGCGGCGCCGATGACCCACGGCGACATCAGCACGGCCAGCGTGTCGGGCAGATGGAGCCAGCCGAACCGCGCCAGCACGCCGGCGATCAGCACCGTCAGGTACAGGCGCAGGCCGCTCGCCCACGCGAGCCCCGCGCCGAGGGAAATGGCTTCGATCATGGCCCTCTCCTTGCACTTTCCGTGCGTTTTGCCGATTGACCGCATCGGGTCGGACAGACTGGCCGCGCGGCGCGTGGCGACCGGCACCGCGTGCCGCGACAGGCACGACGGTATTCAGGCCCGAATACGTTCCATTATAGACAGGCTGGCCGGGCAACCGGCGCAATTGCGCGAGGCGGCGCGGCGCCCGGGCGCACGCGCGCCCGGGATACCGTCGTCAGGCGGCCGACGACAGCTTCAGGCCGACCAGCCCCGCGACGATCAGCGCCGCGCTCGCGACGCGCGCGGCGGTCAGCGCCTCGCCCATCATCACGATGCCGAACACGAACGCGCCGACCGCGCCGATGCCCGTCCACACCGCGTACGCGGTGCCGAGCGGCAACTGGCGCATCGCGACCGCGAGCAGCCCGAAGCTGGCCAGCGCCGTCACGATCGTGAACACCGACGGACCGAGCTTCGTGAAGCCGTCCGACGATTTCAAGCCGGCCGCCCAGGCCACTTCCAGCAAACCGGCGATCAACAACCATACCCACGCCATCTCGACGTACTCCGTATCGGATGGGGCCGTCCCCGTTAAAGCGAATGACCCGGGGTCGTCCCCGGGCGGCGCCGAGTATAACAAGCGGCTTACAGGCCTGCCGGCGGCCGGTGCGGGGGCGCAGCGGGCCGCGCGGTCAGTTCGCCACGCGCTTGGGCGCGCCCCCGCCGACGCAGCGGTCGTCGCGGTACAGCGCCCACTCCTCGCACACGCGGCCGTCCTTGAACACGCACATGCCGACCTGCCCGCTCGACAGGTTACGGATCACATGGCGACCGCCGAGCTTCTCGCAGTTGACCGACGCGGGATTGGCCAGCGCCGCCCGCGCGGGCGGCTGCTGCCCGGGCGGCAGCGGCTGGGCGAACGCGCCGGGCGCAGCCAGCGCCAGCGCACAGATGACGACCAGACGGACGGACATTGCACGCTCCTCGTTTTCGTTCGGGGAACGGTCAGGATAGCGGGGATTGCGCGGCCGGTGTGCAAGGCCGGCCGCGGTCGCGAAACTGTCGCGCCGGCGCAACCCTGCCGGCGCGCGGCCCCGCACCGCCCGTCACACGGCGCCGACGAGCCGGTAGCCGACGCCCGTCTCGGTGACGATGTGCTCGGGCTGCGCGGGATCGGCCTCGAGCTTCTGGCGCAGGTGCGCCATGTAGATGCGCAGGTAGTGATGGCTCTCGACGTGCGACGGCCCCCACACGTCGCGCAGCAGCTGGCGATGCGTGAGCACGCGCCCCGCGTGGCGCACGAGCGTCGCGAGCAGCCGGTATTCGAGCGGCGTCAGGTGCACGATCGCGTCGTCGCGCCACACCTGGCGCAGCGCGAGATCGACGCTCACGGCGCCGAAGGTCACCTTCGGCGACTCGTTCGCGCCGCCCTGGTTGCGCCGGCGCAGTTGCGCGCGAATCCGCGCGCGCAGTTCGGACACGCCGAACGGCTTGGTCAGGTAATCGTCGGCGCCCGCATCGAGCGCCGCGACCTTCTCCTCTTCCTGCGTGCGGGCCGACAGCACGATCACCGGCACCTCGGACCAGCCGCGCAGCTCGCGGATCACGTCGAGGCCGTCGGTGTCCGGTAGCCCGAGGTCGACGATCACGAGGTCGGGCTTGCGCGTCGCCGCGTCGATCAACCCCTGCTTGCCCGTCTCGGCTTCGAACACCGCGATGTCCTCCTCTTCGAGCGCGGCGCGCACGAAGCGGCGGATCTGCTTTTCGTCCTCGATCAGGACGACGGTCAGGGTGGGTTCACTCATGGTCGGGCAATGACTCGGATGGGGGCGATGCGTCCGGCAGGTCGGATTCGTCGTCGGGCACGGCCGGTGCGGCCGGCGGCGTGTCGACCGGCAGCGTGAACCAGAAGCGCGCGCCCGTCACGCGGCCGTCGGGCGCGGTGCGGTTGAGTGCGCCGATTTTACCGCCGTGCGCCTCGACGATCGCACGGCAGATCGCGAGGCCGAGCCCGATGCCCGGCGTCGCCGATTCCTTCTCGCCGCGCGTGAACTTGTCGAAGATCCGCGCCTCCATGCCGGCCGGAAGGCCCGGGCCGTGATCGTCGACGTGCACGCGCACGAACGGGCTCCCGTCGTCGGTCACGCGCTCCGCGCCGATGTCGAGCGACGTATCGGGCGGCGTGTACTTCGCCGCGTTCTCGAACAGGTTGGTGAACAGCCGCTCCATCAGCACCGCGTCCATCTGCAGCAACGGCAGGTCGGCCGGCAACGCGACGCGCACGGGATGGCGCGCGAGCACGCGCCGGCAGGCGGCAAGCGCGGCGCCGACGGTTTCCTCGAGCAGCGACCACTGGCGCTTGAGCTGCAGGCTGCCGGCCTGCAGCCGCGCCATGTCGAGCAGGTTCGTGACGATGCCCGTCATGCGCAGCGCCTCGTCGTGAATCGCGTCGACGAGCTCGCCCTCGCGCTGCGCGAGGCGCGCGGCCGCCGCGCCGTCGCCGGCCTGCGCGGCCGCGCGCCCGTTCGCGAGCATCGACGAGAAGCCGACGATCGTCGTGAGCGGCGTGCGCAGGTCGTGCGAGATCGCCGACAGCAGCGAGTTGCGAAGCCGCTCGGATTCCATGTTGACGAGCGCGTCGCGCGCGATCTCGACGTAGTGCACGCGCTCCAGCGCGAGCGCGATCTGCGCGGCGAATGCGTCGAGCATCCGCTGCTGCTCGGGCACCTCGAGTTCGCGCGGCTCGCGCGATGCGACCGCAAGCACGCCGCGCGTGCGCATCGGCGCCTTCAGCGGCAGGTACAGCGCGGCCGTCGCCGGCAAGGTATCGGTGCCGCGCCCGGCCGGCTTCTGTTGGTCGTACACCCACTGGCCGACGTCGCTGTCGAGCTCCGCGCCCGTCAGCGTGACGGCCGCATCGGGCTCCTCGATCTTCTGGCGCACCTGGTCGGCACTGTCGGGCAGCAGGATCGCGACGCGCGCGCGGAACACCTCGCCGACGTGGCGGCTGCCGATTTCGACGATCTGCTCGGTCGTCAGCGCCGCGCCGAGCTCGCGCGCCATCGCGTAGATCGCGCCGGTGCGGCGCTCGCGGCGCTGCGCGACGCTCGCCTGGCGCGTGAGCGTCGACGTCAGGTGGCTGATCACGAGCGACGTCAGCAGCATCCCGAAGAAGGTCAGCAGGTATTGCGTGTCGCTGACCGAGAACGACATGCGCGGCGGCACGAAGAAGAAATCGAACGCGGCCACCGACAGGAACGACTGCAGCACGCCCGGGCCGCGCCCGAGCCGGACGGCCGAGAACACCACGCCGAGCAGGTACAGCATCACGAGGTTCGTGAGGTCGAGCCGCGCGGACACGACGCTCGCGACGACGGTGATCGCCGCGCAGATCGCGGCCGCATACGCGTAGTGGCGCGGCGGCGAGCGGTGCGTGCCGAACTGCGCGAACGCATCGCGCCAGTCGCGCGCCCGCGCGTCGAGCGGCGCGGCGCGCGCCTCGTCGCTCGCGGACGCGCGAATCAGCATCAGGTCGACGTCGCCCGCGCGTTCCGCCAGTTGCTCGCCGAACGGCCGCGCGAAGCGGCGCGCGAGCCCGACCTTCGGCGAGCCGCCCGCGACGAGCTTCGACACGTTGCGGACCTTCGCATAGCCGATCAGCGCGGCGACCGCGTCGGCGCCGGCGAGCGTGGCCGTCTCCGCGCCGAGCTCGGCCGCGAGCTTCAGCGCGTCGAGCGTGCGCTGCCGCCGCGCGTCGGGCAGCCGCTGCAGGCGCGGCGTCTCGACGTACACGGCGATCCAGTCGGCCTTCAGGCTCGCGGCGAGGCGCGCGGCCGCACGCACGAGCGTCGGCGCCTCGGCGCCCGGGCCGACGCACACGAGCAGCCGCTCGCGCGCCTGCCAGATGCGCTGGATCGAACGGTCGGCGCGGTACTCGCGCATCTGCGCGTCGACGCGATCGGCCGTGCGCCGCAGCGCCAGCTCGCGCAGCGCGATCAGGTTGCCCTTGCGGAAGAAGTTGCGCACCGCGCGCTCGGCCTGCTGCGCGAGATAGACCTTGCCGTCGCGCATCCGCTCGAGCAGTTCCTCGGCCGGCAGGTCGACGAGCGTGACTTCGTCGGCCGCGTCGAACACGCGATCGGGCACGGTCTCCCACACGCGGATGCCGGTGATCGCGCCGACCACGTCGTTCAGGCTTTCGAGGTGCTGGACGTTGACGGTCGTATATACGTCGATGCCCGCGTCGAGCAGCTCGTAGACGTCCTGCCAGCGCTTCAGGTGCCGCGCGCCCTGCACGTTCGAATGCGCGAGCTCGTCGACGAGGATCAGTTGCGGCGCCCGCGCGAGCGCGCCGTCGAGATCGAATTCGGCGAGCGTGCGGCCGCGATAGTCGATGCGGGCGGACGGCAGCACGTCGAGGCCGTCGAGCAGCGCGGCCGTCTCGGCGCGGCCGTGGGTCTCGACGATGCCGACGACGACGTCGACGCCTTCCTGCACGCGCTGACGCGCGGCCTGCAGCATCGCGTAGGTCTTGCCGACGCCGGCGGACGCGCCGAAGAAGATCTTGAGCTGGCCGCGCCGCTGCTTTTCTTCGTCTCGCTGCAGCTTGTCGAGGAGTTGGTCGGGATCGGGACGATTCATGCGTGAGGAAAGCGGAGCGCCCGGATGCGCGCGGGTACGAGCATTGTGGTTCCAAATCGCCGCAAAAGGCAAAGACGGCGCGCGCGCCGTCGGGAAAAGCGCATCCGGCACGGTTCAGGCCGCGCCGGATGCCGGTCAGCCCGCGCGACCGATCAGTGCGCGGCCTGCGCCGCGTCGAGCGCGAGGTTCAGCTTCAGCACGTTCACGCGCGGCTCGCCGAGCACGCCGAACTGGCGGCCCGTCGTGTTCGCGGCGACGAGTTGCGCGACCGCGTCCGGCGCCAGATTGCGCGCCTTCGCGACGCGCTCGACCTGGTACGCGGCGGCGGCCGGCGTGATCTCCGGATCGAGGCCGCTCGCCGACGCCGTCACGAGGTCGACCGGCACCGGCTTCGACAGGTCGGTGCCCGCATCGCGCAGCGCGGCGATGCGCGCCTTCACCTGATCGGCGAGCGACGGGTTCAGCGGGCCGAGGTTCGAGCCGCCGGAGCCGGCCGCGTTGTACGGCATCGGCGCGGTGGCCGACAGCCGGCCCCAGAAATACTTCGGCGCGTCGAACGGCTGGCCGATCAGCGCGGAGCCGACGACCTTGCCGTTCTGCTCGATCAGGCTGCCGTTGGCCTGCGACGGAAACACGGCCTGACCGAACACGGTCATCACGGCCGGGTAAGCGAGCCCCGTCACGGCGGTCAGGATGACGAACAGCACGACGAGCGGGCGAATCAACGATTTCATGATGGTTCCTTCAAGTGCGGCGGGCTCAGGCCCAGCCGAGCGCGGCGAGCGTCATGTCGATCAGCTTGATGAACGGGAACGGCAGCAGCACGCCGCCCAGGCCGTAGACCAGCAGGTTGCGCCGCAAGAGCGACGCGGCGCCGAGCGGCCGGTAGGTCACGCCCTTCAGCGCGAGCGGAATCAGCGCGACGATGATCAGCGCGTTGAAGATCACCGCGGACAGGATCGCGGACGCCGGCGACGTCAGGTGCATGATGTCGAGCACGCGCAGTTGCGGGTAGGTCGTCACGAACGCGGCCGGGATGATCGCGAAGTACTTCGCGATGTCGTTCGCGATCGAGAACGTCGTCAGCGAGCCGCGCGTCATCAGCATCTGCTTGCCGATCTCGACGATCTCGATCAGCTTCGTCGGGTTCGAGTCGAGGTCGACCATGTTGCCGGCCTCCTTCGCCGCCTGCGTACCCGTGTTCATGGCCACTGCGACGTCGGCCTGCGCGAGCGCCGGCGCGTCGTTGGTGCCGTCGCCCGTCATCGCGACGAGACGCCCGGCCGCCTGATGCTCGCGAATCGTCGCGAGCTTGGTTTCCGGCGTCGCTTCCGCGAGGAAATCGTCGACGCCCGCTTCCGCCGCGATCGCCGCGGCCGTCAGCCGGTTGTCGCCCGTCACCATCACGGTCTTGATGCCCATCTTGCGCAGCTCCGCGAAGCGCTCCTTGATGCCGCCCTTCACGATGTCCTTCAGCTCGATCACGCCGAGCACGCGCGCCACCCCGTCCTGCAGGTCGGCCACGACGAGCGGCGTGCTGCCGCGGCGCGCGACGTCGTCCACCGCGCGGCGCACTTCTTCCGGGAAGCGGCTGCCGTGCATCTCGACGTAGCGGCGGATCGCGTCGGCCGCGCCCTTGCGGATCTCGCGACCCGGCAGGTCGACGCCGCTCATCCGCGTCTGCGCGGAAAAGCCGAGGAACGTCGCGTGCAGTTGCGCCATGTCGCGCTGGCGAATGTTGAAGCGCTCCTTCGCGAGCACGACGATGCTGCGGCCTTCCGGCGTTTCGTCGGCGAGCGACGACAATTGCGCGGCATCGGCCAGCGCTTCCTCGGTCACGCCCGGCGCCGGCACGAACGCGGACGCCTGGCGGTTGCCGAGCGTGATCGTGCCGGTCTTGTCGAGCAGCAGCACGTCGACGTCGCCGGCCGCTTCCACCGCGCGGCCCGACGTCGCGATCACGTTCGCCTGCATCATCCGGCTCATCCCGGCCACGCCGATCGCGGACAGCAAGCCGCCGATCGTCGTCGGGATCAGGCACACGAGCAGCGCGACGAGCGCGGTGATCGTCACCACGTGGCCGGCCTTCATCGCTTCGACCGAGAACATCGAGAACGGCAGCAGCGTCGCGGTCGCGAGCAGCATCACGATCGTCAATGCGACGAGCAGGATCGTCAGCGCGACCTCGTTCGGCGTTTTCTTGCGCTTCGCGCCTTCGACCATCGCGATCATCCGGTCGAGGAACGCCTCGCCGGGGTTCGCGGTGACCTTGACGACGATCCAGTCGGACAGCACGCGCGTGCCGCCCGTCACCGACGAGAAGTCGCCGCCCGATTCGCGGATCACCGGCGCGGATTCGCCGGTGATCGCCGACTCGTCGACCGACGCGACGCCGTCGACGACCTCGCCGTCGGCCGGGATCACGTCGCCGGTCTCGACCAGCACGACGTCGCCTTTGCGCAGGTCGGACGCGGTCGTGATGCGGATCGGCGACTTCGGATGCGGCTCGTTCAGCTTCTTCGCCATCACGTCCTTCTTCGCGCTGCGCAGCGACGCGGCCTGCGCCTTCGAGCGCCCTTCGGCGAGCGCTTCGGCGAAGTTCGCGAACAGCACCGTGAACCACAGCCACAGCGCGATCGCGAGGATGAAGCCCGCGGGCGCCTCGGCCTGGCCGGCGAGCGCCGCGATCCACAGGATCGTGGTCAGGATGCTGCCGACGTACACGCAGAACATCACCGGGTTGCGGAACTGCGTGCGCGGCGTGAGTTTCTTGAACGAATCCACGATCGCCGGGCGCAGCAGCGCCGGATCGAACATGGACCGTGTTGCGGAATGTTGAGTCATTGCGATCTCTTCAAGCTCTTCAGTCTTTTATGTGTCGCCATGCGGGCGCGTCACGGGTGGATCACGCGCCCAGCCACATCATCAGGTGCTCGACGCCCGGGCCCAGCGCGAGCGCCGGCACGTACGTCAGCGCGCCCACCAGCATCACCGTGCCGAGCAGCAGCACGACGAACAGCGGGCCGTGGGTCGGCAGCGTGCCGCTCGTCACCGCGATGCGCTTCTTCGCGGCGAGGGAACCTGCGATCGCCAGCACCGGCACGATCGTGCCGAAACGGCCGAACCACATCGCGATCGCGGTCATCCAGTTGTAGAACGGCGTGCCGACCGTCAGGCCCGCGAACGCGCTGCCGTTGTTGTTCGCGGCGGAGCTGAACGCATAGAGGATTTCCGAGAAGCCGTGCGGGCCGGGGTTCGCGATGCCGGCCTTGCCCGCGTCGGCGAGCACGGCGATCGACGTGCCGACCAGCACGAGCAGCGGCGTGAGCAGCACGACGATCGACACCATCTTCATCTCGTACGACTCGATCTTCTTGCCGACGTATTCCGGCGTGCGGCCGATCATCAGGCCGGCGACGAACACCGCGAGCAGCGCGAACACGAGCATCCCGTAGAGGCCCGAGCCGACCCCGCCGTAGACCACCTCGCCGAGCTGCATCAGCAGCATCGGCACGAGGCCGCCGAGCGGGGTCAGCGAATCGTGCATCGCGTCGACCGCGCCGCACGACGCGGCCGTGGTCGCGACCGTGAAGATGCCGGTCTGCGCGATCCCGAAGCGCGTTTCCTTGCCTTCCATGTTGCCGCCCGGCTGCAGCGCACCGGCCGACTGGTCGACGCGCAGCGCGGCGAGCGTCGGGTTGCCGGCCTGCTCGGCGCTCACCTCGACGCCGATCGCGATGACGAACGCGACCGTCATCGCCGCGAGCACCGCGACGCCCTGCCGGCGGTCGCCGATCATGCGGCCGAACACGAGACACAGCGCGGCCGGGATGATCAGGATCGAGAAGATCTGCAGAAAGTTCGCGAACGGCGTCGGGTTCTCGAACGGGTGCGCGGAGTTGGCGTTGAAGAAGCCGCCGCCGTTGGTGCCGAGCATCTTGATCGCTTCCTGCGAGGCAACCGGGCCCATCGCGAGCGTCTGCTTCGTGAGCGGCGTCGTCACCGTGACCGGGTTGCCCTTGTCGTCCTTCACCGGGTTGCCCTGCGCGTCGAGCTTCGGCGCCGCGTAGGTGCTCGCCTGCAACACCGGCACGTCCTGGTACGCCTTCATGTTCTGCAGCACACCCTGGCTCATCAGCAGCGCGGCGACGAGCGCCGCCATCGGCACGAGCACGTACAGCGTCACGCGCGTGAGGTCGACCCAGAAGTTCCCGATCGTCTGCGCGGTGTGGCGCGCGAAGCCGCGGATCAGCGCGATCACGACGACGATGCCGGTCGCCGCCGACAGGAAGTTCTGCACGGTCAGGCCGAGCATCTGCGACAGATAGCTGACGGTCTGCTCGGGCGCGTAGTCCTGCCAGTTCGTGTTGGCGACGAAGCTGACGGCCGTGTTGAACGCACCATCGGGCGTCATCGCGCCGAACTGCTGCGGGTTGCCGGGCAGGAAGCCCTGCAGGCGCAGCAGCGCGTAAAGAAACAGCACGCCGAGCGCGTTGAACGCGATCGTCGCGATCGTGTACTGCTTCCAGTTCATTTCCGTGCCCGCATCGACGCCGGCGATGCGGTACAGCACGCGTTCGAGCGGCGCGAACACGCGCACGACCCGCGAACTGCCGTCCATCACGGCGCTCAGGTAGCGCGCGACCGGCACGGCCGCCGCCAGCAGCACGACGATGAACAGCAGCGTCTGCAACAGGTTGTTCGCGTTCATTCGATGTCCTCCGCGCGCAGCAGCGCAAAGACGAGATACGCGAACAGCAGGGCCGTCGAGGCGCCCGCCAGCCAAAGCATCCAGGTCATGCGCGCCCCCCGCGACCGTATTGCACGAGCTTGTCGCAGCCGGCAAGCAAACCGAGGATCAGCGCGGTGAAGAGCACCAGTGCGCCGATGAAAACCCCATCCATTTTTATGTTCTCCGTCGTCGAAATCGGACGACTAGAACCTTATGGGAACGCGCGTAAAGGGCGGGTCAAAGCTGTCGGGGCGGGTATAAAAAACGCGTAAACGCGCGGGGCGGGACCGGAGCGAATCGAGGCGGGACGGACGGCGCGGCGGCGCCGCCCGCGACAGGCGCGTACCGGCGCGGCGCCGGCACGCGGGAGCGGATCAGGGAACGAGGATCGTCGAACCGGTGGTCTTGCGTGCTTCCAGATCGGCATGCGCGCGGCCGACTTCGGCGAGCGGATAGCGCTGGTTGATGCTGGTCTTCACCTTGCCCGACAGGATCACGTCGAACAGCTCGGCGGCCGCGGCTTCGAGATCGGCGCGCTTCGCGATGTACGAGAACAGCGTCGGCCGCGTGAAGAACAGCGAGCCGCGCGACGAGAACTCCTTCGAGTCGATCGGCGGCAGCGGGCCCGACGCGTTGCCGAAGCTGACGAAGTAGCCGAGCGGCGCGAGGCAGTCGAGCGAACCGACGTAGGTGTCCTTGCCGATCGAATCGTAGACGACCGGTACGCCCGCGCCGCTCGTGATCTCCTTCACGCGCTGCGTGAAGTTCTCACGCGTATAGACGATCGGATGATCGCAACCGTGCGCCTTCGCGAGTTCGGCCTTCTCGTCGGAGCCGACCGTGCCGATCACGGTCGCGCCGAGCGCCTTCGCCCACTGGCACACGAGCAGGCCGACGCCGCCGGCCGCCGCGTGGATCAGGATCGTGTCGCCGGCCTTCACCGGGTACGTGCGGCGCAGCAGGTAGTGGGCGGTCAGCCCCTGCAGCATCACCGACGCCGCGTCGTCGTAGCTGATTCCGTCAGGCAGCTTCACGAGCCGCTCGGCCGGCATCGCGCGTTCTTGCGCGTATGCGCCGGGCGGCTGCCCGACATAGGCGACGCGGTCGCCCGCCTTGAACGCGGTCACGCCGTCGCCGACGGCCGTCACCTCGCCCGCCGCCTCCATCCCGAGGCCGCCGGGCAACGGCTGCGGATACAGGCCGGTGCGGAAATACACGTCGATGTAGTTGAGCCCGACCGCGTGCTGCCGGATGCGGACTTCGCCCGCCTTCGGCGCGCCGACATCGACGTCGACCCACTTCATCACGTCCGGGCCGCCCGGCTGGTCGTATCGGATTGCTTTCGGCATCGTTTCGCTCCTCGTTTGTCTGGAATCTGGAAATCCGGTTCGGCGAATGCATCGACGTCGTCCCAACGGCGATGCGTGTGAACGCGGGTCATGGCGGACGATTCTCGCGCGTCGTGCGCGGTCGTGCAGCGCGTCGTCGCAAATCCTTCATATCGGTAGGGTTTTCGCGGAAAACGGATCGCATGAGCCGCGCGTGCGGAAAACGGCGCGGTATGAGACCGGTCGCTGCCGTTCGTTTCCCCCGCTTGCGCAGTCGATGATGTTCGGCACACTTCGTAACGTTGACGTCACGTCGCTCGCGCCGCGATGGCCGGACCCGGCCGGTCGGTCATTTCTCGCCTCGCGCCCCGCGCGCAAAGGATCTGCCGCGCGGCGTCGACGCGCTTTTCCCGCACCGGCGAATGCCGACGTCGATCGGGCGGGAAACCGGTTGTCGCCAAGGTCGTTTACGAGATGACGACCGTGCTAATTTGCCTGCTGCCCAATTCGCCCAGTCCACGCCATGAAGCTCGCTCTTGCCCGGAACGTGTTTGTTTTCGCGTCGTTGTCCGCAAGTATCGGCAGCGCAACCGCGGCCCCGGTACCGCGTGCGGACGGCGTCCGTTTGCTCGACGGCCTGAGCCGTTTCGACAACA
Source organism: Burkholderia sp. AU16482 (assembly GCF_002223285.1). Taxonomy (NCBI): domain Bacteria; kingdom Pseudomonadati; phylum Pseudomonadota; class Betaproteobacteria; order Burkholderiales; family Burkholderiaceae; genus Burkholderia; species Burkholderia sp. AU16482. The sequence continues at coordinate 74,798 of NZ_NKEY01000004.1, forward strand.
CGCCGTATGGCGGCGCCGAGCGCCACGCGATGGCCGGGTATCTGGCGGGCGTCGCCGATGCGACCGAAGGCAAGGACTGGTGCGACAACGGGCGTGTCAAACCGGGGGAAATCGATTCGGAAGTGCTCCACGATCTCGGGAAACGGCCAAGAGATGCGCTGAAGGCGAATGCGGCAGTCCTGGTCACATACGTCTTGCGACAAAAATACCCGTGCCGTTAGCAGCGCCTGAAATACCGGACATTGCCTCTCACCGGAACGAAACGAACGGCTAGGTGGGCAATTGTTCATCACGTCTCGGAAGGTTGCGTTTTTAGCGTTGAACCCATGCTGATCATCGACACAAATGACTTTCGACTTCAGATGGAGCCCGTTGCTGCGCGACGCGACGAACCGGGAGGGCCGTATCTTGAATGGATCGATGTACGAATCCAATTGACGGTACCGGGTATCCAGGCGGAAGGGCAATGGAGTGTCATGCCCGACGAGTTGCGACAATTTCGGCAACAGATTCGATCTGTTCAAATGCAGCTTCAAGCCGGGCAACGAGCGGAGTTAACAGGCGTTGAGCCGGGGTTTGAGCTGACATTGCGAACACTTGATCGAGGCGCAATCGTGGGCGACTGGCGCTTTCAGCCAACTCCTCCCGACGGCGCGTGCATTACGGGGCATTGTGGACTGGATCAGTCCTTCTTGCCCGAACTGCTTCAAGGAGTTGAATCCCTTCTATCGTTCGCCGGAACGAGCAGTTCGCCATAGTCCAGGCGCTATCGCGCGAGGTCCGCGCGTTGGCCGGCGCCGTGACCTGTCCCGCGACGGCTTCGACGAACGCGCAAGCGCGCTCGTCCGCTCGATTGCCTGTCGCGTGATCGCGCCAACACGCTGTGCCGACAGGCGCGGCGCGCTGAAGCACCGAGCCGGTCGTTGCGTGACAACGCACCGACCGGCTCGCACGACAGCGAAGCACGCGGCACAACCGCCGATCGGATACGGCACCCTTTCAGACAGAACCCGACCGTTAATGCGGAGCACTCCAGAACAGCTCGTCAGCACACGTCCTGCATGCTCCTCGCCAGATCGTCGAGCAGCATCCGCGCGGTCGCGACGTTGGTCGCGACCGGCACGTCGTGCACGTCGCACGCGCGCACCAGCGCGGTGATGTCGGGGTCGTGCGGCTGCGCGGTCATCGGGTCGCGCAGGAACACGACGAGGTCGACGCGGCCGTCGGCCAGTTCCGCGCCGATCTGCAGGTCGCCGCCGAGCGGCCCCGACAGCTTGCGCTCGACCTCGAGCCCGTGCGCGGCCGCGATGCGGCCGCCCGTCGTGCCCGTCGCGACCAGCCGGCATTGCGCGAGCGTCTCGCGAAACTGACCCGCGAGCGCGACGATCTCGTCCTTCTTCGCGTCATGCGCGATCAGTGCGATACGGGGTTTGCTCATCTCCAGTTCCTTCGTCGTTCGGTTGTCGTCGTCGTGAATCGAAAAGCGCGGGTCAGAACGTGCCCGGATACGCGCCGCCGTCGAGCAGCCAGTTCTGCCCGGTGATGTAGCCCGCGTGCACGCTGCACAGGAACGCGCAGGCCGCGCCGAATTCGGCACGCGTGCCGAGGCGCCCGGCCGGGATGTCCTTCGTGCGGCGCGCGCGCATCTCGTCGACCGTCACGCCCTGCGCCTTCGCCGACGCGGCGAGCGTCGTCGCGATCCGGTCGGTATCGAACAGCCCCGGCAGCAGGTTGTTGATCGTCACGCCCTGCCCCGCGACCTTGCGCGACAGCCCCGCGACGAAGCCGGTCAGCCCCGAGCGCGCGCCGTTCGACAACGCCAGCACGTCGATCGGCGCCTTCACCGCCGAACTCGTGATGTTGACGATCCGGCCGAAGCCGCGCGCGATCATCCCGTCGATGGTCGCGCGGATCAGCTCGATCGGCGTCAGCATGTTCGCGTCGAGCGCGCGGATCCAGTCGTCGTGGGAGAAATCGCGGAAGTCGCCGGGCGGCGGGCCGCCGGCATTCGTCACGAGAATGTCCGGCTGCGGGCACGCGGCGAGCGCGGCCGCGCGGCCGTCCGGCGTCGTGATGTCGCACGCGACCGCCGTGACCGACACGTTCGCGCCGGCGCGGATCTCTTCCGCGGTTTCCTCCAGCGTGTCGCGCGTGCGCGCGACGATCACGAGGTTCACGCCCTCGGCGGCCAGCGCTTCCGCGCAGCCGCGCCCGAGGCCCTTGCTGGCCGCGCACACGAGCGCGGTCTTTCCTTCGATGCCGAGATCCATCTTCGCTTCCCTGGTGGCGCGCGTGCCGACGCGGCTCCCCGTTGCCGCCGGCCGGCAGGCAAACGGGCGAACGGGCGGGCGCGGCACGCGGATTGTCGTGAGACGTCGATAATATCCGGATCGCGCGGCGCGCCTTGGTAAAATTGCGGCCATGAGCGACGGCCGGCCCACACCCGCCGCCGCCCCCGATCCCCTTTTGCCGTCAAGGCACCCCGTCATGAAACAGGACAGCCGTTTCCCGAACCTCTTCATCACCGATCACCCGCTGATCCAGCACAAGCTCACGCACATGCGCGACAAGGACACGTCCACGCGCACGTTCCGCGAACTGCTGCGCGAGATCACGCTGCTGATGGGCTATGAGATCACCCGCAATCTGCCGATCACGACCAAGCGGGTCGAAACCCCGCTGGTGGCGGTCGACGCACCGGTGATCGCCGGCAAGAAGCTCGCGATCGTGCCCGTGCTGCGCGCGGGCATCGGGATGTCGGACGGCCTGCTTGACCTGGTGCCGTCCGCGCGCGTCGGCCACATCGGCGTGTACCGCGCCGACGACCATCGCCCGGTCGAATACCTGGTGCGCCTGCCGGACCTGGAAGACCGCATCTTCATCCTGTGCGACCCGATGGTCGCGACCGGCTATTCGGCCGTGCACGCGGTCGACGTGCTCAAGCGCCGCAACGTGCCGGCCGCGAACATCATGTTCGTCGCGCTCGTCGCCGCGCCCGAGGGCGTGCAGGTGTTCCAGGACGCGCACCCCGACGTGAAGCTGTTCGTCGCGTCGCTCGACTCGCACCTGAACGAGCACGCGTACATCGTGCCGGGCCTGGGCGACGCCGGCGACCGCCTGTTCGGCACCAAGAACTGACCGCACCAGGCGTCCGGCGCCGCCGTGCCGCGCGGCCCGGCGCGCCGCGACGGCCGCCCTGGCCGTTCGGCCATGCGCGGCGGCCCCGAACCGGCGGTCGCCGCGTGATAAAATCACGCTCCACTCGACACGCGCGGCCCCGCGGCTTCATGCCCGCCGACACGGCCGCCGATTCAACGACACACTGAAACAATCGCCCGCGCCGCGCGCCCGGGCACGGAGAAAGGTATGGCTGGTCATTCGAAATGGGCCAACATCAAGCATAAGAAGGCAGCGGCCGACGCGAAGCGCGGCAAGATCTGGACCCGCCTGATCAAGGAAATCCAGGTGGCGGCGCGCCTCGGCGGCGGCGACGTCAACTCGAACCCGCGCCTGCGTCTCGCGGTCGACAAGGCGGCCGACGCGAACATGCCGAAGGACAACGTCAAGCGCGCGATCGATCGCGGCGTCGGCGGCGCGGACGGCGCGAACTACGAAGAGATCCGTTACGAAGGCTACGGCATCGGCGGCGCGGCGATCATCGTCGACACGCTGACCGACAACCGCACGCGCACGGTCGCGGAAGTGCGCCACGCATTCTCGAAGTTCGGCGGCAACATGGGCACCGACGGCTCGGTCGCGTTCATGTTCGATCACGTCGGCCAGTTCCTGTTCGCGCCCGGCACGTCGGAAGACGCGCTGATGGAAGCCGCGCTCGAAGCCGGCGCGAACGACGTCAACACGAACGACGACGGCTCGATCGAAGTGCTGTGCGACTGGCAGGCATTCTCGGCCGTGAAGGACGCGCTCGAAGCCGCGGGCTTCAAGGCCGAACTCGCCGAAGTGACGATGAAGCCGCAGAACGAAGTCGAATTCACCGGCGACGACGCGGCGAAGATGCAGAAGCTGCTGGACGCGCTCGAGAACCTCGACGACGTGCAGGACGTGTACACGAACGCCGTCATCGTCGAGGAATGAGATGCCGGCCGCCGCGCACCTGTCGCGGCGGCGGCCCGACCGATTCCGCGGCCGGCGCGCCTGAGCGTGCCGGCCGCCCTGTTTTCTAGTCTGCGGGGAATCCCATGAAACTACTCGTCGTCGGTTCCGGCGGCCGCGAACATGCGCTGGCGTGGAAGCTCGCGCAGTCGCCGCGCGTCCAGATGGTCTACGTCGCGCCCGGCAATGGCGGCACGGCGCAGGACGAGCGTCTGAAGAACGTCGACATCACGGCGCTCGACGAACTCGCCGATTTCGCGGAACGCGAAGGCGTCGCGTTCACGCTCGTCGGGCCGGAAGCGCCGCTCGCGGCCGGCATCGTCAACCTGTTCCGCGCACGCGGCCTGAAGGTATTCGGCCCGACCCGCGAAGCCGCGCAGCTCGAAAGCTCGAAGGATTTCGCGAAGGCGTTCATGAAGCGCCACGGCATCCCGACCGCCGACTACGAAACCTTCGCCGACGCGGCCGCCGCCCATGCGTACATCGACGCGAAGGGCGCGCCGATCGTCGTGAAGGCCGACGGCCTCGCGGCCGGCAAGGGCGTCGTCGTCGCGATGACGCTGGAAGAAGCGCATGCGGCGGTCGACATGATGCTGTCGGGCAACAAGCTCGGCGATGCCGGCGCGCGCGTCGTGATCGAGGAATTCCTCGATGGCGAGGAAGCCAGCTTCATCGTGATGGTCGACGGCAAGCACGCGCTGGCGCTGGCTTCGAGCCAGGACCACAAGCGCCTGCTCGACGAGGATCGCGGCCCGAACACCGGCGGCATGGGCGCGTATTCGCCCGCGCCGATCGTCACGCCGCAGATGCACGCACGCGTGATGCGCGAGATCATCATGCCGACCGTGCGCGGGATGGAGAAGGACGGCATCCGCTTCACGGGCTTCCTGTACGCGGGCCTGATGATCGACAAGGACGGCAATCCGCGCACGCTCGAGTTCAACTGCCGGATGGGCGACCCGGAAACGCAGCCGATCATGGCGCGCCTGAAGAGCGATTTCTCGAAGGTCGTCGAGCAGGCGATCGCGGGCACGCTCGACACCGTCGAGCTCGACTGGGATCGCCGTACCGCGCTGGGCGTCGTGCTGGCCGCGCACGGCTACCCGGACGCGCCGCGCAAGGGCGACCGCATCAACGGCATCCCGGCCGAAACCGAACAGGCCGTGACGTTCCATGCGGGCACGACGCTCGCCGACGGCGACAAGCTCGTGACGTCCGGCGGCCGCGTGCTGTGCGTGGTCGGCCTCGCCGATTCGGTGCGCGAAGCGCAGCAGCATGCATACGACACGATCAACCAGATCAACTTCGAAGGCATGCAGTACCGCCGCGACATCGGCTTTCGCGCGCTCAACCGCAAGAGCGCGTGACGTCGCCGTCGCCGCCCCGCGCGCTCGCGGCGGCGGCCCCTCTGCCGGGGTTCGATAGAATGCCCGGCAGACGCTTTTTTTACGGCCCCCGCGTCAGGCGGGGGCAGCCAGTCCAGACATGACCGATTCGACCTACGACGTGGCGCGCGTGCGCACGTACCTCCAGGGCCTGCAGACACGGATCGCCGACGCGCTCGGCGCGCTCGACGGCACGCCGCTCGCGACCGACACGTGGCAGCGCGGGCCGGCCGAACGCCTGCGCGGCGGCGGCTGCACGCGGATTCTCGAAGGCGGCCGCGTGTTCGAACGCGCGGGAATCGGCTTTTCCGACGTCGCGGGCGACGCGCTGCCGCCGTCGGCGAGCGCGGCGCGCCCGCAGCTCGCGGGCCGCGGCTTCGAGGCGCTCGGCGTGTCGCTCGTGCTGCACCCGCGCAATCCGTACTGCCCGACCGTGCACATGAACGTGCGGATGCTGATCGCGACGAAACCGGGCGAGGCGCCCGTGTTCTGGTTCGGCGGCGGCATGGATCTGACACCGGTTTACGGTTTCGAGGACGATGCGCGGCATTTCCACCAGACCTGCAAGGATGCGCTCGACCCGTTCGGCCTCGAGCTCTACCCGCGCTTCAAGCAATGGTGCGACGAATATTTCTTCCTGAAGCACCGCAACGAAACGCGCGGCATCGGCGGGATCTTCTTCGACGATTTCTCGGAGCCCGGTTTCGAACGCTCGTTTGACCTGATGCAAAGCGTCGGCGATGCGTTCCTGCACGCGTACCTGCCGATCGTCGAGCGCCGCGCCGAGTTGCCGTACGGCGAGCGCGAGCGCGACTTCCAGGCCTACCGGCGCGGCCGCTACGTCGAATTCAACCTCGTGTTCGACCGCGGCACGCTGTTCGGGCTGCAAAGCGGCGGCCGGACCGAGTCGATCCTGATGTCGATGCCGCCGGTCGCGAACTGGCGCTACAACTGGCAGCCCGAGCCGGGCTCGCCGGAAGCGCGCCTGTATAGCGACTTCCTCGTGCCGCGCGACTGGGTCTGAACCCGCCCGCCCCGCTGCCCCAACGAAAGGACGCGTTTCTCTGGACACCACCACCCGCCCCGCCCCGCTGCCGCGCCGTATCGGCTTGCTGGGCGGCACCTTCGACCCGATCCACGACGGCCATCTCGCACTCGCGCGCCGGTTCGCCGAACTGCTCGACCTGACCGAGCTCGTGTTGCTGCCCGCCGGACAGCCGTACCAGAAACGCGACGTGTCGGCCGCCGAGCACCGGCTCGCGATGACGCGTGCGGCCGCCGGCACGCTGTCCGTGCCGGGCGTGACCGTGACCGTCGCCACCGACGAGATCGAGCACACCGGCCCGACCTACACCGTCGAGACGCTCGCGCGCTGGCGCGAGCGGATCGGCCCGGATGCGTCGCTGTCGCTGCTGATCGGCGCCGACCAGCTCGTGCGCCTCGATACGTGGCGCGACTGGCGCACGCTGTTCGACTACGCGCACATCGGCGTGTCGACGCGCCCGGGCTTCGAGCTCGGCGCGGCGCCGCCGGACGTCGCGCGGGAAATCGCCGCGCGGCAGGCCGGCGCCGACGTGCTGAAGGCGACGCCGGCAGGCCGCCTGCTGATCGATACGACCCTTTCGTTCGACATCGCCGCGACCGACATCCGCGCGCACCTGCGCGAATGCATCGCACGCCATGCGCAAATGCCCGACGCGTCGGCCGAACATGTGCCGGCCGCCGTATGGGCCTATATTCTTCAACATCGCCTCTACCATTCCTGAACCCATGGATATTCGCAAACTGCAGCGCGTGATCGTCGACGCCCTCGAAGACGTCAAGGCGCAAGACATCAAGGTGTTCAACACCAGCCACCTGACCGAACTGTTCGACCGCGTGGTCGTCGCCTCGGGCACTTCCAACCGCCAGACCAAGGCCCTCGCGTCGAACGTGCGTGACAAGGTCAAGGAAGCCGGCGGCGACGTCGTCAGCTCCGAAGGCGAGGACACCGGCGAATGGGTGCTGGTCGACTGCGGCGACGCGGTCGTGCACATCCTGCAACCGGCGCTGCGCCAGTACTACAACCTCGAGGAAATCTGGGGCGACAAGCCCGTGCGGATGAAGCTCGGCGGCGGCAAGGGCAACGGCTTCGCGACGGCGAGCGAAGACGACGAGGAAGAGGAAGAAGCGTCCGCCCGCCCGGCGCGCAAGACGGCCGCCCGCCGCCGCTGAGTCGCGGCGCGTCTCCCCGATGAAGCTTTTCATCCTCGCGGTCGGCCACAAGATGCCGGGCTGGATCGCATCCGGCTTCGACGAATACACGAAGCGGATGCCGCCCGAGCTGCGCATCGAGTTGCGCGAAATCAAGCCTGAACTGCGTTCGGGCGGCCGCAGCGCCGACAGCGTGATGGCGGCCGAACGGCAGAAGATCGAGGCCGCGCTGCCGAAGGGCGCGCGGCTCGTCGCGCTCGACGAGCGCGGCCGCGACTGGACCACGATGCAGCTCGCGCAGGCGCTGCCCGGCTGGCAGCAGGACGGCCGCGACGTCGCGTTCGTGATCGGCGGCGCCGACGGGCTCGATCCGGAGCTGAAAGCGCGCGCCGACGTGCTGCTGCGCATCTCGAGCATGACGCTGCCGCACGGCATGGTGCGCGTGCTGCTCGCCGAACAGCTTTACCGGGCGTGGAGCATCACGCAGAATCACCCCTACCACCGCGCATGACGTGCCGTCCTCGAGACGCGCGCCGCGCGCGCTCAACGAGATAACGACACCATGCCGTCCAGCACGCCCCCCGCACTTTCCCCGACCCCGCTTTTCCAGACGCTCTACCTCGCTTCGCAAAGCCCGCGCCGCCAGGAGCTGCTGCGGCAGATCGGCGTACGCTTCGAGCTGCTGCTGCCGCGCCCCGACGAGGACGCCGAGGCGCTCGAAGCCGAGCTTCCCGGCGAAGCCGCCGACGCTTACGTGCGGCGCGTGACCGTCGCGAAGGCCGAGGCCGCGCGGGCGCGCCTCGTCGCGAGCGGCAAGCCGGCCGCGCCGGTGCTCGTCGCCGACACCACCGTGACGATCGACGGCGCGATCCTCGGCAAGCCGGCCGACGCCGACGATGCGCTCGCGATGCTGACCCGCCTCGCGGGCCGCGAACACGAGGTGCTCACCGCGGTTGCCGTGATCGGCGCCGACGGCGAACTGCTGCAGCCCGCGCTGTCGCGCTCGTCGGTGCGCTTTGCGGCTGCCCCGCGCGACGCCTTCGCGCGCTACGTCGAAACCGGCGAGCCGTTCGGCAAGGCGGGCGCGTATGCGATCCAGGGGCGCGCCGCTGAATTCATCGAGCGAATCGACGGTTCCCATTCGGGTATCATGGGTCTGCCCCTTTTTGAGACTGCCGCGTTGCTGCGCACCGCGCGCCTCGCCTTCTGAATCCCACCATGAACGAAGAAATCCTGATCAACCTCACGCCCCAGGAAACGCGGGTCGCACTCGTCCAGCAAGGCGCGGTGCAGGAGCTTCACGTCGAGCGCACGCTGTCGCGCGGGCGGGTCGGCAACATCTATCTGGGCAAGGTCGTGCGCGTGCTGCCCGGCATGCAGTCGGCGTTCATCGACATCGGCCTCGAGCGCGCGGCGTTCCTGCACGTCGCCGACATCTGGCATCCGCGCCTCGCCGGCGAGCCGCAGTCGGGCGCGCCGCACCAGCCGATCGAGAAGATCGTGTTCGAAGGCCAGACACTGATGGTCCAGGTGATCAAGGATCCGATCGGCACGAAGGGCGCGCGGCTGTCGACGCAAGTCAGCATCGCGGGCCGCACGCTCGTGTATCTGCCACAGGAACCGCACATCGGGATCTCGCAGAAGATCGAGAGCGAGGCCGAGCGCGAGGCCGTGCGCGCGCGCCTGACGGCCGTGATCCCGCCGGACGAGAAAGGCGGCTACATCGTACGCACGATCGCCGAGGATGCGACCTCCGAGGAGCTGGCCGGCGACGTCACGTACCTGCGCAAGACGTGGGCGACGATCGTCGCGCAAGCGCAGCGGCTGCCGGCGACGAGCCTGCTGTACCAGGATCTCGATCTCGCGCAGCGCGTGCTGCGCGATTTCGCGAACGACGACACGACGCGCATCCAGGTCGATTCGCGCGAGACGTACACGCGTCTCGCGGAATTCGCGGGCGAGTTCACGCCAGCCGTGAGCCCGAAGCTGCATCACTACACGGGCGAGCGGCCGCTCTTCGATCTGTACAACATCGAGACGGAGATCCAGCGCGCGCTGTCGCGCCGCGTCGACCTGAAGTCGGGCGGTTACCTGATGATCGACCAGACGGAGGCGATGACGACGATCGACGTGAACACGGGCGGCTACGTCGGCGCGCGCAACTTCGACGACACGATCTTCAAGACCAACCTCGAGGCCGCGCACACGATCGCGCGGCAACTGCGGCTGCGCAACCTCGGCGGCATCATCATCATCGACTTCATCGACATGGAGAACGCCGAGCATCGCGACGCGGTGCTGTCCGAGCTGAAGAAGGCGCTGTCGCGCGACCGCACCCGCGTGACGGTCAACGGCTTCTCGCAGCTCGGGCTCGTCGAGATGACGCGCAAGCGCACGCGCGAATCGCTCGCGCACGTGCTGTGCGAACCGTGCCCGACCTGCCAGGGCAAGGGCCAGGTGAAGACGTCGCGCACCGTGTGCTACGACATCCTGCGCGAGATCCTGCGCGAATCGCGGCAGTTCAACCCGCGCGAGTTCCGCGTGATCGCCGCGCAGCAGGTGATCGACCTGTTCCTCGACGAGGAGTCGCAGCATCTGGCGATGCTGATCGATTTCATCGGCAAGCCGGTGTCGCTGCAAGTGGAATCGAACCTGAGCCAGGAGCAGTACGACATCGTGCTGATGTAACCTTTCGCCCATCCGCCGCCAGCATTGCCGGGCGGTGCCCCGATGCGGCGTCCGGGCTGTTCGCGCATGCCGCGCCGGCCCCGCCGCCGCCCTTTCATTGACCCTTTTCGCATTCACCACACACCATGAGCCAAGGCCACAACCGCCGCCAACGCAAGAAACTCCACATCGGCGAATTCCAGGAACTCGCGTTCAACGCCACCGCGCATTACCGCAACGACATGACCGACCTCGAGCGCGGCCAGTTGATCGATGCGTTCATCGACTTCGTCGAAGCGAACGGGCTGCTGACCGTCGCGTCCGCGGACGAAGGCATCGGCGCGTACGTGATCTCCGGCGCGCCGCGCGGCACGACGACCGACGCCGACCGCGAACGCGTGCGCGGGTGGCTGGCCGCCCGCCCGGAACTGACCGACGTCAAGGTCAGCGAATTCACCGACGCATGGTATCCGGACGCCTGATTTCGGGATTTCACGCGGCTTAAGACGGCGCTCGCGCCGTCCCGCCACGACGGCCGGCCACGCTGGCGTCGCTTTTCCGAATGGTCATGATCGCGGCGGGCGTTGCGACGCTGAAGTCGCTGTCCGCGGGCGTCGGCTCGGCTCGCCGAGCCGACGCACCGGCGGCGCCCGCGTCGTTGTCGACGATCCGGCGCCGCCGCCGGACCGCCGGCCGGCCTTCGATCCCTTCCTTTTCCCGACGGCCGGCCTGCAACCCGCCATCGAAATCGGACCTGAAAGCAAGACACGTTAAACTCTCACCTCGCGTGGTGCGCCGCCCGCACCCGCCATCCATCGCCAGCCGCGTGCCCTCGGGCCGCCCCCGACCCATGGAGTGAGTGTCAATGAGCGGCGGACTCCCGTTTCCCGCATCCCGCAAGTCGTTGCCGTCGTCGACGGTCTTCCTGATTCTCGCCGCCGCCGCGCTGCTGTCCGGCTGCGGACTGCTGCCGGTCCAGAACCCGCCCGCACCGATCAGCGAGGCGCTCGTCGAGCCGGTCGAGGAGACAGCCGGCGAGCCGCTGACGATGCCGCCCGTGCCCGCGCCGACGCAACCGGAGACGCCGGAAGCGCCGAAGAAGCCGCACCGCGAGGTCGCTCGGCCGAAGCCCGTGCAGCGCCCCGAATCGCCGACCCCGCCGCCGCCTCCGCCCCCGCCGATCGTCGCGACGCGCCCGCTCGACCGTACCCAGATCCATGCGCTGCTCGACAGCGAGGTCGCGCGCCGCAACGGCAAGGTGGTCGGCCGCGCGGTCGACATGGTGGTCGACGCGAGCGGCAAGCCGCGCGAGATGATCGTCAATCTGCAGGGCTTCATGGGCATCGGCGACCGCAAGGTCATCTTCCCGTGGAACGTGTTCCGCTTCACGCCGGGCGGCAAGCAGGAGCCGATCGTGCTCGACGTGCCGTCGGGCGACCTGCCGCCGGCCGCGCGGCCGAAGGCCGTGCCGCTGTCCGGCTCGGCCGCGGCGTCGCCGGCGACGCGCCTGCCGATGCTCGACAGCGACGTCGAGCGCCCGAACGGCACGAAGATCGGCCGGATCGTCGACGTGCTGATCGACCGCGGCGCCCAGCCGCAGGCCGTCGTGCTCGACCTCGGCGGGCTCGTCAATACCGACCGGCGTTCGATCGCCGCGAGCTGGGGCGCGCTGCGCTTCGTCACGCGCGACAAGGCGCTGCGCGCGCAACTCGACCTGAACGACGCGCAGATCAAGGCGTCGCCGCCGTACGCGGCCGACAAACCGATCGTCGCCGTCTTCCCGCCCGTTGCCCCGGCGGCGCCGGCTTCGTCTGCGAGTGCCACCCGATGACGATCAAGCATTCCGTCAGCGTTCGCAGTCTCCGGGCCCTCGACTGGCTCAACTTTTTCGTTGCAAACGTTCAAACCGGGTTCGGTCCGTTCATCGCGTCCTACCTCGCGTCGCACAAGTGGACGCAGGGCGAGATCGGCATGGTGCTGTCGATCGGCACGATCAGCGCGATGGTCAGCCAGGTGCCGGGCGGCGCCGCCGTCGATGCGCTGAAAAACAAGAAAGGCGCGGCCGCGTGGGCGATCGCGGCCATCATCCTGTCCGCGGTGCTGCTCGCGTCGAGCCCGACGATCGTGCCGGTGATCGCCGCCGAGGTGTTCCACGGTTTTGCCAGCTGCATGCTGGTGCCGGCGATGGCGGCGATCTCGTTCTCGCTCGTCGGCCGCGCCGACCTCGGCGACCGGCTCGGCCGCAACGCGCGCTGGGCGTCGATCGGCAGCGCGGTCGCGGCCGGCCTGATGGGGCTGACCGGCGAATACTTCTCCGCGCGCGCGGTGTTCTGGCTGACCGCCGTGCTGGCGCTGCCCGCGCTGTTCGCGCTCGCGATGATCCAGCCGACGCACCAGGTGATTCCGCAGTCGTCGAAGCCTGACGACGTCGACGAAGCCGGCGAGCGCGAAACGCTGCTCGAACTGCTGCGCGATCGCCGGATGCTGATCTTCGCGGCCTGCGTCGTGCTGTTCCATCTGTCGAACGCCGCGATGCTGAACCTCGCGGCCGGCGAAGTCACGGCCGGGATGGGCGAGAACGTGCAGCTCGTGATCGCCGCGTGCATCATCGTGCCGCAGGCGATCGTCGCGATGCTGTCGCCATGGGTCGGCCGCTCCGCGCAGCGCTGGGGGCGCCGGCCGATCCTGCTGCTCGGCTTCTCCGCGCTGCCGGTGCGCGCGCTGCTGTTCGCCGGCGTCAGCAGTCCGTACCTGCTCGTGCCGGTGCAGATGCTCGACGGCATCAGCGCGGCCGTGTTCGGCGTGATGCTGCCGCTGATCGCGGCCGACGTCGCGGGCGGCAAGGGCCGCTACAACCTGTGTATCGGGCTGTTCGGGCTCGCGGCCGGGATCGGCGCGACGCTCAGCACCGCGGTGGCCGGCTACGTCGCCGATCACTTCGGCAACGCGGTCAGCTTCTTCGGGCTCGCGGCCGCCGGCGCGCTCGCGGTGCTGCTGGTGTGGCTCGTGATGCCCGAAACGCGCGTCGGGAACGGCGACGCGACGGCCGACGAACCGGCGGCCGCGTCGCCCGAACAGGCGCATTGACGGCGGCGCACCGCCGCTACCCGCTTCTTGACCGACGCACGATGGATACGATCAGGACACTCAACGAAGCCCGTCAGCAGATCCAGCAGTCGATCTTCGATCTGTTCAAGGGGCTGTCATTCAGCGAGCGGCTCGCGCAAGGCGGACTGATGGCGCTGCAGGCGGTGTGCGGCGCGTGCCTTGCGTATGCGATCGGCCGCGCGATGCATACCGAGCAGGCCGTATGGGCGGCGATCACCGCGATCGCGGTCACGCAGCACAACTACTCGGACACGATGTCGCTGTCGCGCGACCAGTTCATCGGCGCGATGGTCGGCGGCGTACTCGGTTTCGCCGGTGCGGCGCTGGGCGGCGATCGCCTCGTCGCGTACGCGATCACGGTCGCGGTCGTGATCGTCTGCTGCTGGTGCCTGAACATCGGCAGCGCGGCACGGCTCGGCGGCGTGACCGCGACGATCGTGCTGCTGTTCCCGGGCAACGGCCCGCTGTGGGACGTTCCGCTGATCCGGCTCGGCGAAGTGACGCTCGGCACGGTGTGCGCGCTCGGCGTGTGCTGGGTGATGTCGAGAATCGAGCGGCGCTGGTTCGGCCGCGCGGCGGCAAGGTGATGCGGCGCCGGGCGACGCGCCCGGCAGCCGGATGAACGATCGGAACGCTGCGTGACGGTGACGGGTGACGGGCCGGGTGGTTACGGACCGACCCGCAGCACGATGCCCGAGCCGATCTGCACGAGCAGGTAGTCGCCGCCGACGCCGACCCAGTGATAGCCGCGCGGCGGCGCGCTCAGGTGGTAGCCGCGCCAGTCGTCGACCACGTACTGACGATCGCGGAATTCGTCCGGCAGCCGGTCGCCCTTGTGCCAGTCGCGGCGCGGCCCGTCGGCCCAGCGCGGCGGTACGTCGTCGCGATGCATCGCGTGGCCGGGCGGCACGTGTTTCGGACCATGCCCGCGATGCATGCCGGGGCCGCCGCGGTCATCGCGATCGCCGTGGTTGCCGTGGTTGCCGTGATCCTGCGCCATCGCCGCCGTCGCGGCGCAGCCCGCCGCGATCAGTGCGGCCAGCATCATGCCGTGCATCCTCTTCATTGCCCTTCCCTCCGTGGTGTCACGTCGAACAAGAAACGACCAGGACTGCCCGATGAAGATAGCACACGGCATCGCGTGGCCGCATGACCCTGGGTCACGCCGCCTGCTGCTGATACTGGATCCGGTGCAGATGCGCGTAGAGGCCGCCGTGGCGCAGCAGTTCGTCGTGGCTGCCCTCTTCGACGATCTTGCCGGCCTCGAGCACGAGGATGCGGTCCGCGCGCTCGATCGTCGACAGCCGGTGCGCGATCACCAGCGTCGTACGACCTTCCATCAGCCGTTCGAGCGCGGCCTGCACGTGGCGCTCCGACTCGGAATCGAGCGCCGACGTCGCTTCGTCGAGGATCAGGATCGGCGCGTCCTTGTAGATCGCGCGCGCAATCGCGAGCCGCTGGCGCTGGCCGCCGGACAGCCGCATCCCGTTGCCGCCGACCAGCGTGTCGAGCCCGTCGGGCATCGCGGCGACCGCGTCGGCGAGGTTCGCGGCCTCGAGCGCGGCCTGCACGCGCGCCCGGTCGGGCGTCTGCCCGTAGGCGACGTTCGCGGCGATCGTGTCGTTGAACAGCACTACGTCCTGGCTGACCATCGCCATCTGGCTGCGCAGTGCGTGGAGGTCGTAGTCGGATACCGACACGCCGTCGACCAGGATCGTGCCGCCCGTCGGGTCGAAGAAGCGCGGCAGCAGGTTCACGAGCGTCGTCTTGCCGCTGCCGGACGGGCCGGCCAGCGCGATCATTTCGCCCGGCGCCACCTTGAACGAGATGCGGTCGAGCGTCGGCCGCTCGGCCGCGCCGTAGTCGAACGACACGGCGCGGAACTCGATCTCGCCGCGCGCCTGCGACAGCGGCCGCCCGCCGCCCTGCGGCTCGGCCGGCTCGTCGATCAGCCCGAAAATCAGCTCGGCGGCCGTCATCCCGCGCTGCAGCGGCTGGTTGACGTCGATCAGGTGCTTGAGCGGCGAGATCACGAGCAGCATCGACGTGACGAACGCGACGAACCCGCCGACCGTCGTCTGGTCGTTCGACGACTGCACGACCGCGATCGTGATCACGACCGCGAGCGCGATCGACGCGAGAAACTGCGTGAGCGGCTGCGCAAGGCCGCCCGAGATCGTCATGCGCATCGCGTAGCCGCGCAGGCGCTTGCTCATCGTCGTGAAGCGGTCCATCTCGTACGCTTCGCCGTTGTGCACCTTGACGACCTTGTAGCCGCCGACGGTCTCCTCGACGATGTACGACAGTTCGTTGGTGAGCGTCTGGTGTTCGCGGTTCAGGCGACGCAGCCGGCGATTGATCTTGCTGACGAGCCAGCCGATGCCCGGCAGGATCACCGCGACGATCAGCGTGAGCCGCCAGTTCAGGTAGAACAGGTAGCCCAGCAGGAAGATCACCGTCAGCGAATCGCGCACGAGCGTGACCATCACGCCCGTCAGCACCGACAGGATCTGGTTGACCTCGAACACGATCGCGTTGATCACCGTGCTCGCGGTTTCGCGCTGGAAGAACGACGCGCCGGTATGGATCATCCGCTGGAACATCTCGAGCCGCAGTTGCAGCAGGATGCGGTTCGATACGTAGTTGAGCAGATAGTTGGACGTGTACTGCGACACGCCGCGCACGAGCGCGAGGCCGATCACCGCGATCGGCACGTACCATTTCGCGCGGTCGCTGCCGTGCGCGCCGAAGCCGTGGTCGAGCAGCGGCTTGAGCAGCGCCGGAATCCCGGCCTCGGTAGCCGCGACGACGCCCATCGTCATCACGGCGAGCACCACGATGCCGATGAGCGGCCGGATGTACGGCCACAGGCGTTTGAGAACCGTGATCGGCGACGTACCGGTGCCGTCCATCGGTTTGCGAAGAGTGTTCTGGGTTTCCAAGGCGATCCTTCTTGAGCCGCGACGCGGCGCCCGGAGCGTGGCTGCCCGGGATTCGCCCCGTCCGGCGGGTGCCGAAAAAGGCCCAACATTATAGCCGTACCGCCCCCGCCGGCACGGCCGTGGCCGCAGCGGCCGCCGGCCGGCGCGCGGGTATACTGCCGCTCACCGTTTTCTCCGCCTTTTCGACGATTTCATGGCAGAACCCACCCTCGGCGTCGCCCTCATCGCCCTCAACGCATCCGCGCGGCTCGCGCAGTGCCTCGATGCGCTGTCGTTCGCCGACGACGTCGTCGTGATCGACGGCGGCAGCACCGACGATACCGTCGCGATCGCGCAGGCGCACGGCGCGCGCGTGATCGTCGAACGCGACTGGCCGGGCTTCGGCCCGCAGAAGAATCGTGCGGTCGACGCGCTCGGCACCGACTGGATCCTGTCGCTCGATACCGACGAAATCGTCACGCCGGAACTCGCGCGGTCGATCCGCGACGCAATCCGCGCCCCGGCCGCGCAGGTCTATGCGCTCGACCGGCTGTCCAGCTTCTGCGGCCAGTGGATCCATCACAGCGGCTGGTATCCGGACTGGGTGCCGCGGCTGTTCCGGCGCGGCGCCGCTCGGTTCTCGGACGATCTCGTGCACGAGCGCCTCGTATTCGATACCGCCGCACAGCGCCTGGCCGGCAAGCTGATGCACTACTCGTACGAGGATTTCGAAACGGTCGTGCGCAAGCTCGACGCGTATTCGACGGCCGGCGCGCGCCAGCGCCGCGCGGCCGGCCAGCGCGGCGGCTTCGGCAAGGCGCTCGGCCGCGGCGCGTGGGCGTTCGTGCGCACCTACGTGCTGCGCCGCGGCTTCCTCGATGGCCGCGCCGGTTTCATGATCGCCGTGTTCAACGCTGAAACCGTGTATTACCGCTTCCTGAAGCTCGGCCACGAACGGGCCCGCTGAGCGCCCGCCTGGCATGCAGCCGGCCCGGCGTTACAATGCGGGCCTGCCCGCGCCGCGCGTGCCCGTCCGACCGGCGGCGCCACGCGCCGCCCGCCACGACGACTACCGAATCCGACCGCCATGTTCTCCATCATCATTCCGACCTGGAACAACCTGCCGTACCTCAAGCTCGTCGTCGACAGCCTGCGTCGCCACTCCGCGTACGACCATCAGATCATCGTGCACGTGAACGACGGCTCGGACGGCACGCTCGACTGGGTGCGCAACGAAGGGATCGAGCACACCGCGTCGCCGGCCAACATCGGCATCTGCCATGCGGTCAACCTGGCCGCCGCGCGCGCCACGCGCGACTACGTCGTCTACATGAACGACGACATGTTCTGCTGCCCGGGCTGGGATACGGCGCTCGTGCGCCGCATCGAACGGATGCCGACCGACCTGTTCATGCTGTCGGGCACGATGATCGAGCCGGTCGACACGCGCAACCCGTGCGTCGTCGTCAGCAATTTCGGCCGCGACGCCGAACAGTTCGACGCCGCCGCCCTGATCGCCGCGACGCCGAAGCTCGCGCGCGCGGACTGGCTCGGCTCGACGTGGCCGCCGACGCTCGTGCACCGCGACTGGTGGAACCGCATCGGCGGCTACAGCAGCGAGTTGTCGCCGGGCATGAGCAGCGACAACGACTTCTCGATGAAATTCTGGGATGCGGGCTGCCGGATCTTCATCGGCGTCGGCGACAGCCTCGTGTACCACTTCCAGCAAAAGAGCACCGGCAAGATCGTCAAGAACGACGGCCGTCGCCAGTTCCTGAACAAATGGGGCATGACCCAGGCGACGTTCGACCGCTATTACCTGCATCGCGGCGAGCCGGTCGGCACGCAGATCGCGCTCGATACGCCGGTCGTGGCAGGTCGCCTCAAGCGCGCGCTGTTGCGCTCGCGAATCAAGCGCGCGTTCAGCTGATCGGACCCCGAAAACCGCGCGGAAACCTGTCGTGCTTCGCGTATACTGCGCCGTTCGTCCCGGATCGCTCGCCGGGATACGCGGCGCGGGGCGCGATGTCCGCGAGCCGCATTCGTCCATACGACAGGTTCCAATGCTTTCGTTTTCCACTCCCGCCACGCGGCGCCTGACCGCCGCCCGTGCATTCGCCGTCGCCGCGCTGTGCATGGTGCCCGTTTCGACCGCGCTGACCAACGTGTTCTGCGGGCTGTTCGCCGCCGCGCTCGTGATCTCCCCCGAATTCTGGCGTGACCTGCGCTCGTTCGTCACCGATCCGGCTTCGCTCGCGGCGTTGCTGATCCTGGCCGCGCTGGCCGCGAGCGTCGCCTATACGGTCGCGCCGCACAACAAGGCGTGGAACTGGGTCGCGAAGTACGACAAGCTGCTGCTGCTGCCATTCGCCGTGCTCGCGTTCCGTCATTCGAACTGGGCGCCGATCGTGCGGCGCTGCTGGTTCGGCACGCTGTGCGTGGTCCTGCTGCTGTCGACGACCAACTATCTCGGGTTGACCTCGATCGGGCCGGCGTATGCGACCCAGTTGCCGCTTTCGCGCGCGTGGGTGTTCAAGAACCACATCGCCGCCGGCATGTTCGGCGCACTGCTCTTCTACCAGGCGGCCGATCTCGCGCTGGCGGCCCGCACGACGCTGTCGCGCGCCGCCTATGCGTTCGTCGCGGCATTGGCGCTCGTCAACGTGTTCGTGATGCTGCAGGGGCGCACCGGGCAGGTCATCGCGCTGTTGCTGATCCTCGTCGTCGCGGTGCGTTTCGTGCTGTTGCTGCGCCGGCAGTCCGCGCTGCGCGCGGGGCTCGCCGCCGGCGTGCTCGTATTGGCGGGCGTCGCGCTCGTGGTCGCTGCATGCACGGTTCACAACGGCCGTCTGACGAAGGTCGTGACGGAAGTGCAGCAATATCGGCAGAGCGATGCAGCCACGTCGACCGGGCTGCGCCTCGAGTGGTACAAGAAGGGGCTCGAACTGTATCGCCAGCGCCCGGTGATCGGCTACGGCGCGGGCGGCCTCGAATCCGAATTCGAGAAGCTCACGGCCGGCAAGACGGCCGCCGAAGGCCAGCTCACGTCGAATCCGCACAACGAATATCTGCTGATGGCCGTGCAGCTCGGCACGCTCGGCCTGCTGCTGTTCGTCAACCTGATCGTGCAGATCGCGCGCGGCAGCCGTGCGCTCGATCCGCGCTCGCGGCACCTGCTGCTCGCGTGGCTCGCGATCTTCGCGATCGGCAGTCTCGCGAATTCGCTGCTGCTGGATTTCGCCGAAGGGCACCTGATCGTGCTGCTGGCCGGCATTCTGCTCGGCTGCGGCGAACGCAGCGAAGCGCTGCCGCGCGAAACGTCGGCGATCCGACGCAGCGTGTAACGCACGCCGGCATACGTTCCGCTGCCCTGCCGACCAGCGCCGGCGGCAGCGGATATCCGCCATCGATGCGGGCGAGCCGCGTGGCGCTTCGCGAAACAACCCGTCCGCGAACGAAAAAAGGCACGCCTCAGTCGGTTCCGGTGCGGCGCAGCCGTGACGTGTCGACGACGATGTCGGCCGGGCCCGGCGGAGTCAGCCCGAGCATCTCGGCCGCCGCAGCCTTCACGCGCTGCGCGCCGAGATGGGCGAGGCAGTCGCTGCGGCTGTCGACGTGACGCTCGCAGCCTTCGTGCCGGCACGGCACGCAATCCCCGTCCCCCTGCAACAGCCACACGTTCCCATGCCGGCCGGAGCCGCGCAGCGCCCACGGATTCTCAGTCGCGGGCCAGTGCTGCGGCCACGGCCCCCAGCGCACGGGGTCGGACGGCCCGAACAGTGCGATCGTGTCGGTGCCCGTCGCGGCCGCGACGTGGGTCGCGCCGGTGTCGGGGCCGATGAAGAGCCGCGCGCGCCGCACGAGTTCCGCGCTCTCGCCGAACGTCAGGCGGCCGACCAGGTTCAGCACGTCACCGCCCGCCTCGGTCGCGACCTGCTCCGCATATTCGCGCTCGCGGTCGGCCGGGCCGCCCGACAACGCCACCGCGAAGCCCTGCTCGCGCAGCCAGCCGATCATTTCGACCCAACCGTCGAGCCGCCATTGCTTGTAACGGAACATCGGATACGGATGCAGCACGACCAGTGGCTTGCCGGCGCGGATCGCCGGCGACTCGGCGAGGCACGCGTCGAAACGCGCGCGCCGCGCGGGATCGTCGCCGATGCCGGGCGCGACGACCTCGGACACCGGCTCGATGCCGATCACCGGCGCGAGCGCCAGCGTACTGACGACCGTATGCGCGGATTCGTGGTGATTGATCGCGATTCCGTGCAGCATCATCCGCGTGAGCCACGTGACGCGATCCGGATCGACGAGACCGACCCGCTTGCGGCCGGCGAACCAGCTATAGAAACGCGGCCGGTCGGAACTCAGCGCCGCGCACGCGAGATCGTAGCGACGCCATATCGACAGTGCGTCGCGCAGCCGCTCGCCCAATCCCGCGCGCTGCGCGACGACGATCACGCGCCGCACGTCCGGATTGTGCTCGAGCACGCCCTCGGTGCCGCGAAACACCAGCATGTCGATCTGCGCGTCCGGCCAGCGGGCCTTCAGCGACCGTACGAGCGGTGTCGTCAACAGTACGTCGCCGATACGGCGAGGCGCGGCGACGAGGATGGTTCTGGGCGGACGGGCGGAAGAAAACAGGGCCACGGCAATCGTCTGGCTGGCTGAACAAGGCTGGCAATGTACAGGATTTTGCAGCAGCCGGCGCGGCGCCGCACACCGGTCGTGCAGGCTGCCGCGATACGTCCCTGCGCAGCCGGGCATGGCAGTATGTGCGGCTGGTACGGCCCGCCGGGCGCTACGAAGCGATCGTCACGGTCGCAGGCGCGCGCGCGGCCGGCCGCGCGCGCGCCGTGCCGGCCGGCGCTTCGTCGCGGTGGCTCGCCTGCGGCAGCAGGTGGCGCACCGCGCGCTCGACTGCATCGACGCCGATCGCATCGACGGTCGGGCCCGCGCGCAGGACCACGTGCGGCACACCGAGCGGATGCCAGCGCAGGTATTTCTCGGGACGGTCCTCGAACAGGGCGGCCACCGGTACGCCGAGCGCCGACGCAAGGTGGACGGGCGCGCTGTCGGCCGAGACGATCGCATCGAGCAGGCTCGCGGCCGCCACCAGCTCGGCGACCGAGGCCGGCGCGACATGCCGTGCATTCACGTCGCGCCACAGGTCGCCTTCGGCAGCATGGCCGATGGCCGGATCGCGAAACACGATGACATCCGCGACGGGGGCGAGCCGCTCGCCGAGGTCGCGCCAGCGCTCGGCGGGCCAGCGGCGCTCGACCGCCTTGTTCGACACGAACAGCCCGACGCGCGGCTTCGTGCGCGCGCCGAGCAGGCGATGCCACACTTCCTGCAGCGCGCGGTCGGGATGAACCGACAGCTCGAGACGGTCGAGATCGGCGCAGCCGAGTTCGGGCACCAGGCGAAAACCCGACAACGCCTCGTGGCACATCGGCCGCTGCGCGACATGCTCGGGCTTGCGATCGTCGAATTCGGTCTCGGCATCGTGCCAGCGGCAATCCTTCGCGCGAAGCTGGCGCGCGAACTGCATGCTGCTGCGGTGCATGCCGCCGTTCGGCACGATCACGAGGTCGAACCGCAAGCGGCGCAGACGGCGCACGAGGCGCAGCCGGTCGAAGAATGCGCGCATCCGTCCGGGACGGTCGTTGCGCTCGCACTGGCGGCTGTACACGTAGGTGTGGATGGCGTGCACGTCCGGGTTGCCGGCCAGCGCTGCCGCGTTGTAGCGGTTCGCGACCACATGCAGCTCCGCGCCCGGCCAGCGCGCCTTCAGCGCGCGGAGAAACGCCGTCGTGCATAGCATGTCGCCCAGAAAATCAATCCGGATCACGAGGATCCGCTGCATCGGGTTCCCATTGGCCATGGTCTTGTGGTGGTGACAATCAGTTTTTATCGTCGCGACGAGCCCTGCCCCGGCATCCTGCCCAGAGCGGCCCTGTCGCGCACTGCCGCACGGCGCGTGAATTCGCCCCCGTTTGCGCGCATGCTGCCGGCTTCGCCGCCGCGCAAACCTGCGCAAGCGCCGAGTTCATCCGGTCAGCGCGGGATTGTATAGCGTCCGGATGGGCAGCCCAAGACCCGCCTGCCCGCGCTCGTCAAAACGGCCCGCCGCACCGCACGATGGCGATGCGACGGGCCGTGCATAGGCGACAGCCGTCGAAGTGGAACGCGATCAGTACGTGATTTCGACGACGCTGCCGTCGAACGCCGCTCGCAACTCCGCCAGCAGCACGTCGCTCGGCTTCACGCGCCATGCGTCGCCCAGACGCATTTCGCCTTGCGCGCGCGCATTGCTGTAGTGAATCTGCACCGCCAGCCCGTTCGGCAGCGGCGCCTGCGGGCGGCGACCGCCATCGCGTCCGCCGCCGCGCGGCGCGGGCGCTTCGACCGCGTTCGCGGCAGCCGGCTCGTCCTTCGCCACATGCGGCTCGAGCACGCGGCGCAGCGCAAGCGCGTCGGCGTTGCCGTTCATCGTCAGCCGCACGGCCTGCGCATAGCGGCTGCGCGCGCGTTCGAGATCCATCACGGTATCGGCCGTGAAGCGAATGCCGCCGGTGAACGCGTCGTTGCGCGCCTGCCCCTGCACGATCAGCAGCTCGTCTTCCTTGAACAGCGCCTTGTTCGCCTCGAACTGTTCGTTGAAGATCGTGATCTCGCATTGGCCCGAGCCGTCGTCGAGCAGCGCGATCAGCATCTTGCCGCGCTGCGTCATCTGCGTGCGCAGCGACGCGATGATGCCGGCGACGAGCTTGTCACGCCCTTCCTTCAAGTCGCCGACCTTCTGCCGCACGAAGCGACGCACTTCGTCGCGATACGCGTCGAACAGGTGGCCGGACAGGTAGAAACCGAGCGCGCCCTTTTCTTCCTGCAGACGGCGCTTGTCGTCCCACGCGGGTTCGTCGACGAGCGCGTGCGCATGCGGCGACTCGGCGCCCATGTCGAACAGGCCGGCCTGCATCGCGTTCGCCTCGGCCTGGTCGGCCGCTTCCATCGCGAGCGGCACCGACGCGATCAATTGCGCTCGGTTCGGGTTCAGCGAATCGAACGCGCCGGCGCGGATCAGCGCCTCGACCGTGCGGCGGTTGACGACGCGCCGGTCGATCCGTTCGCAGAAGTCGAACAGGTCGGTAAACGCCTTTTCCTCGCGGGCCCGCAGGATTTCCTCGATCGCGTTCTGGCCGCTGCCCTTCACCGCGCCAAGGCCGTAGCGGATCGTGCGCGAGCGCTTGCCGTCGGCTTCCGCGACCGGCTCGAACCGGTAATGCGATGCGTTGATGTCCGGCGGCAGCACGACGAGGTTGTTCAACACGCAATCGTCGAACAGGATCTTCACCTTGTCGGTGTCGTCCATCGCGAGCGTCATGTTGGCCGCCATGAATTCGGCCGGATGGTGCGCCTTCAGCCACGCGGTGTAATACGCGAGCAGCGCATACGCGGCCGCGTGCGACTTGTTGAAGCCGTAGCCCGCGAACTTCTCCATCAAGTCGAAGATCTCGTCGGACTTCTCGCGCGTGAGGCCGTTCTTCGCCGCACCCTCGGCGAAGATCTCGCGATGCTTGGCCATCTCCTCGGGCTTCTTCTTGCCCATCGCGCGACGCAGCAAGTCGGCGCCGCCGAGCGAGTAGCCGCCGATGATCTGCGCCATCTGCATCACCTGCTCCTGATAGACCATGATGCCGTAGGTCTCTTTCAGGACGGGTTCGACGCGCGGATCCGGATAGTCGACCTTCTCGCGCCCGTGCTTCCGTGCGCAGAAGCTCGGGATCAGGTCCATCGGGCCCGGACGGTACAACGACACGAGCGCGATGATGTCCTCGAAGCGGTCGGGCTGCGCATCCTTCAGCATGCCCTGCATCCCGCGGCTTTCCAGCTGGAACACCGCGACCGTGTTGGCCTTCTTCAGGATCTGGAACGAGGCCGGATCGTCGAGCGGCACCTGCGCGAGCGACCAGTCGGCCTTCGACGGATCGAGGCGGCGGATGTAGCGCTCGGCCCAGTCGAGGATCGTCAGCGTCGTGAGCCCCAGAAAGTCGAACTTCACGAGGCCGACGGCTTCGACGTCGTCCTTGTCGTACTGGCTGACCACGCCGCCGTCGTCGCCCTGCGTGTACAGCGGGCAGAAATCGGTCAGCTTGCCGGGCGCGATCAGCACGCCGCCCGCATGCATCCCGACGTTACGCGTGAGGCCCTCGACGCGCTGCGCGAGATCGAGCAACTGATGGACTTCGTCCTCGTGGTCGTAGCGCTCCTGCAGTTGCGGCTCTTCCTTCATCGCGTCGGCAATCGTCACGTGCTTGCCGGGCTTGAACGGAATCAGCTTCGCGACACCGTCGGTGAACATGTAGCCGAGGTCGAGCACGCGGCCGATGTCGCGCACGGCCGCCTTCGCGGCCATCGTGCCGAACGTGGCGATCTGCGACACGGCGTCCGCGCCGTATTTCTCCTTCACGTACTGGATCACGCGATCGCGGCCGTGCTGGCAGAAGTCGATGTCGAAGTCGGGCATCGACACGCGTTCCGGGTTCAGGAAGCGCTCGAACAGCAGGTTGTAGCGCAGCGGATCGAGGTCGGTGATGCCGAGCGCGTACGCGACCAGCGAGCCGGCGCCCGAGCCGCGGCCCGGCCCTACCGGCACGCCGTTGTTCTTCGCCCAGTTGATGAAGTCCGCAACGATCAGGAAGTAGCCGGGGAAGCCCATCTTCGTGATGGTCCCGCACTCGAATTCGAGGCGCTTGTAGTACGTGTCGCGCTGCGCGTCGCGCTCGGCTTCGACCGGATACAACTGCGCGAGGCGGGTCTCGAGCCCTTCCTTCGACAGCTGGACAAGGTAGTCGTCGAGCGACATGCCGTCCGGCGTCGGGAACAGCGGCAGTTTCGGCTTGCCGAGCTCGAGCTTCAGGTTGCAGCGCTTCGCGATCTCGACCGTGTTCGCGATCGCCGACGGCAGGTCGGCGAACAGCGCGACCATGTCGTCCTGCGTGCGGAAATACTGGTCGGTCGTGAAACGCTTCTGCCGCCGCGGGTTCGCGAGGATGTCGCCTTCCGAGATGCACACGCGCGCCTCGTGCGCGGTGAAATCGTCGTCGGTCATGAACTGCGTCGGGTGCGTCGCAACGACCGGCAGCTTCAGCGACGCGGCGAGCGTCGCGGCCTGCTGGATGTACGCCTCGGCGCCCGGCTGGCCGTAACGCTGCAGCTCGATGTAGAAAGCGCCCGGGAATACGCTCGCCCAGCGCGCGGCGTGACGGCGCGCGGCTTCTTCGTTGCCGGCGGCCAGCGCGAGCCCGATGTCGCCCTGCTGCGCGCCCGACAGCGCGAGCAGCCCCTGCGCGAGCTCGCCGTCGAGCCAGCTCGCGTCGAGTTCCGCGCGGCCGCGGTACTGGTTCGTGAGCCACGCCTTCGACAGCAGCTCGCAGAGATTCAGGTAACCGACCTTGTCCTTGACCAGCAGCAGCAGCCGCGACGGCTTGTCGCGGTCGTCCGGATTGGCGATCCAGACGTCGCAGCCGGCGATCGGCTTGATGCCCTTGCCGCGGGCTTCCTGGTAGAAACGGACGAGGCCGAATGCATTGCCGAGATCGGTGAGGGCGAGCGCGCCCTGGCCGTCCGCGGCCGCCGCCTTGACGATGTCGTCAATGCGCACGATGCCGTCGGCAATCGAGAATTCGGAGTGAACGCGAAGATGGACGAAGCGAGGATCTGACATGGGCGCTATTGTAGCCGCCCCGCCGCGCGGGCTGCCCAAAAAATGCCCGCGTTGGCCGTTCGGCCGATGCACGCGGCGACGCGTCGCGCGGCTGGCCGTTCGGCCAGATACCGATGCCGGCGTCGTTTGCGGGATAATACGGTTTTTCGAATCAACGCCCCGGCTTCGCACCCTTTTTTGCGGGCCGCGTGCGGCCGTTTTCCCGTCGGACCATCATGACCATCGTCAACCTCGCCGCCTACCACTTCGTATCGCTCGACGCGAACGAGCAATGGCGCCCGCTCGTCACCGCGCGCTGCAACGAACTGGGCCTGCGCGGCACGATCCTGCTCGCGCCGGAAGGCATCAACCTGTTCATCGCCGGCACGCGCGAAGCCACCGACGCATTCATCGCATACATTCGCCACGATCCGCTGTTCGAAGGCAAGTTCGCGACGCTGCAGTTCAAGGAAAGCCTGTCCGACTCGCAGCCGTTTCGCCGCATGCTCGTGCGCCTGAAGCGCGAGATCATCACGATGAAGAAGCCCGCGATCAAGCCGGAACTCGGCCGCGCGCCGTTCGTCGACGCGCGCACGCTCAAGGCGTGGCTCGACCGCGGCCACGACGACACGGGCCGCCCGGTCGTGATGCTCGACACGCGCAACGCGTTCGAAGTCGACGTCGGCACGTTCGACAACGCGCTCGACTACCGGATCGACAAGTTCAGCGAATTCCCGGAAGTGATCGACGCGCACCGCGCCGACCTCGAAGGCAAGACGGTCGTGTCGTTCTGCACCGGCGGCATCCGCTGCGAGAAGGCCGCGATCCACATGAAGGAAATCGGCATCGAGAACGTGTACCAGCTCGAAGGCGGGATCCTGAAGTACTTCGAGGAAGTCGGCGGCGCGCACTATCACGGCGACTGCTTCGTGTTCGACTACCGCACCGCGCTGAATCCGCAGCTCCAGCCCACCGCGAACGTCACGTGCTTCGCGTGCCGCGCGGTCGTCACGCCGCAAGCGCAACAGTCGCCGAGCTACGTGCCCGGCAAGTCGTGCCCGGCCTGCGTGCAGGCAGCCAGCGCCGCGTAACGGCGCGCCTCGCCTCGCCACGTCTCGTCGCGCCCCGCCGATGAATCACGGCTATCGCGGCCGCTTCGCGCCGTCGCCCACCGGCCCGCTGCACTTCGGCTCGCTGGTCGGCGCGCTCGCGAGCTGGCTCGACGCGCGCGCGCACGGCGGCACGTGGCTCGTGCGCATCGAGGATCTCGACGGCCCGCGCACGGTGCCCGGCGCGGCCGACGACATCCTCGCGACGCTCGCCCATTTCGGCATGACGCCCGACGCGCCGCCCGTCTGGCAGAGCACGCGCGATGCGGCCTACACGGCCGCGCTCGAGCGGCTCGTCGCGGCGGGGCTCGTCTATCCGTGCGGCTGCACGCGCAAGGAGATCGCCGATTCGCTGCGCGCGGCCCACGAACGCCACACGACGCTCGCCTATCCGGGCACCTGCCGCACCGGCCTGCACGGCAAGCCCGCGCGCGCATGGCGGCTGCGCGTGCCGGACGGCAGCGACGCGCTCGTCACGTTCGACGATCGCTGGCAGCACACGCAAGCGCAGAACCTCGCGACCGAAGTCGGCGATTTCGTGCTCAAACGGGCGGACGGCCAATGGGCGTATCAACTCGCGGTCGTCGTCGACGATGCCGATGCCGGTATCACGCATGTCGTGCGCGGCGCCGACCTGCTCGATTCGACCGCGCGCCAGATCTACCTGCAGCGCTGCCTCGGCGTGCCGACTCCCGCGTATCTGCACGTGCCCGTCGTGGTCGATGCGAACGGCGAAAAGCTCAGCAAGCAAACGGGCGCGACGGCGCTCGAACGCAACGATCCGCTTCCGGCGCTGCGGGCCGCGGCCGCGCATCTCGGTTTGGCGGACGATGGCGATCTACCGGGCAATACGATGGCGTCCTTCTACGCGGCCGCGACCGATGCGTGGGCGCGTCGCTTCGGCCCGCGCGCGGGTTGAGTCGCCTGCGGGACACCGGCGCGTGCCCGACTACGCTCGTGCGTCCGTCGGCCGCTAATCCGATCGCGTGACGACGTGACGGAAGCATGACCGTCACGCCTGGCGACGACACGGCATCAAAAGATCCGCCCCGCGCGGCAAGCAATAGCCGCGCCTCGCACGCCACCCCGCCCCGATCGCGTCACCCAATGAAAAACGGGCACATGCTCGTCGCATGTGCCCGCTTGCCGGCAGCGCTCACGCGCCGCCCCCGCCGCTCCGCCCGGCTTACGCCGACGGCTTGCGCGGCATCCCGAATCCGCCGAGCAGCGCGGCGACCTGCCGCTTCGGCCCTTTCTTCTCGGGCTGCTGCGCGGGCTGCGCGTCGTCGGGCTGCTTCGCCGACGCCTGCGGCTCGTACGGCTTCAGGAAGAAGTCGTCGACCGGCGCTTCGTGGCGGCGATGATGGCCGCCGCGCTCGGCGCTGCCCGACCGGCGAGCCGATGCGCCGCGATGCTCGTCGCGGTCGCGCCGGCCGCCCCGCTCGCCACCGCGCTCGCTGGTGCGTTCACCACCGCGCTCGCCGCCACGTTCGTCATGACGATGGCGCGCCGGCTTGTCGAGCTTGAGCGTCTGCACTTCGAGCGGACGCTTGATCAGCTTCTCGATGTCGGCGAGCTGCTTGCGCTCGTTCGGGCTGCACAGCGACAGCGCGTCGCCCGTCGCACCCGCGCGGCCGGTACGGCCGATCCGGTGCACGTAGTCTTCCGCGCTGAACGGCAGGTCGAAGTTGATCACGGCCGGCAGCTCGGCGATGTCGAGGCCGCGCGCGGCCACGTCGGTCGCGACCAGCGCCTCGATCTCGCCGCGCTTGAACGCGTCCAGCGCCTGCATCCGCTCGATCTGCGTCTTGTCGCCGTGAATCGCCGACGCGACCACGCCGTCGCGCTCGAGATTGCGCGCGAGGCGGCTCGCGCCGATCTTGCTGTTGCAGAACACGATCACCTGCTTGAGGCCGCGATCGCGCAGCAACTGCACGACGGCCGCCTGCTTGTCGCCTTCGGCGACGTCGTAGACGATCTGCGTGACGTTCGCGTTCGTCGAGTTGCTGCGCGCGACCTCGATCGTTTGCGGATTGCGCAGGTAGGTCGACGCGAGCTTCTTGATTTCGCCCGAGAAGGTGGCCGAGAACAGCAGCGTCTGACGCTCCTTCGGCAGCAGGTTCAGGATGCGCTGCAGATCGGGCAGGAAGCCCATGTCGAGCATCCGGTCGGCTTCGTCGAGCACGAGGATCTGCACCTGGCCGAGGTTCGCCGTCTTCTGCTGCACGTGATCGAGCAGGCGGCCCGGCGTCGCGATCAGGATCTCGACGCCGCGACGCAGTTCGGCCGATTGCGGGTTCATGTCGACGCCGCCGAACACCACCGCGCTGCGCAGCGGCGTGTGCTTCGCATACGCGTGGACGTTCGCGGCGACCTGGTCGGCGAGTTCGCGGGTTGGCGTGAGGATCAGCGCACGCACGGGATGGCGCGCCGGCGACGCGCTCGTGTTGGCCTGCGGCAGCAGGCGCTGGATGATCGGCAGCGAGAAGCTCGCGGTCTTGCCGGTGCCCGTTTGCGCGGCGCCCATGACGTCGCGGCCGGCGAGCACGACCGGAATGGCCTGCGCCTGGATCGGCGTCGGCGTCGTATAACCCTGCTCCGCAATGGCTTTCAGGATATCGGCGGCAAGGCCGAATTGATCGAAGGTTGCGTCGACGGGCTTGGCGACAGAATCGGACATGGTGGCGTTTCGCTCAAAAGGCGCGGCGGGGACATCGTGCGTCAGGCCGGCCGGGCCTGCGCTCATCACAATTCGGAAATAGACGGAGCCGCGGCGCGCCGCGCGGCGCCGCTCTGGCGCTTGGGACCGGTTCAATGCGAACGCTGGACGCCAGGCCGTGCGGACTCCGTTCGGCGCGAATGCCGGCGGAAAGGGCCGTATTGTAGCACCGTGCGGGAATCTGTCCGCGACAACGCCGCGAACGGCCGCGGCGGCCGTTCGCGCGGCGGGACTGCCCACGCCCGTGCTGGCGAGCGGTCGCCCGCTCGGGTTATCCGTATCGGGCAGTAAACAAGAATGGGGGTTCGATGCCGAAGCCTCGTACCAGTCGGTCCGCCGCCCATCCGCGTACCGGGCCTTCAGCCTGACAGCCGTCACGACGCGCGAATACGCGAATGCGTGCCGCAACCGCGCCCGCCGCTCAGCCCTGCTTCTTTTTCTTCTCGACCTGCACGCAGTCGCCCAGCAGCGGCGGCGACTTCGGGTCGGCGATCTCGTCGCGCAGCGTCGCTTCCTTGCCCTTCGTCCACCACGTATAGCGGCCGGCCTGGTAGCGCGCGCCCGACGCCGACACCGTGTCGACGAACAGCAACCGCTTGCCGTCGACCGGCACGAGCGCGAAGCTCTGGCCGTTGCCCGCGAGCCAGTACGACACGCGCACCGGCTGCTTCTGGTTCGCGCACTGGTAGACGACCTGCTGGCGCGTGTCGGCGTCGATCTCTTCGATGGTCAATCGCGCGGCATGCGCGACGGAAACGGCACCGCCGGCAAGCGCAAGCGCGGCGAGGGTGTAGCGAATCATGCAGGTCCTCTCACGAGACGGTGGAAACGCGCCATCGCGGCGCGCGGGGTGATTGTCCATACGGTTGACGGGAAGGCACGTCGGCGGCCGAAATCAGGGATCGATCACATCCGCGCACGCATCGGTCGGCGCCGCGGCGACATGGCCGACGAGCGGCACGATCTTGAGGCCCGCCGACGCCACGCGGCACGGCGCGGCCGCCAGGCCGCAGCCGGCGAGACTCGCGACAAGCGCCAGCGCGGCGCCCAGCTTTCCGATACGCAACCACCTCGACGCCATCGTCCGCTCCTCGTTCCGTCAGCGCGCCGACACGGGCCGCACGGCCGCGGCAGCGCGCTTCGCGCGTTCGCGGGCTTCGTCGACGGTCGCGCCGGTCGCCAGCGCGACGCCCATGCGCCGCTTCGCGAAACTTTCCGGCTTGCCGAACAGGCGCAGGTCCGCGCCCGGCACCGCGAGCGCGTCGCGCACGCCTTCGAACGCGATCCCGCGCTCGTCGAGCCCGCCGTAGATCACCGCCGACGCGGCCGGCGTGCCGAGCGCCGGATCGACCGGCAGCCCGAGAATCGCCCGCGCGTGCAACTCGAATTCCGACTGGCGCTGCGAGGCCAGCGTGACGAGGCCCGTATCGTGCGGCCGCGGGCTCACCTCGGAGAACCAGACGTCGTCGCCGCGCACGAACAGCTCGACGCCGAACAGCCCGCGCCCGCCGAGCGCCTCGGTCACCTTGTGCGCGATCTCGCGCGACTTCTCGAGCGCCGCCGTGCTCATCGGCTGCGGCTGCCACGATTCGACATAGTCGCCCGCCACCTGGACGTGGCCGACCGGCTCGCAGAAATAGGTACGCGTGTCGAGCGTCGCGGGGTCGATCGCGCGCACGGTCAGCTGCGTGATCTCGTAGTCGAAATCGACGAAGCCCTCGACGATCACGCGGCCATGGTTCACGCGCCCGCCGGCCATCGCGTAGTCCCACGCCGGCTTCACGTCGGCCTCGGTCTTCACGACCGACTGCCCCTTGCCCGACGACGACATCACGGGCTTCACGACACACGGCATGCCGATCTTCGCGACGGCCGCGCTGAACGCTTCGAACGAATCCGCGAACGCATACGGGGAGGTCGGCAGGCCGAGTTCCTCGGCCGCGAGCCGGCGGATCCCTTCGCGATTCATCGTGAGCTGCGTCGCGCGCGCGGTCGGGATGACCTCGGCGAGGCCGGCCGCCTCGATCGCCGCGAGCGCGTCGGTGGCGATCGCCTCGATCTCGGGGACGATCAGGTGCGGACGCTCGGCCTCGACGACCGCCCGCAGCGCGGCCGGGTCCGTCATGTCGATCACGTGCGCGCGATGCGCGACCTGGTGGCCCGGTGCGTCCCGATAGCGATCGACCGCGACGACTTCGACGCCGAGACGCTGCAACGCGATGATGACTTCCTTGCCGAGTTCGCCCGCGCCGAGCAGCATGACGCGCGTGGCCGAGGGTGAAAGCGGCGTACCGAGCCGCTGACCGATCTGCATGTGATTTCCCGCTGGTTCTGTTGGAGGACGAAAACGGCTTCGATGTTAACACGGGCATCCGGGCCGGTTCGGGCGGTTTGGCCGCGCCGGCGCGTCGTCGTGCGAGGCCGGTGGGCGGCCCGCGAACGTTTTCACGCGCGAAGTGTCGGCTCGCCTGCCGCGGGGCGGGTGCGTTACTCTTACGCCTTGATCAGAATCCGAAGAGGAACGAGGCTCATGTCCCACCTGTCCGCGGCCGCACGCGCACGCACCGGCCTGTTTCGTCCGTTGCGCGCGCCGCTTTGCGCGTTGACGCTTGCCACGCTTCT
Source organism: Burkholderia sp. AU16482 (assembly GCF_002223285.1). Lineage (NCBI taxonomy): Bacteria > Pseudomonadati > Pseudomonadota > Betaproteobacteria > Burkholderiales > Burkholderiaceae > Burkholderia > Burkholderia sp. AU16482. Next base: position 107,344 of record NZ_NKEY01000004.1, read on the forward strand.
CGCCGCCTGCGCGATGCCGACCCATCCCGATTCCGCCGCCCCCGCGCCCGACCCGTACAACCCCGCCGCCGTCCAGTTGCTCGACGACACGAGCTGGGAGCTCACCCGCTGGGTGAACGCCGACGGCACGCAACGCGCGATCCCGCACGGCGACAACGGCGAGCCGATCAAGCTCGCGCTGTCGACCGATTCGGGCATCCGGCGCGCAAGCGGGTTCTCGGGCTGCAACCGCTACATGGGCACCTATGCGATCAAGAATGGCGTGCTGAGCTTCGGCCCGCTCGCCGGCACGCGAATGGCCTGCCCGAACACGCTCGGCGGCCAGCTCGAAGCCGCGTACCTCGACGCGCTCGCCCACATCGCGAAGACCGGCGTGCAGATGCGCGCGCCGCAGCAATTGCAGATCGTGACGGAGGCCGGCGCGACGCTGACGTTCACGCACCGGAGCCCCTGACGCCCGGCGCGCGCGAAGGCCGACCGACCGCCTTCGCGTGGCGCGCCACGCGCATGTGCCACCCACGTGCGTCGCGCGGCGTGAATCGGAATCACGCCGCGTTAGAGTCTTGTTCGCCGGCCGGTTAAACTCGGCGGGTCGCGCCCCGCGCGCCCCTCCCCACTCCTGTTTCAAAGCATGCACACGGTTGTCTTCGGCTGGTTCGGCATCTCCGCCGTCTGGTTCCTCCTTCTCTTCTGGCGTCTCGTCCAGGCGATGCTGCCCGGCGGCGGGCTCGCCGGCCGCGGCTCGATTCGCCTGTGGCTCGGCTTCGCCGCGGTATTCGTCGCCAGCTGCACGCTGACGAGCCCGCTGTCCGGCCCCGACACGAACGCGCTCGGCCATGCGTTCTCGACCGGCTTCGCCCGCGTGCTCGGTCCGATCGGCACGCCGGTCGCGATGGTCGTGCTGTTGTTCGCCGGCTTGCCGTGGCTGACCGGCATCGGCTGGCGGCAGTTCGCCGCGTGGGTCGACACGTCGTTCGGCGTCAAGCTGTCGCGCGACGGCGACGACGACGCGCGCGGGATCGCCGACCTGCCGCGCAGTGCGCTGCATCGCGACGACGACGTCGTGCAGCCGACCACCGCGCACACCGTGAACTCGATGGCGCCGCGCCAGAACGGCCGGTATTCGCGCCCGACCGTGTGGAAGCCCGATCCGCAGGCGCGACCGAAGCCGCGCAGCAAGACGCCGCCACGCCCGCTCGCGGAGCCCATCGCGCCGTCGGGCTGGCTGAAGCCCGCCGCGCCGCAACGCACACCGGCGCCGCCCGCGCCGATCCCGGCCAGCGCGATGCCGCCGCCGACCACCGGCAGCACCGCCAGCCTCGCGCGCGCCGCAGCGAACGCGCAAGTGCCGCGCCCCGCGCCCGCTCCGCTTCCGGCGGGATTCGAACCCGTCCGGCCGCGTCCGACCGCCGCGCGGCCGGCCACCGCCGCGCTCACGCAGACTACGCCGCGCGCCACGGTCGCGCCGCGACCGGCCAGTACGCCACCGCAGCGTCCGCCGGTGCGTCCGGCCGCCGGCACGGCGGCAGCCGGCCTGCCGCCGGACGCGACACGCCGCCGCCCGGCCCCGCCCGCGCCGGCACGCGCGCCGCTCTATGCGTGGACGGAAAAACCGGCCGCGCCGATCACGCCTGCGCCGAGCGTTCACGACACGCTGCGCGCGATCGAAGCCAGCACCGCGCAATGGGCGGCGCTGGGCGGCGCACAGCCGGCCGACGCGACGCACGCGGCAACCGCTACCGCAGCCGCTGCTGGCGTAGCCGCGGCAGCAGGTGGCGTGGCCGCGCCGGCAGCGGCGGCTGTGTCGGACGCATTCGTCTCCGCGACGCACGACATCGCAGCGCAGGACATCCCTGTCCCGGCCGAAGACCAAGCCGCACCTGCGCATGACGACACCGCGCCGATCGTGCTCGACGCCTTCATGCCGGCTGAATCCGGCATGACACAGGCTCCGGTCGGCGATTCGCCCACCCCGTCGTTCGATGACACCACCCCGCACGCGCTGCCGGATACCCGCGTCGACGATCGCGTGTTTTCGCCTCTTGCCGACGACGAAATCCATCCCGTCGACGATGCGCCCGGCGCGCCGGCATTCGGGATCGCCGCCGCGCCTTCGTTCGACACGCCCGTCGACGTCGCGCCGTGGGAAGACGTCGCCAGCCCGCCGGCTTCTGCCTTCGATGTGTCGACCGGGAATCCGGTCGCCGAATCGCTGACGGACACCGCGGGATCGGAATCCGCCGATCCCGCCTCCGCGCAGGCAGACGATGCGGCGGTTCGCGACCCTGGCACCCGCCATCCGGCCGGATCACCGGATACCGACGACAAGGACGACACGCAACCGGCGCCTGTCATCGATCGCGCCGCACCGGCCCACGTGCCTCAACGTGCCGCCGATGCGCACGCCGACGTGAAGCCCGCCGACGGTATCGTCCCGTTCGCCGCCCTGCCCTCTTCGTCGATCGCCGGAACGTCGGCGCCCGTGCTTTCCGCAACCACGCCGATCGCGGCGCCGTCTTCCGCGCCAGCATCGACGCGTCCAGCCGACACGACGATCACCTCGACCGGTACGACGACCTCCGCTCCATCCGGCTCACCCGGCGCAGCCGCTCCGCAGCCGGCCATCGCCCTTCCCGCATCGCCGGCCGTTTCCGCCACGACGTCGCCATCCTTCAGTGCGATCGCGCCGACAGCCGCGCTCGCCGCCACGCCGGCTCACCCGGTCACGGGCTTGCCTGCCGCCGCAACCGGACCGCTGATGTCGATCGATGCGCCCGCCGCGACGCAGGCCCCGTCGATCGCGTTCGTCCCTGCCACGGTCGCAACGCGGACGTTCACGACACCGCCCGCCGCTGGCGCCACGTCGTCGGGCTGGGCCATGTCGCACGACGTGACCGAGGCGCCGATCACGGCACCGCCGGCAACGGCCCTCCCCGGCGCGAACCTCCCGCCTCCGCCGGCGGCCGTCGTTGCCGCGCCGACACCGCCCACTGTCGCACCGATCGGCGCACCGGCCACCCAGGCGATCGAGGCCACCGAACCGGCCCCGGCCCCCGCCCGTCAGCCGCGCCCGAACGCGTTCGAATTCCACGCACCTGCGTCGTTCAACGTCGAACTGCCGACGCTCGACCTGCTCGAGCCTGCGTCCGACGACGTCGAAACGATCACCGAGGAACACCTCGCGCAAACCGCGCAGGTGATCGAACAGCGGCTGCAGGAATTCAAGGTGCCGGTGACGGTGGTCGGCGCATCGGCCGGCCCCGTGATCACGCGCTTCGAGATCGAACCCGCGCTCGGCGTGCGCGGCAGCCAGATCGTCGGGCTGATGAAGGACCTGTCGCGCGGCCTCGGCCTCACGTCGATCCGCGTCGTCGAGACGATCCCCGGCAAGACCTGCATGGGCCTCGAACTGCCGAACGCGAAGCGCCAGATGATCCGCCTGTCGGAGATTCTCGAATCGCGCCAGTACCAGCATTCGCCGTCGCAACTGACGATCGCGATGGGCAAGGACATAACCGGCCACCCGGTCGTCACCGATCTCGCGAAGGCGCCGCACATGCTGGTGGCCGGCACGACGGGTTCGGGCAAGTCGGTCGCGATCAACGCGATGATCCTGTCGCTGCTGTACAAGGCGACGCCGGAAGACGTGCGGCTCATCATGATCGACCCGAAGATGCTCGAACTGTCGGTCTACGAAGGCATCCCGCACCTGCTCGCGCCGGTCGTCACCGACATGAAGCTCGCGGCGAACGCGCTGAACTGGTGCGTCGGCGAAATGGAGAAACGCTACCGGCTGATGTCGGCCGTCGGCGTGCGCAACCTCGCGGGCTTCAACCAGAAGATCCGCGACGCGCAAGCGAAGGAAAAGAAGATCGGCAACCCGTTCTCGCTGACGCCCGACGATCCGGAGCCGCTGTCGACGCTGCCGCTGATCGTCGTCGTGATCGACGAACTGGCCGACCTGATGATGGTCGCCGGCAAGAAGATCGAGGAACTGATCGCCCGCCTCGCGCAGAAGGCGCGCGCGGCCGGCATCCACCTGATCCTCGCGACGCAGCGTCCGTCGGTCGACGTGATCACCGGCCTCATCAAGGCGAACATCCCGACGCGCGTCGCGTTCCAGGTATCGTCGAAGATCGATTCGCGCACGATCCTCGACCAGATGGGCGCGGAGTCGCTGCTGGGGATGGGCGACATGCTGTTCCTGCCGCCGGGCACCGGTTATCCGCAGCGCGTGCACGGCGCGTTCGTCGCCGACGAGGAAGTGCACCGGATCGTCGAGTATCTGAAGCAGTTCGGCGAGCCGCAGTACGAGGAAGGCATCCTCGACGGCCCGGCCGCCGACGGCGCGACGCAGGACCTGTTCGGCGACGCGCCGGATGCGGAAGCCGATCCGCTGTACGACGAAGCCGTCGCGTTCGTCGTGCGCACGCGGCGCGCGTCGATCTCGTCGGTGCAGCGGCAATTGCGCATCGGCTACAACCGCGCGGCGCGCCTCGTCGAGCAGATGGAAACGGCGGGCCTCGTGTCGGCGATGGGCATCAACGGCAGCCGCGAGGTGCTCGTGCCGGCCGCGGCCGACTGAGGCCGGCGGCCCGCCGGCCGCGATTCATCGACACGGGCACGCCGCTCGACCGGTTGCCTGAAATACGGAGGGCGCTGCATCGGCAGCGCCCTTCCTGCATCGACCGGGAATCGGCCGCGCTTTACTGCTCGACCGGCACCAGCTTGAAGTCGACCGGCTTGCCGACCGCGACCTTCTGCGGATTCGCGCCGAGCTGCCCCGTTTCGACATCGCGGCTGAACACGTAGAACGTGTCGCTGTCCTGGTTGCCGACGATCAGCCACTTGCCGGTCGGATCGATCAGGAACTCGCGCGGCGTCTTGCCGAGGCTCGACTGGCGGCCGACGTGCTTGAGCCGGCCGTCGGCCTTGTTCACCGCGTAGATCACGAGGTCGTTCGCGTCGCCGCGGTTGCTCGCGTACAGGAAGCGCCCGTCCGGCGACAGGTGGATCGCGCCGCCGCCGACCTTGCCCTTGAAGCCCGGCGCCGTCATGGGCACCGTCTGGACCGGCGTCAGCTTGCCGTCGTGATAGCCGAACACCTCGACCGACGCGTTGAGCTCGCTCGTCACGTACGCGAAGCGGCCGTCGGCGCCGAACACCATGTGACGCGGGCCCGAGCCGGCCTTCACCGGCGTGTAGCGCGTGTCGGTCGGGCTGATCAGCCCGCGGCTGCCGTCCACCGTGTAGCGGTAGCCGTAGATCTTGTCCGCGCCGAGATCCTGCACGAACAGGTAGCGGCCGTCCGGCGAAAACACCGTCGAATGCACGTGCGCGCCGTCCTGGCGGCCCTTCACGGGCCCGGTGCCTTCGTGGTGGACGGTCAGCACGGCCTGGCCGGCCCCGCCGTCGTCGCGCAGCGGAAACACCGCGAAGCTGCCGCCCGGGTCGGCCGCGACCGAGTAGTTGGCGGTGACGAGGTACTTGCCGTCCGGCGACAGCGCGAGATAGCAAGGATCGTTCCCTTCAGACGATACGCGGTCGATGAAGCTGAGCGCACCCGTCTTCGCGTCGAAGCGGAACGCGCTGACGCCGCCGCGCTGCGTCGCGGGCCCGTCGTCGCCGGGCAGCTCGTTGACCGCGTAGACGGTGCGACCGTCGCGGCTCGGCAACAGATACGACGGATTCACGGTCTTCGCCGACGACACCGGCGCGACGCTGCCCGTCCTGGTGTCGAAGCGGTAAACGTAGATCCCGTCGCTGCCGCCGCCCGTATAGGTGCCGACGAGCAGGTTGTAGACGCCGTCGGCCGGGGCGGACGATTGCTGCGCGAATGCATGGGTCGCGGACAGGGAAAGCACGATCGCGAAACCTTTCATCCAGTGAGCGAACCTAAGCGGGAACCCTCGTGTCGAAGCGCGTGCGTCACGCTCCCGTAAACGGTTGGGCATTGAATCCTCCTTGCATCGAGTCGCTTCAAGTGTTGAGATAGGACGAAACGCCGGCCGTTCATGCGCTCCGCCGCCCGGCCGAGTATACGGGGCGCGGCGCCCGGGCGTGAAGTCCGGGCCGCCGACGTCCGCATTGTGAATTCGAATACCCAAGGATCGCCTGCCCATGCCCGCCCTGATCGAAGACTACGCCCTCGTCGGCGACGGCCACACGGCCGCGCTGATCGCAAAAGACGGCTCCGTCGACTGGCTGTGCTGGCCCCGCTTCGATTCGGGCGCCTGCTTCGCGGCGCTGCTCGGCACGCCCGAGCACGGCCGCTGGCTGCTTGCTCCGGCCGCCGACGCCGCGATCACGCACACGACGCGCCGCTACCGCGGCGACACGCTGATTCTCGAAACCGATTACGAAAGCGCCGACGGCGCCGTCACCGTGATCGACTTCATGCCGCCCGGCAACGGCTGGTCCGAACTGGTGCGGATCGTCGTCGGCCGCCACGGCACGATGAAGATGCGCATGGAGCTCGTGTTGCGCTTCGACTACGGTTTCTCGATTCCGTGGGTCACGCAACTGACCCGCGAGGACGGCATGAAGGCCATCGCCGGCCCCGATACCGTCGTGCTGCGCACGCCGGTGCCGCTCACCGGCAAGAACCTCCATACGCTCGCGGAATTCACGGTCCGCGCCGACGAGCGCGTGCCGTTCTCGCTCGGCTACGCGGCGTCGCACATGCGGCTGCCGCCCGCGCGCGACCCGCTGTCGATGCTCGCGCGCACGGAGAACTACTGGCTCGAATGGTCGGGCCGCTGCCAGGTGCAGGGCCGCTACGCGGCCGCCGTGCGCCGCTCGCTGATCACGCTGAAGGCGCTCGCGTACGAGCCGACCGGCGGCATCGTCGCCGCGCCGACCACGTCGCTGCCCGAGAAGATCGGCGGCAACCGCAACTGGGACTACCGCTACTGCTGGCTGCGCGACGCGACGATCACGCTGCTCGCGCTGATGCGCGGCGGCTACTACGACGAGGCGCGCGCGTGGCGCACGTGGCTCGGCCGCGTGATGGCCGGCTCGCCCGAGCAGATCCAGATCATGTACGGGATCGCCGGCGAGCGCCGGCTGCCGGAAATGGAGCTCGACTGGCTGCCCGGCTACCAGGATTCGCTGCCGGTACGCGTCGGCAACGGCGCCGCGAACCAGCTCCAGCTCGACGTGTTCGGCGAGGTGATGGCCGCGCTGCACCTCGCGCGCGTGGGCGGCCTGCAGGCCGACGACACGGTCTGGTCCGTGCAGTGCGCGCTGCTCGACCATCTCGAGAAGATCTGGCAGGAGCCCGACGAAGGAATCTGGGAAACGCGCGGCGGCCGCCGCCATTTCACGTTCTCGAAGGTGATGGCGTGGGTCGCGTTCGACCGCGCGATCAAGTCGGCGGAAATGTTCCGGCTGCCCGGCTCGCTCGACCGCTGGCGCGCGCTGCGCGAGCGCATCCACGCGGACGTCTGCGCGAACGCCTGGCACGAAGGCAAGCAGGCGTTCGCGCAGAGCTACGGCAGCGACGAGCTCGACGCGAGCGTGCTGCTGCTGCCGCAGCTCGGCTTCCTGCCGCCGGAAGATCCGCGCATCGTCGGCACGGTCGATGCGATCGAACGGGAATTGCTGCACGACGGGCTCGTGATGCGCTACCGCACCACCGAATACGACGACGGCCTGCCGCCCGGCGAAGGCACGTTTCTCGCGTGCAGCTTCTGGCTGGTCGACAGCTACGCGCTGCTCGGCCGGATCGACGACGCGCATCGGCTGTTCAGCCGGCTGCTCGCGCTGTCGAACGACCTCGGGCTGCTCGCGGAGGAATACGACCCGGTGGCCGGCCGGCTCGTCGGCAACTTCCCGCAGGCGTTCTCGCACGTGGCGCTCGTGCATACCGCGATGAACCTGATGCACCACGAAGACGCGATGGCGCGCGCGGCCGGCCAGCCCGCGCCGGCCGTGGCCACCGGCCGCTGAGCGGCGGCCGGGAAGCCTTGTTCAGAGATCGTCAATTCGCAAAACTTTGATGAAAACCCGAGGAAATGTTGCATTGCAACACCGATCGTTGTCCGATATGATCGACACGATTGTCCGGCTGCATTGCAACATGGCCGGTCGCTGACCCACACGGCACGCCGCGACGCCCCACGCCGCCCTTGCGCACCGTCCCCCACGCGGGAGTAGTCTGCATGCTTTACCAATTGCACGAATTCCAGCGGGCCATGCTGAGCCCGCTCACGGCCTGGGCCCAGGCCGCGTCGAAGTCGTTCGCGAATCCGTCGAGCCCGTTCTCGCTGATGCCCGGCGCACCGCGGATGGCGGCCGCCTATGAGCTGATGTATCGGCTCGGCAAGGACTACGAAAAGCCGGAATTCAACATTCACCAGATCGTCAAGGACGGCCACAACATCCCGATCGTCGAGCAGACGATCATCGAGAAGCCGTTCTGCCGGTTGTTGCGCTTCAAGCGCTATTCGGACGACGCCGACGCCGTCACGCAACTGAAGGACGAACCGGTCGTGCTGGTCTGCGCGCCGCTGTCGGGCCACCACTCGACGCTGCTGCGCGACACGGTGCGCACGCTGCTGCAGGATCACAAGGTCTACATCACCGACTGGATCGACGCGCGGATGGTGCCGGTCGAGGTCGGCCCGTTCCACCTGCACGACTACATCGCGTACATCCAGGAATTCATCCGTCACATCGGCGCGCGCAACCTGCACGTGATCTCGGTATGCCAGCCGACGGTGCCCGTGCTCGCGGCGATTTCGCTGATGGCGAGCCGCGGCGAGGACACGCCGCTCACGATGACGATGATGGGCGGCCCGATCGACGCGCGCCGCAGCCCCACTTCCGTGAACTCGCTCGCGACGCAGCACTCGACCTCGTGGTTCGAGAACAACGTGATCCACACGGTGCCCGCGAACTATCCGGGCGAAGGCCGCCAGGTCTATCCGGGCTTCCTTCAGCACACGGGCTTCGTCGCGATGAACCCGGAGCGGCACGCGCAATCGCATTGGGATTTCTACCAGAGCCTGCTGCGCGGCGACGAGGACGACGCCGAAGCGCACCGCCGCTTCTACGACGAGTACAACGCGGTGCTCGACATGGCCGCCGAGTATTACCTCGAGACGATCCGCGTCGTGTTCCAGGAATTCCGGCTCGCGGAAGGCACGTGGGACGTCGAAGGCGAGCGCGTGCGGCCGCAGGACATCAAGCACACCGCACTGATGACGATCGAGGGCGAACTCGACGACATCTCGGGTAGCGGCCAGACGCACGTCGCGCACGAGCTGTGCACGGGCATCCCGCAAGACGATCGCCGCAGCCTGACCGCCGAGAAGTGCGGCCACTACGGGATCTTCTCGGGCCGCCGCTGGCGCACGATCATCTACCCGCAATTGCGCGACTTCATTCGCGAGCATGCGCCGGAGCCGAAGAACGGCGCGGCGAAGTTGCCCGTCGATGCGCAGGATGCGACCGCGATCGGCGTCGTGCCGGCCGCCAAGCCGGAGCCGGAACCGGAACCGGCGGTGCGCGCCACCGCCGCCAAACGCACGCGCGGCACGCGCGCGAAGGCGCCGGCCGTGACGGTCGCGCCCGCCGCCAAGGCCGCGCCGGCCGCGAAACGCGCGGCAGGCAGCCCGCGCACCAAAGCCATGCGAGCCCGCAAGGCCGCCTGACACACCGCGCTCCGACGCAAAAACGCCGCCGTAGCTTGCGCACGGCGGCGTTTTCTTATCCGGGCGCGACCGCGAACCAGCGGCGCACCGGCTCCTCCATGCGTCGCGTCAGCGCCGCAGCAGATACGCGAGCAGCACCTCGGTGTTCATCCGGACCATCTCCGCGCGCTCGTCGGTATCGGTGAAGTCGCGGCCGAGCGTCGCGGCGAGCGTGAAGCGGTTCGACACGATGTAGTAGCCGAGCCCCGACAGCGTCACGTAGAAGCGCAGCGGATCGACGTCGCTGCGGAACAGCCCGGCCTTCTGGCCGCGCATCAGCACGTTGCCGAGCTTCGCGACGATCGGCGACATCATCTCGCGGATCCGCGTCGACTTGTGCAGATAGCGCGCTTCGTGCAGGTTCTCGTTGTTGATGAGCCTCAGCAGCTCCGGATGGTCGCGGTAGTAATCCCACACGAAATGCGCGAGCCGCGTGACGGCTTCGATCGGCGCGACGCCATCGAGATCCAGCACGCGCTCGGCCTCCGTCAGCGCGGAGAACGCGTGTTCGAGCACGGCGGTGAAGAGCTGCTCCTTGCTGCCGAAGTAGTAATAGAGCATGCGCTCGTTCGTTTCGGCCCGGCGCGCGATCTGATCGACGCGCGCGCCGAACAGCCCTCCATTCGCGAACTCTTCGGCAGCCGCCATCAGGATGCGGCGGCGCGTACCTTCAGGATCTCTTTTGATTTTTGGCTGATTCATGGTGGCGTTTTGCTATGTGAGCCGCTTGATCCGGACCGGCACCCCCACCGCCTCGGCGCCGGCCGCCCTGGAACGGGCGCGCCGCGGGCGGCCACCCTCCTGCTGAGCCCCTGCAAAAAAGCGGTTCGATTATGCGCATAGACGGCGTCCAGCGCAATGCGGGAAATCGGCGATAATCGAGCTTTGGCAAACCTTTCCGGCCGCGCCCGACGCGGCCGAGAGCCATTCGGCGCCGCGGCGCCCGTTGTCAGCCTGTTGTCACCGTGACCGATTCCAAAACACTCGCGGATCGCATCGAAGATCTGCTTCCCCAGACGCAATGCACGAAGTGCGGCTATAACGGCTGCCGTCCGTACGCCGAGGCGATCGCCGCCGGCAACGCGAACTACAACCAGTGCCCACCCGGCGGCGCCGAAGGCATCGCGCGCCTCGCGCGCCTGCTCGGCAAGCCGGTGATTCCGCTGAACCCCGTGAACGGCAGCGAACATCCGCGCGCGGTCGCGTTCATCGACGAAAACCTGTGCATCGGCTGCACGCTGTGCATGCAGGCGTGCCCGGTCGACGCGATCGTCGGCGCGCCGAAGCAGATGCACACGATCGTCGCGTCGCTGTGCACGGGTTGCGACCTGTGCGTGCCGCCGTGTCCGGTCGACTGCATCGCGATGCTGCCCGTGACCGGCGATCGCACGGGCTGGGATGCGTGGTCGCAGGAGCAGGCCGACGCCGCGCGCGAGCGCCACGATCTGCGGCTCACGCGCCAGCGTCGCGAGCGCGAGGCCGCCGAAGCGCGCGCCGCGGCTCGCCGCGCCGCGAGTACCGCGAAGCCGGCCGCGGAACCCTCCGCCGTGCAGCCAGGCGCGCCGGCCGCCGCACCGGCCGACGACGCCGAAGCGAAGAAACGCGCGATCATCGCCGCCGCGCTCGAACGCGCGCGCAAAAAGAAGGAAGAACTGTCCGGGCAAGGCGCCGGGCCGAAGAACACCGAAGGCGTGAGCGCGGCCGTCCAGGCGCAGATCGACGCGGCCGAGGCCCGCCGCAAGCGGCTCGCCGAACAGCAGGCGCAGCGCGACGCCGATGCGGCGTCGGGCGGCGGCGACCACGACAACGACGCAGGCAACGACGATCCGGACGGCCCGTCCACGCCGCCCGACCAGAACGCTCCATGAACGCCAGCAAACGACGCGCGATCTACGAAACGCTGCAGAGCCTCAATCCGCATCCGACCACCGAGCTCGAATACTCGACGCCGTTCGAACTGCTGATCGCCGTGATGCTGTCCGCGCAGGCGACCGACGTGTCGGTCAACAAGGCGATGCGGAAAATGTTTCCGGTCGCGAATACCCCGCGACAAATCGTCGCGCTTGGCGAGGAAGGCGTCACCGAGTACATCAAGACGATCGGCCTCTATCGCACCAAGGCGAAGAACGTCGTCGCGACGTGCCGGATCCTGCTCGAGCGCTACGACGGCGAGGTGCCGGCCGATCGCGAAGCGCTCGAAGGCTTGCCGGGCGTCGGCCGCAAGACCGCGAACGTCGTGCTGAACACCGCGTTCGGCCAGCCGACGATCGCGGTCGACACGCATATCTTCCGCGTCGCGAATCGCACCGGGCTCGCGCCGGGCAAGGACGTGCGGGCCGTCGAGGCCGCGCTCGAGAAATTCACGCCGAAGGAATTCCTGCAGGACGCGCATCACTGGCTGATCCTGCACGGGCGCTACGTGTGCAAGGCCCGCCGGCCCGAATGCTGGCACTGCGCGATCGAACCGCTGTGCGAATTCCGGCCGAAGACGCCACCGCCCAACGAGTGAGCATCAGCCGCGGCTGACGTATCGACGCGCCGCGCCGGCCGCCCGGGCCACGCGCGACAACCGGCCGGCCCCGCCGCGGCGTTGGCGGCGCCCCCCTTCCCGACTACGCGTTGGACGTCGCCGTCGCGTCGTCGGCGGCCGCGCCGCCCGCGCGCACGAGCGCCAGCACGGCCGCCAGGATCGCGACACCGCCGGCCCACTGCAGCGGCGACAACGCTTCCCCGAACAGCAGCGCCGCGAGCGCGACCGTCACGACCGGTTCGAGCGTCGACAGCATCGACGTGCGCGCGGCCCCGAGCCGCTCGAGCCCGGCGAAGAACGCGAGCATGGCCGCCACCGTCGACACCAGCGCGATCGCGAGCATCGATGCCCAGCCGCCGGCCGTCGCGGGCCACCGCGGCGGCGCGCCGAACGCCGCCGTTCGCACGACGGCGATCGCGACTAGCGTCGCGGTGGCCGACAGGCAGATGATCGCGGTGGTCGCGAGCGGTTCGACGCCGCGCGTCGCCTTGGTGCCGCCGACGATGTACAGCGAGTAGATCACCGCGGCGGCCAGCGCAAGCGCGATCCCGAGCGGCTCGCCGTGCCCGCCGCCGACCATCAGCGCCGAACCCGCGACGCACAGCACCAGCGCGACGGCCTTCGCGCGCGTCAGCCGCTCGCCGAGCCACCACGCGGCCAGCAGCGTGACGAACGCCGGATACAGGTACAGCAGTAGCGCGACGAGGCTCGCCTGCGCGTGCTGCAGCGCGCTGAAATAGCAGAACGACTGCCCGACGTAGCCAAGCGCGCCCATCGCGACGAGCGGCACGAGCGCACGGCCGCGCGGCCATGCGACGCCGCGCTGCCGCGCGATGGCGGCGAGCACCGCGCCGCCGATCGCGAAGCGCACGATCAGCAGCCCGAGCACGTCGACGCCCGCCGCGTACGCATAGCGGCCGAAAATCGCCATCGCGCCGAACGCGGCGGCGGACAACGCGACGTAGAGCGCGCCCTGCAGGGCGGCGGACGATGAGCGGACGGTGGCGGTCATGGTGAAAGCGGGCCAGCAAGGCGCCGTGACGGGAATCGTCGGAGTGTAGCGGCGCGGCGGCGGCGAGCCTAGCCCGCGCTTACCCGTTGCGCGACGGGCGGCCGCACCGACCCGCGCCGTGTCGCCCGCCTCCAGCCGCCCGAGGCCACCGCCAGCGCCGTCCGCCGCGCCGGCGTACAATGCCCGACGCGGCATGACGCCGCCCGAATCACGACGTTTCCCCACCATGTTCAATCCAAGCCGCGACGACGTGCGTCGCTTTTTCACCGAGACCTGGCGCAAACAGCGCGCGGGCGAGATCCTGACGCCGCTGGAAGCGATCGCAGCCGACTGGATCGTCGAGCATCCCGAATACCACGACGAACTGGCCGACGCCGACGGCGCGGCGGCGCGCAACTACACGCCCGAGGAAGGCCGCACGAACCCGTTCCTGCACCTGTCGATGCACCTCGCGATCAGCGAGCAGTTGTCGATCGACCAGCCGCCCGGCATCCGCGCCGCGCACGACAAGCTGGCCGCGAAGCTCGACTCGACCCACGATGCGCAGCACGCGATCATGGAATGCCTCGGCGAGACGATCTGGGAGGCGCAGCGGACGAACACACCGCCCGATACCGACGCGTACCTGCAGCGCATCCTGCGCCGCGCGTCGCGCGACTGAGTGCGCCGGCCGGCACCCCGGCCTGCGCCGGCGGCCCCGTGGAGCGGGCAAAAAAATACCCCGCCGAGGCGGGGCATGCTTGCTGCGCGAGCCCGTGAGGCCCGTCGCGCTTACTTCTTGAATACGAGGTCGGTTTCCTTCAGCGACTCGATGTAGGCCGCGATGTCCTTCATGTCGCTGACCGACAGGTTCTGGACCTGCGCCTGCATGATCGCGTTGTTGCGACCGAGCAGCGGGTTCGTCAGCCCCATCTGGTACTGGCGCATCGCCCACACGAGATAGTCGGCGTGCTGGCCGGCCAGACGCGGGTACTCCGCGTTGATCGGCTTGTTCAGCTGCGCGCCGTGGCAGGCCGCGCAGTTGTGCGATTCGACCAGTTCCTTGCCCTTCGAGATGTCCGCGGCGTGGGCGGTACCGATCGCGAGGCCGGCCGCCAGTGCAACCGCCGCCGTCTTGAATGCGTTGTTCATGAATGCTCCTGTCCCGCCGGAGAGATCGGCGGCGCGCGCTTTACTTGTAGGGGTTGTCCTTCGTGTCGGCCTTCTGGGCGGCGTAGTACGCCGACAGATCCGCGATGTCCTGGTCGGTCAGCGAGCCGGCGATCGCATTCATCGACGGGAAGTGACGATCCTTCTTGCGGTAGGCCTTCAGCGCGTTCTCGAGGTATTGCTGGTTCTGGCCGCCGAGGACAGGCACCCGGTAGACCTCCGGGTACGCCGCGCGGTAGTCCTGGATGCCGTGGCAACCGATGCACATGGCGGCCTTGCTCGCCCCGTCCTTCGGGTTGCCGACCACACCGGCCGCCTGCGCGCTGCCCGCGAGCGCCACGAGCGCTGCGACAACGACGTGTTTGCCGACGAATTTGTTCATAGCTCTTGTAACCTAGCTTGAGGGGAAACTGGCGCCGAAGCGGCAACGGCCCGCGCCGTTTTGCTTGTCGGTCGCCACGCAGGCCAAAAAAAACGGCCAGATTGTACCGCGTCGGCGGGGAACGCGTCCATACGGCGCCCCCGGCTCGCCCCGCCGCAGCCCCGCAACGATACGCGGGCGCGGCCCGCCCGCACAGCCCTTCTGACTTATACTGGGTTTTTTTCCCGATGAAGAAGAGCGCCGCCATGCGTTTCGAAGGGTCCTCGCACTACGTCGCCACCGACGATCTGAAGCTCGCGGTCAATGCCGCGTTGACGCTGCAACGCCCGCTGCTGATCAAGGGCGAGCCCGGCACCGGCAAGACGATGCTCGCCGAGGAAGTGGCCGCCGCGCTCGACATGCCGCTGTTGCAGTGGCACATCAAGTCGACCACCAAGGCACAGCAGGGCCTGTACGAATACGACGCCGTATCGCGGCTGCGCGATTCGCAGCTCGGCGACGCGCGCGTGAAGGACATCGCGAACTACATCGTCAAGGGCGTGCTGTGGCAGGCGTTCGACGCCGAGCGCCCGAGCGTGCTGCTGATCGACGAGATCGACAAGGCCGACATCGAATTCCCGAACGACCTGCTGCGCGAGCTCGACCGGATGGAATTCCACGTGTACGAGACGCGCGAGACGGTCCGCGCGAAGCACCGCCCGCTCGTCATCATCACGTCGAACAACGAGAAGGAGCTGCCCGACGCGTTCCTGCGCCGCTGCTTCTTCCACTACATCCAGTTTCCGGACCCGTCGACGATGCAGAAGATCGTCGCGGTGCACTTCCCCGACATCCGCGAGGAACTGCTGCGCGCGGCGCTCGAGAGCTTCTTCGAGTTGCGCGGCGTGTCGGGCCTGAAGAAGAAACCGTCGACGTCCGAGCTGCTCGACTGGCTGAAGCTGCTGCTCGCCGAGAACATCCCGGCCGACGCGCTGCGCGGCGCGGACGCGAAGCAGATCGTGCCGCCACTTGCCGGCGCGCTGCTGAAGAACGAGCAGGATCTGAGCCTGCTCGAACGGCTCGTCTACATGAACCGGCACAACCGGTAACCCACCCGCGAAGGCCCGGCCATGCTGCTCAATTTCTTCTACGCGCTGCGCGCAGCCAAGCTGCCCGTCTCGGTGAAGGAATACCTGACGCTGCTCGAATCGCTGAAGGCCGGGCTGATCTCGCCGTCGATCGACGCGTTCTACTTCCTCGCGCGGATGACGCTCGTCAAGGACGAGCAATATTTCGACAAGTTCGACCAGGCGTTCGGCGCGTATTTCCACGGCGTGTCCGCGTTGCCGTCCGAGGCGTTCGACATCCCGCTCGACTGGCTCGAGAAGCGCCTCGAGCGCGAGCTGTCGGCCGAGGAGAAGGCGCAGATCGACGCGATGGGCGGCCTCGACAAGCTGATGGAGCGCTTGAAGGCGCTGCTCGACGAGCAGAAGGAACGCCACGAAGGCGGCAACAAATGGATCGGCACGGGCGGCACGTCGCCGTTCGGGCACGGCGGCTACAACCCGGAAGGCGTGCGCATCGGCGGCCCGTCGAACGGCAACCGCACCGCGGTGAAGGTGTGGGAGGCGCGCGCCTACCGCGACTACGACGATTCGGTCGAGATCGGCACGCGCAACATCAAGGTCGCGCTGCGGCGGCTGCGCCGCTTCGCGCGCGAAGGCGCGGCCGAGGAGCTCGACCTGCCCGGCACGATCCGCAGCACGGCCGCGAACGCCGGCTGGCTCGACCTGCGGATGGTGCCCGAGCGCCACAACAACGTGAAGGTGCTGATGCTGCTCGACGTCGGCGGCTCGATGGACGACCACATCAAGCGCACCGAAGAGCTGTTCTCGGCCGCGAAGGCCGAATTCAAGCACCTCGAATTCTTCTACTTCCACAACTGCGTGTACGACCATCTGTGGAAGAACAATCGCCGCCGTCACTCGGAGCGCACCGCGACGTGGGACGTGCTGCACAAGTTCACGCCCGACTACAAGCTGATCTTCGTCGGCGACGCGACGATGAGCCCGTACGAGGTGCTGCAGCCCGGCGGCTCGGTCGAATACAACAACCCGGAAGCCGGCGCCGTGTGGCTGCGCCGTCTCGCCGACCAGTTCCCCCACCATGCATGGCTGAACCCGGAGCCCGAGCGGCTATGGGAATACCGGCAATCGATCGCGATCATTCGCGACGTGCTCGGCCAGCGCATGTATCCGCTCACGCTCGCGGGCCTCGAAACCGCGATGCGCGCACTCAGCAAGTAACGACACCCACCCGCAGATACCCAGGCCGCATCCGAGCGGCCGCCCCGGAGAGAGCATGAACCTTTCGCCCACCGCGAGCGCCAGCCGCGCCGGCGGCCGCCGCTTTTTCGCCGATACGTCCGTGTCCGCGCTCGTCGCCGGCTTCGTCGCGATGATGACCGGCTACACGAGCTCGCTCGTGCTGATGTTCCAGGCCGGCCGCGCCGCCCACCTCACCGACGCGCAGATCTCGTCGTGGATCTGGGCGCTGTCGATCGGCATGGCGCTGACGACCATCGGCCTGTCGCTGCGCTTTCGCGCGCCCGTCGTCGTCGCGTGGTCGACGCCCGGCGCCGCGCTGCTGATCGCGTCGCTGCCCGGCGTGCCCTACCGCGAGGCGATCGGCGCGTTCGTCGTGTGCGCGTTGCTGCTGACGGCCGTCGGCGTGAGCGGGCTGTTCGACACGCTGATGAAGCGGATTCCGGCCGGCATCGCGGCCGCGCTGCTCGCGGGCATCCTGTTCGAGATCGGCATCGAGATCTTCCGCGCCGCGCAGTTCCAGACCGCGCTCGTGCTCGCGATGTTCTTCACCTACCTGATCGTCAAGCGGCTCGCGCCGCGCTATGCGATTCCGACGACGCTGATCGTCGGCACGGCGGTGGCCGGCGGCCTCGGGCTGCTCGACTTCAGCCGCTTCCACATCGCGCTCGCGCATCCCGTGTTCACGATGCCCGCGTTCTCGATCGCGTCGATCGTCAGCATCGGCATTCCGCTGTTCGTCGTCGCGATGGCGTCGCAGAACGTGCCGGGCATCGCGGTGCTGCGCGCGGACGGCTATTCGACGCCGTCGTCGCCGCTGATCGCGACGACCGGCCTCGCGTCGCTGCTGCTCGCGCCGTTCGGCTCGCACGGCGTGAACCTCGCGGCGATCACGGCCGCCATCTGCACGGGCCCCGAAGCGCACGAGGATCACGCGAAGCGCTACACGGCCGCCGTGTGGTGCGGCACGTTCTACCTGATCGCCGGCGTCTTCGGCGCGACGATCGCCGCGCTGTTCGCGGCGCTGCCGAAGGCGCTCGTCGTGTCGGTCGCGGCGCTCGCGCTGTTCGGCTCGATCATGAGCGGGCTCGCGAACGCGATGCAGGACGTGAAGCAGCGCGAAGCGGCGCTCGTCACGTTCATGGTCACGGCTTCGGGCCTCACGCTGCTGTCGATCGGCTCCGCGTTCTGGGGGCTCGTCGCGGGCGTCGTCACGCAGGTGATCCTGAACGCGCGGCGCCCCGCGTGACGCGGCTCGCAGCCTGCCGCGGCGCGCGCCCGGCACGCCAAAACGTGCCCGACACGAATCGGGCCTAAAATGATGGATCGGAAGCGGCGCCCGGCGCCGCTTCGCTTCGCCGCCGCGCTCGCGCGGCCCGTGAGAACCCGGCGCCCCGCGCGCTTCTTCCGAATCGCCATGACTACCGCACTCGACCAGCTGAAGCAGTACACGACCGTCGTCGCCGACACGGGCGACTTCCAGCAGCTCGCGCAATACAAGCCGCAGGACGCGACCACGAACCCGTCGCTGATCCTGAAGGCCGTCCAGAAGGATGCGTACAAGCCGATCCTCGAGAAAACCGTCCGCGATCACCGCAACGAAAGCACCGATTTCATCATCGACCGCCTGCTGATCGCATTCGGCACCGAAATCCTGAAGCTGATCCCGGGCCGCGTGTCGACCGAGGTCGACGCACGCCTGTCGTTCGACACGCAGCGCTCGATCGACAAGGGTCGCGAGCTCATCAAGCTGTACGAAGCGGCCGGCGTCGGCCGCGAGCGCATCCTGATCAAGCTCGCGTCGACGTGGGAAGGCATTCGCGCGGCCGAGGTGCTGCAGAAGGAAGGGATCAAGTGCAACATGACCCTGCTTTTCTCGCTGGTGCAGGCCGCCGCGTGCGCGGAAGCCGGCGCGCAACTGATCTCGCCGTTCGTCGGCCGCATCTACGACTGGTACAAGAAGCAGGCCGGCGCGGAATGGAATGAAGCGAAGGACGGCGGCGCGAACGATCCGGGCGTGCAATCGGTGCGCCGCATCTACACGTACTACAAGACGTTCGGCTACAAGACCGAAGTGATGGGCGCGAGCTTCCGCACGACGAGCCAGATCACCGAGCTCGCCGGCTGCGATCTGCTGACGATCAGTCCCGATTTGCTGCAGAAGCTGCAGGAGAGCAACGAGACGGTCGCCCGCAAGCTGTCGCCGGACACGCTGCAGGACAAGCCGTCCGAGCGCGTCGCGATCGACGAGGCATCGTTCCGCTTCCAGTTGAACGACGAAGCGATGGCGACCGAAAAACTCGCCGAAGGCATCCGCGTGTTCGCCGCCGACGCGGTGAAGCTCGAGAAGCTGATCGACGCGCTGCGCTGAATCGCGCGTGCGTGACGGGTGTCGGTTGATCTGTCAGCAAGACTGACAACAGCCGTCAACAGGCACGACGAACGGCCGCGAACTGCCTGTTCGCGGCCGTTTTTATTTTTCATTCCATCGTCGAGCACGCGCACTACAATCCACGTCACGAGTGCGGCGGCCGCATCCCGTCGCGCCCGTCCCGGTCAATCCCCGCAGTACCCGAGCCGGCGCCGATCCGCCTGCCCGACCCACAGGAGACAACGATGCAAGTTCAACCGTACCTGACGTTCTACGGTCGTGCCGACGAAGCCCTTCAGTTCTACGAAAAGGCGCTCGGCGCGAAGACGGTGTTCAAGATGCACTTCAAGGACGCACCGCCGAATCCCGATTACCCGATGTCGCCGGAGATGGCCGACAAGGTGATGCACGCGAGCTTCACGATCGGCGACTCGATGATCATGTGCTCGGACGGGGACTGCAGCCAGCCGGCCGGCGCCGCGCACGCCGGCTATTCGCTGTCGCTGAACCCGGCAACGGTCGACGAAGGCCAGAAGCTGTTCAATGCGCTCGCGGACGGCGGCGAAGTGACGATGCCGTTCGGCAAGACGTTCTGGGCGCTCGGCTTCGGGATGGCGAAGGATCGTTTCGGCGTGCACTGGATGGTCAACGTCGAGGACCTGTCGCAGCGCGAGGAACTCGCGAAACGCGCACAGGGCTGACGCAGGAACGAACGCCCGCCACCTCGCGGTGGCGGGCGTTTTCGTTGCCGCGCGGCGCGTGCGCGGCACGCCGCCGCGCTCGGCCCGCATCAACCCTCGACGACGTCGAGATAATCCTCCGGCCGCGTGCGATCCTCCGCATGCGCCATGCCGATCGCGCGCACCAGCACGCTCACGACCACCGACACCACCAGGTTCACGACCAGCGACCACACGGCCGCATAGCCGGGAATCGCGAGGCCGAACAGGTGGATCGTGAAGATCGAACTCGCCAGCTTCAGCGAGATCGCCATCCACGTGCCGCAGACGATGCCGGCCGCCCAGCCGGCGAGCAGCCCGCGATGGTCGAGCACGCGCGTGTACAGGCCGAGCACGATCGCCGGCAGCGTCTGGATGATCCAGATCCCGCCGAGCAGTTGCAGCTGGATCGCGTAGGTCAGCGGCAGCCCGAGGATGAACGCCACCGCGCCCACCTTCACGATCAGCGACACGAGCTTCGCGACGTGCGTTTCCTGGTCGTGCGACATGTTGCGGTTCACGAACTCGCGGTGGATGTTGCGCGTGTACAGGTTCGCGGCCGCGATCGACATGATCGCCGCCGGCACCAGCGCGCCGATGCCGATCGCCGCGAACGCGACGCCGACGAACCACGACGGGAAGTACTCGAGGAACAGCGCGGGCACCGCGAAGTTCGGGCCGAACGCCTTGAAGTACGGCGCGTATTGCGGCATGTCCTTCACGCCGGAGGCGAGCGCCATGTAGCCGAGCAGCGCGAGCAGGCCGAGCACGAACGAGTATGCGGGCAGCATCGCCATGTTGCGGCGGATCGAGTTGCCCGACGACGACGACAGGATCGCCGTGACCGAGTGCGGATACAGGAACAGCGCGAGCGCCGAGCCGACCGCGAGCGTCGCGTACGCGCTGTAGCCGTTCAGGCTCGCCGCGTCGGGCGCCTTCAGCAGCAGCTTCGCGGGCGGCACCGCGGAAAAGATGTGCCCGAAGCCGCCGAGCTTCGCGGGAATCACGATGACAGCGGCCGCGATCGTGATGTAGATCAGTACGTCCTTCACGATCGCGATCATCGCGGGCGCGCGCAGCCCCGACGTGTACGTGTACGCGGCGAGGATCGCGAACGCGATGATCAGCGGCAGGTCGCCGACGAAGCCGGTCGTGTCGAAACCGAGCGCGCCGATCACCACCTCGATGCCGACGAGCTGCAGCGCGATGTACGGCATCGTCGCGACGATGCCCGTCACCGCGATCGCGAGCGCGAGCATCCGGCTGCCGTAGCGCGCGTTGACGAAGTCGGCGGCCGTCACGTAGCCGTGCCGCTTCGCGATGCTCCACAGCTTCGGGAACACGACGAACGCGAACGGATAGATCAGGATCGTGTACGGCAGCGCGAAGAAGCCCATCGCGCCGGCGCCGAACACGAGCGCGGGCACCGCGACGAACGTGTAGGCCGTGTAGAGATCGCCGCCGAGCAGGAACCACGTGACGATCGTGCCGAAGCGGCGTCCGCCGAGGCCCCATTCGTCGAGATGGGCGAGATCGCCGCGCCGCCAGTTCGCGGCCAGGAAACCGATGATCGTGACGCCGATGAACAGCAGGACGAAGACGAAGGTCGCGCCGAGATTCATTGCGCACCTCCTTGCGTGCCGCTCGCCTTCCACGCGTTCTTGGTCTTGAAGTACACGAACGCGGTGATCACCGCGCTGATGAAGACCCAAAGCAACTGGTACCAGTAGAAAAACGGAAAACCGAGCCATTGCGGTTCGATCTTGCTGTACGACGGCACCCAGACCATCGCGATCAGCGGCAGCACCAGCAGCCAGAGCCAGCGCTTGGCGGCCCGGTTGGCGTCGGCATCGTGAGCCATGACGTCTCCTCTTCTATCCCGGTTATCGATCTTGTTGAGCGGGTACGGCGCCGAGAGGAGCGGCAATACGGGTAGGCTGCGGCTCCCCTGGCTTCGCGCCAGTATAGGAGCCGCGAGCACGCGGTCAAGCGGGGGCGAACCCGAGGTGATCCGCCCCTTGTCGCGTGGAGGCACCGGCCCGCGCCGGTGCCTCCGGCGTCAGATCGCGAACGACGTGTCGCGTGCGCCGGTCGTTGCTTTCAAAGCTTTCACCCACTTGCGCGCGGGCAGCTTCAGCGTGTCCTCGATCAGCTTCGCGCGGGCGTCGAGCTGCGCGAACGGCACGTCGAGCGCCGGGCCCGAGAACGCGATCGCGATCCGGTTGCCGTCGTGCACTTCCGGCAGCGCGATCACGCGGTGATCGAACGCCGCGTTCAGGTGCTTCATGTTGCGCACGAAGCTCGGGTGATCGCCGAACAGGTTGATCGTCGCGATGCCGGCATCGGCCAGACAGCCGCGCACCGCGCGGTAGAACGCGACGCTGTCGAGCACGGGGCCGCGCGCGGTCGCGTCGTACAGGTCGATCTGGATCGCGCCGGTCGTGCCGCGGTTGGCCGCATCGTTGACGAAATCCCATGCGTCGGCTTCGTGCACGACGAGGCGTGCGTCGTCGGGCGGCAGCGCGAACATCGTGCGCGCGGCGACGATCACGGCCGGGTTCAGCTCGACGGCCTCGACCTTCGCGTGCGGCAGGAAACGATGCGCGAACTTCGTCAGCGCGCCGGTGCCGAGCCCGAGCTGGACGATCCGCTCGGGCGTTTCGAGGAACAGCAGCCACGCCATCATCTGCTGCGCGTATTCGAGCTCGATATGCAGCGGCTTCGAGATCCGCATCGCGCCCTGCACCCACTCGGTGCCGAAGTGCAGGAAGCGCACGCCGCCTTCTTCGGAGAACGTAACGGGCGCGAAGCGCGGCTTGCGCGGCGCTTCGAGCACCGGCACGTCGTCGTGTTCGTCGATGTCCGGGCGGCGCTTCACGCGCGGCGGCTGGAGTTTTTCGGAGCCGTTGTACGCGGACGGCTGGCGTTGCTTGAACGCGCGCGCCTCGGCGGACGCACGCTTGATCAGTCGGGTCATGATGGTTGAATCTCGCTGGGTGATGCTGGGTGACGCTGGATGAGCGGACGAGAGGATAGCATTGGTGGGGGCCAGGGCCGCCGGTGGCGAGAGCGGTCGGTCGACCGGCCATTCGGGCGACTTGCAGGCGACATGGGCGTACGGGATAAGGTATCGCAATTGCGATGCAAAAGAGACCATCGCGATCGGCGTCATCGCGAGTGCCTGGCTCGTGCCGCCGCATCGGTCGCCGGTGGTGTACGCCGCCTGCCTCGTGGTGCTGGTCGCGCTGCTGACTGCGGTGTGCTGGCTCAAGGGCGAGCAGCCCCGCTGGCGATGGGGCAACGACGACTGAGCGTCGACGCGACACGCAAGCCCATGCGTCGCGGTTCGTCAGCCACGCCCTTCCTTCCGTCATCGATGCGCCGCGACGGCGCTCTGTCGAACGGCTGAATTGTTTCGACTCTCCCCGCGACGCAACAATGTGAAGCAACGGCTGCCCGGCCGGGAGTTCACATCGCATTTCCCGTCGGCAGCATCCGATCGCTGAACCGCCACCGCCCGTCGGTGGCCACTTCTCGCCTGTCCGCCCCTGACACCGCATTCGAACGGCCGCGCCGAATGCCTGCGCGGCCCTTGAAAATATACCCAAATAGGGATAAATTTGTCGATGGATCCATACATCAAACCGCTGTACTGGCTCGGTTCGGCGCGCAAGGATTGAAGGTCATGCCCGAAACCGTGCAGCACACGTTCGGCTATGCGCTGTATCTGGCGCAGACAGGGCGCAAGCACGATCAGGCCAAGCCCTTGGCGGGATTCGGCTCGGCCGGCGTGCTGGAGATCGTGGAATCGGAAGACAACGGCACGTACCGCGCGGTCTACACGGTGAAGCTGGAAACAGCGTCTACGTGCTGCACTGTTTCCAGAAGAAATCGCCGAGCGGCATCGCGACACCGAAGCCGGACAACGATCTGATCCGCGCGCGTCTGAAAGCAGCCGACGCACACGCAACAGGAGAAAGGCGATGATCGAAATCGAACAGGGCAGTGGGAATGTCTACGCGGACCTGGGCATGCGCGATGCCGATGAAATGCGGGTGAAGGCCCAACTCGCCGCGAAGATCGCGGAAATCATCAAGGCGCGCCAATGGACGCAGCAGCACGCGGCACGCTTGCTCGGCGTCCCTCAGCCGAAGCTGTCGAACATGCTGCGCGGGCAGTTTCGCGGCGTGAGCGAAATGAAGATGCTCGAATGCCTGGCGAAGCTCGGACGCGACGTGCGGATCGTCGTCGGGCCCGACCGTCGGTCGGAAGCCGAAGGGCACATCGAAGTCGTATTCGCCACCTGACGACAGCGTCGTTTCGATCGCTCCGATGCGCGGGCCGTCCAGGCTACCGGCAGCGCCGGCCGATCAAAGCACGATTCGGCGCCAGTGTTCGAGCTTCTGCTCGAACGACAGCATCGCATTCGCCGGGCTCGACGAAGGCAGCACGAGGGTCTCGTACCCGGCCCGGCCGATCACGTCGGCGAACCGCCCGGCCGTCTTGCCGTTGAAGCACACGCGCTTGAGCAACGGCGCATGCTCGCGCAGCGAATCGAAGTCGTTCGGCTTCGCGTTCCTGATCGCGGAATCCAGACTGCCCTGGCGATGGCATGCATCGAGGACGTCCCAGATGCCGATGCCGTGCGACAGCACGCGCTCGAGCCGCGCGTCGTACGGCAGTTCATGCAGCGTCGGTTCGCCGAGCACCGCGCCGAGCAGCCGCCAGAACTGGTTGGTATTTTGGTCAATTTGACATCTGGCCCATCACGGCTCGCCATGGCCATCACCAACGTCTCGCGATATCCCTGCTATCTAGATCCGCCGAAACGGTCGCTCATCGAGCTAAAATTTGGCTCGATCGTGCTAAATTCTGGCTCGATCGTGCTATTCTCACGGCTTATGACAAAGCTCGGCGACGCCCTCTTTTCCAGTGCACAGCAACCCATTCTGGCCTGCCTGTTTGGGCAGCCCGAACAGTGGTTTCACGTCAAAGAGTTGATCCGGCTGACCAGTCTCGGTAGTGCCAGCGTCCAGCGTGAACTGAATCGTCTCGAAAAAGGTGGCCTCATCGAAACCAGACGCATCGCCAATCTCAAACAGGTGCGAGCGTTCGCCGGCAGCCCCATTTTCAGCGAGCTGCGTCTCATCATCCTCAAAACCTTCGGGGTCGTCGAGGTGCTCCGCGAAGCGCTGTCACCGCTGACCTCAGAGATACAACTCGCCTTTGTATACGGTTCGGTTGCCCAAGGCAGCGACCACGCCGGTAGCGACGTCGATGTTATGTTGGTCAGTGAGACGCTCAGCTATGGACAAATCATGGCCGCACTCGAATCGGCTGAAAGACAGCTCGGCCGCTCGGTCCAGATCACACAATACACTCACGAGGAATTTCTCGAACGGAAACGCAAAAGTCATCCGTTCCTCGCGGAAGTGCTGCGCCAACCGAAGCTGATGATTATAGGAACCGAGGACGACATTGACCGCATTGGATAACCTCGTACGCATCGGAAAACTCAAACCCCTTCCGGCGAACCGCGGCGAATTCGAGCATCTGCTCGGCCTCGCTCGAACCTTGCTCGATACCGTCACAAGCAGTAACGGAATGGCAACGGAGAGCCAGTTCATCCTCGCCTACGATGCCGCTCACGCCGCGTCACGCGCCGCGTTACGGGCTCACGGATACCGGAGCGACGACCGATATCTGGTCTTTCAGTGTCTCGAACACACGATCGGCTGGCCGACCGAAAAATGGCGCGTGCTCGATACCTGCCATCGCAGGCGCAATGCGGCCGAATACGAGGGCAACATAGATCTTCCAGCGAGTCTGACCGCCGAGTTGGTTCGGCTCACTGCTGAACTCATTGAAACCGTATCTCTACTCGACCACCTGCTGCCGTCCACCTGATACTGCTTCGCGGGATACTCTGAATCCAACGAGCTTCAGGGACGAATCCCGCGCCACTGCTCCAGCTTCTGCTCGAACGACAGCATCGCATTCGCCGGGCTCGACGAAGGCAGCACCAGCGTTTCATACCCGGCCCGCCCGATCACGTCGGCAAAGCGCCCCGCCGTCTTCCCGTTGAAACACACCTTCTTCAGCAACGGCGCATGCTCGCGCAACGACGCAAAGTCGTTCGGCTTCGCATTCCGGATCGCAGAATCGAGACTGCCTTGCCGATGGCATGCATCGAGGACGTCCCAGATGCCGATGCCGTGCGACAGCACGCGCTCGAGCCGCGCGCCGTACGGCAGTTCATGCAGCGTCGGTTCGCCGAGCACCGCGCCGAGCAGCCGCCAGAACTGGTTGCGCGGATGCGCGTAGTACTGCGCGGCGTCGAGCGACGCCTCGCCCGGAAAACTGCCGAGGATCATCGTGTGCGTATTCGGCGCGACGACCGGCGGAAAGCCTTGCAGCATCTCACGCGTCTCCGTACGGCCCGACGGATCGCGGCCCGTCGCCGTGCGCGGCGAGATGGCGCCACAGCGCCGGCAACATGCACTCGGTCACCATCAGCGGCTTACCGTGACGCTGGAACACCGAGCGCCGCGCGACAAACGCATGCGGCGCGCGCGCACCCTGCAATGCATGGCTCGCGAGCGCATACAACGGATGACCGGCGATCACGCGCCGGCTGACGAGCGCCGAGCGCTCGACCTGCGGATCGCTGTACAGCAGCTCCGCGAGCGGCCGCGTGCGCAGCCGCCGCATGGCCTGCCACACACCCTTGCTGGCCGCGAGCGGCGCGATGCTGTGCGCGGCGACGTACGGCGTGCCGTCGACCGACAGGATCACCTCGCGCACCCACATCGGCGCGCGCGGCGAACTGGCGAGCGCGTCCGGCTCGTCGAACCACGGACGGTCGACGGCCTCGCGCGTCACGCGCACGTTCACGCGGCCGAGCCGCGCGAGATGCGCGGTCAGCGATCCGCCGCGCGTCAGCCAGTCGCGCTGGTCGAGCGTGCAGCCAGGCCGCGGCGTCTCGCGCCAGCCGGCCTGCGCGCCGTCGAATCGCATGCGCGCGTTCACGCGGCGCGCGACAGCAGCAGCGCGTTGGTCCGCTTCACGAAGCTCGCCGGATCGTCGAGCATGCCGCCTTCGGCCAGCAGCGCCTGATCGAACAGCAGATGGCACCAGTCGCCGAAATCGGCGCTGTCGGCATTCAACTGCTTCACGAGCGCGTGCTCGGGATTGATCTCGAGGATCGGCTGCATCGCCGGCGCGTTCTGGCCGGCCGCCTTCAGCATCCGCTGCAGGTAGCCGCTCATGTCGTTGTCGTCCGCGACGAGGCACGACGGCGAATCGGTCAGGCGGAACGTGACGCGCACTTCCTTCACCTTGTCGCCGAGCGCTTCCTTCATCTTCTCGACGACCGGCTTGATCGCCTCGCCGGCCTGCTCCTGCGCCTTCTTCTCCTCGTCGTTCAGCTCGCCGAGATCGAGATCGCCGCGGGCCACGCTCGCGAGCGGCTTGCCGTCGAACTCGTGCAGGAACGACAGCATCCATTCGTCGACGCGGTCGGTCAACAACAGCACCTCGACGCCCTTCTTGCGGAACACTTCCAGATGCGGGCTGTTCTTCGCGGCCTGCCACGTATCGGCGGTCACGTAGTAGATCTTGCTCTGCTCGGGCTTCATGCGCGACACGTAGTCGGCGAGCGATACGTCCTGCGCGTCGGTGTCGCCGTGCGTCGACGCGAAGCGCAGCAGCTTCGCGATGCGCTCGCGGTTCGCGTGATCCTCGCCGACGCCTTCCTTCAGCACCTGGCCGAATGCGCGCCAGAACGTCTTGTACTTCTCCTTGCCGGCGTCGTCTTCCGCGTTCGCGAGTTCCTCGAGCATCGACAGCGCGCGCTTGGTCACGCCTTCGCGGATCGCCTTCACGTCGCGGCTTTCCTGCAGGATCTCGCGCGACACGTTCAGCGGCAGGTCGGCCGAATCGACGACGCCCTTCACGAATCGCAGGTATTGCGGCAGCAGCTGCTCGGCGTCGTCCATGATGAACACGCGCTTCACGTACAGCTTCAGGCCGCCGCGATAATCGCGGTTCCACAGGTCGAACGGCGCGTGCGCCGGCACGAACAGCAGTTGCGTGTATTCGCTGCGGCCCTCGACGCGGTTGTGCGTCCACGTGAGCGGATCCTGGTGATCGTGCGCGATGTGCTGGTAGAACTGCGTGTACTGCTCGTCGGTGATGTCGCTCTTCGAACGCGTCCACAGCGCGCTCGCCTGGTTGACGGTTTCGTCCTCGTCCTTCAGGACCATCTCGCCCTTTTCCTGATCCCACTCTTCCTTGCGCATCAGGATCGGCAGCGCGATGTGGTCGGAGTACTTCTGGATGATCGACTTCAGGCGGTGCGACGACAGCAGGTCGTCCTCGCCTTCGCGCAGGTGCAGCGTGATCGTCGTGCCGCGCTGCGCGCGCTCGATCGCGTCGATCGTGAAATCGCCCTCGCCGGCGCTTTCCCAGCGCACGGCCTCGTTCGCCGGCAGGCCGGCGCGGCGCGTCTCGACGGTAATCTTGTCCGCGACGATGAAGCCCGAGTAGAAGCCGACGCCGAACTGGCCGATGAGCGCCGCGTCCTTCTGCTGGTCGCCCGACAGCTTCGTGAAGAATTCCTTGGTGCCCGAACGCGCGATCGTGCCGAGGTTCGCGATCGCCTCGTCGCGGCTCATGCCGATGCCGTTGTCGTCGATCGTGATCGTGCGCGCGGCCTTGTCGAAGCCGATGCGGATGCGCAGGTTAGGATCGTTCTCGTACAGCGCGTTGTCCGCGAGCGCTTCGAAACGCAGCTTGTCGGCCGCGTCGGACGCGTTCGACACCAGTTCGCGCAGGAAGATTTCCTTGTTGCTGTAGAGCGAATGAATCATCAGGTGGAGGAGTTGCTTGACCTCTGCCTGAAAGCTCATCGTTTCATGTGCCATGGATGCTGTTTCCTCTTACTTGAACTTGATAGGCGCCCCCGCCATGCCATGCCGAGCGGGTTTGCGCGCTCATCTGGGGACGAACGACTCGATTTCAAGGGCCTCGGGTGATCGCGGCAAGCGGATCGCGCATGCCGGCTGCGCGGCCGACCGAACCGGTTACCGATCCGGTTACCGATCCGGTTACCGATCCGGTTACCGATCCGCATAGATTCGAACGTGTCCGATGTTGCCGCGGACGGAAATTTGTTCAAATGTCGCACGCGCCCCGGATCCTGGCCGAGCGACTGCATCGGCGCCTGGCGGTGGTGGGGCGAAAACGCCGGCAGCGCCGGATCGTCACGGCCCCCGCGTCCGAGCGGACGCCGAATCGGCGCCATGACCTATGACATTAAATATTGAGACAACCCGATATGACCATAGCCTCACCAGCGAAAACCGGTTACGAGAAATGGCAAGATGGCATTAAGTCGGCGGCTGACGATCCAAAATGGCAGATCTACGATTGCGAGCTTCGGGCAGCAGTAGGCGAATACAATCGGCACCTTGCCGGTGTGGCGGGTTACCGTCCGTTGGACTGGCGGCTCATCAAGGCGATGGCGTGGGTCGAGACCGGCGCCGGAGATCCATTATGGGCATCGAACCCCATGCAGATCGGCATGTACGACGATCCAGGGCTGGACGGTTTGTTGTCAGGCAAGGAAGGGGGCGATCTTATCTTGCCGGCGTCGACCCAATCGCGGCTGACCCGCGCGAATGCACGCGCCGTGCCCGCTTACAACATCCGCGCCGCTATCGGTTATCTGCTCATGCGCTTGGCGAATTTCTCCATGCAAAGCGTTCCGGACCCGGATCGACGCACGTACGAAATTTCCGTCAGACCTGGCGATAGCCTCGACAAAATTGCCCGACAACAGGGCTCGACAATCGACACGCTACGCGCACTCAATCCGGGTGTTGGCACTTTGCGCCCAGGACAACTCCTGAAATATCAGAAGGCGGCGATACGCAAAGTCATCATAGGCTGGAAGCCGATGACTACGGCAAACGTCGGTCGGCTTTACAACACGAAAGCACCCGGCACTTACGCAAAAAAGCTCGATTACGCGCTGGCAACCATTCAGCAGGGCAAGGAACCCGTATGCTCGCCGTGAGAATCGCCCAGGCGTTGGGCCTTATTACCGCGCTGCTGGCAGGTGTGGCGCAGGCCGGCAATCAGCCGCTTGCCGGGACGTTCGTCGGTCACGGCCGGCAATGCGACGGCCAACTTCGTGTGACCGAAAAAACGATCGAATGGCGCACGCCTTTCGCGCATTGCGCGAAGCGCCCCTATCGAGTGATCGAAAGCGATCCGACCGCGGCCCAACCGAAAATCGCCTTCTTGCTGAAGGGACAGCCCTGTGGTTTCGGCGTGATATCGCTTGATTTCGACCCGGCTTACCCGGATTACTGGATCGCGAAGGGCTACAGGAACCTGGACGGGTACAACAGCGATAGCGCGGACGTATTGCGTTGCAGCATGAAGCGCGTTAAGCAGTAACCCGCAAAACGTGCCGCGCAGCGGCAAAGCGGCCCGAGTCCATGCGACGCGGCCTCCAGTCAGGGAACGCACCGTTTGAAGGACCGCCGCCCTCCGCGGCGGCTCGCGAAGCGGGCCTCCCCCCATTCCGCGTCACGACGCGCGCCGCACCGCCGAGTCGATATAGCCCGCCAGCAGCCCCGGCAGCGCCGGATCGCCGCAATTCGCGACGTTGAAGCGCATCCACGTGGACGGCGACTGCTGCGGCGAGAACAGGCTGCCCGGCGTCAGCAGGAAGCCGGCTTCGTGCGCGACCGCCGCGAGCGCGTCCGAATCGACGCCCGTATCGGCCCACAGGAACATCCCGGCCGCCGGCATCGTGAAGAGCCCGAGCCCCGTGCGCTCGAGCATCCGCGCGGTCTTGTCGCGCACGCCATCGAGCCGCGCGCGCAGCCGCTCGACGTGGCGCCGGTAATGCCCTTCGGTCAGGATCTTGTACAGCACGCGCTCGTTGAGCTCGGGCGTGGTCATCCCGACCAGCATCTTCTGGTCGGTCACCGCCTTCGCGATTTCCGGCGCGCACGCCACGTAGCCGACCCGCAGGTTCGCCGCGAGCGTCTTCGAATAGCTGCCGAGATAGATCACGCGCTTCAACTGGTCGAGGCTCGCGAGGCGCGTGGCCGGATAGCTTGGCGGGCACAGGTCGCCGTACACGTCGTCCTCGACGACGAGGAAATCGTAGGCCTCCGCGAGCTTCAGGATCCGGAACGCCTGCGCGGCCGACAGCGACGTGCCGGTCGGGTTCTGCAGCACCGAGTTGATCACGAGCATCTTCGGCCGCCACATCTGCACCAGGGTTTCGAGCGCGTCGAGGTCGGGGCCGTCGGGCGTATACGGCATCCCGACGAGCTGCGCGCCCTGCGCCGCGAAACGGCCGAACATCTGGAACCACGCGGGATCGCCGACGATCACCGCGTCGCCCGGCCGCATGTAGATCCGCGAGATCAGGTCGATCGCCTGCGTGATGCCTGACACCAGCACGATCTGTTCGGGCTTCGCGCCGATCTCGACTTCGGCCAGACGCGTCTGCAGTTGCTGGCGCAGCGGCAGGAAGCCCTGCGCGGTGCCGAAGCCGAGCATCTGTGCGCCCGACTGACGCCCGAGCGCGCGCAGCGCGCCGGTGATCAGCTCGCCGTCGAGCCAGCGGCCCGGCAGGTAGCCGAGGCCCGGGCCCTTCTCCGGGCTGACGGTGTGCAGCATGTTGCGCAGCAGCCAGACGACGTCGATCGTGTTGTGCACGGGCGCGGCCTCGGCCACGCGCGCGACGCCGTCGGCCGGCTGCGGGCCGGCGCCCGTGCGCTCGCGCACGTAGAAGCCGGAGCCGCGCCGCGAGTCGAGGTAGCCCTGCGCGACGAGGCGCTCGTAGGCCTCGACGACGGTGAAGCGCGACACGCCCTTGTCGAGCGCGAGCTTGCGGATCGACGGCATGCGCATGCCGGGACGGAACACGCGTTCGTCGATCCGCCGCCGCGCCCACTGGACCAGCTGGTCGACGAGCGTGAGCGTGGCGGTGTCGTGCGGCGCGGGAATCTGGGCGAGTGGGACGGTGGACATGGTGGACATGGGCGGCGGCTCCAACTGTACCGAAGGCTATCGCGCCGATTGTACCGTTACTGTGCCGGTAGCGACGATTACAGTTGACCGGAATGGCGATCGTGCGGCCGCCGTTCCGGCCGCGCCATACCAGGCGCCGCGCCCGCCGGCCCGCATCGCGGCCGGTGCGCCGGCCGGCCCGGCCCCCGCCCGGTACGTCGTCCGCCTACCATGACACTTTCGCTTCCCGACCGACGCTCATGCCAGCCCGCTCCCTGACACTCGACCATCTCGTGATTGCCGCGCGCACCCTCGACGAAGGCGTGCGCCATGTCGCCGACGCGCTCGGCATCGAACCGGCCGGCGGCGGCCGCCACCCGCTGATGCGGACCCACAATGCGCTGTTCGGCGCGTGGGGCGGGCTCTACCTCGAAGTGATCGCGATCGACCCCGATGCGCCCGCGCCGGGCGACGATGCGAAGCTGCCGCGCGCGCGGCTGTTCGGGCTCGACGATCCGGCGATTCAGGCTCGGCTCGCGCAGGGCCCGTTTCTCGCGCACTGGGTCGCCCGCGTCGACCGCCCGCGCCAGCTTGCGCTGTGGCAGCGCCAGTACCCGGCCCGCATCGCGCCCGTCGTCGCGATGCGGCGCGGCGACCTGAGCTGGGGCCTCACGGTGCCCGACGACGGCAGCTTCCCCGCATGGCAAGGGGCGGGCGACGGCCTCGTGCCGTCGCTGATCCAGTGGGACAGCCCGCGCCATCCGGCCGACTCGCTGCCGAACGACGGCGTCGCGCTGAAGGCGCTCAAGGGCGCCCATCCGCGTGCGGATACGATCCGCGAGCAACTCGACTGGCTCGGCGCCGCGCACCTGCTCGACGTCGAATCCACCGACGGCCCGCCCGCGCTCGTCGCCGAATTCGACACGCCGCAGGGCACGCGCACGCTGCGCTGAGCTCGCTGACGCCCGTTCCATTACACACACCCAGCAAGACGGAGACACCCACGAATGAATTCGCGCGAAACCCGCGGCATGCTGCTCGGCCTCATCGGCGTGATGATCTTCAGCCTGACGCTGCCGATGACGCGGATCGTCGTATCCGAACTCAATCCGCTGCTCAACGGCCTCGGCCGCGCGCTCGCCGCCGCCGTGCCGGCCGGCCTGCTGCTGTGGTGGCGCCGCGAGCCGCTGCCGACCCGCGCGCAACTGAAGAGCCTCGCGATCACGTCGGCCGGCGTGATCATCGCGTATCCGGTGTTCTCCGCCTGGGCGATGAAATCGGTGCCGGCCTCGCACGGCGCGGTGGTCAACGGGTTGCAACCGTTGTTCGTCGCGCTGTACGCGGCGTGGCTGTCGCACGAACGGCCGTCGAAGGCGTTCTGGGCCAGCGCGGTGGCCGGCAGCGCGCTCGTGATCGCGTTCGCGCTGCGCGACGGCGGCGGCACCGTGCAGGCCGGCGACGCGCTGATGCTCGTCGCAGTCGGCATCGGCGCGCTCGGCTATGCGGAAGGCGCGCGCCTCGCGCGCCAGATCGGCGGCTGGCAGGTGATCTGCTGGGCGCTCGTCGTGTCGGCGCCATTCCTCGTGCTGCCGGTCGGCTGGCTCGCGTGGACGCAGCACGCCGCGCATCCGGGCCCGCTCGCCCTGCGCACCTGGCTCGCGTTCGGGTACGTGACCCTCTTTTCGCAATTCATCGGCTTTTTCGCGTGGTACGCGGGGCTCGCGATGGGCGGCACCGCGCGCGTCGGCCAGGTGCAACTGCTGCAGATTTTCTTCACGATCGCCTTTTCCGCGCTGCTGTTCGGCGAAACGGTCACGCCGTCCACGTGGCTGTTCGCGGCGGCCGTGATCGCGACCGTGGTGCTCGGGCGCCGCTCGGCGGTGGCCACGGCACCGCGCCCCGCTCGCGCCGGCTGATGAGGTGCGCCATAATGGACGCTTTGCCTGATCGGTATTGCCTACCCAGCCGCGAAGGCTTCATCGTGCTCGCGCTCGCCCACCCGGCGGCGTCGAAGCGATCCGCCCGAACGACCTTTCTTGACTGACCACGATATCCGAACGAGGAGACTATGAATCCGAGCGACCTGCATCCGCCGCACTGGCAGCTTTCCGAACGCGCCCGCAAGCTGACGAGCTCTGCGATCCGCGAGATCCTGAAGGTCACGGAACGCCCCGAGGTCATCTCGTTCGCCGGCGGCCTGCCCGCTCCCGCGACGTTCCCGGCGGAACGCATGCGCGCCGCCGCCGACCGCGTGCTGCGCGACGCGCCGGCCGCGGCACTCCAGTACAGCGCGACCGAAGGCTACCTGCCGCTGCGCGAGTGGATCGCCGAGCGCTACAGCGTGCGCGTGTCGCAGGTGCTGATCACGACCGGTTCGCAGCAGGCGCTCGACCTGCTCGGCAAGGCGCTGATCGACCCGAACAGCCCGATCCTCGTCGAAACCCCGACCTACCTCGGCGCGCTGCAGTCGTTCTCGCTGTATGAGCCGCGCTACGTGCAGGTGCCCACCGACGAGCAGGGCCTGCTGCCGGCAGGTCTTACCCCCGAACTCACGCAAGGCGCGCGCCTGCTGTACGCGCAGCCGAACTTCCAGAACCCGACCGGCCGCCGCCTGCCCGTCGAGCGCCGCCGCGCGCTCGCCGCGTTCGCGCAGTCGAGCCCGTTCCCGGTGCTGGAGGACG
Organism: Burkholderia sp. AU16482; assembly: GCF_002223285.1. Taxonomy (NCBI): domain Bacteria; kingdom Pseudomonadati; phylum Pseudomonadota; class Betaproteobacteria; order Burkholderiales; family Burkholderiaceae; genus Burkholderia; species Burkholderia sp. AU16482. The sequence goes on from NZ_NKEY01000004.1 coordinate 142,222, forward strand.
ATCCGTACGGCGCGCTGAACTACCAGGGCGAGCCGCTGCCGACGATGCTGTCGATGGCGCCCGACCACGTCGTGCACCTCGGCACGTTCTCGAAGGTGCTCGCGCCGGGCCTGCGGATCGGCTACATCATCGCGCCCGAGGAACTCCACTTCAAGCTCGTGCAGGCCAAGCAGGCCACCGACCTGCACACGCCGACGCTCACGCAGCGCATCGCGCACGAAGTGATCAAGGACGGCTTCCTCGACGAGCACATCCCGACGATCCGCGAGCTGTACAGCGCGCAGTGCGACGCGATGCTCGGCGCGCTCGCGCGCCACATGCCGGAAGGCGTCACGTGGAACCGCCCGGAAGGCGGGATGTTCATCTGGGTGAACCTGCCCGCGCAGATCGACAGCATGAAGCTGCTCGCCGCGGCCGTCGACAACCACGTCGCCTTCGTGCCGGGCGCGCCGTTCTTCGCGGAGAACGCGCAGCAGAACACGCTGCGCCTGTCGTTCGTGACGGTGCCGCCCGAGAAGATCGAGGAAGGCGTCGCGCGTCTCGGCAAGCTGCTGCGCGAGCGCCTCTGATCCCCCTTTTTCCCTGTCACGACTCTCTACGAGGAATCGAACGCATGGCTAACGTCTACGACAAACTGAAGTCGCTCGGCATCGAGCTCCCGACCGCCGGCGCGCCGGCCGCCGCCTACGTGATGAGCGCGCAAAGCGGCAACACGGTGTACCTGTCGGGCCACATCGCGAAGAAGGACGGCAAGGTCTGGGCCGGCAAGCTCGGCGCGGATCTGCAAACGGAAGACGGCAAGGCGGCCGCCCGCTCGATCGCGATCGACCTGCTCGCGACGCTGCACGCGCACACCGGCGACCTGAACAAGGTCACGCGCATCGTCAAGCTGATGAGCCTCGTCAACTCGACGCTCGACTTCACCGAACAGCACGTCGTGACGAACGGCGCATCGGAGCTGATCGCCGAAGTGTTCGGCGACGCGGGCAAGCATGCGCGCTCGGCGTTCGGCGTCGCGCAGATCCCGCTCGGCGCGTGCGTCGAGATCGAACTGATCGCCGAAGTCGCGTAACGCGCGCGTCGCGATGGCCGGCCGTCCGGTTCGCTTCAAGCAGGTCGACGTGTTCACGTCGGCGCCGTTCAAGGGCAATCCGCTCGCCGTGGTGTTCGACGCCGATTCGCTCGGCGACGACACCATGCTCGAGATCGCCCGCTGGACGAACCTGTCGGAAACGACGTTCCTCTGCACGCCGACCGATCCGGAAGCCGACTATCGCGTGCGGATCTTCACGACGGGCGGCGAACTGCCGTTCGCCGGCCACCCGACGCTCGGCACCGCGCACGCGTTCCTCGAAAGCGGCGCGCGGCCGCGCACGCCGGGCCGGCTGATCCAGCAGTGCGGGGTCGGCCGGGTCGCGCTGCGCGAGCAGGCCGGCGGCTGGGCGTTCGCCGCGCCGCCGGCGCGCGTCACGCCGCTCGACCGTTCGGACTACGCGGCACTGGCCGCCGCGCTGCGCAGCGACGCGCTCGACCTCGATGCCGAGCCGTGCGCGGTCGACAACGGCGCGCCGTGGCTGGTCGTGCGGCTGAAGTCGGCCGACGCGTGCATCGGCCTGTCGCCCGACCCGGCCGCACTGGCGGCACTGACCCGCCGCTACGGCGTGGATGGCCTCGCCGCCTATGCACCGCACGCCGAAGGCGGCCCCGCGACGTTCGAGATCCGCTGCCTGATGACGGGCGGCACGTTCGGCACGCCCGGCGAGGATCCCGTCACCGGGAGCGCGAACGCCGCGCTGGCCGGGCTGCTGACGCGGCAGGAACGCCGCCCCGGCCCGTCGTATACGGCCCGCCAGGGCACGGCGATCGGCCGCGACGGCCGCGTCTTCGTCCGCTACGACGAAGACGGCACGACCTGGATCGGCGGCCAAGTCGTCACGGTCGTCGACGGCACGTTCCGTTCACCCCACTGACATTTCGCGATGTGCGATGGTACGGGCGCGTCCGGCGCCCCGCGCTTTGCCCAACTATCGCAAAAACGTTCCAACCAGTAATATCGGGCCTAATCCGTTGTTTCGGAGGTCTGTCCATGGTTGCGCGTCCCGCGAACGAACAGACGTCGGGACAATCCGAACCATAGCCGGCCATCCAGACGGATGGCGCACGCGAGCAGGACGCCACCCTCTTCGATGAGCTCCGCCCGGTCCAATCACACGCCGCCGAACCGGCCGCTGCGCGCGCCGCGCAAGTCGCGCCGGCGTGCGCTGTTTGCCATCCCGCTGCTCGGGATGCTGGCGCTTGCGCTGCTGTGGGCCGTGATCATCGCGCGCCTGTCCGTTGAAAAGGACAGTGCATACAAGGAAGCGGCGGCTTCCGCGGCGATCCTGTCGTCCGCGCTCGAGCAGCATACGGTCAAGGCGATCCACCAGGTCGACCAGATCACCCGCTTCGTCAAGTTCGAATTCGAGAAATCGCCGGCGCGCTTCAATCTCGCGAGCGCCGTCGAGAAAGGCGTCGTGCCGAGCGATACGCTGATCCAGGTGTCGCTCGTCAACGCGAAAGGCATCCTGTTCGCGAACACCGCCGAACTCCATCCGCAGCCGATCAACCTGTCCGACCGCGAGCACTTCAAGGTCCACCTCGCGCACAACGACGATCGCCTCTTCATCAGCAAGCCCGTGCTCGGCCGCGTGTCGAGCCACTGGACGCTGCAGATGACGCGGCGCCTGAACAATCCGGACGGCAGCTTCGCCGGCATCGTCGTCGTATCGGAAGACCCGAGCTACTTCACGAACGATTTCTACAACAACGCGGCCATCGGCAAGGAAGGCGTGATCGCGGTCGTGTCCGACACGGGCGCCGTGCTCGCGCGGCGCACGGGCTCGGTGAACAACGCGCCGGGCGCGTTCTCCGCGTCGGGCGTCTACCCGATCGCGGAGCGCGTGACCGGCACGATCATCGATCCGATCGACGGCGTGACGCGCATCGTGTCGTACCGCCACCTCGACGGCTACCCGCTCGCGGTGATGGTCGGGCTGTCGCAGACCGAAGAGTTCGCGGACTACACCCACACGCGCAACGTCTACCTGCTGATGACGAGCTTCATCACGCTCGCGATGCTCGCGTTCTTCGGCGTCGCGACCGGCCTGATCGGCAAGCTGCTCGGCCGCGAGCGCGAAATGACCCAGCTTGCCGAATACGACCTGCTCACCGGCCTCGCGAACCGCTATGCGACGCTGCGCGGGCTGCGCAACGACGTGTCGATGCCCGCGAGCCTGTCGCGGCTCGGGCTGCTGTTCATCGATCTCGACAACTTCAAGACCGTCAACGACACGCTCGGCCACAACGCCGGCGACATCGTGCTGCAGATGACCGCGTCGCGCCTGGCCGATGCGGTCGGCGACGAAGGCTCGCTCGCGCGCATCGGCGGCGACGAGTTCGTCGTCGTGATGAAGGGCGACGACGTCGAGCGGCGCGCGGTGCGGCTCGCGGAAGCGATCATCCGGATGTTCAGCGAGCCGTTCGACGTACGCGGCAGCTCGTTCGTGCTGCATGCGAGCATCGGCATCGCGCTGCACACCGTCGCGAACGAAAGCGAGATCGACCTGCTGAAAAAGGCCGACCTCGCGATGTACAGCGCGAAGGACGCCGGCAAGAACTGCTACCAGTTCTATGCGCCGCACCTGTCGCATCGCGCCGACCACCTGATGCGCTGGGAACAGCAATTGCGCGTCGCGCTCGCCGAGGGACAGCTGTTCCTCGCGTACCAGCCGAAGATCGACCTCACGCACCGCACGATCACCGGCTTCGAGGCGCTCGCGCGCTGGGACCATCCCGAGCACGGCGTGATCTCCGCGAACGAATTCATTTCGATCGCCGAATCGACCGGCCTCATCGTGCCGATCGGCGACTTCGTGATCCGCACCGCGTGCGAGCAGATCGCGCGCTGGCGCGACGAAGGCCACGACACGCTGACGCTCGCGGTCAACATCTCGCCCGTGCAGTTCTGGCGCGGCGACCTGATCGAGACGATCTCGCAGGCGCTGCACGACACCGGCATCGACGCGAACCGGCTCGAGATCGAGATCACCGAAACCGCGATGATGGAATATCCGGAACTCGTGTCCGAGAAGATCGTCGCGCTGAAGAAGCTCGGCATCCGGATCGCGCTCGACGATTTCGGCACCGGCTATTCGTCGCTGTCGTACCTGCACCGCTTCTCCGTCGACACGCTGAAGGTCGACCGCTCGTTCGTGCAGGCGATTCCGAACGATCGCAGCGTGTGCGTGATGGTGTCGTCAATCGTGCATCTCGCGCGCTCGCTCGGGCTGACCGTCGTCGTCGAGGGCACGGAGACCGAGGAGCAGATCACGTGGCTGTCCGCGCTCGGCGAAATCGAGGCGCAGGGCTTCCTGTTCTCGCGCCCGGTGCCGGCCGACGCGATTCCCGCGCTGATCGCACGCTTCGGCGTGCGCGGCGAGCGCCTGAACGTCGTCGCGCAACGCGCGACCGGCAGCACGGGCGGCTGAACACCACACCGCTGCCGCCGCGACGCGGGTTGCGCGCCGCCGCAATTGTTACGTTTTCCGATCCGATCGTTTAGTTCATTAACTAGCGTTTTCGCGCATGGTAGTGTCACGATGCGCGGCGGACAATCGGGAGGGCCGACGTGTCGGCGGGCCGCCGGCGCGGCCCTACGCGAGAGATCCGGCCCTGCGCCAACCACACAATCATGACAACCGTCGAAGTCGAAGCGACCGCGCGTGTCGAAGAGGCACCCGCATCCCTATGGGCCTTGTTCAAGGTCGTCGCCGGCATTTCGGCCGTCTCGTGGGGCGGACTTTCGATGATGGCGCAACTCGAACGCCACTACGTGGAGCGGCTGCAGCGCATCGAGCCGCACGTCTTCGGCGATCTCGTCGCGCTCGCATGGCTCGTACCGGGCCCCGTCGGCTGCAACGTCGCCGTGCAGGTCGGCCAGACGCTGCACGGTCGCGCCGGCGCATGGGTCGCCGGCATCGCGAGCGTGCTGCCGTTCTCGATCCTGATGACGCTGTTCGCGATCTTCTATCAGACGCCGCTCGTGCGCTCGCTCGCCGCGCCGATGCTGATCAATCACTTCGGGATGGTGCTCGCCGCGCTGATCGGCGTCACGTGGGTCAAGCAGGTGCGTGCGCTCGCGCGCACGCGGCTCGAACAGACGATCGCCGCGCTATCGACGATTCTGCTCGCTTTCGCGCATAGTCCGGCCGCTTTCGTCGGGATTCTGTTCGCCGCGTTTGCGGCAGGCTGGCTGACGGGCCCGTCGCAACGCGACGCGGTCGATTTCACGTTGTCGAAACGCGACCGCGGCCTGCTCGTGCTGCTCGGCGTGCTCGTCGTGCTGTTCGCGGTGCCGCTGCCGGGCGATTACCAGGCAGACCTGCTGTGGCCGCGCCTCGCGGGCGCCGGCATGACGCTGTTCGGCGGCGGCTTCTCCGCGCTGCCGGTGCTCAAGACGCTGTTCGTGTCGCCGGCGACGGGCATCTCCGATCACGACTTCACGCTCGCCTTCGCGCTGTCGCCGGTCGCGCCGGGGCCGCTGCTGAACGTCGTGCCGTTTCTCGGCTACCTGACCGACGGCTGGATCGGTGCGCTGCTCGCCACGGCCGCGCTGTTCATTCCGTCGGGATGCCTCGTCGTATTTGCGCAGAACCACCTGCTCCGGCTCAAGCGCCATTCGCGCTTCGAGCACGGGATGCGCCTGCTGCGCGCGGCGACGACGGGCTTTCTCGTCGTCGCCGTCGTGAAGATCCTGCATCGCGAGCCGGCCGACCCCGTTTACTGGCTGACGGGCGCTTTCGCGACGCTGTGCTTCACGCGCTTCAAGGTGCCCGTCTATGCCGTGTACGGCGCGGTCGCCGTCGCATGCAGCGTGTGGCTGTGGGCCGCGCACTGACGGGCGGCGGCCGTCGCCCTGCCCGGCGCGGCCCGCGTTGCCACCTCAACCGGCCTGCACGGCGACCCGGCGTGCCATCCAGCGGGCGCGCAGCGCGTCGTACGCGAGGTTGAAGCAGAACGTGTAGGGCAGGAAGAACAGCACGATGCCGAGGTCGAGCAGCAGCGCCTCGACGAGGCTCACGTTCAGCCACCACGCGGCAACCGGCACCACCATCGCGACGAGGCCGAGCTCGAACGTCACCGCGTGCGCGATCCGCATGCCGAGCGTGCGCGACAACCCGGCGCGCCGCTCGAAGCGGTCGAACAGCGCGTTGAAGGTCATGTTCCACGCCATCGCGATCAGCGACACCATCACCGTCAGCACGCCGACGTGCGACACCGGCATGTCGAGCAGCCACGCGCCGATCGGCGCGCACAGCGCGATCGCCACCAGTTCGAACGTCAGCGCGTGCAGCAGGCGCTCCGTCACCGTTTTGTTGATCTGTTTCATGAATGTGCTCCCATGCATTGGCTAATCCATGCCGGCCATTCTGATCGGCGATACCGTGTCAATCCAGTTTGATATCATCGATTTTACCGATATAACGCTGCCCGGAGCACCGCATGCACCACGCCCCCGAAGCCCTGCTCGCCTTCGTCGAAGCGGCGCTGCTCGGCTCGTTTACGGCCGCCGCCCGCAAGCTCGGCAAGCGCCAGTCGACCGTGTCGGAAGCGATCGCGAATCTCGAAATCGATCTCGGCGTGCAGTTGTTCGATCGCTCGACGCGCGCGCCGACGCTCACCGAGGCCGGCCGCGCGCTACTGCCGCAGGTGCAGCGCGCGCTCGAGGCCAGCGCGGCGATCGATCGCACGGCCGCCCGCCTCGCGCGCGGCGAGGAAGCGCGGCTCACGCTCGTCGTGTCCGATACGTACCAGTCGAAGCGCTACGAGGAAACGTTGATGGCGCTCGAACGGCGCTTTCCGGCGCTCGAACTCGAATGCCAGATCGCCGAGCACGACGACGTGCTCGACCTGATCCAGCAAGGCCGCGCGCAACTCGGGCTGATGGCCGCCCGCGCGGCCTACCCGGCCGATATCGGCGCGGCGACGGTGGCGGAGGAATCGGAGATCGGGCTGTTCGTCGGCCGCACGCATGCGCTCGCCGAATACGGCGACGCCGAAGTGCCGCATGCGGCGCTGCGCGACGTGCGCGAACTGCGCCTCAATACCTACGTGACGACCGAAGGCCGCGGCACCGACGACCGGATCGTCGTCGGCACGCAGCACTGGCTGGCGCCGAGCTACCTGATGCTGCTGGAGATGGCGGTACTGGGGTTCGGCTGGGCGGAGCTGCCGCGCTGGATGGTCGAACACTTCGCGCGCGACCGCCTGTGCGAGCTGCGTGCACGCGGGTGGCCGCGCCGCGTGCGGGTGGATGCGGTCTGGTCGCGCAACCGGCCGCTCGGCCCGGCCGGTTCATGGCTGCTCGATGCGATGCTGGCCGCGTAGCGGTGCGTGCCGTCGGCCCGCGACGAAGGGCAGCGGCCTGACGCCGGCCGGTCAGAAACCGCGCGACAGCACGGCCGCGCCGATCGTGACGACGCCGAGCACGAGGTTCACGACGACGAGCAGGCGCATCGCGTTCACCGCGCGCGCGCCGTCCGGCCAGTTTTGCGCCTGCACCGCACGGCGGATGCGCGGAAACAGCGCGAAGCGGATGTGCCCGAAGATCAGCATCATCACGACGCCGAGCCCCGCCATCGCATGCAGCGACCACGTCGCATGCGCGCCGCCGAAGCTCATCAGCAGGAAGCCGCCGGACAGCAGGATCACGATCACGGCCCCTGAAACCCAGTTGAAGAAGCGGCCGAACACGCCCTCGATCAGCGGCAAGCGCAGCTGCGGCGACAGGTCGGACAGCGCCGGGCGCAAGCAGAAGTGTGCGAAGACCATCCCGCCCACCCACACGGCGACGGCCAGCAGATGAAGAAACAGCGCGACGGCAACGGCGTGGGACATGAGGACGATCCTGTGATGAGTGGGGTGCAGCGAACGGCCGCGTCGCACGCGGCATCGAGCGACGTTCGACCCGCCAGCCGCGTCGCGGTTCAGGCCCGCGGCGCGATTTCACATTATTTTGCAAGTTGCGCGTGACAGCGCCACGCTTGCTTACCCGAATCCCGACGCGAAAGTAAAAAGCCGCACACCCGCCGAAGCGGACGTGCGGCCTGCGACCGCGGCCGAACGGGATGTTCCGGACGAACCGGACGACCGCGCGGCGTCAGCCGAGCAGCGGACGCAGCTCGGTGACGACCTTGAGCTTCGTGTCCGGCGCGCGGCCCTTGCGTGCGCGCTTGCCGATGTGCGGCGCGAGCCCCGCGTACGACAGCGTCTCGTCCTGCACCTTGCCGCCGCGCCCCGTGCCGATCAGCACGACGCCGGCCGGATCGATCGCCAGCGCCTGCACGAGCGTTTCCTTGTCGTCGAGCGCCATCAGGATCACGCCGCGCCCGCCGCCGGACAGCGTCTTCATCTCGTCCATCCCGAACACGAGCAGGCGCCCGCCGCTCGACAGGCACGCGACCTGCGTCGCGTTCGGCAGCACCGGCATCGGCGCGAGCGGCACCGCACCCGCATCGATGGTCATGAACGACTTGCCGGCCTTCACGCGGCTCACCATGTCGCCGACCTTCGCGAGGAAGCCGAAGCCGTTGCTCGACGCGAGCAGCAATTGCTGGTCGGCCGGCGCCGCGTAGTAGTGCATCAGGTGCGAGCCCGATTCGAGCTCGATCAGCGACGTGACCGGCACGCCGTCGCCGCGCCCGCCCGGCAGCACCGCCACGTCGACCGAGTACACGCGCCCGCTGCTGCCCCACGCGATCAGGCGATCCGGCGTGCGGCACTGGAACGCCGCGTACAGGTGATCGCCCGCCTTGAACGTGAAGCCGGCCGGATCGAGCCCGTGGCCCTTCAGCGCGCGCACCCAGCCCTTCTGCGACACGACGACCGTCACCGGCTCGTCGACCACCTTCGCCTCGAACGTCGCGCGCTTTTCCTGCTGGATCAGCGTGCGGCGATCGTCGCCGTACTGCTTCGCATCGGCCTCGATCTCCTTGATCATCAGCCGCTTCATCGCGCTTTCGTTCGCCAGCAGCTCCTCGAGCTTCGCCTTCTCGTCGCGCAGCCCTTCGAGTTCCTTCTCGATCTTGATCTTCTCGAGCCGCGCGAGCTGGCGCAACCGGATTTCGAGGATGTCCTCGGCCTGCCGCTCGCTGAGGCCGAACGCACTCATCAGCGCGGCCTTCGGCTCGTCCGACTCGCGGATGATGCGGATCACCTCGTCGATGTTCAGGAAGACGATCATCCGCCCTTCGAGGATGTGAATGCGATCGTCGACCTTCGCGAGACGATGGCGGCAACGGCGCGTCATCGTCAGCTGGCGGAACTTCACCCATTCGTCGAGGATCGTCAGCAGGCCCTTCTGGCCCGGCCGGCCGTCGGCGCCGATCATCACGAGGTTCAGCGTCGCGTTCGATTCGAGGCTCGTGTACGCGAGCAGCGTGTTCACGAATTCCGTCTGGTCGATCGTGCGCGACTTCGGCTCGAACACGAGCCGCACGGCTGCTTCCTTGCCCGACTCGTCGCGCACCGCGTCGAGCAGGTCGAGCATCGCCTTCTTCGTGTTCAGCTGCTCGGGCGTCAGCGTCTTCTTGCCGAGCTTGAGCTTCGGATTGGTCAGCTCCTCGATTTCCTCGAGCACCTTCTGGCCCGACGTGTTCGGCGGCAGCTCGGTCACGACGAGCTGCCACTGGCCGCGCGCGAGATCCTCGATCTTCCACTTCGCACGCACCTTCAGGCTGCCGCGGCCCGTTTCGTACGCCGCCGAGATTTCGGTGTCGCTCGAGATGATCTGGCCGCCGCCGGGGAAATCCGGGCCGGGAATCAGGTTCATCAGCTCCGCGTGCGTAAGCTTCGGATTGCGGATCAGCGCGACCGCCGCGGCCGCGACTTCGCGCAGGTTGTGCGACGGGATTTCGGTGGCGAGGCCGACCGCGATGCCCGATGCGCCGTTCAGCAGCACGAACGGCATGCGGCTCGGCAGCGTCTTCGGCTCCTCGAACGAACCGTCGTAGTTCGGCATGAAGTCGACCGTACCCTGGTCGATTTCGTCGAGCAGCAGCTTCGAGATCGGCGTGAGCCGCGCTTCGGTGTAACGCATCGCCGCCGCGCCGTCGCCGTCGCGCGAGCCGAAGTTGCCCTGCCCGTCGATCAGCGGATAGCGCAGCGAGAAATCCTGCGCGAGCCGCACGAGCGCGTCGTACGCCGACTGGTCGCCATGCGGGTGGTATTTACCGAGCACGTCGCCGACCACGCGCGCCGACTTCACCGGCTTCGCGTCGGGCCCCAGGCCCATTTCGTTCATCGCGAACAGGATCCGGCGCTGCACCGGCTTCTGGCCGTCGCACACGTCGGGCAGCGCGCGGCTTTTCACGACGCTGACCGCGTAGCTGAGATATGCCTGCTCCGCGTAGTTGCCGAGCGTCAGCGCGTCGCTCTCGGGCGCGTCGGGGCTGGCGAAGAGATCGGAAGTGTTGTCGTCCATCTGAATTCCGTATTCGTAAGTGGCGTGAGGCCGGGCCGGGCGTCATGCCCGGCCGCGCGGAAGCGGCGGTGCAGTGTTCGATGTCAAGCGGTGCTGATGCGCCAGCGGATTCGCGTTCGTGGCAAGAAGCAAACCGCAGCGATGCCGGACGCATCGCGAGGATTTGCGACGCCGCCGGGCGCGAAGCCGCAGCGCATCAGTGCCGATTGGCGTCGAACACTGCACTAAATGTCCGCTTCGACTTCGTTGCCCTTTTCCTCGAGCCAGCCGCGCCGCGCGGCTGCCTCGCCCTTGCCCATCAGCATCGTCATCCGCGCGACGGTCGCCTCGTAGTCGAGCTCGCCGAGCTTCACCGGCATCAGGCGGCGCGTGTCGGGATTCATCGTCGTGTCCCACAGCTGCTCGGCGCTCATTTCCCCGAGCCCCTTGAAGCGGCTGATGCTCCACTGCGTGTCGCGCACGCCGTCCTTGCGCAGCTTGTCGAGGATCGCTTCGAGCTCGCCGTCGTCGAGCGCATAGAGCTTCTGCGCGGGCTTCTTGCCGCGCGCGGGCGCATCGACGCGAAACAGCGGCGGGCGCGCGACGTACACGTGGCCGCGCTCGATCAGTTGCGGGAAATGCTTGAAGAACAGCGTGAGCAGCAGCACCTGGATGTGCGAGCCGTCGACGTCCGCGTCCGACAGGATGCAGATCTTGCCGTAGCGCAGGTTCGACAGGTCGACGGTGTCGTCCGGGCTGTGCGGATCGACGCCGATCGCGACCGAGATGTCGTGCACCTCGTTGTTCGCGAACAGGCGGTCGCGCTCGGTTTCCCACGTGTTCAGCACCTTGCCGCGCAGCGGCAGGATCGCCTGGTATTCCTTGTCGCGGCCCATTTTCGCGGAGCCGCCCGCCGAGTCGCCCTCGACGAGAAACAGTTCGTTGCGCGCGATATCTTCGGTCTCGCAATCGGTCAGCTTGCCGGGCAGCACCGCGACGCCCGAGCTCTTGCGCTTCTCGACCTTCTGGCCCGCGCGCGTGCGCGCCTGCGCCTGCTTGATCACGAGTTCGGCGAGCTTCTTGCCGTGCTCGACGTGCTGGTTCAGCCACAGTTCGAGTGCCGGACGCGAGAACGACGACACGAGCTTCACCGCGTCGCGGCTGTTCAGCCGCTCCTTGATCTGCCCCTGGAACTGCGGATCGAGCACCTTCGCGGACAGCACGAACGACACGCGCGCGAACACGTCTTCCGCGAGCAGCTTCACGCCCTTCGGCTGCAGGTTGTGCAGTTCGACGAAGCTCTTCACCGCCTGGTACAGGCCGTCGCGCAGCCCCGACTCGTGCGTGCCGCCGGCCGGCGTCGGGATCAGGTTCACGTACGACTCGCGCACGAGCGAGCCTTCCTCGCTCCATGCGACGACCCACGACGCGCCCTCGCCCTCGGCGAAGGTTTCGTCGGTCGAACGCGAGTCGGCGAAGCGCTCGCCTTCGAACAGCGGGATCAGTAGCTCGCTGCCGTTCATTTCGTCGAGCAGGTAGCCGCGCAGGCCGTCTTCATACTTCCAGGTCTGGCGCTCGCCCGTCTTTTCGTTGACGAGCACGACCTCGACGCCCGGCAGCAGCACGGCCTTCGAGCGCAGCAGGCGCTGCAGCTCGCCGAGCGGCAGGTTCGGCGAATCGAAGTACTTCGGATTCGGCCACACCTGCACGCGCGTGCCGGATTTCTTCTCGCCGCGGCCCGCCGCCTGCGTGGCGAGCGGCTTCACGACGTCGCCGTCGGCGAAGCCGAGCTCGGCGATCTTGCCGTCGCGCCAGACCGTCACGTCCAGACGCGTCGCGAGGGCGTTCGTCACCGACACGCCGACGCCGTGCAAGCCGCCCGAGAACGTATAGGCGCCGCCCGCGGCCTTGTCGAACTTGCCGCCCGCGTGCAGGCGCGTGAACACGATCTCGACGACCGGCACGCCCTCTTCGGGATGCATGCCGAACGGAATGCCGCGGCCGTCGTCTTCGACCGAGACCGACTGGTCCGCATGCAGCGTGACCGTGATCTGCTTGCCGTAGCCGCCGAGCGCCTCGTCGGACGCGTTGTCGATGACTTCCTGGATGATGTGCAGCGGATTCTCGGTACGGGTGTACATGCCGGGCCGCTGCTTGACCGGCTCGAGACCCTTGAGCACCTTGATCGATGCTTCGCTATAGGCCGCGCTGGGTTTCTTCGTTGACATAGGCGCTGAATTTCGTCATTCATCGGGACGTTGTCCACACCTCGTGTGGATAACGTCGTGGACAAAACGTTGAGTTCCGTAAAAAAGCGAATCGAAACAACGGTGTGCTTGAACTGCTCCGAAAGCGGGCGCGCGGCGTGCGCGGCGCGACCCTGGACGCGCGGTATTTTACTGGTTCCGCGTGGCGCGCCAATCTCGGGATCGGCGCGCGCCGTGCGCGTCACGCCGGCTTGCGCTTCGCCTCGAGCGTTTCCCACCGTTCGAGCGCGGCGAGCAATTCGTCGTCGATCGCCGCGAACCGCTCGGTCAGGCGCGTGCCTTCCTGCGGATCCTTCGCGAAAATCGCGCCGTCCTCGAGCTGCGCATTGATCGTCTTCTGCTCCGCTTCGAGCGCGGCGATCTTCTCCGGCAGCGAATCGAGTTCGCGCTGCTCGTTGAACGACAGCTTCACCGTGCGCTGCGCGTTGCGGCCGGCCGCGCTCTTCGCCGGTTCGTCCTTCGCGGGCGCCGCCTCCTTGACCGCGCGCTTCGCCGCTTCCTGCTGCGCGAGCTGCTCCGAGCGCTCGCTCTGGATCTGCCAGTCGGTGAAGCCGCCGACGTATTCGCGCCACTTGCCGTCGCCCTCCGCCGCGATCACCGAGGTCACGACGTTGTCGAGGAACGCGCGATCGTGGCTGACCAGCAGCACCGTGCCGTCGTAGTCGGCCAGCAGCTCTTCGAGCAGTTCGAGCGTCGGGATGTCGAGGTCGTTGGTCGGTTCGTCGAGCACCAGCACGTTGGCCGGACGCGCGAACAGGCGCGCGAGCAGCAGCCGGTTGCGCTCGCCGCCCGACAGCGACTTCACCGGCGAACGCGCGCGTTCCGGCGCGAACAGGAAATCGCCGAGATAGCTCATCACGTGCTTGCGCACGCCGCCGATCTCGACCCATTCGCTGCCGGGGCTGATCGTATCGGCCAGGCTCTTTTCCTGGTCGAGCTGCGCGCGCATCTGGTCGAAATACGCGACCTGCAGGTTCGTGCCGGTGCGCACCGTGCCTTCGTCGGGCTTCAGCTCGCCGAGGATCAGCTTCAGCAGCGTGGTCTTGCCGGCGCCGTTCGGGCCGACGAAGCCGATCTTGTCGCCGCGCATCACCGTCGTCGAGAAGCGGTCGACCACCGTGCGGCCGCCGTAGCGCTTCGTCACGTCGGTCAGCTCCGCGACGATCTTGCCGGACTTCTCGCCCTGCGCGACGTCGAGCTTCACGTTGCCCTGCGCATTGCGGCGCTCCGCGCGTTCGTTGCGCATCTGCACGAGCCGCGCGATGCGCCCGACGCTGCGCGTTCGGCGCGCTTCGACGCCCTTGCGGATCCACACTTCTTCCTGCGCGAGCAACTTGTCGAACTTCTCGTTTTCCACGCGCTCGACTTCGAGCTGCTGCGCCTTGCGCGTCTGGTATGCCGAGAAATTGCCCGGATACGACAGCAGCCGGCCGCGATCGAGCTCGACGATGCGCGTCGCGACGCGATCGAGAAACGCGCGATCGTGGGTGATGAACAGCAGGCCCGCGCGCTGCGCGACGAGCAACTCCTCGAGCCAGCGGATGCCGTCGAAATCGAGGTGGTTGGTCGGTTCGTCGAGCAGCAGCACGTCCGGCTGCAGCACAAGCGCACGCGCCAGCGCGACACGCTTCTGCATCCCGCCCGACAGCGCGTCGACGCTGGCGTCGCCGTCCTGCAGGCCGATCTGCGCGAGCGTCATCGATACGCGCGTGCGCCAGTTCCATGCGTCGTGCGCATCAAGCGACGACTGCAGCGCGTTCATCCGCGCGAGCAGCGCATCGTGCTCGGCGCCTTCCGGTATCTCCGCGAGGCGGTGCGCGATCGAATCGTATTCTTCGAGCAGTTCGCGCGTATGCGCGAGCCCCGACGCGACCGCGTCGAACACCGTCGCGCCCGGCTCGAACTCGGGCTCTTGCGGCACGTAGACGGTCACGAGCTCCTGCTGGCGCGTGATCAGCCCGTCGTCGGGCTTGGCAAGACCGGCGACGATCTTCAGCAGCGACGACTTGCCCGCGCCGTTACGGCCGATCAGGCCGACCCGCTCGCCGGCTTCCAGCGAGAAATCCGCGTGATCGAGCAACGCGACGTGACCGAACGCGAGCTGCGCGCCGGTAATGGAATAGAGCGACATGGGGAAACGGCGAAGAGAGAAATCGGAAGCGCCCATTGTACCGGGCGCGGAGGGCGGCATCGGCTCGGCTGGATGGACGAGGGCCGCAGGGCGCGCTCGAAGCGTGTCGGCGCGGTGCCGTGAGCAAGGCGCGGCCGGCTTCCGGTGCGGAGGCGGGCCGCGGTTTGCATGCCCGCGGAAACGGGCGAATGCCGGCCGGATGCCCGCGGCCGGCCGATCGGCGGACCCCGCACGCGGCGCCGTGGGCGCCAGCGCGGAATCCGCGATTATTTCACGTTGACCGTGATCGTCGAGCTCAATTCGGGACCGTAGGAACGGTGCGCGCCGTCACCGAGCTGGAGCGTCAGCGTGTGCTGGCCGGGCGGCAGCTTCACGTCGGTTTCGGTCTGGGCCTTGCCGAAATGCAGCGAATGGTCGGTCGCCGGAATCACGTCGCCCTTCGGCACCGGCTTGCCGTCGATCAGCAAGTGATGATGACCGGTATCCGGCGTCATGTCGCCGGCCGGCTTGAGCGCCATGCCTTCGAGACCGAACTTCACGTGCACGGGGCTCGACACCGTCGCGCCGTCCTTCGGCTCGACGAAGAACACACGCGCTTCGGCGCGTGCGAGCGTCGATACGGCCATCGCCGCGACACAGACTGCACCCGCGATCCACTTTCTGTTGAGCATCGTTTCCTCCTTCAGATTGACAGGCCCACGAAGCATACACCGCATGCCCGGCCGACGCGATGGCGCCGGTTGTTCGCGATGCGTACGTTTAAAACGACGTTACGCTGGCGTTCGGCGAAATTCCGGTACCATGGCGCGTTTCGTCCGCTGGCGAGGGCTGCGGACGGCATCGCCGAATTCCATTATCCCGAGCGCAACATGAGTGAAGTAACCGAATACCAGAGCTGGGTCTGCCTGATTTGCGGGTGGGTCTATAACGAAGCAGAAGGGCTGCCCGACGAAGGCATCGCGGCCGGCACCCGTTTCGCCGACATTCCCGCCGACTGGCGCTGCCCGCTGTGCGACGTGGGCAAGGAAGATTTCGTCGTCGTCGATTTCTGATTTCCCGTTCCGATCGCGGGTGATTACGCGATACGCGCGTCGCGGGTGCATTCCGCCCCGCCGACGCGCCGCGCGTTTGCTATACTCTGCGCGCTGTCCACTCCGCCGTCCGGTTCGCGTTTTTCGCGCGATTGTCCGGACTTGGCTCTCCCCGTAGTTCAATGGATAGAACAAGCGCCTCCTAAGCGCTAGATACAGGTTCGATTCCTGTCGGGGGGACCAGCCCAGTTCCCAATCCTTCCCAAGTCTGCCAAATAAATCGCGCACTGCCTTGTCTCTTCTAGGCTTTTGCTGCGATCATTGCCCACGGTTGCCCAGAACAAGCAACCAAACTTGGGGGCATTTTTTGGGACATGCTTCCGTGCCCCCAAACTCGATGCCCCCACGCCATGCCAAAGCGCGCTACGCCGCTGACCGAGATGCAGATCCGCAAGGCCAAGCCGGCGGACAAGCCCTATCGCCTGGCAGACGGCAAGGGGCTATATCTGGAGGTGATGCCGAACGGGTCACGCTACTGGCGCATGAAGTACCGCTTCGACGGCAAGGAGAAGCGCGCCGCCTTTGGCGTCTATCCGGAGGTGGCACTGGCCGAGGCTCGGCAAGCCTGCCTCAATGCACGGAAGCTCTTGGCCGCCGGCACCGATCCAACCGAGCAGAAACGGGAAGTCAAACGCACCCGAGCGATCGAAGCCACATCGACATTTGAAGCCGTCGCGCGCGAGTGGTTTGCGACCCAGAAGGATGGCTGGACCGAGGTATATGCGGCCAAGGTGATCAGTTCGCTCGAGGTCGATGTCTTTCCTAAAATCGGCCATCGTCCGATCCGAGACATCGAGGCGCCCGACATGCTCGAGATCCTAAGGGCTGTCGAATCCCGCGGCGTGCGAGAGACAGCAAAGCGCATCCTCCAGCGCTCACGGGCAGTGTTCCAATACGGAATCATGACCGGACGATGCTCCCGCAATCCGGCCGCCGACATCGACGCCGAGACCGTTCTCAAGAAGGGAACCGGCGTTCAACACATGGCGCGGGTCAAACCCATCGAAATTCCCCAGCTCATGCGGGACATCGCCGCCTACCAAGGCGACCTCGTCACGCGGCTGGCGCTTCGCTTCATGGCCCTGACGTTCACTCGGACAACCGAGATGATCAACGCGGAGTGGGACGAGTTCGACGAGCGCGCCGCCGAGTGGCGGATTCCGCCCGAGCGAATGAAGATGCGCGACCCGCACATCGTCCCGTTGTCGCGTCAGGCGCTCGACACATTGGCCGCCTTGCGTGAGCTGAACGGCGGCCACCGGCATGTCTTCTATAGCATCCAAGGCCGAAGCCACATCTCGAACAACACGATGCTCTATGCGCTCTACCGAATGGGCTACAAGTCGCGAATGACCGGCCACGGGTTCCGCGGCTTGGCCGCGACCGTTCTTCGCGAGCTCGGCTATAGCCGCGATGTCGTCGATCGACAGCTGGCCCATGCCGAACGCAATCAAGTCACTGCAGCGTACGTGCACGCCGAGTTCCTGCCCGAGCGCCGGAAGATGATGCAGCACTGGGCGGATCATCTGGATGCACTGGAGGCTGGTGCTGCAGTCATTCCGATCAACGCCGGACGCTAGGCGATCGCATCATCAGCGCTGCACTCAATCGAGACACTCATCCATCGAGCCATCCGACAGCGTCACGGAGTATTCAATGACAACAGCAACAGAATTTTGGCGCGAACACGAGCAAAAGGTTGAGGCAACATGGCGCTCCATCGCGTGCTTGCTTGCGTTGGCCGCCCTCCTGCTGATTGCACTACCGTGTGCTAATGCTCTACGGCCGGCGAGTGACTCGATGGCCCAATGGTTCCAACGGGCTGGCGCGCCGGTCACGGTATTTGCGTTCCTAGCTCAGAATAAAGCAAGCCATCTAGGTGAACTGCTCACCCCTGGATCATTCGGTAGCCCGGAGATTATGGCGCTGAGATTGCGGTATCTTCCCAAACAAAAGCGCGGCCTATGGTTTGCCACCTGCCTCACAATCATAGGAACGATTGTGTGGGCCTACGGCGATATCCTATTCAACAACGTTGCACGCATAGCCTCCGCAGCCGCATAAATTCGCCAGGCTCCCATGATCCAGATCATCCTTGACACAAACATCTATGATTGCATCGAACAGGATGCGGAAAGCGCCGAGCTGTTGCTCAACCTAATAGAACAGCAAGCGGTCGCGATTCTGATGCCGCGCCAAGTTGCTGAAGAGCTACATCGGCGCGAGGCTGGCTTCCCGGATCAATTCCCAGTCGAAATCATCGGCCACGCCGTCGCACGGGTCGGCATCATGCGCGCCGGTGACCACTTGGGCTCAGGCGAAATCTATGACGCTCACCGCGGCACATCCAACAGCGAAGCAGATGCCTTTATCGTTGATGTTGCGGCTATGGTTGCTGATTGGTTCATCTCCGAGGACCGTCGCAGTCTACGGCGCTTTCCTGCCGGGACGCGCTGCATCCCTATGCGTTACGGAGACTTTTGCGAAAAACTTCGTAGCCTCGTCGAGGAAGACGATCTTGCGCGTTAACGATTCTGCTCAAGCCTTGCATTTGCCATGCAGATTGCCTCACCGAGCCATGTATAGAACTGCTCGAACGTAGTCAGGATAATTGCGAGATGCACTTCTACCGGGGGAATACCTCTCGCGGGCGTTCCAAACACTACGCGATGCGCGTGTTCATGCTCGCCGAAAGAGCCTAGCACCCCGCTCCAGTTTGGATGCGTGAACTCACAAAGCGACTCGTAAACCGCCATCAAACCCGGAACACCGATGCGCCGTTCCGTCTCCTCGATCGCCTTCAACATATGAACTGCAGGAGGCGCCTCGTCCTGCATGTTTCTGGCGCCCACAACCGCCTTTGCTATCCGGTCGAACAGGACCTTCTCGTCCCCAGTGGCTTCAAATTTCTCAAATATGCCTCGGAGGTACCCGAGTACCGACATCGTCTCTAACATCGAACGTGCGATGATGGCGGCACCTAGCGAACGTGAGGCGTCATGGAGTGCAAAAGCATCCTCCGCAAGCGCAACGATTCGATGCAACAACGCCTCTCGGACTACCAAGGCGTAAAACAACGACTTGAACATGATGCCCTGCTGCGCGGCATCGACTGATGAGGGCAACGACGCCTTCAATCGAGACGCCACTTCCTTTGCCTCTTGCAACGCGGCATCCGTCTCGGTCCGATTAGTCATTCAGCCACCTCGCCAGACCTCAGCTCCATGTGCTCAACCCGAACATGTTTGCACATCTTGCCCTCAATCCAATTTTCCATAGTGCATCTCTCGATGGCAGTTCGGACAGAGAGCAATTGCGTTCTCGACCGTGTCCTCACCTCCGTCGGCCAACCTCGAGCGGTGATGTACCTCGAGATACGGTGTGCAATCGGTGCGTCGGATGAACGGTGCTGGCTTCGCGCACCGCTCACAACTGCCCTTCGCTCGCTCCAACACCTCTGCAGCAACGTCAGGATTCCGGACGTAAGCCTCGGTCACGACCTGCACCTTATTGGGCACCTTAGCAGCAGCGAGAAGCCGGCTCCGGCGTACAGCAGGCGCGTCCGCTCGAGCCTGCTGTACCGCCTCCGCAAATTCCGACTGCATCACGCCGAGATCGCTAGGCAACAGGCGCTTCGCCGCCCACGCATCGACTATCCGGCGCTTTGCATGTTGAGGTCCGCCCTTCGAAAGCTTCGCGTAGTAGTCTAGATGCGCGTAGTTCGCGGCGATCGCTTTTTCCAGTTCGGCGCCGCCCCGTTCAATCGCAATTTGGCAGAGAAAATAGTTGGTTGCCTCGACGCTCAGTGTGCGATGGAACTCTTGTCCCATCAGCATCAAGCGGAGATCATCGATGAAATGGGTTGCCGTCGTGTCGTTGAGCCGGTACTCGCGGTAAAGCTTGTCTATACCCTCCAGCTTCGATAGCTTGCCATCATAGACGGCACTTGCCACTTCGTAAGCGGCTTTGATCTGGTCAGTCGTAATTTTGGTCATGGCGGCTCAGCACGTGGGTCGTTGAGAGGCTAGCACGACGGCCGTATAGCCGGCGCGCCGCGCACCTCATTCGCCCTGTACCCCAACGGATCAGCCAGATACGCGTGCACCTGGTCGTTCCGCCAGACTGTACAGCGCTGCGAGAGTTGGATCGGTCGCGGCGCCCGCCCCGCAAGGCACAGCTTTCGCCAAGTCTCCCTTGAGACACCGACGAATGGCTCGATCTGCTTCCACCTCGAGTGGCCGACGAGCGGCAATGCGCCACCGTGCTTATGCATGGTGAGCCCCCTCTTCGGTCAACACCTCACGCCCGTAGACCCGCGTCACCCATGTTCCGCGTCCGTCCCCGTGGCCAAGCCATGTCGACACCCCAGCAGCCGCCTCACGGCGCGATATGCCGGCTGCCTTCTGCCGCTCCAGATGTTCGGTCGCATACGCGTACCGGAGGCTACCGCTTACCGGGATGGGCTTCTATCCACTCAAAGCGCTTCTTCGCAACCATTGCATCTGCTGCCCTCGCGTCGAGATCTTCCTTGATAGATTGCACCGATCTATGCCACTTGTACCCATGCGGCAGTAAAACGACCTGATCTTCCGGTTTCGGTTGCTTTGCACCAAATAGCCTTTCGACTAACGAAGGCCTGTGCATAGATTGACCGCGCCTCCGACTACGCGGCGCGTCTTTCTCGATCAAAGCTGCAACGCTCAGAGTGGTAACTTTATTGGCCTGCAGTGGTGGCAACGCCGGGCGTTCCATAACCTTTCCCGCCGCCAGTGCGCCCCAGTACCCTTGAGGTGGCAAAGGTACGTTCAGTTGTAGGCACGCCCATCGGATCGCGTCTCGGGACACTCCGTACTTCTTCCCCAGTTCGATCATCGGAACCTGCCACACGAGGTTGTAAAGCTCGACACGTTCAAGCGTCTGCATTGGACACTCCCAACGTCACCTTGACGCACGCAGGCATCGAACTAGCGCGTCGTATTCGTCTACGCTTGCGACTGCTCTCTCCGTCGCCGACTGAAAAATAGCTTGCACGAGCGCATGAACAACTGCAGTTGGACCGGCCACGCGATGGCGCAAGCACCTCGATATCGTTGAATGCCAGGCCTCACTTTCCATCGCCCGGGCTGTGGCATGAAGTCCGCCGGGATATGCTCGACCCCATCGAACATCGATGGCTGGGTTAATTCGACACGCGATGCTCGTGCCACGCGACGATCGAGCGCCCGCGGGCCAATTGCTAGATACTGCGCCACACCAACCCTGTCGCCATCAAATCGCTCGAATGTCCGCAGGTATGCGACTGCTTCGGAAAAGCGCTCCCCGATCCTGCGTGCCGCCGCAGCCGCTTCTTCGCGCATCTCGATCGATGCCAACGGTTCGTATTTCTCGGGCGCCGAGAGTCGGGCAGCAACAGCATTTGGCATGAAGTCGCCGTCGTCATCGATATCATCTCGGTCGATACGGGTGGCGAAGCGCTCCTGACGATTGACGAACCTGCCGAACTCTCGCTGCAGACGCGTGACGATCAGCTCACGCACACTTTCGTCTTCAGGGTCCGGGTTCGCATCCGGCTCGACGTGCAGTTCGTCAACGATCAGCCAAGCCTCGTTCGTCAGATCCTCCACGGAATGATCGCCCTGGGACGATCCAGCGATCCGCTCGAGCTGCTTGCGAATTAGGCCGATGACTCGCTGGAAGAATGCGAAGGCCCGGTTCAACGGCCCTCCCAGTCAGTCAGGGACGCATTACCCGCTACCGCATCGGAAGCGCAGCAATTCCTCGGCAACGATAGCCGGGCACCGCGCCCGGTACTCGATCTGGAGTGCATCGTGCGATGCTAGATCATTCGTGTGACAGATCAAAGCATCGCGACAACTATCGTAGGAGCAGTGCTTCTGAAATCGTCGGGCGACAGAATGAGAAAAAGCCCGCAACTGGGCGGGCTTTCATCATGTCCGGGTTACGCTCATTACCGCTTATCACCGAGGCCGAGGAGAGGACGAATGCGATCGCCGGACAGTGGCACTACACTAAGGACGCTTGCGGTGAGACAGAGCGAAAAACGGCAACAGGTGTGACGCCATAATCTCGCGACTGGCGCCCAAAAAATACTCGAAGGCCGATCAGCATCTGTAGCATCCCGCTCTCGATGTCACTCAACGCATCAGGAACCGCAAAATTGTCGTCATCTGCGGGCCTTGCGTCAAGCAAAGCTAAAGTCCACCATTCGCCCGGCATGCTCGCGCCATGCTTAAACGCAAGGTCTTCCGCATTGATCGTTAGCGATGAAGGGCTCAGTGTAGACCAAGCTTGGTATTCGTCATTGAAGAGCCGCATTTGCATCGTATGCGGAAGCTTGGAAATGACCTTGATCATCTGCTTATTGGTTGCCGCCTCGGTCGCCGCTGTTTTTCGTTCAAGAGCCGTCTTCGCAGATGACTTTGCCTCTTCAGTCTGCGCAGCAATAATCGGCTCCCAGAGTTCCTGCACCATTCGGAGATCGATGATTTGAAGACGACCGCGAAGCAATACTAGCTGCCCCAATTGAGCAGTCGAAATGTTCTTCGCAATGAACCCTCTCGAATCAAGCTCATTGATTACTTCAATGGGGATTGTCCACGAGGCATCAAACTGAGTCTCGATTCCGTTCGATGCAGTTTCGGAACTCCTTGCTTCGCCGCCCAGAAGAAGTTTGGGGGCACCAACACCGAGCGATCTTGCCGATAGATCTTGAGTCGAAGCCGTGCGCTTAACGGACGAAAGCACCCCGTCATCAAACAGTTGCGCGTAATACGATCCTAGTTTGTTTCGATCGAGGTAGATGAAGTCAAAGAGGTAGTTTGTGGTTGGTGCGTTTTGCTCCGCGCCGGATTTCATTCTCAATTTCCTTTTTTTTGTCTTCAAATTCCGCGCGGGCCTTCAACATGCCATCAAGCATCTGTTGCGCCCCTTTTTGCATACGCTCGTTCCCTTGCTTTGCGGAAAGCAAGGCTCGCGCACCTTTCAAAAAGTTGCCCATCACGATCTCCAACGGATGTGTGAATACCCAACGACCATAGTAGCACGCCTGGCCGGAATGAACCCACGTAGGGCCTACCTACCTAATGCCTACCTAATGCCGCGCACTGACGTCGCTTGCAGGGCTCGTCGGCGCGAGTGCTCTTGCACTTTAGTGCGCCAAGATCCGTGACCAGCAGCGTAACGACCGCCTCATGTGAGCACGACCGTTGGGTCGCCACGGAGGTACCAAGCAGAGTCTCGACGAGACTTTTCATATAGTGGAATCGCACCGAGGCCGAGGCTCTTGGTCTTGAACCGTCCAGAAGGCGTACAGGCTTGCCGACCATCTGAATACTCGGAACATCGCTCCCCGATTTAGCACTGCACCATTCGGGGCATTTTTGGGGGCACAAATCCAAAAGACACCCACAAAATCCAATGTCATATTGGAAGCATGAATTCTGTCGGGACCAGCCAAGCCGATACTGCCCCGGCTTCGCAAGAAACTTCCCTCAAGCCACAACGACCGTAAACTCCACCCCCGACTCAAAATCCAGCGTCGTGGTCGAAAACCGCGGATCCTCGTCGAGGTAGTGCTTGTACGGTCGAACGGCTTCCTCGGCCGTGTACATGTTGTCGGCCAGCACGACCGTTCCGGGCCGCAGCAAGCGCTCGATCTGTCTGAACAGCGTCAAGTACGCGTCTGCCCATACGTCGATAAACACCATGTCGACGCCCCCTTCCAGCTCGGCAACCGTCTCGAATACATCGCCCTCCCGCACGTCGACATAGGCATCCAGGCCCGCCGCTTCGACATGAGCCCGCAAACGCGCACACTTGAGCGCATCGCATTCGGTTGCAATGACCACGCCACGGCCCAGCGTGCGCAGCGCATCGGCGAAATACAGCGTCGACACGCCGCAGGAACTGCCCAGCTCGAGGATTCTGCTCGGCCGTTGCGACAGCACCATGTTGCGCAAAAACCTTCCCGTTTCCGCCGACACGGCCAACGATAGCGCACTGCCTCCCGATGATTCGAAATCCTCGGTGAACAGGCCGAACGTTTCGAGAAACCGTCCTCGCAACCTCGGGGCGAGCGCTTCGTATTCGTCGACGAGCGTCGGAAACGCCTCGTTCGGCCCCTGGAACTGCGCGCGTGCGCGGGCGATGATTTCGCTCCGGCTTTCTTCATGAAGCCGTTGCAAAAGAGCGTTGGTGGTCGAAGCCAAGTCCATTCCTTCACGAAGTTGATGACGTAGACGGCGTATCCATCGACTGCCAGTCCGCCGTCAGGCTCCCTGCGCTGCCGTTCGATCGTCGGCAAGCACGAGCGATGCTATGCCCGTCGGGCAAGCGTGATCGCCCGTTCAGGGCACGCCGTCACACAAAGCCCGCATGATCTGCACGCGTCCGCATTCGGCGTGTACGCGACTTTCATTCCGTGCACGCGCAGCTTCAAGCGATGCATCAGGCCAAGATCGAGATAATCGGCCTGATCGATGCGCCGGACCTCGAACACGTTTTCAGGGCAGACGGCGACGCAATCGCCCTTGCCTTCACAACGTTTCAGATCGACGACAGGCGCAATCACGCCCGCCTTCTGCTTGCAGTCGGCCGTTGATTTCTCGCGCATGTTCACTCCTCGGTAGGCCGCTTGCCACGCGACCGCCATGCGGCCCGGAATTGCTCGCGTTCTTCGGGCGTCATGGCTTCCCACTTGCGCCAGTGGCGCCGGCCGTGCCAGCCGCGGTGTCCGCGGAATCCGCCGAACAGGATGCGGCTCAACACGAGCAGGCCCAGCGCATGGGCGAAGTCGATCGTCCGGGCGCCGACGAATAACCCCGGCATCACCCAGTTCCACAGCATCATGACGACCCATCCGAGCACGCCGATGGCGACCACCACGAGCAGCGCCTTGCCCGCACATCTGATTCGAAAATTCATCCGTCGACTCCTCTAGATATCCAGTTCGTCATAAATGGGTTGCAGTCGAGCACGCAGATGCAGGACCGCGTAGCGTTTGCGCGCGAGCAGCGTATTGAGCGTGACGCCGCTCTGCGCGGCCAGCTCCTTGAAGGACAGCCCTTCCAGTTCGTGTGCGATGAAAACCTCGCGCTGATTCGCCGGCAACTCGTCGAGCGCATCCTGCAACGCCTTGAGCAGCAGCGTGCGAGCGTAGAGCGCTTCAGGGCCGGCATCGTGTGCCGGTAGCGCGAGATCCAGGCGATACTCGCTATCCGCTTCGTCGTCGGCATCGAGTAGATCGGTCAGCGGCTGCTCCTTCTTCTTGCGGAAACGATCAATGATGCGGTTGCGCGCGGTACGGAACAGCCACGCGCTCGCCTGTTCGATCGGCGCCGGAAGCCGATAAGCCTGCACGAATTCGTGAAGCACATCCTGCAGAACGTCCTCGGCGTCGTCCGGGTCGCGGATCCGGCGCCGAATGAAGTTCCCTAGCCTCGTTCGTTCACGCATCACTGTCGCAGTGATGTCGCGGTCTGGGTCGGTCATCGATTGCGAAGTGGGTGGCGGTTCCATGCGTCTGAAGACGTTTCAGGCGCGCGAATATTGTGGCGAACGTAAAAAATTTGCGGCTGCACGCATCGGCTTCCCTGCGTGGCAGGGGTTTCAAGGAACAGGCCCGATATGACATCAGCCCGTCTTTGCACGAATCGTTTGACTCCGCGCACCGACCCAAGTACACTTCGCGCCGCGGGGTGGAGCAGTCTGGCAGCTCGTCGGGCTCATAACCCGAAGGTCGTAGGTTCAAATCCTACCCCCGCAACCAAATACCGAAGCCCGCTTTGCGAAAGCAAGCGGGCTTTTTGCTGTCTGGGGAATATTGCTTGCGCGCGCGGCGCGGTACACGAAGATGGTGCAATCGAGCGCTCGCCACGACGTGCGACACACGATCGCACCTCGCCCGTTCGCCGCGGACATGCACCGAACGTTGCGTAGAATTCCGAACCTTCTTCGGTTCAACACAAGGAATTCTCGAATGATTCGAACGATCGCGGCGCTCGCCGCGCTTTCAGCGATGACCGCCGCGGCAAACGCCGCCGACACCGGCTCGGCTCCCGCCAAACAGCGCTACGTCAGCCCCGGCATCGCCAACGTCACGGCTTCGGCAGCCCCGCACCCGGAAAGCACCTCCCCCGACGCCCGCTGCCGGGAACTCGCCGCCGGCATCGACGCGGTCACGCATTCGCCCGACCGCGGCCAGAAGGTCGTGCGAGGAACAGGCCCGGACGGCAAGCCGCGCAACGAACTGCGCGCCTACGACAAACGAGCCGACCTGGAAGCCGAGCACCAGCGCCTCGGCTGCCAGTAACGGGCACACGAACACACGCCTCCCACCCGGCCAACTCACGCCGGGCATCGGCCTTTACGCGTTCGCGCCGCCGTCGATCGTCAGCCCCGTCCCGTTGATCGACCGCCCTTCCGGCCCGACGACGAACGCCACGAGCGCGGCCACGTCGTCGGCCTTGCCGTACTGCTGAATCGCCATCCGCGCACGCTGCGCATCGGCATGCTCGCCGTCGGCCGGGTTCATGTCGGTATCGGTCGACCCCGGATGCACGACGTTGACCGTGATGCCGCGCGAGCCGAGATCACGCGCGAGCCCCTGCGTCCAGCCGATCAACGCGGCCTTGCTCGCCGCATAAAGGCTCATCCCGGCATCGGGCACGCGCGTCGCGAGGCAACTGCCGGTCGACACGATGCGCCCGCCTTCCCCGAGATGCCGCGCCGCCGCCTGCGACGCGACGATCACAGCGCGCACGTTCACGTTCAGCGTCGCGTCGATATCGTCGAGCGTGAGGTCGTCCAGCGCGCCGGCCCGGAAAATCCCCGCGTTGTTGACGAGAATGTCGAGGCCGCCCAGCGCCTGCGCCGCACGATCGACCGCGTCGCGCACGGCAACCGGATCGGCGCTGTCGGCCTGGATCGCAATGGCCTTGCGGCCCAGCGCCTCGATGCCGGCGACCACGGCCTGCGCCCGTTCGGCGGATTTTTCATACGTGATCGCCACGTCCGCGCCATCGGCCGCCAGCCGTTTCGCGATCGCCGCGCCGATGCCGCGGCTGCCGCCCGTGATGAGTGCACGCTTGCCTTGAAGTCGATTCATGTCGGTTCCTTTCCCAATTTATGTAACGACCGACACAGAATGTGGCACGTTGCACCGCGCAGTCAATTGATTTATTTTATCGATCGATACAGATATCGACGAAGGAACGGACGCAATGGCTGAACGAGGCCGACCGAGAAGCTTCGACAAGGAAGCGGCGCTGGATCGCGCGATGGAGGTGTTCTGGCGTCTCGGCTACGAAGGGGCGTCGATGACGGACCTGACGGCCGCGATGGGCATCGCGTCGCCGAGCCTGTATGCGGCCTTCGGCAGCAAGGAAGCGTTGTTCCGGCAAGCGCTCGAGCATTACCGCGCAACCGAGGGGCGGGAAATCTGGGGCGGCGTCGAACGGGCGGCCAGCGCGTACGAGGCCGTGCGCAGCTACCTGATGGATACCGCACGCGTGTTCACGCGGCGCTCGAAGCCGGCCGGCTGCCTGATCGTGCTGTCGGCGCTGCATCCGGCCGAACGTTCCGATATGGTCCGGCAAACGCTGATCGCGATGCGCGAGGGCACGGTGGACGCGCTGCGGGAACGCCTCGTGCAAGGCGTCGCGGCAGGCGAAATATCAACGCACGCGAACCTCGACGCGATCGCCCGCTACTACGTGACGGTTCAGCAAGGCATGTCGATCCAGGCGCGCGACGGCGCGAGCCGCCGCGATCTGGAGGCCGTCGCGCAGGCCGCGCTGGCCGCATGGCCGGCGCTCGTCGGCACGAGCAGCGCGGCCGGTGTATAGATAGCGGCAGGACACCGCCGAAAAAAACGGGTTACTGCTTCGCAGCCTGCTGCACGTCCTTCGACGCATGCCACACGCGATAGCGCACGTCGAAGCCGTCCGGCACATAGACGACGAGCGGCAGGCGGCTGTTGTAGCGCAGCAGCTGACCGTCGCCGCGCACCTGTACGAACCGTTGCTGCGGCGCCTGGCCCGGGCACGCCATCAACGTCGATGCCGGCCCCTTCACGTCGGTGAGCCGGTAATACGTGTAGCCCCACCCCTTCACATCCTCGGCGGTCAGCTCGCCGCCGAACCAATGCTGGTTGCAGTCGGTCTGCAACGTCTTGCCGATCATCAGCTCGACGCGCGCATCGCCTTCGTTCTCGAGCGCGGGCAGCGCGATCACGGCGCGCTGCTGGCCGGCCGCTGCCTGCGGAAACATCTTGATCGACTCGGCGGATACGGCAGGCGCGGAGGCAGGCGCGGCCACGCAGGCGGCGGCGGTCGTTACGCAGAAGGCGGCCAGCGCGGCCCGGATCGCGAATTTCATCGATGTGCTCCTGAAAACCAATGAGCCCCGGATGCTAACACTTTCGTCGCAAGACCTTACGGAGCTGTAATTTGGCGACACAATTGCAAACAGCCGGCAATCCCCGAGCGCGGTACTTATAGCGGAATCAACGGAGAACATCATGCTCAAGCTCATTGCTGCCGCCGGCGTCGCTACCCTGCTGGCCGGCTGCGTCGTCGCCCCGGACGCCGGATACGGCTACGGGCAGCCCTACTATTCCGATCCCGGCTATGCGTACGCCCCGTCCCCCGTGTACGGCACGGTCAACATCTGGGGCGGTGGCGGCGGACGCGACTGGGATCGCGGCCGGCGCGACTACCATCGCTGGGACGGCGACCGCGGCAACCGCGGCAACGGCTGGTGGCGCGGCGGCGGACGCCGTGGCGACTGGAACGAAGGCGGTGGCGGCGGACACGGTCGCGGCGACGGCGGCGGTCATCGCCACTGACGTTCAATTGCAACCGTTTGTATCCACGCACGGCCCGCCGATGGCCGGCGGCGCATTACTCCGGCCACGGAATGGCCACGCAAACGACGAAAGGCCCTCGCATGAAACGAGGGCCTTTCGTCGTCCGGCCCGGCAAAGCCAACGCCGGCGGGCGCCGGCCCGACCGGCCCGGAACCGCGCTCGCGCGCGGCCCGCTTACCAGCCGGCCGGCCGCGCGTAGCCGCCGGACACGGGCGCACCGCACACGTACGCGCGCTGGTAGCGGTCGTAGCAATAGTTCGGGCCGTCGTCCTGGTACTGCGCCTGCTGGTAGGTCGGATAGGCCGGCTGCTGGTATGCGGGCGCCGGGTAGTACGTCGGCGGCTGATAGGCCGGCGCCTGGTACACGGGCGCCTGATACGCGACGGGCGGATTCATCGCGGACGTCACGATCGCGCCGAGCACCGCGCCGCCGATCAATGCGCCGATGACGGCGCCGCCGTCGCGGCCATGCGCGGACGCCGGCCCCGCCACCGCGAGCGAACCGGCGAGGACACACACTGCGGCAATCTTTTTCATGATGGACTCCCACGCGAAGTGGTACTGGATGCGATGCATTGTGGCGGGACGCGGCCGTAATAGATGCAGCAAGTGGTAACGCGCGATTACCGGTATTGCCCACGCCGAAACGCGTCGTCGCCGTGCTACGATTTTCGGCACACAGGAGACGCCTTCATGCAGCCCGAAACCGCCCGCCGTTTCGATACCGAATTCGCGCCGCGCATCGCGCAGGCGATCGCCGCGTTCTTCGCCGACCACGTGCGGGCCGACGTCGTCCCCTATGGCGGGCACGGGCACCCGACGCGCGTGCAGATCCGCAGCGCGCCGCACGAGCACGTGAGCGGCTTCGTGCATCCGCTGAATCTCGAACTGACGTGGGACACCGACGAGATCGAGCGGCTGATGGAACCCGACGGCCCGCAACGCTTCGAGCACTACCTCGCCGCGCTGCCGAGAAAGCTCGGCGCATGGCAAAGCGCGCGCGACATCGATCTCGCGTCGCGCACGCAGGCCGAGCCGCTCGTGCGGCTCGGCGGTCTCGACTTCGAAGGCTGAATGCGCGCGCCAGCCGGCCACCTCGCGGCTTGGCGTCGCACGATGCGGCCCGGTGATACACTCGACCGGCCCCGCCCCGGTGCAGCCGCGCCGGCCGGGCCGTTCATCGCCGCCCCCCGCGTACATGGTTGCGCACGCAACCGGCAAGCGGGTGCGCGGACAACCCTGCTCTCGCTCCCGCCATGAACGCCGATACCGGCCTGCCGCTTCCGCAACGCTACTGGGCGATCGTCTGCGTCGCCCTGGGCATCACGCTCGCCGTGCTCGACGGCGCCATCGCGAACGTCGCATTGCCGACCATCGCGCGCGACCTGCACGCGTCCGACGCCGCGTCGATCTGGATCGTCAACGCGTACCAGCTCGCGGTCACGATCACGCTGCTGCCGCTCGCGTCGCTCGGCGAGCGCATCGGCTATCGCCGCATCTACATCGCCGGGCTCGCGCTGTTCACCGCGGCGTCGCTCGGCTGCGCGCTGGCCGGCTCGCTGCCGATGCTGGCGGTGATGCGCGTGATCCAGGGGTTCGGCGCGGCCGGCATCATGAGCGTCAACGCGGCGCTCGTGAGGATGATCTACCCGTCGTCGATGCTCGGGCGCGGGCTGTCGATCAACGCGATGGTGGTCGCGCTGTCGTCGGCGATCGGGCCGACGGTCGCGTCCGCGATCCTGTCGTTCGCGTCATGGCCGTGGCTCTTCGCGGTCAACGTGCCGATCGGCATCGCGGCCGTGCTCGGCAGCCTGCGCGCGCTGCCGGCCAACCCGCTGCACGACGCGCCGTACGACTTCCCGAGCGCGCTGATGAACGCGTGCGTGTTCGGCCTCCTGATCACGGCCGTCGACGGGCTCGGTCACGGCGAAGGTCATGCGTACGTCGCGGCGGAACTGGCCATCGCGGGCGTGGTCGGCTACTTCTTCGTGAAGCGTCAGTTGTCGCAGCCGGCGCCGCTGCTACCCGTCGACCTGATGCGCATCCCGATGTTCGCGCTGTCGATCTACACGTCGATGGCGTCGTTCACGTCGCAGATGCTCGCGTTCGTCGCGCTGCCGTTCTGGCTGCAGCATTCGCTCGGCTTCTCGCAGGTCGAGACGGGCCTCTACATGACGCCGTGGCCGCTTGTGATCGTGTTCGCCGCGCCGCTCGCGGGCGTGCTGTCGGACCGCTATTCGGCCGGCATGCTCGGCGGGATCGGGCTTGCGCTGTTTGCAGCCGGGCTGCTGTCGCTCGCGACGATCGGCGCGCACCCGGGCACGGTCGACATCGTGTGGCGGATGGCGCTGTGCGGCGCGGGCTTCGGGCTGTTTCAGTCGCCGAACAACCGCGCGATGCTGTCGTCGGCACCGCGCGAGCGCAGCGGCGGCGCCGGCGGCATGCTGAGCACCGCGCGCCTGACGGGCCAGACGTTCGGCGCCGCGCTCGTCGCGCTGATTTTCGGGCTCGCGCCCGATCGCGGGCCGACGATCGTACTCTTTGTCGCCACGGTGTTCGCGGCGGTGGCCGCGGTCGTCAGCCTGCTGCGCATCGCGTCGCCGCCGCCGGACCCGGCGGCCTGACACCGTCGCGCGCCGCACCCGCGGCGGGTGTCAAGCGGCGTCGAGCGTGTCCATCACGAAGCGCACGCGCGCCTTCACGCTCGCGCGCGGCAATTCGATCAGCCGATAGCCGTACGACGTATAGCAATCGACCATCGCGTCATGGGTCCGCACCGCTTCCGCGAAATCCTGCCGGCGCTCGGTGTCCTGCGCATAGATATCGGGCCACGGCGGCGCGATGAACACGCGCCGGTGATAACGAAAACGCCGCGCCGCCGCTTCCGTGTGCGCGGGTACCGCCAAGCCGGTCAGCTTCAGATAGCCGATCACGTCCGGCACGCCGCGGTCGAAGAACACCGGCCCGCGCGCGTGCCGCGCGAGATGGTAAGACCGCATCTCCCAGCTCAGCATCAACTCGGCGAACGCAGCCGGGTCGCGCCACGGCAGCGCCGGACCGTCGACGGCCATCTGGTCGCGGATCACGCCGCGCCCGGCTTCCTGCGAACGTGCGAACCCGGCGCGCTCGAGCGCATCGAGCAACGTGCTCTTGCCCGAACCCGGGCCGCCCGTCACGACGAAGAAGCGGCCGGTTGCGTCGTCGGCTTCTTCGTCGTCACTCGCCGCACGCTGCGCGAACTCACGCATGCGCGGCCCGCTGGCCCGCGCGCCGCGTGACCGACGCCGCCGCCGCGACACTGCGCAGGTCGGCGACGAACGTGTCGCGCCAGACCGACAGGTCGTTCTCGCGCAGCCGCGCGAGGTTCTCCTCGTGACGCGCCTGCCGCTCCGTGAGCGGCATCGACAGCGCGCGTTCGAGCGCCTCGGCCATCTGCGACAGATCGTACGGATTGACGAGCAGCGCGCCGGTCAACTCGGCCGCCGCGCCCGCGAACTCGGACAGCACGAGCACGCCCGGATCGGCCGGATCCTGCGACGCGACGTATTCCTTCGCGACGAGATTCATCCCGTCGCGCAGCGGCGTCACGTAGCCGACCTGCGACATCCGGAAGAACGCCATCAGCAGGTTGCGCTCGTACTTGCGGTTCAGATACTGGATCGGCGTCCAGTCGAGCTGCGAGAAGCGGCCGTTGATGCGGCCGGCCTCGCCTTCCAGCGTCTCGCGGATCTGCTGGTAGGTCTGCACGTCGGAACGCGTCGGCGGCGCGATCTGCAGCAGCGACACGCGCCCTTGCCAACCCGGCGCATTCGCGAGCATCCGCTCGAACGACTGGAAGCGTTCGACGAGCCCCTTCGAATAATCGAGGCGATCGACGCTCATCACCAGCTTGCGGTCGCCCAGCGCCTCGCGCAGCATCTTCACCGGCTTGCGAGCGCCGTACTGGATAGCCGCCTGCGCGATCGCGTCCGGATGCACGCCGATCGGATAGGCCGCGACCTTCACGACGCGGCCGTGCGCATGCAGCATCCCGTCGTCGCTCGCCGCGCCGATGCCGCGCCGCTCGATGTAGTCGGTGAAGGCCTGCTTGTCGGCCTCGGTCTGGAAGCCCGCGACATCGTACGCGCACATGAACTTGACGAGTTCCTCGTGCGGCGGCACGAGGCGCAGCACGTCGGGCGACGGAAACGGGATATGCAGGAAGAAGCCGATCGGGTTCTTCACGCCGAGCTCGCGCAGGCAGTGCGCGAACGGCAGCAGGTGGTAGTCGTGCACCCAGATCAGGTCATCCGGGCGCAACAGCGCGGCGAGCTGCTTCGCGAGCATCGCGTTCACGCGCAGGTAGCCGGCGTACTCCTGCCGGTCGAAGCGCGCGAGATCGCCGCGGTAATGAAACACCGGCCACAGCGTCGCGTTCGAGAAGCCGCGGTAGTACTGGTCGTAGTCGCGCCGGGTCAGGCCGACCGTCGCGAAGGTCACGTTGCCGTCCCGCTGGATCGCGGGCTCGGCGTCCGGCGCACCGACGATCTCGCCGTTCCAGCCGAACCAGACGCCGCCCGTTTCCCGCAGCGCGTCCATCACGCCGACGGCCAGGCCGCCCGCGCTCGGGCGCGTGTCCTCGCCGGCGGCGACACGATTCGATACCACGATCAATCTGCTCATGCGATTTCCCCTCCTCGATTCGATTGGCTGACGCGCGACGCGCGCCAAAGCAGGCGCGGCGGCCCGAAGGCGGCCGCGCGGCGACTCAGTTCCGAGAATTGCAATGAAATACGGCGCTGGAATGCGGCGACGACCGTATCAAGCGTCCTGCTCCTGACCGAGGTCGCGTTGATAGTCGAGCCCTTCCGGGCGAGCACCACCCTGGTTGTGATCGCCGTCCGACGGCGCCTCGTCCGGCGCGCCCGCGGGCGGGGCCGATGGCGCGTCGGTCCGCGGACGCGGGCGGTCTTCCGGATGGCCGGCCGCCGCGTCGGGCGGCCGGTGTGACAACCGTTTCGAACGGCGCATGGCTGGGTGTCTCATATGCGGCGCGGCTCGAGGCCGTCGTAGAAACATTCCATAACAAAACAGTCTAGGTCGCGCGATCGCATCCGAAGGTAACAATTACCTTCAATTTGTAACGTTTCGACCCCTCGTCGTTCATCTATTCGACAATAACGCCGCCCGCGCGCACGCGGCCCGCCGCACGGCGATTTGTCAAAGCTTTGCAGTTTTCCCATGACAATTGCGAAACAATGACGCGGCATCAGGAGCGTGCATGCGTCGCCGCTCACCCAGACAGGACTTGCACTCAGGGATGAACATTCGCTTCGAATCGCCGCGCCGGGCCACGCCGGCGCGCGTCGTGCTGGCCGTGATCGCCGCGGCCGCACTGCTGTCCGGCTGCAATTCGCTGTACAGCGAAGGCGCGACGGCCGGTGCCGGTATCGCGGGCGCCGCGATCGCCTCCAAGGTCACCAACAACGCCGCCGTCGCCACCGGCATCGGCCTCGGCGCCGTCGCCGGCGCACGGGCGGGCGTCCAGTACACGCAACGCGTCGCGCACCGCTACACGCAAGACCAGATCGCGAAGGCGGCCGGCCCGCTCGACGTCGGCGGCGTCGCGCCGTGGTCGACGCACCATTCGTTCCCGATCGAGGACGACGAGCAGGGCCGCGTGACGGTCAGCCGGATGATCAGCGTCGGCCCGCTCGACTGCAAGGAAATCGTGTTCGCGGTCGATACGCCGGCGAAGGCCGACAAGCCCGCGCAATCGGCGTTCTACGTCGCCACCATCTGCCGCGACGGCCCCGTGTGGAAATGGGCGTCGGCGGAACCGGCGACCGAGCGCTGGGGCGCGCTGCAATGAGCGTGGCGATCCGTATCGCGGCGATCGGCGCGCTGTGCGCGGCGACGCTCGCGCTGTCGGGCTGCGGCTCGGTCGGCGCGGCGAGCGGTGCGCTGGCCGGCGCGGCGACGGGCCTCGTCACCGCGAATCCGGCGGTCGGCGTGGGCGTCGGGATTGCCGTGCAGGCCGCGACCGACGAAGCCGTCAACCGCACGATGAAGCAGCTTCATCAGAACCAGCAGGACGCGATCGCGAAGACGGCCGGCAGCCTGGCCGTCGGCGAAGTGAAGCCGTGGAAGGTGAAGAACACGCTGCCGCTGGAAAACGGCGAAGGCGAAGTGCGCGTCACGCGCGCGTACTCGTCGGCGCTCGCGCTGTGCAAGGAATTCGCGTTCTCGGTGAAGGACGGCGACAAGGCCGACTGGTATTTCGCGAATGCGTGCCAGCAAGGCACGCACTGGAAGTGGGCGTCGGCGGAACCGGCAGTCGATCGGTGGGGGAATTTGCAGTAACGACGCGATGCGCCGCGCATCGTGCGTGGCGCCCCTGCCGTTTTGCGTACTCGCGAGCTACGGTGATTATAGACGCGTGCGAAGCTGCGCCACCCTTTCCTTGATCTTCGCGGACAGCGCATCGTCCGGGTTGTAGGTCAGGCACCGCTCCAGATCGGCGATCGACGCTTTGATATCACCCAGCGTCTCGTATGCCCTGGCGCGATTGAAATAGACGAAAGGCTGGTCGGGATTGAGCTTCAGCGCCCGGTCGAAGTAATCGAGCGACTTCTGGTAGGCGCCGCCTTCGAGATAAATCGTCGCGAGCGTGCAATACGCCGACGGATCCGTATAGCCCAGTTCGATGGCCCGGTTCAGATCGTTCAGCGCGAGATCGGTCTTCTTGATCATCGCGAAGGTCGTGCCACGATCGGCATACGTCGCCGCGTCTTCCGGCGCTAGTTTCAGGATGTCGCCGTACAACCCGAGCGCGTCCTCGATACGGCCCTGCGACACGAATCCGCGTGCCCGCATGCGCATCGGTGAAAAATCGGGATTCTTATCGGTCATTCGATTCAGCTCCAAAAACTTCGCACTTGCATTATCCGCTTCGCTGTCCGGAAACCGCCCCGGCTCAACGCCCGGCCCTCGCGATCAAGCCGTTCAGATAAGTTTCCAGCACACTGAACTTGACGATCGACGCATTCCGCCATGTTGGATGCTGACTCGCCGCAGCCTTCACCGCCTCCGGCACATCCTCACGCAGCCACAGCTCCGGAACATGCAATCTGGCGCCCAATTCACCGTCCATGTCTTCCAGGACCATGTGCCCGCGCGACGGATACTCGTTCAACGCACCGGCCTGCGCTCTCACGAACAGAAGAGCACGCTCGCCGGCTTGAAGTGCCACGTTGCCCCAAGTCGGCGGACCGCCGTTGAACACGATTTCCGCCCCGAGATTATCCGGCGTGATGCCCTTTCCGCTGGAATAGATGCGCTCTACCTTCGCCCGAAAAACATGCGGACTCGGAGAATCGATGACGGATACGAGCACCAGATCGTACGATTCCACTGCTACGGTATAGAGACCCTTTTTCTCACTCATAGAATCTGATGTCACGGCTTCCACGGTGTCCCGACTTTCTCGAGTTCGGGCATGTAGTACTGCAATTTTCCGGTCGTTTCCGGAATCGGGATACCCAGGCGGCCGGGGAACGTCGCACAGTTATAGTTGTTTTCCGGCCATGCGCCGCCAGACTTGGGCGGCCATTGATACCGGATGTCGTCCATGGGCCCGCGCGCCACCAGTTCCTCGTGTGCCGCCAGAATTGATTCGTACTGCTCCTGCGTGACAGGTATCTTCTGCTCATACACGGTCTGTAGCGTGCCGGCCCCGCCACGGGCAGGCAGTGGATTTTCCGCAATCAGCGAGAATGCTGCCTGGTCCTGGGTCAGTTGCCCCGGATAACTGCCGGATGACTTCAGATTGGCGAATACATCCGCCGCGGTCGCATCCCCGACTGCCGGTCCAAAACCCCAAATCGTCTTGCCGCCGTCGAATGAATACCCGACGTGGCCAGTGTACTGATACTCGTGCAGAACGCCTTCTGCGTCGGGCGTCCGGCCGCCGCCACGCACACCGAACAGCGAAATCGTCGGCTGCTCCGTCGCCCCTGCCGCACCTTCGGCCGCTTCCAGCGCCGACAGTTCGCCAGCCGCGGAGCCCGCTCCTCTCGCGCCGCCGACGAGCCTGGCGCCCTTCCCCGCGCCGAATCCGCCCAGCAAGCTTCCTCCAAGCATCGACCACTTCTGCCCGTCCGAACCCTCGCCGAAGATCTTCCCGCCCAGCCATCCGCCGACTTCGCCGCCGAGAAAGCCGCCGGCCGCACCGAGCAGCGCCAGCGCGGGCCCCGCAAGAACGGCCGCAGCAGCAATGCCCACCGCGGCCATCGTCCAGTTCACCCACGCCGGGATCTCGGGATTGAACTCGCCGACCGCCGGGCCACCGATGAACACGTTGGGCGATCCGTCGTTGATCAACGCGCCGCACATCATCCGGTCTTCCTTGCGGCTCGCCGGCTGGCTGTTGATGAACACCGTCGACGAACCCTGCGCGACCACCTGCGGCGGCCCCGCATGGTCGCTGCACAGGCCCTGGCTCAGGATGGCCCGCATCGCCGCGCGACTGTTGATGAACACGTTGGGCGAACCCTTTATGAGACTTCCGGTGACATGTCGCGGCGCCCACGACATCGTGCCCAGCACTTCGCCGAGACCGCCGCCCGCGGCAGCGCCCGCCGCGATTGCAGCGACGACCGTCAACGCAGCACCTCCCGTCGCGACCACCGCGACGGCGCCGATCACCGCACCCGCGATCAGCCCGGCGATCATCCATCCCTTGGATGCCGTATGCGCGATCGGATCGCCCAACCGCGCAGCCGCCAGTAATGTATCCACGCCCGCTCCCCGTCAGCCCGCATTCGTAACCGCGGTCAGATAAGCACGCACGGCCTCGACGCTCTGCATGCCGGTCATGCCCTTCACCGCCGTCACACCGTCAAGTCGATCGCTCAGCGATGCGTGCTCGCGCACATCCGCCGTCCACAGCGCGAATTGACGGCCGTCCATCGCGCGCCACGCCGCTTGCCCGTCCGGGGCGGGCTGCAGCGCCAGCGGCTCACCGCCCGGGCCGAAGAACGCGGTGTCGTCGAACATTTCGGTGACGTCGTGCCGGTACAGTTCGGCCATGCCCGTGAGCGCGTACAGCGTCGCGCTCGGCTCGTGCAGCACGAACACGATGCCGGCCTCGTCCTGGCCGAGCGCCCTCGGCGCGAAGGCCGCCCGATCGGGCCGGGCCAGCACGACACTCGCGAGCAGGCGCTTGTATTCCTTGCTCTTGTCCTCCGTGAACGACTTCGGACAGGTGCCGATGAAACTGATCGCCACGCGTTCGCGCCCGCCCTTCGGCGACATCACGACCGTCTGGCGCTGATGCAGCGGCGCGCCTTCCGACACCCAGCGATAATCGATTTCGCGCGCGGTTTCGCCGTCGATTTCCCGGTTTTCCAGATGCTTCAATTCGAAACGCGGCAGCGACTTGCGCATCTCCGAGACCAGCCGCGTCACGAACGTGTCGACCGTATCGTCCGGCTCCATCGGCGCGCGGGACACCACGAAAGTGAATCCGCTACTACCGCTCCCCGTTTCATCGACCGTAAACAGGTGAATCGTCTTGTCTTTGAAGTGCGCCGGCAACTGAATGACGGCATCGTTCATCTGATATTCGGACATGCTCTTCTCGGTTCGGCGTGCCCGCCGCGGCAGGCGCCGGATTGAAACTGTGCGCCGGCTGCACGGTCGCAGCCGACGCAACCGTCACGGGGCAACGTTACTGCACGCCGGCCGCGACCAGACGCTTGTGGATGGCTTCGATGCGACCCAGCTGCGGCGAGCCTTTCGGCGTCTGTTGCAACTCGTCGCCGAGGACCTTCGCGTACGCGAGACCGTTGTCGTTCTTCACCGACGGATCGGCGCCGTGCGCGAGCAGATAATCGACGACGTCCCATTGCCGCAGGCGCGTCGCTTCGTAGAGCGCGGTTTCCTTCATCGAATCCCGCACATTGACGTTCGCCTTGTGCTCGACCAGCAGGCGCATTTGCGGCAACAGTGTGTCCTTGCAGGTGGCGAAGAGCAGCGGCGTATCGCCGTCGTACTTGAGATCGGGATTCATGCCGCCGGCCAGCAACGCCTTGAGCAGGTTCGGCGTGTCGGCCCGCGCGGCCAGATACGCGACGTTCGCGCCATTCTCGCCGAACGGCTGTTCGGGCTTCGCGCCGTCCCGGACCAGTTCGCTGACGATCTGAAGGCGCACGTTGGCGGCATCCGCCTTCACCGGCACGGCTTCCTGCACCGCGAACGACAGCAGGCTGGCCTTCTTGTTGCCCAGCGCAGCGAGATCGGCATGCGGCGCGAGCGCCTTGACCTGCGCCAGATTCCCGTCGCGAATGGCACGCGCCAGCTCGAGTTGCTGTCCCGTGAAAAAGTCTTCGGGCGGGTAACGTTTGAAGTCTGCCATTTTTGTTTCCTGTGCTTGAGTCGGCCACCAGAACGGCGACGACAAACCGATGACCGCGACAACCGCGCCTGCGGCGATGACCTTGCTGTATTTCATCAATGTCCCTGAAGTTGACTCAGCAGCGACGATTGCTGCTCGGCGACGGTCGTATTCAGCCCGCTCGTCACCTGGCCCATCATGTGCCGCTGGACCGTCGTCACGCTGGTGCCCGGAATGGTGATCTG
This sequence comes from Burkholderia sp. AU16482, assembly GCF_002223285.1. Classification (NCBI taxonomy): domain Bacteria; kingdom Pseudomonadati; phylum Pseudomonadota; class Betaproteobacteria; order Burkholderiales; family Burkholderiaceae; genus Burkholderia; species Burkholderia sp. AU16482. The sequence goes on from NZ_NKEY01000004.1 coordinate 181,715, forward strand.
CTCGCCGACCGCCTTGGGCATCAGGTGGGACGTCACCTCGCTGATCGGGCCGAGCCCGCCCTCCTGCGAGCCCGTCAGGATGTCGCCGTCGACGCGATAGTTCGTGATCGACGACGCCCGCGGCGTGGCGCCGTACAGCGGCAACGTTTCAGGATTGAGGCCTGCCGCGTTGAAAGTGGTCGCGCCCGCGCCGCTCGCCTGCGATGCAGCCGACGCCAACCCGCCGCCGAGCGAATGGCCTGTGAGGTCGAGGCCGCCCGCATTGCCGGAACCATGGATCTTCTTGCCGAGGGTCACGGCGCGATCGTAGTACGGCGAATTGTCGCCCAGCCCCTGGCTGAGGTTGTTCGACCAGTCCTCCTTGACCGTCGGCTGCGTGCCCTTGAAGGCCAGCGTCGGCTTCATGCTGTCGCCGAACACCGCAGGATCGGGCGCATAGACCTGCGCGCCGAAATTGCTGCCGGGAATCTTCAGATCCTGCGGCCGCATGCCGAACTTCTTCAGCGCTTCGGGGTCGTTCGACACGTTCTTCCATCCCGGCGGCGCCGTCCCGGGCGTGTACACCGCTTCCGCGAGCTTCGCCAGTTGTTGCGCCTTGACCGTCGCCTGAAGCTTGCGTGCCGCGGCCTGCACCTTCGGATCGGCTGACGCGAGACCCGCCGCGATGACCGCCTGCTGATTGGCCCACTCGATCGCCATCGCCTGCTCGGGCGTGACGAACAGCCCCTGGTTCAGATGGATCACCGGGCCATCGAGGAAAATGCCGCTCTGATTGATCAGGATGCTCGAGGCGCCGTGGGACAGCTTGATGCTGTCCGGCTTCAGCGTCACGATGCTCGCGCCGACCCGATGCTCGATCTCGTCCGTCGCCTGATAGCTCTGCTTGCCCGGCCCGGCATCGCCCGCGAGCGCCTGCACGCCGACGGTGTTGGCCGTCGTGAAGCGCGCCTTCGCGATCTTTTCCGACAGGCTGCCTTCCGCGATGTGCTTGCTCTCGTCGCCTTTGAGCACCGACACGTTCCGCGCGCCGGATTCGACCGTATGCGATTCGCTATCCTTGACGATGGTCTTCATGTCCTTCTGCGCATGCAGAAAAACTTCCTGGGCGCCGTTCACATCCGAGAACCGCAGTTCGTTGAAACCCTCGCCCTTGTGCGTCTGGCTGCGCATCCCCATCGTCTGGCCGCCGCTGCCGTGATACGGGTTGCCCGATTCGCCGTTGAACACGCGGCCGACGACGATGGGGTTGTCCGGATCGCCCTGATTGAACGAGACGAGCACCTCCTGGCCGATCCGCGGAATCGCCGAACCGCCCCAGCCCTTGCCTGCCCACGGTTGCGATACGCGCACCCACATCGAATCGGAACCGTCGAGCTTGCCGCGGCGGTCCCACATGAAATGCAGCTTGACCCGGCTGCCGTCGGTGTGGATTTCCTCGCCCTTCGGCCCGACCACGATCGCGGACTGGGTGCCCTGCATGTGCGGCTTGGGCGTACGCCGCTCCGGCCTGAACGGAATGTCGATCGGCAGGCACGTAAACGTGTTGTGGTACGGCAGTTTCGAGGTCTGCTGGGTATAGTCGTTCGCCACCTGGTGACGAACGCGCAGGATCACGAAGTCCTTGTTGTTGTAGGCGGACGTGCCGTGATTGACCAGCGTGAAGCGGCCGCTCGTCGTCATCCCGTGCGCGTGACCGGCGCCGTTGAAACGGTGCGCGAGCGCTTCTTCCGCTTCCATCGCGTAGCACGCGTAACGCTGCCCGTCATCGCCGTGGTCATACAACGAATGGAACTGGTAACGCTCGGTCGTCTGGATGTTCGGGTGCTTCAGATTGACGGTCGGCACCTCGACATGCATTAGTTGCGACGACGGCTGGTTGTAGTTGAAATCCCGGTACGTGATCTTGCCGACCCGGAAACTGAACGCCTCATCCCATCGATCGATGCCGTTCTGCTCGCTGGCGGCACTGTTGGCTTCGTACGGAATCGTCTTCAGGTTCGGAATCGGCTGGAACACCGCGTTGGTGTCGCCGATCACGAGGATGTGCTTGTCCTGTTCGTAGCGAATCGTCCAGATCAGCCCTTCCTGCTCCATCAGGCGCGAGCAGAAACTGTAGTAGGACTCGTCGTACATGACGATGTACTCGAGTTTCGGACGTTCGCCCTGCATCGCGAACTCGAAATCCGAGAAACCCATCTCGCGGAAAATGTCGCTCAGGATGTCCTGCGGCGTCTGGTTCTGGAAAATCCGGCAATCGGTCGAGCGCGTGAGAAACCAGAACCACGGAACGACGGACATTTCATAGCGGGTGACCGAACCCGACTTTCCGACGCGGCCGAACGATGCGACGTAACCGTCGAAATATCGCTTCGTCTCGATATCGGCCGCCGACGTCACGACACGCGTCAGACTGAAGTTGCGGCTCTGCGGCTCGAGCGTGATCTTGACCCGCTGCCCGACGATTTCCTGCGGTTCGATATTGTTGCGATGGGAAAGCAGGTCGAGATGTGTTTCGGTCAGTTGATTGACGTGTTCATCGATGACCGCCGCGCTGACCAGCAGCACGTCCGGGCCGAGCGGCGTTTCGATCGTGATGAAGCGATTGTCCTGGGTCAGGCGCGGGAGCGCGCCCGTCAGGCTGTTGATGGCCTCGGCGATCGACTCCGGAGCCTTGCCCATCAGCGACAAGCCTGTTTGCGCCAGTTGCACCGCGCTCGCGGCACCGCCCAGCAGCCCCGCGCCCGGCATGCCGGTCAGCGCCCCCAGTTGGCCCGCCATGCCGGCAAGCGAACCCAGGTTCGTCAAACCGCCGGCCAAGGCCGCGCCGCCCCCGCTCATCCCGGCGGGGTTTCCGTTTCCTGCGAAACTCATCATTGACCTCGTTCTTTTTGTCGGGCGAACCCGCCGCGATCTGGACGCTATCGCACCAACAAGGCGCTCTCAGCCGCCTTGAAGGCGCCAAATATATCAAACCGTAGGGAAATTCATAACCACTTGTCAGTATTTAGTATTCCGCGCCGAAATCCCCTCCGGTCGATCGGTTGATCGATCCCTGATATTTATTGCCGATGGACGCGCGTGATCGCGCGGCGATCGAGGCACTCCGCACCAATGCGGCAGGCATTCAACGCGTGGTGAAGGGGAAAAAGGCGGCGGAAGTGAACGAAGCGTTGCGGCCGAAGAGCGAAGCCGGCCGCGGCATCCTCGGCGAATGCCATCCGCGGCGCTTCCAGCAGGAGCGCGATCCGACAATTGGGTGATCCCTCGTCCGGCGCTCGTTGCGAATGCCGAGGGCGGTCGCGGCAGCCGAATCACGCTGCCGGGAGCATCGGGGCGATTCCAGCGGGACGCGTCGGAATCACCCCGATCGCATCAGGACTCGACGTCCTCGAGGCTGAAGATCTCGGTCTGGTCGTTGTACGAGAAGATCTCGCCGTAACGCCCCCAGTCGATCACCGCGTCGAGCGTTTCCTCGGCCGCGCCGTCCGACAGGAAATCCTCGAGCTCCTGCTCGAAGCGCACGCGCGGCGCGCGATGGCCCGGGCGCTCGTTCAGCACCTTCTTGATCCGCGCGGCGAGCGGCACGTGCTTCAGCAAGTGATCGGCGAACATCAGCTTGCGTTCCTGCGTACCGAACTCCGCGAACACGCGCCCCGGCGGCGTCAGGAACACGTCGCCTTCGCGCACGTCCGCGAAGCCGAGGTACTGCAGTACTTCCGCGATCGGGAACAGGTCGTCGACCTCGAGGTGCAGCGTGCGCGCGATTTCCGGCATGTCCGCGCGGCCGTGGTACGGCGCCATCGCGAGCGTCTCGATCAGGCCGGCCATCAGGTTGGTCGACACCTGCGGCAGCCAGCTGCCGAGCTCGAGCCCCTTCTTCGTCGCCTCGCCGGTCTGGCGGGCCGTCATCTTCGCGTAGATGTCGTCGACGAGCTTGCGGAACGCCGGATCCAGACGATTGCGCGGGTGCTTGAACGGCACCTTGATCTCCGCGATCACGCGGCCCGGGTTCGACGACAGCACGAGAATGCGGTCGCACATGAACACCGCTTCCTCGATGTTGTGCGTGACGATCAGCACCGACTTGATCGGCATGCGGCCTTGCGTCCACAGATCGAGCAAATCGGTACGCAGCGTCTCGGCGGTCAGCACGTCGAGCGCGGAGAACGGCTCGTCCATCAGCAGGATCGTCGGGTCGACGACGAGCGCGCGCGCGAAGCCCACGCGCTGACGCATGCCGCCCGACAACTCGCGCGGGTACGCGTTCTCGAAGCCGTCGAGACCGATCAGGTCGATCGCCGCGAGCGCGCGCTCGCGCCGCTCGCGCGCGCCGACGCCGAGCGCTTCGAGCCCGGCTTCCACGTTCTGCAGCACGGTCAACCACGGGAACAGCGCGAAGGTCTGGAACACCATCGCGACACCCTCGGCCGGCCCGCGCAGCGGCTTGCCGAGGTACGTCACTTCGCCGCCGGTCGGCTCGATCAGCCCGGCGATGATGCGCAGCAGTGTCGACTTGCCCGAACCCGACCGGCCGAGCAGCCCGACGATCTCGCCTTCGCGCAGCGACAGGTTCGCGTCGTCGAGCACGAGCAGCTCGCCCTGCGTCTTGTTGAAGCCGCGGCAGACGTGCTCGACGCGCAGGATTTCTTCACCGGGGCGCGGCGGCTGGGACGTCTGGACGGGGGCGTTTACAGCATTCGGATTGTGCATCGCGTTTCGCTCTCAATCGGTCTCAGTCGAGCCGCAGCTTCGCTTCGGCGAAGGCATACAGCGGGCGCCACAGCAGGCGGTTGAACAGGGTGACGAACAGGGACATCACGGCGATGCCCAGGATGATCTTCGGAAAATCGCCGGCGGCGGTGGTCTGCGCGATGTAGGCGCCGAGGCCGTGCGCCTCGATCCGGGTGCTGCCCCACTGCACGGCTTCGGACACGATGCTCGCGTTCCACGCGCCGCCCGATGCGGTGATCGCGCCCGTCACGTAGTACGGGAAGATGCCGGGCAGGATCGCCTGGCGCCACCACTGCCAGCCGCGGATGCGGAAGTTGGTCGCCGCTTCGCGATAGTCGTTCGGGTAGGACGTCGCACCGGCGATCACGTTGAACAGGATATACCACTGCGTGCCGAGCACGATCAGCGGCGACAGCCAGATGTCCGCGTTCAGGTGGAAGCGCGCGATCACGATCACGAACACCGGGAACAGCAGGTTCGCCGGGAACGCGGCGAGGAACTGCGCGAGCGGCTGCAGCTTCTCGGCCAGCTTCGGGCGCAGCCCGACCCACACGCCGATCGGCACCCAGATCACCGACGCGATCGAGATCAGCACGACCACGCGCAGCAGCGTGATGAGCCCGAGCACGACCACGTGGCCGACTTCGGCCATCGTCACGCCGGTGGCGACGAAGCTGACGACGCGCCACACGATATAGGCGGTGCCGATCAGCACGAGCCCGGCCCACGCGATGTCGACCGTGCGCGACGCCTTCTTCTCGACTTTCGGCAGCGTGAAGCGCATCGCGCCCGACAGCGGCAGGCGCAGCGGAATCCGCGCGGCCTTCGCGAAGAACCAGCCGGCCGGCACGAGCAGCTGATGAATCAGCCGCGTGCGGCGCACGAGGTCCAGCAGCCACGATTGCGGCGCATCGCCCGACGCGGTGTTCTCCATCCGGAACTTGTCGGCCCACGCGATGAGCGGGCGGAACAGGAACTGGTCGTACGCGAGGATCACGACCGTCATCGTCAGGATCACCCAGCCGATCGCGCCGAAGTTCTTGTCCGAGATCGCCTGCGCGAGATACGCGCCGATGCCCGGCAGCGTGATCGTCTGGTTGCCGACGGTGATCGCCTCGGACGCGACGACGAAGAACCAGCCGCCCGACATCGACATCATCATGTTCCAGATCAGGCCCGGCATCGAGAACGGCACCTCGAGCTTCCAGAAGCGCTGCCAGGACGTCAGGTGGAAGCCGCGCGACACTTCGTCCAGATCGCGCGGCACCGTGCGCAGCGACTGGTAGAAGCTGAACGTCATGTTCCACGCCTGGCTCGTGAAGATCGCGAAGATCGCGGCCAGCTCGGCGCCGAGCACGCGGCTCGGGAACAGCGCGAGGAAGAACGTGACCGTAAACGAAATGAAGCCGAGCACCGGCACCGACTGCAGGATGTCGAGGATCGGGATCAGCACCATGCCCGCGCGGCGGCTCTTGGCCGCGAGCGTGCCGTAGACGAGCGTGAACGCGAGCGACGCGACCATCGCGGCGAGCATCCGCAGCGTGGTGCGCAGCGCGTATTCGGGCAGGTTCGACGGATCGAGCGAGATCTTCTGCGTCTGCAGCACGCCGATCGGCGCCATCGTTTCGTGGAAGCCGACCACCGCCATCGCGATCAGGCAGATGATCAGCGGAAAGGCGATGAAGTCCCACCGATTCGGCAGCACACGCCACGCGGATGCGTTGGCGGTCCGGTTCGGATTGAAGAATCCGACGTTCATCAGGCGCCCTCCCCGGTAAGGCCGAACGAAGCCGGCAGTCGATGTTGATTCATGGCAAAGCGCACGGGCGCGGTAATTCGATTGACTGGCGATTTCGCGCGCGCGGCGCGCCGTGCGCGCACACGCGGCCGCGGCCGGTCGAGCCGGGCCGCGACGGCACGACACTACACCAACCTGTATTTCAGGCACAACCGTCCGGGACGGCGCGGGCAGCGCAGGGATCGTGCCCGGCGCATGGGCGGATGGCGGGCGCGCGGTACGGAACGGCCCGGCCGCGATCCTGCGGCCGGCACGCAGGCCCGAATTATGCCGTGATCCGGCCCGGCCGTGAACCCGCCACCCGCATGCGGCCGCAAACCCTGTGCGGCATCAGCAGCCGGATACGGCGAAGCAGGTATGATCGGGGCTAGCCCCCGGGTCCGGTTCGGCCGTGTCGCGGCAATGCGCACGGCCCTCTGTCAACAGGCCACGGGGATCGACCGACGAGCGGGAGGAAGGGAATGGCAGGAAACTTGGTGATCGTCTGTCGCGATCAGGATGCCGACGCGTTCTATGAACTGATGCAGGAGTACGGGTCGTTCCAGACGCGGCTGTCGTCCACGGCATGGTACCTGAACATGAACGTCGTGCCGGAATCGCTGCAGGAGGAAATCCTGGAGCGCCTCGGCCGGTATACGACCGTCTATATCTTCGAGGCCACCACGGTGACCTACAACACGATCGACAGCAATGCGGCCGAGACGCTCGGCACGCTGTTCGGCGAATGAGGCCGCGCGGCGCCTGCCCGGCCGGGCAGGCGCCGCAGCCGCTCATGCGGCTTGTTCGTGAGGTTCGTCCTTCGGCACGGCCTCGAACGGGAACGTCATCGACACACGCAGGCCGCCTTCGGGGCGATTGCCGATGTCGCATGCGCCACCGAGCCTGAGCACGAGCCGCTCGACGATCGCGAGCCCGAGCCCGCTGTGGCCGTTGCCGCCGCGCGCGGGATCGAGCCGCACGAACGGCCGCGTGGCGGCCGCGAGGTCGCGCGGCGCGATGCCGCCGCCGCTGTCGCTGACCGACAGCACGTAGCCGGCCGGCGTGCGCGCCGTCTCGACGAATACGGGCGGTGCACCGTACGCATGCGCGTTGTCCAGCAGGTTCGACAGGATTCGGTCGAGCGTCGCCGTCGGCAGCCGGAAGCCGGGATCGGCTTCCAGCCGCGTCTGGACCGTCGGCGCGTTCGGCGCGACCGCACGATAGCTGCGCGCGATCCGCTCGCAGGCCTGATCGACCGGCACCGGCTCGCTGCGGTCGGCCCCGCCGTGTGCGAATACCAGGAACTGGTCGACGATGTGCGACATCGAGTCGACGTCGCGCACGACGCCGTCGCGCAGCCGCGCGTCGTCCATCATTTCGGCCCGCAGGCGCATCCGGGCGAGCGGCGTGCGCAGGTCGTGCGCGACGCCGGCCAGCATCACCGCGCGATCGCTCTCGGCCTGCGACACCTGCTCCACCATTTGATTGAAGCCGCGCGTGAGCTGGCGCAGCTCGCGCGGGCCGCGTTCGCGCAGCGGCGGCACCGGCTGCCCGCGGCCGAAACGCGCGACCGCGCGCGCGAGCGAGCGCAGCGGCTGCTGCAACTGCCAGGCGGCGAACAGCGCGGCGATCACGCCGGCCGAGAAGATCGTGCCGAGCCACAGCAGCATCCGGTCGAGCGAGCGCGGCGGCCGCAGCGGCTGCACGGGCACCACGATCCAGTTGCGGTCGGCCGGCTCCTTCACCCACAGCACCGGCGGATGGCCGGGCGCGCCGATCTCGACCTGCGTGCCGGGCGGCATGCGCTCGCTCACGTCGTCGCGAAACCGCTTCAGCGGCGGCGGCAGCCCCGAATCGCCGCCCTTCGGCACGTCGGCGCTGTCAGGCGACACGAGCCTCACGCGCGACGGCAGCGGCTGGTCGGGCGTGCGCGCGACGTGCTGGCGCACCGCATCGACGAGGAACGCGGCCTCCTCGACCGCATAACGCGTCTGCATCTGGTTGCGCTCGAGCCGCATCGCGAAGAACCATGCGAAGTGCGACAGCAGCAGGACGCCGACGACGAGCAGCGCCAGCCGCCCGAACAGTGAATCAATGGGTTTGCGCATGGGCCTCGCCGTCGGGCACGAACACGTAGCCGCGCCCGCGGACCGTCTGGATGAAGCGCGGCGTCGACGGATCCGTTTCGAGGATGCGGCGCAGGCGCCATACCTGGACGTCGATGCCGCGGTCGGTGCCGTCGTACTCGGGCCCATGCAGCAGCTCGAGCAGCCGCTCGCGCGTGAGCGTGCGCAGCGCATGGTTCACGAAGATCTTCAGCAGCGCGAATTCGCTGCTCGACAGCGTGGCCGGCTTGCCGTCGACCGACAGCGTGCGCGCCTGGAAATCGAGCAGGAAGCGGCCGAACGCGAACGGCTCGCGCTGCTCGGGGGCGGCGGCCGACGGCGTCGCGCGGCGGCGGCGCAGCACGGCCTGCACGCGCGCGAGCAGCTCGCGCGGGTTGAACGGCTTGCCGAGGTAGTCGTCCGCGCCGAGCTCGAGCCCGACGATGCGGTCGACGTCGTCCGCCCGCGCGGTCAGCATGATCACGGGGATGTCGTCGCCGGCCGCGCGCAACTGGCGCAGCGCGGTCAGGCCGTCCACGCCCGGCATCATCAGGTCCAGCACGATCAGGTCGGGCCGCTCGCGCTCGAGGCGCTTCTCGAGCGTCGCCGCGTCGTGCAGCACGGACACTTCCATCCCCTGGCGCACGAGATAGTCGCGCAGCAGGTCTCGGAGTTCTTGGTCGTCGTCGACGATGAGGATCTGGGTAGTCATGGCTCGAAGTTTACCGCGCGAGGGTGGAGTCGAAGAACGAAACAAAGGGACGAAAGGGTTACTGCGGGTTACCGCGCAAGGGAACTGTAATGCACGGTAACCGGGCCGCCACCCCGCGTAACACCCGCCGGGGCCTGCATCGCTAACCTGCGTCTTACCGGATGCGGTACCCGGCTTTCCCGGCACCGCATCGTCGGACCCTTTGGATTCAAGGAGTTTCTGAAATGTATAAGAAGACTTCCCGCGTGGCCATCGCGGCCGCCGCCTTGCTCGCTCTCGCATTCGGCACCGCGCATGCCGCGCAGCCCAACGACATGCCGCCGCCGGGCGGCCCCGGCATGCACCGGATGCACGGCGAGCATGAAGGCGGCCCGTTCGGCGCGATCATGAAACTGCACGACCAGCTGAAGCTCAATGCGTCGCAAGAGCAGCAATGGCAGGCGGCCGTCAACACGATGAAGCAGAACCGTGACGCGATGCGCAAGAGCCACGAGCAGATGCGCGAGCAGTTCAAGGCGCAGCAGAACCAGCCGATCCTCGACCTGAGCGCGATGCATTCGGCGCGCCAGCAGGCGGAGGCGCAGAACGCGCAACTGCGCGAGCAGACGTCCGCCGCGTGGCTCACGTTCTACAACGGGCTGAACGACCAGCAGAAGACGATGGTCAGCACGGCGCTCAAGCAGCAGTTCGCGAACATGGAGCAGCGCCACGAGAAGATGAAGGCGCGCTGGGAGCAGCATCGCGCGGCCGCCAAGGGCGCGTCGGCGCCGGCGCAGTAAGCGGGCGGGCCGCGTTGCGCAGCGGCGCCGAAGGGGACGCAGGCATCGGCCTGCGTCCCCTTTTTCGTTTCAGGCGACGTCGAACAGCAGCACCTCGGCCAGCCGGCCGCGCGCGAACGCCACCGCGTCCGCCCCGCCGATCCGCGCGCCGTCGCCGGCCGCCAGCGCGCGGCCGTTGACCTCGACCTCGCCGCGCGCCACGTGCACGTAGATGCTGCGCCCGGCCGGCACGTCGAACGCCGTCGTCTCGTCGCCGTCGATCAGCCCCGCGAAGATGCGCGCGTCCGCCCGTATCGACAGCGCGCCGTCGCCGCCGTCGGGCGCCGCGACGAGCCTCAACCGGCCGCGCTTCTCGTCGTCGGCGAAACGCCGCGCCTCGTAATCGGGCCGCCCGCCCCGCCCGGCCGGCTGCAGCCAGATCTGCAACAGGTGCAGCGGCCGGTCGCGCGACGCGTTGGTTTCGCTGTGCACAAGCCCCGTGCCGGCGCTCATCCGCTGGATTCCGCCGGTTCGAACGATCGCGCCGCAGCCGAGGCTGTCGCGGTGCGCAAGCACGCCATCCAGTACGTAAGTGACGATCTCCACGTCGCGGCGCGGCTGCATCCCGAAACCGCGCGTCGGCGCGATCATGTCCTCGCTCAGCACGCACAACGCGCCGACGGGCGGACGCACCGGCGCGGGCTCATGCCCGGTGCGGCAGGCGGATGAAAAGCTGTGACTCGATTCGAGCCAGCCGTGGCGCGTGTGCCAGCGGTCTTCGGCGCGCAGGATCTGGAACATGGAGGTGGACGCTCGGGGGCGCAGGTGTTCTGTTCGGGTTTACCTCCACTGTAGGGGGACGCCGAACGCGCCACAATCCGCCGCCAATGCACCTCATTGTTGCAAGCACGCCACCAATTGCCCGAATATTCGTTGCGAATGCCACGACTGCCGCAACAGCCGAATCGAGGAATCGGTCGATCGCGCCGGATTGCCGTTTTCCGGGTATCGCGTTCGGGTAAAATACCGCCCTTTTGGCGTTCGCCCTCGAGGCGGCCGCCCACGCCAGAGCGCCTATCGGCGATTTTTGGCCGTCTAGAATACGCCGCGGCGCCCGGTCCGACCGGCCGCGAGCGCCCCCGGAAAGTCAGCAACAGAAGGATGGAAATGAAGAAGGCCGCCCTGTGCGCCGCCCTCGCCCTCGTGGCGGGCAGCGCCTTCGCGAAGGAGTGGAAGACCGTGCGGATCGGCGTCGACGCCAGCTACCCGCCGTTCGAGTCGACCGCGCCGAGCGGCGAGATCGTCGGTTTCGACGTCGATCTCACCAAGGAAATCTGCAAGCGGATCAACGTGAAATGCGTGTGGGTGGCGCAGGATCTCGACGGAATCATCCCGGCGCTGAAAGCGAAGAAGTACGACGTCATCGTGTCGTCGCTGACGGTCACGGACAAGCGCCGCGAGCAGATCGACTTCTCCGACAAGGTGTATGACGCGCCCGCACGGATGATCGCGAAGGCCGGCTCGCCGCTGCGGCCGACGGTCGCGTCGCTGAAAGGCAAGCGCGTCGGCGTCGAGCAGGGTTCGACGCAGGAATCGTACGCGAAGGCGTACTGGGAACCGCAGGGCGTGACGATCGTTCCTTACCAGAACCAGGACCAGGTCTATGCCGATCTCGGCACGGGCCGCCTCGACGCGACGCTGCAGGACGAGCTGCAGGCCGACTACGGCTTCCTGCGCACGCCGCGCGGCAAGGGCTTCGCGTTCGCCGGGCCGGAAGTGAAGGATCCGAAGACGATCGGCGACGGCACCGCGATCGGCCTGCGCAAGGAAGATACCGACCTGAAGCTCAGGATCAACCAGGCGCTGGCCGACATGCACAAGGACGGCACGTACGACCGGCTGTCGCACAAGTACTTCTCGTTCAGCGTCTATTCGGCGCCGGCCCGCTGAACGCGGACAAGAAGAAGCAGCGGATGCGGGGGCGGCCCCGCGTCCGGGCAGTACAGGCAGTCAACCACGCGCCGCCCGCCCCCTTGCCCGCCGCTCGCGCGACGGGCGAGCCCGGCACCGTTGCCGGGGCGGACGGTCATGATACGCACGGGGCGTTCCGCGCAGCTTGGCGGGCGCGTCTTTCGCGGCGCACGGCGTGCGCCCCCAGGGACCACACCAGGGACCCCATATGTTTCTACAAGGCTACGGCCCGCTGATCCTCGCCGGCACCTGGCAAACCGTCAAGCTGGCGGTGCTTTCGCTTGCGCTGTCGTTCCTGCTGGGGCTGCTCGGCGCCGGCGCGAAGCTGTCGCGCAACCGCGTCACGAACGGCGTCGGCACCGTCTACACGACGCTGATCCGCGGCGTTCCCGATCTCGTGCTGATGCTGCTGCTGTTCTACAGCCTGCAGATCTGGCTGAACATGGCGACCGACGCGCTCGGCTGGGACCAGATCGACATCGACCCGTTCCTCGCCGGCGTGCTCGTGCTCGGCTTCATCTACGGCGCGTACTTCACCGAGACGTTCCGCGGCGCGTTCCTGTCCGTGCCGCGCGGCCAGCTCGAGGCCGGCAGCGCCTACGGGATGACGAACTGGCAGGTATTCACGCGGATCATGTTCCCGCAGATGATGCGCTTCGCGCTGCCGGGCATCGGCAACAACTGGCAGGTGCTCGTGAAGTCGACCGCGCTCGTGTCGATCATCGGCCTGGCCGACGTCGTGAAGGCGTCGCAGGACGCCGGCAAGGGCACGCTGCGGTTCTTCTTCTTCACGCTGATCGCGGGAGCGGTCTACCTCGCCATCACGACGATCTCGAACTTCGTGCTGATGTGGCTCGAAAAGCGCTACTCGACCGGTGTCCGCAAGGCTGACCTATGATCGAACTCATCCAAGAATACTGGCGCAACTATCTGTACACCGACGGCTATCGCATCACCGGTGTCGCGATCACGCTGTGGCTGCTGGTCGTGTCGATCGGCCTCGGCTTCTGCCTGTCGGTGCCGCTCGCGGTCGCGCGCGTGTCGAAGAAGAAATGGCTGTCGGGCGCCGTGTGGCTGTACACGTACGTGTTCCGCGGCACGCCGCTTTACGTGCAGTTGCTGCTCTGCTACACGGGCCTCTACAGCCTGCAGGCCGTGCGCGGCACGCCGATGCTCGATGCGTTCTTCCGCGACGGGATGCACTGCACGCTGCTCGCGTTCACGCTGAACACCTGCGCGTACACCACCGAAATCTTCGCGGGCGCGATCAAGGCGACGTCGTACGGCGAGATCGAAGCCGCGCGCGCATACGGGATGTCCCCGTTCACGATGTATCGCCGCGTGATCCTGCCGTCGGCGCTGCGCCGCGCGCTGCCGCTGTACAGCAACGAAGTGATCCTGATGCTGCACGCGACGACGGTGGCCTTCACCGCGACCGTGCCGGACATCCTGAAGATCGCGCGCGACGTGAACTCGGCGACCTACATGTCGTTCCACGCGTTCGGCATCGCCGCCCTGCTCTACCTCGTGATCTCGTTCACGCTCGTGTGGCTGTTCCGCCAGGCCGAGCGCCGCTGGCTCGCGTATCTGCGCCCGCAAGGCAAGTAAGTTTTCGCAGGATTACTGATGAACTCCCAGACCCAGAAGCTTTTCGTCGACGATCTCCACAAGCGGTACGGCGACAACGAGGTGCTCAAAGGCGTGTCGCTGAAGGCGAACTCGGGCGACGTGATCAGCGTGATCGGCTCGTCCGGCTCCGGCAAGAGCACGATGCTGCGCTGTATCAACTTCCTCGAGCAGCCGAACGCGGGCCGCATCTTCGTCGATCGCGAGGAAGTGCGCACCGCGCTCGACAAGACGGGCGCGCTGCGCGCGGCCGATCCGAAGCAGCTGCAGCGCGTGCGCACCAAGCTGTCGATGGTGTTCCAGCACTTCAACCTGTGGTCGCACATGAACGTGATCGAGAACGTGATGGAAGCGCCGGTGAACGTGCTCGGCATCCCGAAGAAGGAAGCCGAGGAGCGTGCGCGCGAGTATCTCGAGAAGGTCGGCCTCGCGCCGCGCGTCGAGAAGCAGTATCCGTCGCATTTGTCGGGCGGCCAGCAGCAGCGCGTGGCGATCGCGCGGGCGCTCGCGATGCATCCGGACGTGATGCTGTTCGACGAGCCGACCTCCGCGCTCGATCCGGAGCTGGTGGGTGAAGTGCTGAAGGTGATGCAGAAGCTCGCCGAGGAAGGCCGCACGATGATCGTCGTCACGCACGAGATGGGCTTCGCGCGCAACGTGTCGAATCACGTGATGTTCCTGCACCAGGGCCGCGTCGAGGAGGAAGGCGTGCCGGCCGAGGTGCTCGCGAATCCGAAGAGCGAGCGCCTGCGCGCGTTCCTGTCGGGCAGCCTCAAGTAACGCCCGTCACCCGCCACGCCCGAACGGGCGCCCTGCGGTTCGCCGCGCGGCGCCCGTTTTGCGTTTACCCGTCACGCGGCGCTCACCGGCGCGCCGTCGGCGAACGCGCGCAGCTCGTCGCCCGCCAGCCGGTAGCGCACCCATTCGCTCTGCGGCGCCGCGCCGACGCGCTCGTAGAAGCGGATCGCCGGCTCGTTCCAGTCGAGCACGCTCCATTCGAAACGCCCGCAGCCCGACTCGACCGCGACCCGCGCGAGCGCCTTCAGCAATTGCAGCCCCGCACCGGCGCCGCGAAAACGCGGCGACACGTACAGATCCTCCAGATACAGCCCCTGCCGCGCGAGCCACGTCGAATACGAGAAGAAATACACGGCGAACCCGGCCGGCTCGCCGTCGACCTCGCAGATCAGCGCACGCGCCGGCGAGCCTTCGCTGAACAGGCTGCGTTCGAGCGATTCGGGCGTGGCGACAACTTCGTGCTCGGCCTTCTCGTAGACGGCGAGTTCGGTGATGAAGCGCAGGATCAGCGGCACGTCGGCGACGGTCGCGGAGCGAATATCGATTTGCACGGGTTGAGCCCTCCTCCGGCCCGGATGTGAAACGGACAAGCGGCGCCGCGCAACCGCACTGGCGCCGTTCAAACCGTCATGCTACGTTCGCGACGTGCCTGCAGGAAGTGCAGTTTCTTCATCCGAACCTGAACATGATGCATCCCGATCTGCGCCGCCTCGACCTGAACCTGCTGCTCGTGTTCGACGCGTTGTACCGCCACCGGTCGGTCGCGGCGGCCGCGCACGAACTCGCGCTGAGCCCGTCGGCGTTGAGCCACGCGCTCGCGCGGCTGCGCGACGCGATCGGCGATGCGCTGTTCGTGCGCCTCGGCAACGAGATGCAGCCGACCGTGCGCGCCGACGACATCGCCACATGGGCCGGCGACGCGCTCGATGCGATGTCGAAGGGGCTCGCCCGCGCGCGACGCTTCGATCCGGCGCACAGCGACCGCACGTTCGTGTTCGCCGCGACCGACTACACGGCGTTCGCGGTACTGCCGGCGTTCCTGGCCCGCATCCAGCACGTGGCGCCGCATCTGCGGATTCGCGTCGTCCATTCGGACCGCAAGATTTCCGTCGACGAACTCGCGGCCGGCCGTATCGACTTCGCGCTCGGCTACCACGAGGAATCGGCGGCCGACGCGCCGGGCATCGAGGACTTCGACTGGTTCTCCGACGACTACGTTGTGATCGCGAGCGCCGCGCATCCGGACATCCGCCGGCGGCTGACGCTCGACCAGTATCTGGCGGCTCGCCACGTCGTCGTCACGCCGTGGAACGAGTCGCGCGGCGTCGTCGACTACGTGCTCGATCGCCTCGGCCTCGCGCGGCACGTGGCCGTGCAGTTGCCGACCGTGCTGGCCGCGCCGTTCGTGATCGCGGAGTCGGCACTCCTGATGACCGTGCCGAATCGCGCCGCGCAGGCGCTGCGGCACGCGGCGCCGATCCGCATCTTCCCCGCGCCGTTCGAGATCCCCCGCTACACGGTGAAGGTCTACTCGCACGCGAAGCATGCGCGCACCGATGCGCACCGCTGGATTCGCGCGCAGTTGCTCGACGCGCGACCGAGCCCGAACTGAGCGCGGCACGCGGCAGCACGGGCGTTCCCGGCGTCGACCGGCGATGGCGGCAATCGCCCGAATCATTACGAAATACTTACCAATTTCGCGACTTTCGCGCTTACGCCGGCGCCCTGGCAACGTCAATAGTGGCAATCCTTGACCCACGCCCGCGGAAACCACGTTTCCCTTGTGGCACAAGGGTTTTCCGGTAATCGAGCACCCTTGGGACACCTGTCGCGCACCGTGTTGCATGGCAATTTGGCGACAGCGGTTAGTCAAACAACGATTTCCGTCGCCACAAAATTGTATTTTTGCTAAATTAGTAACCAAAGTAGCAAAACGAAGTTCGTGAAATGTAGTTTAGCTTCACGACACAACAAGGAGACCCCGCAGGCCGACCCGGCTGCGCGGGACCGCTCAACGGTTTTCCGTCTGCTTGCCCGCGTGCCGCGCTTACCGGCCCTGCACGAGGTCTCCCTGGTTATCCCGCTTTTGCCCGGCGCTCGCGCTCCGGGCATCTCGTGCAGTCTGGGTTGACTTTTTGACAGGGTATGGAGGAGATGATGAAGAAAGCTTTGGTCGCGGCCGCGCTGATGGCTGCTGGGGTGGTGACGGCGCACGCGCAGAGCAGCGTCACGCTGTATGGCCGCCTGGATGCCGGCCTCGAGTACATGAACGGCCTGCAGGACGGCCATCGCTACCGTGCGGAGAGCGGCGACTGGGGCACGAGCCTGTGGGGCTTGAAGGGTAGCGAGGACATCGGCGGCGGCAACAAGATCCTGTTCCACCTCGAAGGCGCGTTCAACACGATGAACGGCGGCCTCGGCACGAGCGGCTCGATCTGGGATCGTTTCGCGACCGTCGGTATCTCGAACGACCGCTACGGTACGCTGCTGCTGGGTCGCGAACTCGCGATCGCCAACGGCGTGTGGGACTTCGACCCGTTCGGCCAGTCGGCCTGGTCGACGGCCTCGCTGGTGCGCGGCCGCAACTGGAACAAGACCAGCAACAACGTGTCGTACCAGTCGCCGTCGGTCTACGGCCTCGACTTCTACGGCCAGTTCTCGTTCTCGAACTCGACCAGCTTCAACGGCAACACGACGGCCGGCGCGCCGGGCCGTGCCATGGGCGGTCAGGTCACCTATACGAACTCGCTGTTCCAGTTGCGCGGCATCTATGACGAAACGCGCGACAGCAACGGTCGCTTCTCGGACGTGTTCAACTACTCGCGTGAATACTTCGCGGGCGTGAACGTGTTCCTCGGCCAGTTCAAGGTTCAGGCGGCTTACCAGGCATCGCGCGCCGACGGCAGCGGCGGCCCGGCAGCGAACGCCGGCGTGACGGGTACGCAACAGGTGTGGGGCGGCGTAACGTGGCAAGCCACGCCGGCAGCGGCGCTGATCGCGGCCGTGTATCACGTGAACGCGAACCACGGCGGCGGCAACGCGAACATCTACACGGTCGGCGGCTCGTACAACATCTCGAAGCGCACGCTGTTCGACGTCCAGGTCGCCACGGTGCGCAACAGCTCGACGGCCAACTTCGGCCTGAACGCGAACAATGCAGGCACCGCCGTGTCGACCGGCAACCCGCATCCGGGCGGCAGCCAGACCGGCGTCTACGCCGGTATCCAGCACCTGTTCTGATCAGGCGCCGTCAAAGAACGATTCGACAACGTTTTCCACGCTGCTGCGAGAGGCGCGTATCGGTGCGGTACCCAACCGGGTATCCGCACCGTTTTTTCTTGGGCGGCGGATGCGTGCGACCCGCGGCCCGATCGGCCGAAGCGGCCGGGAAGTGATCGAACGGCGCGGACGCGGCGCTCAGACGGCCGCTTCGTTCTCTTCGCCGGTGCGGATGCGGATCACGCGCTCGACGTCCGACACGAAGATCTTGCCGTCGCCGATCTTGCCGGTGCGCGCCGCGCCGATCACCGCGTCGATCACCTGATCGACCTGCGCTTCCGCGACGACCACCTCGATCTTCATCTTCGGCAGGAAATCGACGACGTATTCCGCGCCGCGATACAGCTCGGTATGGCCCTTCTGGCGGCCGAAGCCTTTCACTTCCGTCACGGTCAGACCCGTGAGACCCACTTCGGCGAGCGCTTCGCGGACTTCGTCCAGCTTGAACGGCTTGATGATGGCGGTGATGCGTTTCATGATGGTTGTCCCTCAATGCTCGTTTGGGTGAAAAATCGCGATCCCGATTGTAAGCCGGCGGGCCGCATCCGGCCCAGCACCGCTCAATCGAGCCGTTCGGTGAAGCGCGAGGTGATCGGGTAGCGCCAGTCGCGCCCGAATGCGCGGTGCGTGACGCGGATGCCGATCGGCGCCTGGCGGCGCTTGTATTCGTTGATCTTGATGAGCCGCGTCACGCGCTCGACGTCGGCCTGCGCGTAGCCGGCCGCGACGATCTCGGCGAGCGGCCGGTCTTCTTCCATGTACATCCGCATGATCGCGTCGAGCACGTCGTACGGCGGCAAGCTGTCCTGGTCGGTCTGGTTCTCGCGCAGTTCGGCCGACGGCGCGCGTGTCAGGATCCGCTCGGGGATCACGTCGCGCCGCCCGTAGTCGGTCGTTTCGTTGCGATAGCGGCAGAGCCGGTACACGAGCGTCTTCGCGATGTCCTTGATCACCGCGAAGCCGCCGGCCATGTCGCCGTACAGCGTGCAGTAGCCGACCGCCATCTCGCTCTTGTTGCCGGTCGTCAGCACGATCGAGCCGAACTTGTTCGACAGCGCCATCAACAGCGTGCCGCGGATGCGCGCCTGGATGTTCTCCTCCGTCGCGTCCTCGGGGCGGCCCGCGAATTCATCGGCAAGCGCGGCGCGGAAGGCATCGAACATCGGCGCGATCGCGATCTCGTCGTAACGCACGCCGACGCGCCGCGCCATCTCCGCCGCATCGGTGGTCGAGATGTCGGCCGTGAAGCGCGACGGCATCATCACCGCGCGCACGCGCTCGGGCCCGAGCGCATCGCACGCGACGGCCAGCACCAGCGCCGAATCGACGCCGCCCGACAGCCCGATCAGCACGCCGGGAAAGCCGTTCTTGCCGATGTAGTCGCGCACGCCCGTCACGAGCGCGCGATACACCTGCGCATGCGTCGACAGCTCGGGCGCGATCGCGCCGGGCAGCGGCCGCGCGCCGTCGAATTCGACGATCGCGTGCCCTTCGTCGAACTGCGGCATCTTCGCGACGAGCGCGCCCTCGCCGTCGAGCACGAACGAACCGCCGTCGAACACGAGCTCGTCCTGGCCGCCGACGAGATTCACGTAGACCATCGGCAGCCCGGTCTCGCGAATCCGCGCGCGCAGGATGTCGATGCGCACCGCTTCCTTGTTCATGTGGTACGGCGAGCCGTTCGGGATCAGCAGCACCTGCGCACCGGCCGCCTTCGCGATCTGCGCGGCCGACGCATGCCATGCGTCCTCGCAGATGATCACGCCGTATTTCACGCCGTTCAGCTCGAACACGAGCGGCTCGGTGTCGGTCGCGAAGTAGCGCTTCTCGTCGAACACCTCGGCGTTCGGCAGATCCTGCTTGCGGTAGGTGCCGACGATCTCGCCGCCGACGATCAGCGACACCGCGTTGAAGGTATCGGTGGGCGGCACGCCGCGCTCGATCGGGCGGTTTGCATTACCATCGACGGCTGACGCGCTGCCCGCCCCCTTGCCCGGTCCGCTGCCCGCCCCCCTGCCCGGTCCGCGCAACGGATGCCCGACCAGCACCGCGAGCCCGTCGAACGCCTTCAGCGCGTCGGCGAGCGCATCGAGTGCGGCGGCCGCCGCCGCGTAGAACGCGGGCCGCAGCAGCAGGTCTTCCGGCGGATAGCCGGACAGCGCGAGTTCGGGAGCGACCATCAGTTGCGCACCATCGTTGTGCGCGGCGCGCGCGGCCGCGACGATGCGGGCGACGTTGCCGGCGAAATCGCCGACGGTGACGTTGATCTGGGCGAGAGCGAGTCGGGTCTTCATGGCGGGAGCGGCGCAGCCCGGCGGCGCGCCTTGAACGGCTGACGAAATCGATCCGGGCGCGGGCCGCGACGGCCCGCAACCGGCAACATCCAACGGTACGGATTCACGCTTGAAACACGAACGCATCGATTATCGCACGGGCATCCTGTCGTCCCCCGCCGAGGTGCCGGCCGACGAATGGAACGCGCTGCTCGCGCGCGACGCGCAGCCCACGCCGTTCCTGCGCCACGAATTCCTCGACGCGCTGCACGTCGCGCGCTGCGCGGTGGACGACACCGGCTGGTCGCCGCACTTCGTCACGCTGACCGACACGCACACGGGCCGGCTCGCGGCCGCCGCGCCCGTCTACGCGAAACAGCATTCGTACGGCGAATACGTGTTCGACTGGGCATGGGCCGACGCGTACCAGCGCAACAACCTGCCCTATTACCCGAAGCTGCTGTGCGCGGTGCCGTTCACGCCGGTGCAGGGCACGCGGCTGCTCGCGGCCAGCGACGACGCGCGCCGCCGGCTCGCGGCCACGCTGCTCGCGTTCGCCGAGCAGAGCGACGTGTCGTCGCTGCACGTGCTGTTCCCGACCGGCGATGAAGCGCGGCTGCTCGAATCGATGGGCATGATGCTGCGCGAGGGCGTGCAGTTTCACTGGCTCAACGACGGGTACCGCCACTTCGACGATTTCCTCGGCACGCTCGAGCAGAAGAAGCGCAAGAATATCCGCGCGGAACGGCGCAAGGTGCACGACGCGGGCGTGACGTTCCGGCGGCTCGCCGGCGATCAAATCACCGACGCCGACTGGCGCTTCTTCTCGCGCTGCTATCGGCAGACCTACCGCGAGCACTATTCGAGCCCGTACCTGAACCTCGACTTCTTTCGCACGATCGGCGCGACGATGCCCGAGAACCTGCTGCTCGTGATCGCGGAAGCCGACGGCCAGCCGATCGCGAGCGCGCTCGCGGTGTACCGGCGCGGCGAGCACGGCGGCGGCACGCTGTATGGCCGCTACTGGGGCGCGATCGAGCACGTGCCCTGCCTGCATTTCGAAACGGCCTACTACCAGTTGCTCGAATTCTGCATCGAGGCCGGGCTCGACACGTTCGAAGGCGGCGCGCAGGGTGAGCACAAGCTCGCGCGCGGCTTCCTTCCCACCGTCACGCATTCCGCGCACTGGCTCGCGCATCCGGCGTTTTCCGATGCGGTCGCGCGCTTTCTCGAACGCGAGACCGAGCATATCCACGCGTACGTCGACGAACTGCGCGAACACGATCCGTTCCGGCGCGGTACCTGACGGCGAGCCGCATCACGTCGCCCCACGTCGCGCACCGGAGCACGCGCAAATTCTGAGACACTGGCGGCTTCGCATCCCGCCGCCCCGCCATGTCCTGGTTTCTGTATCTGATCGAATGCGCCGACGACAGCGTCTACACGGGCATCACGACCGATGTCGCCGCGCGCTTCGACGAACACGCGTCCGGCAAGGGCGCGCGCTACACGCGCTCGCGCAAGCCGCGCGCGGTGCTCGCGTCGTTTCCGCTGCCCGACCGGTCGAGCGCGTCGCGCGCCGAATACTGGGTGAAGCGGCTCACGCCCGCGAAAAAGCGCGAGCTGGCGGCTGGCTTGCGGACGCTCGAATCGGTGGTGCCGGTGGTGATCACGCTCGACGAGAGCGGCGACACGAAGGCGACGGCGCGCGGGCGGAAGAAGGGGCAGGCGGAAAACGTCGACGATGCGGCGAAGACGGCTGCCACGGAACAGGTGGCCGGGAAAAAGGTGAAGACCGGGAAAGTTGTGGGGTCTGCAACGGCCGCGAGCACGGCGAAGCCTGCGAAGGGCAAACAAGCGTCGAAGTCGACGAAGGCAAATCGAGCCGCGCCGGACGCGAAATACGCAAGAACCGACGGCGCAGCCGCTGAAAAGACCTCGGCGCGTGGCACACCGGTCAAGAAAACCGGCCGGCCGCCTTCTGCGTCGTCAAACAGGAAGGCGCCAGCCGCCGCCGGCAAATCCGCCGCGAAGACACGCGAAGACGCCGCCGCACCGGCCCGCCGCCGTTCCTCGGCCACGAAAACCGCCGAAGCGATCGCTCCGTCCGTTGCCCCGCCCCGCGCGAAACGCGCGAAGAAAGCACCGGCCACGCCCTCGCCTGTCTCCGCGTCCGCCGGCCCGAAAACCGCCCGCGCAAAACAAAACCGCGCGGCCTCCTGACGAGACACGCGCGGTTTGCGCTCCGTACGCACCGGCCAGCGGCCGGCACGCCGCTAACTCGCTTACTTCTTGTAGTTCGCGGCGCCGTCGGTGATTTCCTTGTGCGCGGCTTCGATGCCGGCCCAGCCCTCGACCTTCACCCACTTGCCCTTCTCGAGCGCCTTGTATTGCTCGAAGAAGTGCTTGATCTGGTCTTTCAGGTACTCGGGCACGTCGTCGATCGTCTTCAGGTTCGCCGTCATCGGGCAGATCTTGTCGTGCGGCACCGCGACCAGCTTCGCGTCGACGCCCGACTCGTCGGTCATCTGCAGCATGCCGAGCACGCGCGAACGCACGATCGAGCCGGCCAGCAGCGGGAACGGCGTGATCACCAGCACGTCGACCGGATCGCCGTCGCCCGACAGCGTCTGCGGGATGTAGCCGTAGTTCACCGGGTAGCGCATGCCCGTGCCGATGAAGCGGTCGACGACGAGGAGGCCCAGTTCCTTGTCCGCCTCGTACTTCACCGGATCGCTTTGCGCGGGAATCTCGATGATCACGTTGAAATCTTGCGGCAGGTCCTTGCCGGCCGGAACATGATTGAAGCTCATGAGCACTCTCTGTAGGTCGATGGGAATTCGGGACAGGGCGCCGCGGCCGATGCACCGCCGCGGCGCCCCCCAAAAGGAATGCGCCATTATAGCCAATCGACCGGTGGCGTCCGGATGACGATCGGCGCGATAATCGTTCCGGATGTCCGGCCGTCGAGCCGGCGGCGGTGTGCGTGGACCACACGGCACGGAAGCCGGGTAAAGTGCCGAAGCGCAAACGGCTTTGCATGGGATCCACGTAGGCGCTGAAGCGCTAACTCCACCCAACCACGCCATGGGACCCGAGTAAGCGCTAAAGCGCTAACTTGGGTCGACCGGAGGAGACATGGAAGAAGCGAAGCACTTCATCGCGGGCGAATGGACGTTGCCCGCGCAACTGGAAACCATCGCGGTCGTCGATCCGTCCGACGGCCAGCCATTCGCGACGATCGCGCGCGGCACGGCGCCCGACATCGAACGCGCAGTCGCCGCGGCCCGCGACGCGTTCGCAGGCCCGTGGGGCGCGGCAAGCGCCGCCGAACGCGGCCGCGTGCTGATGCGGCTGTCGGCACGCGTGGCCGACCATCTCGAGGAACTCGCCGCGATCGAGGCGCGCGACACCGGCAAGCCGCTGAAGCAGGCGCGCGCCGATGCAGCCGCGCTCGCGCGCTACTTCGAGTTCTACGCGGGCGCCGCCGACAAGCTGCACGGCGAAACCCTCCCCTACCAGGCCGGCTACACGGTGCTGACGGTGCGCGAGCCGCACGGCGTCACGGGCCATATCGTGCCGTGGAACTACCCGATGCAGATCTTCGGGCGCAGCGTCGGCGCGGCGCTCGCGGCCGGCAACGCATGCGTGGTCAAGCCGGCCGAGGACGCGTGCCTGTCCGTGCTGCGCGTCGCCGAGCTGGCCGCCGAGGCCGGGCTGCCGGCCGGCGCGCTCAACATCGTCACCGGCTACGGCCACGAAGCGGGCGCCGCGCTCGCGCGCCATCCGGGCATCGACCATATCTCGTTTACGGGTTCGCCGGCCACCGGCAAGCTGGTCGCGCAGATGGCGGCCGAGAACCACGTGCCGGTCACGCTCGAACTCGGCGGCAAGTCGCCGCAACTCGTGTTCGCCGATGCCGATCTCGACGCGGCGCTGCCCGTGCTCGTGTCCGCGATCGTGCAGAACGGCGGGCAAACCTGCTCGGCCGGCAGCCGCGTGCTGATCGAGCGCGCGGTGTACGAGCCGCTCGTCGAGCGCCTCGCCACCGCGTTCAACGGGCTGCGCGTCGGCCCGAGCCGCGCCGATCTCGACTGCGGCCCGCTGATCAACGCGAAGCAGCAGCAACGCGTGTGGGATTTCCTGTCCGACGCACAGCACGACGGCATTCCGATGGCCGCGCACGGGCAGGTCGTCGCCGACGCGCCCGAAACCGGCTTCTACCAGGCGCCCGCGCTGTTGCGCGACGTGCCGCCGTCGCACCGGCTCGCGCAGGAAGAAGTGTTCGGTCCCGTGCTCGCGGCGATGCGTTTCGTCGACGAGGACGAAGCCGTCGCGCTCGCCAACGGCACGCCGTACGGCCTCGTCGCGGGCATCTGGACACGCGACGGCGCACGCCAGATGCGGCTGGCGCGGCGTCTGCGCGCGGGGCAGGTGTTCATCAACAACTATGGCGCGGGCGGCGGCGTCGAGCTGCCGTTCGGCGGCGTCGGCCATTCGGGCCATGGCCGCGAGAAAGGTTTCGAGGCGCTGTACGGTTTCACCGCGCTGAAGACGATCGCGATCCGGCACGGCTGAACGCGCGGCACGCGGCACACGACCGGCGGCCGGCAGCACACGGCAGCCGGTCGACACACGACGACTCTCATGACAAACACAGGAGACACACCATGCGGTTGAGCGGCAAGACGGCCATCGTCACGGGCGGCGGCTCGGGGTTCGGCGAAGGCATCGCGAAGACCTATGCGCGCGAAGGCGCGAACGTCGTCGTCAACGATCTCAACGGCGCGGCGGCCGAGCGCGTCGCGAGCGAGATCGCGCTCGCAGGCGGCAAGGCGATCGCGGTGGCCGGCGACGTGTCGAAGGAGGACGACTGGCGCGCGCTGCTGCAGGCCGCGCTCGACGATTTCCATGCGGTGCAGATCGTCGTGAACAACGCGGGCACCACGCATCGCAACAAGCCCGTGCTCGACGTGACGGAAGCCGAATTCGACCGCGTGTACGCGGTCAACATGAAGAGCCTGTTCTGGTGCGTGCAGACCTTCGTCCCGTATTTCCGCGCACAGGGCGGCGGCGTGTTCGTGAACGTCGCGTCGACGGCCGGCGTGCGGCCGCGCCCGGGCCTCGTCTGGTACAACAGCACGAAGGGCGCGATGATCACCGCGAGCAAATCGCTCGCGGCCGAGCTCGGCGCCGATCGCATCCGCGTGAACTGCATCAACCCGGTGCTCGGCGAAACCGCGCTGATGACCGAGTTCATGGGCTGCGAGGACACCCCGGAAAATCGCCGCCGCTTTCTCGCGACGATTCCGCTCGGCCGTTTCTCGACGCCGCAGGACATCGCGAATGCCGCGCTGTACCTTGCGTCCGACGAAGCCGAATTCATCACCGGCGTGTGCCTCGAAGTCGACGGCGGGCGCTGCATCTAGTCGCACCGGGCCATACGGTTAGCCCGTATTGCTTCGCACGAAACCGGATCGGGCACCACCGCGCCTGCTCCGGCCCACTACAAGGACAGCGGTGCATCGGATCCAGGCACGCGCCCGAGCGCGGCCTTCGATCGACCGCACAGCATGGGATCCAGGTAACCGCTCAAGCGTCCGCCCGGGTCGACAGGAGACAACATGGCAACATCGACGCAATCGCTGCCGGGCTCGTCCGGCGCATTCGAGGAAGCAACCTACCGCAAGGTGTCGTGGCGGCTCGTGCCGCTCCTGCTGCTGTGCTACGTGGTTGCGTATCTCGACCGCGTGAACGTCGGGTTCGCGAAGCTGCAGATGGCGAGCGACCTGAACCTCAGCGATACCGTGTACGGGCTCGGCGCCGGCATCTTCTTCTTCGGCTATTTCCTGTTCGAGGTGCCGAGCAACATCATCCTGCACCGGGTGGGCGCCCGCGTGTGGATCGCCCGCATCATGGCGACGTGGGGCGTGATCTCGATCCTGACGATGTTCGTCACGACGCCCGCGATGTTCTACGTGATGCGCTTCCTGCTCGGCGTCGCCGAAGCGGGCTTCTTCCCCGGCGTGATCCTCTACCTCACCTACTGGTATCCCGCGCACCGGCGCGGCCGGATGACCACGTTCTTCATGACGGCAGTCGCGCTGTCCGGCGTGATCGGCGGGCCGATCTCGGGCTTCATCCTGAAGGCGTTCGACGGCGTGAGCGGCTGGCACGGCTGGCAATGGCTGTTCCTGCTCGAAGGCATTCCGTCGGTGCTCGCCGGCGTGCTCGTGTTCTTCACGCTCGACGAGCGGATCGCGAAGGCGACGTGGCTGACCGACGAAGAAAAGGCGCTGCTCGCCCGCAACGTCGACGCGGAGGAAGCCACCAAGGAGGACCTGCCGCTCGGCGCCGTGATGTCGAGCCCGCGTGTCTGGCTGATGGCGCTGATCTATTTCTCGTTCGTGATGGGGCTCTACGGCGTCGGCTTCTGGCTGCCGACGATCATCAAGGCGACCGGCGTGACCGACACGGTCATGATCGGCCTGCTGTCGGCGGTGCCGTATGCGGCCGCGGTGGTCGCGATGATCCTGATCGCGCGCAGCGCGGACAAGCGCCGCGAACGCCGCTGGCACCTCGCGATTCCGGCCGCGATCGGCGCGCTCGGCCTCGTGCTGTCGGTGATCTGGGCGCACCAGACCGCGCTCGCGATGCTCGGCCTCACGCTCGCGACGATCGGC
The DNA here is from genome assembly GCF_002223285.1 of Burkholderia sp. AU16482. NCBI lineage: Bacteria > Pseudomonadati > Pseudomonadota > Betaproteobacteria > Burkholderiales > Burkholderiaceae > Burkholderia > Burkholderia sp. AU16482. The sequence goes on from NZ_NKEY01000004.1 coordinate 208,428, forward strand.
ATCCTGACGACGCTGCCGCTGTTCTGGAGCCTGCCGACCGCGTTCCTCGGCGGCACGGCCGCCGCCGCCGGCATCGCGATGATCAACTCGATCGGCAACCTCGCGGGCTTCCTGAGCCCGTACCTGATGGGCTGGCTCAAGCAGGCGACGAGCACCAACGATGCGGGCATGTACATGCTGGCCGGGTTCCTCGTGCTCGGCGGGCTGCTTGCGCTGTCGGTGCCGAAGCGGCTCGTCGACAAGTGATGCGCGGCGTGTAACGGCGCACCGCGAACGACCGAATACGCCGGTCGATGGCCGGTGCTCGCGAGATCGCCCCGACGGCCGGCATCGTCCGGCCGCCGGGGCGTTTTCGATTCCGGGCAGGCCAGGCCCGCACCGGCCGGATGACGGCACCGTGCGTCCCGGCGGCCGCCCGGCGGACGAAAAAAAGCCCCGGAGGCCGATCGGCATTCGGGGCGTGCACCGCAGCGCCGCATCAGACCACGGTGATCGCCAGCGCGCTTTCGCGGTAGTGCTTCGCGGCCTTGTCGGTTTCGCCGAGCTGCTCGAACAGGCGGGCGAGCGCACGATGCGCACGCACTTTCAGCGCTTCGTTGTCGGCCAGCTTCAATGCCGATTCGAGGAACGACTGCGCCTTGCCCCACAGCTGCTGCTGCTGGCAGAGCCTGCCGAGCGCGAACAGCAGGTCGGCATCTTCCGGATGATCCTTCTTCCAGCCCTCGGCCTTCTGGATCAGCGGCAGCGCATCGGCGCCGGCCGTGTCCGGGTAACGGCGCAGCAGGCGCGCATCCCAGTTGTGCGCGAGCGCGTCCTCGACGATGCGGCGCGCTTCGTTGCGGCGTTCGAGCGGCACGAGCAACTCGGCCGCGAGATCGGCCAGGCGCGGCGACTGGCGCTCGACCGTCGACAGCGACTGCCATACCTCGAGCAGCGCGTCCGCGTCGTGCCGGCGTTCGCGCAGCAGGTTTTCCGCCGCCTGCTGGCGCAGCCGCACGGCCGCGGCCGGATGCAGCGCCTCGCGCTTTTCGAGCGCCTTCGCGAGCTTCAGCACCTCGGCCCAGTTCTTCAGTTGCTGCTGCGCCCGCAGCGCGACCTGCTGCGCATGAATGCGCTTGCCGCCGGCCTGCATGTCGGCCAGCGCGGCAAGCGCGCCGTCCGCGTCGCGGGCGTCCGCGCGCATGTCGGCCGCGGCGAGCAGCCGTGCATCCTGCCATTCGGGCGCGTCGACCTTCGACAGCCACTCGTCGCGGCGCGTGTACTCGTGCATGCGGTGCGCGGCCGTGGCCCCGACGAGACTCGCGGCGCCCAGGTTCGCGTCGACCGCCAGCGCTTCGCGCGCGGCCTTCTCCGCACGCGAGAAGCGGCCCGCGTACAGGTTCGAGATTGCATCGCGCAGCGACGCCTGCGCCTTCTCGTTGCGCGAACGCGCCCGATACGCGGCGACCCGCTGCGGCATGCGCCAGATGTTGCGCACGATGCGCAGCAGCGCGTACACGACGATGAACAGCACGACGATGGCGATCACGAACAGGTTCAGCGACACGTCGACCCGGTACGGCGGATAGACGAGCAGCACCTGCCCCGCGTCGAAACGGCCGACGGTGGCGAGCGCCGCGGCGATCGCGAACAGGATCGCGAGCCAGACGATTCCTCGAAGCGTCATCGTTACCCCCGGCTCTTGAACTGCTGAACGGCGTTCAGGCTCGTGTTCAGGTTCGGCACCGCGACCGTCAGCGCTGCGCCGTCAACCTGCTTGAGCAGATCCTCGACGGTCTGCGTGTCCTTCGACGCCTGATCGAAATACTTCGCGAGCGACGCCTGCGCGGCGTGCAGGTCGGCCTTCATCGCGCCGTCGTTGCGCGCGAGCAGCGACAGCCGCGCGGTGAGCAGGCGCAGCTTCACGTTCTCGCGCACGAAGTAGCCCTGGTCGGGCGACGCGAGCATCGCGTCCGCGTTGTCGATCCGGCGCACCTGCACGAGGCCCTTCAATTGCTGGCCGAGGCTGGCCGAGAAGCCGTGCCACCACACCTTCCAGCGCGGCTCGCCGGCGGCGGCCGACGACGCGGCGTCGGCCGGCGCGGCCTTCGGCGCCGCGTGCGGCACGATCGCCTCGCCGGACAGCGGCAGCGCGTCGATCCTGGCGATCGCATCGTCGAGCTTGATCGCGAGCCCGGTGAGATCGGCCGCCGGCGCGGCCTTCAGCTTCTCGATGTCCTGCGCGAGCGCCTTGCGCACCGTGACGGCCTGCGCGCTCTGCGACGTCGCGAGACGCGCGTCGGCGTTCTGCAGCGCGATCAGCGCGAGCTGCGTGTTGCCGGTCAGTTGAAGCTGCTGGCTCGCGCTCGACAGCATCTGGTCGACTTCCTCGAGCATCCACGCATCGCGGTTGCGCGACAGGTCCTGGTATTGCTGCTGCAGCGCCTGCTGCGCGCTCTGCGCATCGGCGAGCTTGCCGTCGAGCTGCGCGAGCTGCGTGTCGACCTGGTGCGTGCTGGCGAGCGCCTGCTCGGTCTTCGTCCGCGTTTCGGCCGCTTGCGCGTCGAGCGCCTTCTGACGGGCGACGAACGTGCCGTCGAGCCGGTCGATCTTGCGGTTCAGCGCGTAGCCGCCGACACCCGCCGCGCAGCCGAGCACGACGACGACGAGCCACAGCACCGCGCTGCCGCCGCGGCGCGCACGCGGCTCGGACGCGAGATAAGGAGGGCTGGACGGCGGTGCGGATGCAGCGGCCGGCTGGGAAGCGACGCTTTTGGAATCGTTGGTATCTGTCATGCGTTTAGTCACCGGTACGGCTGTCGCCGGTTGGACGGCCTCGTCGGCCATCGTTCGAAACGCGCGGACGATGCGCTCATCGCCCGCGCCGGTCAGCGTAATCCTATCAAAACCCAATGCGCGCGCGGTCTGCTCGATCCGCGGGTGCGGCGTCACGAGCGGCGCATGCTTCAGCGCGTCGATCTCGGCATCGTTCAGATGGGCCCGCGCGAGCTCGTGCAGGTTGCGCACGCCTTCCGAGCTCGTGACGAGCCATGCGTGCGGCTGGCCGTCGAGCAGCGCGTGCACGCGCTCCCACGCGCCGACGCGCGGCTCCGGCACGACGCGCCGGTAGGCCGCGACGAGCGTGACGTCCGCACCGGCCTCGCGCAGGCGCTCGGCGAGCCATTCGCGCCCGCCGTCGCCGCGCACGATCAGCACGCGCTTGCCCGCCAGCGCCTGCGCGCCGCCGAACGCGGCCTCGATGCTCGCGAACAGGCTCTCCGAATCGTAATGGGGCACGCCGCCGTCGGCCGGCGCTTGCGGCGCGATCACGCGATGCGCGGGCGCCGCGATGCCGTGACGCGCGAGCGCCGCGACGCTGCCGGGCCCGACCACGCCGACCGGCAGCGCGTTCGGCCAGATCGTGTCGTACCGCGCGAGCGCGCGGTCGATCGCGTTCGGCGACACGAAAATCACCAGCGCGTAGTCGGCCAGCGCCGCGAATGCGGCGTCGAGCGGCGCCGGATCGTCGACCGGCGCGATATCGATCAGCGGGAATTCGAGCACGTCGCAGCCGGCGTCGGCCAGTTGCGACGCCAGCGCATCGGACTGCCCGTCCGGACGCGTCAGGACAGCGGTGAACGCGCGCGCGCCGCCCGCCATCAGGCGTCGCCCTTGCCCGCGGCCGGCGAGTTCGCGAGCAGCGCCTGCACGATGTCGAGCGCGCCTTGCGCCTCGAGTTCGTCGGACACCGCGCGGCCGAGCGCGAGCGCATCGGCGACGGTCACGACCGCGCCGCACTCCTCGGCCGTCAGCACGCGCTTGCCGTCGGTGGTCGACACGCGGCCCGTCAGGTACAGCTCGCCCGCGCGCCACACCGCGTGCGCGGCGAGCGGCACCTCGCAACTGCCGCCGAGCGCGCGCGACACCATCCGCTCGGCCTCGACCGCGAGCGCGGTCTGCGTGTCGTGCAGCGGCGCGAGCCACGCGGCGACGTCGTCGCGATGCGCGGCGATCTCGATGCCGAGCGCGCCCTGGCCGGCCGCGGGCGGGCTCGCCTCGACGTCGAGCAGCGCGCGGATCCGCGCTTCGAGGCCGAGGCGCTTCAGGCCGGCGGCCGCGAGGATGATCGCCGCGTAGTCGCCGCGGTCGAGCTTCGCGAGGCGCGTGTCGAGGTTGCCGCGCAGCGGCAGGACCTCGAGATGCGGATAGCGCGAACGCAGCATCGCTTCGCGGCGCAGGCTCGACGTGCCGACGACCGCGCCGGCCGGCAGCGCGTCGAGCGACGCGTAGTCGTTCGACACGAAGGCGTCGCGCGGGTCTTCGCGCGCCATGATCGCGGCGAGCGAGAAGCCGTCGGGCAGCGCCATCGGCACGTCCTTCAGCGAATGCACGGCGAGATCGGCGCGACCGTCGGCCAGCGCGGCTTCCAGTTCCTTCACGAACAGGCCCTTGCCGCCGACCTTCGACAGCGTGCGATCGAGAATCTGATCGCCGCGCGTCGTCATCCCGAGGATTTTCACGTCACAAGCTGGATATAATTTGCGCAGCGCATCACGCACATGTTCGGCTTGCCACATCGCCAGGCGGCTCTCGCGCGAAGCAATCGTCAACGTCGCGGGCGGTCGTGCCTGTTGCGGCCCGGCCGCGGGGGTCTCGGAATTCATTGCTGGAACATCGAAGGACGGGATTGAAGATCGAACAATGGTAGCACGCACGCTCCGGCCCGCCCGGGCCCGGAGCCTGCGCCCGGCCTGCTTCCGTGCGGGTCGCGGTGCCGTTGTGCGGATGTGCCGCACGTAGCTGGTTGCTTGACCGCAGTTCCCGCAGTTTCCGCAGTTCCTTTTGACTCGAGCTTTCCCAAGGAAACCCATCGTGAAGTCTTCCGGATCGGCGCGTACGGCGCGCCGCAATGCTGCCCTGTCCTCCTCCGACGCCTCGACGGACACCGTCGCCACCGCCGCGAACGGCCGTGCGAAAGCGGCAACGAAACCAACGGCAACGAAACCGAAAGACGCGATACGTCAGACAAAACGCACGACGAAAGCCGCCGGCCCCGCGGCCCGCGACGCCGTCGCGCCGAAGGCCGGCACCCGCGCGCGCGACGACAAGGACCGCCCGCTGTTCGAGGACATCCGCTTCCTCGGCCGCCTGCTCGGCGACGTCGTGCGCGAACAGGAAGGCGATACGGTGTTCGACGTCGTCGAGACGATCCGCCAGACCGCAGTCAAGTTCCGCCGCGAGGACGACAGCGAAGCCGCGCAGACGCTCGAGAAGAAGCTGCGCAAGCTGACGCCGGAGCAGACGGTGAGCGTCGTACGCGCGTTCAGCTATTTCTCGCACCTCGCGAACATCGCGGAAGACCGCCACCACAACCGCCGCCGCCGCATCCACGCGCTGGCCGGCTCCGCGCCGCAGCCCGGCACGGTCGCATACGCGCTCGACCAGCTGAAAACCACCGGCAACGCGTCGAAGCGCCTGCTGCAGCGCTTCTTCGACGATGCGCTGATCGTGCCGGTGCTGACCGCGCATCCGACCGAAGTGCAGCGCAAGAGCATCCTCGACGCGCAGCACGACATCGCGCGCCTGCTCGCCGAGCGCGACCAGGAGCTGACCGCGCGCGAGCGCCAGTACAACGAAGCGATGCTGCGCGCGCGCGTGACCGCGCTGTGGCAGACGCGCATGCTGCGCGACGCGCGCCTGACGGTCGGCGACGAGATCGAGAACGCGCTGTCGTACTACCGCGCGACGTTCCTCGACGAACTGCCCGCGCTGTACGGCGACATCGAGGCCGCGCTCGCCGAGCACGGCCTGTCGGCCCGCGTGCCCGCGTTCTTCCAGATGGGCAGCTGGATCGGCGGCGACCGCGACGGCAACCCGAACGTGACCGCCGCGACGCTCGACGAGGCGATCAACCGTCAGGCCGCGGTGATCCTCGAACACTATCTGGAACAGGTGCACAAGCTGGGCGCCGAGCTGTCGGTGTCGAACCTGCTGGTCGGCGCGAACGACGCGGTGAAGGCGCTCGCGGCCGCGTCGCCCGACCAGTCGCCGCACCGCGTCGACGAACCGTATCGCCGCGCGCTGATCGGCATCTATACGCGGCTCGCCGCGAGCGCGCGCGTGCGTCTCGGCGAAGGTACGGTGCCGGTGCGCAGCGCCGGCCGCGGCGCGCCGCCCGTGCGTGCGGTCCCGTATGAAGATTCGGAAGCGTTCGTCGCCGACCTGAAGGTGCTGACCGCGTCGCTCGAGGAACACCACGGCGCGTCGCTCGCCGCGCCGCGCCTCGCGCCGCTCGTGCGCGCGGCCGAAGTGTTCGGCTTCCATCTCGCGAGCATCGACCTGCGCCAAAGTTCCGACATCCACGAGGCGGTGGTCGCCGAGCTGTTCGCGCGCGCGGGCGTCGAGGCCGACTATGCGGCGCTCGCCGAGGAAGACAAGCTGCGCGTGCTGCTCGCCGCGCTCGCCGATCCGCGCCCGCTGCGCTCGCCGTACATCGAATACTCGGCGCTCGCGCAAAGCGAGCTCGGCGTGTTCGAGAAGGCGCGCGAGGTCCGCGCGCAATTCGGCGCGCGTGCGGTGCGCAACTACATCATTTCGCATACGGAAACCGTCAGCGACCTCGTCGAAGTCCTGCTGCTGCAGAAGGAGACAGGCCTGCTCGAAGGCACGCTCGGCGTGCCGGGCAGCGACGCGAAGAACAGCCTGATGGTGATCCCGCTGTTCGAGACGATCCCCGACCTGCGCGACGCGTCGCGCATCATGCGCGACTACTTTGCACTGCCGGGCATCGACGCGCTGATCGCGCACCAGGGCGCCGAGCAGGAAGTGATGCTCGGCTACTCGGACAGCAACAAGGACGGCGGCTTCCTCACGTCGAACTGGGAGCTGTATCGCGCGGAACTCGCGCTCGTCGACCTGTTCCGCGAGCGCAAGATCACGCTGCGGCTGTTCCACGGGCGCGGCGGTACGGTCGGCCGCGGAGGCGGCCCGACCTACCAGGCGATCCTGTCGCAGCCGCCGGGCACCGTCAACGGCCAGATCCGCCTGACCGAACAGGGCGAGGTGATCGCGAGCAAGTTCTCGAACCCGTCGATCGGCCGGCGCAACCTCGAGACGGTCGTCGCCGCGACGCTCGAGGCGTCGCTGCTGCCGCAGTCGAACGCACCGGCGCAACTGCCGGCGTTCGAGGCCGCGATGCAGACGCTGTCCGACTCGGCGATGGCCGCGTACCGCGCGCTCGTCTATGAAACGCCGGGCTTCACCGATTACTTCTTCGCGTCGACGCCGATCACCGAGATCGCCGAGCTGAATATCGGCAGCCGCCCGGCGTCGCGCAAGCTGCAGGACCCGAAGCAGCGCAAGATCGAGGATCTGCGCGCGATTCCGTGGGGCTTCTCGTGGGGCCAGTGCCGGCTGCTGCTGACCGGCTGGTACGGCTTCGGCAGCGCGGTGAGCGCGTATCTCGACGGCGCCGGGGACGACGCCGAACGCGCGAAACGCGTCACGCTGCTGAAGAAGATGAACAAGACCTGGCCGTTCTTCTCGAACCTGCTGTCGAACATGGACATGGTGCTCGCGAAGACGGATCTCGCGGTCGCGTCGCGCTATGCGCAGCTCGTGCCCGATCGCAAGCTGCGCAAGCACGTGTTCGAGCGGATCGTCGCGGAATGGGAGCGCACGTCGCGGGCGCTCGCTGAGATCACCGGGCACGAAGGCCGCCTCGCGACCAACCCGCTGCTCGCGCGCTCGATCAAGAACCGCTTCCCGTATCTCGATCCGCTGAACCACCTGCAGGTCGAGCTGATCAAGCGTCACCGCGCGGGCGACACGAACGCGCGGCTGCGCCGCGGGATTCACCTGACGATCAACGGGATCGCGGCCGGCCTGCGCAACACCGGCTGATCCGCGGGCGGCGCGGGCGCGGTTTCGCGCCGGCCGGGATAACGAAAGCCGCGATACGCGTTCGTGCGTATCGCGGCTTTTTTCATGCGATCGCGAAACGGCGCGGCGCGCGCCGCCCGCTCAGTGCGCGTCGATCAGCAACGCGTCGTGCTCGAACGACCCGTCGGCCTGCACCGCGTAGTAGCCGCGCACCTCGTCCGGCGCATGCGCCCACAGCGCGCGAATGCCGGCAACGCTGTCGGCCGGCGTGCGGATGCGCGCGACCCACGTGTCGAAATCGATCGGCAGACGCCAGCGGCTGTGCACCCGCACGTCGAAACCGGCGGCGCGGAACATCGCGAGCCATTCGTCCGCGCGGTAGTCGCGCACGTGCGACGCGTCGCGCAGCACTTCCGCGGCCTGCAGGTACGTATCGAGGAGCGGATGGTCGTTGCCCGCGATGTCGATCATCAGCACGCGGCCGCCCGGCTTCAGCACGCGGCGCACCTCGGCGAGCGCCGCGCGCAGGTCGTGCCAGTGGTGCGCGCTCATCCGGCTCACGACCCAGTCGAACGTCGCGGTGTCGAACGGCAGCCGCTCGGCCGGGCCCTGCTGCGTGCGGATGTTCGCGAGCCCGCGCTCGCGCGCGGCCGCATTGACGGTCGCAAGCATCGGCGCGGCGAGATCGTACGCGACCACCTCGCGCACGTGCGGCGCGACCGCGAAGCTCGCGTGGCCGGCACCGCAACCGAGGTCGAGCACCGCGGCGTCGGGCGTCGCGCTCACCGCGTCGGCGAGCGCCCGCAGGTCGGCGCCCGTCGCATGGACCGTGCTCGTCAGATAGGCGGCGGCCGTCGTGCCGAACGCGTCGGCGACCTGCTCGTGGTGTTTCATCGTTCGCTCCTTTCCTTGATGCCGTCGGCCGAACCCCACGCTTGCGCGCGCGATCCGGCCCCGTGCAACGTATTGTGGGGGACGCCCGCTGCCCTGCCAGCGCGCGAGCCGCTACAATAGGCCTGCATTTGTACCAGTACAAGTTAAGCAGTTATTCTGGTATTCGATCCACCTGTCTGATCGTTCGATCGTTGCCGCGTCTTCGCTTCCACTTCGCCGTTTCCGCATGAACCAGCCGTCCTCCGCCCTCGTCCCGCCGCTCGACGCCACGCCCGCCCGCGCGCTCGGCGAATTCATCCGCGCCCATCGCGAGCGGCTGTCGCCACAGGCCGTCGGCCTGCCGCCCGGCCCGCGCCGCCGCACGCCGGGGCTGCGGCGCGAGGAAGTCGCGCAACTGTGCGGCGTAAGCCCGACCTGGTACACGTGGATCGAACAGGGCCGGCCCGTGTCGGCCTCCGCCGACGCGCTCGCCCGGATCGCCGTCGCGCTGCAGTTGTCGAAGGCGGAACGCGCGTACCTGTTCGAGCTGGCCGCGCAGCGCGACCCGGCCGAGCCCGACGTCGCGGGCGGCGACCTGCCGCCGACGCTCGCCGCGACCGTCGCCGCGATCGCGACGCCCGCCTACGTGCTCGACCGCCAATGGAACGCGCTCGCGTGGAACCCGCCGGCCGCCGCGCTCTTTTCCGGCTGGCTCGATGGCGAGCACGACCGCAACCTGCTGCGCTTCACGTTCATGTCGCCGGCTGCACGCACGCTGATCGTCGACTGGGAAACCCGCGCGCGGCGGCTCGCGGCCGAATTCCGCGCCGACGCGATCCGCCACCTGACCGACGCGCCGACGCGCGCGCTGATCGACGCGCTGACGGCCGGCAGCGACGCGTTCGCGCAGTACTGGGCGTCGCAGGACGTGTTCGAGCGCGAAGGCGGGCGGCGCGAATTCGACCATCCGGCCGACGGCCGCCTCGTGTACCAGCAGATCACGCTGAAACCCGCGCACCGCGAGGACCTGAAGCTCGTCGTGCTGGTGCGCGACTGAGCGCGGCTCAGAAGCTGATCGTCGCGGTAATCGTGTCGCTGTAGTTGCCGGGCGCCGGCGTCGCTTGCGCGGGCACGCGGCCGTACACGGTGATCGCCTGCGCGAACCCGCTGCCGGTGCCGGTCGCCATCGACGTGCCGGCGGTGCCGTCGCCCCATGGTTGCGTGAAGCCGCTGTCCTGATAGAGCTGGTAGCTGACCGACCCGCCGCCCGCGCGCTGCATCGTGCGTGCGGCGACGTTGCCGCTGCCGCCGCCGTTCAACGCGATCCGGAATGCGTCGCCGTTCGTGCAGCGCGCGCTGATCGAGCCGCTGGCGGTCAGCGCGGACGCCAGCACGCCTGCGGGCGGAAACGCGACGCCGGTCGCGCTGATGATGCAGTTGTTGATGACGGTGGCGGTCGTGGTAACCGTCATCGTGCCGGCCGTCGACTGCGACACACACGGTGTCGGCAGCACGCCAAGCAGCGAAAAACTGTAGCTGTATGCGGCCTGGTTGCCGCTGAAACTCTGTGTATAGACGGTGCTGCCGTTGTTCACGGTCGGCACGGTTGGCTGGTTCGGCGCGATGCGGCCATAGATGGTCACGTTCGCACTCGCGGACGTGCCGAGCGCCGGTTTCGTCAACGTCAGCGATATCGGCGTCGTGCCGCTGCTCACGGCGCCCCAGGCCTGCGAATAGCCGGCGTCCTGATACAGGTCGTACTGCATCTGGTTCGCCCCGTTGCTCAGGTAGCGCGGGCTGGTGCCGCCGAGGTTCACGCACACGAGCACGCCGGTGTTCAGGCTCAGCGCGTCCCACGTGCAGTTCACGGTCATCGTGGCGGTCGTCGTGTAGGCCTGTTGCGTGATCGGACTGACCGAGCCGAAGCTCGGCACCGGCGGCGTCACCGTGCACGTATCCGCACGCGCCGGCATCCAGGGCATGCCGAGCAGCGCCGCCAGCAGCAGGGACGCGAGCGCGCGCATCCAGCGGCGCGCCAGATCGAAGCCGTCAGCCTCCATGCATCTCCCCCGAAAAAAACGTCCGGACGATCGGGTTCGCGGATCCGGCCGCGCCCTCATCGTATCCATCCGCGCATCGATCGTTCGCACTGTTACTTGATCCGTGTCAAATAGGCCGATGGAATCCGTCCGCCCCCCGGGCAATGCATGCCAGGTCGGCGTTTTCTCCATTGCGCGCGACCAAAGCCGTGGAGTAGTCTTCCACCAACGACAGAGCGGTAACGGCGACCGGCAACAGACCACGCGGCAGGCACTCCGCGGCCGGGCGACCCCTTGAACGGCAGGAGACAATCATAATGATAGATTCCCGACGTCGTGTTTTTTCAGCCATGCTCGCAGCCACGTTCGCATTCGCGCCGGTGCTGCAGCCCGTCACCGTTGCCGCAGTCTATTCGAACGGCACGGCCACCGCGCAATTCAACGTCACGCTCACGATCCAGGCGAACTGCACGATCGCCGCGAACCCGCTTGCATTCGGCACCACCGGCGTGCTCGCGTCGACGGTCAACCAGCAGACGACGGTCTCCGTCACCTGCACGAACTCGACACCCTACAACATCGGACTCGACGCCGGCGCGGTAACCGGCTCGACCGTCGCCAGCCGGCTGATGGGCGGCACCACGACGGGCAATACCGGCACGACGGTCGGCTACCAGCTCTACCAGGACTCCGGCCACTCGACGATCTGGGGCAACACGCAAGGCACCGACACGGTCGGCGGCACCGGCACCGGTTCCGCGCAGGTGCTGAACGTGTACGGCCAGGTACCCGCGCAAGCGACGCCGAAGCCCGACACCTACCAGGCCTCGGTCACCGCCACCGTCTATTTCTGACGGGCCGTGCGATTGTTCCCGCGCGCCTTTGCCGCGCTGTGCGTCGGGTGGGCGGCGGCGGTTTCGCATGCCGCCACGCTGCAGATCACGCCCGTGACGATCGAGCTGCCGCCTTCGGCGGCAGCCGCGAGCATGACGCTCAGCAACCCGGGCGGGCGGCCGATCTACGGCCAGGTCCGCACCTATCGCTGGACGCAGGAAAACGGCACCGACGTGATGACGCCGACCGACGCGCTCGCCGCGTCGCCGCCGCTGCTGCAGATCGACGCGAACGCCGAGCAGTTGATCCGGCTCGTGCGCACGAGCCGCGGCACGCCGGCCGCAGAAGAGAGCTATCGCGTGCTGATCGACGAACTGCCCGCGCCGGGCGCGCCGGTCGACAACGGCGTGACGATCCGGCTGCGCTATTCCGTGCCCGTATTCGTCGAGCCCGACGCCGCGCAAGCGTCCCCGCGCCTCGACTGGCGCATCGAATCCGACGGGACCGGCATGCGGCTCGCGGTCGACAATCGCGGCGGACGGCGGGCGCAGATTTCCGCGGTCCGGCTGGTCGATGCGCGAGGCGGCGTCCACGAGATCACGCGCGGGCTACTCGGCTATGCGCTCGCGGGCAGCACGCGACGCTGGCCGCTCAAGCTCGACGCCGGCGCGCCCTTCGTCAAGATCCAGGCGACCGTCAACGCGCAGCCGGTCGAAGCCCGGCTGCCGGTGCCCTGAGCCACCCGGGCAGGATCGCACGACGTTGCCCGTGCCGACGCCGAGCAAGATCCTCCGGGCCGACTGCCCCGCGCGACACGCCGGGCCGGCCCGACCCACCGCCGCGCTGCTCGCGCTGGCGCTGATACTCGCGCTGCGCGCGCCCGCCGTATGCGCGCAGCCGGCGCCGATGCCGGCCGCCGCCGTGTCCGAAGCCGCGGCGCAAGCCGACGGGCTGTATCTCGACGTGTCGCTCAACGGCGAACCGACGCACCGGATCGCCCGGTTCCGGCAGATCGACGGGCGGCTGTACGCGGGCTCCGCCGACCTGAACGATCTGGGCATCGCGACCGGCGGCCCCGCGAACGCACCGTCGAACACGCTCGTCGCGCTCGATACGCTCGCGGGGCTGCACTACGATTACGACGCCGGGCGGCAGACGCTCGACCTGCGCGTGCCCGATGCACTGCGCATTCCGCACACGTTCGATACGCGCGCGCTCGCCGCCGCGCCGCCGGCGACGTCCGGCCGCGGCTTCGTGCTGAACTACGATGCCTACGCGCAAACCGTCGCACGCGCGCCGCTCGCGGTCTGGAGCGAGGCGCGCTATTTCGATCCGGCCGGCGTACTCAGCAGCACCGGCATCGCGTACCTGTACGACGACCGCCGGCGCTACGTGCGCTACGACACGTCCTGGACCCGCTCGAATCCCCGCACGCTCACGACGACCCAGGTCGGCGACACGATTTCGTCGTCGCTGTCCTGGACGCGCTCGCTGCGCCTGGGCGGCGTGCAGTGGCGCAGCAATTTCGGCCTGCGCCCCGACCTCGTCACGTTTCCGGTGCCCGCGCTGTCCGGCAGCGCGGTCGTGCCGACGTCGGTCGACCTGTACGTCAACAACGTGCGCCAGTTCAGCGGCGACGTGCCGAGCGGGCCATTCGTGATCAACAGCGTGCCGGGCATCACCGGCGCGGGCAACGCGACGGTCGTCACGCGCGACGCGCTCGGCCGCTCGATCGCGACGTCGATTCCGCTGTACGTCGATACGCGCCTGCTGGCCCCCGGCCTCGCCAGCTATTCGGTCGAAGCCGGTTTCCTGCGCCGCGCGTACGGCACCGATTCGTTCGACTACGCGCGCACGCCGGCGGCGAGCGGCTCGCTGCGCTACGGGATCAGCGAGCGGCTGACCGTCGAAGCGCACGGGGAAGCGACGGCCGGCGTCTACAACGCCGGCGCCGGCGTGCTCGCACGCCTCGGCGAGCGCGGCGTGGCGAACGCGTCGCTGGCGCTCAGCGCGCCGGGCAGCACCGGCGTGCAGGCGGGCGTCGGCTACCAGTACGTGACGCCGCGCTTCTCGATCGACGCGCAGACCCTGCGCGCATTCGGCGACTACATCGACCTGGGCAGCCGCGAAGGCGTGCCGGTCTCGCGCGCCACCGATCGCGTGACGGTGTCGTTCCCGTTCCTGCGCGCGCAAACGCTGTCGTTCAGCTATCTGGCCCTCGAGTATCCGGGCGTCGCCGCGTCGCGGATCGGCTCGATCGCTTACCTCGTCAATCTGGGCGGGCTGACCTCGATCACGTTCAGCGGCTTCCAGGACTTCCGGCAACGCGATGCGCGCGGCTTCTTCGTGAGCCTGAGCATCGGGCTGGGCGGCAACACGTCTGTCTCCGCGAACGCCGGGCGGCAGAACGGCGAATCGACCTACACGCTCAATGCATCGCGGCCGCCCGACTACGGCGGCGGCTTCGGCTGGAACGTGCAGGCCGGCACCCAAGCGGGCACGCGCTACGGGCAGGGCCAGCTGCAGTATCTCGGCCGCGCCGGCCAGCTCACGCTGCTCGCGCAATCGTTCGACGGGCGCGCCAACGCGGCGGTCGACGTCACCGGCGCGTTCGTGCTGATGGATGGCCGGGTGATGACGGCGCGCCGCGTCGACGACGGCTTCGCGCTCGTCTCGACCGACACGGGGCGCGTGCCCGTGCTACACCAGAACCGGCTGATCGGCGCGACGGACCACGCCGGCTACCTGCTGGTGCCCGACCTGAATGCGTACCAGAACAATCGCATCGCGATCGACGGCAGCGCGCTGCCGGCCGACGCGCGGATCGCCGACACGACGCTCGACGTCGTGCCGCAGGCCCGCTCCGGCGTGCTCGCGCACTTCGCCATCACGCGCTACAGCGCCGCGTCGATCGCGCTGCGCGCGTCGGACGGCACGCCGCTTCCGCCGGGGCTCGAGGTCCGCCACGTCGAAAGCGGCCAGCGCACGATCGTCGGCTACGACGGCCTGACCTTCGTCGACGGCCTCGTCGCGAACAACCACCTGGAGATCTCCGGCGGCGGCCGCGACTGCACCGTCGAATTCGCGTACCGGCGGCCGGACGACGGCACGCTGCCGCGCATCGGCCCGCTGACCTGCAGCCCGCGCTAGCGCGCGCCGGCCGCCCGCTTCGCGAATGTTAGAATCGCGGGATTCCCTCGGCGGCGCACGGCCGCCCAACTCCCCTTCGAAGAATCGCCATGACGTCCCAACTGCACAAAAAGGGCGAGGCCTGGTCGGCCCGCTTCTCGGAACCGATGTCGGAGCTGGTCAAGCGCTACACGTCGTCGGTGTTTTTCGACAAGCGCCTCGCGCTCGTCGACATCGCCGGCTCGCTCGCGCACGCGAACATGCTCGCCGCGCAGAAGATCATCAGCGCCGACGACCTGGCCGCGATCGAACGCGGGATGGCGCAGATCAAGGGCGAGATCGAGCGTGGCGAATTCGAATGGCAGCTCGACCTGGAAGACGTCCACCTGAACATCGAGGCGCGCCTGACCGCGCTGATCGGCGATGCCGGCAAGCGCCTGCATACGGGCCGCTCGCGCAACGACCAGGTCGCGACCGACATCCGCCTGTGGCTGCGCGGCGAGATCGACCGCATCGGCGGCCTGCTGAACGACCTGCGCGGCGCGCTGATCGACCTCGCGGAACAGAACGCCGACACGATCATGCCGGGCTTCACGCACCTGCAGGTCGCGCAGCCGGTCACGTTCGGCCACCATCTCCTCGCATACGTCGAGATGTTCACGCGCGACGCGGAACGCATGCGCGACTGCCGCACCCGCGTGAACCGCCTGCCGCTCGGCGCGGCCGCGCTCGCCGGCACCAGCTATCCGATCGATCGCCACGCGGTCGCGAAGACGCTCGGCTTCGACGGCATCTGCGCGAACTCGCTCGACGCGGTGTCCGATCGCGACTTCGCGATCGAATTCACGGCGGCGTCGGCGCTCGTGATGACGCACGTGTCGCGTTTCTCCGAAGAGCTCGTGCTGTGGATGAGCCCGCGCGTCGGCTTCATCGACATCGCCGACCGCTTCTGCACCGGCAGCTCGATCATGCCGCAGAAGAAGAACCCCGACGTGCCCGAGCTCGCGCGCGGCAAGACCGGCCGCGTGAACGGCCACCTGATGGCGCTCCTCACGCTGATGAAGGGCCAGCCGCTCGCGTACAACAAGGACAACCAGGAAGACAAGGAACCGCTGTTCGACACGGTCGACACCGTCGCCGACACGCTGCGGATCTTCGCCGAGATGGTCGCCGGCATCACCGTGAAGCCGGATGCGATGCGCGCGGCCGCGCTGCAGGGCTTCTCGACCGCCACCGACCTCGCCGACTACCTGGTCAAGCGCGGCCTGCCGTTCCGCGACGCGCACGAAGCCGTCGCGCACGCGGTGAAGATCTGCGACGATCGCGGCATCGACCTCGCCGATCTGACGCTCGACGAAATGAAGCAGGAACTGCCGAACGTCGCGCACCTGATCGGCGACGACGTGTTCGGCTACCTGACGCTCGAAGGGTCGGTCGCGAGCCGCAACCACCCGGGCGGCACCGCGCCCGACCAGGTGCGTGCGGCCGCCAAGGCTGCCCGCGCCGCGCTGGGCCAGTAACGGCCCGCGGTTCCGGACGGACGCCCGCGGCGTCCGTTTTTCATTCGGGCGGCCATCGTGCCGCTCGTCGCCTTCCCCGCTTCACCGCTTCACGGATGCTCCCGATGACCTTCTCCGCCGCGCTCTTCGACATGGACGGCCTGCTCGTCGATTCCGAGCGGACTATCATGAACACGTGGATCGACGTGTCGAACGCGCACGGCGTCGTGCTGACCGAGATCGATTACCTGCAGATCGTCGGCCGCTCGTTCGCCGAAGGCCAGGTGATCCTCGCGCGGCTGATCGGCGACCCCGCTACGTTCGACGCGGTGCGCGTCCGCGTGCGCGAGCGGCTCGCCGCCCCGGAGCCCCATCCGAAGTTTCCGCTGAAGCCGGGCGCGCTTGCGCTGCTCGACACGCTCGCGCAGGCCGGCATTCCGTGCGCGGTCGCGTCGTCGTCCGCGGGCGACGTGATCCGCGCGCGGCTCGACGCGGTCGGCGTGCTGCCGTTCTTCCGCGCGGTCGCGGGCGGCGACGAAGTCGCGCGCGGCAAGCCCGACCCTGCCGTCTACCGGCTCGCGGCCGAACGCCTCGGCGTGCCGGCCCACGCGTGCATCGCGTTCGAGGACAGCGACTTCGGCGCGCTCTCGGCCGCCGGCGCCGGCGCGGCGGTCGTCACCGTGCCCGACCTGAAGGCGCCGACGCCGGAGATCGTCGCGCTGAGCCTGCACGTGCTCGCGTCGCTCGACGATGCGCTCGCGCTCGTGCCGTCGTGGTTCGGGCTGCAGGGCATGTCGCAGCCGGCGTAGGCGATACACCGCGCCATGCAAAACGGGCACCCTCGGGTGCCCGTTTTGTCGTGTCGCCGGCTCGGCAGCGGCGCGGCAGCCGTTACCGATTGCCGGCCGTCTCCGACAGCCGCTTCATCGTCGCGATGCGCGCGCCGATCAGGTCGACGCGCCCGTCCTCGCCGACGAGCGGCGCCGTCGCATCGCGGAACGCCACCCACGCGCGCTGCGCGCGCACGAGCGTCGCGGCCGAATGCGCGGGCATCTTGCGGCGCAACTTCTGGTAATAGCGGTTCAGGTCGAACAGCGCGTGCTCGCACGCGGCATCCTGCGCACACGGCCGCACGCGGCGCAGCGCCGGCTCGCGGGGCGCGTTCGCCGACTTGGCGCCGCCCTGCGCACCGCTCGTCGCCGCCACCGGCACGGCAGCGGGCGGCGGCGCATAGCGATCGGCCGCCCCGCGTAGCGCCAGCGCGCGATCGCGCACCGGCTGCAGTTGCAGGTCGGCGCTCGACATCGCATACGCGGTGCCGCGTGTCGTGTCGTATACGGCCTTCAGCAGCAGCACCTCGTCCTTGCGCCACGTGAGCCAGCGGCGCTGGCTGTCCTGCCAGCCGCGCTTCGCGTCGGCCGGCGCATCCTTCAACAGGCGCTGGTACGCGCCGTCCATCACTGCCTGCCACTGCTGCTGCGCCTCGCCCATGCACTGGATCTGCCCGGCCGGCGACGACCGGTCGCGCCGCGCGAGGCATTGCCGCATCGCGACGTCGATCGGGTCGGCCGCCGCGACTTCCGCATGGGCGACACCGGCGCCCGCGAGCCCCGTCAATCCTGCCGCCCAGACGACGAGCGCGGCCAGCGCCGCGCGCATCGTCCGGATTCGTCCATGCGTCGCCATCAGTCGCGCACGCAGTCGACGAAGTACTCGACGCGGCCGTTCACCTCTTCCGCGACGAGGCCGTGGATGTCGGTGTGGAAGCCCGGGAAGCGCTCGTTGAAGTCGCGCGCGAACCGCAGGTAGTTCACGATCGTCTTGTTGAAGCGCTCGCCCGGGATCAGCAGCGGAATGCCCGGCGGGTACGGCGTGAGCAGGATGCTCGTCACGCGGCCTTCGAGCTCGTCGAGCGGCACGCGGTCGATCTTGCGGTGCGCGAGCTTCGCGAACGCGTCCGACGGCTTCATCGCCGGCTCCATGTCCGACAGGTACATCTCGGTCGTCAGGCGCGCGATGTCGTTCGCGCGGTACACGTCGTGGATCTGCGTGCAGAGGTCGCGCAGGCCGACGCGCTCGTAGCGCGGATGCTGCGCGACGAATTCCGGCAGCACGCGCCACAGCGGCTGGTTGTTGTCGTAGTCGTCCTTGAACTGCTGCAGCTCGGTCACCATCGAGTTCCAGCGGCCCTTCGTGATGCCGATCGTGAACATGATGAAGAACGAGTACAGGCCGGTCTTCTCGACGATGATCCCGTGCTCGGCCAGGTACTTCGTGACGATCGCGGCCGGAATGCCGGTCTCGCCGAACTCGCCGTCGACGTCGAGCCCCGGCGTGATGATCGTCGCCTTGATCGGGTCGAGCATGTTGAAGCCTTCCGCGAGCGGGCCGAAGCCGTGCCAGTGGTCGTTCGGCTTCAGCATCCAGTCCTCGCGCGAACCGATGCCTTCCTCGGACAGGTTGTCCGGGCCCCACACGCTGAAGAACCAGTCGTCGCCGTATTCGGCGTCGACCTTGCGCATCGCGCGGCGGAAGTCGATCGCCTCGGCGATCGATTCCTCGACGAGCGCGGTGCCGCCCGGCGGCTCCATCATCGCGGCCGCGACGTCGCACGACGCGATGATCGCGTACTGCGGGCTCGTCGACGTGTGCATCAGGTACGCCTCGTTGAAGCGGTGCTTGTCGAACGTGCGGTTCTCCGAATCCTGCACGACGATCTGCGACGCCTGCGAGATGCCCGCGAGCAGCTTGTGCGTCGAATGCGTCGCGAACACGAGCGCGCCGGTGCGCGGACGACCATCGCCGATCGCGTGCATGTCGCGGTAGAACGGGTGGAACGTCGCGTGCGGCAGCCACGCTTCGTCGAAGTGCAGCGTGTCGAGCAGGTCGCCGAGCAGGTCCTTGATCATCTCGACGTTGTAGACGACGCCGTCGTACGTGCTCTGCGTGATCGTCAGAATGCGCGGCTTCATGTCCGGGTTCTGGCGCATCGCCTCGCGCGCGAACGGGTTCGCCTCGATCTTCCTGCGGATGTTCTCCGGCTTGAATTCGTCGCGCGGGATCGGCCCGATGATGCCGAAATGATTGCGCGTCGGCGTGAGGAACACGGGGATCGCGCCCGTCATCGTGATCGCGTGCAGGATCGACTTGTGGCAGTTGCGGTCGACCAGCACGATGTCACCGGGCGCGACCGTCGCATGCCAGACGATCTTGTTCGACGTCGACGTGCCGTTGGTCACGAAGAACAGGTGGTCGGCGCTGAAGATGCGCGCCGCATTGCGCTCGGACGCCGCGACCGGCCCCGTGTGGTCGAGCAGCTGGCCGAGCTCGTCCACCGCGTTGCAGACGTCTGCGCGCAGCATGTTCTCGCCGAAGAACTGGTGGAACATCTGGCCGAGCGGGTTCTTCAGGAACGCGACGCCGCCCGAGTGACCGGGGCAGTGCCACGAGTACGAGCCTTCGTCCGCGTACTTGACGAGCTCCTTGAAGAACGGCGGCGCGAGCGAATCGAGATAGACCTTCGCCTCGCGGATGATGTGGCGCGCGACGAACTCCGGGGTGTCCTCGAACATGTGGATGAAGCCGTGCAGTTCGCGCAGGATGTCGTTCGGCAGATGGCGCGACGTGCGCGTCTCGCCGTACAGGAAGATCGGGATGTCCGCGTTGCGGCGGCGCACTTCGGTGACGAACGCGCGCAGCTCGATGATCGCGGTCGCGAGCTCGGGCAGCTCGCCGTCCGGGCCGGTTTCGCCGAGCATGAGTTCGTCGTCGTCGATCGACAGGATGAAGCACGACGCGCGGCTCGATTGCTGCGCGAACGACGTCAGATCGCCGTAGCTCGTGAGGCCGAGGACTTCCACGCCCTCCTTCTCGATCGCTTCGGCCAACGCCCGGATGCCGGAGCCCGAGATGTTCTCGGAGCGGAAATCTTCGTCGATGATGACGACGGGGAAACGAAACTTCATGGGCGATTCTCCAAAAAGAACGACCGCGGCGCGTCACGCGCAGCGGTCACCCGGAAACTGGTGAGACGTTATGCAACCAGATCAGGTTTTCGGCAGCGTGACACCGCGCTGCCCCTGATACTTGCCGCCGCGATCGGCGTACGACACGTCGCACACCTCGTCGCTTTCGAAGAAGAGCACCTGCGCGACGCCTTCGTTCGCGTAGATCTTCGCGGGCAACGGCGTGGTGTTCGAGAATTCCAGCGTGACGTAGCCTTCCCATTCGGGTTCGAACGGCGTCACGTTGACGATGATCCCGCAGCGCGCGTAGGTCGACTTGCCGAGGCAGACGGTGAGCACGGTGCGCGGGATGCGGAAATATTCGACGGTGCGGGCCAGCGCGAACGAGTTCGGCGGGATGATGCACACGTCGCCCTTGAAATCGACAAACGAACCCTCGTCGAAGTTCTTCGGATCGACGATCGTCGAGTTGATGTTCGTGAAGATCTTGAATTCGTCCGCGCAGCGGATGTCGTAGCCGTAGCTCGACGTGCCGTAGCTGACGATCCGGCGGCCGTCCTCGGACGCGCGGACCTGATCGGGCACGAACGGCTCGATCATCTTGTGCTCTTCGGCCATGCGCCGAATCCATTTGTCGGACTTGATGCTCATGCCAGCCTCCGCCGGGCCGTCCCAAGGGCGTAGCAGGGAATTCGCAGAGCACCGCTCTGCGCCTGCGCAGCCGGCCGGCTTTGCAAAGCCGGCCGTGGGCGGCTGGCCGTCCCGTCGGGGGACAACGAACGAAGTGAGCGTTGGGGTCGTTGCATATTCAGGGCGCCTGGAAACGCTGCGTGACAGTCGGTGGGGGCCTTACCCGCGAAGCGGCGGCCGGGAAAGGCGCACATTTTACGCGATCATCGGGCCACGCACGCGGCGGCCGTCAACGGATCACGCCGCACGCCAGCGCGGGCCCCGCGCCATGCTGCGCGAACGCCGGGTCGCTCGAGTCGCGGTGCACCAGCGCCGCCCGGTTCATCGCGGAGCGCACGCCATCGAGGGCCAGATCGGGCGCGACGATGAAGCCGGCCGCGACGCCGTTCGCATCCGCATGGATGTTGCCGAGATCGCCGGCGACGCGCGCCCCGGCGCGCAGCCGGTCGGCGGCCGGCGCGAACACGGGGCCTGCGCTCGAGCCGTCGCCGGCGTTGCAGTCGCCGCGTTCGTGCACCTGCAGCGCGTGATCGCTGTTCGGCGGCAGGCCGACCAGGTTGTAGGTGACCTGCACGCCGTCCGGGCGCTCGACGAATGTCACCGCGCCGCGCGCCTGCGAGCCGACCGTCGGCTGCAGTTGCGCGTCGGCCCGTTTTTCGTGCGACGAGGAAAAGGAGCTACAGCCGGCCAGCAGGCCCAGCGCGGCGGCGGCCAGCAGCGCGCGCCGCGCGCGGCCGGCGCGCACGCCGTGATGTCGTTGTTTCATTCGATCCTCATGCCGGCTGGCGGCCGTTTGACACGGCGGCCGCGCCGGGCGGGTAAAGGGACCCGGGAAAAGTCGCCATGATACCGCGCCTCGCGGCGCCGTAAACAGCGTAAGGCCCCGCCCCGCAAGGGTTTTACGTATTTTGAACAACGATCGACGGGAACTTCGACGTCATGTCGCGCGATCGCTCGGCAATCGCCAGCGCGACCCCGCGCGCGATGTCGCGGTAGCGACGCGCGAGCGCGCCTTCGGGATCGGCCGCGACCGTCGGCGTGCCGCTGTCGGCGCGCTCGCGGATCGCGATGTCGAGCGGCAGGCTGCCGAGCACGTTCACGTCGTAATCCTTCGCCATCCGCTCGGCCCCGCCGGCGCCGAAGATGTGCTCCTCGTGGCCGCAGTTCGAGCAGATGTGGATGCTCATGTTCTCGACGATGCCGAGGATCGGAATCCCGACCTTCTCGAACATCTTCAGCCCCTTCTTCGCGTCGAGCAGCGCGATGTCCTGCGGCGTCGTGACGATCACCGCGCCGGTGACGGGCACGCGCTGCGCGAGCGTGAGCTGGATGTCGCCGGTGCCCGGCGGCATGTCGACGATCAGGTAGTCGAGCGCGCGCCAGTTGGTCTGGCGCAGCAGTTGCTCGAGCGCGGACGTCGCCATCGGGCCGCGCCACACCATCGGGTTGTCTTCCTCGATCAGGAAGCCGATCGAGTTCGCCTGCAAGCCGTGGCCGACGAGCGGGTTCATCGATTGATTGTCGGGCGACTCGGGGCGCTGGCCGTGGATGCCGAGCATCGTCGGCAGCGACGGGCCGTAGATGTCGGCGTCGAGTATGCCGACCGACGCGCCTTCCGCGGCAAGCGCGAGCGCGAGGTTCACGGCCGTCGTGCTCTTGCCGACGCCGCCCTTGCCCGACGCGACCGCGACGATGTTCTTCACATTCGGCAACAACTTCACGCCGCGCTGCACCGTATGCGCGACGATTTCCTGCGACACGGCGACGCGCGCGTCGCGCACGCCCGGCACGCCCTGGAGCGCCGCGGCGACGCGCGCGCGCACGTCATCGTGCTGGCTGCGCGCGGGATAACCGAGCACCACGTCGAGCGCCACGACGTCGCCGTCGATCGCGACGTTGCGCACGCCCTTGTTCGCCGCATACGGGCGGCCGGTATTGGGGTCGACGACTGCCGCCAGCGCGGCGTCGACTTGTGCCCGGTCAATGCTCATCAAGACTCCGTGAAAACGTTTTTCTCGCGCGCAAACGTCAAAAAATATCAAATTACGCTGCGAAAATCGGGAAAAGTGAAAGAATCTGTTGCACGCCATTGCGCGAACGCGCGACCCGGCGCACTCTTCGCGTGCGGCATGCTATAGGGCCAAATCGGCCACTCACCGCCTATATTGTAGAGGCTGACGCGTCGCCCCGCCCGAACAGCCCCGCTGACGGACAGGGCATGCGAGCGCCTCGGCGGCTGCCGCGAGCGCAGGCCGGCCCTCCTTTTTCGGACGGCCCGCGCAGGGAGCCATAACTGTTGTTTGTCGTCGTTGTCGACTCGTTCAACCAAGAGAGGAATCCAAGATGAACATGAAAATCGCGACTCGCCTGTCCGTCTTCGCACTCGCCGGCGCACTGCTGGCAGGCTGCGCCACGCAGCAAGGCAACAATACGGCCGTCGGCACCGGCACGGGCGCGGCGCTGGGCGCAGGGATCGGCGCACTGGCCGGCGGCGGCAAGGGCGCGGCGATCGGCGCGGGCGTCGGCGCACTGGTTGGCGGCGTGACGGGTTACAACTGGCAAGCGATCAAGAACAAGCTCGCGCCGTCGGCGGCGCAGACGGGCACGCAGGTCACCGAGCAGCCGGACGGCTCGCTGAAGCTGAACGTGCCGAGCTCGGTCACGTTCGCGACGAACCAGTACGCGATCACGCCGGCGTTCACGCCGCTGCTGAACGACCTCGCGACGACGCTGAACCAGAACCCGCAACTGACGGCGTCGATCGTCGGCTACACGGACAGCACGGGCTCGGCGCAGTTGAACCAGACGCTGTCGCAGAACCGTGCGCAAAGCGTCGTGAACGCGCTCGTGCAGCGCGGCGTGAACGGCGGTCGTCTGTCGGCGCAAGGCATGGGGCCGTCGAACCCGATCGCGGACAACGCGACCGAAGCCGGTCGCGCCCAGAACCGCCGCGTCGAGATCTACCTGCGCGCGCCGCAACAGCATCAGTAAGCACGACCACGAGGGGAAACGTGCGGGCGCCTTGCCCGCACAGCCCCGCCCGGCAAGGCTTTGGGCGGGGCCGGTAACAAATCGAAAAAATTTTCGAACTTCTGTCGCAGGCCGTGGTCAGTATTTACGGTACGCGGCTGGTGTTGCCGGCGCGTCACCATTCTCCTCTTGTCGTTGTTGCTCCGGGGCCGTATCCGCCCCGGTTTTTTTTGCCCGCCGAATTCGTGCTGCAGCGCAGCACAACACGACCGGGCACGCCGCACGTGCGGCCTCGTCCCCGCTGCCGCCCCGTCGCGGCGCTTGCTCGCCGCGCTGGTCCGCGCCCCTGCTAGAATCGCAGTTTCCCGTCGTTTTTCCCGCTGTTCTTCTCCAGACCCTATGTCCGCATCCGACCTCACTTCCGTGCAGGCTGCGGCGCCGCAAGGCGGCCGCCAGATCCTCGTTACGTCCGCCCTGCCCTATGCCAACGGGCAGATCCACATCGGCCACCTGGTCGAGTACATCCAGACCGACATCTGGGTGCGGACGCTGCGAATGCATGGCCACGAGGTCTACTACATCGGCGCCGACGATACGCACGGCACGCCGATCATGCTGCGCGCGGAGGCGGAAGGCCTGACCCCGAAGCAGCTGATCGACCGCGTGTGGGCCGAGCACAAGCGCGACTTCGACAGCTTCGGCGTGTCGTTCGACAACTTCTACTCGACCGATTCGGACGAGAACCGCGTGCTGAGCGAGAAGATCTATCTCGCGCTGCGGGAAGCCGGCCTGATCGCCGAACGCGAAATCGAGCAGGCCTACGATCCGGTCAAGGAAATGTTCCTGCCGGACCGCTTCATCAAGGGCGAGTGCCCGAAGTGCCACGCGAAGGACCAGTACGGCGACAGCTGCGAAGTGTGCGGCTCGACCTACCTGCCGACCGAGCTGCTGAACCCGTATTCGGTCGTGTCGGGCGCGACGCCGGTGCGCAAGACCTCGAAGCACTACTTCTTCCGC
Source organism: Burkholderia sp. AU16482 (assembly GCF_002223285.1). Taxonomy (NCBI): domain Bacteria; kingdom Pseudomonadati; phylum Pseudomonadota; class Betaproteobacteria; order Burkholderiales; family Burkholderiaceae; genus Burkholderia; species Burkholderia sp. AU16482. The sequence continues at coordinate 233,304 of NZ_NKEY01000004.1, forward strand.
CTGTCCGACCCGCGCTGCGAATCGTTCCTGCGCGAATGGGTGAGCGGCCTCGCGCAGCCCGAGGCGACCAACAAGATGCGCGAATGGCTCGGCGACGCCGGCGAAGCCAAGCTCGCCGACTGGGACATCTCGCGTGACGCGCCGTACTTCGGCTTCGAGATCCCGGGCGCGCCCGGCAAGTATTTCTACGTGTGGCTCGACGCGCCGGTCGGCTACTACGCGAGCTTCAAGAACCTGTGCGCGCGCAACGGCGTCGATTTCGATGCGTGGATCCGCCCCGGCTCGAAGGCCGAGCAGTACCACTTCATCGGCAAGGACATCCTGTACTTCCACACGCTGTTCTGGCCCGCGATGCTCGAGTTCTCGGGCCACCGCACGCCGACCAACGTGTTCGCGCACGGCTTCCTGACGGTCGACGGCGCGAAGATGTCGAAGTCGCGCGGCACGTTCATCACCGCGCAGAGCTACATCGACACGGGCCTGAACCCCGAGTGGCTGCGCTACTACTTCGCCGCGAAGCTGAACGCGACGATGGAAGACATCGACCTGAACCTCGACGACTTCCAGGCGCGCGTGAACAGCGATCTCGTCGGCAAGTACGTGAATATCGCGAGCCGCGCGGCCGGCTTCCTGATCAAGCGTTTCGACGGTCGCGTGCAGGACAGCGCGATGAACCATCCGCTCGTCGCGAAGCTGCGCGATGCCATTGCGCAGATCGCCGCGAGCTACGAAGCACGCGAATACGGCCGCGCGCTGCGCCACACGATGGAGCTCGCGGACGAAGTGAACGCGTACGTCGACGGCGCGAAGCCGTGGGATCTCGCGAAGGATCCGGCCAACGCGGTCGCGCTGCACGAAACCTGCAGCGTGAGCCTCGAGGCGTTCCGCCTGCTGTCGCTCGCGCTGAAGCCGGTGATACCGCGCGTCGCCGAAGCGGTCGAAGCGTTCTTCGGGATCGCGCCGCTCGCGTGGGCCGATGCCGGGAAGCCGCTGTCGTCGGCGCAGCCGATCAAGGCGTACCAGCATCTGATGACGCGCGTCGATGCGAAGCAGATCGAAGCGCTGCTGGCCGCGAACCGCGATTCGCTGCAGGCCGGGGCAACGGGTGCGGCCGCCGCGAGCGCGAACGCCGCGAAGGATGCGAAGAACAACGCGAAGGCGAACGCGAAGCCGGCCGCCGCGAATGGCGCCGACGACGCGCCGATCTCGATCGACGATTTCGCGAAGATCGACCTGCGCATCGCGAAGATCGTCGCGTGCCAGGCCGTCGAAGGCTCGGACAAGCTGCTGCAGCTCACGCTCGACGTCGGCGAGGAAAAGACCCGCAACGTGTTCTCGGGCATCAAGTCCGCGTACCAGCCCGAGCAGCTCGTCGGCAAGCTGACGGTGATGGTGGCGAACCTCGCGCCGCGCAAGATGAAGTTCGGCCTGTCCGAAGGGATGGTGCTCGCCGCGTCGGCCACCGACGAGAAGGCGGAACCGGGCCTCTACATCCTCGAGCCGCACAGCGGCGCGAAGCCGGGCATGCGCGTGAAGTAAGCGCAACGCGCGGCTGCCGGCGCAAAAAAGCCCCGCACGAGTCGAATCGTGCGGGGCTTTTTTATCGTCGCCCGGTACGCCGTGCCCGCCCTCACCGCTGCCCGAACCACCGATCGAAGCGCCGCGTGTAGTTCAGGTCGACACCCTGGAACGTGCCGCCGTACGCCGACACCGACCAGAAGCGCGTCAGGTTGATCGTCGCCTTGAACGCGTTGCTCGCCGATTGCAGCCCCTGCTCGAAGCCGAGCACGAAGCGCTCGTTGATCGCCTTCGACACCAGCACGACCTGCGGATCGGTCAGACCGACTTCGCTGCGGCCGACCGACACCTCGTCGAGACCGAAAGTCTGTGCGACACGCTTGCCGGTCACGCTGCCGAGCAGCCCGAGCGCCGCCGTCATCGCGCCCTGCTGGCCGACGTTGTTGCCCTGGTCGGTACCGTGCCCGAACAGCAGCCACGACAGCTTTTCGTTGTCGGTGACGTTCGGCTCCGACACGAGCTTGACCGTCGGCGACTGGATCGTGCCGACCACCTGCACGCCGGCCTCGACCTCCTGGTTGCGCCGCATCGCGAGAATGTTCACGCCCGGGTTCGACACCGGGCCGTTGAACGTGAAGAAACCGTTCTCGATCGCGAGCTTGCGGCCGAACGTCGTGTACGTCGAGCCTTCGGTCACGCGCACGTTGCCGACCGCGCGCAGCGGCACGCCCGGCGCGCTCATCACGGTGATCGTGCCGCGCAGCCCGAGATCCGCGCCGTGGCCCTTGAAGCGGAAGTTGTTGCCGAGGCCGACGTCGATGTTCGCGCGCGGCGCCAGCGACGGCGCCGGCTTGTTGTCGACCGGCTTCGGCTTCGCGGCCGCGGTGCCGGTCGGCGTCTCGCCGCGCACCGTGCCGTCCGGCTGCACGATCACGACGTCGTCGGACAGGTGCGGCGCCGATTGCTCGGGCAGGTCGAACAGCGCGCGATCGACCATGAACTTGCCGTCGATCGACAGCGCGCCGCGCGGCCCGTCGTTCGCGACGGTGGCCTTGCCCGACAGCGACAGCTTGCGGTCGGGCGCCGCGAACAGTTCGAGCTTGTCCGCGACGATGCTCGCGGTCAGGTCCGGCGCCTCGCCGTCGAGGCGCACGCGGCCGAGCGCGCGCAGCGTGCCGTCGCCGCCGTGGAACTCGACCTGCTGGAATTCGACGAGGTTGTCCGACAGCTTCACGCGCACGATGCCGTCCTTCAACTGCACGCCCTGATCGATCAGCGTCGCGGACAGCTCGTCGCCGGTCAGCGTCCCCGACAGGTTCGGCTTCACCGGCGTGCCGGAGACGGTCAATTTCAGCGCCGCGCGCCCGCCGAGCAGGTAGCTCGGCCCGAACAGGTTGCCGGTCGTCTTCAGCGCCGGGATGTCGGCATCGATGCGGCCCGACAGCGGACCGTCGTCGACGATGCCGAACACGCCGTCGCGCAGCGCGAACGGCACCGCGACGTTCGCGTCGAGCGTGCCGATCCGGCTCGCCTTCGCGAGCGCCGTCACGTTGAGCCGGTTGCCGGGCGCGAAGCTCGCGCGTGCGGACAGGTCGGTCAGGCCGAGCGACGCGATGCCGCGCCCGGTCTCGATCGTCACGTCGCCGCCGCGGCGCTTCACCTGCACGTAGCCCGTCGCGTTCGCGCCGAGCGAGAAATCCCAGTCGGCATCGAGCACGACGTCGGTCCGCACCGGCGGCCGCTGGCCGGTCAGCGCCTGGCGCACCTCGAGGAAACGCGCGACCGACGCGCCCGTCACGGCGCCCGCCGAGCGCATCTGGCCGTGATCGAACACGAACGATTTCAGGTCGATCGCCGCGCCTTCGAGCGTCAGCCGCGTCGCGCCGAGCGTCACGCGCCCGGCGCCGGCCGATATCGTCAGCGGCGCCTGCAGCGCGAGCGCCGGCGTGCCGCGATTCGCGAGACGCGTGACGGTGCCGTCCCAGCGCATGCCGTCGCGGGTCTCGACCACACCGCCGTTCGCCGCGAGCGTCAGGTCGATCACGCGGCCGCCGGCCGCCCCGAGCGCCGATGCGTCGAGCGTGTGCTTCGCGCGCGTGCCGTCGAGGTTCGCGCGCAACGACTTCAACTGGAACGACCCGAGCGCGATGTCGGCCGCGTCGGCCGTGAACACGAGGGCGCCGTGCGCGCCGTCGCGGATGTCCGCGCGGCCCTGCGCGGTGCCGATCCGGTTCGAACCGACGACGACGTGCTCGGCCTTGTAGGTGGCCGTCACGTTCGGATGCGCGAAGCTGCCGGTCAGGTCGCCCTGCGCCTGCACGAGCCCTTCGACACCGAAGCCGAGCCGGTCGAGCTGCGGCGCGTCGACGACGAAGCGCAGCCGGTCGCCGGGTGCGCCGAAGCTGCCGCGCAGGTCGACGTGGTTGCCGGCGATCGACAGGTTCGCGTTGCTCGGCAGGATCCGCGAGCCGGCGAGCTGCACGACGCCGGCGCCCGTCAGCGGCACGCCGTCGTACAGGCTGTCGGCGAGCTTGAAGGTCGCCTTCGTCGACACTTGCGGCGCAAACGCGCCCGACGCGGTCAGCGTGCCCGACACGCGCGTCTCGCCGCGCCCGGCCGGCGCCTTGGCGGCCTTCGCCGGCGCCTTGCCGCCGCCCGCCTTCGGCGCGCTCGCCGCGGCCAGCAGCAGCGGATCGAACGCGGTCAGCGTCGCCTTCGCGTCATAGGTCGAATGCGCGTCGTGGCGGAACACGCCCGTCAGGTCGATGCGTCCCTTGCCGGCCGTCACGCGCGTGTCGGTCAGCACGGTCTGCTGCCGCGTCAGCGCGACCTTGGCGCGCGCGCCCAGCGCGAGCTTCGGGTCGTTCAGGTTGAAATCGACGGTCGTCACGTCGCCCGCGAGCGTCACGCCAAGCGGGCCGCCGAGGCGCATCGGCCGCAGCTCGGCGACGAACGCGTTCAGGTCGAGGTTCGCGACCTTCAGGTCGAAGCGGCCCTTGCCGCCCGCGAGCGTACCGCCGCCGGTCACGCTGCCGTCGCGGATCAGCTTCAGCGCGAGGCCGTCGATGCGCTGCGCGTGCGCGTCGAGATGCACGGTCGCGTGCGCGTCGATCACCGGCAGCAGATGGTCGCCGAGCGTGCCCGGCTTCGCGTTGACGATCGACACCGGGCCCGTCACCGCGAAGCCCTTCGCGGGCGCGGAGCCCGCCGGCGCGCTCACCGGCGCGAGTTCCGCGCGCACCGCGAGATCGGCTGCGGGCGCGCCGGGCGACAGCGCCTGCGGGTTCACGTGGTCGAACACGAGCGACGCGCGCGTGAGCGGCACCGGGCCGAACGGCGCGGCCTCGACGTGCGCGCGCCCGTTCAGCTTCATCCCGCTCGCGTCGACGTCGGCGACGAGCGCCTCGAGCGAGCCCGACACACGGGCCCGCGCGTCGACCGGTTCGTCGGACAGCTTGCCGGCGTAGGTCGCCTCGCCCGTCAGCGCGAACGGCTTCACGCCGTCGAGCTTCGCGCGCGCGGTCAGCGCGCCGTACGGCGTATCGACGCCGTCGAGCACGAGTTCGTGGTGGCGGCCGTCGCTGCGGCCGTTCAGCGCGAGATGGTCGAGCTGCGTCGTCGAGCCGCCGTCGTGAATGGCGAGGCGATCAACGCGCAGGTCGTCGATCCGCACCTGCAGCGGCAGGCTCAGGTTCTGCGGCGTCGTGCTCGGCGTCGACGGCCCCGGCGCGATCCGCACGTCGATCGTGCCGGCGCGCAGATACGCGATGGACAGCCGCCACGGCGCGCGCGTCAGCGCCCAGCGACCGTCGAGCCGGTCGATGCGAACCTCGGTGCCGGTGCCGTCGGGGCTCGTCCACGCGAACCCGCGCAAGCGCACGCCGGTCGCGAGCGAGCCGCCGTCGAGCGTGCCGGCGAGCCGCGTGCCGAGCACCTTGCCGGCCGCCTGCCACGCGAGCCGCGTGCCGCGCTCCGTCGTCACCGCCCCCACCACGAGCCCCGCCGCCAGCACGACGAGCAGCACGAGCGACACGAGCGTCCACGCGAGAACGCGCCACGCGCGGCCGCGACGCGGCGCGCGCGGCGGCCGCGGCGGCGTATCGGGCGCGCCGTCGGGCGAATCCGGATCGTGAGGCGGCGGCGTGTCGTTCGGGTCCTTCGTCATGCGGTTCGTCGTGCGGGTCGTCGTGAACAGGGCGACAGGTTCAGAAAGCGATGCCGAGTGTCAGGTACGGGCGCACGCTTTGGTTGCGCAAGCCGTACGCGACGTCGACGTTGATCGGGCCGACCGGGCTGCGCCAGCGCGCACCGACGCCCACGCCCGGATAAAACACGCGCTCGCCCCACGCATCGGTCGCGGTGCCGATGTCGAAGAACGTCGCGGCGCCCCAGTCGCGGTTGAACCAGTGCTGGTATTCGGCCGTACCCGTCATCAGGTACTTGGTCGGCAAAACGGAGCCGGCGACACTGTTACCGATACTCTGGTAACCGTAGCCGCGCACCGAATTCGAGCCGCCCGCGCGGAACAGCAGCGACGCCGGCACGCCCGACGAGCTGCCGCTCGTAAACACGCCACCGAGCTCCGCGCGGAACACGAACAGGTCGCGCTTGCCGATCGGCAGGTATTGCTGCCCGCGCGCGTAGCCGCGAATGAAGGTTTCGTCGGCCAGCACGTGCTTGACCGCGAAGCCGGTCTCCGCGTGAATCAGGTTGCCCGAGCGCGGGAACAGCGGATCGTCGACGTTGCGGCGGGTCCACGCCCACTGCGGCACCAGCGCGCGGCTCGTGGTCGGCCCCGCGCCGTTCTGGTCGAGCCGGTCCTGGTAGTACATCAGCGAATACGCATAGTCGATGAACTGGCCGGTGCGCGTACGCTGCACGCCGACCCGCGCGCTGTAGATGCGCGTATCCGACACGTTGGTGTTCGTGTACGACGCGAGCACGCTGTTGGTCCAGCCCCGCTCGCCCGGCGGCATCGACAGCTGCACCTGCCCGTACTGCTGGATCTGGTCGACCCGGCCCGACACGGTCAGCGGCCATGCGGCGCCGAACGTGTCGAGATACGTATAGGAGCCTTGCACGTGCGGCCCGGTATCGGTGGCAAAGCCGACGCCGCCGCGAATGTTGTTGTACGGGAATTCGCTGACCTTCACGTGCACGGGCGTGCGCTCGGGCTTCGACGTATCGTCGCCGACGTCGATCGCGACGCTCGCGTAGTAAGGCGTGTTCTGCAGTTGCCGCTGCAATTCGGCGATCCGCCGCACGTCGTAGATCTCGCCTTCCGACAGCGGATTGACGTTCGTGACGATCCTTTCCGGATAACGGCGCACGCCGTCGACGTCGACCTTGCCGATCGTAAACGTCGGGCCGCTGTCGAACGCGACCGCGAGCGTCGCGCGCTGCGTGCGCGGATCGATGCGCGCCTCGGACGACGCGATCTTCGCGCCGAGATAACGGCGCGACTGCAGTTGCCGGAGCGCCGCGCTCTTCGCGTCGTCCCAGTCGGACTGCGTGAACGGGTCGCCAGGCTTCATCGAGAACGCGAAGCGCGTGGCGGTTTCCTGCTTCGGATCCTCGGTTTCGACGGGGCCCTTGAACGTCAGGTCGACCGTCGACACGACGGTCTGCTTGCCCGGATCGACCGCGATGCGCACGTCGCGCTTGCCGTCGCGGGTGCGCACGTCGGTGCGCACGATCGGCGAGAAATAGCCGGCCGTCGCGGCCAGATCGCGCACCTGCTGCGGCGTGGCGGTCACGAGGAAGTCGAACTGGTCGTCGCTGATGTCGTCGCGCTTCGCGAAGCGGGCGATATCGAGATGCGTCTTCAGGAGCTTGCGGATCGAGCGCGGCGCGTCGATGTCGACGTCGTACTTCGCATGGGCCGGCAGCGCGAAGCACGCGGCCAGGCAGCCCGCGAGGGCCGCCCGCGCGACGCGGGCCGCGGCGCCGGCGTGATCGCGCGCCGCGCGCGGGCCTGCATCATGCGCCGTGTGTGCTCGATGGTTCGACTGCCCCGCCAAATATGACCTCGCCGTGCTGGTTTGTTACGGTTTCGTGGAAAACCCTGTATTTGACCACAGGGCGCGGGCGTCACAGCCAAACGATTGTGAAAGAATGCCAGCCCCGGGCACGGCCGCCGCACGATCCGCGTCGGCACCGGCCCGCCGATTCGACGCGCGATTGGCGCCGGCTGTTCCCCGCGATGCGGTAAAATCCCGCCATCGTGAATCCGGCGCATCGTGCGCCGCCCGAAACGGAAGATCCAGCCATGCCGTACCAGTCCGACGTCACGCAGTTCCTGAACCAGCTCAAGCAGCAGAAGCCGACGCTCGAGGAAGAGCAGCGCAAGGGCCGTTCCCTGTTGTGGGACAAGCAGCCGATCGATCTCGAGGAGCGCGCCGAGCAGCAGGAATCGCGCGTGAAGCAGACGCCGTACGTCTACTACCAGAACTTCTGACGACGTGAGCGCCGCCGACGAGGCCAGCGCCGCCCGGCAGGACGACGCGATCGCCGCGCCCGCGGGCGCCGATTCGACGCCCGACACGGTCGACGGTGTCGCGGCGTTCGCTCGCCTGTACGGCGAGCCGCTCTTCAAGCTGCCGCAGGATCTCTACATCCCGCCCGATGCGCTCGAGGTGTTCCTCGAGACGTTCGAAGGCCCGCTCGACCTGCTGCTGTACCTGATCCGCAAGCAGAACTTCAACGTGCTCGACATCCCGATGGCGCAGGTCACCGCGCAGTATCTGGGCTACGTCGACCAGATCCGCACGTCGAACCTCGAGCTCGCGGCCGAGTACCTGCTGATGGCCGCGATGCTGATCGAAATCAAGTCGCGGATGCTGCTGCCGGTCAAGAAGGCCGACACCGGCGAGGAAGCCGAGGATCCGCGCGCCGAACTCGTGCGCCGGCTGCTCGAGTACGAGCAGATGAAGCTCGCCGCGCAGCGGCTCGACCAGTTGCCGCAGCTCGGCCGCGATTTCCTGCGCGCCGAGGTGTACATCGAGCAAAGCGTCACGCCGCGCTTTCCCGACGTCAATTCGGACGACCTGCGCGCCGCGTGGGCCGACGTGCTCAAGCGCGCGAAGCTCGTCCAGCACCACAAGATCTCCCGCGAGGAGCTGTCGGTGCGCGAGCACATGAGCCTGATCCTGCGCCGGCTGCAGAACGCCCGCTTCATGGAGTTCGCCGACCTGTTCGACACGTCGCGCGGCGTGCCGGTCGTCGTCGTGAACTTCATCGCGATGCTCGAACTCGCGCGCGAATCGCTGCTCGAGATCACGCAGGCCGAGCCGTTCGCGCCGATCTACGTGCGTCTCGCGTACCTGCCCGCGTAAGGGCCCCCCCGCCGCTTCCCGTTCCCGGTTCGTCCCGACGCTCGCGCTTCGCCGCGGCGGAAGGCCGTCCGGCGGGTGTCCCGCACGTCCCGATATAAAGTGAACGATCGTTCTTTTATCGATGCGTCGCGCGGCCAAATCCTCTACAATCCGCCGACGCCCGATGCGCCGCCCGCGCGCCGGCGTTGTCCGCTTCGACCCCGGCGCCGCTGCTGCGGCGCCCACGCGCACCTGCGCGAGGAACCCGCTACCCGATCATGAAAGTCATCAGCTCGATCCAGGAACTGCGCGACCAGCTGCGCGGCCAGAACCGCACGGCGTTCGTGCCCACGATGGGCAACCTGCACGAAGGGCACCTGTCGCTGATGCGCCTCGCGCGCCAGCACGGCGACCCGGTCGTGGCGAGCATCTTCGTCAACCGGCTGCAATTCGGCCCGAACGAGGATTTCGACAAGTACCCGCGCACGCTCCAGGACGATATCGAGAAGCTGCAGCAGGAAAACGTGTACGTGCTGTTCGCGCCGACCGAGCGCGACATGTACCCTGAGCCGCAGGAGTATCGCGTGCTGCCGCCGGACGACCTCGGCGGGATACTCGAGGGCGAGTTCCGTCCCGGCTTCTTCGCCGGCGTGTGCACGGTCGTCACGAAGCTGATGTCCTGCGTGCAGCCGCGCGTCGCCGTGTTCGGCAAGAAGGATTACCAGCAGTTGATGATCGTGCGCCGGATGTGCCAGCAGCTCGCGCTGCCGGTCGACATCGTCGCGGCCGAGACCGTGCGCGACGAGGACGGCCTCGCGCTGTCGTCGCGCAACCGCTACCTGACGGCCGACGAGCGCAAGGAAGCGCCCGAACTGGCGAAAACGCTGCAGCGCGTGCGCGACAGCGTGCTCGGCGGCGAACGCGACCTCGGCAAGCTCGAGCAGCACGCGCACACGCACCTGGCCGAACGCGGCTGGGCGCCCGACTACATCGCGATCCGCCGCCGCGCGAACCTGATCGCACCGAGCGCCGCCGAACTCGAAGCCGGCGAGCCGCTCGTCGTGCTCGCGGCCGCGAAGCTCGGCGCGACGCGCCTCATCGACAACCTGGAAATCTGACGGCCGGCCCGCCCGCGCCTCTCACGACGCATCACGGAGACCCCATGCAGCGCCACATGCTCAAATCGAAGATCCACCGTGCGGCGGTCACGCACTGCGAACTGCACTACGAAGGTTCGTGCGCGATCGACGAAGACCTGCTCGAAGCGGCGGGCCTCATCGAAAACGAACGGATCGACATCTGGAACATCAACAACGGCGAGCGCTTCTCGACGTACGCGATTAAGGGCGAGCGCGGCAGCGGGATGATCTCGCTGAACGGCTCGGCCGCGCGCCGCGCGCAGCTCGGCGATCTCGTGATCATCGCGGCGTTCGCGATGGTCGACGAAGCCGAACTGCAGGCCGGCTGGAAGCCGAAGCTCGTGTTCATCGACGAAGGCAACAAGATCAAGGGCCATCGCGATCACGTGCCGACGCAGAGCTGGACGTAAGCCGAGCGGCACGCGCGCGGGCCGCGGCGCGCGGCTGCGGCGCTGCCGTTTGCCGCCGACGGGCCGGATACCGTACGCCACGGGATCCGGCCCTTTCTCATTGGGTGTCGCGCCGGCCGGGACGGCCCGGGCGCTCAGGAAGCCTTCACGGCCTTCTCGGCCTTCGGCGCGCGGCGCTCGGCCCATTCGACGATCGGCCGCCACTGCTCGAGATCCTTCTCGACGCGACTTTTCGCGACGTCCCACAGCGTCAGGCCGTGCGCGGCGATCTGCACGTAGTTCTGCGTGTCGCGCACGTAGCCGAGCACCGGCAGGCCGAGCCCTTCGACGAACCGGTGCAGCTGGTCGGACGAACGCGTGCGCGCATCGACCCGCATCCCGACGATTCCGACCTCGACGCTGCCCTTGCGCACGGCCTTCTCGCCGGCGAGGCGCTCCAGAAACTGCTGCGTCGCGAGAATATCGAACATCGACGGCTGCAGCGGCACGATCACCTTGTCGGCCAGTTGCAGCGCGACGTTGAGCCGCGTGCCGTGCAGGCCGGCCGGCGTGTCGATCACCGCGTATTCGAGCCCGCGCGGCGGCTTCGACGGCGCCTCCGGATCGAGTTCCCACGCCTCGATCGCCGGCAAGCCGGCCGGCCGCAGGTCGAGCCACGCATGCGCGGACTGCTGCCGGTCCAGGTCGGCCAGCGCGACCCATGCGCCCTGCGCCGCGAAATAGCCGGCTAGATTGGTGGACAGCGTGCTCTTGCCCACGCCGCCCTTCGGATTCGCCACCACGATGACCGTCATGAATTCCCCCGAAAAAGCCGCGCGGCGCCGGCCGCATGGCAGGCGCCGCTCGATTGCGGATACAGGGAGCGATGATATCGGCAAACGGGGGGTCACCGGAACCGGTGGCGCGGCACCACGCCCCCCTTTCGTCCGCTTTCCTTCACGTCACGCGCGCTGGAGGGCTGTGTCCCGCGCGCCGATCGCGAACGCGCCGCCGCCCAGCAGCGCCTGCACGGCCAGCGTGACGGCCCAGAACGCCGGATATTCCCAGCCGCCGTGCGGCGACGAGAAGCTCCAGCCGTTCGGCAGATGCGCGGCGACCGCGCCGAGCATGAACGGCAGCAGCACCAGCGCGGCGATGCGCACGCGGAACCCCGCGAGCAGGGCCAGGCCGCCCGCCAGTTCGACGAACGTGGTCAGGTACGCGAGCCAGGCCGGCAGGCCGATCGACGCGAAGAACTGCGCGGTGCCCGGCAGCGTGAAGACGAATACTTTCTGCGCGACGTGCGCGAGGTACAGCACGCCGAGGGCGACGCGCAGCAGCGTCGCGGCGAAATCGTTCAGGCGGTTGGTGTTCATGACGGCTTCCTTCGTGAGTGGAGGGGAATGGATCGCACTCTATTCGAATCGATTCGGCCGATAAACACGCGAACCCGCTTAAATTGTTTCCATTCAGGAATGAATTGATGCAACAAAAAGGGCATGACCGATCATGCCCCGCATCCTGCTCAGTAGCCGCTCTTGCCTTGCGTGGCGTCACCGCCGGACTGGCCGCCACCCGGCGCATACGAATCGCACGCCTGCGCGGCCGCGGACACGCCCAGCAGCGCCGCGAGCAGTACGCCCCACCACCATCGAGCCTTCATCGTCGCCCTCCTTCGGGCGGACCTCCGCCCTCCTCTGTTGTACGCGATCGGGCGGAAAAAGCGAGGGCCGACCGACGCGGCCCGAGGAAACTCAGCGAAACTCGGCGTACAGCGCGTCGAGGTCGAGGTGCTCGGCGAACGTGTCGGCCAGCCGCTCGAGCGAGGCCTCGCGCAGCGCCGGATAGTCGATGCGGGCCGCGCCGTCGAGCCCCGCCCATGCGAGCAGCGCCGCGCAGGCGTCGGGCGCGTCGAACAACCCGTGCACGTAGGTCGCGAGGATCTGGCCGTCGGCCGACCGCGCGCCGTCGGGGCGCACGCCGTCCCGCGCGGCGTCGGCGGCCAGCGTCAGCGCGGGCGTCGCGAGCGCCGGCCCGCGCGTGTCGCCCATGTGGATCTCGTAGCCGCGCACGGCGGCCTCGCCCGGCAGCGCGAGTTGCCCCGTCACGTTCTTCAGCGTCTTGTCGGGTTGCAGCGTCGTGTCGAAATCGAGCAGCCCGAGCCCCGGCACGCTGCCGGGCGCGCCTTCGAGGCCGAGCGGATCGTCGAGCGTGCGGCCGAGCATCTGCATGCCGCCGCAGATGCCGATCACCTTGCCGCCGTAGCGCAGATGGCGCCGGATCAACGTTTCCCAACCCGCGTCGCGCAGCCACGCGAGGTCGCGCTGCACGCTCTTCGAACCGGGCAGGATCAGCAGGTCGGCGTCGGGCACGGGGCCGCTCTTCCAGTACGTGAATTCGACCTGCGGATGCGCGCGCAGCGGATCGAAATCGGTGTGGTTGCTGATGCGCGGCAGCGCGGGCACGACGACGCGCAACACGCCGGCTTCGCCGCGTGCGGCGGCGCTGCGCGCTTGCCCGGGCAGCATGTCCTCCGCGTCGAGCAGCAGCCCGTGCAGGTATGGCAGCACGCCGAACACCGGCTTGCCCGTGCGCGCACGCAGCCAGTCGAGCCCCGGTTCGAGCAGCTTGAGGTCGCCGCGGAAGCGATTGATCACGAAGCCGCGCACGCGCGCGCGCTCGCTGTCGGACAGGCAGGCGAGCGTGCCGACCAGATGCGCGAACACGCCGCCGCGATCGATGTCGGCGACGAGCACGACCGGGCAGTCGACGCGCTCGGCAAAACCCATGTTCGCGATGTCGCCGTCGCGCAGGTTGATCTCGGCCGGACTGCCGGCGCCTTCGACGATCACCGTGTCGTAACCCGCACGCAGGCGCGCATACGACTCGAGTACCGCATCGAACGCGACCGGCTTGTAGTCGTGATACGCCCGCGCGTCGAGGTTCATGCGCGCCTTGCCGTGAATGATCACCTGCGCGCCGCGGTCGCTCGTCGGCTTCAGCAGCACCGGATTGAAATCCGTATGCGGCGCGACGCCGGCGGCCAGCGCCTGCAGCGCCTGCGCGCGGCCGATCTCGCCGCCGTCGACCGTCACCGCGCTGTTGAGCGCCATGTTCTGCGGCTTGAACGGCGCCACGCGCGCGCCGCCGCGGCGCGCGAGGCGACACAGGCCCGCGACGAGCGTGCTCTTGCCCGCGTCGGATGTCGTGCCCTGGATCATCAGCGTGCCGCGCGGCCGCGGCTCGGGTGCATTCATCGTGTAAAAGGTCGTCGCGAAGCAAAGGCCGCATTATCGCCCGCGGCGGGTCGCCCGCGCCGTTACAATCACGCGATGATTCCGCACGACCTCACCTTCGTCCTCGGCGGCGCGCGCTCGGGCAAGAGCGCGCATGCCGAGCGGCTCGCCGCCGCCAGCGGCCGCCCCGTCACCTACATCGCAACCGCGACCGCCGCCGATGCGGAGTTCGAACAGCGCATCGCGCATCACCGCGCGCGCCGGCCCGCCGAATGGGGGTTCGCCGACGCGCCCGTCGATCTCGCGGGCACGCTCGCGCGGCTCGACGATCCGCACGCCTGCCTGCTCGTCGACTGCCTGACGCTGTGGCTCACGAACCTGCTGTGCCCCGCCGACGGCGAACCGCTCGACGATGCGCAGTACGCGGCGCAGGTCGAGCGGCTCGAACGCGCGTTGCGCGGCGCGCGCGCGAAGGTGATCGTCGTCAGCAACGAGATCGGGCTCGGCGTCGTGCCGCTCGGCTCCGTCACGCGCCGCTACGTCGACGAGCTCGGCCGCCTGAACCAGCGCGTGGCGGCGCTCGCGACGCGCGTCACGCTGCTGGTTGCCGGGCTGCCGCTCGACCTCAAGGCGGGCGCCCCGTCATGCTGATGCTGTCGCTGCCCGTCGTCGCGATGCTCGCGGTCGCGGCCGCGCTCGTCGACCGCGCGATCGGCGAGCCGGCCGGCTGGCATCCGCTTGTCGCGTTCGGCCGCTTCGCCGCGCGCATCGAAGAAGCGCTGAACACGGGGCGGCGCGGCCGCGTGGTCGGCGTCGCCGCGTGGCTCGCGGCGGTCGTGCCGCCGGTGGTCGTCGCGGCATGGCTCGTCGCCGTGCTGCCGTGGCCGTTCGCGGCTGCGCTGCACGTCGCGCTGCTGTGGTTCGCGCTCGGCGCGAAGAGCCTCGCCGACCACGTCGCGCCGATCGCCGCCGCGCTGCTGCGGCGCGACCTCGACGCGGCGCGCACGCTGACCGCGCGCATCGTGTCGCGCGACACGAGCAACGCTGACGAAGGGGCGCTGTCGCGCGCGGCCGTCGAATCGGCGCTCGAGAACGGCAACGACGCGATCTTCGGCGCGCTCTTCTGGTTCGTCGTCGCGGGCGGCCCCGGCGCGTTGCTGTTCCGGCTCGCGAACACGCTCGACGCAATGTGGGGCTACCGCACGCCGCGCTTCCTGACCTTCGGCTGGGCCGCCGCACGCATCGACGACGCGTTGAACTGGATTCCCGCGCGCCTCACCGCCGCGAGCTATGCGCTGCTCGGCGACACGGCCTCCGCGTGGCGCTGCTGGCGCACGCAGGCGCGCCAGTGGGACAGCCCGAACGCGGGCCCCGTGATGGCCGCGGGCGCCGGCAGCCTGAACGTGCAGCTCGGCGGGCCGGCCGTCTATCACGGCGAGATCGAGGATCGCCCGGCGCTCGGCACCGGCGCCACGGCAACCGCCCTTCACATCGTCGCCGCGCTGTCGCTCGTCACGCGCACGCTCGCCCTGTGGCTCGCGCTGCTGGTCGCGAGCGGCGCACTCGTCATGGCCACCCATCATGTCTGATTCATCCATCGCGCACGGCGGCAACCTGCACGAGGCCGCCCGCCGCCACGGCATTCCGTACGACGCGTGGCTCGACCTGTCGACCGGCATCAATCCGGTCGGCTATCCCGTGCCGCCCGTGCCGGCCGACGCCTGGCGCCGGCTGCCCGACGACGGCGACGGCCTCGCGGCCTGCGCCGCGCGGTACTACCACGCACCCGATGCCGCGCACGTGCTGCCGGTCGCCGGCAGCCAGGCCGCGATCCGCGCGTTGCCCGCGCTGCTGCCGGCCGGCGAGGCCGGCGTCGCGGCGCTCGCGTATGGCGAATATGCGCCCGCGTTCGCGCGCCACGGCCATCGCGTCGTCACGCTCGACATCCGCGCGGATACGCTGCCCGCGACGCTGCACCACGTCATCGTCGGGAACCCGAACAATCCGACCGCCGAATGCGTGCCGACCGGGCGCCTGCTCGGCTGGCATGCGCAACTGGCCGCACGCGGCGGCACGCTGATCGTCGACGAAGCGTTCGCCGATACGGGCGCGACGCCGTCCCTGGCGCCGCACGTCGATCGTCCGGGGCTCGTCGTGCTGCGCTCGGTCGGCAAGTTCTTCGGGCTCGCCGGGATCCGCGCGGGCTTCGTGCTCGCGCGCCCCGATCAAATCGTCGCATTGCGCGACAGGCTCGGCGCGTGGACGGTCGGCGGCCCCGCGCGCCACGCGGTCGCCGCGGCGTTCGCGGATCGAGCGTGGCAAGCTGCCGCCCGCGAGCGGCTTGCGGCCGACGGCGAACGACTGGCCGCGCTGCTGCGCGCGCACGGCTTCGCGGTCCGCGCGACGCCGCTCTTCAGCTGGACCGACGACCCGCGCGCCGCGGCGCTGCATGCGGCGCTCGCGGCGCGCGGGATCTGGACGCGGCACTTCCCGACCCCGTCGAGCATGCGCGTCGGCCTGCCGGGCAGCGAAGCCGAATGGCGGCGCCTCGGCGACGCGCTCGCGCATTGCGTGCCGCTGCTGCAGCGGGGCCCGGCATGAGTCCGCGCCCGCTCCGCCCGCTCCGCCCGTTCCGCCGGCTTGCGCCGGCCGCGCTGCTGGCTGCGCTCGCCCACGCGCCGCTCGTCCACGCCGACGTCACGGCCCGCGACGACGCCGGCAATACGGTCACGCTGCCCGCGCCCGCGCAGCGCGTGATCAGCCTCGCGCCGCACGCGACGGAACTCGTCTACGCGGCCGGCGGCGGCGCGAAGCTCGTCGGCACCGTCACGTACAGCGACTATCCGCCCGCCGCGCAAGCGGTGCCGCGCGTCGGCGACAACAAGGCGCTCGACCTCGAACGCATCGCCGCGCTGAAGCCCGACCTGATCGTCGTCTGGCGGCACGGCAACGCGCAGCGGCAGACCGACGCACTGCGCGCACTGCACATCCCGCTGTTCTTCAGCGAACCGAAACATCTCGACGACGTGTCGTCGTCGTTGCGCCGGCTCGGCACGCTGCTCGGCACGCAATCGGCCGCCGATGCCGCCGCGGGCGCCTTGACGCGGGACATCGCCACACTGCGCGCACGCTACGCGGCACGCGCGCCCGTCACGACGTTCTTTCAGGTGTGGGACCGCCCGCTGACGACGCTCAACGGCACGCACCTGATCAACGAAGTGTTCGAACTCTGCGGCGGCCGCAACGTGTTCGCGTCGCTCAAGCCGCTCGCGCCGACCGTGACCGACGAGGCCGTGCTCGCCGCGAATCCGGAAGCGATCGTGACGACGAGTGCCGGCGCGACCCGTTCGAACGAACCGCTGCCGAGCCTCGCGCGCTGGCGCGCGTGGCCCGCGCTGACGGCCGTGGCGCGCGACAACCTGTTCGCGATCGACGGCGATCTGCTGACGCGGCCGTCGCCGCGGATCGCGCAAGGCGCGGCCGCGCTGTGCGAGGATCTGGATGCCGCGCGTGCGCGGCGGCCGGCGCGCTGATTTCCGGCGGGCTGCGGATGCATCGCGCACCGATGCCCGGATGCGTACGGTGTGCGAGACAGAGCGTCGTTCACATGCAGACGCAAGTGTGCCTATGCGTCCCAGTGCACGACTTCCCACGTTCGCGCGGCATCCTCCATGCGCAGCCACACAACTCCGCCTGTCGGCACCGGCCGCGAGAGCAACGTATCGAGCGGTATGCGCAGCACATGCGACGCCAATGCGCGGATCACGCCCGCGTGCGTAACGATCCATTGCGGCCCGTCGAACGCCGCAAGCGCGTCCGCCTGCCGTGCAACCCGCGCGGTGAATCGCGCGACGCTTTCCCCGCCGTGCGCGCAGGCATGCATCAGGTCGGCCGCCCACGCATCGAGCGCCGCGCGGTCGATATCGTCCCAGCGCCGCATTTCCCACGCGCCGAAATCCATTTCCTGCCAATCGCCATCGCGCCGCAGCGGCGCGTCGAACACCCGCGCGAGCCGTTCGGCCACCGATGCGCAGCGCGTCAGCGGGCTCGTCCACACCTGTTCCGGCGACGGCACACCCCGTTCCGCCAGATGCGCGCGCACGGCCCGCGCGCCGTCATCAGCCGATTCGGCGAGCGGCACGTCGCTGCGCCCGTAGCAAACGCCGGGCTCGATGCCGACGGCCGGATGACGGATCAGGACGACGTCCATCCGAGCACCACGAGATAGATCGCCAGTTCGCCCAGTTGCTGCGCGAAACCGAGACAGTCGCCCGTATAGCCGCCGATCCGCTTCACGAAATAGCGGGCCAGCCACGCGCGCAACAGCACGAGCGCCACGCATGCGGCAACGCCCATGCGCCAGTCCGGCCAGAACAGCCACGGCAATCCGAACACCGCCGCGATGCACGCGGCACGTGCACCCATCCGTTGCGCGACCGGCTTCGCCTTGCCTTCTGGCCGCACGTAGTCGAGCGTCGTCAGCAGGCTCACGGCCATCGCGCGGCTCGCCGCATGCGCGGCGATCATCGTCCATGCGGCGCGCAGCGGCAGCATCGACGCGAGCGCCTGCCATTTCAGCCCGAGCGCGATCACGAGCGCGACCGCGCCGAACGTGCCGATCCGCGAATCGTGCATGATGCGCAGCACGTCGTCGCGCGTGTAGCCGCCGCCGAACGCATCGCAACTGTCGGCGAGGCCGTCTTCGTGGAATGCGCCGGTCGCGAACAGCGTCGCGGCCATCGACAGCCCGACCGCGATCGATGCCGGCAGCGCCCGCAGTGCAACGAGATAGACGAGCGCGCCCCATGCGCCGACGCAGGCACCGACGAGCGGGAAATAACGCGCGGCCTGGTCGAGATCGCCGGCCGCGTAGCCGATCGAGCGCGGCACGGGCACGCGCGTGAAATAGCCGAGCGCGACGAAGAAGTAGCGCAGTTCGGCCCGCATGCCGCGCGCGCGCTCAGGCGTCACGATCGTCGACGCCGGCCGATTCGAAGCTCGCCATCTCGGCGAGGAACGCGGCCGCCGCGCGCACCAGCGGCAGCGCGAGCGCGGCACCCGTGCCTTCGCCGAGCCGCAGGTCGAGCGCGAGCAGCGGCTTCGCGCCGAAATGTTCGAGCATGCGCCGGTGGCCGGCCTCGTGCGACGTATGCGAGAACACGCAGTAGTCGCGCACGCCGGGCGCGATGCGCTCGGCGACGAGCAGCGCGGCGGTCGCGATGAAGCCGTCGACGAGGATCGTCATCCGCTCGCTCGCGGCCGCGAGGTACGCGCCCGTCATCATCGCGATCTCGAAGCCGCCGAACGTCGCGAGCACGTCGAGCGGCGCGATCGCATGCGAGTGCTTGACGAGCGCGCGGCCGAGCACCGCGCGCTTGTGCGCGAGCCCCTGGTCGTCGAGGCCCGTGCCGCGCCCGACGCATGCGTCGATCGGCACGTCGAGCAGGCGGCTCATCAGACAGGCGGCCGACGACGTGTTCGCGATCCCCATCTCGCCGAAGCCGATCACGTTCGTGCCGAGCGATGCGTGCACGCGCACACGCGCCGCGCCGGCTGCCAGCGCCGTCATCGCTTCTTCACGCGTCATCGCCGGCTCCGCCGCGAAGTTGCGCGTGCCGCGCGCGACCGGCAGCGACACCAGCCGGTCCGACGGCGGCAGCGGCGACGCGACGCCCGCATCGACGATCTCGAGCGTGCTCTGCGCGACGCCCGAGAATGCATTGATCGCCGCGCCGCCGGCCAGGAAGTTCGCGACCATCTGCGCGGTCACCGCCTGCGGGTAAGGACTAACGCCTTCGGCGGCGATTCCGTGGTCGCCCGCGAACACGATCGTCACGGGACGCTGCACGACCGGCCGCTCGGAGCGCTGGATCAGGCCGATCTGCAGCGCGAGCGCCTCGAGCTGGCCGAGGCTGCCGGGCGGCTTGGTCTTGTGGTCGATCACATGCTGCAGGCGCTGGCGCAATGCGTCGTCGAGCGGCGCGATCGCGGGCGGGAATTGGGTCGGAGTCGTCATCGAGGAGCCGTGTCGTGCGCGCGGCATGCGCCGCGCATCGGAAAAGTCGGAACAGGAAAGGTCATGGTCGCGCAGGCCACGCCGGCAGCAGCGCATCGCGGCCGTTCTCGCGGATCAGCACGAGCGGATAGCCGAACGCGTCGCTCGCGCGCTCGGGCGTCAGCACGTCGTGCACGAGGCCGGCCCACGCATGGCCGCGGCCGTCGAGCAACAGCGCATGCGTCGCGAAACGCCGCGCGAGATTCAGGTCGTGACACGAAAACATCACCGTGCGCGAGCCGGCCGCGAGCCACGCAGCCAGCGCGGTCAGGCAGTCGATCTGGTGATGCAGGTCGAGATGCGCGAGCGGTTCGTCGAGCAGCATCAGCGGCGCATCCTGGCACAGCGTCGCGGCCAGCGCGACCCGCTGCCGCTCGCCGCCCGACAGCGACATCACGTCGCGCGACGCGAGCGCGGCGAGGTCGAACGTCGCGAGCGCAGCGCGCGCGGCCGCGCGGTCGCCGTCGCGCTCCCAGCCCCAGCCGCCGAGATACGGAAAGCGGTTGAGCAGCACCGTGTCGAACACGGTCGCGCTGAACGCATCGTGTAATTGCTGCGGCATCAGCGCGCGGCGCTGCGCGAGTCGTTCGGGGCGCCACGCGGCAAGCGGCCGGCCGTCGATCTCGACGTGTCCTGCGGCGGGCGGCCGCAATCCCGCGAGCGTGGCGAGCAGCGTCGTCTTGCCGGCGCCGTTCGGCCCGGCGACGCACCAGATCTCGCCGGGGCGGAACGCCTGCGTGAAGCCGTCGAGCAGCGTGCGCGCGCCGGCCTTCAGCGTCAGGTCGACGGCCGTGTAGCGCATGTCGCCGGCAGCGGCGTTCAGTGCGGCACCCGTCATCGCATCGGTCTCCTCAACAACATCCACAGGAACACCGGCACGCCGATCAACGCGGTCATCACGCCGACCGGCAATTGCGCGGGCGCGATCGCGGTGCGCGCGAGCAGGTCGGCCGCCATCACGCCGCCGCCGCCCGCGAGCATCGCGGCCGGCAGCAGCATCCGCTGGTCGTTGCCGAACGCGAGCCGCAACGCATGCGGCACGACGAGGCCGACGAAGCCGATCGTGCCGGCCGTCGTCACGGCGGCCGCGGCGGCCAGCGACGCGACGAGATAGATTCGCACGCGCAGGCGCGCGACCGGTACGCCGAGCGCTTGCGCGGTGGCGTCGCCGCGCAGCAGCACGTTCAGTTGCGGCGCGGCCGGCAGCGCGACGCCTGCGCACAGCAGCAGCGCGCCCCACGCGAACCACGGCGCCGTCGCGCCGTTCAGGTCGCCCGTCAGCCAGAAGATGATGCCGCGCAGCCGCGCGTCGGGCGCGAGCGACAGCAACAGCGTGACGAGCGCGCCCCACCCCGCCGCGATCACGACGCCCGTGAGCAGCAGCCGCGGCGATGCATCGCGCGATTCGCCGCGCCACACCTCGCGCCTCGCGAGACCGAGCACGAGCGCGACCGAGACGAGCGAACCCGCGAACGCCGATGCGTCGACGAGCCACCACGCGCCGCCCGCGATCATCGCGACGAGCGCGAAGCCGGCCGCGCCGCCGGACACGCCCAGCACGTACGGCTCGGCGAGCGGATTGCGCAGCAGCACCTGCAACAACGCGCCGGCCAGCGCGAGCAGCGCGCCGCACGCGAAACCCGCGAGCGCGCGCGGCAGGCGCAGCGTCGTCACGATATCGGCAAGGAGCGTATCGCCGCCATGCGGCACGAGCGACGCGAGCGCCTGCCACGGCGACATCGGCACGCTGCCGATCGACAGCGACGCGACGAACAGCAGCGCGACCGTGGCGGCCAGCGCGGCCCAGATGGCGGCGGCGCGCGCGGCGTTCATGCCGCGCACGGCCGCACGCACGACGCGCGGCGCATCCGCTTGCGGGAGTCGGCCGGGCGCGACGTGGGCGCGTGGCGGACGATTGGGGTCGGCATCGAAGAACGTTCCGTGAAGCATTGCGCGCCCTGCTTCCCCGCAGGCCGCGCGTCATGGAGCCCGTGCGGGCTCCCCGTCTCGGCCGGTATCCGGGCTGGCGGCGGTCCGGCTCGCCTTCCCGCGCGACGACGCGCAGTGGCCCGCGCCCGCGTGCGACCTGCACGCGAAACGCGCCCGAGCCGGCCTGCGTCACGCGACGCGGCCGCTTACCGTTGCGGGGGCAGCGCAGGTTGGCGCGCGTGGAGCCCGCACCCTGCTTCCCGTTTAACCGCGCATCCTGCGCGCGAGCACCGAGGCGGCGCCAGTTTAGGAGCCGGTCGTGCAAGCGTCAAGGAAGCGTCCGGACCCGCGCGAGACGCACCCATTCGCGGCAAGAAGCAGGGGTGTTACGACTGGAAACGTTACAGATGTCAGATTGCGCGGTATTCCGCGCTAAAATGCTGGGTCTTTAGAGGACGCAGCAAATGCTCAACGAACTCGAAACCCTGTCTCAAAATATTGGCCGTCTGATTTCGCTGAACAAGCGCTATCACTCGGAACGGCTCGCGCTCGAGGAGCAGGTCGCGCAATTGCGCGCGGAAGCGGACACGGTCCGCGCGGAGCTCGCGCAGCTGCGCGACGAACGCAATGCGCTCGCGGCCGAGCGCGACACGTTGTCGGCGAAGATCGACGACGCCCAGGTGAAACTGAACGCGATTCTCGAAAAGCTGCCGCGCTCGAAGAGCGCGGAGCAAGCCGACAACCAGCTCGACCTGCTCGATGCGCAGGCGCGCACGGATGGCGATGACGCGGCCAGCCACGGAGAACATGCATGAGCACCAAGCAGATCGAAGTCTCGATTCTCGGTCAGGCCTATCGGCTCGCCTGTTCGGCCGAGACCGAAGCGGCGCTGCTCGAAGCGGTCGCGCGCGTCGACGCCGAAATGTCGAAAATCCGCTCGAACAGCTCGGTGCGCGGCACCGATCGCATCGCGGTGATGGCGGCGCTGTCGCTTGCATCGGAATTGCTGCGGCTGCAAACGAGCGTGCGGCACGGTGAAGCATTTCCGGCCGAGGAAATCCGTCGTACAATGCACCAGATGAACGAACAGCTCGGCGCGGTGCTCGCACAGCACGAGACGCAGTAACGTTTCAAACGATGTGTCGATTCCCCTTGATCTCGGCGGTCAACGGTGGTCAAATTGGCGCATCGAATCACAGTTCAGTCAGCTTCCCTGCCTGGTTCGCCAAGGTCATATATTCCTTGAACCAATGCCATGTGCACGGTTGCGGAAATTTGTAGCACGGGCGCGCGCGTCACTCTGTCTGATGTACCCGAAGTGCTGCTAACTGCGACCAATTCTGAACCTCAGGTTCAGGATGCCGGCCTAGCGGCCAAGGTGGGGGCCTATCCAACGGCATCGGGAACTCCCGATGCCGTTTCCTTTTTGAGGGCCTGCTTGCATGCGGCGCGCGCATGCAAGCAGGCCCTCATGCCCCTTCTGCGCCGATCACGACCATGCAATACTGGCTGATGAAGTCCGAACCGGACGAAGCAAGCATCGACGATCTCGCCAACGCACCGCAGCGCTCGCTGCCGTGGACCGGCGTGCGCAACTATCAGGCGCGCAATTTCATGCGCGACACGATGAAGATCGGCGATGGCGTGCTGTTCTATCACTCGAGCTGCCCCGAGCCAGGCATCGCCGGCCTCGCCGAAGTATCGTCGACGCCCTACCCCGATCCCACGCAGTTCGATCCG
Organism: Burkholderia sp. AU16482; assembly: GCF_002223285.1. NCBI lineage: Bacteria > Pseudomonadati > Pseudomonadota > Betaproteobacteria > Burkholderiales > Burkholderiaceae > Burkholderia > Burkholderia sp. AU16482. The sequence continues at coordinate 256,623 of NZ_NKEY01000004.1, forward strand.
AAAAGCCCCTACTACGACCCGAAATCGACGCGGGAAGCGCCACGCTGGCTGCTCGTCGACGTGCGCTTCGTGAAGAAATCGCCGCTCGTGCCGCTCGCCGCGCTGCGCGAGCACGACGAGCTCGCCGACATGCGCGTGCTCGCGCGTGGCAACCGGCTGTCGATCACGCCCGTCACGCGCGCCGAATGGCGGTTCATCACCGAAAAGTTGATGAAGTAGGCACGCGCCAAAGGTCAAATCTGGTCAGTACACCCTGCCGTCACGGAACTCGCGGCACGTTCGCGCGGCCTAAGCAACCGCTGTCGGCCGATCGGGCCGGCTGTCGTTTTTTCGTCGCGCGGCACGCCCGCGTCGCGCACGCGTGATCCGCGTGCGCGCCCTCGCACAAGGAGTCCAACAATGACCAAGAAATCCGCACTCGCGCTGTCGCTCGCCCTCGCCGCCGCCGTCCCCGTCGCGCTGACGCTCGCGTCGCCCGCCGCACACGCCCAGACGGCGAACCCGCACTTTCCGGAGCCGGCGGGTGTGTTGTCGCTCTCGTCGCAGGCGAGCGCCGACGTACCACAGGACATCATCCACATCACGCTGTTCTACGAGCAGCAGGCCAAGGACCCGGGCAGCCTCACCGCGCAGTTGAACCAGCGTGCGGACGCGGCCCTGTCGCAGGCCAAGGGCGTATCGGGCGTCACCGCGCACACGGGCGCGTTCTCCGTGTATCCGAGCACCGATCGCGACGGCAAGATCTCCGCATGGCGCGGCCGCACCGAGGTCGCGCTCGAATCGCGCGATTTCGCCGCGGCGTCGAAGCTGGCAGGCCAGTTGTCGAACCTGATGCAGGTCGCGAACGTCGAGTTCTCGCTGTCGCCGGAAGCACAGCGCGCGGCCGAGCAGAAGCTCACGACCGAGGCGATCAAGTCGTTCCGCGCCCGCGCGGACGAAGCCGCGAAGGCGTTCGGCTACAGCAGCTACACGATCCGCGACGTGAACGTCGGCAGCGGCCGCAACGTGCAGCCGTACCCGCGCATGATGGCGATGGCCGCGGCGCCGATGGACAGCGCGAAGATGAGCGCGCCGATCGCGGTCGAAGGCGGCAAGGCCACCGTGTCGGTCACCGTCAACGGCTCCGTGCAGATGAAGTAACGCGCATCGCGCAGTCGCCGAAACGCAAAACGCCGGCCCGAGGGCCGGCGTTTTTCATGCGCATCCGGTATCGATGCTCGCGCCGATCGCGCGTGCATCGATACCACGTCATGCAGCCACCTCGTGCAGCCGCCTCATGCGGCCGCATTCGCGTTCGCCGCGCGGCGGCGATACGCCCAGACCATCATCGCGATACCTGCGACGATCATCGGCAGCGACAGCCACTGCCCCATCGACAAGCCGAGCGCCAGCAGACCGAGGAAGTCGTCGGGCTCGCGCGCGAACTCGACCGTGAAACGTGCGAGGCCGTAACCGATCAGGAACAGCGCCGATATGGCGCCCATCGGCCGCGGCTTGCGCGCGAACAGGAACAGCACGAAGAAGAGCGCGATACCTTCGAGCGCGATTTCATAGAGCTGCGAAGGATGGCGCGGCAGCATCTGGTATTGCATGAACACGTCGGCGAGATGCCACTTCTCGACGAGTTCCGGATGTTTCGGCAGCCATGCCGCATCGTCGCGCATCGCGCCCGGGAACAGCATCGCCCACGGCGCCGTCGGATCGGTCACGCGGCCCCACAGTTCACCGTTGATGAAATTGCCGAGCCGCCCGGCCGCGAGCCCCGTCGGCACCATCGGCGCGACGAAATCGGTGACCTGCAGCCAGTGCCGCTTGCGCTGCCACGCGAACAGCGCCATCGCGAGCGTCACGCCGAGGAAGCCGCCGTGAAACGACATGCCGCCTTCCCACACCTTGAACACGTCGAGCGGATGCGAGAAGTAGAAATCGGCCTTGTAGAACAGCACATAGCCGAGCCGGCCGCCGAGCACGGTACCGAGCACGCCGTAGAACATCATGTCGTCGATGTCCTTCGCGGTCCAGCCCTGCGCCGCGACGTGCGGCAGCTTCAGGCGGATCCGGCCGACGACGATCGCCGCGATGAAGGCGACGAGATACATGAGGCCGTACCAGCGCACGGCCAGCGGCCCGAGATGGATCGCTACGGGGTCGAAATTCGGGTGAATGATCATGGGTTAGCGAAGAAGTTTTCGAATACGGTGCGGCCGTCGCACACATGCAGGACCGCGCATTGGACGGCGATCGCGCGCCGTCGTTCACGTCACGTGGCGAGGCCCTGCGCGCGCACGACGTCGATGAAGCCGGCGAGCACGGGGCTCACGTCGCCGGTGCGCCACACGAGGCCCGTCTCGACGACCGGCGCAACGCCGGCAAGCGGCCGGTAGACCACGCCGGTGCGCCGCAGGTTACGCAGCGATTGCGGCACCAGTGCGACGCCCATGCCGGCCGACACGAGGCTGACGATCGTCTGCATCTGGATTGCCTCCTGGCCGATGCGCGGGGTTTCCCCCGCCGCGCCGTAGCAGCCCGTAATGATGTCATAAAAGCCGGGCGCCAAACGACGCGGAAAGATCACGAGCGGCAACGCGGCGACCTCGGCGAGCTGCACGGGCGCATCCTCGGGCGCGTCGGACGCCCCGGCCGGCATCGCGACCACCAGCGGCTCGCGCACGACGGGCAGGTACGACAGGCCGGCCGCATGACGCGGCGGCACGGGCGGAATCACGAGCCCGGCGTCGATGCGCCCGGCGACGAGTTCGTCGATCTGCACGTCGCTCGTCGCTTCCGCGAGCTGCAGCCGCACCTGCGGATAGCGCGCGCCGAATGCGCGAAGCAACGACGGCAACAGCCCGTAATCGGCGGTCGACACGAACGCGAGCGACAGCGAGCCGGCCTCGCCGCGCGCGAGCCGCCGCGCGAGCGGCGGCAGCGCATCGGCCGACGCGAGCAGCCGGCGCACGTCCGGCAGCAGCGCCGCGCCGACCGCCGTCAGCGCCACCGAGCGCTTGGTGCGCACGAACAGCGCGACGCCGAGCGCATCCTCGAGCGCGCGGATCGCCTGCGACAGCGGCGGCTGCGTCATCGACAGGCGCTCGGCCGCGCGGCCGAAATGGCGCTCGTCGGCGACGGTCGCGAAATAGCGCCACTGGCGCAGGTCGGGCGTGGGTTCGGCCATGTTCAACTCATTCGCAAAACGACTTAATAGGCTATGAATAATATATTGGACATCCCAAACCGGACACTCCATTCTTGACCGATCCGAACCGGCACGCCGTTCGCGCCGGCGTCGCCAAAACTACGATGGAGCTCCCCATGTCGTACAACCGCCGCTCTAAAAACATCACGCAAGGCGTGGCCCGTTCGCCGAACCGCTCGATGTATTACGCCCTCGGCTACCAGAAGGACGATTTCGACAAGTCGATGATCGGCATCGCCAACGGCCATTCGACGATCACGCCGTGCAATTCCGGCCTGCAGCGGCTGTCGGACGCGGCCGTGGAGGCCGTGAAGGCGGCCGGCGCGAATCCACAGATCTTCGGCACGCCGACGATTTCGGACGGCATGTCGATGGGTACCGAAGGCATGAAGTACTCGCTCGTGTCGCGGGAAGTGATCGCCGATTGCATCGAAACCTGCGTGCAGGGCCAGTGGATGGACGGCGTGGTGGTGGTCGGCGGCTGCGACAAGAACATGCCGGGCGGCATGATCGCGCTCGCGCGCCTGAACGTGCCGGGCATCTACGTGTACGGCGGCACGATCCGCCCGGGCAACTGGAAAGGCCGCGACCTGACGATCGTGTCGTCGTTCGAGGCCGTCGGCGAATTCACCGCGGGCCGGATGTCGCAGGAGGATTTCGAAGGCGTCGAGAAAAACGCGTGCCCGACGTCGGGTTCGTGCGGCGGCATGTACACCGCGAACACGATGAGCTCGTCGTTCGAGGCGCTCGGGATGTCGCTGCTGTATTCGTCGACGATGGCGAACCCCGACCAGGAGAAGGTCGATTCGGCCGCCGAATCGGCGCGCGTGCTGGTCGAGGCGGTGAAGCGCGACCTGAAGCCGCGCGACATCATCACGAAGCAATCGATCGAGAACGCGGTGTCGGTGATCATGGCCACCGGCGGCTCGACCAATGCGGTGCTGCACTATCTCGCGATCGCGCACGCGGCCGAGGTCGACTGGACGATCGACGACTTCGAGCGCATCCGCAAGCGCGTGCCGGTGATCTGCGACCTGAAGCCGTCGGGACAGTACGTCGCGACCGACCTGCACCGGGCCGGCGGGATTCCGCAGGTGCTGAGGATCCTGCTCGATGCGGGGCTGCTGCACGGCGACTGCATGACGATCACCGGCCGCACGATCGCCGACGAACTGAAGGACGTGCCGGCCGTGCCGCGCGCGGACCAGGACGTCATCTTCCCGATCGACCGTGCACTGTACAAGGAAGGCCATCTGGCGATCCTGAAGGGCAATCTCGCGGAAGACGGCGCGGTCGCGAAGATCACCGGCCTGAAGAACCCGGTGATCACGGGCCCGGCGCGCGTGTTCGACGACGAACAGAGCGCGATGGACGCGATCCTCGGCGACCGGATCCGCGCGGGTGACATCCTCGTGCTGCGCTACCTCGGCCCGCAAGGCGGCCCGGGCATGCCGGAAATGCTCGCGCCGACCTCCGCGATCATCGGCAAGGGGCTCGGCGAATCGGTCGGCTTCATCACGGACGGCCGCTTCTCGGGCGGCACCTGGGGCATGGTGGTCGGCCACGTCGCGCCGGAGGCATTCGTCGGCGGCACGATCGCACTGGTGCAGGAAGGCGATTCGATCACGATCGACGCGCACCGGCTGCTGCTGCAACTGAACGTCGACGATGCGGAACTCGCGCGCCGTCGCGCCGCATGGCAACAGCCGGCGCCGCGCTATACGCGCGGGGTGCTCGCGAAATTCGCGGCGCTTGCCCGGCCGGCGAACCAGGGGGCGGTCACAGGCTGATACGGGGCGCGCATTGCATACGACCCCGATAAACGGGGCGGCCGGGGAACGCGCAAAACGTGCTTCCCCTTTGCTTCTATAATGCGCGGACCATGAAGCCGGCCGTCCCCGCCGGCGGAGAACCGCATGAAACAGACGATATTGCGCGTGCTGCTCGCCACGCTGCTGACCGGCAGCGCGGCGGCGGCCCGTGCCGACCAGGCCGGCGGGCTCGCGCTGGCGCAACGCAAGAACTGCATGGCCTGCCATGCCGTCGGCAAGCCGCTGATGGGGCCGTCGTTCCACGACATCGCCGGCAAGTACGCGGCGCGCGGCGACGCCGTCGATTATCTGGCGCAATCGATCGTGAAAGGCAGCGTCGGTGTATGGGGCAGCGTGCCGATGCCCGCCAATACGCAACTGACGAGCGCCGAAGCGCACACGCTTGCCCAGTGGGTGCTGTCGGTACGCTGACGCGGATACCCGCGCGGCGTGCCCATGCCGTGCAGGGCGTCGCAGGCCGGCGGCCCTGACCGGCGGACCGGCGCCTCACCGCCGGCTTCGCAGGCCCTTACCCAGCCGCTCCCTCTTTTTCACCGTCGCGAACGATGGCCGTTCAGCCGGCATGCCCGGCGCGACGACGGGCGATTTCTTCATCGACCGCATCGCGCACCCAGTCCATCACCTCGGTTTCCAGTGCGAGTGCGACTTCGCGCGTGACCTGGCCGACCAGCCAGGCCGAATGTTCATGCAGCGCATCGCGACAACGCGCTTCGATGGCCTCGCGCCCCGCCCCGGTCAGATAGTTCGTCAGGCGATGGCGCAGCCGTTCGGCGATGTGCTGCGCATCCTCGGGCGTGAGCGCGGCCGCGGCGGGTGCGTCCGGCAGCGGTGCGGTGCCCGACGGCCCCGCGTCCAGCACTGCCGTCTCGGGCGCGTGCACGGCCGCCTCGCGCGCAATCGCGGCGAACGTGGGCTGCGGCAACCCCTCATCGACCAGCGACGAGCGCAGCGGCGCCGTCATCGCCGCCGCCTCTTCGGCAACCACGTGCCCGGCGGCGCCCGGTTCGGCCGGCGCATCGGTCTCGCCCGCGTCCGCAGGCGTCACCACGTCTCCCTGCAACTCGACAGCCGGGACGTGCGGCGTCGGCACGGGTTCGACGACGACGGATTCGGGGTCGGCTTCGGTTTTCGGGGCAGCCGGCGCGGCGCCTGCGCCGGGGACGATCACGTCGGTGAGCACCGGAATCGCCGCGCTGTCGTGCGGCAGGGGTGCGGCCGACGCGGACACGGCGGCCGATGCGGACGAGCGAGCCGGCGCCGGCTTGCCCGGCACCAGCACGTCGGTCAGCGTCGGGATCGAGGATGAATCGGCTTCTGTCACGGGAACACTCCGTCGACGGTTGCGGCTAGCCGCCCTGCTTGTAATTGTTCAGCGCGTAGCCGCGGTCGCGGTAGAACCGGTAGCGGTCGCGGCCCGCGGCCAGCTCGTCCGGCGCGTTGCCGACCACTTCGAGCAGGCGCTCGAAGCGGGCGAACTGCGCGGGCACGGTCGCGCCGAGGTTCAGCAGCACGTGGTGATGCGGCGCGCGATCGAGATCGGCGGCCAGCACGATCGGCGTGCCGGCTGCGTGCTCGCTGTCGACGCCGCAATGCGGGATGAAATCGAGCGGCGAGAACGTCCAGAGCCGCTCGTCGAGCGCGCGCAGGCGCGCGGGCTCGGCGAGCACGACGACCGGCTGCCCGGCCTGATAGGCCTTGCGCAGCAGCCGGCACGCATACGCGAGCGAATCGCCGACGTTCGAGTGGAAATCGATCCGCGTCATTGCCCGCGCACCCGCTGCGTCGTCGGTACCGCCATCACTGGCCGGCGCGATCGATCAGGAACTGCGCGAGCAGCGGCACCGGACGGCCCGTCGCGCCCTTCGCGGCACCGCCCTTCCATGCGGTGCCCGCGATGTCGAGGTGGGCCCACGGATAGCTCTCCGTGAAGCGCGACAGGAAGCACGCCGCGGTCACGGCGCCGGCCGGACGCCCGCCGATGTTCGCGAGATCCGCGAAATTCGACTTCAGCTGCTCCTGGTACTCGTCGTCGAGCGGCATGCGCCATGCCGGGTCGTTCGCCTCGCGCGACGCGTCGAGCAGTTCGCCCGCGAGCGCGTCGTTCGTCGAGAACAGCCCGCTGTTGTGGGCGCCGAGCGCGATCACGCACGCGCCCGTCAGCGTCGCGACGTCGATCACGGCGGCCGGCTTGAAGCGCTCGGCATACGTGAGCGCGTCGCACAGGATCAGGCGGCCTTCGGCGTCGGTGTTCAGCACCTCGATCGTCAGCCCCTTCATGCTGGTGACGATATCGCCCGGCTTCGTCGCGTTGCCGCCCGGCATGTTCTCGCAGGTCGGCACGATCGCGACGACGTTGATCTTCAGGCCCATCTCGGCGACCGCGCGGATCGTGCCGAGCACCGAGCCCGCGCCGCACATGTCGTACTTCATCTCGTCCATGCCCTCGCCCGGCTTCAGCGAGATGCCGCCCGTGTCGAACGTGATGCCCTTGCCGACCAGCACGACCGGCGCGGCCTTCGCGGCGGCGCCCTGATAGTGCAGCACGATGAATTGCGGCGGCTCGACCGACGCGCGCGCGACCGACAGGAACGACCCCATCTTCAGCGCCTGGATCTGCTTGAGCCCGAGGACTTCGGCCTTCAGGCCCCAATCCTTCGCGATCTTCTTCGCGGTGTTGCCGAGATAGGTCGGCGTGCAGACGTTGCCCGGCAGGTTGCCGAGATCGCGGGTGAGATCCATCCCGTTCGCGAGCGCGACCGCCTGCTTGATCGCGACCTTCGCGGCCTTCTCGTCGGCCGGGTCGACGCTGAACACGACGCGCTTGAGCGTGTGCGACGCCGGTTCCGGCTTGCTCTTCATCTGCGTGAAGCGGTAGGTCTCGTTGCGCAGCGCGAGGATCGCGGCGCGCACGCCCCAGTCGGAGCTGCGCTCGTCGACCGGCAGCTGCGCGAGCGAGAACGTGACCTGGACGACCTTGGTCGCCAGCAGCGCGCGCCACGCGGCGGTGACCGCGTCGTTGTAGGCTTTCTGATTGAAAGCATCCTGCTTGCCGAGCCCGACGAGCAGCACGCGCGACGCGCCGATGCCCGATACTTCGTGCAGGAACAGCGTCTTGCCGCGCTTGCCGTCCATGTCGCCGGCCTTCACCACGCGCGAGATCAGCCCCTTGGTGGCCGTGTCGATGTCGAGCGCCGCGCCCGACAGGGTCTGCGCCTCGAAGATGCCGAGCACGATGCAGTCGGACTTCCCGGTCAGGAACCCCTTGGCCTCGCCTTTGCTCCAATCACAGCCTTTTATGCTAAAGTCCATCGCGCTTGTCCTCGGATAAAATCTGGGCTAAGGATGAAAGCCGCAATTATCCGCTATTTTTCCCGTGGCGGCGCGAGCGCTCCACCACGCGTGCGCAGCCTCCCGCCCTCTTCTCATCAAGAATGATCTTCGAACGCTCCCTCCAGCGCGAGCTTGCGTATACGGCTGGCGCCGTGTTCATGGTGCTGCTCACGATCATGCTCACGACGATGATGATTCGCATCGTCGGCTACGCCGCGTCCGGCGAAATCGATCCGCGCGACGTGCTCGTGCTGATCGGCCTGACCGTGATCGGCTACCTCGCCGTGATGCTCGTCGTCACGCTGTTCGTGTCCATCCTGTTCGTGCTGACCCGGTGGTACCGGGACTCCGAAATGGTGGTGTGGCTCGCGTCGGGCGTGAGCCTTACGCGCCTCATCAAGCCGATCGGCGTGTTCGCCACGCCGATCATCCTGCTGATCACCTTCTTCGCGTTCGTCGGCTGGCCGTGGTCGAACCAGCAGAGCAAGATGATCAAGGCGCGCTTCCAGCAGCGCGACGAGATCTCGCTGCTCGCGCCCGGCCAGTTCCGCGAATCGGCCGCGAATCATCGCGTGTTCTTCATCGAGAAGATGTCGCCCGACCAGAGCAAGGTGCAGAACGTATTCGTCACGTCGACGGAAAACGGCAAGCTCAACGTGGTCGTGTCGCAGACGGGCCACACGGAAACCTCGAAGGACGGCGATCGTTTCGTCGTCCTCGAGGACGGCCGCCGCTACGACGGCACGCCCGGCCAGCCGAACTTCAAGATCATGGAGTTCGAGCGCTACGGCGTGAAGATCACGAGCAAGCCGGTCGTCAACGTGCAGACCACCAACAGCACGCCCACGCCCGACCTGCTGCGCAACCCGACGCGCGACAACCTCGCGGAATTCGCGTGGCGCGCGGGGCTGCCGCTGATCGCGATCAACCTGATGGTGCTCGGCATCCCGCTCTCGTACCAGAACCCGCGCCGCAGCCGCACGATCAATCTCGTGATGGCCGTGCTGATCTACCTCACGTACTCGAACCTGCTGAACGTCGTGCAGGCGCAGATCGAGCAGGGCAAGATGTCGTTCGGCGTCGGCCTCGTCGGGCTGCACGTGCTCGTCGCGGCGATCGTCGCGTTCATTTTCTGGTTGCGCGTGCGCAATCGTCCGTTGTTGACACGCGCGCTGTTCGGCCGCTCGGGAGCATGATCGATGCGGCTCTATGAAAAGTACTTCGCGCGACAGATCTACGTCACGTTCATCTTCATCCTGTTCGCGTTCTCCGGCCTGTTCTTCTTCTTCGACCTGATCAGCGAGCTGAACTCGGTCGGGCACGGCAACTACAAGTTCGGCTACGCGGTGCTGCGCGTCGCGCTGCAGACGCCGTCGCGCTTCTACGAGATCATCCCGGTCGCCGCGCTGATCAGCGCGATCTACGTGTTCGCGCAGATGGCCGCGAACTCGGAATTCACGATCTTCCGCGTGTCGGGCCTCGCGACCAACCAGGCGCTGCGCTCGCTGCTGAAGATCGGCGTGCCGCTCGTGATCGTCACCTACCTGATCGGCGAATTCGTCGGGCCGTACGCGGATCAATTGTCCGAGCGCGTGCGGCTGCAGGCGCTCGGCGCGTCGGTGTCGTCGAACTTCCAGTCGGGCGTGTGGGTGAAGGACACGCTCGCGGCCCGCGAGAACGGCGAGCAGGTCACGCGCTTCGTCAACGTCGGCAGCCTGTCGCCCGATTCGACGATCAGCAACGTGCGCATCTACGAATTCGATTCGAAATTCCAGCTGCAGAACGTGCGGATCGCGCAGACCGGCCGCTACGAGCCGCCCGGCCACTGGCTGCTGACGGGCGTGACCGAAACCGAGCTGACGCCGATCAAGCCGGTCAGCGGCCAGCCGGCCGATGCGCTGAACCCCGTGTACCGGTCGCAGCAGGTGTCGCTGCCCGAATACCGGCTGCGGTCCGACCTGACGCCGCAGATCCTGTCGGTGCTGCTCGTGTCGCCGGAGCGCATGTCGATCATCAACCTGTTCCGCTACATCCAGCACTTGCGCGAGAACCAGCAGGACACGCAGCGCTACGACATCGCGCTGTGGCGCAAGCTGCTGTATCCGTTCGCGGTGTTCGTGATGCTCGTGCTGTCGCTGCCGTTCGCGTACCTGCACACGCGGGCCGGCGTGGTCGGCGTGAAGGTGTTCGGCGGCATCATGCTCGGCATGAGCTTCCAGCTGCTCAACACGCTGTTCTCGCACATCGGCACGCTGAACACGTGGCCCGCGCCGCTGACCGCCGCGACGCCGGGCCTCATCTATCTCGCGCTCGGCCTGTTCGCGCTCAAGTGGGTCGACCGGCACTGAGCGCCGCGTCGCGACGGAGGCTTCGACATGCATTCGCACGGTATCGTCCTGTTCGGCCACGGCGCCCGCGACCCGCGCTGGGCCGAGCCGTTCGAGCGGCTCGCCGCGCGGCTGCGCGGCGCCGGCTCCCCCGCCACGCAGGTGTCGCTCGCGTTCCTCGAACTGATGACGCCGTCGCTCGGTGAGGCCGTGGCCGCGCAAGCCGCGGCCGGCTGCACGCGCATCACCGTGGTGCCGGTCTTTTTCGGCCAGGGCGGCCATGTGCGCCGCGATCTGCCGCAACTCGTCGACGCATGCCGCGCCGCGCATCCGGGCGTCGACATCCGCTGCGCGACAGCCGTCGGCGAAGACGACGGCGTGCTCGACGCGGTCGCGCGCTATTGCGTCGACCAGATCGATCGCGACGCGTGAGCGAAGCGGCGAGCCGTAGCGGCGAGCCGTAGCGGCGAGCCCAAACAAAAAAGCGCTGGCTTCGGTAGCCAGCGCTTTTTTTTCACCTATCGGACCCATCGCCGCATCGCCTGTCACGCGGACCACTCCGCCGACTCAAGCGGCATTGCGCAACGCGTCGCCCTCTTTCGCGATCCGTACGCGTTCGGCGAACGCATCGCCGATCATCAGCAGGCTCGGTTCGGCCGGGTCGAGCCACGCCTGCGCGTCGCCCGCGGCCATCTGCGCGAGCGTCAGCGTCAGCGTGCGCTCGCGCGCGGTGCTGCACGCCTCGACGATCGCGACCGGCGTCGCGGGTGCACGGCCCGCGTCAATCAGCTGCTGTGCGATGCCGGGCGCGCTGTCGCGGCCCATGTAGTAGACGATCGAATCGGCGCGCGCGGCCTCGCGGATCTCGTCGCTGCCCGGTGCGCGGCTGTGCGTCGCGAACGCGACGCTGCGCGACACGCCGCGCAGCGTCAGAGACCGCTTCAGCGTCGCCGCGCCGGCCAGCGCCGCGGTGATGCCCGGCACGACCTCGTAGTCGATGCCTGCCGCCTCGAGCGCGCGCATTTCCTCTTCCGCGCGGCCGAACAGCATCGGATCGCCGCCCTTCAGCCGCACGACGCATGCATGCTCGCGCGCCGCATCGACGATCTGCTTGTTGATGAAATGCTGCGCGGTCGAGCGCTGCCCGCAACGCTTGCCGACGGCGATCTTGCGCGCGTTCGGCGCGTAGTCGAGCATCGCCGGCTCGACGAGCGCGTCGTGCAGCACCACGTCGGCCTGCTCGAGCAGCCGCATGCCGCGCACCGTGATGAGGTCCGCGGCGCCCGGCCCTGCTCCGATCAGATACACCTTGCCCATGTTTGTCGCTTCGCTAGTCGTGCTCATGCGGATGCCGGCCGGCGCGCGCCGCCGCGTGGGCGGCGCTGAACGCCGGTCATGCCGCTCATGCGCGTTATGCCGAGAACGCCCGGATCATGCCGGCGGCGACCGTGTGATGCGTCGCCTCGTCGATCAGCACGAACGCGCCCGTACCGGGATGCGCATCGTACGTGTCGCAAACGATCGGCTTCTGCAGCGTCAGCGCCACGCGGCCGATGTCGTTCATCTTCAGTTCCTGACGGTCGGTCGCGTGCGACAGCGTATGCACGTCGAGCACCTGCTTGACCGCGCCGATCTTCGCGAACACCGTGCTGGTGGTCTGCTTCAGCAGGTACTTGCGCTGCGGCGACAGCGGCGCCTCGTCGAACCAGCACAGGTCGGCCTCGAGCTTCTTCGCCGGCTCGACCGGCTCGGCGGTCGTGACGAACATGTCGCCGCGCGACACGTCGACGTCTTCCTCGACGCGAATCGTCACCGTCTGCCCCGCGAATGCATGCGGCACGGCCGCGGTGCCGCCCGGCACCGGTGCGATGATCTCGGCGACCGTCGCGGTGCGGTTCGACGGCAGCACGACGATCGTATCGCCGACCTTCACTTCGCCCGACTCGATCCGGCCCATGTAGCCGCGGAAATCGTCGGCCGAGCTGCCGTCCTGGCGCGCGACCCACTGCACCGGGAAGCGCAGCGCGTCATGCGCCTGCGTCTCGACCGGCAGCGACTCGAGCACGTCGAGGAGCGGCTCGCCCGCGTACCACGGCATGCGCTCGCTCGCGCCGACGATGTTGTCGCCCTTGAGCGCCGACACCGGCACGAAGCGCACGTCGGTCAGGCCGAGCTGCTTCGCGAGCGCGACGTACGCATCGCGGATCTCGTTGAAGCGCGCCTCGCTGTAGTCGACGAGGTCCATCTTGTTGATCGCGACGATCACGTGCTGCAGCCCGAGCAGCTTGACGATCGCGCTGTGGCGCTTGGTCTGCGGCAGCAGATCGGCGACGCCGTTCTCGATCGTCACGCGCGTCGCGTCGATCAGGATGATCGCCGCGTGCGCGGTCGACGCGCCCGTGACCATGTTGCGCGTGTACTGCTCGTGCCCCGGCGTGTCGGCGATGATGAATTTGCGCTTCGCGGTCGCGAAGTAGCGGTACGCGACGTCGATCGTGATGCCCTGCTCGCGCTCGGCTTCGAGGCCGTCGGTCAGCAGCGCGAGGTCGAGTTCGTCGCCGACCGTGCGCTTGTTCTTCGCGCGCGACAGCGCGGACAGCTGGTCGGACAGCACGGCCTTGCTGTCGTACAGCAGGCGGCCGATCAGCGTGCTCTTGCCGTCGTCGACGCTGCCCGCGGTGATGAAGCGCAGCACGCCGAGGTCTTCGGTGTTCTCGATGATGCTCATGATGTGAATGTCCTCGTGTGCTTCAGAAATAACCTTGCTTCTTGCGCTGTTCCATCGCGGCTTCGGACGCCTGATCGTCCATCCGGGTCGCGCCGCGCTCGGTGATCTCGGTCACCGCCGTCTCGGCGATGATCTTCTCGACGTCGTCCGCGTCGCTCTCGACCGGGCACGTGCAGCTGATGTCGCCGACCGTGCGGAAGCGCACCTGCGCGAGCTCGCTCGTCTCGCCGTCACGCATCGGCGTGAGCGGCGTGACCGGCACGAGCAGCCCGTTGCGGCGCACGATCTCGCGCTGGTGCGCGTAGTAGATCGACGGCAGTTCGAGGTTCTCGCGCGCGATGTACTGCCACACGTCGAGTTCGGTCCAGTTCGAGATCGGGAACACGCGCAGATGCTCGCCCTTGTGCAGGCGCGCGTTGTACAGGCTCCACAGTTCCGGGCGCTGGGCTTTCGGATCCCACTGGCCGAATTCGTCGCGGAACGAGAAGATGCGCTCCTTCGCACGCGCCTTCTCTTCGTCGCGGCGCGCGCCGCCGATCAGCGCCGTGTAACCGTGCTGCTCGATCGTCTCGAGCAGCGTGACGGCCTGCGCGGCATTGCGCGAATCGGTCTCGCGGCGCAGCACGACCGTGCCGCGCTTGATCGAATCCTCGACGTGGCCGACCACGAGCTCGGCGCCGAGCTCCTGCGCACGGCGGTCGCGGAAGTCGATCACTTCCTCGTAGTTGTGGCCCGTGTCGATATGCACGAGCGGGAACGGCAGCGTCGTCTTGCGGTTCGCGCCGAGGCCGAACGCCTTCAGCGCCAGATGCAGCACGACGACCGAATCCTTGCCGCCCGAGAACAACAGCGCCGGCTTGCTGCATTCGGCCACGAGTTCGCGCAGGATGTGGATCGACTCGGCTTCGAGCCAGTCGAGGTGGCCCATGCGGCTGTCGGCGCCGGCGGGCGGGGCAAAGGCGGATTGCTCGAGCGTCGTGCTCATGATTTCAGTCCTTCTCTTCTGGGTTCGTGCCGCCCGCTGTCGCGGGCGGCGCAATATTCGGTTTCTTGTCGGCTTTCAGTGCGCGGCGCCGGCGTCGGCATTCGCGGGAATCGGCGTGATCGTCGTGACGTGCAGCCCGCATTCCTTCGTGTCGCGCGACTCCCACCACCAGCGGCCCGCGCGGCTGTCCTCGCCGGGGCGGATCGCCCGCGTGCACGGCTCGCAGCCGATGCTCGGATAGCCGCGCGCATGCAGCGGGTTGACCGGCACGTCGAACGCGTCAAGGTACGCCCACACGTCGGCTTCCGTCCAGTCGGCGAGCGGGTTGTACTTCGCGATCCCGCGCGCTTCGTCCTGTTCTTCCTCGTGCAGCTCCGCGCGCGTGACCGACTGCTCGCGACGCTGGCCCGTCACCCACGCGCCGACGTCGGCCAGCGCGCGGTTCAGCGGCTCGACCTTGCGGATATGGCAGCACGACTTGCGCAGCTCGACGCTCTCGTAGAACGCGTTCAGGCCGTGCTCGGCCACATACTGGTCGACCGCGTCCTGCCGCGGGTGGAACTGCTCGATCTCGTAGCCGTAGCGCTCGCGCACGCGGTCGATCATGCCGAGCGTTTCCGCGTGCAGGCGGCCCGTGTTCAGCGAGAAGATGCCGATCGGCACGCCCTTCGACAGGATCGCGTGCGTGAGCAGCATGTCTTCCGCGGCGAGGCTGCTCGCGAACTTCACCTTGTCGTGACGCTCGCCGATGCGCGCGAGCAGCGCGTCGAGGCGCTCGACCTTCGCGGCGAGTTCCGGCGTCAGCGCGGTGGCGGTCGCGGTGCTCATGCGCTCACCTTGGTGTCGGCCGCGGCCGCGCGGCGGCGGAACAGCGGCGCCGGCTCGTCGAACGCGCCCTGGTAACGCTGCGTGAATTCCGTGAACGCGTTCAGCGCGTCGTGGATGTCCTTGTCGGCCCGCACCGCGAATGCGTCGAAGCCGCAACGCGACATGTACAGCAACTGGTCGCGCAGCACGTCGCCGATCGCGCGCAGCTCGCCGGTCCAGCCATGCCGCTCGCGCAGCAGGCGCGCGATGCTGTAGCCGCGGCCGTCCGCGAAGCGCGGGAAGTCGACGGCGATCAGCGAGATCGCGCCGAAGTCGGCCACGAGATCGGCCGGTTCGCTATCCGGCGCGAGCCACACGCCGAGTTCGTCCTTCGTCTTCGCGGCGACGAGCGCCGCGCGCTCGGCCTGCCACAACGCGAACGGCACCAGCACCTTGCCGGCCGGCAATGCGTCGACCGCGGGCAGCGTACCGTCTTCCGCCGCGCGCACGACCTGCCATGCGTCGTCGATCACTGCGCGGTTCTTGATAATCGAAGCCATCTGCAAATTCCTTCTACCCGGTTGGTTACGCGTTCACTGCCTGGCGCGCCGCATACACGCGCTCCTTGAACGGCGCGATGCCGATGCGATCGTACGTATCGACGAAGCGCTCGCCGTCGATGCGTGCCTCGACGAACGTATCGATCAGCTTCGCGATCACGTCGGGCACTTCTTCCGCCGAGAACGACGGCCCGATCACGCGGCCGAGGCGCGCGCCGTTGCGGCCCGTGCCCTGCTCGCCGCCGAGCGACACCTGGTACCACTCGGCGCCGTCCTTGTCGACGCCGAGGATGCCGATGTTGCCGACGTGGTGGTGACCGCACGAGTTCATGCAACCGGAAATGTTCAGCGACAGGTCGCCGAGGTCGTACACGTAGTCGAGATCGTCGAAACGCTGCTGGATCGCCAGCGCGATCGGGATCGACTTCGCGTTCGCGAGCGAGCAGAAGTCGCCGCCCGGGCACGCGATGATGTCGGTCAGCAGGCCGATGTTCGGCGTCGCGAAACCGGCCGCCTTCGCCTTTTCCCACAGCGCGAACAGGTCGCGCTTCTTCACGTTCGCGAGAATCAGGTTCTGCTCGTGCGACACGCGCAGCTCGCCGAACGAGTACGCGTCGGCCCAGTCGGCGACCAGATCCATCTGCGCGTCGGTCGCGTCGCCCGGTGCCACGCGGTGATCCTTCAGCGACAGCGTGACGGCCGCATAGCCCGGCACCTTGTGCGGCGCGACGTTACGCTCGACCCAGCGCGCGAACGCCTTGTTCTCGAGCAGGTGCTGTTCGAACGACGCGTCGGTGTCGGCCAGCTTCTCGTAGACGGGCGGCTGGAAGTACCGCGACACGCGGTCGAGTTCGGCCTGCGTGAGCGTCGACGGGCCGTCCTTCAGGTGCTGCCACTCTTCCTCGACCTGCTGCGCGAACTTCGCCGGCGACAGCGCCTTCACGAGGATCTTGATCCGCGCCTTGTACAGGTTGTCGCGGCGGCCATAGCGGTTGTACACGCGCAGCACGGCTTCGCAGTAGGTGAGCAGGTGCTGCCACGGCAGGTCTTCCTTGATCACCGCGCCGACGATCGGCGTACGACCGAGGCCGCCGCCCGCGAGAATGCTCGCGACCACCTCGCCCTGCGCGTTCTTCTTCAGGTACACGCCGAGGTCGTGGATCTGCACGGCCGCGCGGTCATGCTTCGAACCCGACACCGCGATCTTGAACTTGCGCGGCAGCCACGCGAATTCGGGATGGAACGTCGACCACTGGCGCAGGATCTCGGCCCACGGGCGCGGATCGATCTCTTCGTCCTGCGCGACGCCGGCGAACTGGTCGGCCGTGATGTTGCGGATGCAGTTGCCCGACGTCTGGATGCCATGCATCTGCACCGACGCGAGCTTCGCGAGGATCTCGGGCGTGTCCTCGAGCTGGATCCAGTTGAACTGGATGTTCGAGCGCGTCGAGAAGTGGCCGTAGCCGCGGTCGTGCTCGCGGGCGATGCGCGCGAGCATCCGCAGCTGGTCGCTGCGCAGGTTGCCGTACGGAATCGCGATGCGGTGCATGTACGCGTGGCGCTGCATGTACAGGCCGTTCTGCAGACGCAGCGGACGGAACTCGTCTTCGCTCAACTCGCCCGACAGCCGGCGGCGCACCTGATCGCGGTACTGCGCGACGCGTTCGTCGACGATCGTCTGGTCGTATTGGTCGTACTGATACATTCGGGGACCCCAGGGTTTTCGTGGTGACCGCGCGACGTCCTAGCCACGTCGCGCCCGAATCTCCGTTCCGTCGTCACCGCCGCCAACCGCTGCCGGCTGGATTGCTAATGACGAAAACAGATATCCATATTTGAAAAACTCCGGTGAATCGTAATAAACTCGCCTTATATTTCAAACGACTAAAAAATTCTGTTGATATGCGGAAGGGTTATAAATGAACCTGCACCAATTTCGCTTCGTGCGCGAGGCCGTCCGGCAGAATTTCAACCTCACCGAGGCCGCCAAGGCGCTCTACACGTCGCAGCCGGGGGTATCGAAGGCGATCATCGAGCTCGAGGACGAGCTGGGCGTCGAGATCTTCACGCGGCACGGCAAGCGCGTGCGCTCGCTCACCGAGCCGGGGCGGATCATCCTTGCATCGGTCGAGCGGATCCTGCAGGAAGTGGAAAGCCTGAAAAGGGTCGGGAAGGATTATGCGGCGCAGGATCAGGGCAATCTGACCATCGCGGCGACCCACACGCAGGCCCGCTACTCGCTGCCGGCCGCGATCGCCGAATTCAAGAAGCGGTTCCCGAAGGTCCACCTGTCGATCCTGCAGGGCAGCCCGACGCAGGTGGCCGAGATGGTGATTCACGACCAGGCCGATCTCGCGATCGCGACCGAGGCGATCTCCGACTACAAGGAGCTCGTGTCGCTACCCTGCTTCCAGTGGCATCACGCGGCCGTCGTGCCGGCCGACCACCCGCTGCTCGAACGCAAGCCGGTCACGCTGGACGATCTCGCGCAATACCCGCTGATCACGTACGACGACGCATTCGCCGGGCGCAAGAAGATCAATCATGCGTTCGCGCTGCGCGGGCTGTCGCCGGACATCGTGCTCGAGGCGATCGACGCCGACGTGATCAAGACCTATGTCGAGCTCGGACTCGGCGTCGGCATCATGGCCGACATCGCGTTCAATCCCGAGCGCGACCGCGGCCTGCGGCTGATTCCGGTCGGCCACCTGTTCGGCAGCAACGTGACGCGCGTCGCGCTCAAGCAGGGCGCCTACCTGCGCAGCTATGTGTATACGCTGGTCGAGCTGCTGTCGCCGACGCTGAACCGCAAGCTGATCGAACAGGCGCTCAAGGGCGAATCCGAATCGTACGAGCTGTAAGCGCGCCCAGGCCCCGAGGGGCTCGGCAGAACCCGGGGCGGCCCGGCGTTTTCTCGAGCCCGCGTGTATAAACACAGGGGGCGCATATCGCGCCCCTTTTTGCTGCCCGACGGAGATTCCCGCATGACGCTTCCCGCCCTGCCACGGCTTCCCGCTTCGTTGCGCCGCGCCGCCGGCGCCGCCCTCGTGCTGGCCTGCGCGGCCGCGCATGCCGACCTGAAGGTCGGCGTCGACCTGTCGTCCACCGGCCCGGCCGCCGCGATCGGCATCACGAGCAAGAACGCGATCCTGATGTGGCCGAAGACGATCGCCGGGCAGCCCGTGCAGGTCACGGTGCTCGACGACGCGTCCGACCCGGGCAACGCGGTACGCAACATCCGCAAGCTGGTCGACGAGGATCACGTCGACGTCGTGGTCGGGCCGAACATCACGCCGGCCGCGCTCGCGGCGCTCGACGCGGTGGCCGCCGCGCAGACGCCGATGATCACGCTGGTCGGCTCCGGCGCGATCGTCGAGCCGCAGGAAGGCGCGCGGACCTGGGCGTTCAAGATGGCGCAGGGCGACCGTGCGATGGCCGACGTGATGACGCGCTACATGGCCAACCACGGCGTGAAGACGGTCGGCTTCATCGGCTTCGCGGACAGCTACGGCGACAGCTGGCTCAACGAATTCACGCGCTTCGCGGAGCTGCGCAAGATTCGCGTGGTCGCGACCGAGCGCTTCAACCGCACCGACGCGAGCGTCACGGGCCAGGCGCTGAAGCTCATCGCGGCGAAGCCCGATGCGATCCTGATCGCGGGCTCGGGCACGCCGGCCGTGCTGCCGCAGCGCACGCTGATCGAGCGCGGCTACAAGGGGCCCGTCTACCAGACCCACGGGATCGCGACGCCGGAATTCATCAAGCTGGGCGGCAAGGACGTCGACGGGACGCTGTTCCCGACCCAGCCGGTCGTCGTCGCGCGCACGCTGCCGGCCGACCATCCGGCCCGCCAGGCCGCGCTCGCGTTCGTCGACGCGTACGAGGCGAAGTACGGCGCCGGCACGGTCACGCAGTTCGCGGGCGACGCGGCGGGCGTGTACCCGCGCCTGGCCGATGCGGTCGGCCGTGCGTTGAAAACCGCGCAGCCCGGCACGCCCGCGTTCCGCACGGCGCTGCGCCGCGAGCTCGAACGCGCGCACGAACTCGTCGTGCCGAACGGCGTCGTCAATACGAGCGACAAGGATCACGTCGGGCTCGATCAGCGCGCGAGCGTGATGGGCGTCGTGAAGCAGGGTCGCTTCGTCTACCTGAGCCAGTGACTTGCGTGCGGATGCCGGGCAGCTTGCCCGGCATCCGGTTTTCCGCCATAATTCGCGTTTAGCCGCGTACGACCATGCGCGGCCAGGATCAAGCCCAGGTGGTGAAATTGGTAGACGCAGGGGACTCAAAATCCCCCGCCGCAAGGCGTGCCGGTTCGATTCCGGCCCTGGGCACCATGACATAGTTCCGGGAAATTCCCGGAAGTCCCAAAACCCGCGACAGCACAAGGCTTCGCGGGTTTTTTCATTCCGGCAAAGTGCCGTGTGGTGCGTAGACAGCCGGGGGCAAGCGGGGGCAACATTGGGGGGCAACCCAACCGAAATTGCCTTACCTGTTAGGAGTTGCCCCCGTGCCATTAACCGATACAGCCATCCGGAACGCCAAGCCTGCCGACAAGCCCGTGCGCCTGTTCGACGGAGGCGGCCTTTATCTGGAAATCGCCCCGAGCGGGGGCAAGTGGTGGCGCCTCAAATACCGATTTGGGGGCAAGGAAAAGCGCTACTCGCTCGGCGTCTACCCGGAAGTTACATTGGCGACCGCGCGGAAGAAGCGCGACGAAGCCCGCGAAAAGCTCGCTGCCGGCATCGATCCGGGTGAAGCGAAGAAGGCGGAAAAAAGGGCCAGCCTGCTCGCGGCCGCCCATTCGTTTGAGGTTGTCGCCCGTGGCTGGATGGCCGAGCGCAAGACGACCGTGGAGCCAGCGCAGCATGCCAAGACGCTCGCCCGCATGGAGAACGATGTATTCCCATGGCTCGGCAAGCGCCCTATCGCTGAAATCGACGCCCCGGAGATACTGGCCGTGCTGAAGCGCGTAGACGGGCGTGGAGCCAGATTTACCGCCCATCGCATCCGCAGCGAGATTAGCCGGGTATTCCGCTACGGCATCAAAGAGGGGCACTGCAAGGCCGATCCGGCCCGCGATCTGGTAGATGCAATCCCGCCCGCGCAGACAACACACTTTGCCTCGATCACTGAGCCGGAGAAAGTGGGCGAGATGCTTCGCGCGTTCGACGGCTTCACCGGCACGTTCCCGGTTCTCTGCGCGCTCAAGCTAGCCCCGATGCTGTTCGTTAGGCCGGGCGAGTTGCGGAAGGCAGAATGGGCGCAATTCGACCTCGACAAAGGCGAATGGCGCTATTTCGTCAACAAAACGAAAACGGATCACCTTGTTCCGCTGGCCGCGCAGGCTGTCACGATTTTGCGCGAGCTTCACGCCCTGACTGGCGAAGGCGTCTACGTGTTCCCCGGTGCTCGCGACCGAAATCGGCCGATGAGCGAGGCCGCTATCAATGCAGCCCTTCGTCGGCTCGGCTACGACACTCGCACCGAGATTACGGGTCACGGCTTCCGGGCAATGGCACGGACGATCCTGCATGAAGAGTTGGAGGAAAAGCCGGAAGTGATCGAGCACCAACTAGCGCATACCGTCCCTGACAGCCTTGGGCGGGCGTACAACCGAACAAAATTCATCAAGGCACGACGTTCGATGATGCAACAGTGGGCGGACTACCTCGACAAGCTCAAAGCCGGGGCGGAAATCATCCCGATCGCGGCGGCAAGATAGACCCGTGCCGCCACGCGTATGACCCCCTTGCGGCGCGCCTCCCACCGATTTTTCAGAGTTGGCACCGCACTGTCGGTCCCGTGCATGTCGGTATGAATATGACCCCCCTTAGGCGCGCCGAGAGTAGGAAAAACACGCGGGTGTGAGCCCCCGCGTCTTTGCCCTAGACGCAGGGTCCCCCGCTTTCCGCCCCCCCGACACTTGCGGTCGGCGCAACAATGTGCGATCGGGGCGCGTCGCGGACACCCCCCTCGAAAACACGTCGTCGATGCCCTTGGAATCCCGGAGAGCCGCGTCCCGTCTGGCTTCGTGGTCGACGCAGACGGTCGACGCCTGCCCGCTCAGTGCAAAACGAGTTGGAGATTTGGAGATAAACGCCTGAATCGGCCGCAAAGCCTTGTGGGGTAAGGCTTCGTGTGTCTCCAAACGATTTGGAGAACGCTGGAGATACTGGAGATAAACCGGGCTGGATTGTTACGGCTACGGCAAGATTCGCGGCCATCGCCGGCCCGGTTCCGTCTGGAGCGGATCGCTCAAAGTAACTTTGACGCACGGGCCAAAAATGCCGCGCAAAGGAATGCCCGCCACCGCCCTCCCGGACGGCGGCGGCGCATTTCACAGCTCAAGCGTGAAGATCGACGGCAGCACACGGTAGACCATGAACTTGCCGTGACCGGGGATGTATTCCTGCCGGTACGGATAGCCGTCACTACGCGGCATCAGCACGCCCCGCTTCATCAATGCCTTGGCGACGATCTTGTGATCGAAGCCGGCGCACACGTCCTTGCGGAACACGGCCGCTTCGATCAGGTATTCCGTCTCGACGCTTTCCGCATCGTCGGCGCTCATCTTGCCGCCGAACTCGGCGTAATACTCGCGATCGGAGGCGATGGGCGTTCGCCGCTCGTCGCGTTTCACGTGCTGCTTGAAGCCCGCTCGATGCGGCACGTTCGGCCGATGGTCGTCCTGCGCCCGGTTCATCCACACGAAACGGTTGTCGCCATGCGCGGCGAGGAAATGCTGCACCTGCCGCACGGCTTCGGCTTCGTCCGAGTTGCCGGTGCCGCCGCGCAGTTCGAGCCAGCCTTCGAAGCAGCGACGCGCAGCCTCGACCGCTTCGCCCTGCGGCCAGCCGGTCAGGCCGTGCGCCGTCGCCAACTCGCCGGCCACCGCAACGAGGCAGAACCGCTTGGCGACGCGCGCGACCTGCGAATGCGAGCCGTCCGGCACCCATTGCCCGACCAGCTCGTCGACGCGCATGCGCAGATGCTCGGCCAGCTCGCCGGCCTGCGACGACGCCCACTCGATGAACGCGGGGCCGGCCGTGCCGTAGTGCATGCCGGCGTGCCGCTCTAGATGCTCGATCAACGCGGCCGGCGTCGGGAAGCCGTGCAGTTTCTCGACGACGCCCATTTCGCCGACCTCGGCCGGGATCGCCGGCAAGCGCACCTCGATACCGCCTTTCATGGGCTTGTTGCCCTCGGCCATCAGCGCGGACACGCTCTTTTCGCCGTTCGACAGGAACAGCAGCCGCCACGTGAGAACCGGCTTTGCCGAGCCGCTACGTGACGCGCGGGCCTTGCCCGACTCGTTCGCGAGCATGTAGATCACATCGCCGACCAAGCGCGGCTCGACCTGTCCGATTTCGTCGAGGATCAGCAGCGCGTCGCTATGCTGCGTGGCGACGGCTTCGAGCGCGTTGTCGGTCGCCTTCCAGCTCCGCACGTAGTCCGGCGAGCCGAACACGGACGCGGCGATGACGCCGCCCGTCGACTTGCCCTTGGACGTCGTGCCGAGCAGGTGGAAACCGCCCGACTGAAGCCCGGAGAAGTGCAGCAGCGGACCAGCGAAGGCGGTAGCGACGCAGAACAGCAGCCGGCTATTGCCAACGCAGTAGGCCGCGACCTCGCGTTGCCAGTCGTCCAGCGTCCCGCGCTCCTTGAACTGGCTCTGGATCGGCGTGTCGGCCTGATAGATCAGCGCCTCTTTGCCGGTGCCGATGACGCGATCCGGCAGCACGAACGCGCCGTGATGCCAGCCGACGCGCGGCACGCAGCGCACGCGCTCGTCCGGCTGCGCCATCTGCACATAGTTCGCGATCTGCGTGCGGGCGATCTGCGTGACGCCGAGCTTCACGCCCATATCGAGCAGCATACGGCGCAGCTCCGTGCCGTCGCCGGCAAAGAGGCCGGCCGGCACCGCCCACCGTTTCAGGATGCCGTCGCGGTCCGTGAATTCGAGCAGGTAGCCCCACTCGCTGTTCATCTCGTTTCGCGTCTCCGCAATCACGTCGATACGCGTGCTGACCCAATGCGGCGGCAGCGGATCGCCCTGATTGTTGAAGCCGTGAAACCACACGCCCTTGTCGTCGACGACGAACCGCGACTTGCCGTCCTGCGCGCGGGCCGTTTTCGGGCGCTTGGCGGGCTTCGCGACGGCTGGAGCGGCCTTGCCCCTGCCGGCATCCGCTGAGCCGGCCGGTGCGAGCGCAGCGCGCACGGCGGCGGCTACCGCATCCGGGCCGACATGCGCAGCCAGGTCGTTGAAGTCGGTGCCGGCCGGAGGACGGTTTGAGCCGAAGTCGGGCACGGCGACGATGCCGGCGACGGCCTCGGCCGCCGCGCGAGCCTTCGTCACGCCCGGATTGCCCTTCGTCGTGTGGTCGTCGTCGGCGCACACGACGATGCGGGCGTCCGGATACTGGCCGCGCAGCGCCGTCGCGACCGCGTACAGGTTGCCGGCGTCGAACGCGACAGCGGCCGGATAGCCGGTCGCGGCCGCGAGCGTCGCGCACGTGGCGTAGCCCTCGCCAATCAGTACCGTCGACGGAGCGGAAGATAGCGGCCCGCCGATCAACGAGAAGCAGCCCGCCTTGCGGCCGTTCGGCAGATAGCGTTTCTGGCCGTCCGTCAGGACGAACTCCAGCGTCCATAGCTTGCCGTCCGCGTCACGTGCCGGGATGACCAGTGCTCCGTCGCATGCGGCCGTGCCGATGCACAAACTGCCGCGATAGACGCGCAGCGCGTCGACCGGGATGCGCTTGCGAACGAGATACGGATGATCGGCCGGCGCGGGCTCGGCCGCCGACCAGATCGATTCAGCGAGGGCCGATGCGGCTTGCTGCTTCTCGGTCAGTTCGGCCAGCTCGGCCGCCTCGCGGGCCGCGCGTTCGGCCTTCTGCCGCTCGCGTTCCGCTGGATCGACGGGCTTGGCTCGATGCGCACGCGGATCGAAGCCACCTTGCTTGGCAAGGTGAAACAGCGTGTTGATGGTGATCTTGCCGCCTTTGAACGACTTCCACACATCGCGCGCGTCCTTGCCGTTGTAGTTCTGCGCGCCTTGGCTCCATTCGTTCCAGAGGGCGAAGCCCTCCTCGCCAAACTCGGCCTTGAGCGCCATCCCCACCTGACGCCACGTGTCGCGGTCGTCGGGCGGAACATAGCCGAGCGCGACTCTCGCCCGCTCGAATTCGGACATGGGTGCGTTACTCATAGGTTCCCACTGGACGCGCGTCGGTCGGCTTCCGATTAGTAGTCCATATCGGGCAAGCAGCTACCCGACGCGCGAAGAATTGAATGATGCGGCGATGCCTAGCGGCGCAGCGTCAGCCGGCCGCGCGAGGCACCGACAGAACCGCCCCGCCGGCCGTGACGTCGTTGCTGTAGACGTAGCGGCCGAGCCGCGACTCGCCAAGGGCGTCGTTGGCCGCCTCCAGCGCTGCGCCGATCGACGGCAGGGACGCGCGGAACAGGCTCAGCACAAGCCAGTAGTCGTCATCGGACATGGCCTTGTCGGCCGCCCAATGCAGGCTGTCCAGCAGCTCCATCGCATCGCTGATCCGTGTCCCGATGCGGGTGGGATCGGGGCGGTTCACCTCGGCCACGAAGTGCGACGCGAGCGGTTGCACGGCATTCTTGTTCGTCTTTGCCATGACCGACCCCTCAGTGCGTTGTACGCGGTTCGCGCGTGACGAGGCCGAGCGCCGCGAACAGGTGCTGTTGCACGCGCCCCATCAGGCCGGCCGCGAACGCTTGCCGGCTGATCGTCACGCGGTGCGCGTCGACGTCGCCTGCGTCCTGCATGGCGGCTTCCATGCCGCGCGCGAACGCGGCGGCCTGATGCGCCGCGTAGTCGTGCAGTCGCACGTCGCCTTTCAGGTCGAGCCATGCGTCGGCGCAGATCGCGCCAAGGTCGACGGCGAATTGCAGCTCGATCGGTGCGCCCGTATCCAACGGCGGTGCGTTGTCGAATCCGTCGACAACCGCGGTTCGGATGCGCTGGTCAGTCATGGCACACCTCCGGCTGCGCGGTGCGGCGCATTTCGGCCGAATACCGGCTCGCGACGCTCTGCCCCATGTCGACGAGCGCTCGCTCGTAGGTGCCCTCCGCAAGATGCGAACGGACAGCATCGAACAGGGCTTCGAGGTGGGCGAACTGATGGGCCGCACACATGGCGATCATCGTGACTTCGTTCGGCAGGCGGTATTTAGACATGGCGCACCTCCAGAATCGACGCGAGGAGGTGCCGGACGTCGACCGTGCAATCCAGCTCCGCTTCGCCGCGAATCGGCGTGAGGTTCCAGTCATAGACGGCCGCGTGCGCGAAATCGCCAGACCGGCGACCGCAGACGCTACGCCCCGAGACAGGGCCGCCCAAGATCCGCACACGCCAATCGTGATCGGGCGTCGGACGAGCCGACGCCACCTCGACCAGCATGCCGATACGCGAGCGCGCATCGCATTTCGTGACGATCGCCAGATCGCCGATCTTGCAGCGCAGGTCAGCCATGGCGCACCTCCGCACGGACGAGCGCGGCGATTGCGGCCAGCGCCGCTCCGGTTGCGTCGAGCGCGTCCTGATACGTGCTGGCGGTTGCCGCATCGCGCAGTGCTGCGCGGACGATGGATTGAATGAGGTGGGATTGCTGCCCGGTACGGGCGTGCGTGGGCTGGCGCATTGGGTGCGACCTCCTTGGACGGGTTGACGAACCCGGTCCCGCTGTCAAACGGGGTGGCCGGGCACATGGCAGGGTTGACAGACCGGCGTCCAAGGGAACCGGCGTGCGCGAACGCACCCCCACCAAGGCCCGACCATAGAAGGCGCAAGGTGTACGGACGTAAAAAAACCGCGCGAAGGCGGTTGTCCGCCTTGGAACTATTCCGGCTGTCACCCCGGGCCGCTGTTGTCTCAGCGACGCGCACAGGATACCGCGCGATGCTGGACGACGCAAATCGCGACGCCCCTCGCCGCGTATTGCCTAGTGCAAAGCGACTTTGGGGGAGCATCAGGCGGCCTCCCCCTTGAGCACAGCGGTCGCCAGCTTGAGCTGTTCGATATCCAGTCGCGAGCTGCCCTGCGCCAGTGATTGGCCGAGCGCGACGCCTCGCAGCAGGGCGCTAACTTGCAAACGGCGCGTCCCGTCCGTGCACTGCGCATCGAAGTCGTTGTAAAGCGCACGATAGGCTTTCCGCAGCTGTTGGTACTGTTGACGACGATAGTTCGCCGAATCCTGTTCAGCAGCGGCAATCGCCTGGACGAACTTCTCGCAGGCGGTGCCAAGTTGCTTTGTCGTCAGACGCGGGGCTTCGAGCGCGAGCGTCGAGGCAAGCGTTACGGCGATCGCAACGAGCTTCCCGGCGTCGTCGCCACGGTTCCAGAAGCAGCCCTCGATGTCATCGAGGATTCCTGCGAGCTTGCGGAGTCGGGCGTCGCGGCAACGCACGAACGCAGCGTCGCGGGCCGTGACGGCGGCGCCCATCGCCCGACCATACGGGCCGCCGCGATCGATCATAAGGGAGGGCGCGCTCATGCTTGCTCCCGCGTCGATTGGCGGGATTCGACCCAGTTCTGGACGTCTTGCGCGCGCCAGCCGACGCTCCTGGCCCCTAACTGGACCGGCGCTGGAAACGTGCCTTCACGAATCCAGCGATACAGCGTCGTTTTCTTGACGCCGACGCAATCCAACACACCAATAAGTCGAAGAATCTTAAGAGCCATTTTCTGTTGAGAAATGGCCTGTTCCGCAAGAAGGAGGAAAACGGTGGCAATAAACCGCGCCCGTACTATCAAAGTACGGGCGCAATGAAGTTCGCGGGAGAGGCACAAAGTAACTTTGCAAAGTTACTTTGCACGGCGCGCCGTGCGCGGTATCATTCGTCCCAACAAGAGCTATGCGTTTCCTAGGCGCGGTGGCTCTTGTGGTTCCTCCAATTATGGAACAGGCAGCCAAGCCAAAAAATCGCCGGCGGGATGTGTTGGTAGCACACCCCCGGCACCCTCTCGTCAGCGCGACGAAATATGTTCAACGATTGAGCATTCCCCGCCTTTTTCCCTTGTATCGCCCACATATTCCTAGAGCCGTGTTCGATTAGGTGCCAACAAGTACCGTCATTATATCGAAAGGTCTGCCCCCATAAAAGGTTTGTCTCGGATTATCTAAGACCTCGATACATGGTGTCGCTGTTCGGCCATGAGCGCTCATTCGTCGATCACTACGCACAGACGTTTGAGGAGAGAGTTCTGCTTGAGATAACAGACATTCGCGAACATGTTTGGATATCGGCGGATCGACCAGAGGGAATCACATGCACCCCGCAAACCAGAACGCGAAGTCCGCCACCCGAACGGCATACCCAACGACCACGACCTGCGCGAACCGTCAAAACTTGGACTCTTGACGAATCGATATCGTGCGATTGCCCCCATTCACTTTCATCGCGGCTTGCTCGGCTACCCAACTATTGACGAGATCGGTTACCCACTGAACCGTCACAAATGTACATGCCCGTGTGCGACCATTCGTCATCACGCCTACAAGGAAGTAATTGAAGTTATTCCTTCCAATGGGAAGTCTGAGGAAGACGGGGCCTCCGCTCAACCCATTTATATCCGAGACCGGGCTGCCTTGCTCAAAATCGGCAGTTATCGAATGCGGAAACGGTCCGGGTCCACTCACATACCCTGTCAGATGAACACCCTGTTGAATGATCGTTGCTGATTCATAAGCGATTGACGATTCCGTACCATTGAGGGGAAAGCCCCGCGCGCGAAGCCTTATTTTTTCGGATGTTCGGTTATTTTCAACGACGCTATCAAACCAAGTGCCTGCCGGAGGTAACTTTATCGCATTCGCGAGCACTGCCGAGCTAGCGCGACTAGAGAGACCCGTCAATGGCAATACTGCGATATCGAATTCACCGTTTTGCGTAAATTCGTCGGTGCGTTCCAAAGCCTTCGCAGTTAGCACCTCGCTGAAGGTAAGCCAGAAGTCCCCCCGCGGGCTGCGGTCAGTGTTCGTAGTATGCTTTCGCCGCCCGTGCGTGCCCGCTTTCTTCGTTGAGATCAGCCCCCGCTGCTTAAGTCCTCTGGCATGCTTGCGGAAAGGAGCGGGAATCAGCAAGTTACGAACGTTATCTGCCAGAGACTGTCCGGGCTTCCAAATGCAATGGAGCGATGTTACGACAAAACAATGTTCACCAGACCGGACGAAGAAACCGGACCCGTGCATGCCCGTCGACATTTCGACTCCGGGTATATGGGAAATGATTGGAAAGGCGCAAAGCTGCGGTAGTCCTGTATGTTTGAATGAAATGTCTGCGTCCATATACACCGCTTCTCGTTTGATCCCGCTCGGACGCGGGCGGTCCGACAGCAATCCAACACCGTTCTCGGGCAAGGACTCTAGCAGGTCGGCTTACCGACCTCAATGCATATGGGGTCGGCTCATGAAGTGGCCGTTGTGGCTCAGCAGCCGCGTTTGCGTTTTCAAAGCTAGCGCCGGCTGAGCTGGGTCGTCCTGCGCCGGTCGAGCGTGACACGGCGGCGGCCGGCCGCGGCGGCCATATGGGACAATCGTTCGACGCATTGTTCAGGCATTCAAAAGGCCCCTTCACTCAGCAAGCGGTCATTCGATTGTTGAGAGCGCGACCTTCCCCCTCTTCAGCAGGGCCAGCCGGCGCCGCTGAGCGTTTGCACTGGGCGGCGAGTTGCGTTAAGCTCCCAACATGCCAGCGACTAGGAGCATCTCCAGTCTCACGTCTGGCCTCTCCCGGCTCTGCATCTACTTTACGATTGGGCGGTGCGCCTCCTCTAGGCCGCCGCCCAAATTGTAACCGCTGTCAAAAGCGACCTTCTCGCTCTCCCACTCTGCCACCCGTTCCGTCATCTTTTATGTGACGATGGCGTTGCATCGGCAGTACGTACATGCCGGCAGCACAATCGCACTCGGTCGGTCGTTTCGCGTGTCGCGAGACGGGTTCGTTGACCTTACTTCACTCGTCTCCATGACTAAGAAGCCACTCGCAGAGCTGTTTCGGGCGATGTATCACGGCAAATACGACTATCGTGACTTCATAGGCGAAGCCCTGGATTCCCGATACAAGCCGCTCAACGTGGGCGGAACCCAAGCGTCGAAGGAACGCCTTGTCTACGCACCAGACAAGACAATGAAGATCTATCATAGTTTCCTCAACCTGTTTCTGTTCGAGTACCTTGATGTCAATGAACAGGTCGTGTTTTCCTACCGAAAAGGCGTAAACGTTCTCGGGGCCGTGAGAAAGCACGCGCATAACAAGCACTTCTTCCAAGCCGACATCCAGGATTTTTTCCCGAATATTGATTCGACGATGGTGCGTGCAGTCGTTGAGAGTGCCGCGGCGCGCACGCCGATCTCCGACCTCTTGGATCATGTCGATCGCATTATCGAACTGGTTACGATCGACGGCGCCTTACCAATTGGCTTTCCTGCCTCCCCGCTCATCAGCAATGCGGTGCTGCGTACCTTCGACGATCGCTTCGAGGGCTATTGCGCGGAGCACGGGATGGTCTACACGCGATACTCCGATGACATCATCGTCTCTTCGCAAAACAGGGATGACCTCACCAATCTCGCAGCCATTATCGAAGTGATGCTTCAGTCCGTCGGATTAGCTCAACTCAAACTCAATCCGGAGAAAACAAAAATTACGAGCGTTGGCCGGAAAATCAAACTTCTCGGCTTGGTGATACTACCGAATGGAGCCGTTTCTGTCGACATCAAATTGAAGCGACAAATCGAGACGATGCTTCATTTTTACATTACGGATAGTGCGAAATTCCGTGATTTTTCAGATACAGATCTTGCCAAAGCTACGGAGCAACTTTCCGGCTATGTGAACTACGTGAACACTGTCGACCCAGCATACCTCGATAAGCTCCGTAAAAAATATGGCGTCACCGTAATCGACACCCTTATGCACCAAGGATCAAAATGAAGCTGATCCTGAAAATTGAGAACGTGCAGCACATCCGCTCGGCAGAGCTAGCTCTTGATCTAGACGAGAATGGAATCACCTGCCTCGTTGGGCGCAATGGGATTGGGAAGACCACTCTTATTAAGGCGTTGCGCAATCTTCGTATAGCGGATACATTCAAGAAAACGGCCATCGACAGTATTTTTTCGACGTCGAGCAAGATCGTTTACTCGTGCGATCCGTATGAATACGCCTTTACTTTCGACCCTAAACTTAAGAGCCTCAACTGCAAAGCAGTCGTCGCACAGCAGCTTCGCGATAGCCTCGAAGTTGAGCTTCCAATGCCCTATGGTGATCGTTTCAACTTTTTCCAGAGTATCAGCGATGCCGACCGCGAAATCCGACGTAACATCGTCATTGAAAATTATACGCGCCCCGATGAGCTGATCGATCTTCTCGGTGCGATCTACGACAGCAATAAATTTGACAATCTGCGTTGCATCACCATCAAGAAGAGAACTTACTATTGCCTTATTCTTGACGAAAGTAGATATATCCGGGAAGACTATCTCAGCTCCGGAGAGTATTTTCTGATATCACTCTACCGAAACATCGTTTCCGGCAGAAAGCTGATCGTTATCGATGAGATTGATATTTCCCTTGACGCTGCCGCTCAGGCAAAGCTTGCGGAGCAGCTGAGGCTGTACTGTCAAAAGTATGCGGTAAACATTATATTCACGACGCACTCGCTTGCGATCATGGGAACCCTACGCTCCGATGAGCTACATTACATCGAGTCGCAAGACGGGGTGCTCGACATTCAACCCGTTTCTTTTAACTATGCAAAGAGCCTATTATTCGGATTTTCAGGGTGGGATAAGTACATCCTCACCGAAGACGATGTACTTGAAAATTTCATTGAATTTTCCATCAAAAAATATCTCCCAAGGACATTTTACAAATACAAAATTATATTTATCGGCGGCGGAACTAATACAGTCAAATTGATGGACAGAAATTCCGATCAACACTTTCTTTCCACCGAAGATAACGTCATTTCTGTTTTGGACGGTGATCAGCGCGGATTTCGCTACGCTCGAGATCGGAGAAATATCGAGTTCCTGCCGTGGGATAGCATCGAAAAACAGATTTTTATCGAATATATGAATGGAAAATACTGGCCGCGTTTATCTACGGAAGAAAACCCGGGCATCGACAATCCAGATGGAAAGAATTTATACGCCGCATTGATTCGAAACAGGATCGTGTCACAAGAGGAAATGTTCCTGCACTTGTGCACTACATACGATGAGCAGGCACGTGCATTTGCACATTCGCTGTCTGGTTTTTTGAATAATTAGTTGCGCATCCGGCTCCAGAGACTGCGCAACGGGTGGATACCCGCACTAAATCGACCGGTAGCAACGCTCGCGTCCTTGTTTTCCATCACCTTGTCGCCGTGATGCGTCTCCAGTGACGGAGTATGTATGAACCAGCAACCCTCACCACCCCGACCCGGCGGGCAACCATCAATCGAATCGCGAGCGGCAGTTCTGGGTCGACTTCTGCCGTCGGCGACCACGGCCACCAACGATGCGTGCAAAACTACATCGTCGGTCCGGGTTCGGCCAACTGCGGACTCTCGTTGCTCCGACGCGGAAGTCCGCTGTTGTATAGCCAACGGACGGCTGTCGTCCGAAAAGGAGAGGACTTGCCGCTGGTCGTTTGCGTCCGATCCGGCAACTCACAATCAGGAAAGCAATCGCGATATCACCAACGAACCTTCCACATTCCTCCACCAGTACATGCCCCGCAATGTTGGATACTTTTCCAATTGCTTCTTCCTACTAGTTTTTCTACCCCCTTCTTCGCTTTTTCTGCTTTTGAGGCGCTTTGCCAACTTGTGTGGCCGCAGTCCTTAACCTCAACAAGCACATCGTAAGCAGGTTTGCTGTGAGCTTTTTTGTAATAACGTATTTCGCCGCCCTTCGGTTCAGGCGGCACATGCGCCATGGCTGCTGGTTGAGCATCAAGATCGGGACCCTTGATCTGCTCTAGAGCATATTCCGCCGCTTCAGCACGATTACTTAGAATCGCAATATCGTTTTTTGCCTGTGCGAGATCAGCTTTGAGTTGCTCGTTATCGTCAAGATACATCTTCGCGATCTCGAGTTCCTCAGAATTTGCGGAGGCCCGTTTCTCGAGTTCCGTCAATCTGGAGCGAGCTGCTTCGCTCTTAATCTGCCTAATTTCCGCCGGCGGTACAACCGTCAATGCCGCAACCGACATAACTTTGTGGCGCAAAGTTGAGCGAAAGCGCAACGCCCCCTTCCCATCGTGGTCGTTAGACAAGAGCGCGGATGCGGTCCAGACGCGTCCAAAGAACTGGGCCGTAGCAGAACTGCTAGTTGTAACCGGCCAGTAGAGCCGTACTGCACCAAGGTAGCACGAATTTTCCTTCCCAACCTCATCTGTAAGCATCCAAGATGCTTCGTCATCGATTGTCACTACATGCGCCAACCCAGCTAGATCGTATGCAAGTGCTTCGTCGAATTTCGACCATAATATCTCTCCGTCGTTCTTGGAAACTACAACAATTGGCATACGTCGCTTGCTGGAGCGCAGTTGGTCAAGTAGCGTCCGTGCTCCATCTTCACCAACAAGCGGAGTGAATTTCCCAATGGGTATTCGGTTCCCATTCATTGACCAACCAACGTCAAGCGCAAGCAACTGCCGAACTACCGCTGGGCAACGGGGATCAATGTATACCGGCGCGATCAAGCTAACCGTATTTGTAACGGATAGCGTCACATGGACAGAGACGTCGGATGACGATCGGGCGACCGTAAGTGTCGTCGAAAATATCTGCCCCGCTTTCGAAAATTCGTCTAGCCTAATTTCTTCTAAATCACCCCCGTCCGCGACTGTACGCTCTCTGGCAAATTTTCCTTGACCATTCTCCGTTAAAGAATTGAAAGTACCTTCGTTACAGGTGGGATCGCTCACACCTTTGTCAGATAACCATTGAAAAATGACGCCTGTGACATCATTTTTAAGTTTTTCGGCCTCGTTAATGGGAAGGCTGCGAGCTTCGAGGAGGTAGGCAGAGATATGTTGCATATTTGATCGGCGGGGCTAGTTTGGAGAGTTGGTCGGAAACGATCTACCATTACCATGGATATTCAGCATAAACGATACCAACTTTTAAGGGCAAGCATGTGCTTCTCTATTCGCTTGCACGAAATTCCCAATGTCTGGTAACAGCTGAGTGGCGGGCGGTTGGCCATCGGTCATGACCGGCCGCTCCGGGTCGGTTGTTGTCGTTCGAATAGTGGCACCTTCCTACCTGTCCCCGCGGCCGACCGGAAGGCAATCGGCCTCCAATCCAATCCGCCAGTCCAAAACCGATCCCTTGCGGACAGAGGCATTTTGCCCTGTCCGTAAATAAGGGTTGAAATGTTTTGGACATCGCCTTATATTCGGACATCTATTTCGTACAGATTGAGTGCCCGATATGTCCCGAACCTTTGCCTATGCCCGCGTCAGTACGTCCGACCAGACCACCGCGAACCAGTTACGCGAGATCGAGGCGGCCGGCTTCTCGGTCGACAAGCGCCGCGTTGTGTCGGAAAGCATTTCGGGGAGCGTAAGCGCCGATCAGCGGCCGGGGTTTGCGCAGTTGCTCGTCAAGATGGAAGAAGGCGACGTGTTGATCGTGACGAAGCTCGACCGACTCGGCCGCAATGCGATGGACGTGCGGGCCACGGTCGAAGGATTGGCCGAACGCGGTATCCGCGTTCATTGTCTCGCCCTCGGCGGCGTAGATCTGACGAGCGCGGCAGGCCGGATGACGATGCAGGTATTGAACGCGGTGGCCGAATTCGAGCGGGATCTGTTGATTGAGCGCACGCACGCTGGTATCGCTCGCGCGAAGGCGGAAGGCAAGGCGATGGGGCGGCCGTCCGCCCTGTCGGACAAGCAGCGGGCGGACGTGCTGCGCGAGTTGGACGCGGGGGCAAGCGTGGCCGCGCTTGCTCGGCGATTTGGCACGAGCCGCCAGACGATCATGCGGGTACGCGACGCAGTCTAAGCGCGCGCGCCGTTCAACTCACGCCCTGCTAGAGCCCGGCTCGCTGGGTGGTGGAGCGAGCAGCTTAAAGGCGCGAGGCGGCGCATGCGCGGTTCCGGATGGATATCGGTCCGCATTGCCCAAGTGGCAGCACTCCAAAAGTGCGTCCAGTCTCTCATCTGTATAGGACTGGACCAGACCAAGCAGACAGTGTCAGGTTGTCTGACTCAGTTCGGCCATGTCCGGACATTGGCATGTCGTTCCTCGTTGGCCGCCTTGCCGACAGCTTCGGACGTTGAGCGTCGACGATCTTCGCCGGCATCGCAGCGTGAGAAAACGCGTGGCAAGTAGTGAGGCGTTTTGCAGTTGAGCCAGAAGTTCGCGAGGAACTTATAACGCGCCCTTCCTCTTGTCTTCGGACAGCTTCAAGACAGGCGGCGATCTGAGCAGATTTTCAGGCTGAACCCGTTCCCAGAGGCCTCCGTTGCCCAGTGCTCGTCCCAACTGATCTTCGCGCCTGAGCCATTGTTCGACCGTCCTGATTCGCCCGGGATGAATTTCGTCGAGCAATGCGTAGTCTCTCTTGACGATCCCGTACTTCCACAGATTCCAGAAGCCAGTGAAGTTTTCGCGGAAGCTCATCGTACTTTTGTCGCGGAGATCGGCGTTATATCCGGACGGCAAATCGGCTGCGGCCTTGAGCGGTCCGCTCCAGTATGCTTCGAGGTCGGTATCAATATATTGCGCGGGATGTCCGGTCACGGCTTCGAACGCCTCGGCAAGCTTCGCATACTCGACATGCTCGATCGCGACCTCGAGATTCATGCCATTCGCACGCTCCGGATTGTCGAAAAGCCAACGTGCGTAGTACCCGCAGTCCTCAAGCGCTACATGCGGAACGGCGCCGTCACCGAGTGGCACCCGCCACGTAACGACGCCGCTTTCCACGGACGGCGTCATTGGTGTCATTGCCGAGACGGCCATCTCCATATACGGACCGGTCGTAAGCAGCGCGGCGCCCATCCGGTCCCGGTTTGTCAGGTTCTGGAACAGAATCCATTCCCCTACGCGGCCCTTGCCATCATAGTGGCCTGTCCGAAACCGGGAATCGTATCCGGACCTTTTGAGCGCGTAATCGAGGTTTCCGTATACGAAGAACTTGACTCCTTCTTCGATGGCTATTTCATAGCATCGGATGGCCCAATAAATCTCAGTCTTCTCCCCGGTGTTGAATCCATCGAGATTGATATACGCTGCGCTGCAATTACGAAAACCGTCACGCAGGACCGCTTCATCGGCAAACGTGCCCTTCACGATCGAGACGTTCCCAAGAGTGGAGAGCTCGATGGCCCGTCGCGATTCAGGATCTCGGCTCAAGGCGCGCACGGCATATTTGCCGTCGGCGACGAGCGCCCGGATGACGGGCAATCCCTGTGCGCCCGTTCCACCGATGACGAATATGGTCGAGGGGACCCGTGAAGACATGTTTGTTTACGCTGGTATGAGTTGGATAGATTTGCCGACCGCTGCGCGCCGATGGCACGGATGTCAGCTTCATATGGCATCGGGCACCGGTACGCCGACCACTCGCCCGTGAACTTCTGTCGAGATGCCGAATTGCGGTCTGCGCGATATTTCATCGAAGCATTCATTCATACGACACTGCGGCCCTAACCGGCCGCCTTCGCCGGACCGCGCGCCGCGACTGCGCGTGGTTGCCGGCTACGTTGCAGCAGAAACACACCACCGAGGATTGCGCCCATCGCGAACAGTTCGACTGCGCCGATCGGTTCCTGCGCAAGCCACGAACCCATCAGCAACGCAACGACCGGTGGAATGTACGTCACGCTGGACGCGGCCACTGCTCCGAGCCGTCCGACGATGAAGTAATAAAGGATGTAAGCGATCCCGGTGCCCGTCAGACCGAGTCCCAGGACGAGGCCGAGCAGCGCTCGCGCATCGCCCGTCACACGCACGATGCCGTGGAAATCCGTGACGCAGCCGATCAGGACCAGTGCGAAGCCGATCTGCCACGTCGACAGCGCGAGCGGTGAGAGGTCCAGGCCGGAAAGAAAGCGGCGCGCGTACACGAACGAGCAGCCCACGCTGAGCGAGCCGGCGATCATATAGCCGACTCCGAGCAGGTTGACGCCAGCCGCGTGCGCATTCCACGGACGCGCGATCAGCAGTACGCCGACGAATCCGCAGACGATGCCCGCGATCATTCGCGCGTTCGGGCGTTCCTCGCGCAGCAGTGCCCATGCGCACAGGAAGGAAAAAAGCGGGATGGCGCCGCTTAGCATCCCGGCAATGCTCGAGAACAGCAGCCCGGCCCCTTTCGCGAACGCATAGTAGTAAATCACGGTCGCAAGCAGCGACATCACCACGAAGTGGTGAGCGTGCCGAAGATGGCGCCATTTGAGCGCCTTAGTGAATAGCGCGACCGTGAGCAGCGGGATGAAGCCGAAAAGCACGCGCAGGAAGACGATCTGACTGGCAGCCAGATCGACGCTCGCCCACTTCATGAACAGGAAGTTGGTGCCCCAGATGAACCCGAGGGCGGCGAAGGCGAAATAGGCGGGATTCATGTCAGCGCACCAGGAAAGCGGATGAAGTCCCGATTGTGTTCCGCACCGGTGTGCTCTACAAATGATTTAATGTCGACTATGGAATAGAAAAACTGAGCTATGCGATCGACTCCTCCGCTGAAAGCCCTGCCTGCCTTCGAAGCTGCCATGCGGCACGGCAGTTTTACTCTTGCATCCCGAGAACTGAACGTGACGCCTGGTGCGATAGGGCAGCAGATTCAGAAGCTTGAGGAATGGCTCGGCGTTGCCCTGTTCGTGCGCCAGATACGGCAGGTAACGCCCACAGAGGATGGTCGCGCCTACTTCGCGCAGATTCAACCCGCCCTGGCAGAGCTTATTCATGCGAGCCATCGCATTCGTGAGCGTCGCGGTAGCGGCGTGCGGTTGTCGATGCCGCCGAGCTTCGCTGCCAAGTGGTTCGCCCCACGCATGGCCGACTTCCTGCAGGCAAACCCCGGGATTGCGCTGAGCCTGAGCACATCGACAACGATGGTCGACTTCGAACTGGATGGCGTCGATCTCGCGGTTAGGCATTTCGACGGGATGGATGCACGACTATCCGTTCAACTGCTGTGCCATGACGAGGCACGCGCGTATTGCCATCCGGCATACGCGAAGCAGCGCCGATTGAAGCGCCCCGACGATTTGCGCACGGCGACACTGCTCCATAACACGCTACACCCGCACTGGGCCACGTGGCTTGCTCGATTCAGCGGTCTCGACGGTTCGCAGATTGACACCATTACCGGTATCAGGTTCGACCAGTCGTTGATGGCGATCGACGCCGCAGTGCGCGCGCAAGGCGTTGTGCTTACCGGCCCCCTGCTGGTAGAAGCGGAACTGGCTCGTGGAGAACTGATCGAGCCATTCGATAATGCGCTGGCCTTGGACGCCGGATACTACCTCGTCCATCCCGCCAGTGCCGGAACCAAACAGGCGGTTCAATTGCTCAAGGCGTGGTTTGTCGGCAGCATCGCTGTGGGATGTGCGCGACGTGGGGGCATTTAGTCGTCGAATTATTGTCTCAATGACTGCTGTCGGCTCTAATTCCGACGCCGGATAATGCGATTCCGACCGGTAACAATGGGTCGACTTCCGCCGTCGGCGACCACGGCCACCAACGATGCTGCAAAACTACATCGTCGGTCCGGGTTCAGCCATGAAGCGTCATTGGTTTGCGTCAACGGCGAGACGTTGAGGCGTCCCGTCTGGCTCAGGGAGCGGACACCCAAGTCAGGCTATGCGAATTTTCCGATTGGTTGCCCGGCAGGAAGTTCGTGCGTGCCGCGCCAGGCATCGCTAACCATTGACGCAATAACGTCTGGACAAGGTTCATCGCGGATTGCGCGAAGAGAGCGCCGCGATGGATCACCAAGCTGCGCGGCATGGCGTCGGTAACCGCCGGCCGCATTCGTCGGTTTGCGGCCACTTGCAGTGGTTAAGCCACGTCGGGATGGGTTGCCTAAGCAGCCGAAAATTTACACCGGTGAGTTTACTTTTCGCCAAGAAAACTACACTATGCGGTGTACTTCACCGAAGTCATCCCTGCGGGTCCACCCGGACCGTCCAACACCAGACCCATTTCTCAGCTGCACGTGCGTTGTCGGCTGAAGCTGAACGCCTGCCGGCTGTCCGCGTCAGAGCCCCGCTTTATCGAATGAACTCATAGGAGAAACGCGAATGTACAAACCTCTTGATCAGCGGGGGCGCCGTATTGTAATTACCGGAGCCAATAGCGGCACCGGCAAGGAGGCGACTAGGCGATTGGTGGCGGCTGGTGCCGACGTCATCATGGCTGTACGCAACGAGTCGAAAGGCGATGCCGCCCGCCGGGATATACGCAAGGAGTTTCCAGGGGCATCGATTGAGGTCCGCACGCTGGATCTCTCAAGCCTCTCGAGTGTGAGGAATTTTGGTCGCCAGTTGCTCGAGGAGGGACGCCCTCTCGACGTGCTCGTAAACAACGCAGGGATCATGATGCCGCCGACCCGTGTACTGAGCTCCGACGGATTCGAGCTACAGTTTGCGACCAATTTCCTAGGCCACTTCGCACTGACCAATCTGCTGTTGCCGCTTCTGCTTGGAGCGAAGTCTCCTCGCGTCGCCACGATGACAAGCAGCGCCGCAATTGGTGCCAAAATCAATTTCGACGACCTTCAAGGCGAAAGGTCGTACAAGCCCATGACGGCGTATGCGCAGTACAAGTTAGCCTGCCTGCTGTTGGCAAATCGATTGGCAGAAATTGCGCGCGAGCGTGGCTGGCCCCTGCTCAGTACGAGTGCCCATCCAGGCCATACACGCACCAACCTTCAGACGACCGGTCCGAATATGGGTACTGATTCA
This sequence comes from Burkholderia sp. AU16482, assembly GCF_002223285.1. NCBI lineage: Bacteria > Pseudomonadati > Pseudomonadota > Betaproteobacteria > Burkholderiales > Burkholderiaceae > Burkholderia > Burkholderia sp. AU16482. Next base: position 296,344 of record NZ_NKEY01000004.1, read on the forward strand.
ACCCGCAAGAGGCTATCGTTCCGACTTGTACCGTCCATGGATGTGAAATGGGCCACGGACTCGCTCTTGCAGGCGGCAGTCGACCCCACAGCGACTCAGGGCGCATTCTACGGCCCCCGCTTTCTGCTCGTCGGGAACTCGCACGTTGCCAAACAGCCCCGATCCGCCACGAGCGCGGATTCGGTTCGCCTGTGGCAAGTAGCAGAAGCATTGACGGCGACGAGTCCACCGCAGGTGTGATGTGCACCCGCTGCGCGGCCAGCCAGCCCCCGAATCAATCTTGTCGCGATTATGCCGCGCGTCCTCGTGCCGATCACTGACGTGATGCGACGGTTGCAAAGTAACTTTCTAGCGTAACGCCGGCTCGGGGGTGTGGGCGCGCGGGGCGTTCTTTGCGCGCAGCGTTCCAGAAGGCAGGGCAACTCTCAACGTCGTCGTGCGGACGCCATAGCTCAGCAGTCTGTCTCCAACTTTATCTCCAAGAAAATGTGTACTTTGGAGATAGACTTGGAGATAACCACAGCCTTGCCAGACAAGGCTTACAGGCCGATACAACCGTCTATCTCCAAATCTCCAGATATTTTTGCTTCCGGCGGCACAGCAACGTTCCGCACGGCACCGGCCTTCGACTGATCGAGCCTACGCTGATACGCTTGTTGATATCTTCTGAACGACCTCGCCCGAACGGCACACGCAGCAGAGCGATATGAATTCTGCGGCTGCCAGAAGCGCGGGGGGCAACTCTGGGGGCAACTCAGCAACACCACACAAGCAACACCCTTATACTACGGGCCTCACATAGAATTATTTCATTCCGGCCCTGGCACCAGTCTTTCGCAGCATCCCGTGCTGCCACTGTCGAAACCCGCGCAAGCTCGCCGCTTCGCGGGTTTTTTGTTTTGGCCGCGCGTTCCTCACCGCGTCGAGTGACCGACAGCGGCCTGCCGTCCTCAGCCCGTCAACTCGCGAACGAAGTCGAGAAACACCCGCACCTTCGCGGCGACGAGGTTCGACGCGTGGTGATACGCGTAAAGCGGGAAGGTCTCGTCGGTCCATTCCGGTAATAGCAGGACCAACCGCCCTTCGGCGAGGATGTCCCGCGCATAGAGCTCGAGCAGTTGCGCGATGCCGACGCCGCCCAGGCACGCGCCGAGCAGCCCGCCCGTATCGTTGACCATCAGCCTGCCGGCGGCGTCGACCGGCACGACTTCCTTGCCGCGATGAAATTCCCATCCGTACGGTCGCCCCGTCACCGGATCGCGGATCAGCACGCACCGGTGACCGTCCGCGAGATCCCGAGGGTGCCGCGGCTCGCCGTGACGCGCGACGTAGGCCGCCGACGCGCAGGTCAGCACGCGCGTCTCGAGCAGCAGTCGCGCTCGATACGACGACGGCTCCGGGATGCCGAAGCGCACGGCCACGTCGAAGCCGTCGGCGACGAGGTCGCCCATCCGGTCCCGCACGCTGATCTCGACCGACAGATCGGGAAAGCGGTCGAGAAATTCCGCCATCCGCGGCGCCAGCACGTAGTGGCCGAACGTGCCGTCAACGTTGACCCGCAGCCGCCCCCTCACGCGTGCCTTCGACTGGCCGGCGTCGAGCGCGGCCTCCTCGATGCCGGCCAGCAGCGGCGCGACCGCCTCGTAAAAGCGTCGCCCTTCGTCAGTCAACGTGATCGCGCGCGCCGTGCGATTGAAGATCCGGATGCCGACCCGCTCTTCCAGCCGCGCGACCGCGCGGCTCACCGCCGGTTGCGTCAGCCCCATCGCCTCGCCCGCCCGCGCGAAGGTGCCGGCCTCGATCACCGCCGAGAGCACGCCGATACCACTGAGCAACCTGCTGTCGAATCCCATGAGACATACTTTTAGTCATTCATCTACTTATCATTATTCATTATTTTTATTGATCGAGGAAGCCTACAGTAGTCCTGTCGCCGGATCGAACGGCATTCACCCATTCACCAGGAGCAGGACATGAGCACATCGGAACAGGTCGCCCTCGTCACGGGTTCGTCGCGCGGCATCGGCGCGGAAATCGCCCGCCAGCTTGCCCGGGACGGCTTCCGGGTCGTCGTCAACTATGCCGGCAGCGCCGGCCCGGCTCGCGAAGTGGTCGACGCGATCGTCGCCGACGGCGGCCATGCCGTCGCGGTGCAGGCGAACGTCGCCGACCCGGCGGCCGTGGCCGCGCTGTTCGACGCCGCCCACGACGCATTCGGCGGCCTGGACGTGGTGGTCAATTCCGCGGGCGTGATGAAGCTGGCGGCCATCGCCGACTGCGACGATGCGCTGTTCGACGAAACGTTCGCGATCAACGTGAAAGGCACGTTCAACGTCTGCCGCGAAGCGGCCAGGCGGGTGCGCGACGGTGGACGCATCATCAACCTGTCGACCAGCGTGATCGGCATGCGCATGCCGACTTACGGCGTGTACGTCGCCAGCAAGACGGCGGTCGAAAGCCTCACGCAGGTGCTGGCGCAGGAAATGCGCGGGCGCGGCGTCCGCGTGAACGCGGTCGCGCCGGGGCCCGTCGCGACCGAGTTGTTTCTGCAGGGCAAGAGTCCCGAACTCGTCGATCGGCTCGCGAAGCTGAACCCGCTCGAGCGGCTCGGCCAGCCCGACGACATCGCGCGCGTCGTTGCATTCCTCGCCGGCCCGGACGGCGCGTGGATCAACGGCCAGATCCTGCGCGCCAACGGCGGCATGTGCTGACCGACCGCTCGCGGCCATTCGTCTTTTCGCCAGGAGATCGCTCATGAAGGAAGTCGTCCTCGTCACCGGTGCGTCCAGCGGCTTCGGCTTGCTGACGGCCCAGGCGCTCGCCCGCGCCGGTCACACGGTCTACGCGTCGATGCGCGAGCTCGCCGGGCGCAACGCGCCGCGCGCCGCCGCCGTCGCCGCCTATGCGCAAGAACACGGCGTCGATCTGCGCACCATCGAACTCGACGTCGGCGACGACGCATCGGTCGATGCCGCAATCGAGCGCGTGATCGCCGACCACGGCCGTCTGGACGTCGTCGTTCACAACGCCGGCCACATGGTGTTCGGGCCGGCCGAAGCCTTCACGCCCGAACAGCTCGCGCAGCTCTACGACGTCAACGTCGTGTCGACCCAGCGCGTGAACCGCGCGGCGCTGCCGCACCTCCGCCGTCGAGGCCGCGGCCTGCTGGTGTGGGTGTCGTCCTCGTCGGCGCGCGGCGGCACCCCGCCGTTCCTCGCCCCCTACTTCGCCGCGAAAGCCGCGATGGACTCGCTCGCGGTGTCCTACGCGGCCGAACTCGCCCGCTGGGGCATCGAAACGTCGATCGTCGTGCCGGGCGCGTTCACCCGCGGCACGAATCACTTTCTCCACGCGGGCAAACCGGCCGATACCGCCGTGCAGGCCGCCTACGACAGCGGGCCGTACGCGGGCGTCGCCGACCAGGCATTGACGGGCCTCGCCGCGCTCGAGCCGGCGGACGCCGACGCCGGCGCCGTCGCCACGGCGATTGCCGAGCTCGTCGCGGCGCCGGCCGGCAAGCGCCCCTACCGCGTGTTCGTCGATCCGTCGCAGGACGGTGCCGAGGAAGTGTTCCGCGTCGGCGATCGCATTCGCCGCGAAATGTTCAGGAGCATCGGGCTCGCCGACCTGCTCGCGCCGCGCGTCGGCGGCTGATCCTTCGCGCGCCGGGCCGGCCGGCGCGCGTCAACCCGGCTCGCAGAACCCGAGAATCGCGTCCGCGACCGCCGCCGGCGCCTCCCGCTGCGGGAAGTGCCCCACGCCGTCCAGCACCTGCCGCGCGTAGCGCCCGGCGAAGAACCGCTCGCGCCCGGCCGAGCTGTCCGGATGATTGCAGGCGTCCGCGCCGCCGTGCAGCACGAGCGTCGGGACCGCCAGCACGGGCGCCGGGTTCAGCCGCGCGTCGTCGTCGGCATAGGCCGGCGTGCCCGGCGCGAAGCCCCAGCGCTGCCGATACGAATGCAGCACGACGTCGATCCAGTCGGGCCCATCGAACGCGACGGCCGCTGCGTCGAAATCGCTGTCGCGATACCAGCCCGGCGGCGACCACGTATCCCACATCAGGCGCGCGAACGCGCGCCGATCGTCGCGCAGCGCCTGCTCGCCGCGCGGCGTCGCCATGAACCAGTGATACCAGTAGTTGCGCGCCTGCTGCAGTGACAGCGGCTGAGCGGGATCGTTGGTGCCGTACCCGACCGACAGCATCACGAGCTGGGATGCAACACCGTCTTGCAACCCGCACGCGTTCGCGGCCGCGCGGGCGCCCCAGTCGTGCCCGACCAGCACGGGCCGCTCGATACCGAGCGCATCGACGAATTCGAGCAGGTCGCGCCCGAGCGCCGCGAGCTGGCCGCTGCGCGGCACGGACGCGTCGCGAAAGCGCGTCGGCGCGAAGCCGCGCAATGCGGGCGCCAGCACGCGATAGCCGCGCGCGGCGAGCGCCGATGCCACCGGCTCCCAGCCGACCGGGCTGTCCGGCCAGCCATGCAGCAGCATGGCCACGCGTTCGCCGCGCGGGTTCCATTCGAGATAGGCAATGTCGAGCGACGCGGTCGTCGCATGCGCATAGGTCGTCATCGTGTACTCCGCCAAAGGGGCTTGAACATACGATGGTATGCCGGCCTTTCATCACGATTCACGGAGTATCATCATTCATTACTCATATATTGCGTCGAATCGATCCATGGAACCGTCGCCCTCGCCCGCCTCGACCGCGCTCGACATCGCGTTGCTGCGCACGTTTCTCGAAGTCGTCGACAGCCGCGGGTTCGCGCCGGCCGCGGAGCGCCTCGCGCTGACGCCGTCCGCCGTCAGCGGCCACATCAAGCGGCTCGAACAGGCGGCCGGCACCGTGCTGCTCGCGCGCACGACCCGCCGGATCGCGCTGACGCCGGCCGGCGAGACGCTGTACGCGTACGCGCGCAACATCGTCGACATGGAGCGCGAAGTGCGCGCCCGGCTGCGCGGCGCGCCGGCGCACGGGCCGCTGCGGGTCGGGGCGTCCGAGGATTTCGCTTGCACGTGGCTGCCGCAGGTGCTGCGCACGTTCCGCGACGGCCATCCGCACACCTCGATCGAACTGAAGGTCGGCATCACCGCGTCGCTGCTGCGGGAGCAATCGCTCGGCCGGCTCGACGTCGTGTTCGGCAAGCAATGCCGACAGGTCGACACGCCCGGCGAGCTGCTGTGGGAAGAGCCGCTCGTGTGGGCGTTCGCGGCCGATACGGCGCTCGACGCCGAGGAACGCGTGCCGCTCGCGCTGTTTCCGGAGCCGTGCGTGTACCGGGAAGCCGCGGTGTCCGCGCTCGCGGCGGCGCTACGGCCGTTTCGGGTGCTGTTCGAAAGCGCGAGCATGGCCGGCTGCATGTCGGCCGCGCTCGCCGGCTTCGCGGTCACGGCGCTCGCGCGCAGCCAGTTGCGCGACGGCCTGCGCGCGTGCGGGCCGCAAGACGGCCTGCCGGCGCTGCCGGCCGCGCGCTTTTACGCGTTCGCATCGAAGCCCGCGGGCGTCGGCGCCGCGTTGATCGACGCGGTACGGGCGACCGGGCGCACACGGCAGTTCGCCGCCTGAGCGCCCGCGGCGCGCTCGTCTCACGGGCCGACGAACGGCGGCACGGCCCGCGGAAACCCGCGCGTTGTCGCCTTCAATCGCCGCTGCCGCTCGCGCCCGCGCCGTTCAATGCATCGGCCATCAACTCCCCGAACCACTCGACGAACGCGTTGAGCCGCCGGGAGCGGTGCCGCCGGTGCGGATACACGGCCGACACGTCCATCGGCTCGGCGCGATGGCCGGGCATCACGTCGACGAGCGCGCCGCTTGCCAGCAGATGCTCGACGTCGAAGCGCGGAATCTGGATCAGCCCCATTCCGGCGATACAGCTCGCGATATAGGTTTCTGCGTTGTTGACGATCACGCGGCTCGGCAGCGTCAGCACGTGCCGCTGCCCGTTGGCGCAGTATTCCCAGCCGAGCTCGCGCCCCGTCGTCGGCGACGCATAGCCGATCGCCCAGTGCCCGCGCGCGAGCGCATCCGGATGCTCGGGCACGCCGCATTCGCGCAGGTAGTCGGGGCTCGCGCAGTTGATCAGCGTGAACTGCCCGAGCGGCCGCACGACGAGGCTGCTGTCCGCGAGCCGCCCGACGCGGATCGCGCAATCGACGCCCTCCTGCACGAGATCGATCGCGCGGTCCGTCGAGCCGAGCGACAATTGCAGCTTCGGGTGGCGGCGAAACAGCGACGGCAGCGCGGGCGCCACGACGCGGCGCGCGATCCGGCTCGGCACGTCGACGTTCAGCCGCCCGACCACGTCGCGGTCGCGGCGCCGGAACAGGCGGTCGAGGTCGTCGGCTTCCGCGAGCAGGCGCCGGCCGCGTTCGACCAGCAGCGCGCCGTCGGCAGTCAACTGCACCTGGCGTGTCGTGCGGTGCAGCAGCCGTGTGCCGAGCGCCGTCTCGAGCTGCAGGACGGCCGCCGACACGGTCGCGCGCGGCACGTCGAGCGCATGCGCGGCCTTGATGAAGCTGCCCATCTCGGCAACCTGCAGGAAGATCCTGACCTGATCCAGCTTGTCCATCGGCGGGAAACCCGGGTTCGAACGACGGTCGCCGCCGGCTCGCCGCGCATCGCGGCCGGCTTCGGCGGCACAGAGAAAACGGGCGCGCGGCCTCGTGGCTGCGCGCCCGTCCATTGTCCACGCAAACGCGCCAGTGCGGTGCGCCGCGCGGCCGCAAGCGGCCCCCGGTTACTTGGTCGTGTAGCCGCCGTTGATCAGGATCGTCTGGCCCGTGATCCACCAGCCGTCGGTCACGAGATGGCGGATGAACGGCACGACGTCCTCGATGTCGGTCAGCCCCGTCTTGCTGAACGGCGACAGCGCGGCGGCCGTCTTGTGATACGCGACCGCGTCGGCACCTTCGGCCGGATAGAAGAACGGCGTGTCCATCGGCCCCGGCCCGACGGCCGTCACCGAAATGCCGCGTGCGCCGTACTCCTTCGACGCCGCGCGCGTGAAGTGCTCGACCGGCGCCTTCGATCCTTCGTATGCCGCATAGAACGGCGTGAACGCGCCGAGCAGCGACGTCACGAGCGTGACGAGCTTGCCGTGATCCTCGAGATGCTGCCCGGCTTCCTTGATGAAGAAGAACGCCGACTTGCTGTTGACCGCGAACATCTCGTCGTACTCGGCTTCGCTGATCTCGGTGAACGGCTTCTTCAGCACCTTGCCGACCGTGTTGATCGCGATGTCGATCTTGCCGAAGCGCTGCTTCGCGTCGTCGAACAGCTTCTCGACCGCGGCCGCCGTCGTCAGGTCCGCCTGGAACGTCTCGGCCTCCGCGCCGGCCGCGCGCACCGCGGCGGCCGTTTCCTCGGCCTGCGCCTGCGACGCCGCGCTGTTGTAGTGAATCGCCACCGCCTTCGCGCCGTGGCCCGCCAGGTCCCGGGCGATCAGGCCGCCGAGATTCTTTGCGCCGCCTGCGATCAGGACGACCTTGTCTGCGAGCGTATGAGTTGCCACGGTTGACTCCTTTTTTCGTTGAACGAAGCTAGGAGTGTAGGCACACGCGCCCCGCCGATCAGCCGGCCGCGGCTGGATGGATTATCCAGAAAATCGATCCAGTCGAAGCCGCGCAAGGAGGTCTTCCGCACCGACGGCGACGCCGGATTCCGCTGTCGATCGCGCGGCCGCCGGCCGGCTCAGCGCGCGTACAGCGCCGCGTCGATCTTGCCGAGCAGCCACTGCATGCCGGCCAGATGCTGCTGGTCGTGACTGCACAGGTAATGGACGAGCCCGCGCACGGTCAGCGAGCCGTAGCCGTCGAATTCGCCGGTACGCTCGAACTGTTCGGGCGTGAGGCGCGACAGCAGCGCCAGCGTCTCGCGCCGTGCGTCGCGGATCGCCGCGAGCACGTCGGACGCATACGCGTCGTCGTAGCGCCGCTGAACCGCGAGCGCGTCGCCGTCGATCGACACGAGCAGCGGCCGGTCTTCGTCGAGCATGCGCCGCAGCCGCACGTGATAGCCGTCGATCTCGATGTCGCGCACGTGGCAGAGCTGCCCGAGCGGCGAGAAATGCTCGCTCGGTATGCCGGCCCAGTCGTCGGGCGTCCAGCGCGCATAGCCGTCGGGCACGGCCGCGAAATGCGCTTCGAGTTGACGGGGGAAATCGGCGAGTGCGTCGAGCGTCGTCGGATTCATGCGGAAGACTCCCTGTCGGATAGAGGCGGGCAGCAACCCTGGCACAGGCCTGCCGCCCCCGTTGCGTCACTTCACGCCGAAGCCGTACGCGCCCTGCGTGCGATGCCCGTCGGTCGCGACGGCCACCCACTTCACCGTGTACGCGCCGGTGGCGAGCGCCGCGAGCGGCACCGTCATGCGCTTGCGGTTCGACGCGTCGATGCGCGCGCGGCCGTTCGACACCGTCTTGCCGTCGGCGTCGACGACGACGATCGAGCTGAATGCGGGCTCCAGCGGCTCGGTGAAGTCGATCGTGACGGCGGCCGGTGCGGCAGCCAGCATCGCGCCCGACGCCGGGTCGCTCTTCGCGAGATGCGCGTGCGCGAACGCGGCCGACGAAACGGTTGCTGCGACGATGACGGCGGCCGCGTGGCGGCCGAACGGGAATGAATCGAAACGCATGAACTGTCCGTGAAGAATGGGCGGGCGCCGCGCACCGCACGGCGTTCCGGCAGCTTACCAGCGCATGCGCGTTCATGCCGGCCCTACGCCGCCGCTTGATAGAATGCGCGCGCTATGGATCTCGAAAGCATTCTCTACACCCAGGGCTTCGGCTCGCGCCGCCAGTGCCGCGGCCTGATCGAGGCGGGCCGCGTCGCCGTCGCGGGCGCCGCCGCGACCGACCCGGACGCCACCTTCGACACCGACGGCCTCGTGTTCGAGGTCGACGAGGCCGCATGGCCGTTCCATGCGCGCGCGTATCTCGCGCTCAACAAGCCGGCCGGCTACGAGTGTTCGCGCGATCCGCAGCACCATGCGAGTGTCTTCAGCCTGCTGCCGGCGCCGCTCGTCGCGCGCGGCGTGCAGTGCGTCGGCCGGCTCGACCAGGACACGACCGGCCTGCTGCTGCTGTCGGACGACGGCCAGTTCGTGCACGCGTACACGTCGCCGAAGCGGAAGGTGCCGAAGACCTACGTCGCGACCGTGCGCCACCCGCTCGACGACACGCAACTGCACGCGCTGCGCACCGGTGTGCAACTGCATGGGGAGCCGAAGCCGATCGCGGCCGTCGCCGCCGACGCCCGCACCCCGCACACGCTCGCGCTGACCGTCCTCGAAGGCAAGTACCACCAGGTCAAGCGGATGGTCGCGGCAGCGAGCAACCGCGTCGAATTGCTGCACCGCGAAAGGATCGGCGGCTTCACGCTGCCGGCCGATCTCGCGCCCGGCGCATGGCGCTGGCTCGACGAAGCCGACCTTTCCGCGCTGCGCAATCCCGTCGAAACCCTGTAAGGGAAAATCCGCACGACCGTTCGGTGTCCGGCCGCCTCTCGGCCGCAGGTTCCCCCGCTATACTGAAATCACAAGCTGCAAGAGCGGCGATGCAGGGGGAGACATCATGAACATCAACCATTCTTTCGAACTGTCGTCCGTGATGATCGCGTTCGCGGTCATCGGCGTCATCGTGATCGGCGGGCTGCTGGCCACGATGCATCTGAAGCACAAATATCACCCGAACCTGATCGGCGCGCTGATCGGTGCGCTGCTGTGCTTCCTGCTGATCGAGGCGTTACCGGCGCTCACCTGACGCGCTGCCCGGCGCGAGCGTTTGAAGGAAATCGTCTACGGTCGGATAGCGCAACGTCACGCACAATTCGGCCTTGAGCCGTGCGTTGGACAGGCGCCGCGACTCGCGCATGAAGGACAGCAGCGTCGGCTCGAGCAGGCGTTCGGCGTCCGCGCGGCTCACGCGCGGCGGCCTCGGCAGACCCAGCGCCTGCGCGACCCGGTCGAAATACTCTCCCATCCGCAGTTCGGTGTCGTCCGACGCGTGCACGACGCGCGCCGGCTTGCCGCGCTCGGCCGCACGACGCAGGATCGCCGCGAGATCGTCCGCGTGGATGTGGTTCGTGTAGACGTCGTCGGCCGGCTCGAGCGCCGGCGTGCCGCGCTCGAGCCGCGCGACCGGCAGACGGTTCGCCGCGTAGATGCCCGGAATGCGCACGATGCGCGCGGACAGCACGCCGCGCACCGTCGCCGCACGCAGTTGCCGCTCGGCCGACACGCGCCGGAACGCGCGCGGGTTCGCGGGGCGCAGCGGGTGCGTTTCGTCGATGCGCGCGCCGCCGCAGTCGCCGTAGACGCCCGTCGTGCTGGCATAGACGAGCCTCGGCGCGCGAAGACCGTCGGGTACAATACGCGCTGCCCGAACGGGCGCGCCGGCCTGTCGCGCCGCGGTGCGCAGCCGTCGGAGCCGGCCGACCGCCGGTGCCGTCGGAGACGGCCGACGCGCGGGCATGGACGTTGCGGCGATCAGCGCACGCGTGCGCCGGTCGTCGCGGCCGTCGGATGGCGGCGGCGCGAGATGCAGGATCGTGCGGGCGACGCCCGCGAGGCGACGGAGCGTCGCCGGGCGATCGAGATCGCCGACGATCGGCGTCGCGCCCGCGGCGCGCAATTCGCTGCGGCGAGCCGGGTGGCTCGTCAGCGCGAGGATGCGCAGGTCGGGGCGCGCGTCACGCCATTGCGCGACGCAGCGCATGCCGACGTCGCCGCAGCCGACGATCAATACGCGCGGCCGGCGCAGGATTCGTGTCGCGATCATGTTGGTTGCGAGATTCAGTAGCCGCCGTTGCGCGACGCGCAACGGTTTTGCATTGTAGCTGCCGTGCGCGACATGCACGGTCCCCCCATTTTGTTCTAGTTTGGTTCTATGGCATTCAACGTCACTCTCAAGCAAAGCGGCCGGCAATTCCAGGTCGAGTCGGACGAAACCGTGCTGGCGGCCGCGCTGCGCCAGAACGTCCACCTGCCGTACGGCTGCAAGAACGGCGCGTGCGGTTCCTGCAAGGGCCAGATCGTGTCGGGCCAGATCGAACAGGGCCCGCACGCCGCGTCGGCGCTGTCCAACGACGAACGCACGCGCGGCCTCGCGCTGCTGTGCTGCTCGAAGGCGCAATGCGATCTCGAGATCGACGTGCGTGAAATCGCCGGCGTCGACGGCGTGCAGGTCAAGAAGCTGCCGTGCCGCATCGCCGCGCTCGAACGCAAGGCGGACGACGTGATGGTCGTGAAGCTGCAGTTGCCTGCCAACGAACGCCTGCAGTACCTCGCGGGCCAGTACGTCGAGTTCATCCTGAAGGACGGCTCGCGCCGCAGCTACTCGATGGCGAACGCGCCGCACGAGGAAGGCCCGATCGAGCTGCACATCCGCCACATGCCGGGCGGCAAGTTCACCGACCACGTGTTCGGCGCGATGAAGGAGCGCGACATCCTGCGCTTCGAAGGCCCGCTCGGCACGTTCTTCCTGCGCGAGGATTCCGACAAGCCGATCGTGCTGCTCGCGTCGGGCACCGGCTTCGCGCCGATCAAGGCGATCATCGAGCACGTGAAGCATTCGGGCATCACGCGCCCGATGACGCTCTACTGGGGCGCGCGCCGCAAGAAGGACATCTACCTCGCCGAGCTCGCCGAGCAATGGGCGCGCGAGATCCCGAACTTCAAGTACGTGCCGGTCCTCTCCGAACCGGACGACGCCGACCAGTGGACCGGCCGCACGGGCTTCGTCCATCGCGCGGTGATCGAGGACCTGCCCGATCTGTCCGGCCACCAGGTGTACGCGTGCGGCGCGCCCGTGATGGTCGAATCCGCGCAGCGCGATTTCACGCAGCACCACGCGCTGCCGGCCGACGAGTTCTACGCGGACTCGTTCACGAGCGCCGCCGATCTCGCGCATCCGGTCTGAGCGCCGGGCGCCTGAACGCGCCCCGCTGCGCGCCGCCCGTGTCACATCCGTGGCATCGCGGCGGTTTACAGTGGGGCGCGGGATGCCTTATGCTTGCGCACATGAACCGCTTCCTGTCCGCTCTCCGACGTCGCCGCTCGCCGCTCCGCCCGGATGCCGCCGGCTCGTCACGGACTCGCGCGTAACCCTCCTCCGCTTCACCGGTTACGCACAAGCTGTTCGACCCACCAGCCACGGCCTTCCGTGGCTTTTTTATTGCCCGTTTCCCTTTCAACGCCCGCTGGAGTCTGCTGCCATGCCCCTGAACGATTACCCGATCGACTCGCTGATGTACATCACGAACCGCCCCGACATCGTGTTTACGCACGGCAAGGGTTCGTGGCTCTACGATCACACGGGCAAGCGCTATCTCGACTTCATCCAGGGCTGGGCCGTCAACAGCCTCGGCCACTGCAACGACGGCATCGTCGAGGCGCTGAAGACGCAGGCCGAAAAGCTGCTGAACCCGTCGCCGGCGTTCTACAACGAGCCGATGGCGAAGCTCGCGGGCCTGCTCACGCAGCACAGCGTGTTCGACAAGGTGTTCTTCACGAACAGCGGCGCCGAGGCGAACGAAGGCGCGATCAAGCTCGCGCGCAAGTGGGGCCGCAAGTTCAAGAACGGCGCGTACGAGATCATCACGTTCGACCACAGCTTCCACGGCCGCACGCTCGCGACGATGTCGGCCAGCGGCAAGCCGGGCTGGGACACGATCTACGCGCCGCAGGTACCGGGCTTCCCGAAGGCCGAGCTGAACGACATCAACTCGGTCGAGAAGCTGATCACCGACAAGACCGTCGCCGTGATGCTCGAGCCGATCCAGGGCGAAGGCGGCGTGATCCCGGCGACGCGCGAATTCATGCAGGCGCTGCGCGCGCTGACGAAGCAGCACAACCTGCTGCTGATCGTCGACGAAGTGCAGAGCGGCTGCGGCCGCGCGGGCACGCTGTTCGCGTACGAGCTGTCCGGCATCGAGCCGGACATCATGACGCTCGCGAAGGGCATCGGCGGCGGCGCACCGCTCGGCGCGCTGCTGTCGAAGGCCGACGTCGCGGTATTCGAGGCCGGCGACCAGGGCGGCACGTACAACGGCAACCCGCTGATGACGGCGGTCGGCTATTCGGTGATCTCGCAGCTCGTCGCGCCCGGCTTCCTCGAAGGCGTGCGCGCGCGCGGCGAGTATCTGAAGCGCAAGCTGCTCGAGCTGTCGGAGGAACGCGGCTTCGAGGGCGAACGCGGCGAAGGCCTGCTGCGCGCGCTGCTGCTCGGCAAGGACATCGGCCCGCAGATCGTCGAGAAGGCGCGCGACATGCAGCCCGACGGCCTGCTGTTGAACGCCGCACGGCCGAACCTGCTGCGCTTCATGCCAGCGCTCAACGTGACGACCGACGAGATCGACCAGATGATGGCGATGCTGCGGTCGATCCTCGACACGCTGTAAGGAGGCCACCGCGATGGATGCCGCCGCCGATGCTGTCGCGATCCGCCCGTTCGAACGCGCCGACACCGATGCCGTGCTCGCGGTATGGCGCGACGCGTTCCCGCAGTACGACGAAGCCGGTGCGCCGCCGCACCGCGATCCGCTGCGATCGATCGAGCTGAAGCTCGCGACGCAGCCGGAACTGTTCTTCGTCGCGACCAGCGGCGCGCGCGTCGTCGGCACGCTGATGGCCGGTTTCGACGGACATCGCGGCTGGCTCTACTCGTTCGGCGTCGCGAACGACGCGCGCCGGCTCGGCGTCGGCCGCGCGCTGATCGCGCATGCGGAACGCGCGCTCGCCGCGCGCGGCTGCCTGAAGATCAACCTGCAGGTGCTGCCCGGCAACGACGACGCGTGCCGCTTCTACGCGGCGCTCGGCTATCGCGTCGAGGAGCGCATCTCGTTCGGCAAGACGCTGCCGGCCGCGTAAGACCGCCGCCGGCCGCGGCGCGATTCGGCGCGCGATCGGCCCCGCGTCCGGCAGCGGATCGCCGAGCGCGTCGGTCGGCACGATCAGACCCGCCACACGAAAAAAAACCGCCACGGTTTCCCGTGACGGCTTTTCGACAGCCCGGCTGCGCCATGCGCGGCCGGGCCCGTTCATTCGATCGCTTACTCGCCCAGATACGCGGCGCGCACCTTCGGATCGTCGAGCATCTGCTTCGCGTCGCCTTCCATCGTGACCATGCCCGAATCCATCACGTAGCCGCGGTCGGCCGCCTGCAGCGCGAGGCGTGCGTTCTGCTCGACCAGCAGCACCGTGATGCCCTCCTTCGAGATCTCGCGCACCACTTCGAAGATCTTCTCGACCATGATCGGCGACAGACCCATCGACGGCTCGTCGAGCAGCAGCAGCTTCGGCTTCGACAGAATCGCGCGCGACATCGCCAGCATCTGCTGCTCGCCGCCCGACAGCGTGCCCGCGAGCTGCGTCGCCCGCTCCTTCAGGCGCGGGAAGAAGCCGAACATCCGGTCGACGTCCTTCTTGATCTGCTCGTTGTCGTTGCGCAGGTACGCGCCCATCTGCATGTTCTCGATGATCGACATCCGCGCGAAGATCCCGCGGCCTTCCGGCACCATCGCCAGGCCGCGCTTGAGCAGCTCGTGCGGCGGGATGCCCTTGATCGACGTGCCGTCGTACTCGATGTCGCCCGCCGAGTACGGCTTCAGGCCCGTGATCGCCTTCATCGTCGTGGTCTTGCCGGCGCCGTTCGCACCGATCAGCGTCACGAGCTCGCCCTGACGGACTTCCATGTCAACGCCCTTGACGGCCTGAATGCCGCCGTAGTTGACCTGCAAGCCCTTGATTTTCAACATTGCCGCTGCCATCAGTGCACCCCTGCGCCGAGATATGCCTCAATCACCTTCGGATTCTTCTGCACGTCCTGCGGCAGACCCTCGGCGATCACCTTGCCGTAATCGAGCACCGTCATCCGGTTGCACAGCCCCATCACGAGCTTCACGTCGTGCTCGATCAGCAGAATCGTGCGGCCGTCCGAGCGGATCTTGTCGAGCAGGCGCGTGAGTTCGACCTTCTCGGTCGCGTTCATCCCGGCTGCCGGCTCGTCGAGCGCGAGCAGCTTCGGGTCGGTGGCCAGTGCACGGGCGATTTCCAGACGACGCTGGTGACCGTACGACAGGTTGCGCGACGTGTAGTCGGCGTACTGCAGCACGCCGACGTAGTCGAGCAGCTCGATCGCGCGTTCCTTGATCTCGCGCTCTTCCTGGCGTTCGGCCGGCGTCTGGAACACCGCGCCGAGCAGCCCGTGCTTGGTGCGCACGTGGCGGCCCACCATCACGTTCTCGAGCGCCGTCATCCCGCCGAACAGGCGGATGTTCTGGAACGTGCGCGCGATGCCGGCCTTGGCCACCTGGTGCACGGCCGTCGGCGTGTAGTTCTGGCCGTCCAGCTTGAAGTCGCCGGAGTCCGGCGTGTAGAGGCCCGTGATCACGTTGAAGAACGTGGTCTTGCCGGCGCCGTTCGGGCCGATCAGCCCGTAGATCTCGCCTTCCTTGATCTGCAGGCCGACGTCGGACAGCGCCTGCAGCCCGCCGAAGCGCTTGTTCACGCCCGAGACGGACAGTCGGATTTGCTTGTCGCTCATGTGGTTATCCCCTTGTCCGTAGGTTAAGCGCGCACCGGCTTCTTGCTGTTGCGCTTCGCCAGTTTCGCGATCTTGTCCTCATGCTTCGGCGCGGGCCACAGGCCTTCCGAGCGGTACAGCATGATGATGACCATCGCGAGGCCGTACAGCGCCTGACGGATCACTTCCGTATCGACGATGTCATGACCGAACAGCGCATGCTGCAGCGGGCTCATCGTCGAGCGCAGGAATTCCGGGAAAATCGCGAGCAGCACCGCACCCAGGATCACGCCCGGGATGTGGCCCATGCCGCCCAGCACCACGCAGGCGAGCACGACGATCGATTCCCAGAACGTGAACGACTCGGGCGACACGAAACCCTGGAACGCGCCGAACATCGAGCCCGACAGGCCGCCGAACGACGCGCCCATCGCGAACGCGAGCAGCTTCACGTTACGGGTGTTGATGCCCATCGCCTTCGCGGCGATCTCGTCTTCGCGGATCGCGGCCCACGCGCGGCCGATACGCGAGTGCTGCAGACGCGTACACACCCAGATCACCAGCAGCGAGCAGAGCACGAACAGGTAGTAGTACATGTACACCGACGGCAGCTGGAAGCCGAACAGCGAGTGCGTCTGCGACAGGTTGAAGCCGCCGACGTGCACCGGATCGATGCCCGTGATCCCCTTCGGGCCGTTGGTGATGTTCACCGGACGGTCGAGGTTGTTCATGAAGATCCGGACGATTTCACCGAAGCCGAGCGTGACGATCGCCAGGTAGTCGCCGCGCAGGCGCAGCGTCGGCGCGCCGAGCAGGATCCCGAAGGTCGCCGCGAGCGCCATCGCGATCGGCACGATGATCAGGAACGGCACGTGCAGCCCGTTCGGCGCGAGCGCCGCGATCCACTCGAACTGCGAGGTCAGGTGCGGCGAGCTCAGCAGCGCGGCCGTATAGGCGCCCACCGCGTAGAACGCGATGTAGCCGAGGTCGAGCAGGCCGGCGAAGCCCACCACCACGTTCAGGCCCAGCGCGAGCATCACGTACAGCATTGCGAAGTCGAGCACGCGGACCCAGTAGTTGCCGCCGGCCGAGCCGATCACGATCGGCGCGGCGATCACGAGGACGGCAGTGAGGAGGCCGATGACGACGGTCTTGGCGGTGTTGCGCTCTTCGACGAGCGACGTCGACGATTCGATCGGTTGAATGGATGTCATGTTGTTTGCTCCCCTTCCGTTACGCGCGGTCCGCGACACGTTCGCCCAGCAGGCCCGACGGACGGAACACCAGCACGATGATCAGCACGACGAAGGCGAACACGTCCTGGTAGTTGCTGCCGAACACGCCGCCCGTGAGGTTGCCGATGTAGCCGGCCCCGAGCTGCTCGATCAGGCCGAGCAGCACGCCGCCGACCATCGCGCCGCCGAGGTTGCCGATCCCGCCGAGCACCGCGGCCGTGAACGCCTTCATGCCGGGGATGAAGCCCATGTAGAAGTGCACGTTGCCGTATTCGGACGCGATCATCACGCCGGCCAGCGCGGCGAGCGCGGAGCCGATCATGAACGTCGCGGAGATCACGAAGTTCGGGTTCACGCCCATCAGGCTTGCCGTATTCGGGCTTTCGGCGATCGCGCGCATCGCGCGGCCGAGCTTGGTCTTGTGCACGAGCAGCAGCAGGCCGCCCATCACGATGAACGCAACCGCGATGATCACGATTTCGGTGACCGAGATCACGGCGCCGGGCGTCGTGTCGGTGGCCTTGATCACGTTGATCGGGTCGGTCGGCAGCAATTGCGGGAACGGCAGCGGGTTGCGCGACCAGATGATCATCGCGGCCGTCTGCAGCAGGATCGACACGCCGATCGCGGTGATCAGCGGGGCGAGGCGCGGCGCGCGGCGCAACGGCCGGTACGCGACGCGCTCGATCGTGAAGCCGACGAACGCGCAGACGACCGCGGCGATGCCCAGGCCGATCGTCAGCGTCGCGACGTTGCCGAGTCCGGGAAAGTGGTTCTGCAGCACGGTGATGGCCGACAGCGCGACCATCGCGCCGATCATCAGCACGTCGCCGTGCGCGAAGTTGATGATGCCGAGAATGCCGTACACCATCGTGTATCCCAACGCGATGATGGCGTACACACTGCCGAGCACCAGCCCGTTGAGAACCTGCTGGACGAAAATATCCATTTAAAGCTCCTTGGCCCGTGCTGCCGGAGGACGTTGCGCCCCGCGGGTAAGCGAGGAATCGCGCCTTCTCGGCGGCACTGCGGGTACTAGTCGATACCGGTAAGGGTGGATCGTCCCGGCGCGCGCCGCCCGGCCTGTACGGCCGGACCTGCCGCCGGAGCGGATACAAAAACGGCACCGCACTGTTCCGGTGCCGTCATGAGTCCCGTCGCTAAATCGTCACGACGTCGAGGACGGTGTTCGTGGCCTCCTTGAAGTCGTGGGGCAGCATGCCGAGACGGCCGTCATCCGGTTTCCCGGCATCCGTGCCTTGGCCCGTCCAGTGCCATGCAAGCATCGCGCCAGGACGGGTCGGATTCCGCGCCGCGTCGCCCGGGAAGGCGTTGCGACGGGCGCGCCCGACTTTCGTCAGGACTGCATCGGAATCCATCGTACGAACCAGGCTGCGCACCGCGACACGGTCGGTCGCGGCAGCACGCTGTTTCGTCGAATCGAATTGAAGGGGAGACAATGGCTTCGGCACGCTACCGGCAGCGCCGCGATCGTCCGCCATCCGTGGACCCGCCCCTTGCCGCGCTACAACCTGCATGTCCGCTGCCGGCCCGATCGCCAGGCCATGCGTGTTGATTTCCTCGATCGTCAAACGTGCCCCGTTTTCCTTGTCCCTGCCCAGTTGCGCGATACGGCGCGCCGATGGCGCCGCAGGTCCGGTTCCGGCGACGCGCACGCCGGTGGCCGCCGGTGCCGCGTACACCGCAGCCTCCCTGGCCGCCCCGCCGTCGCTCTTTTTGCTGCAGCCGGCAAACATTGCAACCGGTGCGGCGACGGACACGGCGTAAGCCAACTTCACATGCATCGAATGGTCTCCCGCGCCTTGCCAAAACCCGTTTCAAAGCCATTCCGGCTTGAAAACGGGCGCATTGTAACTCCATTTATAGGACGCCAATAATCCTGATTCGATGGGGTTTTCCTGCATTGCAACCAATTTTGAGACACGATTGGGCGCGCTCGGAGCAACCGGGTTGCACCACGCTTGGGAATAACGGTTGCGATGTGAATTTCGAGGCACAAAAAAAGCGCGCCGACGGGCGCGCTTCGGTATTCCGCAGGGTGCGATGCGGCAATCAGGCCGCGGGCGGCAGGTTCAACCCGCGCGGCAGCGGAAACGACACGTTTTCCTCGATGCCCTCGAGTGCGCGGACGTTGCGCACGCCGAGCTCGCGCAGCCGGGCGATCACGGCCTGGGCGAGCACTTCGGGCGCCGACGCGCCGGCCGTCACGCCGATGCGGCGCTTGCCGGCAACCCATGCCGGATCGATCTGATCCGGCGCATCGACCATGTACGCGGCCACCCCGCGCTTTTCGGCCACTTCCCGCAGCCGGCTCGAGTTCGAGCTGTTCGGACTGCCGACCACGATCACGACGTCGCATTGCGGCGCCATGAACTTCACCGCATCCTGCCGGTTCTGCGTCGCGTAGCAGATGTCCTGCTTCTTCGGCTCGCGGATCTTCGGATACTTCGCCTTCAGCGCGCCGATGATCTCGGCCGCGTCGTCGACGGACAGCGTCGTCTGCGTGACGAGCGCGATGCGCTCGGGATCGGCGAGCTCGAGCTTCTGCACGTCCTCGACGCTTTCGACGAGATGCATGCCCCGCTCGACCTGGCCCATCGTGCCTTCGACCTCGGGATGGCCCTTGTGTCCGATCATGACGATGTCGACGCCGTCCTGGCGCATCTTCGCCACTTCGACGTGCACCTTCGTGACGAGCGGGCAGGTTGCGTCGTAAATGCGCAACCCGCGCACGTCCGCCTCGTCGCGCACGGCTTTCGACACGCCGTGCGCACTGAAGATCACGGTGTTGCCGGCCGGCACTTCCTCGAGTTCCTCGACGAAGATCGCGCCCTTCTTCTTCAGATCCTCGACCACGTACTTGTTGTGGACGATTTCGTGACGCACGTAGATCGGCGCACCGTGCATCGCGATGGCGCGCTCGACGATCTCGATCGCGCGGTCGACGCCCGCGCAGAAACCGCGCGGCTGGGCCAGCAGGATTTCGGCGTCGGCGGCGACGGTCTGCGCGGACAGCGTATCGGTGGTACTCATGATTACAGGATTCCGATGATTTTCACTTCGAACGTGAGCGCCTGGCCCGCGAGCGGATGATTGAAGTCGAACAGCGCCGAGGTCTCGCTGACTTCCTTCAGCACCCCCGCGTAGCGGCCGCCATCCGGTGCGTTGAACTCGATGAGCTCGCCCGGCGTGAAATCGTCGCCGACCATCCCGTTCTCGCGCAGCGTCGACAGCGTCACGCGCTGAAGCATGTCGGGATTGCGGGGGCCGAACCCCTGATCGGGCGCTAGCTGAAAAGTCGAGTGGTCGCCGACCCTGAGCCCGAGCAGAATCTGTTCCAGCGACGGCGCCAGTTGCCCCGCGCCCAGCAACAGCGTGGCCGGCTTGTCCGAGAAGGTGTTGACGATGTCGGCGCCGTCGGCCAGTGCCAGCCGGTAATGCAACGTGACGTGGGAACCGGGCTTCACTTCGGATAGATCGATGAGGCTCATGAATTACTCGTTCGGTCGGCGCCCGCTACGGCCGAATGGCCCGGCGCAAAGCCAATATTGTAAGTCACCTGAGCGTGCAAGGCGGAAAGTGCGACGACGTCGCGCACGCCGCCCGCCGCCAATGGAGTTCAGACCATGCTGTCACCCCGCCTCATCCTGCCGTCGGCCGAATGCCGCGACACCAGCGATGCGCCGGCCGATCCGCCCGCCCGCGTCATCCCGATCAACCGGCGCAGGCGCCGACCGGGCGACTGGCGGCCGGAGCGGCCGCGCGAGCGGCTGCTGGAACGCGGGCCGGCCGCGCTGACCGACGACGAACTGATCGCGCTGCTGCTCGGCACGGGCAAGCCCGGTCACGACGTATTCGTCATCGCCCGCGATCTGATCAAGCAGTACAAGTCGCTGCGCGGATTGCTCGAAGCGGGCGCCGACGATTTCGAGGCGCACCCCGGCATCGGCCCCGCGCGCTCCGCGCGGCTGGTCGCGGTCACCGAGATCGCCCGGCGCATGCTGGAGGAGAAGGCACGGGACGGCATGCAGATCGATTCGCCCGGCGCCGTCGAGGATTGCCTGCGAATGAAGATCGGCACGCTCCCGCACGAAGTATTCGTCGCGGTCTATCTGGACGCCCGCAACCGCATGATCGACATGGAGGAACTCGCGCGCGGCTCGCTCACGCGGATGGCCGTCTATCCGCGCGAGATCGTGCGCCGCGCGATGCAACAGAACGCCGCGGCGCTGATCGTCGCGCACAACCATCCGTCGGGCGCGGTGCAGCCGAGCGCGGAAGACCGCCGCCTGACGCGCGTGCTGAAAGACGCGCTCGAGCTCGTCGACGTGCGGCTGCTCGATCACGTCGTCGTCGGCGTCAGCGATACTTTCTCGTTCGCGCGGGCCGGTTGGCTGTAGACTGTGGCGCGGCAGCCCGTCCCAGGGCGCCGCAACGGCGAAGCGAAATTAGGTTTGATTTTTCTGAACTTTTTCTGCTAGAATCGCCGTCTGTCTTTTTTCCAACCAGTTCTAGCCATCGAAGGGCCTTGTCTGTAAGGGCTACGGCGTTCTGAGTGCAGCCATGGATCACGTGGCGGTGCGATGGAACCTTCACCGGCGATCGAACCCCGAATTTAGCGTATTAGGAGTGCTCTCATGGCACGCGTATGCCAAGTAACTGGGAAAGCGCCGATGAGCGGCAACAACGTTTCCCACGCCAACAACAAGACGAAGCGCCGCTTCCTGCCGAACCTGCAAAACCGCCGGTTCTGGGTGGAGAGCGAAAACCGCTGGGTGCGTCTGCGCGTCTCGAACGCCGGCCTGCGCCTGATCGACAAGAACGGCATCGATTCCGTGCTCGCTGACCTGCGCGCACGCGGCGAAGCCTAAGCCCAAGGAGCACAATCATGGCAAAAGGCGCCCGCGACAAGATCAAGCTCGAGTCGACCGCTGGTACGGGTCACTTCTACACGACCACGAAGAACAAGCGCAACATGCCGGAAAAGATGGCGATCAAGAAGTTCGATCCCGTCGTCCGCAAGCATGTGGAATACAAAGAAACCAAGATCAAGTAATCTCCGGTTTCTGCCAGCTTGACGGTGACCGAAAAGCCCCGCACATGCGGGGCTTTTTGTTTTGCGCGCACGCGCGGGCCCCCGACGCGGTATGCTCTCCCCTTTCCGCGGCGACAGCCGACGGAACGCAAGATCAAAAAGCGTAACGATGGAGATGCAGCATGAAATTCGACGTGGCGATCGTCGGCAGCGGCCTGGCAGGGCTGTCGGTCGCACTCAATCTGGCCAGCACGCGACGTGTCGCGCTGATCGCGAAACGTTCGATGATGGAGGGGGCGAGCGATAACGCGCAGGGCGGCATCGCAGCGGTCCTCGACTCGGCGGACAGCATCGAGAACCACGTCGACGACACGCTGGTCGCCGGTGGCGGCCTGTGCGACGAAGGCGCGACGCGCTACATCGTCGAGCACGGCCGCGAAGCGATCGAATGGCTGATCTCGCAAGGCGTGCCATTCACGAAGGACGACGCGGCCGAACTCGGCTTTCACTTGACGCGCGAAGGCGGTCACAGCCACCGCCGGATCATCCATGCGGCCGATGCGACCGGCCATGCGGTGCTCGCGACACTGTCGGAGCGGGCGCGCCAGCATCCGAACATCACGTTCCTCGAAAACCACCACGCGATCGACCTGATCACGTCGGACCGGCTCGGGCTGCCCGGCCGCCGCTGCCACGGCCTGTATGCGCTCGACGTCGACAACGACCGCACGATCACGATCGAGGCGCCGCACACGGTACTCGCCACCGGTGGCGCGGGCAAGGTCTACCTGTACACGACGAACCCCGATACCGCGACCGGCGACGGCATCGCGATGGCATGGCGTGCCGGCTGCCGCGTGTCGAACATGGAATTCATCCAGTTCCACCCCACCTGCCTGTTCCATCCATACGCGAAATCGTTCCTGATTTCGGAAGCCGTGCGCGGCGAAGGCGGCCTGCTGAAGCTGCCCGACGGTACGCGCTTCATGCCCTCGCACGATCCACGCGCCGAGCTCGCGCCGCGCGACATCGTCGCACGCGCGATCGACTTCGAGATCAAGAAGCGCGGGATCGACTGCGTGTATCTCGACATCAGCCATCAGCCGGAAGCATTCCTGCGCGAGCACTTCCCGACGATCCATGCGCGCTGCCTCGAATTCGGCATCGACATCGCGAAACAGCCGATCCCCGTCGTGCCGGCCGCGCACTATACGTGCGGCGGCGTCGTCACCGATCTCGCGGGCCGCACCGATCTCGCCGGCCTGTATGCGGTCGGCGAAACGTCGTACACGGGGCTGCACGGCGCGAACCGGCTCGCGAGCAACTCGCTGCTCGAATGTCTCGTGATCGGCCGCGCGGCAGCCGGGGCGATCGAGGCCGCCGGCTTCGACGCCGACACGCCGGCCGCGCTGCCCGCCTGGGACGAAAGCCGCGTGTCGGACGCGGACGAGGAAGTCGTCGTGGCGCACAACTGGGACGAATTGCGCCGCCTGATGTGGAACTACGTCGGCATCGTGCGCACCGACAAGCGTCTCGAACGCGCGAAGCACCGGCTGTCGCTGCTGCGCGACGAAATCCACGAGTACTACGCGAACTTCCGCGTGACGCGCGATCTGCTCGAACTGCGCAACCTCGTCGACGTGGCAACGCTGATCGTGAAGAGCGCGTACTCGCGCCGCGAAAGCCGCGGGCTGCACTACAGCCGCGACTGGCCGCATACGCTGCCGAAGGCGCTGCCGAGCGTGCTCACGCCGCGCTCGCGCCGCTAAGCGGCGCGCCGCCCTTCCCGGCTGCGGCCGCACAAGAAAAAGGCCGTTGGCGTTTGCGCGCCAACGGCCTTTTTGTCCGATCGGACGCGAATCGGTCAGTCGACGATCCGCATCGAATAGTCCGTCGCCCGCACGTCCTTCGTCAGCGCGCCGATCGAGATGCGATCGACGCCCGTCTCCGCGAACGTGCGCACCGTATCGAAATTGACGCCCCCGGACACTTCGAGCACGGCCTTGCCGGCCGCGACGCGTACCGCTTCGCGCATCATGTCCAGCGTGAAGTTGTCGAGCAGCACCGATTGCGCGCCATGCGCGAGTGCCGTGTCGAGCTGCGCAAGCGTCTCGACTTCGATCTGCACCGGCACGCCCGATTCGAGCGCGAACGCCGCATCGAGGGCTTCACCGACGCCGCCTGCCGCCGCGATGTGGTTCTCCTTGATCAGGATGCCGTCGTACAGCGCGAGACGCTGGTTCTCGCCGCCGCCCACCCGGACCGCGTACTTCTGCGCGAGCCGCAGCCCCGGCAGCGTCTTGCGCGTATCGAGGATCTTCGCGCGCGTACCTTCGACACGATCGACGTAACGGCGCGTCGCCGTCGCGACGCCCGACAGCAGCTGCAGGAAGTTCAGCCCGTTGCGCTCGGCCGTCAGCAACGCGCGCGCCGGCCCCTCGAGTTCGCACACGGCCGAATCGGGCATCATCCGGTCGCCTTCGCGATAGCGCCATTGCACGACGATCGACGGATCGATCCGCGCGATCACGGCCTCGAACCACGGCACGCCGCACAGCACGGCTTCCTCGCGCACGATGATCCGCGCACGGCGGCGCTCGGCGGCCGGCACGAGCCGCCCGGTCTGGTCGCCGGCACCGACGTCCTCGGCGATCGCGTCGGCCACGTTGCGCGCGATCGCTTCGTCGAATGCCGCCCCGTATTGGGCGCGGACGGCGTCGAACAGCGGGGAGACGGCGTTGCTCATGCGGCCCCCACGTTCGCGAACAGCTGCTGGTCGCGCTGCAGGTCGCCGCTCGCCTGCACGCGCTTCTTGTGCGCGGCCGCGAATTCGAGCATCCGGTCGATCGGCAAGCGCGCGCGTTCGCCGATCGCGGGATCGACGAAGATCTGGTTGTGACCGCGCTCGAGCACGTCGGCGAGGTTCGCGAGGCCGTTCATCGCCATCCACGGGCAGTGCGCGCAGCTCTTGCAGGTCGCGCTGTTGCCGGCCGTCGGCGCGGCGATGAAAGTCTTGCCGGGCGCGGCAAGCTGCATCTTGTGCAGGATGCCGAGGTCGGTCGCGACGATGAAGCGCTTCGCGTCGAACTTGACGGCCGCGTCGATCAGCTGCGTGGTCGAGCCGACGACGTCGGCCTGCGCGACGACGTTTTCCGGCGATTCCGGATGCACGAGCACCTTCGCGTCCGGATATTCGGCGCGCAGCAGGTCGAGCTCGATGCCCTTGAACTCGTCGTGGACGAGGCACGAGCCCTGCCACAGCAGCATGTCGGCGCCGGTTTTCTTCTGGATATAGCTGCCGAGATGGCGGTCCGGCGCCCAGATGATCTTTTCGCCGCGCGCGTGCAGGTCGGCCACGATCTCGAGGCCGATCGACGACGTGACCATCCAGTCCGCGCGCGCCTTCACGGCCGCGCTGGTGTTCGCGTAGACGACCACGGTACGGTCCGGATGCGCATCGCAGAATGCCGAGAATTCGTCGACCGGGCAGCCGAGGTCGAGCGAACAGGTCGCGTCGAGATCGGGCATCAGGATGCGCTTGTTCGGGCTCAGGATCTTCGCGGTCTCGCCCATGAAGCGCACGCCGGCGACGACCAGCGTCTGCGCGTCGTGATCGCGGCCGAAGCGGGCCATTTCGAGCGAATCCGCCACGCAGCCGCCCGTTTCGTCGGCCAGTTCCTGCAGTTCGGCATCCACGTAGTAGTGGGCGACGAGCACGGCCTTTTCACGGGTGAGCAATGTCTTGATGCGCGCCTTCAGCGCAGCGCGCTCCTCGGCGGACGGCGCATCGGGCACCTTGGCCCATGCTTGCCCGACGCTACAGACGGTGCCTGCCGACACCGGCCGGTCGTACTCGACGGATTTGATCGTCGATTGCATCTCCATATCTCCTGTCGACCCAAGTTAGCGCTTCAGCGCTTACTTGGGTCCCATGCTTCGCGGTCGGCCCAAGTTAGCGCTTTAGCGCTTACTTGGGTCCATGCTTCGCGGTCGGTGTGAGCGGTTTTTCGGCCCTGACGCGGCACCCAAACTTCACACCAATTCCGGCGCCTGGGCCATCCTGCAAAAACCAGCCGCCCAAATGAAAAAACCCCGCCAACGCGGGGTTTGTGACGTCCTGAGATTCTAATCGATTTCGAATCAGGCGTAGCGGCGCAGGCGCGTCGCGAATTCCTGCAGCGCCTTGATGCCGCTTTGTTCTGCGCGATGGCACCAATCCTGTAATTGCGCGAGAAGCTGTTCGCGCGACGCGGTCGAACGGTCCCAGATCGCGGCGAGATCCTGGCGCAGCTGGAAGTACGTATGCAGCTTCTGGCTGTTCGCGAAGATTTCCGGCAGCAGCTTCTTCTGCGGCTCGTCGAGGCCGTCGGCGTCCTTGTGGAACCACTTGCGCGCGCTGCGCATCAGCTGGTACTTCTCGCTCGAACCGAGTTCCTTCAGGTGCGCGAGCTCCTGGCGGTAGGCACGCTTGACGGCCTTGCCGTAGCGAGCCATCACTTCGTAGCGGTTCGACAGCACGGCCTGCAGCGTTTCCTGGTCGAGCACCGTCTTAGGCTTGTTCAGACGCGGCGTGGGCGCGACCTTCTTCACCTTCGCGAGACCGAATGCCGACATGATGCGGATGTACATCCAGCCGATGTCGAACTCGTACCACTTGTTCGACAGCTTCGCCGACGTCGCGAACGTATGGTGGTTGTTGTGCAGTTCCTCGCCGCCGATCACGATGCCCCACGGGAACAGGTTCGTGCTCGCGTCGGCCGAGTTGAAGTTGCGATAGCCCCAGAAGTGACCGAAGCCGTTGACGACGCCCGCCGCCCAGAACGGAATCCACACCATCTGCACGGCCCACACGGTCAGGCCGAGCACGCCGAACAGCGCGACGTCGATGACCATCATCAGGCTCACGCCGAGAATCGGGTACTTCGAGTAGACGTTGCGTTCGATCCAGTCGTTCGGCGTGCCGTGGCTGAACTTGCGCATCGTCTCTTCGTTCTTCGCTTCCGCGCGATACAGCTCGGCGCCCTCGAGGAACACCTTCCAGATGCCGCGCGTCTGCGGGCTGTGCGGATCTTCCTCGGTCTCGCACTTCGCGTGATGCTTGCGGTGAATCGCGGCCCACTGGCCGGTCAGCATGCCGGTGGTCATCCACAGCCACAGGCGGAAGAAATGGCTCGCGATCGGATGCAGCTCCAGCGCGCGGTGCGCCTGGCAGCGGTGCAGGTAGACCGTCACGCCGATGATCGTGACGTGCGTGACGGCGAGCGCGAACAACGCGACCTGCCACCACGAAAAATGCAGGAGCCCGTGGGAAAGAAAATCGAGCAGGGAATTCAACAAGGCAGTTACCTGTGATGAGAGCGACGCCCGTTGGCGTCAGAAGAATGAAAGCATACCGCGTGTAGACCAGAATTTTACTTCAACCGTTCCAAGTCTTTGTAAAAAATGAACATTTTCTTGCCCTCACGCAATCCGCGCGGTCCATGGGCGGACTGGGAAAGGCCTGCGATCCGGTTTCGACCGCGAAATCGGTACGATTGACCGGCCGCGAGCGCTATGCCGCCGGCGCGCGCGCGCCCAGCGCACCGTTGGCGGCAGCCGGATCGCGCCCGGCCGCCGCGCCGGCCGCGGGAAAGCCGTCCGGCAGTCCGACCACGCGCACTTCGCGCTGCGGAAACGGAATGGAAATCCCGTGCTCGCCGAACAGCCGCCAGATGTTGCGGTTCACGCTCGAGCGCACGCCCGACGTGCCTTTCGCCGCATCCTCGATCCAGAAACCCAGCTCCAGGTCGATCCCGTCCGCGCCGAAACTCGCGAGGTACGGCGTCGGCGCCGGCTCGGCCAGCACGCGCGGCACGTCCTTCGCGGCTTCGGCAAGCAATGCGAGTGCCTGCTCGACGTCGCTCGTGTAGGCGACCTGCACCGCGACCTTCGCGTAGCCGCGCGTCAGGTACGACGACTGGTTCTGCACGACGTCGGTGATCAGCTTCTCGTTCGGGATCAGCGTCTCGTTGCCGTCGAGGCCGCGCACGACCGTGTAGCGCGTGCGGATCTGCGTGACGACGCCCTGCAGCCCGCCGACGCTGATCGCATCGCCGAGCCGCAGCGAGCGGTCGAGCAGGATGATGAAGCCCGACACGTAGTTGCTCGCGATCTTCTGCAGCCCGAACCCGAGGCCGACGCCCACCGCGCCGCCGAACACGCCGAGCACCGTCACGTCGATACCGACGAGCGACAACCCGATCAGGATCGCCGCGAACACGAGCAGCGCGCGGCCGACCCGCGACAGCACGACCTTCAGGTTCGCGTCGAGCGTGCTCGCGCGCGACAGGCGATCCTCGAGCACCGAGCCGAGCCACATCGCGACCATCAGCGTCACGCACACCCACAGCGCGCCGGAGATCACCGACAGCAGCGTGAGGTGCGCGGTCGCGACCCGGAACTGCACGCTGTCGAGCCAGCCGAGCACGTCGCGCTGGATGCCGAGCACGGTCATCACCATCGCGGCCCACACGACGGTCGACACGATCTTCTCGACGACCGACAGCCACGCGTGCGTGTGGCCGTCGCGCGCGAACACGCGCCGCGCGAAGAAGAACAGCACGTAGATCAGCCCGATGCCGAACAGCGGCACGAGCGCGAGCGACAGCAGCGACGTCGACATGAACGGCTCGAACGCGAGCTGCGCGCCGCCGACGAACACGCCGCCGAACAACGGAAACAACGCACGCTTCAGGCTTTGCGCGCCCGCGCCCGGCGCGCGTCCGGCTGCCCGGCGCCGCGCATCGATCCGAGCGTGCACGAAGCGCGCGGCCACCCACGCGAGACACAGCGCACCGACGAGAATCGCCGCCTGCCAGATCATCACCGGCTGGTGGAAATCGCGAATCACCGATGCCAGCCGGCGCGACAGCAGGCGGCTCTGCAGACTCTCCATCGTCCGTCCGGCCAGCCGTTACTGCGCGGCGCGGCGTTCGAGCACCGCGGCGAAGAAGCCGTCCGTCGCGTGACGGTGCGGCCACAGCGACAGGTAGTCGCCCGTCTCGAGTTCGACGCGCTGGTCGGCCAGCACCTTCTGCGCCGGCACCAGCACGAACTCGGGATGATCGGCGAGGAACTGTTCGACGATGCGCTCGTTCTCGGCATCGAGCACGCTGCAGGTCGCGTAGACGAGCCGGCCGCCCTTCTTCACGAGGCGCGCGGCGCTCGCGAGGATCGACGCCTGCTTCGGCGTCAGCTCGTCGATCGCGGTGCGCGTCTGGCGCCACTTCAGGTCGGGATTGCGGCGCAGCGTGCCGAGGCCGCTGCACGGCGCGTCGACCAGCACGCGGTCGATCTTGCCGGCGAGCCGCTTGACCTTCGCGTCGTGCTCGCTGTCGATCAGCACCGGGTTCACGTTCGACAGCCCGCTGCGCGCGAGGCGCGGCTTCAGCTTCGCGAGGCGCTTCTCCGACACGTCGAACGCATAGAGGCGCCCCGTCGAGCGCATCATCGCGCCGAGCGCGAGCGTCTTGCCGCCCGCGCCCGCGCAGAAATCGACGACCATTTCGCCGCGCCGCGGCGCGACCAGCGAGCACAGCAGCTGGCTGCCTTCGTCCTGCACCTCGATCGCGCCTTCCTCGAACAGCTTCAGGCGCGTCAGCGCCGGCTTGCCGACCACGCGCACGCCGAACGGCGCGAACGGCGTCGCGCCCGCATCGATGCCGCTCGCGCGCAGCGCGTCGATCACCTGGTCGCGGGTCGCCTTCTGCGCGTTGGCACGCAGGTCGAGCGGCGCCGGGTAGTTCAGCGCGGCGGCGAGCTGCGCGAGCTCCTCGGCGTCGAAACGGGCCGACAGCGCCTGGTGAATCCAGTCGGGCAGGTTCGTGCGGATGCGCACCGGCAGGCTCGCCGGATCGATCTTCGACACGTGTTCGAGCCATGCCGACTCGGTGTCGGACAGGAACGGCTTCAGCGCATTGCGACCGACCGTCTGCATCAGGCCCAGCAGCGTGAGGCGCCGCGCGGGCGTGCCGGTGCCGCTCTCGGCCAGATGCGAAAACTCCATCTTCCGGCGCAGCACCGCGAACACGGCCTCGGCGATCACGCCGCGCTCCGCATGCCCGAGCTTCGGGTGCGCACGGAAGAACCGGCTCGTCGTCGCGTCGGCGGGGCCGGCGAATTTCAGCACCTCGGCCAGCAAAGTCTCGGTCTGGCCGATCAGGAATCCGTGCAGCTTCATACGCCCTCACTCGTTTCGGTATGCGGTTGATCCGCGAAAATCCAGCGCGCCTCGTCGGGCGCCACCACTGCGCGGCCGTTCTCGAGGCGCAGCCGCCCCTCGACGAACCAGCGCACCGCACGCGGATACAGCACATGCTCGACCGCCAGCACACGCCCCGCGAGCGCGGCCGCGTCGTCGCCGGCGCGCACGGGCACCGCGCCCTGCGCGACGATCGCGCCGCTGTCGAGCTCCGGAATGACGAAATGCACGCTCGCGCCATGCAGCGCGACGCCGGCGTCGAGCGCCTGCTGGTGCGTGTGGATGCCCTTGAAGCTCGGCAGCAGCGACGGATGGATGTTGAGCAGCCGGCCTTCGTATCGTCTGACGAATGCGGGCGTCAGGATGCGCATGAAGCCGGCGAGGACGACGAGATCGGGCGAGAAACGGTCGATCTCGGCGGCGAGCGCCGCGTCGAAGCTGTCGCGGCCGTCGAACGACCGGTGGTCGACCACCGCCGTCGCCGCGCCGTGCGACGCGGCAAAAGCCAGTCCGGCCGCATCGGGCCGGTTGGCGATCACGGCGGCAATCTCGGCCGGCCAGCGTTCCTGCGCGCACGCGCGGACGATGGCCTCCATGTTGCTGCCGCGACCGGAAATCAGGATCACGAGTTTTTTCATCCGCGAATTTTACCATTCGCCCTCGCGTTTCCCGCCTTCTCGGCCGTCGGCCCGCCCGAACGTTTATAATCTTCTGCTTTGCGGCATTCCACCGCTCATTCCCCGACGCTGCATCCGCTATCGTGAAAGTCTTCCGCGGCCTGCCCAACGCCGAGAGCCGCGCCCCGTGCGCGCTGACGATCGGCAACTTCGACGGTGTCCATCGCGGCCACCAGGCCCTGCTCGCGCGCGTGCGCGCGGCGGCGGACGCGCGCGGCCTGCCCGTGTGCGTGATGACGTTCGAGCCGCACCCGCGCGAATTCTTCAATCCGGCCGGCGCGCCGCCGCGCATCGCGATGCTGCGCGACAAGCTCGAGGCGCTGCGCGAGCACGGTGTCGACCGCGTCGTCGTCGAGCACTTCAACCACACGTTCGCGAGCCAGTCGCCGCAGGCGTTCGTCGAGCGCACGCTGGTGAACGGGCTGCACACGCGCTGGATGATGGTCGGCGACGATTTCTGCTACGGCGCGAAGCGCGCGGGCACCTTCGATACGCTGAAGGCGGCCGGCGAGCAGCACGGCTTCGAGGTCGAGCAGATGGGCACGGTGGCCGGCAGCGACGGCACGCGCATTTCCAGCTCCGGCGTGCGCGCGTCGCTCGCCGCGGGCGATCTCGACGCGGCCGCGCAGGCGCTCGGCCACGGCTATGCGATCAGCGGCCACGTCGCGCACGGGCTGAAGCTCGGCCGCGATCTCGGCTTCCCGACGCTGAACCTGCCGATCGCGCACAAGCGGCCGGCGCTCGCGGGCATCTTCGTCGTGCAGGTGCACGGCCTCGGCCCCGAGCCGCTGCCGGGCGTCGCGAGCCTCGGGCTGCGTCCGACCGTCGACGATTCGGGCCGCGTGCTGCTCGAAGTGCACCTGCTCGACTGGCACGGCGACGCGTACGGCAAGCTGATCCGTGTCGAATTCCTGAAGAAGCTGCGCGACGAGGCGAAGTTCGACGATCTCGAGGCGCTGTCGCGCGCGATCGCGCTGGACGTCGCGAACGCGCGCGCGTACTTCGTCGAGCGCGACCGTGCGCCGGGCAGCCGGGCGACGGGCTTCGCGACGTCGGCCACCGACCGAATTAGCTGATCCGGACGGCGGCGCGCTGGCGCCGCACCCTCGCGCGCCTGCTCGCGCGCCTACCCGATTCACGACGCCCGAGCGTCCCCCGATTTAGATAGCGATCCCATCATGAGCAACAAGAAAGCCGATTCGAAACCGCAGGCCAAGTATCCGGTCAACCTGCTCGACACGCCGTTCCCGATGCGCGGCGACCTGCCCAAGCGCGAGCCGCAGTGGGTCAAGGAGTGGGAAGAGCGCGGCATCTACGACAAGATCCGCGCGGCCAGCAAGGGCCGGCCGAAGTTCATCCTGCACGACGGCCCGCCGTATGCGAACGGCGACATCCACCTCGGCCACGCGGTCAACAAGATCCTGAAGGACATCGTCGTCAAGTCGCGCAACATGGCCGGCTTCGACGCGCCGTACGTGCCGGGCTGGGACTGCCACGGCATGCCGATCGAAATCCAGATCGAGAAGCAGTTCGGCAAGTCGCTGCCGGCGGCCGAAGTGATGAGCAAGGCGCGCGCGTACGCGACCGAGCAGATCGAGAAGCAGAAGGTCGGCTTCAAGCGCCTGGGCGTGCTCGGCGACTGGGCCAACCCGTACAAGACGATGAACTTCGTGAACGAGGCGGAAGAGATCCGCGCGCTCGGCAAGATCATCGAGAAGGGCTACGTGTATCGCGGGCTGAAGCCGGTGAACTGGTGCTTCGACTGCGGCTCGGCGCTCGCGGAAGCGGAGGTCGAGTACAAGGACCGCACCGACCCGACGATCGACGTGATGTTCGCGTTCGCGGAGCCGGAAAAGACCGCGCACGCGTTCGGCCTGCCGGCGCTGCCGCGCGCCGAAGGCGGCATCGTGATCTGGACCACCACGCCGTGGACGATTCCCGCCAACCAGGCGCTGAACCTCCACCCGGAAATCGTCTACGCGCTCGTCGACACCGAGCGCGGGCTGCTGATCATCGCGCAGGAGCGCGTCGAAGCCTGCATGGCCGACTTCAAGCTGACCGGCCGCGTCGTCGCGACCGCGCCCGGCGTGAAGCTCGCGAACCTGCGCTTCCACCACCCGCTCGCGTCGGCCCACCCCGGCTACCAGCGCACCGCGCCCGTCTACCTCGGCGACTACGTGACGACCGATACGGGTACGGGCGTCGTGCACTCGTCGCCCGCGTACGGCATCGAGGACTTCCAGTCGTGCAAGGCGCACGGGATGACCGATTCCGACATCATCAACCCGGTGATGGGCGACGGCCGCTACATCGAGTCGCTGCCGCTGTTCGGCGGCCTGTCGATCTGGGACGCGAACCCGAAGATCGTCGACGCGCTGAACGCGGCCGGCTCGCTGCTGCGCAGCGAGAAGTACACGCACAGCTACATGCACTGCTGGCGCCACAAGACGCCGATCATCTACCGCGCGACGTCGCAATGGTTCGCCGGCATGGACGTGGCGCCGCGCGACGGCGGCAAGACGCTGCGCGAGACGGCGCTCGAAGGCGTCGACGCGACCGCGTTCTACCCGTCGTGGGGCAAGCAGCGCCTGTTCAGCATGATCGCGAACCGTCCCGACTGGACGCTGTCGCGCCAGCGCCAGTGGGGCGTGCCGATGGCGTTCTTCGTGCACAAGGAAACCGGCGAGCTGCACCCGCGCACGCTCGAGCTGCTCGAGGAAGTCGCGAAGCGCGTCGAGCAGTCGGGCATCGAGGCATGGCAATCGCTCGACCCGCGCGAGCTGATCGGCGACGACGCGAACCTGTACGAAAAGAACCGCGACACGCTCGACGTGTGGTTCGACTCGGGCACGACGCACTGGCACGTGCTGCGCGGCTCGCACAAGGATCAGCTGCAGTTCCCGGCCGACCTGTACCTCGAAGGCTCCGACCAGCACCGCGGCTGGTTCCACTCGTCGCTGCTCACGGCATCGATGCTCGACGGCCGCGCGCCGTACAAGGGCCTGCTCACGCACGGCTTCACGGTCGACGGCGAAGGCCGCAAGATGAGCAAGTCGCTCGGCAACGGCATCGACCCGCATGAAGTCGCGAACCGCCTCGGCGCGGAAATCATCCGACTGTGGATCGCGTCGACCGACTATTCGGGCGAGCTCGCGATCTCCGAGGAAATCCTGAAGCGCGTGACGGAAGGCTATCGCCGCATCCGCAACACGCTGCGCTTCCTGCTCGCGAACCTGTCGGATTTCGACTTCGCGCAGCACGCGGTGCCGGTCGACGAATGGCTCGAGATCGACCGCTACGCGGTCGCGTTCTCGCAGCAACTGCAGACGGAACTGCTCGGCCACTACGAGAAGTACGAGTTCCACCCGGTCGTCGCGAAGCTGCAGACGTACTGCTCGGAGGATCTCGGCGGCTTCTACCTCGACGTGCTGAAGGATCGCCTGTACACGAGCGCCGCCGATTCGCGCGCGCGCCGCTCCGCGCAAACGGCGCTGTACCACCTGACGCAAGGCCTGCTGCGCGTGCTCGCGCCGTTCCTGTCGTTCACGGCGGAAGAAGCGTGGAAGGTGTTCCAGCCGGCGAGCGACACGATCTTCACGGAGACCTACTATGCGTATCCGGAAGTCGCCGGCGCGGCCGCGCTGATCGAGAAGTGGGCGCTGCTGCGCGACGTGCGCGGCAACGTGACGAAGGCGCTCGAGGAAGCGCGCACCGCGAACCGCATCGGTTCGTCGCTGCAGGCCGAAGTGGCCGTGCATGCGAGCGGCGCGCGCTACGACGCGCTGACGAGCCTCGGCGACGATCTGAAGTTCGTGCTGATCACGTCGGCCGCGACGGTCGTCAAGGTCGACGACGACGCGCAGGAAAGCGTCGACGTGGCCGCGTCGAAGTACCAGAAGTGCGAACGCTGCTGGCACTACCGCGAAGATGTCGGCGCGCACGCCGATCATCCGACGCTGTGCGGCCGCTGCTTCTCGAACCTGTTTGAAAACGGCGAAATCCGGAGCGCTGCATAAATATGGCGAAGACCCTGTCGAAACCGGCCAGCGGCGCGCTCGCGCCCTGGCTCGGCATTTCGCTGATCGTGATCCTGTTCGACCAGTTGTCGAAGATCGCGATCCTGAAAACGTTCGCGTACGGCGCGCAGCATGCGCTGACGTCGTTCTTCAATCTCGTGCTGGTGTACAACCGCGGCGCCGCGTTCGGCTTCCTGTCGGCCGCGAGCGGCTGGCAGCGCTGGGCGTTCACCGCGCTCGGCATCGGTGCGACGCTCGTGATCTGCTTCCTGCTGCGCCGTCACGGCCAGCAACGCCTGTTCAGCCTGTCGCTCGCGCTGATCCTCGGCGGAGCGCTCGGCAACGTGATCGACCGGCTCGTCTACGGTCACGTGATCGACTTCCTCGATTTCCACCTCGGCGCGTGGCACTTCCCGGCGTTCAACCTCGCCGATTCCGCGATCACGATCGGCGCGGTGCTGCTGATCTACGACGAGCTGCGGCGCGTGCGCGGCGCGCGCTGAGCGCGCATACTCCGTGTCGACGGCCGGCTTCGCGCCGGCCGTTCCGTTTGACCCCAGGAGGCCTGAGTTGGCACACGCAGAACTCGCAGGAAAACACCTCGTTCTCGGCCTGACGGGCGGCATCGCCTGCTACAAGATCGCCGAGCTCACGCGGCTGCTCGTGAAGGCCGGCGCGACCGTGCAGGTCGCGATGACCGACGCCGCCACCCAGTTCATCACGCCGGTCACGATGCAGGCGCTGTCGGGGCGGCCCGTCTACACGAGCCAGTGGGACGCGCGCATCGACAACAACATGGCGCACATCGACCTGTCGCGCGAAGCCGACGCGATCGTGATCGCGCCCGCGTCGACGGATTTCCTCGCGAAGCTCGCGCACGGGTTCGCCGACGATCTGCTGTCGACGCTGTGCGTCGCACGCGACTGCCCGCTGCTCGTCGTGCCCGCGATGAATCGCCAGATGTGGCAGAACCCGGCCACGCAACGCAATGCCGCGCAACTGCGCGCGGACGGCGTATCGGTGCTCGGCCCGGACTCGGGCGCGCAGGCATGCGGCGAAGTCGGCGACGGCCGCATGCTCGAACCCGAGGCGATCTATGAAGCGATCGTCGCGCACTTCGCGCCGAAGGTGCTCGCGCACCGGCGCGTGCTGATCACGGCCGGGCCGACGTTCGAGCCGCTCGACCCGGTCCGCGGCCTGACGAACCGCTCCAGCGGCAAGATGGGCTTCGCGCTCGCGCGCGCCGCGCAGCAGGCGGGCGCCGACGTGCATCTCGTCGCCGGGCCGGTCGCGCTCGACACGCCGTGGGGCGTGACCCGCCAGGACGTGCAGACCGCGCAGCAAATGTACGACGCGGTGATGCAGGCGGTCGCCGATGCCGACATCTTCATCGCGGTGGCGGCGGTCGCCGACTGGCGCGTCGACCAGCCGGCCGAGCACAAGATGAAGAAGACGGCCGACCGCAAGATGCCGGCGCTCGCGTTCGTCGAGAACCCCGACATCCTCGCGTCGGTCGCCGCGCTGCCCGATCCGCCGTTCTGCGTCGGCTTCGCGGCCGAAAGCGGCGACCTCGACGTGCACGGCGACGAGAAGCGCAAGCGCAAGAACGTGCCGCTGCTCGTCGGCAACCTCGGCCCGCTGACGTTCGGGCGCGACGACAACGAAGTCGTGCTGTTCGAGGCCGCCGGCCTCACGCGCCTGCCGCGCGCGCCCAAGGACGAACTCGCGCACGCGCTCGTCGCGGAAATCGCGAAGCGCCTGCCCGACAATCGCCTGATCTGATCCCGCGCGGCGGCACTGGCCGCCGCGCCCTTCCCGACCGATTCGACGACCGCATGAAACTCGACCTGAAGATTCTCGACGCGCGCATGCGCGACTACCTGCCCGCCTACGCGACCACCGGCAGCGCCGGCCTCGACCTGCGCGCGTGCCTCGACGCCCCGGTCACGCTGAAGCCGGGCGAAACCACGCTCGTGCCGACGGGCCTCGCGATCCACCTCGCCGATCCCGGCTATGCGGCGCTGATCCTGCCGCGCTCGGGCCTCGGCCACAAGCACGGGATCGTGCTCGGCAACCTCGTCGGCCTGATCGATTCCGACTACCAGGGCCAGTTGATGGTCTCGACGTGGAACCGCGGCCAGACCGAATTCGTGCTGAACCCGTTCGAACGGCTCGCGCAGCTCGTGATCGTGCCGGTCGTGCAGGCGCAGTTCAACATCGTCGACGAATTCACCGAGAGCGATCGCGGCGAAGGCGGCTTCGGCAGCACCG
Source organism: Burkholderia sp. AU16482 (assembly GCF_002223285.1). Classification (NCBI taxonomy): domain Bacteria; kingdom Pseudomonadati; phylum Pseudomonadota; class Betaproteobacteria; order Burkholderiales; family Burkholderiaceae; genus Burkholderia; species Burkholderia sp. AU16482. Next base: position 333,359 of record NZ_NKEY01000004.1, read on the forward strand.
GCCGCCACTGAGCCACGCAGCACGAAAAACCGGGCCGCACGATCAGCGCGCGTGCCGGTGCCGGTAATGCAGCGCGTAGGCGAGCGTCAGCAGCACGACGAACACGACGCCGACCACCATCGTCATCCGGAATTCGCGCGTGAAAGCGGTTGTCAGCAGGATCGCCGCGACGAGCGCCGCGCCGAGCAGGCTGCCGAACGGGTGCCCCCACATCCGGAATGCGAGCGCTGGGCCCCGATACTTCGAACGGAAGCGCAGGTGCGTGACGAAGATCATCAGCCACGTAAACAGCGCGCCGAACATCGCGATCGCCATCATCACCGTGAACGCGGTGTCGGGCGCCAGCGCAACCAGCACGGCCGCCACCGCGACGCCGCTCGTCGAGATCCATAGCGCGGCGCGCGGCACGCCGTTCGCGCCCAGCCGGCCGAATACCGCCGGCGCGAGGCGCGCGCGCGACAGGCTGAACATCATCCGCGTCGTCACGTAGAGCTGGCTGTTCATCGCCGACAGCGCCGCGATCAGCAGCACGAAGTTGATCACGCCCGCCGCATACGGCACGTGCGTCGCGGCCATCACCTTCACGAACGGGCTTTCGTCGGTGCCGGCCTGCGTCCACGGCACGATCGCCAGCATCAGCGACAGCGTCAGCAGGTAGAACAGCACGAGCCGGAACACGGTCGAGCGGAAGGCGCGCGTGACCGCGTGCTGCGGATCGCGCGCCTCGCCGGCCGCGATCGCGACGGCTTCGATGCTCATGTAGCTGAAAATCGCGACGATCACCGCGACCCAGGTACCCCAAGGCCCCTTCGGCATGAAGCCGCCGTGCGCGGTGTAGTTCGCGAAACCGACGCCCGATGCGGCCGGCGCCGACCACACGAGAAACGCGCCGAGCACGATGAACACGACGATCGCCGCGATCTTCAGCAACGAGAACGCGTATTCGACCGTCCCGTACAGCGTGACGCTCGCGAGGTTCACCGCGATCAGCAGCGCGGAGAAGCCGATCACCCAGTACCAGCCGGGCACGGCCGGGAACCAGTACTTCATGAACACGGCGATCGCGCTGATCTCGGTGCCGATCGCGAACACGACCGCGAACCAGTACGCATAGCGCACCAGGAAGCCCGCGAGCGGGCCGACGTAATGCTCGGCATACGCGCCGAACGAGCCGGCCGTCGGATGCGCGACGGTCATTTCCGCGAGTGCGCCCATCAGCAGCAGCGCGATCAGCGCGCCGATCGCATAGGAAACCAGCACGCTCGGGCCACCGAGCCCGATCGCGAACCCGCTGCCGAGGAACAGCCCCGTGCCGATCGCGCCGCCGATCGCGATCATCGCCATCTGCCCCGACGTCAGCGCGTGGCGCAACCCTTGTTCGCGCGCGACGATATCGTCGAACGACCGTTGTTGTTGTGTCACTGCGTTACCACTCCCCTGCACCACCATCGCGCCGCCGGCGCCGGATAAAACGAAACGGCGCGGAGAACTTCCCGCGCCGTTCGCATGAACAACGAATGATCGCTTACTCGACTTCGACCGTCTCTTCGTTCGGCTTGTGCGGCGGATTCGCCAGCTTGTCGAACGACAACTGCACCTTGTCGCTTTCGTCGACGTCGACGGTCACGTGACCGCCGTTGACGAGCTTGCCGAACAGCAGTTCGTCGGCCAGCGCGCGCCGGATCGTGTCCTGGATCAGCCGCTGCATCGGCCGCGCGCCCATCAGCGGGTCGAAGCCGTGCTTCGCGAGATGCTTGCGCAACGCGTCGGTGAAGAGCGCGTCAACCTTCTTCTCGTGCAGCTGTTCCTCGAGCTGGATCAGGAACTTGTCGACCACACGCATGATGATTTCCTCATCGAGCGAGCGGAAGCTGATGATCGCATCCAGGCGGTTGCGGAACTCCGGCGTGAACAGGCGCTTGATGTCGGTCATCTCGTCGCCCGTTTCGCGGCGCGTCGTGAAACCGATCGTCGCCTTCTGCATCGACTCGGCGCCCGCGTTCGTCGTCATGATGATGATGACGTTGCGGAAATCCGCCTTGCGGCCGTTGTTGTCCGTCAGCGTGCCGTGGTCCATCACCTGCAGCAGCACGTTGAAGATGTCCGGATGCGCCTTCTCGATTTCGTCGAGCAGCAGCACGCAATGCGGCTTCTTCGTGACGGCTTCGGTCAGCAGGCCGCCCTGGTCGAACCCGACGTAGCCCGGCGGCGCGCCGATCAGCCGGCTCACCGCGTGACGCTCCATGTATTCCGACATGTCGAAGCGGATCAGCTCGATGCCGAGCGTGAACGCGAGCTGGCGCGCCACTTCGGTCTTGCCGACACCCGTCGGGCCGGAGAACAGGAACGCGCCGATCGGCTTGTCCATCTTGCCGAGGCCCGCGCGCGCCATCTTGATCGAGGCCGCGAGCGCATCGATCGCCGGATCCTGGCCGAACACGACGCTCTTCAAGTCGCGATCGAGCGTCTGCAGCTTGCTGCGATCGTCCTGCGACACGCTCTGCGCCGGCACGCGCGCGATCTTCGAGATGATTTCCTCGATCTCGCCCTTGCCGATCGTCTTCTTCTGCTTCGACTTCGGCAGGATCCGCTGCGCGGCGCCCGCCTCGTCGATCACGTCGATCGCCTTGTCCGGCAGGTGACGGTCGGTGATGAAGCGTGCCGACAGCTCGGCCGCGGCCGACAGCGCACCCGACGAGTACTTGACGCCGTGATGCTCCTCGAAGCGCGACTTCAGCCCGCGCAGGATCGCGACCGTCTGCTCGACGCTCGGCTCCGTCACGTCGACCTTCTGGAAGCGCCGCGACAGCGCCGCATCCTTCTCGAAGATGCCGCGGTACTCGGTGAACGTCGTCGCGCCGATGCACTTGAGCGTGCCCGAAGACAACGCCGGCTTCAGCAGGTTCGATGCATCGAGCGTGCCGCCCGACGCGGCGCCCGCGCCGATCAGCGTATGGATTTCGTCGATGAAGAGGATCGCGTGCGGCCGCTCCTTCAACTCCTTCAGCACCGTCTTCAGACGCTGCTCGAAATCGCCGCGATACTTGGTGCCCGCGAGCAGCGCGCCCATGTCGAGCGAATACACCTGCGCGTTCGCGAGGATGTCCGGCACTTCGCCGCGGGTGATCCGATACGCGAGCCCTTCGGCGATCGCGGTCTTGCCGACGCCGGCTTCGCCGACGAGCAGCGGGTTGTTCTTGCGGCGACGGCACAGCACCTGCACGACGCGCTCGACCTCCGGCTCGCGGCCGATCAGCGGATCGATGCGGCCGTCCTTCGCCATCTGGTTCAGGTTCTGCGTGAACTGCGCGAGCGGCGTTTCCTTCTGCGCGTTCGCGTCCTCGCTTTCCGCGTTCGCGTCGGTCGACTTCGCGGCTTCGCCGCTGTTCGTCTTCGCGATACCGTGCGAAATGAAGTTCACCACGTCGAGACGCGTGACGCCCTGCTGCTGCAGGTAGTAGACGGCGTGCGAATCCTTCTCGCCGAAGATCGCGACCAGCACGTTCGCGCCGGTGACTTCCTTCTTGCCGTTCGACGTCGACTGGACGTGCATGATCGCGCGCTGGATCACGCGCTGGAACCCGAGCGTCGGCTGGGTATCGACATCGTCGGTGCCCGGGACGGTAGGTGTGTTGTCGTGGATGAAATTGCGCAGGTTCTGACGCAAGTCCTCGATGTTGGCCGCACACGCGCGCAACACCTCGGCTGCCGTCGGATTATCCAGCAGGGCCAGCAGCAGGTGCTCGACCGTAATGAACTCATGGCGCGCCTGGCGTGCTTCCATGAACGCCATGTGCAGGCTGACTTCCAATTCCTGGGCAATCATGCTTCCTCCATCACGCACTGCAGCGGATGCCCTGCCTGCCGCGCATGGGTAACGACTTGCTCAACCTTGGTCGACGCGATGTCCCGCGTATAGACCCCACAAACCCCTCGCCCTTCGCGATGGACCTTCAGCATGATCTGCGTGGCCGTCTCGCGATCCTTCTTGAAATACTCCTGGACCACCATCACGACGAATTCCATCGGCGTGAAGTCGTCGTTCAGCAGCACCACCTTGTACATCGAAGGCGGCTTCAGCTTCTGCTGCTTGCGTTCCAGGACGGTACTGTCCTGCTTGTCCGGGATAATCGCCATACACCCATTCTAAACAACTCGGACAGGCCCGCAATCCTGCCATTACCCGACCGACCGGCCGGCGCCCTCCCCGGTATCCCGGAACACGCGATCGCCCTCGCGCCATACGAAAGCCGGCTGCGGTGCCGGCTTTCACGCATGGCGCGGAACACGAACCGTCAGTGGGAGTCGCACCGGAACGTCGTGTCCGCATCCAGTATCCCACAAGCCGGGACGACTCGAACGCGTGTCACTCGAGCCTGGTATATGAGCCGATTATGCGGCTTTTCAAGCCCCCGCGCTTGGCCACATGCTGCAAAGCAAAGCCGGAAAAACCCTGAAAATGGGTTCTTTACAACGACCCTCCAACCGTCTAAAAATTCCACTTGACACTCCAATAAAGAGCGCCAACAATCAAGCTGGCACTTTTTTCAATTCGTCTGACGGCGAAATGAAAGAGGCCGAAGGTGAGCTTGTGAGGGGGGAACGGCTGTATTTTCCGGTCGTTTAGCTTTTCGAGCGTGCTCGTGGTAAGTAGCAGCGACTGTGTGACAGGGGAAGTAGGAAAATGGCAACTGGTATCGTTAAGTGGTTCAACGACGCGAAGGGCTTCGGTTTCATCACTCCCGACGAGGGCGGTGAAGATCTGTTTGCGCACTTCTCGGCCATCAACATGCAGGGTTTCAAGACCCTCAAGGAAGGCCAGAAGGTAAGCTTCGAGGTCGTCCAAGGCCCGAAGGGCAAGCAGGCTTCGAATATCCAGGCTGCCTGAAGGCAACGGATTTCGGATGAAGAAACCCGGCATATGCCGGGTTTCTTTTTTTGTGGCGCATCTTTCAAAGCGCCAATGCATCGGCGATTTGATTGCCGTTTTCATACAATCGCGGCGCGCAATATACGATTGTCGCGCCAAAGATGCGAATGCGTGGCGCATGAAAAACGGGCGCGCCGCCGAAGCGCCGCGCCCGCCCGATACCCGCACTTGCTGGCGACACGTGCGGCGTACCGGATCCGACACGCCGGCAACGCCGCCGGCGCCATTCGTTACCAGCTGTACGACGCGCCCGCGCCCCACGTCGTCGCCGCGGAGCTAAAGCCGGCGCCGATCTTCATCTTCAGGTTCTCGCGGAGCCGGACCGACGCGCCGAACGCGCCGGCCTGATAGCCGAGATAGCTGCCAAAGCCCATGCCGACGGCAATCGTCTTGCCGGGATCGACATCCGGAATCATCGTCAGCGCGGTGGCCGCCGCGACGCCGCTGTAGGCACGTCGCGCGACCGCGTTGAGTTGACGGAGGTTCACGGCATCCGAAGGCAGCACGGCGTCCGCGAGGTTGGCGATCTTCCTCTCGTTCGTCGGCGTGCCCACCGACACGGTATTGTCACGATCCGCCACCGAGCCGCTCCCCAGCGCCACGGAGTTCGCGCCGGTCGCGACCGCGTCCGTACCGATTGCCGTGCTGTGCGCGCCGGCCGCCGATGCCCCAGAGCCGAGCGTCACGCTGCCGTTGCCGGCCGCGACCGCGCCCGTGCCAACCGCGACGCTGCGCGCGCCGAGCGCCTGGGCGCGCACGCCGTTCGCCATGCTCGCGTCGCCCGTTGCGGCCGCTGCCGCGCCCAACGCCATGCTGTTGTCCGCGCCCGCCAGCGCGCCGACACCCACCGCGGTGCTGTTCGCACCCGATGCGTACGCACCGGCTCCGGCCGCGAGACTCGCATTGCCGGCCGCCGCGGCCTGCGCGCCAAGCGCCGTACCGTTCACGCCCGACGCCGTCGCGCCGGTGCCGGCCGCCATGCTCTGCTCGGCGCTCGCATTCGCGCCCTTGCCGAGCGCGACGCTCGCGTCGCCCGTCGCCGACGCCGAATTGCCGAGCGCCGTGCCGTCCACACCCGCGGCCAACGCGTTCACGCCGACCGCCGAGCCGTTCGCGCCCGATGCCGTCGCGCCGGTGCCGGCCGCCATGCTCTGCTCGCCGCTTGCGTTCGCTCCCTTGCCCAGCGCGATGCTCGCGTCGCCCGTGGCCGATGCCGAATTGCCGAGCGCCGTGCTGTCCACACCCGTCGCCGACGCGTGCACACCCACCGCCGAGCTGTTCACGCCCGATGCCGTCGCGCCGGTGCCGGCCGCCATGCTCTGGTCGGCGCTTGCGTTCGCGCCCTTGCCGAGTGCGATGCTCTCATCGCCCGTCGCCGATGCCGAATTGCCGAGCGCCGTGCTGTCCACACCCGTCGCCGACGCATTCACGCCGACCGCCGAGCTGTTCGCGCCCGATGCCGTCGCGCCGGTGCCAGCCGCCATGCTCTGGTCGGCGCTTGCGTTCGCGCCCTTGCCCAGCGCGACGCTCGCGTCGCCCGTCGCCGACGCCGAATTGCCGAGCGCCGTGCTGTCCGTGGCGGACGCGTTCGAGTTTTTCCCGAGCGCGACGCTGTTTTGCCCCGTGCCGGGTGACGGCAACGAAGAATTGGCAAGCCTGTCGTTGATGTTGTTGATCGATCCGGCCAGCGAATCGGCCGTCGCGCCCAACCGGCCGACTGCGTTGCTCAATTGATCGATCTGCTCCTGCAACGACAGTTGAGCGCGCGCATCCGTGGCCAACAGACTCGACATGCCAATCACACTTGCCGCGATGGTACGCAAGGTCAGAACGCGCACGGCACGCTTTTCGTTCATCAGACCGCCCATCGGGTTTCTTATTAATTTCATAAGAGTCCTAAATACTTGATTTCGTCACTCATGGCGCGACATCGTTTGAATTCAAGAGAAACGGATATCGTCTTGCGCCCGCGTCAATACCGCGCAACGTCATGGCGACACCGGCGATGCCCGCCCGCATGGGCCGGCACCGTAGCGCGTCATGGAAATTGCACTCGACCGAGTATAGGGACCGTCAACTCAAAAGAATATGAGCCAAGTACGAAATTAAGCGCTGTCCGATTGCGTGGATATCGAACATCGGATGCGTCCGAACAGGAATGGCCGCTGTGCGATCGCGGGACGATCGATCCGCCGTCAAACCAGCCCGACGGCGGATCGATCCGGCATCACATCACCTTCAGCGTTCCCATCATCCCGAGATCCTCGTGTTCGAGGATGTGGCAGTGAAACATGCGCTCGCCGGACATCTCCTGCGTGGTGAGGATCGTCACGGTTTCGCCGCTGCGCACGTTCACGGTATCACGCCATGCGCGGAACGGCTCGGGGATGCGCGAGCCGTTCGACGCGCGCTCGATCACCTGAAACTGCGTGCCGTGCAAATGGAACGGGTGATCCATGTCGGTGGCGTTGTGGATCTCCCAGCGCTCGACGTCGCCACGGCGGCTCGTCAGCGTCGCGCGATGCGGCGCGTACGTATCGCCGTTGATCGTGAAGCGCATGCCCGCCGGGCGGCCGTGCGCCGCCCCCTTCATCATCGCGTCCATGTCCATTTCCTCGCCGAACGCGACCGTCTTGTGCGCGACCGGTTCGCCCAGCGGCGGCACCGTGCGCAGCGTGGCAGGCAGCGCGCGGGCCTCGGCGGGCGCGAACGCGACATCGGCCAGCGCCAGCGCCGGATCGGGCGGCAGGCTGCCGTGACCGTCGTCGTGCGACATCGCCATCTTGCGGCGGTCGTACTCCGCCGCCTGCAGCACCGCGCGGGACACACGATCGCCGGCACGCACCAACAGTTCCGCGCGCTCGCCCGGCGCAATCAGCAGCGACGTCACGCGCCGCGGCGCGTCGAACAGCCCGCCGTCGGTGCCCACCTGCTCGAACGCGCGACCGTCGTCGAACGCGATGCGCAGGTAGCGTGCGCTGCACGCGTTCCAGACACGCCAGCGTTCGTCGCCCGCGACGTCGATGCGCGGCCGACGCGCACCGTTGACCAGCACGAACTGGCCTTCGCGGCCGTTCATCCAGTCCATCATGTCGTTCGGCGCGATCGTGCCGTCCCGCGCAAGCTTCAGATCCGACACGAACAGGTGGCGCTCGGGCCAGCCGGCAAGCGGATCCTCCGCGGCGCGCACGACGAACGGGCCGGCCAGCCCGCGAAACACCTGCTCGGCGGTCATCATGTGCGGATGCGGGTGGTACCAGTACGTACCGGCGCTACCCTTCGGCAGCGTGAAGCGATACACGCGCGACGCGCCGGGCGCGACCGGATCGGACGGGTTGCCGTCCTGGTCGGGCGGCACGGGCAGGCCGTGCCAGTGGATCGTCGACGGCTGCGGCAGCTTGTTCACGAACCGGATCTCGACCGTATCGCCCTCGCGCACGTCGATCAGCGGGCCGACGACGGGGCCTTGCGTGCCCGGGCCGAACTGCCAGAACGGGGTCGGCCGCGCACCGCGCAGCAGCGCTCGCGCCACCGGTTGAGCGACCAGCGTGGCCCGGAATGTGCCGGGCTCTTGGCTTTCGTTGGCCAGCGTGCGCAACGTCGCGAGCGGCGCGCCGGCCGGCAGCGCGTCGGCGGCCGCCAGGGCAGCCGGCGCGGGCTTGCCGTGCTGCGCGTGCGCCGACATCCCTGGCATACCCGACATGCCCGGCATGTCGTCCATCGAATCCATGCCGGCCATGCCCGCGTGACCGGCATGCTGCGCCGATGCGGCGCGCGCGAACAGCGACGCGGCCGCGACACCGATGGTGCGCGACAGGAAGGTTCTCCGTCTCATCAATCGATCCTCGTTATGCGTGCAGCGCCGCGCGAGAGCCGCGGCGATCGCGTCATCATAACCGCAGGGCCGGATCGAAAAACGCCGCCGCGGGACGGGTGGCGATACGCCGCAGCGCGCATCGTTACTGCGTCGGACGGCGTCACGACCGCCATCGCCGGGCGGTGCTTCGGCACGCATGGCGCCGCCCCTTCGCACATTCCAGCGGACGCGCTGTGCGCCTTCCGCTCGGCCCTCGCGCTCTCCGCCGCTGCAGCCGGATGCTCGCACCCGCCGATTTTTCACGATGCGGAACAAGTCATTGCGTTATAAAAATTCGTGGTGCAGGGCACAAATTTCCCGTTTCGCGATGCCGAAAAACGTTCCGCAATACAAAACCACGAAAATAATCAATTGTTTTTAAAAGGGAATTTTTGTTTCGAGAAGTCGCTCTACGCGCACCATTCGAGCGGGGCGCGGACGTAGACTTGGTTCCATGCACTGACGCTTCGCCACGACGTTCGACACGGAATCCGGCGCAAGCAGCCAGTCGGGCCACAGCCGGGCGAACCGGCGGACGGCGCAACAGAATCGCTTGTGATCAGAAAGGGAGAACGGAAATGAAGGGATTTCGCTTTGGTTCAGCGCTCGGGTCGTTCTACATCCTGCCGGGTAACGGCGGCTGGGAAGCGACGTTCGGCAACGCCCTGCTCGGCGCGTTCTCGTGCCCCGAAGTGGCGGCCGACCATATCTCGCGCGGCGACTGCGAGCAACTGTCCGAACTCGACACCGCGACGCTCGAAGTGCCGCATGAAATCGCCGAATGGGAAATCGTTCACGTCTGAATGGCAACCCCGCAACGACAAACGCCCCGGGCGACCGGGGCGTTTTTCTTGAGTGCCGGGCGGCGAACGGTTCAATCCGCCGCACCGGCACATGCATCGGCTCGCGCGAGTGCGCGGCCGGCGTCAGGCGACCGCGTCGACGATGCCGTTCAGCGTCGCGCTCGGGCGCATGGCCTGGCTCGTCAGCTCGACGTTCGGACGGTAGTACCCGCCGATCGCCTGCGGCTTGCCTTGCGCGGCCGCCAGTTCTTCCAGGATGCGCGCCTCGTTGTCCGACAGCGCCTTCGCCACACCTTCGAACTGCGCCTTCAGCGCGGCGTCCTCGCTCTGCTCGGCCAGCGCCTGCGCCCAGTACAGGCACAGGTAGAAGTGGCTGCCGCGGTTGTCGAGGCCGCCGACCTTGCGCGCCGGCGACTTGTTCTCGTCCAGGAACTTGCCGGTCGCCTGGTCGAGCGTCTTCGCGAGCACGAGCGCCTTCGCGTTCTGGTATGCGTTGCCGAGGTGTTCGAGCGACGCGGCCAGCGCGAGGAATTCGCCAAGCGAATCCCAGCGCAGGAAGCCTTCCTCGACGAACTGCTGCACGTGCTTCGGCGCGGAGCCGCCCGCCCCCGTTTCGAACATCCCGCCGCCGGCCATCAGCGGCACGATCGACAGCATCTTCGCGCTGGTGCCGAGTTCCATGATCGGGAACAGGTCGGTCAGGTAGTCGCGCAGCACGTTGCCGGTGACCGAGATCGTGTCCTTGCCCGCACGGATGCGCTCGAGCGAGAAACGCGTCGCTTCGACCGGCGTCATGATGCGGATGTCGAGGCCGTTCGTGTCGTGATCCTTCAGGTAGCGTTCGACCTTCGCGATGATCTGCGCATCGTGCGCGCGCGCCGGATCAAGCCAGAACACGGCCGGGGCGCCGGTCGCGCGGGCGCGGTTGACCGCGAGCTTGACCCAGTCCTGCACCGGTGCGTCCTTCGTCTGGCACATGCGCCAGATGTCGCCCGACTCGACCGCGTGCTCGAGCAGCACGTTGCCGGCTTCGTCGATGACGCGCACGACACCGTCCGCCGGAATCTGGAACGTCTTGTCGTGCGAACCGTATTCCTCGGCCGCCTGCGCCATCAGGCCGACGTTCGGCACGCTGCCCATCGTGACCGGATCGAACGCGCCGTGCTGCTTGCAGTCCTCGATCACGGCCTGGTACACGCCCGCGTAGCAGCGGTCCGGGATCACGGCCTTCGCGTCGTACAGTTGACCGTCCGGGCCCCACATGCCGCCCGAATCGCGGATCATCGCCGGCATCGACGCGTCGACGATCACGTCGCTCGGCACGTGCAGGTTCGTGATGCCCTTGTCCGAGTTGACCATCGCGAGGCGCGGGCGCACCGCGTACTCGGCCTTGACGTCCGCTTCGATCGCCTCGCGCGTGTCGGCCGGGAGATCCTTCAGGCGCGCGTAGAGGTCGCCGATCCCGTTGTTCGGGTTGAAGCCGGCTTTCGCCAGCACGTCCGCGTGCTTCGTCAGCGCGTCGCGGTAGAACACCGACACGAAGTGGCCGAACAGGATCGGGTCCGAGACCTTCATCATGGTCGCCTTCAGGTGCACCGAGAACAGCACGTCCTGCGCCTTCGCGTCGGCGATCTGCGCTTCGATGAAGCTGCGCAGCGCGTTGCGGCTCATCACCGACGCGTCGATCACTTCACCGGCCTTCACGGCCGTCTTTTCCTTCAGCACCTTCTTCGCGCCGTCGGTGGTCGTCAGTTCGATCTTCACGCTGCCGGCCGCGGCGATCAGCGCCGACTTCTCGCTGCCGTAGAAGTCGCCTTCGGTCATGTGCGCGACGTGAGCCTTCGACGTGGACTTCCACGCGCCCATCTTGTGCGGATGCTTGCGTGCGTAGTTCTTGACCGACAGCGGCGCGCGGCGGTCGGAGTTGCCTTCGCGCAGCACCGGGTTCACCGCGCTGCCCTTGATCTTGTCGTAGCGCGCCTTGACGGCCTTCTCTTCGTCCGTCGACGGATCTTCCGGATAGGCCGGCAGCGCGTAGCCCTGCGCCTGCAGTTCGGCGATCGCGGCCTTCAGTTGCGGCACCGATGCGCTGATGTTCGGCAGCTTGATGATGTTCGCTTCCGGCTTCAGCGTGAGCTGGCCCAGCTCGGCCAGATCGTCGGAACCCTTCTGCTCCGACGGCAGGATGTCTGCGAATGCCGCGATGATGCGGCCGGCGAGCGAGATGTCGCGCGTTTCGACGGCGACGCCGGACGAACGCGTGAAGGCCTTGACGATCGGCAGCAGCGAATAGGTCGCGAGCGCGGGCGCTTCGTCGGTGAGGGTGTAGATGATCTTGGGCGAAGTGGACATGGTGGTCAAAGCATTGCTACGTGATGGTGGGACTGAAGAGCGCCGGCGGTAACCGGCGGGGAGCGACCGGGTCGATCGCGAAAGGGGCGCGCCGGCTCAGCCGGGCGGTGGTGTTGCGAGGGCCGTCATGTTCTACCTTGCAGGGCCTGCGGGCCGCATCGCGGCGCCGCGGCCCGGATGCCGGGCCGCCCTGCCAACAAACCTGCCATCCACGAAACGCTCCGGCGCCGGCAGACAGCGCCGGGGCGGCCGGCATCGTGCCGGCCCACCCCGGAAGGGGTCTTACATGTTCTCGATCAGCACTTCGCCGAAGCCGGAGCACGACACCTGCGTCGCACCTTCCATCAGGCGCGCGAAGTCGTACGTGACGCGCTTCTGCAGGATCGACTTCTCCATCGCGGCGATGATCGTGTCGGCTGCTTCCGTCCAGCCGAGGTGGCGCAGCATCATTTCCGCCGACAGGATCTCGGAACCCGGGTTCACGTAATCCTTGCCCGCGTACTTCGGCGCCGTGCCGTGCGTCGCCTCGAACATCGCGACCGAATCCGACAGGTTCGCGCCCGGCGCGATCCCGATGCCGCCGACCTGCGCGGCCAGCGCGTCGGAGATGTAGTCGCCGTTCAGGTTCAGCGTCGCGATCACGTCGTATTCGGCCGGGCGCAGCAGGATCTGCTGCAGGAACGCGTCGGCGATCGAATCCTTGATCACGATCTCGTTGCCCGTCTTCGGGTTCTTCACGCGCATCCACGGGCCGCCGTCGATCAGCTCGCCGCCGAATTCCTTCTGCGCGAGCGCGTAGCCGGCGTCACGGAACAGGCCTTCCGTGAACTTCATGATGTTGCCCTTGTGCACCAGCGTGACCGACTTGCGATCGTTGTCGATCGCGTACTGGATCGCCTTGCGCACGAGACGCTCGGTGCCTTCGGTCGACACGGGCTTGACGCCGATCCCGGAGGTTTCCGGGAAGCGGATCTTCTTCACGCCCATCTCGTCCTGCAGGAACTTGATCACCTTCTTCGCCTGCTCGGAGCCCGCGGCCCATTCGATGCCCGCGTAGATGTCTTCCGAGTTCTCGCGGAAGATCACCATGTCGATCTTCTGCGGCTCGCGCACCGGCGACGGCACGCCCTTGAAGTACTGGACCGGGCGCAGGCACACGTAGAGGTCGAGCTCCTGGCGCAGCGCGACGTTCAGCGAACGGATGCCGCCGCCGACCGGGGTCGTGAGCGGCCCCTTGATCGACACCACGTATTCCTTCAGCACCTGCAGCGTCTCGTCCGGCAGCCACACGTCCGGGCCGTACACCTTGGTCGCCTTCTCGCCCGCGAAGATCTCCATCCAGTGGATCTTGCGCTTGCCCTTGTACGCATGCGCGACCGCCGCGTCGACGACCTTGATCATGACCGGCGTGATATCGAAGCCCGTACCGTCGCCTTCGATATAGGGAATGATCGGCTGATCGGAAACGTTGAGCGAGAAGTCCTTGTTGACGGTGATCTTGTCACCGCCCTCCGGAACCTTGATGTGCTGATACGGCATGATCGACTCCAGTGACGTGGCTGAGCAGGTGATGCTGGTCGAAGCTGCGCGCGCGGCGGGGGCGCGGCATGGCCACCCCGTGACGGCAACAGCGAGCCGCTATTCTAGCGCCCCAACCGGGCACTTCGGCGCGAACCGCGGCACTGCGTATCAAGACCTCACTTATGTCTTATATAAGACAGAGGACTTGCCGTTCCGTATTATGCATTAAGATTCCGCCATTTGCCATAGACCGCCCGCCCCCGCTCCGTGCGGGGCGCCGGGCGGGCGCCCCTGCCATGAACCTGATCGCCCTCAACAAGCCGTTCGGCACGATTTGCCAGTTTTCCGCGCACGAGACGCGGCCGTCGCTCGGCGACTGGGTAAAAACGCCCGGCGTGTACGCGGCCGGCCGGCTCGATGCGGACAGCGAGGGGCTGCTGCTGCTCACCGACGACGGCGCGCTGCAGGCGCGCATCGCGGAGCCGCGCCACAAGCTCGTGAAGCGCTACTGGGCGCAGGTCGACGGCGCGCCGGGGCCGGCCGACCTGAAGGCGCTCGCGCGCGGCGTCGATCTCGGCGACTACGTGACGCGCCCGTGCCGCGCCGAATTCATCGAGCCGCCCGACACACTGTGGCCGCGCAATCCGCCGATCCGCTACCGCGCCGCGATCCCGACCACGTGGATCGAGCTCGCGATCACCGAGGGCAAGAACCGGCAGGTGCGCCGGATGACGGCGGCCGTCGGCTTTCCGACGTTGCGCCTGGTGCGCGTCGGCATCGGCGCGCTCGATATATTCGCGCTCGGCATTGCGCCGGGCGAAACAATCGCGCTGCCGCCGCGCGCGCCGTGGGACGGTTTCGCAACCGCCGGGTAGCGGATCCGGGCCGCGCGAATTTTTCGTCGTCTTTTTCGTCAACCGGGCGCGCAGATCGCGCGTTAAACCACGCAGATGCCAACCTTAGCTATCCGGCATTGGCAGCCGAACCCCGTGTTTGCGTCACGAAAGCGACGTTTTATTCGAATACGATTCGGCGCCCGCAGCGCAAAGAGAAATTTCTCGAAGCGTCTGTCAACCGAAAGGTGGATGGCACCGTTAGACGACATGACTCCTATTGCCGGGTCATTTGGTTAATTAACTAAAGCTGAGGAACACAACATGAACAAACTGATCGCCGCTCTGGTCGCTGGTCTCTTCGCAACGGCTGCTTTCGCACAAGCATCGGCTCCGGAAGCTGCTTCGGCTGCTGCTCCGGCAGCTGCTTCGGCACCGGCAAAGCACAAGGCTGCCAAGAAGCACCACGCCAAGAAGCACCACGCAGCGAAGAAGGCAGCTAGCGAAGCCGAAGCGCCGGCAGCTGCTTCGAACTAAGTAAGCAAGCTGTAATAACGCAGTCAAGAACACGCAGTCCTGCCGTTCTTACGGCGTTGAAAGGCAGATCACCGCAAGGCGATCTGCCTTTTTCTTTTTTGTGCCCGCCGCCGCGCATCGCGTACCATGCGGGTCTTGCTTTCCAGACAGGAGCCATGCTGTGCCATTCTCCCTGCGCCCGTCGCTCGGCCGCCTTGCGCGCGCCGCCGTGTTTCCCGCCGCGCTCGCCGTTCTCGCGCTCGGCATGCAGGCCGCCTGCGCGCAAGTGCCGCCCGGCGCCAAGCAGCCGAGCGAGTTCCCGCGCGTGAAGCTGCGCGCCGGCATGTACGTGATCGACGCGGCCGTCGCCGCGAACGACGCCGACCGCGAACAGGGGCTGATGTACCGTTCGCAGCTCGCGCCGAACGAGGGCATGCTGTTCGTCTTCAACGAGAACGCCGTGCACTGCTTCTGGATGAAGAACACGCTGATTCCGCTGTCGATCGCGTTCATCCGCGCGGACGGCACGATCACCGACATCGACGAGATGAAGGCCGAGACGACGGACAACCACTGCCCGCGCAACAACGGCGTCTATGCGCTCGAGATGAGCAAGGGCTGGTTCGCCGCGAAGGGCATCAAGCCGGGCATGAAGCTCGACGGGCTGCCCAAGCCGCAGTAACCGCCCATGCCGCGGCGGCGCCGCGCGTCGACCCGAGCCGGCCGCTCGCAGCGCGCCGGCTTTTTTTTCGCCCGCCCGCGGCGCCCGCCTTGATTCGGCACACGCTGCCCGCATCTGCAAAAGCCACGGACAAGCGCTATCCTTTAAATCTCGCTTGTTCCAGTCCGGGCCGGCCCAGCCGGCCCCCTTACGATCCGAACCACCAGGAGGTTCACGTGCCCCGCAAAACCCCCATCGAGCGCTATCGAAACATCGGGATCAGCGCTCACATCGACGCCGGCAAGACCACGACGACCGAGCGCATCCTGTTTTACACCGGTGTGAGCCACAAGATCGGTGAAGTGCACGACGGCGCGGCCACGATGGACTGGATGGAGCAGGAGCAGGAACGCGGCATCACGATCACGTCGGCGGCGACCACGGCCTTCTGGAAGGGCATGGCCGGCAACTATCCGGAACATCGGATCAACATCATCGATACGCCCGGGCACGTCGACTTCACGATCGAGGTCGAGCGCTCGATGCGCGTGCTCGATGGCGCGTGCATGGTCTACGACTCGGTCGGCGGCGTGCAGCCGCAATCCGAGACCGTGTGGCGCCAGGCGAACAAGTACAAGGTGCCGCGCATCGCGTTCGTCAACAAGATGGACCGGATCGGCGCGGACTTCTTCCGCGTGCAGAAGCAGATTGGCGAGCGCCTGAAGGGCGTCGCCGTGCCGATCCAGATTCCGATCGGCGCGGAGGACCATTTCCAGGGCGTCGTCGATCTCGTGAAGATGAAGGCGATCGTGTGGGACGACGAAAGCCAGGGCGTGAAATTCACGTACGAGGACATCCCCGCGAACCTCGTCGATCTCGCGCACGAATGGCGCGAGAAGATGGTCGAGGCCGCGGCCGAAGCGAGCGAGGAACTGCTCGAGAAGTATCTGCACGACCATGAATCGCTGACCGAGGACGAGATCAAGACCGCGCTGCGCCAGCGCACGATCGCCAACGAGATCGTGCCGATGCTGTGCGGCAGCGCGTTCAAGAACAAGGGCGTGCAGGCGATGCTCGACGCGGTGATCGACTACCTGCCGTCGCCCGTCGACGTGCCCGCGATTCTCGGGCACGACTTCGCCGATCCGGAGAAGCCGGCGGAACGCCACCCGAGCGACGACGAGCCGTTCTCGTCGCTCGCGTTCAAGATCATGACCGACCCGTTCGTCGGCCAGCTGATCTTCTTCCGCGTGTATTCGGGCGTCGTCGAGTCGGGCGACACGGTGCTCAACGCGACGAAGGACAAGAAGGAGCGGCTCGGCCGGATCCTGCAGATGCATGCGAACGAGCGCAAGGAAATCAAGGAAGTGCGCGCGGGCGACATCGCGGCGGCCGTCGGCCTGAAGGAGGCGACCACCGGCGACACGCTGTGCGATCCGGCCAAGCCGATCATCCTCGAGAAGATGGAATTCCCGGAGCCGGTGATCTCGCAGGCCGTCGAGCCGAAGACGAAGGCCGACCAGGAAAAGATGGGCCTCGCGCTGAACCGGCTCGCGCAGGAAGATCCGTCGTTCCGCGTGCAGACCGACGAAGAGTCCGGCCAGACGATCATTTCGGGGATGGGCGAGCTTCACCTCGAAATCCTGGTCGACCGGATGAAGCGCGAGTTCGGCGTCGAGGCGACGGTCGGCAAGCCGCAAGTCGCCTATCGCGAAACGGTGCGCACGACGGCGGCCGACGTCGAAGGCAAGTTCGTCAAGCAGTCGGGCGGTCGCGGCCAGTACGGCCACGCGGTGATCACGCTCGAGCCGAATCCGGGCAAGGGCTACGAGTTCCTCGACGAGATCAAGGGTGGCGTGATTCCGCGTGAATACATCCCGGCGGTCGACAAGGGTATCCAGGACACGCTGAAGTCGGGCGTGCTCGCGGGCTACCCGGTCGTCGACGTGAAGGTGCATCTGACGTTCGGTTCGTACCACGACGTCGACTCGAACGAAAACGCATTCCGGATGGCCGGCTCGATGGCGTTCAAGGAGGCGATGCGCAAGGCGAAGCCCGTGCTGCTCGAGCCGATGATGGCCGTCGAGGTCGAGACGCCCGAGGACTTCATGGGCAACGTGATGGGCGACCTGTCGAGCCGGCGCGGCATCGTGCAGGGAATGGAGGACATCGCGGGCGGCGGCGGCAAGCTGGTGCGCGCCGAAGTGCCGCTCGCGGAGATGTTCGGCTATTCGACGTCGCTGCGCTCGGCCACGCAAGGCCGTGCGACGTACACGATGGAGTTCAAGCATTACGCGGAAACGCCGGCGAACGTGTCGGAAGCCGTGATCAACGCGAAGACGAAGTAAGCACTGCTCACCCGCGCGCGGTCGCGGGTACGCGAAGCCCGTCCGGTTCCGGACGGGCTTTTTTTCGTCCGGCGCACACGGCGAATCGCGGCCCTTTTTGATCGGCGCGCCGAGCTTTTTTTCGCGTGCCACAATGGATGGCGATTCGTCAGATGGAACCCGCCCGATGCCGCCCACCCCCACCCCTGCCCTGCGCCGCCTGCTGACCCTCTATGCCGGCCTGATCGCCGCGAACGTCGCCGTCTGGCTGTGGGCGCTCGCGGTGCTGCGCGACCATCCGCTGCTGCTCGGCACCGCGGCGATCGCGTACGGGCTCGGGCTGCGTCATGCGGTCGACGCGGATCACATCGCCGCGATCGACGTCGCGACGCGCAAGCTGATGCAGGACGGCCAGCGTCCGGTGAGCGTCGGCCTGTTCTTCTCGCTCGGCCATTCGACGATCGTGATCGTCGCGACGCTCGGCATCGCGCTGACCGCGTTCGCGCTGCGCGACCGGTTCGACGCATTTCGCGAAATCGGCGGCACGATCGGCACGGCCGTATCGGCCACCTTCCTGCTGGTGCTCGCGTGCGTGAACCTGATGATCCTGCGCGACGTGTGGCGACGCTATCGCGGCGCATCCGGGCATACGCACGACGGCGCGCACGACCATCGTCCCGCCGGACTCGTATCGCGGTTGCTGCGCCCGCTGTTCCGGTTCGTGTCGAAGAGCTGGCACATGTACCCGGTCGGCGTGCTGTTCGGGCTAGGTTTCGATACTGCAACCGAAATCGGCCTGCTCGCGATCGCCGCCGCGCAGGCGAGCCAGGGCCTCCCGGTCTATACGGTCATGCTGTTTCCCGCGCTGTTCACGGCCGGCATGACGCTGATCGACTCGACCGACAACGTGCTGATGATTCGGGCATACGGCTGGGCGATGGACGATCCGCAGCGCAAGCTGCTCTACAACGCGAGCATCACGTTCGTGTCGGCGGCCGTCGCGCTGGCGATCGGCGGGATCGAGGCGGCCGGCCTGCTGGCCGACAAGCTGGCGCTGTCGGGCCCCGTGCGCGACACGCTCGATGCGATCGGCGAACGCTTCGGCTCGATCGGCTACGGCATCGTCGCGCTGTTCCTCTTCTGCTGGATCGCGTCGATCCTGTTCCACCGCTGGCAACGCGCGGCCGACGCGCCGGCGCGCTGAACGACGCCCCTACGTTTCATTCCGGAAACAAAACGCCTCCCAACGGTGCTGCATGCGCGCTCGCGCGACTGCGCACGCCTTTCGTCACGGCCCTGAGCGGCCGATGGCACGAATCTCGCAGAGTGGGATCCGCACGGCGGGCCCGCGTGCCGATCCGCGTCCGCGGCTGGCGTCAAGCGCCGGCCCGAACGTCATCGGCCGACGATAGGACAACGAATCTTCTGAGCCCCCTGCACTACACGTAAATCGTCGCGCGGCAACGAGGCATCGCGCGCATGGGGAGGCCATGATGCATAAAACGACACAACCGTTCCGCGCGGCGGGACGGCGCCCTCGTGCAACCTTGCTGGCCGCAGCCGCGTTGGCGTGCTGCTGCTCGTATGCCGTCGCACAAAACACGACACCCGACTCCGCGTCCGACACGAACGCCAGTGCGGACACCATCATGACGCTGGTCGAGAACGCCTCGCCGTGCGCCGCCGATCCGGCTGGATGCGCGGCGCACGTCTATGCCGGCCGGGGCGCCGGTAATGGCGGTCCCGGCGCGAGCGGCAGCGGCGGCGGGAATGGCGGTGGGACAGGTGGCGGCAGTGGCAACGGGAACGGTAGCGGCGGAAACAACGGGAACGGCGCCGTCGGACCTGCCGGTGTCGGGGGAACGACGGGGGGAACCTCGGGCAGCCCGGGCGGCACGGGCCGCGGTGGCAACGCGTCGGGCAACGGCGGTTCAGGTGGCGGCTCTTCCGGTGGCGGTACTTCGGGTGGCGGTACTTCCGGTGGCGGTACTTCCGGTGGCGGCACTTCGGGTGGCGGTACTTCGGGTGGCGGTACTTCGGGCGGCGGCACTTCGGGTGGCGGTACTTCGGGTGGCGGTGGCCACGGTGACGGCGGTGGTGGCGGTCACGGCGGCGGTCACGGAGGCGGTCACGGCGGTGGTCACGGCGGTGGTCACGGTGGCGGTGGCGGTGGCGGTGGCGGTGGCGGTGGCGGTGGCGGTGGCGGTGGCAGCGGCGGCAGCGGCGGCGGCGGCGGTGGCGGCGGTGGTGGCGGCGGTGGCGGCGGTGGCGGCGGTGGCGGCGGCGGCGGCGGTGGCGGCGGTGCTGGCGGCGGCGGTGCTGGCGGCGGCGGTGCTGGCGGCGGCGGTGCTGGCGGCGGCGGTGCTGGCGGCGGCGGTGCTGGCGGCGGCGGTGCTGGCGGCGGCGGTGCTGGTGGCGGCGGTGCTGGCGGCGGAGGCCATGGCAATGGCGGCGGCAACGGCAACGGCGGCGGCGGCGGCGGTCACGGCAATGGCGGAAACGGTAACGGCGGCGGGAGCGGCGGCGCCAATGGCACCGGCGGCCACGGCAATGGCGGCGGCAACGGTAACGGCAATGGCAGTGGAGGCGCCGGCAACGGCGGGGCCAACGGTGTCGGCAACGGCAACGGTGGCGGTCGCGGCAACGGCGGCGGTCACGGCAACGGCGGATCGCCCGGCGGCAACCACTGACCCCAGGCGTTGCCCGGGGTCAGAGCATCTCGAGCGCGCGCTTGCTGCGCGGCGGACGGAAATACGCGTCAAGCTGCACGCGCTCGTCATCGCTCAACACCACATCGAGCGCGGCGCGGTTGTCGCGCACGTGCTCGATTCGCGACGCCTTCGGAATCGCGAATACACCCGGCTGCGCGAGCACCCATGCCAGCGCGACGCGCATCACCGACACGCCGCGCAGCCGCGCGATCTCGTCGAGCGGCGAGCGTTTCGGCAGCCGCCCGTGATCGACCGGACTGTATGCCATCGCCGGTATCCGGCGCTCGGCCAGCCACGGCAGCAGGTCGAATTCCGGGCCGCGTCGCGCGATGTTGTAGAGAATCTGGTTGGTGGCGCACGCACCACCGCCCGCCTCGTCGACGAGTTCGGCCATGTCGGCCGTATCGAAGTTGCTCACGCCCCAGTGGCGAATCTTGCCCGCACGCTGCAACGCGTCGAAACCCTCGACCGTTTCCTCGAGCGGCACCGAACCGCGCCAGTGCAGCAGATACAGGTCGAGGCGATCGGTACGCAGGCGCTTGAGGCTCGCGTCGCACGCGGCGACGACCCCACGCCGGCTCGCATGGTGCGGATAGACCTTGCTGACGAGGAACACGTCGTCGCGCAGGCCCGCGAGTGCGTCGCCGACCAGTTCCTCGGTCGCGCCGTCGCCATACATCTCGGCCGTATCGACCAGCGTCATCCCGAGTTCGACGCCTTCGCGCAGCGCGGCGATCTCGTCCGCGCGCCGCGCCGGCCGCTCGCCCATTTCCCAGGTGCCCAGGCCCAGCTTCGGAATCGTCTCGCCGTTCGGCAAGACGACCGTGGCGATCGTGTCTGTCATGCGTTTCCTCGTTGCGGATTCGTGGCCGCGCACCGCGGCCGAAGCATCGGATACGACGCATCAGTGTAGTCAATCGGTACGCCTCCGGCCTGTTACGCGGCAAAAACCGGCTATAACGGCACGGCATGATGACTTAGAATGGCCGCAACCTGATCGATACCCATTGTATGAAGGCACCCACGGACGACCGCTGGCAGGACCTGCGCCCCGACCCCGACAACGATACGCCGCTCTACCTGCAGCTCGCCCGCAAGCTCGGCGATGCAATCCACGACAACCGCTGGACGGCCGGCGAAGCGCTGCCTTCCGAGCGTGTGTTGTCCGAAGCGCTCGGCGTGTCGCGCATCACCGCGCGCAAGGCGATCGCGCTGCTCGTCGAGCAAGGCTTGATCCGCCGCACGCAGGGCGCGGGCAACTTCATCCAGCCGCGCTACGAGGATCCGCTGTCGCGGCTGTCGAGCTTCAGCGAAATGCTCGAGCGCCGCGGCTTCAAGCCGAGCTCGCAGTGGCTCGCGCGCGAAATCCAGCCGGCCAACCGCGACGAAGTGATCCAGCTCGGGCTGTCGCCGGCCGCATCGGTTACGCGGCTGAAACGTCTGCGCCTGGCCGACGGCATCGTGATGGCCGTCGAGAACTCGACGTTCCCCGCGACGCTGATTCCCGATCCGCAGGCGATCGTCGGTTCGCTGTACAGCTATCTCGAAGCGCGCGGCACGCCGATCGTGCGCGCGCTGCAGCATTTCCGCGCGGTCAACGCGACCGACGAGATCGCCGAACAGATGGGCATCGCCCCGCACGACGCCCTGCTGCTGATCACGCGGATCGGCTATACGTCCGACCAGCGCGCGATCGAACTGACCGATACCTACTGCCGAAACGACTACTACGATTTCGTCGTCGAGCTGCGCAAGTAACGCGAGGCGAGGCGCCGGCGCTCACAACCAGCGCGCATCGTCGGTGCCGAGCGGCACGGGCGGACGCGCGAACGACGGCGGCGTCGCCGACAACCGCTCGGCCGGCCGCACGGTGTCGAGCACGCCGAACGGCGACGCGACGCGCTCGATCCGGTCGCGCACGTCGGCCAGCGCGAGATCGGGCGCGTGCAACCCGCCCGGCACGGCGCCGAACGACTGCAGCCAGCGCCCCGTCTGCGCGAGCGACGTCCGCACGTGCCAGCTTCCCCCTTCGCGCGCCCGCCGGGCGAGCGCGATCATCGCGCCGAACGCCGCGAGATACCCCGTTGCATGGTCGAGCGCCTGGCATGGCAGATGGCGCGGCCCGCTCGCCTGCGCGGCCTGCTGCTCGTGCCATGCGATTCCGCTCGCCGACTGCACGAGGCTGTCGAACCCGCGCCGCTTCGCCCACGGCCCGGCGTGCCCGTACGCCGACACCGACACGTAGACGATGCCGGGCCGCCGCTCGGCCAGCGCCTGCGGCGCGAACCCGCGCGCGGCGAGCGCGCCGGGCCGGTACGACTGCAGAAACACGTCCGTCTCGCGCGCCAGCGCGTGCAGCGTATCGACGCCTGCCGCGTCGCGCAGATCGATCCACGTCGAGCGCTTGCCGCGTCCGTTGTCGATCACGAGCGGCGCGATGTTCGGCAGGTGCGGGCCGTTGACGAGCAGCGTCTGCGCGCCATGCGACGCCAGCGTGCGGCCCGCGACCGGCCCCGCGATGATGCGCGTGAGATCGAGCACGCGCACGCCGGCCAGCGGCCGGCCGCCCTCGCCGCGGCCGATCGGCTCGGGCGGCGCGTCGCCGATCCGCTCGATCTCGAACAGCGGCAGCGACGCGATCGCGCGCGCCTGCTCGTGCGCCGCCCATTCGTCAGGCGTTCTGATCAATGCCGCGCACAGGCCGGCGTCGGCCAGCGCGGTATCGAGCGCCGCGCCGTCCCACGTGCGAATCGCCGCGGCGACGTCGGCCGGCTGCGGGCCGCAGCCGAGCACGTCGAGAATGCCGTGCAGGTGATGCGGGAAATTCGCGTGCAGCTGAATCCAGCGTCCGTCGCCCGTCTCGAAGAAGCCGGTGACGGGATGACGCAACTCGGGCGGCGGCCCGTCGTCCACGCGCAGGTAGCGTTCGCTGCGAAACGCCACGAGCGCGTCGCGCACCGACACGTCGACCGATTGCGCCACGCCCGTGCGCAACCGATGGCATTCGGCTGCCGCGAGCGCGGCCGCGGCGATCGTCGCGGCGGCAAGCGTGCCCACATGAAACGTCGACGGCAACGTCGGGTCCTGCCCGGTCACGGTCGTGCGAGCCAGCGCGTCGCGCTCGCCGTGTGCGAGTTGCCAAAGATGCGCCAATGCGGATTCGGGTGTCATGGTGAGGGAGATACCGTCGAGGAGACGGAATCGAGTCTAGAATTCGCGACAGGCGCGATCAATCTTGATTGCGCGAATCAATACATAACGAATAGTTGTAGCGGTTCCGCGCTTCATGCGCGGCGACAGGAGCAACCGGCATGACGTCCCTCAGTGCGCAGGAAGCCGCCGGCATGCTCGGCGTCAGCGTGAGCACCCTCTATGCATACGTGAGCCGCGGCCTGCTGCGCTCGCTCCCCGACGGCGCGACCAAGCGCCGCCGCTACGACGCCGACGAAGTGCGCCTGCTCGCGCGCCGCCGCGCCGACGCGAAGCGCGCGGGCGGTGTCGCCGAACGTTCGCTCGACTGGGGCGTGCCGGTCCTGGAATCGCGGATCACGCAGATCGCCGACGGCCGCCTGCGCTATCGCGGCGCGGATGCGATCGCGCTGGCCGATACGGCGACACTCGAGGAAACGGCCGCGCGGCTGTGGGATTGTCCGCCCGCGCGGCTGGCCGCCGCGTCGCTCGCATCGACCGGTTTCGACGCGGCGCAGTGGCGCGACTGGGCTCATCGCTGGGCGCCGCTCGCGCCGCTCGAACGCACGCTGGTGCTGCTGCCGGCCGCGGCTGCATCGCTGCCGCGCCTGTGGGCGCAGGGGCGCGATGCACATCTCGATTCCGCCGCGTTGCTGCTGCGCGTCGCGACGGCCGCGCTCGCCGGCATCGCGCCGGGCGACGCGCCCGTGCACCGGCAGCTCGCGGCCGCGTGGCGCGTGCGACGGCGCGCCGAAGCCGACCTGCTGCGGCGCGCGCTCGTGCTGTGCGCCGATCACGAACTGAATCCGTCGACCTTCGCGGTGCGCTGCATCGCGTCGACCGGCACCCATCTGTTCGGCGCGATCTCGGGCGGGCTCGCGGCGCTGTCGGGGCCGCGCCACGGCGGCGAGACGTTCCGCGCTGGCACGCTGCTCGACGAAGCGGCCCGCACCGCCGATCTCGATCGCTACCTCGCGCTGCGGCTCGCGCACGACGAACGCGCGGACGGCGGCCGCACGGCCCTGTCCGGCTTCGCGCACCCGCTATACCCCGACGGCGATCCGCGCGCACGGGCGCTGCTCGATGCGCTGCACGCGGCGGCGCCCGAGCGGCCGGCGCTGCGCGTGGCGCGCGCGCTCGCCGCGCGCGTCGAAGCGGCGACGGGCCTGCGGCCGGCGATCGATTTCGCGCTCGCGGTGCTGGAGCGCACGCTCGCACTGCCCGACGGCGCGGCGTTCACGCTGTTCGCGGCCGGCCGCACGGCCGGCTGGATCGCGCACGCGCTCGAACAGTACGCGGACGGAAAGCTGATCCGGCCACGCGCACGCTACGTCGGCAGCGACGCGGCCGTGTGACGCCGGCCGTGACGCCACGCGGCGAACGGACGCCACCACGCGGACGCTGAGCGCACGGCCGGCGCCGCGAGCGGGCCGAACGCGAACGTCGCGCCGCGCGGCCCGGCGCCGACCCACGCGCGCATGCCGGGCAGCAACGTCAGCGATGCGCCCGCACCCAGCCAGTGATCGTCGGGCCGGCCCTCGACGGTCACCCACACGTCGCCTTCGGCCACTTCGAGCAGCGTGAAATCGACGATCCGCCACCGACCGGCCGGCTCGTCGCCGTCCATCACGTAAAGTCGCAGTTCGCGCATGGCAGCCTCCTGGTCGCACGGGTTCGACGACACCAGTATTTCGGACGGAGGCGGCACACGGACAGATACGGCAGCAGACGCTTTCGGCTGAACTGTACTGGCCGCCCGACGGGGACAGGCTTCCCGTGGCACGGCCGGCCGAGGTCGAGTCGGGCCGCATCACATATCGCCCCGAACCTGCACGGCGCGGCGGCTTTCCCTACAATGTCGGCTGTCCCGCGCCACCACCCCGCCCTCATGTTCCAACGCCCGCCCGCCGCCGCTCCCGGCGAAAAAAACCTCACCGTGATGCTCTGGCTCGTTGCGACGGGCTTCTTCATGCAGACGCTCGACGCGACGATCGTCAACACGGCGCTGCCGTCGATGGCCGCGAGCCTCGGCGAATCGCCGCTGCGGATGCAATCGGTCGTGATCGCGTACTCGCTGACGATGGCGGTGATGATCCCCGTGTCGGGCTGGCTCGCCGACACGTTCGGCACGCGACGCGTGTTCTTCAGCGCGATCCTGGTGTTCTCGCTCGGCTCGCTGCTGTGCGCGAACGCGCATACGCTGACGCAACTCGTCGCGTTCCGCGTCGTGCAGGGCGTCGGCGGCGCGATGCTGCTGCCGGTCGGGCGGCTCGCGGTACTGCGCACGTTTCCGGCCGAGCGCTACCTGCCCGCGCTGTCGTTCGTCGCGATTCCGGGCCTGATCGGCCCGCTGATCGGGCCGACGCTCGGCGGCTGGCTCGTGAAGATCGCGTCGTGGCACTGGATTTTCCTGATCAACGTGCCGGTCGGCGTCGCGGGCTGCATCGCGACCTTCTATTCGATGCCCGATTCGCGCAACCCGGCCGCCGGCCGCTTCGACCTGAAGGGCTATCTGCTGCTGACGATCGGCATGGTCGCGATCTCGCTGTCGCTCGACGGGCTCGCCGATCTCGGCATGCAGCACGCGGCCGTGCTGGTGCTGCTGGTCCTGAGCCTCGCGTGCTTCGTCGCGTACGGGCTGTACGCGGTGCGCGCGCCGCAGCCGATCTTCTCGCTCGAGCTGTTCAAGATCCACACGTTCAGCGTCGGGCTGCTCGGCAACCTGTTCGCGCGGATCGGCAGCGGCGCGATGCCGTACCTGATCCCGCTGCTGCTGCAGGTGAGCCTCGGCTACTCGGCATTCGAGGCCGGGCTGATGATGCTGCCGGTCGCGGCGGCCGGCATGTTCTCGAAGCGGATCATCACGCGGCTGATCACGCAGCACGGCTATCGGAAGGTGCTGCTCGCGAACACGATCATGGTCGGCGTGATGATGGCAAGCTTCGCGCTGATGCGGGACACGGTGCCGGTGTGGGTGAAGGTCGTGCATCTCGCGCTGTTCGGCGGCTTCAACTCGATGCAGTTCACCGCGATGAACACGCTGACGCTGAAGGATCTCGGCACCGGCGGCGCGAGCAGCGGCAACAGCCTGTTCTCGCTCGTGCAGATGCTGTCGATGAGCCTTGGCGTCACGGTCGCCGGCGCGCTGCTGGCGACGTTCACCGGCATGCTGCGCACCGTGACGCCGAGCAACACGCTGCCGGCGTTCCACGCGACGTTCATCTGCGTCGGGATCATCACGGCCGCGTCCGCGTGGATCTTCGCGCAGCTCGCGCCCGAGATCCGCGGCCCGGCGCGCAAGACCGACCCGTCCGAGCGCGCGTGACGCGCGGCGCGCGCCGAATCGGGCCGGCGCGCACCATCGCGGTGCAACGCGACCCGGCCGCGCGCGTGCCGGCCGCGCCGGGCGGCCGTACACGGTGCCATGCCGCCGTGCATGCTTCTTGCTGGCCTATTCTGTAGGTAAACTGGCAGCCTTCCTTCGGCCGACATCATGAGCATGATCGAAATCGATCCCCCCGGCTTTCAGCCGCCCCGCCCGGTCGCCGGCGACGACGGGAACCGGCGCACCGTGCTGTACGGCGGCTACACCGTGTTCAGCGTGTTTCAGCCCGTTTTCTCGGTGTCGCACCGGCGCGCGATCGGCTATCACGCGTCGCTGCGCGCGCACGACGAGGAAAACCGCCAGGTGGCGTCGCACGAGGTGTTCACGCAGGCGGCACGGCGCGGCGACCTGCTCGAGCTCGGCCGGCTCGCCGAATCGTTGCATCTCGGTAACTTCCACGCGTTCGACAGCCACGACGAGTGGCTCTTCCTGAGCCTGCATCCGGCCGCGCTGATGGACACCGTGTACGGCGACGCGCTGCTCGCGAACCTGAAGGCGCTCGGGCTGCCGCCGCACCGCGTGGTGCTCGAGGTGCCCGAACAGGCCGGCGGCGAGACGCCGCGCTATGCGGCGATCATCGACGGGCTGCGCAAGGCCGGCTTCCTGATCGCGCTCGTCGGATTCGGCGCGAAGCATTCGAACATCGATCGCGTGTGGCACCTGCATCCCGACATCGTCACGCTCGACCGCGGCATCCTCGCGCAGGCGAGCGAGCACTCGCATCTCGAACGCGTGCTGCCGGGGCTCGTGTCGCTGCTGCACGAATCCGGCCAGCTCGTGCTGATGGGCGGGCTCTCGACCGAACGCGACGCGCTGATCGCGCTCGAATGCGACGTCGATTTCGTGCAGGGCCAGTACTTCGCGGGGCCGAGCGTCGATCCCGTGCAGCCGCAGGCCGCCGCGGGCTGCATGGATACGCTGTCGGCCGCGCTGCGGCTGCGCGTCGCGCAGCGCGAGCGCACGCAGGCGGAACGGCTCGCGCCGTACGTCGCCGCGCTCGAGGAAGCGAGCCGCAAGCTCGGCGCGGGCGAATCGCTCACCGATGCGGCGGCCGCGGTGCTCGGGCTGCCCGAGACCGCACGCTGCTTCCTGCTCGACGCGTCGGGCCGCCAGATCGGCGACAACGTGCTCGCGCGCGGCAGCGTGTCGCAACGCGCGAAGCGCTTCCGGCCGCTGCTGCATTCCGAAGGCGCGAGCTGGGAACGCCGCCCGTACTTCATCGACGCGATGCGCGCGCCGGGCGGCGTGCATCTGACGCCGCCCTACCTGTCGATCAACGAGGCGCACCTGTGCGTGACCGCGTCGATCGCCGCACCGGCCGCGACGGGCATGCAGGTGCTCTGCGTCGACATCAACTGGGAAGCGGCGCTCAGCCGCGAATGAATGAGTGCGCCGGCGCGGCGCGCTCATGCGTCGCCGCCCGCCCTGCGCACGATCAACCGGTGCACGCGCTTGCCGGACGATGCGCTGACGACCTCGTGCTCGTCGATCACGCGCACGCCGGCGCCGAGCGCCGCATGCATCCGCGCCGAATCGAGCGGCGTATAGAGGCGGCCGCGCTCGTCGCGCAGCACGCCGTTTCCGGCCACCCGCCAGCTCAGGTACAGCGTGCCGCCCGGCATCAGCAGATCGGCCAGCCGCGCGGCGGCCGCCGCCGCGTCCGCCTGTTCGAGATGCATGACGACCGTTTCGCACAGTACGTTGCGAAACGCGCCGGACGGTACGCCGGCCAGCGCCGGGAGCGCGGCCCGCTCGAAAATCAGATCCCGATGGCGCCGCCGCGCCTCGTCGAGCAGCGCGGCGCTCGCGTCGTAGCCGCGCACGTCGAAGCCGCGCGACGCGAGCCACGCCGTATCGCGCCCCGCGCCGCAGCCGACGTCGGCGGTCAGCCCCGGCGAGAAATACTGTTCGAGCAGTGCGTACATGTCGTCGGGCGCAGCCTGGTCGAGCCAGTCCTGCGCGTATTGCGCGGCATGGGCGTCGTAGGCATCGAGGGTCGGGCGATCCACCATGGCGATTGCTCCGCAAAGGCGTCGTATGACGCACTCCGCATCTTAGCCGTTGCGTGCGGCCTGCGCCGACGGCGGATGGTGCGACGCCGGCCTGCGCGGCCTGCACGCGCGCCGCACGCGACGGCTGACGCGCCGCCGCGCTTTCCGCGTCGTGAACGAGCACGCACAGTCGCGCATTGACCGGCGCCGGCGCACCGAAGCGCCCGCGCCGAACACGCAGACCGGCCCGGCCGGCGCATCAGACAGGTGAATGCGCGCCGCCGTGCACGGGGCCCGCGCGCCGCTCGACTTCGCGGCGCACGTCGCCGCGCAGCCCCGCGAAGAACGCGACCTCGGCGACGACGAACAGCGGCCCGACGATCAGGCCGGTCAGATCGTCGACGAACGCGGGCTTGCGGCCTTCGAACCAGTGCCCGACGAACTGCACGATCCAGCCGACGACGAATGCGCCGATGCCGATCGCGAGCCATTGCGCGGTCGGCCTCAGCGCCAGCGACTGCGCGGCCCACAGGGCGAGCGCGAACAGCACGGTCATCACGATCCCGAACCGCAGGTCGAGACGCAGGTAAAACGCCGCGGACGCGACGGCGAGCAGCAGTGCGGGCGACAGCGCGATGCCGGCCGGCGTCCCGAGCGCCGGCCGCGACAGCAGCACCGCGATCGCGAACACGATCATCGGGATGCCGACCAGATGCGTCGCGATGTTGCGCGCGTCGCGATGGTAGGCCGCATACTGGGAAAGATGGTCTTCGAGGGTCTTCATGGCGTCTCCTGATCGGTTATTGAGCGCTATGATGCGCATCACGCCCGAGAACCGCTGTCAGCTACCCGACATCGCGCGCCCATGCCTTCCTCGCTCGCCCCGTACCTGCCGCAGATCGAAGCGAACCCGTGGTTCGCCGCGCTGCCGCCCGCGCTGCGCGCGGAGCTGATCGCCCGCGCGACGCCGCGCCATCTGCCGTCCGGCCAGGCGCTGTTCCGGCGCGGCGACCCGCCGTGCGGGCTGTACGCGGTGCTGGCCGGTTCACTCACGATAGGCGCGGTCGATCCGCAGGGCAAGGAAACGCTGCTGACGGTGGCCGAGCCCGTCACCTGGTTCGGCGAGATCGCGTTGTTCGACGGCCGTCCGCGTACGCACGACGCCATCGCGCTCGACGACACGCTGCTGCTGCACGTACCGCAGGCCGCGCTGCTCGCGATCCTCGATACGACGCCGCAATACTGGCGGCAGTTCGCGCTGCTGATGGCGCAAAAGCTGCGCCTGAGCTTCCTGACGGTCGAATCGATAAGCGTGATGCCGGCCGCGCAGCGGCTTGCCGCGCGGCTGCTGATGATCGCCGAAGGCTACGGCGGCATCAGCGCCGGGCGCACGCACATCCGGCTGTCGCAGGAAATGCTCGCGTCGATGCTGTCGCTGACGCGGCAGACCACCAACCAGTTGCTGAAGGCGCTGCAGGCCGATGGTGTCGTGCGGCTGCACGTCGGCGAGATCGAGCTCGTGGACGTCGACGCGTTGCGCCGCGCGAGCGGGCTCGGCGACGGCGCGTACTGAACGGCGCGCCACGGCCTCTATCGGCCTCTATCGGCCCCTATCAGCCTGTATCGGCCGCGACGCGCTGCCCGCGGCGGCCGAGTTGCGCTATCGTGGCGGCTCGTTTCCGTCCACCGCGCGCATCGCCTTGAACACGTCGACCGTCCCCGCCCCCGCCCGTCATCCGTGGCCCGTCTTCATCGCGTTCGTGCGGCTAGGCCTCACGTCGTTCGGCGGGCCGGTCGCGCATCTCGGCTACTTTCGCGCGGAATTCGTCACGCGGCGCGGCTGGCTCACCGAGCGCACCTATGCCGATCTCGTCGGGCTGTGTCAGTTCCTGCCCGGGCCGGCGAGCAGCCAGGTCGGGATGGCGATCGGTCTCGCGCGTGCCGGCTATGCCGGCATGTTCGCCGCGTGGCTCGGCTTCACGCTGCCGTCGGCGCTGCTGATGATGCTGTTCGCGCTCGGCGTTCACGCGACAGGCGCGCCGATCGAAGCCGGCGCGCTGCACGGGCTGCGCATCGTCTCGGTCGCGGTGATCGCGCAAGCCGTGTGGGGCATGGCGCGCACGCTGTGCCCGGATGCGCGGCGCGTCACGCTGATGGCCGCGGCCGCGTGCGTGGCGCTGCTCGCGCCGGCCGCGTGGACGCAGGTCGCGGTGATCGCGGTGGCCGCGGCCGCCGGTCTCGCGCTGCTGCCGCAGCCGACACGCGACGCGCACGAACCGTTGCCGCTGCACGTGTCGCCGCGCGCAGGCGTGTTGTGGCTCGCACTGTTCGCGGCGCTGCTCGCCGCACTGCCGTTCGCGGCCCGCGCGCTGCGCTCCGATACGCTGGCCGTCGTCGATGCATTCTTCCGCACGGGCGCGCTCGTGTTCGGCGGCGGTCATGTGGTGCTGCCGCTGCTGCAGGCGGCCGTGGTCGCGCCGGGCTGGGTCGGCGATTCGGCGTTTCTCGCCGGGTATGGCGTCGCGCAGGCCGTGCCGGGGCCGCTGTTCACGTTCTCGGCATTTCTCGGTGCGTCGCTGCGCGACGCGCCGAATGGCTGGCTCGGCGGCACGATCGCACTCGTGTCGATCTTCGCGCCGTCGTTCCTGCTCATCGCCGGCACCGCACCGTTCTGGGAACGCCTGCGCCGCAGCACGCGCATGCAGGCAGCGCTCGCCGGCGTGAACGCGGCCGTCGTCGGGCTGCTGCTCGCCGCGCTCTATCACCCGGTCTGGACCGACACGATCGTCGCGCCGCGCGACCTGGCCGCCGCGCTGGTCGCGTTCGTCGCGCTGGTGTTCTGGCGCGTGCCGCCCTGGGCCGTCGTGATCGCGAGCGCGGCGCTCGGCTGGCTGCTCGGCATGGCCGGCTGAGCCGGCCGGCGCGACACGTTCGGGGCGGGACAAAACAAAAAGCCCTCGAAACCGAGGGCTCCGAGGGCCTTGTTCGATGCCGCGCGCCGTGACGGCGCGCAGGCGCCGGACTTACGCGAAGTTCTTCGCTGCGAAGTCCCAGTTCACGATGTTCCAGAACGCTTCGACGAACTTCGGACGCGCGTTGCGGTAGTCGATGTAGTACGCGTGTTCCCACACGTCGATCGTCAGCAGCGGCTTGTCGGCGGTCGTCAGCGGCGTGGCGGCGTTGCTGGTCGACACGATGTCGAGCGAACCGTCGGCCTTCTTCACGAGCCATGCCCAGCCCGAACCGAACGTGCCGACCGCGGCCTTCGTGAACGCTTCCTTGAATGCGTCGTACGAACCCCACTTCGCGTTGATCGCGTCGCCCAGCGCGCCCGACGGTGCGCCGCCGCCGTTCGGCGACAGGCTGTTCCAGAAGAACGTGTGGTTCCAGATTTGCGCGGCGTTGTTGAAGATGCCGCCCGACGACTTCTTGATGATCTCTTCCAGCGGCAGGTTTTCGAATTCCGTGCCCGGGATCAGATTGTTCAGGTTCGTCACATAAGCCTGGTGGTGCTTGCCGTAGTGGTACTCGATCGTCTCTTTCGAGATGGTCGGCGCGAGTGCGTCTTCAGCGTACGGGAGCGGCGGGAGCGTATGAGCCATGGCGATTCCTTCGTTGAGTATGTAGGGAGGCTGTGTTGGATGCTGCCGAGCGTCCGATTGTAGGCGAGGACGAATAACCCCGCAAACTCACGGGCCATTTATCCGCGGTATGCGGAAAAGCGATGCTGGCGCAACGTCCGGCAGGGCGAACCGGACGATGCGCAGCATTCGTGCCCGGCCGCGCGGCATGCGTTGCGATGATCCTCGCGCCTCGCGCGCGACGCTTGCGTCAGATCGTATCGGTCAGCCGCGGCTGCACGTCGGCGAGCGACACGTCGGCCGCGCCTTCGGCGAGATGCACGGTCAGGCGCCGCTGCGGCTTCAGCGCGCTCGGCGCGCGTACCGCGCGGCCCGTCTGCGCATCGATCAACGCCGCATAGCCGCGCTCGAGCGTACGCTGCGGGCTCAGCACCTCGAGCCGTGCGGCACAGGCCGACACACGCGCAGTGTCGCGTTCGTGACGACGCTGCAGCGCGACCGCGAGACGTTGCGACAACCCCGCGAGCGCGTGGCGCGCCTGTGACGCGTCGGGCCGCGCGCGCTGCCAGCGTAGTTGCGCGAGCGCGAAACGCGCGCGCGCATCGCGCACCGGCCGCGATGCCGCCGACGCGAGCCGCACCGCGAGCTGCTCGACGTGCGTGCGCTGCCGCTGCAGCCGCTCGGCCGGGCTCACGAGCCGGCGCGCGAGCCAGTCGAGCTGCTGCGCGCGCTGTTCGAGCCGGCGCGCCATGCCGCGCGCGAGCGCGCGCTGGCGCTCG
This sequence comes from Burkholderia sp. AU16482, assembly GCF_002223285.1. Lineage (NCBI taxonomy): Bacteria > Pseudomonadati > Pseudomonadota > Betaproteobacteria > Burkholderiales > Burkholderiaceae > Burkholderia > Burkholderia sp. AU16482. The sequence continues at coordinate 366,794 of NZ_NKEY01000004.1, forward strand.
TCGACCTCGCGCAGCAGCAGCGCCCGCTGCGGGCTCGCGAGTTCGGCCGCGCCGGTCGGCGTCGGCGCGCGCAGGTCGGCCGCGAAGTCGGCGATCGTGAAATCGGTTTCGTGCCCGACGCCGCTCACGACCGGCAGCTCGCTCGCCGCGATCGCGCGCGCGAGCGCTTCGTCGTTGAACGACCACAGATCCTCGATCGAGCCGCCGCCGCGGCACACCAGCAGCACGTCGACCTCGCGCCGCGCATTCGCGGTCGCGACGGCCGCGACGAGCTTTTCGGCGGAACCGGCGCCCTGCACGGGAGCCGGATAGACGATCACCGGAATGTGCGGCGCGCGCCGGGCGAGCGTGGTCAGCACGTCGCGCAGCGCGGCGGCCTGCAGCGACGTGACGATGCCGATCGCGCGCGGATGAGCCGGCAACGGCCGCTTGCGTTCGGGGGCGAACAGGCCCTCGCCTTCGAGCTGCGCCTTCAGCCGCAGGAACGCCTCGTACAGGCGCCCCTGTCCGGTGCGCCGCACGGCTTCGACGTTGAGCTGCACTTCGCCGCGCGGCTCGTACATCGTGACGACCGCGCGCACCTCGATGCGGTCGCCTTCGCGGGGCGTGAATTCCGCGTATTGCGCACGGCCGCGGAACATCACGCAGCGCATCTGCGCCTGCTGGTCCTTGATCGAGAAATACCAGTGGCCGCTCGCGGCGCGCGTGAAGTTCGATACTTCGCCGGAAATCCACAGCAGCGGAAACGCGCGCTCGAGCATCGTCGAAATCGCACGGTTGAGCGCCGAAACGGGAATCACTTCGTCGCCGCCGCGCGTGGCGCCGGGTGCGGAAAAAGGAGAATCGGAAAGCATGGGCGGTCGGATGAATGCTGGCGGCGTCACGATAGTCCGACACGCGCGCGGCGTCCAGCGTCGCCGTATTCGCCGCCACGCGTGGAAGGTGTCCACACGCTGACATTCATCCGCGTAAAACGCGCGGAAACCGCCAAAAAATCCAGACGATTCTCCGTAACGCCTTGATTTCTATAATTTTTTAAACCTTTCAGAATGATTCTCATCCGATTCGATGCCCGCCGGACGGGCGTTTGAGGCAATCGACCGGGGAGTTCTTCACAGAGTTATCCACAGGCCGGCACGATCCCGCCCCGTCGGCCGGGTCGGGTCGGGCCGGGTCGGGCCGGGTCGGCCGGTCGCGCTTGCCGCGTCGGCGTGCGGCGCGCTAGAGTGCCGCCTTCCACGGCCCTGCGGCACGCGCCGCCCAACGGAGAATCCGCCTTGACGAATCCGTCCCTCGCCGCGGCGCACGACGCGCCGCGCCCGGCCCGATGAGCGCGCCCGGCGGCCCGCTCGCGCGGCTCGAAGCGCGCCTGACACGCGAATGGCAGCGGCGCGGCGCGCTCGCGTGGGCGCTCACGCCGTTCGCGTGCGTGTTCGGCCTGTGCGCGGCGCTGCGGCGCACTGCTTACGCGCAAGGCTGGAAGCAGCCGATCGACGTCGGCGTGCCCGTCGTCGTGGTCGGCAACGTGACCGTCGGCGGCACCGGCAAGACGCCGACCGTGATCGCGCTCGTCGACGCGCTGCGCGCGGCCGGCTTCACGCCCGGCGTCGTGTCGCGCGGCTATGGCGCGAACGTGAAGGCGCCGACCGCCGTCACGCCGGCGTCGCGCGCGGGCGCGGCCGGCGACGAACCGCTGCTGATCGCGCGCCGCACCGGCGCGCCCGTGTGGGTGTGCCCCGACCGCGTCGCGGCCGCGCAGGCGCTGCGCGCCGCGCACCCGGACGTCGACGTGATCGTCAGCGACGACGGCCTGCAGCACTACCGCCTCGCGCGCACCGTCGAGCTCGTCGTGTTCGACCACCGGCTCGGCGGCAACGGCTTCCTGCTGCCGGCCGGGCCGCTGCGCGAGCCGCTGTCGCGGCACCGCGACGCGACGCTCGTCAACGATCCGTACAGCGGCGCGCTGCCGCCGTGGCCCGACACCTACGCGCTCGCGCTGACGCCGGGCGCCGCGTGGCACCTCGACCAGCCCGCGCTGCGCCGCCCGCTGTCGCAGTTCGCGAACGAACGCGTGCTCGCCGCGGCCGGCATCGGCGCGCCGGAGCGCTTCTTCGCGACGCTGCGCGCGGCCGGCCTCGCGCCGGCGACCCGCGCGCTGCCCGACCATTACGCGTTCGCGGACAATCCGTTCGTCGACGATGCCGTCGATGCGATCCTGATCACCGAGAAGGATGCAGTAAAATTGGGCGCTTCCTGGCGCGACGCCCGACTGTGGGTGGTCCCCGTCGAAGCCGCGCTCGACCCTCGCCTCATTGCCCTCGTTGTGGAGAAACTCCGTGGACGCTCGCCTGCTTGAAATCATTGTGTGCCCTATCTGCAAAGGCCCGCTCCACTACGACCGCGCCGCGCAGGAGCTGATCTGCAACGCGGACAAGCTCGCGTACCCGATCCGCGACGGCATCCCCGTGATGCTCGTCGACGAAGCGCGCCAGACCGTCGAAGGCACGCCGGTCGACCCAGCCGGCCGCTGAGCCGCCGCGCCGCTCGCCGGCGCGACGATTCGACACCGACGGCCCGGCCCCGGCCGGGCCGCCGCACTCCGCCGGGCGACCGGCTTCCGGCGTCGCCCGCCTCGTTCTTCTCAGCGCTTCCCGATGACTCACCCGCAACCCTTCATCGCCGTCATTCCCGCCCGGCTCGCGTCGACGCGGCTCCCGAACAAGCCGCTCGCCGATCTCGGCGGCAAGCCGATGGTCGTGCGTGTCGCCGAGCGCGCGCGCGAAGCGGGCGCGCAGCAGGTGCTCGTCGCATCCGACGCGCAGAGCGTGCTCGACGCGGCGCGCGATCACGGCTTCGACGCGGTGCTCACGCGCGCCGATCATCCGTCCGGCACCGACCGGCTCGCGGAAGTCGCGGCGGCTTTCGGCTGGCGCGACGACACCGTCGTCGTCAACGTGCAGGGCGACGAACCGCTGATCGACCCCGCGCTGGTCCGCGACGTAGCGTCGCACCTGGCCGCGCATCCGGCGTGCGCGATCGCCACCGCGGCCCACCCGATCCACGACGCGGCCGACGTGTTCAACCCGAACGTCGTGAAGGTCGCGCTCGACGCGCAGAGCGTCGCGCTGTACTTCTCGCGCGCGCCGATTCCGTGGAGCCGCGACGCATATCAGCCGCACTGGCCCGACGTCGCGGCCATGCCGGCGCCGGCTTTCCCGGTCTACCGGCACATCGGCCTCTATGCATATCGCGCGCGTTTCCTGCGCACCTATCCGTCGCTCGCGCAGGCGCCGATCGAGCAGGCCGAGCAGCTCGAACAGCTGCGCGCGCTGTGGCACGGCGAGCGCATCGCGGTGCTGATCACCGAATCCGCGCCCGAAGCCGGCATCGATACGCCGGCCGATCTCGCGCGCGTGCAGGCCCTTTTTCGGCCGGGTTCAAAATAACCCATGGCATAATCAGGCGATTGTGCGAGCCGTCCGCGACCAGCGCGTCCTCGCTTGACCCGCCCGTGGCGCCGCCGGCAGCCGCGCGTCGCTCGAACCGACGCGCCGCATCAGACCGGTCCGCCACGCGCCGTGCAAGCCCCGCGCCCACTGTCGCCGGCACGTTTGTGTCTCGCCACACGAATCTACATACTTGGAGATATCACCATGCGTTTGATCCTGTTGGGCGCGCCCGGCGCGGGAAAGGGCACCCAGGCAAACTTCATCAAGGAAAAATTCGGCATCCCGCAAATCTCGACGGGCGACATGCTGCGCGCGGCCGTTAAGGCCGGCACGCCGCTCGGCGTCGAGGCGAAGGGCTACATGGACGCCGGCAAGCTCGTGCCGGACGCGCTGATCATCGGCCTCGTGAAGGAGCGCCTGATCGAACCCGACTGCGCGAACGGCTATCTGTTCGACGGTTTCCCGCGCACGATCGCGCAGGCTGACGCGATGAAGGAAGCCGGCGTCGCGATCGACTACGTGCTCGAGATCGACGTCCCGTTCTCGGAAATCGTCGAGCGCATGAGCGGCCGCCGCACGCACCCGGCATCGGGCCGCACGTACCACGTCAAGTTCAATCCGCCGAAGGTCGAAGGTCTCGACGACGTGACGGGCGAACCGCTGATCCAGCGCGACGACGACAAGGAAGAAACGGTCAAGAAGCGTCTCGAAGTGTACGAAGCGCAGACCAAGCCGCTGATCACGTACTACGGCGACTGGGCGCGGCGCGGCGAGGAAAACGGTCTGAAGGCGCCGCAGTATCGCAAGATCTCGGGCCTCGGCACCGTCGACGAAATCCGCGAGCGCGCGTTTGACGCACTGAAGTAAGCCGCGCGTCGCGCACCGGCAGGCCGCCCGTTCCGGGCGGCTTTTTTTTCGCCTGCGCGCGATTCGCGCGACCGGGCGCGTGTCGCCACAGCGGGAATCCGATGCTCGGCGGCGAAGTGATTCGCGTCGACTGTGTGATCCGGATGCAGCCGAAGCCAACGCACGCGCACAAGAAAAACGCCCGCGGTGCGGGCGTCGTTGTCGCGTACCGGCGCCGGCGCGGTGGTCGCTCAATCCTCGCCGTCGCGCTGCATTCGCTGTCGCAACTCGCTGACCTGCGACTCGACGACGGTCGCGTCTTCCGCCTCCGGACGCTCGCCGAGATACTGCTCGAGATCCTCGAGCGCGGGGCGCAGGTAGTCGAGCCGCGCATACGCGAAGCCGCGGTCGCGCACCTCGTCGAGCTGCTCGGGCAACAGGATCACGAGCCGCTGCTGCACCGCGAGCAGCCGCTGCCAGCGTTCCGTCTGCAGATAGATCGTCTTCAGGTTGCGCAGCATCCGCGCGATGATCTCGCGGCTCGTCGCGGGCTGCAGCAGCGCGCGCAACGCGCTGTCGACCGCGCCGGCCGCCCGCGCGACGTACGGCTCGAGCATCTCGACCATCTCGGCCTCGGACAGCGAATGGCCGTTGGTCGGATCGATGATCAGGTCGCCGTCCGGCAGCGTCACGCGCAGCAGGAAATGGCCGGGAAACGACACGCCGCGCGCCGGCACGCCGATCTGCTCGGCGAGCTCCAGATACAGCACCGACAGCGAGATCGGAATCCCGCGCCGCCGTTTCAGCACCGCATTCAGGTGGCTGTTATCGGGGTCGTAGTAATCGTTGTGATTGCACGCGAAGCCGAGCTCGCGGAAGAAGAAGTCGTTCAGCGCGGCGACGCGGCCCTTCAGGTCCGCATCGTCGGCGAGCCGCCGTCGCAGCCGCGCCGCCAGCATGTCGAGTTCGGCCAGCGTGCCCTGCAGGTCGAGGTCGGGATACGCGTCCTGCGCCAGCGACAGCGCGGCTTCCGTGACGGGCAGACTGTCGTCGTCCGCCACGAGCGTGCTGAAGTAGTCGAGGACGCGGGTCATTGCGGTCGTCACTTGGCGCGCCTTCTGAAGTAAGCGTATTTGAAGCCCATCACCCACAACATACCGAAATATAGTGCAGCAAACAGCACGAGGCACGCGGCCATCAGCGCGATGCGATCGAGCGGCTGCGCGCGCATGCCCGTCCAGTCGAAACTGATCGCGCACCAGTGCATCAGGCCCGCGAGCACGAGCGCCGCGCCGACGAGCTGCACGAAGAAGCGCAGCCAGCCCGGCGACGGCTGGTAGATGCCGCGCTTGCGCAGCCCGAGGAACAGCAGCAGCGAATTCAGGCACGCGCCGACGCCGATGCTCAGCGTGAGGCCCGCGTGGCCGATCAGCGGCACGAACACGTAGTTCGAGAGTTGCGTGACGATCAGCACGCCGACCGCGATCTTCACGGGCGTCTTGATGTCCTGCTTCGCATAGAAGCCCGGCGCGAGGATCTTGATCAGGATGATGCCGACGAGGCCGATTCCGTAGGTCGCGAGCGCGCGCGCAACCATCGTGACGGTATGCGCGTCGAACTTGCCGTAGTTGAACAGTGTCGCGGTGAGCGGCGTCGCGAAGAAGAACAGCGCGAGCGCACTCGGCGCCGCGAGCAGGAACGTGACGCGCAGCCCCCAGTCGAGCAGCGCCGAATATTCGTGCGAATCGGCGTCGACGTGCGCCTTCGACAGGCTCGGCAGCAGGATCGTGCCGAGCGCGACGCCGAGCAGCGCGGTCGGGAATTCCATCAGGCGGTCGGCGTAATTGATCCACGACACGGCGCCCTGCCCGAGCCGCGACGCGATGTTGGTGTTGATGATCAGCGACAATTGCGCGACGGACACCGCGAACGTCGCGGGCACCATCTTCGCGAGCACGCGCTTCACGCCCGGATGACGCAGCGCGCGCAGCGGGTTGACGCCGATCAGCGGCACCATGTCGATCTTCTTCAGGCCCGGCAACTGCACGAGAAACTGCAGCACGCCGCCGACGATGACGGCCCACGCGAGCGCGTAGACCGGCACCTTCAGATGCGGCGCGACGAACACGGCCGCGGCGATGAACGCGACGTTGAGCAGTACCGGCGCGAACGCGGGCAGCGAGAAGCTCTTGTACGTGTTCAGCACGCCCGACGCGAGCGTCGTCAGCGAAATGAACACGATGTAGGGGAACATGATCCGCGTCATCGTGACCGCGAGCGGGAACGCCTGGCCGTCGCCGTGCAGGCCGGACGCGACCGCGAACACGACCCACGACGCGCCGGCGATGCCGACGACCGACAGCACGGCCAGCGCCCACGCGAGCACGGTGGACATCGCGTCGACGAGCGCCTTCGTCGCATCGTGCCCCTGCTGGTTCTTGAACTCGGCGAGGATTGGCACGAAGGCCTGCGAGAACGCGCCTTCGGCGGACAGGCGGCGCAGCAGGTTCGGAATACGGAAGGCGACGTAGAACGCGTCGGTGTATTGACTGGCGCCGAACGCACGGGCGATCAGCGTCTCGCGGGCCAGTCCGGTCACGCGCGACAGCAGCGTGAAGCCGCTGACCGTCAGCAGGGCTCGGAATAGATTCATGGGGCGCTTATTATACGGACGTTGCGCGACCCGGCCATCGCCGATGCCGAAAAGCACGGCCGCCGCCCGCGCCCCGCCCGGCGAGCGTTACGTCGAGCTTGCCACTCGCTTGATTTTGTTGCTATAATCGCCGGTTTCTGGGCTCGTACATGCACGGCAACTGCCGTTTTCATGTCCCGGCCTCGGTTAAAATCACCGTTTTTTTATGCGCCCCTGGGCAATCGTTCTCAGGGGACGGATCGAAAAGCAGCGCTTGGCCGTCAGGCTCCAAGCTCTGGAAACAGGACAGGATAAGGAACCGTCATGGCTAACTCCGCACAAGCACGCAAGCGCGCCCGCCAGGCCGCGAAGGCAAACTCGCACAACTCGGCGCTGCGCTCGAAATTCCGTACCGCGATCAAGTCGGTTCGCAAGGCTGTTGAAGCCGGCGACCAGGCAAAGGCTGCCGAGCTGTTCAAGGCTGCCGTGAAGACGATCGACACGATCGCCGACAAGAAGATCGTTCACAAGAACAAGGCCGCTCGCAGCAAGAGCCGCCTGGCCGCAGCCGTCAAGGGTCTGCAGGCAGCAGCGTAAATCCGGTGCGCCCGCGCGAGCGGGCGCTCCTGTTTCCTGCGATCACGAAAAAGCCCGCCTAGGCGGGCTTTTTTGTTGCCTGCCGCCGGCGCATCGGGCGGCGGCAGGATTTGCCCGGGCTGGCGCAGCTCGCGCCCTCGCCCGCCGGCATCACACTCACTTCTTCGCGCCGTAGTCCGGCAGTTCGCACGCCTCGGTCACGACGAGGTTGTTGTCCTTCGCGAAATTCAGCACGAAATCGAAAGCCATCGGCTCGATGTCGCGCAACCGCGAATCGAGGATCACGCATTTCAGGTCGCCGAGCATCGTCGGGCGCACGTACAGCGAATACTTGAGACGCGCATTCGGCCCGCTCGCCCCCGGCCCGAAGCAGGCCATCACACCGGCCAGACGTTCCGACCAGTCGCTCGGGCGAAACTTTTTCCCGTCTTTCGTGATGCCCTGGATGAAGAATTCGGTCGGAGGGGTTTCAGCCATGTGGTTACCCAAGTGACGGCCCGGCGATGCCCAGGCAACGGCGCCTGGATACGCGAACACAAAGCTGGAGTGGCAAGCGGCACAAGCGTTCCGATATCCCGAAAACGGGGCGTCGATGTGCGCCGCCGGTGGACTGCACCGGATTTGTGCAGCGCACGGCTTGTGTCCGGCAGAGCGCGAAAAGCCTTGCCTGCCGGGCTGGAGAAAACTTTTGGATTATACCGCAGCGCGCCATCGCGCGTCGTCCCGACGCCCGTCTACCCGCACCGCCGGCCACGCGCGGCGACGCTGCCCCGCGTCGCGCCACGGCTCGTCAAAGCACGGAAAATCCTTTATGCTGCTTTGAGTTATCCACACCCGACGGCGGCGCCGTCCGGCCTCGCTGCCGGGTGAGACCCGCCGTATTTCGTTTCATGACCGCCAAAACCATTCGTCACTACCTGCAGTTCAAGGATTTCTCGCTGGAAGACTACGAGTACGTGCTCGAACGCACGGGTATCCTGAAGCGCAAGTTCAAGAACTACGAGACCTATCACCCGCTGCACGACCGCACGCTCGCGATGATCTTCGAGAAGAGCTCGACCCGCACGCGCCTGTCGTTCGAGGCCGGGATCTTCCAGCTCGGCGGCCACGCCGTGTTCATGAGCACGCGCGACACGCAGCTCGGCCGCGGCGAGCCCGTCGAGGATTCCGCGCAGGTCATCTCGCGGATGGTCGACATCATCATGATCCGCACGTTCGAGCAGGACGTGATCACGCGCTTCGCGCAGAATTCCCGCGTGCCGGTGATCAACGGCCTGACGAACGAATACCACCCGTGCCAGGTGCTCGCCGACATCTTCACGTACTACGAGCACCGCGGCCCGATCGCCGGCAAGACCGTCGCGTGGGTCGGCGACGCGAACAACATGCTCTACACGTGGATCGAAGCCGCGCAGATCCTCGGCTTCAAGCTGCGCCTGTCCACCCCGCCCGGCTACGCGCTCGACATGAAGCTCGTGTCGCCCGACAGCGCGCCGTTCTACGACGTGTTCGACGATCCGAACGAAGCGTGCAAGGGCGCCGATCTCGTGACGACCGACGTGTGGACGAGCATGGGTTTCGAGGCCGAGAACGAAGCGCGCAAGCAGGCATTCGCCGACTGGTGCGTCGACGAGGAAATGATGGGCCATGCGAATCCGGATGCGCTCTTCATGCACTGCCTGCCCGCGCACCGCGGCGAGGAAGTGACGGCCGGCGTGATCGACGGCCCGCAGAGCGTCGTGTGGGACGAAGCGGAAAACCGCCTGCACGTGCAGAAGGCGCTGATGGAGTTCCTGCTGCTCGGCCGTCTGAAGCACTGATGCGCGGCAGCGCACACGCGTAAAAAAGCGCCGGTCGACGATCGGCGCTTTTCGTTTGGGTGCGCCGAAACCGACGCGCGCTGCGTTACAGGCAGACCGGTTCCGCCTCCAGCTCGACGCCGAACCGCGCGCGCACGTCGGCCTGGATCGCCCGCGCCAGCGCGAGCACGTCGGCGCCCGTCGCGCCGCCGCGATTGACGAGCACGAGCGCCTGGCGGTCGTGCACGGCCACCGCCCCGAGCGCGCGCCCCTTCCAGCCGCAGCGGTCGATCAGCCAGCCGGCCGCGAGCTTCACGTGGCCGTCCGGCTGCGGATAGGACACGACGTCGGGCACGCGCGCACGCAGCGCGTCGAACTGCGCGGCGTCGATCACCGGATTCTTGAAGAAACTGCCCGCATTGCCGAGCACCAGCGGATCGGGCAGCTTCGCGCGGCGGATCGCGACGACCGCATCGAACACGTCGCGCGGCGTCGCCGCGTCGGGCGCGATGCCGCGCGCGTCGAGCTCGCGCGTGACGTCCGCGTAGCCGAGCCGCGGCGTCCATTGCTTCGGCAGCCGGAACGTCACCGCGACGATCGCGAACCGGCCGCGCCCGTCCCGCTTGAAGAAGCTGTCGCGGTAACCGAACGCGCAGCGCGCGGCGTCGAAACGCTCGCGGCGCCCCGTCGCCAGCTCGACCGCGACCAGCGAATCGAAGTACGCCTTCATCTCGAGGCCGTATGCGCCGATGTTCTGGATCGGCGCGGCGCCGACGGTACCCGGGATCAGCGCGAGATTCTCGAGGCCCGGCATCCCGTGCTCGAGCGTCCACGCGACGAATGCGTGCCAGTTCTCGCCGCCGCCGGCCTCGACGTACCACGCATCGCCGTCCTCGCGCACGACGCGGCGGCCCGCGATCTCGTCGAGCAGCACGACGCCGTCGAAATCGCGCGTGAACACGATATTGCTGCCGCCGCCGAGCACGAGCTGCGGCAGGTTCGCGACTCGCGGGTCGCGATGCAGCGCCTCGAACTGCTCCGCGTGCGTGATGCGCGCGGCGAAGCGCGCGCGCGCGGCGATGCCGAACGTGTTGTGCGCAGCGAGCGGATGGTCGGGAAGCAGCGACAGGGCGGAATCGTCAGGGGGCATCGGCATTCGCGGTCACGTCGGCCCGGGCGGCGCAGGGCCGGCCTTGGGCAAACGCAGGGGCATCGGTAAAATGGCAAACAGTCCGCAATTATAGCGAGTGCCCGCGCGCGAGCCGGGCGCCCGCATCTCAAGGGAGAATGCCATGCCATCGTTCGACGTCGTTTCCGAAGCGAACATGATCGAAGTGAAGAACGCCATCGAGCAGTCGAACAAGGAAATCTCGACGCGCTTCGACTTCAAGGGCTCCGACGCACGCGTCGAGCAGAAGGAACGTGAGCTGACGCTGTTCGCCGACGACGATTTCAAGCTTGGCCAGGTCAAGGACGTGCTGATCGGCAAGCTGGCCAAGCGCAACGTCGACGTACGCTTCCTCGACTACGGCAAGGTCGAGAAGATCGGCGGCGACAAGGTCAAGCAGATCGTCACCGTGAAGAAAGGCGTGACGGGCGACCTCGCGAAGAAGATCGTGCGCCTCGTGAAGGACAGCAAGATCAAGGTGCAGGCGAGCATCCAGGGCGACGCGGTGCGCATCTCGGGCGCGAAGCGCGACGACCTGCAGAGCACGATCGCGATGCTGCGCAAGGACGTGACCGACACGCCGCTCGACTTCAACAACTTCCGCGACTGACCGGCCGCCGGCCCGTCGCGTCATCCGGCCGGGCCCGCACACGCGGCGCGCCCGGCGCGCGGCCCGCGCCGCGCGTTCTCAGGCTTTCCCGCCGTCCTGCGCGCCGCCGTCCGCGGCCGCCTTCTTCTTGTCGCCGATCCGGCTCTCCTGCCCCGCGAGCAGCTTCGAAATGTTGCCGCGGTGACGCCACACGAGCAGCACGCTCATCGCAAGCACGGCCCAGGCGACCGGGTTGTGGCCCGGCGTGCCGAACAGGAACACGTCGAACACCGGCGCGAACACGGCCGCCACCAGCGCCGCGAGCGACGAATAGCGGAAGAAGAATGCGACGATCAGCCAGGTCAGCGCGGTCGCGAGCCCGAGCACCGGGTGCACGGCAAGCAGCACGCCGGCCGCGGTCGCGACGCCCTTGCCGCCCTGGAAGCGGAAGAACACCGGGTACAGGTGGCCGAGGAACACGGCGATCGCGACCCACGCGATCGCGACGTCGGGCAGGCCGAAGCGACGGGCGAGCCAGACGGCGATCCAGCCCTTGAACGCGTCGCCGACGAGCGTGAGGATCGCGGCCTTCTTGTTGCCGCTGCGCAGCACGTTGGTCGCGCCGGGATTCTTCGACCCGTACGAACGCGGGTCGGCCAGGCCCATCACGGAACTGACGACGACGGCGAACGACACCGAACCGATCAGGTAGGCAACGAGGGCGGCGAGCAGGATCTGCATGCGGAGGACTCTTCTTTCAACGTATCGGGAAAGGGACGGCCGTGCGCGGCAAGCCGGCAGGCCGAAACGGCGCCCATTCTACCGAACGGGCGCGAGGTGCCACGAAGGTGAAACCCTCAGTCGACGCTCGCGCATTGCACGGGCTGCGCGCCGAGCAGCGACGTGAGCACCGCCGGCGCGAGGCTGACGAGGTAGCCGCGCCGGCCGCCGTTCAGATAGATCGTCGGCAATTCGAGGATCGTCGCCTCGACGTAGACGGGCATCGTCTTGCGCGTGCCGAACGGCGACGTGCCGCCGACGAGATAGCCCGAATGGCGGTTCGCGACCTCGGGCTTGCATGGCTCGACGCGCTTCGCGCCGATCTGCCGCGCGAGATTCTTCGTCGACACGGTGCGGTCGCCGTGCATCAGCACGATCAGCGGCTTCGCGTGTTCGTCTTCCATTACGAGCGTCTTCACGACGCTGTGCTCGTCGACGCCGAGCTGGCGCGCCGATTCGCCGGTGCCGCCGTGCTCGACGTATTCGTACGGATGCTCGCCGAATGCGACGCCATGACGGCGCAGCAACTGGGTCGCGGGGGTTTCGGACACGTGTCTGGATTTGCTCATGGCGGCATTTTAATGGCGAACGATCGGCGGGCGCGCAATGGCGTGCCCGCGCCGACGGTATACTCGCGGCCCGTTTTCCGCCGGCCCGCCGCACCGCCGTCGCGATTGCGCCCATCATCGTTGCGAACTTCGTGAAGCGCTATTGTCCGATTGGCCGATTGTCGCGCACGCGCCGCCATGGCACGATCGTTCGCAAATATCGTCGGCCGTCGCCGGCCCATCATCTGGAGACGCCATGTCCTCGCCCATCCGTTCATCCGAATCGCTCGATGTCGAGGCGCTGCTCGCCGCGCTGCCGCGTCGGATTGCCGACGTGCCGGCGCACCGGGCCGCGCGGTCGCCCGCGCATCCGGCGCTGATCGAGGATGCGCGCCGGCTGTCGTACGGCGAGCTGGCGCAGGCCGTCGACGCGGCGGCCGCACGGCTGGCGGGCCTCGGCGTGCAAGGCGGCGACCGCGTGATGATCGTCGCGGAGAACTGCGTCGCGCAGATCGTGCTGCTGTTCGCGGCCGCGCGCATCGACGCCTGGGCGCTCGTGTCGAACGCGCGGTTGTCGGCCGCCGAGCTCGATGCGATCGCCGCGCACGCGCGGCCGAAGCTGATCGCGTTCACGAGCGACGCGTCGGCCGATGCGCGCGCCCATGCCGGGCGGCTCGGGGCAACGCCCGCCGGTGCGCTGCCGGTCGACATCGGTGCGTGGTCGTATCGGGTCGATGCGGGCGCGCCGGCCGAACCTGTGGCCGCCGACGGCGCCGCGCAATGCGCGGCGCTGATCTACACGACCGGCACGACCGGTACGCCGAAAGGCGTGATGCTGTCGCACCGCAACCTGCTGTTCATCGCGGCGACGTCGAGCATGCTGCGCCGCGTGTCGCCCGACGACGTCGTCTACACGGTGCTACCCGTGTCGCACGTGTACGGGCTCGCGTCGGTGTGCCTGGGCAGCCTCTACGCAGGCGCGACGCTGCGGCTCGCGCCGCGCTTCTCGCCGGAAGCCGTGCGCATCGCGCTCGCCGACGAAGGCGTCACGATCTTCCAGGGCGTGCCGGCGATGCACGCGAAGCTGCTCGAACACGTGCACACGCACGGCCATGCCTGGCGCGCGCCGCGGCTGCGCTTCGCGTATTCGGGCGGCTCACCGCTCGATGCGAATCTGAAGGCGCGCGTCGAGCGCCTGTACGGCGTGCCGCTGCACAACGGATACGGGATGACCGAAAGCAGCCCGACGATCACGCAGACGCCGCTCGACGCGCCGCGCACGGACAGCTCGGTCGGCGTACCGATTCCGGGCGTCGACATGCGGATCGTCGCGCCGGACGGCACCGACGTGCCGCCGGGCGAAGTCGGCGAGATTCGCGTGCGCGGGCCGAACGTGATGCTCGGCTACTACCGCGACGCGGACGCGACGCGCGCGGCCGTGTCGCCGGACGGCTGGCTGAGCACCGGCGATCTCGCGCGGCAGGGCGCGGACGGCGCGGTGACGATCGTGGGCCGCAGCAAGGAGCTGATCATCCGCTCGGGCTTCAACGTGTATCCGGTCGAGGTCGAGCAGGTGCTGAACGCGCATCCGGACGTCGTGCAGGCGGCCGTGATCGGCCGCGCGATCGACGGCAACGAGGAAGTGCTCGCGTTCGTCGAGCTGGTGCCGGGCGCGGCGGCGGACGAGGCGGCATTGCATGCGTGGTGCGAGGAGCGGCTCACGGCTTACAAACGCCCCGCGCACATCCGCGTGCTCGATGCGCTGCCGGCCGCATCGACCGGCAAGGTGCTCAAGCACCGGCTGCGCGAGCTGGTCTGACGCAGCCGCCGCGCGCATCGCGGGTTCGGGTCGCAGCCCGCGCCGCGCGAATGCACGCGCGCCGCGCGTCACCCGCGCGGGTGGTGCTCCGCATGCAGCGTCTTCAGCCGCTCGCGCGCGACGTGCGTATAGATCTGCGTGGTCGAGATGTCGCTGTGGCCGAGCAGCAATTGCACGACGCGCAGGTCGGCGCCGTGATTCAGCAGGTGCGTCGCGAACGCGTGCCGCAGCGTGTGCGGCGACAGGTGCGCGCGCACGTCGGCCTGCTGCGCGTGACGCTTGATGATGTTCCAGAACTGCTGGCGCGTCATCCCGTCGCCGCGCGCGGTCACGAACAGCGCGTCGGCCGCGCGCGCGCCGAGCAATGCCGGCCGCGCGTCGCGCAGGTAGCGTTCGATCCAACCGTGCGCGACTTCGCCGAACGGCACGAGCCGCTCCTTCGAGCCCTTGCCCATCACCCGCACGACGCCTTCGTTGAGTCCGACCTCGACCGTCTTCAGCGTCACGAGTTCGCTCACGCGCAGCCCGCTCGCGTACATCAGCTCGAGCATCGTGCGATCGCGCAGGCCGAGCGGTGTGCCGATGTCGGGCGCGCCGAGCAGCGCCTCGACCTGCGCCTCGGACAACGTCGACGGGAACCGCGCGCCCTGTTTCGCGGACGTGATCCGCAGCGTCGGGTCGGCGCTCGCGCGATGCTCGCGCACGGCCCAGCCGTAATAGCGACGAAATACGGACAGCCGCCGGTTCGACGACGTCGCCTTGCCGTCGCTGCGTGCGGCGATGTAGCCCGTCACCATCGCCTCGTCGGCCGCGTCGAGCGGCGCGTCGTACGTCGCGGCCAGCCACTGGGAAAACAGCACCAGATCGCGCCGGTACGCGTCGAGCGTGTTGCGCGCGAGCCCGTGTTCGAGCCACAGCGCATCGCAGAACACGTCGATCGACGCGCGGCTCGCGAGCAGCGCGGGCGATGCCGCGACGGCATCGTCGTCGGCCGCGGGGGAAATCATCGGTTCGCTCATCGGTATGGCACGCCCTCGTGCGCGAGCAGCCAGCGCTTCACTCGCTGGTAATAGCCGTTGTCGTCGTGGTTCGCGAACCCGCCGAGGCCGCCCGCCGCGACGACGCGATGGCACGGAATCACGAGCGGGAAGTAGTTCGCGCCGCACGCCTGGCCGACCGCGCGCGGCGCGCTGCCGATCCGCTTCGCGACCTGGCCGTAGGTCAGCACCGTCCCGGGCGGGATGTCGCTGATCACGTCCCACACGCGATGCTGGAATGCGCTGCCGACGTCGGCGAGCGGCAGGTCGAAGCGCGCGGACGCGCGCTCGAAATAACGTTCGATTTGCTGGACCGCGCGCTTCGCGAGCGCCGAATCCGGTTCGACCGCCTTCATCGACTCGGGCAGATAGACGATCTCGCGCACCACCGCGGCATCCGTGCGGATGCCGACCTTGCCGAACGGCGCGTCGATCACTGCGTTGAACATTGCCTTCTCCTGACCGGGGGATGCGCGCGGCCCTGCCCGCGCGCCGACGACACTTTACGCCGCCTTCACGCGGCTCGCAGCGCCCATTCGACATGCTCGCGCACGACCGGCGACGGATCGTCGGCCCGCGCGCGCAGCGCGGCGACGATCGCGTCGCGCGCCGCCGGCGAGAGCCGGTCCGCGCCCGCGCGCAGCGCATTGCCGAGCCCGACCGCGAGATTGCGCAGCCAGCTTTCGTAGCCGATGCGCCGGATCGCGCTGCCCTGCATCCGCGTATCGAACGTGCCCGCGTCCCACGCGAACAGCTCGACGAGCGTCGCACGGTCGAGGCCGTGCCGCACGTCGAAATCGGCGACGGGTGCGGCCTGCGCGAACTTGTTCCACGGACACACGAGCTGGCAGTCGTCGCAGCCGTACACGCGATTGCCGATCATCGGCCGCAGCGGCTCGGGGATGCTGCCTTTCAGTTCGATCGTCAGGTACGAGATGCAGCGGCGCGCATCGACGCGGTACGGCTCGACGATCGCGCCGGTCGGGCACGCGTCGATACAGCGCGTGCAACTGCCGCAGTGCGCGCCGGGCGTCTCGGGCGCGGTGTCGGGCGACGTGCGCGCGTCGGTCGGCAGCGGCAGGTCGACGTAGATCTCGCCGAGAAAGAACAGCGAGCCGGCATCGCGCTGCAGCAGCAGCGTGTGCTTGCCGCGCCAGCCGACCCCGGCCTTCTGCGCGAGTTCGACTTCGAGCACGGGCGCCGAATCGGTGAACACGCGATAGCCGAACCCGCCGATCTCGTGCTCGATGCGCTCCGCGAGCGTCTGCAGCCGGTTGCGCAGCACCTTGTGATAGTCGCGGCCGCGCGCATAGATCGACACGACCGCCGCCTGCGGATCGTCGAGCCGTGCGCGTTCGCGCGTGCGCCAATCGTGCGGCACGAGCGCGCCGGGCTCGTCGTCAGCCAGCGTTTGGGCCGGTAAATAAGCGAGCCGCACGGAGATCACGCGTCGCGTACCGGCCACAAGTTCGGCCGGCCGCGCGCGTTTCATCCCATGTTTCGCCATATAATCCATTTCGCCGTGGTAACCGGCTTCCAGCCAGGCGGCGAGGCCCGCTTCGGCATCCGAGAGATCGGTGTCGCTGATGCCGATCGCCCCGAAACCCAATTCGCGCCCCCACGCCCTGATGCGAGCGGCGAGCGCAGTCAACGCCGCATCGTCGAGCGCGCACGGCGCCGCGCCTTCGGCACGAGTCGAAGGCCTGTCGGATGCGGCGCGTTCCGGTAGTCGGTTCATCGCACTATTTTACGAGAATGCCAGCCACGCCCAGCCAACCGCCTCACGCCATGCTGCCCGCCCCGCTCGCGGAGCGCGTGATCGCGCTCGCCGACGAAGCGGCGACCGAGGCCTTCGGCACCCGCTTCGCGCACGCGCTCGACGCCGCGCGCATCGCGCTCGACCGCGCCCACGCGTTCGACGGGCTGCAGATCCAGCTGGTCGGCGATCTCGGCGCGGGCAAGACGACCCTCGTGCGCGCGATCCTGCGCGGCCTCGGCCACCAGGGGCGCGTGCGCAGCCCGACCTATACGCTCGTCGAGCCGTACGCGCTCGAACGCAGCGACGGGGAACTCGAGGTCTATCACTTCGATCTGTATCGATTCAACGATCCGGCCGAATGGTCGGACGCAGGCTTTCGCGAGTATTTCAATTCCAGCGCGATCTGCCTCGTCGAATGGCCGCAACAGGCGGGCGCCCTGCTCGGCGTGCCCGATCTGGTTTTCTCGCTCGACGTGGACGGCGACGGCCGCGTCCTCACCGTCCGGGCGTACAGCGCTTCAGGAAACGCATGTCTCGAAAGATGTTGATCAAACCGTTCCGCTCGATCGAATCGGCGGCCACCGCGACGCACAACTGGCGGCGCCGTCAGATCCTGCGCGCGGGGGCGTCGACGCTGGTGCTCGGTCTCGTCGCGCCGCGGCTCGCGCACGCGTCGTCGGTGCTCGGCGTGCGCGTGTGGCCCGCACGCGACTACACGCGCGTCACGATCGAATCCGACCAGCCGCTGCAGAATAGCCAACAACTGCTGCAGGGTCCCGACCGTCTCGTCGTCGACCTGAGCGGCCTCGATCTCGACCAGGCGCTGCGCGACCTCGTCTCGAAGATCGCGCCGAACGATCCGCAGATCCAGTCGGTGCGCGTCGGCCAGTATCAGCCGCACGTCGTGCGGATGGTGTTCGACCTGAAAGGCTCGGTGAAGCCGCAGGTGTTCACGCTGCCGCCCGTCGGCACGTACAAGTACCGGCTCGTGTTCGACCTGTACCCGGCCGTCGCGCCCGATCCGCTGTCCGACCTGATCGCGCAGACGGAACGCAAGGAACAGGCGCTCAACGACACCGCGCGCGCGCAGCAGATGCAGCCGCCGTCCACGCTGGCCGGCCCGGGCACCCCGCCGCCCGCCGCCGGCGACAACAGCGACGCATTCTTCCAGCGTTTCGCACAGAACACGCCGGCCGCGCCGCACACGCCGCCGGCCGCCGGCACGCCGTCGACGCCCGCGAAGCCAGCCATCAAGCCGCCGCCCGTCATCGCGCGCCGCGACGACAGCGACGACGACGGCGACACCTACAAGTTCACCGCGCCGAAATCGGGCAAGGGCGGCACCGTGCGCCTGCTGACGGTCGCGATCGACCCGGGCCACGGCGGCGAGGATCCGGGCGCGATCGGCGGCAACGGCACGTACGAGAAGCACATCGCGCTCGACATCGCGAAGAAGCTGCGCGCGAAGATCGACGCCGCACCGAACATGCGCGCGATGATGACGCGCGACGCCGATTTCTTCGTGCCGCTGAACGTGCGCGTGCAGAAGGCGCGCCGCGTCGGCGCGGATCTGTTCGTGTCGATCCACGCGGACGCGTTCACGACGCCGTCCGCGCGCGGCTCGTCGGTGTTCGCGCTGTCCGACCACGGCGCGTCGAGCGCCGCGGCGCGCTGGCTCGCGAACAAGGAAAACTCGTCCGACCTGATCGGCGGCATCAACATCAAGACCCAGGACGCGGCAGTCAGCCGCGCGCTGTTCGACATGTCGACGACCGCGCAGATCCGCGATTCGCTGCGCTACGGCAACTACGTGCTGAAGGAAGTGGGCGGCATCAACAAGCTGCACAAGGGCTCGGTCGAGCAGGCCGGGTTCGCGGTGCTGAAGGCGCCCGACATCCCGTCGATCCTCGTCGAGACCGCGTTCATCAGCAACCCGGACGAAGAGCGCCGGCTCAACGACGACAGCTATCGCGACGAGATGGCAGACGCGATCTTCCGCGGCATCAAGCGCTACTTCGCCGCGAATCCGCCGCTCGCGAAGAGCCGGATGGCCTGAGCGCCATCCGTTCCCTGCCGCCGGCACGCGGCGCGTGCCGGCGCGTCACGACGATGCCGCGAAGCGGCTCAGCAGTTTCCCGCCGAACACGTTCACCGCGAGCCCGCCCATCACGAGCGCGGCGCCGATCAGCTGCGCTTGCGTCAGATGCTCGTCGAGCAGCAGCGCCGACGACGCGAGCCCGACGATCGGCACCAGCAGCGAGAACTGCGCGACCTGCGCGGCCGGATAGCGCGACAGCAGGCGGCTCCACAGCCCGTAGCCGAGCAGCGTCGCGACGAACGCCAGATAGACGACCGCGAAGATCGACGCGCCGTCGAGCCCGGCGAGCGCGGTCGCGATCCGCCGCGGCCCCTCGAACCACAGCGACAGCAGGAAGAACGGCACGGGCGGCACGAGGCTCGCCCACACGACGAGCGACACGAGGTTCGCCTTCCCGACCTTCTTCGTGACGATATTGCCGAAGGCCCACATCGCGGCCGAGCAGATCGTCAGCAGGAAGCCCGCGAGCGTCATCGCACGGCCGCCCTGCGCGGCGATCACGACGAGGCCGCCCGCGGCGATCGCGAGCCCGATCAGGTTCTGCACGCGCAGCCGCTCGCCGAGGAACAGCATCGCGAACACCAGCGTGAAGAACGCCTGCGACTGCAGCACGAGCGACGCGAGGCCGGCCGGCATGCCGACGTACATGCCGGTGAACAGGAACACGAACTGGCCAAGCTGGATCGTCGCGCCGTACAGCACCAGCAGCCGCCACGAAATCTGCGGCCGGCGCACGAAGAAGACCGCGGGCACGGCCGCGAGCGTGAAGCGCAGCGCGCCGAGCAGCATCGGCGGCATGCCGTGCAGGCCGACCTTGATCACGACGAAGTTCACGCCCCACGCCAGAATCACGACCAGCGCGAGCAGCAGATCCTTCGGGGCCATCATCGGCGTCTCCTCGATTGTCGAATCGTCGTTGTGAAGCCGGTCAGTCTACCCGGTTTCGCCGCCGCGCCGGATACCCGCGCGGCGCGCATGGAATCGGCAGCGGGCGCAGCGGCTGGCGCGACGCGGTGGACACCGCACGATGCGTGCCCGCCGCGGCCGCATCGCGCCGCGCGCGTTTCGCGCTGCCCGTCACGCGCGCCGCCGTGCCGCCAGTACAATGACCGGCAATCCAGCCGTTCCCCACGAGGCCCGCCATGACCGACTCGATCAAAGCCTTGCTGAAGCCGCACGTGCGCGACATCGGCAACCTGCAGGTGCGCCGCACACTGCCCGCGCTCGCCGCACGCCTCGTCGGCCCGTTCATCTTCTTCGATCACATGGGGCCCGCCATGCTGCCGGCCGGCACGGGGCTCGACGTGCGCCCGCATCCGCACATCGGGCTCGCGACGGTCACCTATCTGTTCGACGGCGCGATCCTGCACCGCGACAGCCTCGGCTCGCGGCAGGAAATCGTGCCGGGCGACGTGAACTGGATGACGGCCGGCCGCGGGATCGTCCACTCGGAGCGCACGCCCGACGCGCAGCGCGCGAGCGGCCACACCGTGCACGGGATCCAGACCTGGGTCGCGCTGCCGAAAGCGCACGAGACGACCGAGCCGTCGTTCGAGCACCACGCAGCCGACACGCTACCCAAGCGCGACGAAGACGGCGTGGCGCTGACGGTGATCGCCGGCGACGCGTTCGGGCTGCGCTCGCCCGTGACGACGTTCTCGCGCACGCTGTACGTCGCGGCCGAATTCGCGGCCGGCGGCCGGCTCGAACTCGATGCGTCGCACGAGGAGCGCGCGGTCTACGTGGTCGACGGCGAGCTCGCGATCGACGGCGCGCCGGTGCCGGCCGAACGGATGGCCGTGCTCGCGCCGGGCGCGAGCGTCACGCTGACGAGCGGCAGCGGCGCGCGCGCGATGCTGCTCGGCGGCGACCGGATGGACGGCGAACGCTTCATCGAGTGGAATTTCGTCGCGAGCAGCCGCGACGCGATCGAACGCGCGAAAGCGGCGTGGACGCGCCAGGAGATGGGCAAGGTGCCCGGCGAGACCGAATGGATTGCGCTGCCCGAAGCGAAGCCGCGTTGAAAAAGCGGCGCACCGCCCCCACCCTGACGATATTCGAACGGAAGAGAACGCCATGGACACCACGCTTGCCACATTCGAGAAAGACGTCATCGAGGCGTCGCTGGACACGCCCGTGCTGGTCGACTTCTGGGCGCCGTGGTGCGGGCCCTGCAAGACGCTCGGCCCGCTGCTGGAAAAGCTCGAAGCCGACTACGCAGGCCGCTGGAAGCTCGTGAAGGTCAACGTCGACGAGAACCAGGAGCTCGCCGCGCACTTCCAGACGCGCAGCATCCCGCACGTGATCGCGTTCGCGGACGGGCGGCCGGTCGACCAGTTCGTCGGCGTGCTGCCCGAAGGGCAGTTGCGCGCGTTCCTCGACCGGTTGCTGCCGGCCCCCGAGGAAGCCGAACGCCGCGCCGCGCAGTACGCGATGGCCGAACAGCGCTTCGACGATGCGCGCGCGCACCTCGAAGCGGCGCTCGCGCTGAACCCCGGCTACGACGACGCGCGCCTCGACCTGATCGAGCTGCTGCTCGCGCGCAACGAAGTCGATGCCGCACGCGCGGAGACCGAGCGCCTGTCGCCGCAAACCGTGCAGAACGGCGACCCGCGCTACCAGGCGATCAAGACCCGTTTCGACGCGCTCGACGCCACGGCCGACCTGCCGCCGACCGACGCGCTCGAGGCGCGCATCGCGGCGAACCCGGCCGATCTCGACGCGCGCTTCGACCTCGCGCAGAGCCTGATCGCGCGGCGCGCGTACGAAGGGGCGCTGGAACAGTTGCTGGAAATCGTGACGCGCGATCGCGCGTACGGCGACGATCTCGGCCGCCGCACGATGATCTCGGTGTTCGAACTGGCCGGCGATCGGCCCGACCTCGTCGCCGCGTGGCGACGCAAGCTGAGCATGGCGCTCAACTGACCCGACGCGCGACCGGCCGGGCCGCCACGGCCCGGCCGCATCGGCCTATCGCTCGCGGCACGTCGCCCGCGCCGCGGCATCGTCCTTGCGTGCCCGCGCGCCGCACGCTCAGCCGGCCGCCCGTGCCGCGATCGCCCGCAGCGCATGCGCGGCCGCCGCGAAACCGAAGCTCGCGGTCACGCACACGCTCGAACCGAAGCCCGCACAGTTGAGCCCCGCGACGTGCGCGGCCGCGGACGGCTCGGCGCCGTCCTCGATGTCGCAGGCCGCCGCTTCCGGATAGATCAGCGGCTCGTCCGAATACACGGCGCTGACCTTGAAGCGCGCCTTCGGCCCGCGCGGAAAGCCGTGCTGCTTGCGCAGCTGCGCGCGGACCTTCGACAGCAGCGGATCCTGAATCGTCAGCGCGAGATCGTCGATGCGGATGCGCGTCGGGTCGAGCTGCCCGCCCGCGCCGCCGACGACGATCAACGGCTGCCGTTTCGCGACGCACCACGCGATCAGCGCGACCTTCGTGCGCACGCTGTCGATCGCATCGATCACGTAGTCGAAGCCGCCGCCGAGCAGCGCGTCGAAATTGTCGGGTTCGACGAAATCCTCGACGCGGTTCACGCGGCATGCGGGATCGATCAGCGCGATGCGCTCGGCCATCGCGTCGACCTTCGGCTTGCCGTAATTGCCGTCGAGCGCATGGATCTGCCGGTTCGTGTTGCTTTCCGCGACGTTGTCGAGATCGATCAGCGTCAGCGTGCCGACCGCGTTGCGCGCGAGCGCCTCGGCCACCCACGACCCGACGCCGCCGATTCCGATCACCGCGACGTGCGCCCGCTCGAACGCGGCGGCCGCCGGCGCGCCGTACAGGCGCGCGACGCCGCCGAAACGCCGCGCGCGATCCACGTCAAGCTGGATTTCCGGGGTCGGGGTAAGATCGGAAGAACTGGGCGGGGCGGCGTCGGCGGCGGACATGGCAGCAAGGAAAACGTAAGTCGTGCAGCCCTCTATTCTGCCTGAACTCCCCGCTCGCACGCGCTACCGTGCACGCACGATTCTCGCGCGTTCGCTATACTGGCCCCAGATTGAAGCGTTTGCATAACATGACGACTCTCGCCGATCTTCGGATCAACTATTCGCGCGCTTCGCTCGACGAAGCCGATGCCGCCCCCGACCCCTTCGCCCAGTTCGATCGCTGGTTCAAGGAGGCGCTCGCCGCCAAGCTGCCCGAGCCGAACACGATGACGCTCGCGACCGTCGGCGCCGACGGCCGGCCGTCGGCCCGGATCGTGCTCATCAAGGGCGTCGACGAACGCGGGTTCGTCTTCTTCACCAATTACGAAAGCCGCAAGGGGCACGATCTGGCCGTGCATCCGCACGCCGCGCTGCTGTTCTACTGGATCGAGCTCGAGCGCCAGGTACGCATCGAAGGCCGGATCGAGAAAACCAGCGCGGAAGAAAGCGACCGCTATTTCGCGTCGCGCCCGCTCGGCTCGCGCATCGGCGCGTGGGCGTCGGACCAGAGCACCGTGATCGACAGCCGCGCGACGCTCGAAGCGCGCGAACAGGCCGTCAGCGAACGCTACGGCGACAACCCGCCGCGCCCGCCGCACTGGGGCGGCTATCGCCTCGTGCCCGACGCGATCGAATTCTGGCAGGGCCGCCCGTCGCGGCTGCACGACCGCCTGCTCTATACGCGCGACGCCGCGGCGGCGCCGGGCTGGACGATCTCGCGCCTGTCGCCGTAAGCGCGGCGCCGGCGCACGCCGGTCGTGTCTCGTGTTGCATCCGGGCGCCCGCGCCGCAAGCGGTGGGCGCCGGTCAAGATACTTGGCTGTATTCGATTCAACGAACAAACGGAGAATCCAAATGTTCTGGGAAAAGAAGCTGGCACAGTGGGCGGACGAAGTACGGGCAAAAGCGAACATACCGGCGCGACTCGTGCTGTGGAACGGCGATCAACTCGATTTCGGCACCTTCAGCGCGCCGCAGGTCACGCTGAAGGTGAACAGCGCGTCGGCGCTGCCGCTGCTGCTCGAACCGAGCCTCGACAACCTCGGCGAGGCATACGTGAAGGGCAAGATCGACATCGAAGGCAAGCTGTCGGACATCATCAACATCGGCTACTCGCTCGCGCGCAGCACCGTGACGAGCGCGAGCAAGCTCGCACGCGTGAAGCGCTACTTCAATCACACGAAGAGCACCGACAAGAAAGCGATCCAGTACCACTACGACGTCTCGAACGAGTTCTACAAGCTGTGGCTCGACGAGAACATGGTGTACTCGTGCGCGTACTTCGAGAACGGCGACGAGGATCTCGCCACCGCGCAGATCAAGAAGATCGACCACATCCTGACGAAGATCCAGCTGCAGCCCGGCCAGCGCCTGCTCGACATCGGCTGCGGATGGGGCGCGCTGGTGCTGCGCGCCGCGCAGAAGTTCGGCGCGACGTGTCTCGGCGTGACGCTGTCGCAGAACCAGTTCGACCTCGCGACCGCGCGCGTGAAGGCGGCGGGGCTCGAAGACAGGATCGAGATTCGTCTGCAGGATTACCGCGAGATCGAAGGCCAGTTCGACCGCATCACGAGCGTCGGGATGTTCGAGCACGTCGGGCGCAAGAACCTGCCGCTCTATTTCTCGCGCATCCGCGAGCTGCTGACCGACGACGGCATCGCGATGAACCACGGGATCACGTCGACCGACGCGGAAAGCGGCGAAACCGCGCTCGGCGGCGGCGAATTCATCGACCGCTACGTGTTCCCCGACGGCGAGCTCCCGCACATCAGCCTCGCGCTCGAAGCGGCGCAGCGCGGCGGGCTCGAGGCGGTTGACGTCGAAAGCCTGCGCCGGCACTATGCGCGCACGCTCGACATCTGGACGGAAAACTTCGAGGCGAAAGCCGAGGAAGCGCGAAAGCTCGTCGACGACGAAAAATTCCGCATCTGGCGCGTGTATCTCGCCGGCTGCGCGTATGCGTTCGAGCACGACGACGTGTCGATCTTCCAGATCGTGTGCCGCAAGGCCGGGCGCAGCGCGAAAACGCTGCCGTGGTCGCGGCGCTATATGTACGAACACGCGCTGCCGCGCTAGGCGGCGCATCACGCTGGGCATGCATGGGTGACGGCAGGACGCGGCGCAAGGCG
This sequence comes from Burkholderia sp. AU16482, assembly GCF_002223285.1. Taxonomy (NCBI): domain Bacteria; kingdom Pseudomonadati; phylum Pseudomonadota; class Betaproteobacteria; order Burkholderiales; family Burkholderiaceae; genus Burkholderia; species Burkholderia sp. AU16482. Next base: position 391,974 of record NZ_NKEY01000004.1, read on the forward strand.
CCGCCGCAACGACAGCGGCACGACGACGCCGACGAGTCGCACGCCGACGGGCAGTTCGACCTGTTCGGCGTGCCGACGGACGCCGCACGCACGTCGCCGGCGGACGGTGACCGCTCCGCCAGCCCCGACGAGCCCGTGACGCCGGACGCAGCGAAAGACCCTCGACCGGCGCCGCCCGCCCGTACGACCGCCCGACCCGCCGCCGAAGACGCCCCCGCCCCGTCGTCCGGCCTGCTGTGGGACGAACCGCCGTCGGCGGTCGCCCCGCCAAAGAAAGGCCGCCGCAAGCGCGGCGTGCTGCCCGCGCCGATCTCGGCGGACGTCGCCGAAGTCGCGGCCGGCCTGCCGCCGAACGTGCGGCTCGGCACCTCGTCGTGGTATTTCCCCGGCTGGAACGGCATCGTCTACGACGGCGACTTCGCGCAGACGAAGCTGTCGCGCGAAGGGCTCGAAGCGTACGGCGCGCATCCGCTGCTGAAAAGCGTGAGCCTCGACCGGTCGTTCTACGGCCCGCTGTCGGTGGCCGACTACCTGCGCTACGCGCAGCAGGTGCCCGACGATTTCCGCTTCGTCGTGAAGGCGCCGGCCGCGGTGACCGACGCGGTGATCCGCGGCCGGCGCGGCGAGCCGTCCGGGCCGAACCCGACGTTCCTCGATGCGCCGCTCGCGACCCGCGAATTCGTCCAGCCGTGCCTCGACGGGCTCGGCCGGAAAGCCGGCGTGCTCGTGTTCCAGTTCTCGCCGCTGCCCGATCAACTGCTCGCGCAGCCGGCCGCGCTGATCGACCGGCTCGCCGCGTTCTTCGCGGCGCTGCCGCCGCTGCCGCCGGACGCCGACGGCACGCGCTATGCGATCGAGATCCGCGATGCGAGCCTGCTCACGCCGCGCTTCATCCGCACGCTGGCCGCGCTCGGCGTGCGCTACTGCGTCGGCCTGCACGCGCGGATGCCCGACCCGCTGCGCCAGGCCGCCGCGCTCGCGCTGCTCGACGGCGACGCGCCGGGCCCGCTGATCGTGCGCTGGAGCCTGCACGGCGGCTTCAAGTACGAGCAGGCGAAAGCGAAATACGAGCCGTTCGACAAGCTCGTCGACGAGGATCCGGCCACGCGTTCGGCGCTCGCCGAACTGGCCGCGCGCTACGCGCTGGCCGGGCAGCCGGTGATCATCACGATCAACAACAAGGCGGAAGGCTCGGCGCCGCTGTCGTGCCTCGCGCTCGCACGCGAAATCGCCGCCGCGTGCGCGCAGTGGCGCAACGAGGCGGCGTGACGCCGGTTGCCGCGGCCGACGCTCAGGCGCCGCGCAGCGACTTCAGCCGGTGCGAGAACTTCTGCCGGAATTTCGCGAGCTTCGGCCCGATCACGACCGAGCAATAGCCCTGCCCCGGGTTGCGCGCGTAATAGTTCTGATGATAGTCCTCGGCCGGCCAGTAGTTGCCGTCGAGCGGCACGACCTGTGTGACGATCGGCTGGCCGAACACCTGTTCGCGCTCGAGCTCGCGGATCACATCGAGCGCCGTATCGCGCTGCGCATCCGAGTGCGTGAACACGACCGACCGGTATTGCGTGCCGACGTCGTTGCCCTGCCGGTTCAACTGGGTCGGATCGTGCGTCGCGAAGAAAATCTCGAGGATCTCGCGATAACCGATGCGCGCCGGGTCGAACGTCACGTTGACGACTTCCGCGTGGCCCGTGTCGCCTTCGCAGATGTCGCGATAGCCCGGATTGCGGGTATGACCGCCCGCGTAACCCGACTGGACGGCCGTCACGCCGTCGACGTCGAGAAACACGGCCTCCGTGCACCAGAAACACCCGCCTCCGAGCGTCGCGGTTTCAAGCATTTCGTTCCCCATGAAATCAGCCTCTCGTGGATGATGGCAGCCGGCACACGCGTGCCGGCTGCCACGGTTTCGCATCGCCGCTGCCGGCCCGCGGTGCGGGACGCGGCGGCACTCCGGCAAGTATCTCACTCGCGCGCGAAACTGGCAGATCGGCCAGGCGTCGCACGCGACCGGCAGCGTATTTCTCGTCTACACTAGGCACGCGCACGCGGCGGTCACCCCGCCGCGTCAACCCAGCGTCCGATGCATGCCCGACCCCGATGCCAACACCATCTGCCGGAACATCGATATGCACGCCTTAACAGACATCGCCTGCGTCGCGGCCCCGCTCGCCGCTACGTCAATCGCACCGTCGCGGTGGCGCGTGCCCGTTTCACGGAGCGCGCCGCGCGGCAACCCGTCGCCTTTTCCCGCTTTCACGACCTGATGCACGGCATCGCGCGCGTCGCCGACGCGTTGCATTCGCCTGCCGCTCGCTCCGCCGGCATGATGCGCGCCGCGCGGCCACCGCAGTCCGCACGTCCGCAACGAACGGCCGTGCGTCCACGATCCGACACCTTCGAGAGACACCACCATGAGCATGCGGCCTGACCCGACGTTTCACGCTTCGCCCGAGCTTGCGATGCAGGCGCCGGCGGAAGAGTTTGCCTATACGTTGTTGCTGAGCCCCGATTTTTCCAGACCCGACGCGCTCGCCGTGATCGACGTGAAGCCCGGTTCGTCGACGTACGGCAAGATCGTGCATACGGTGACGATGCCGAACACCGGCGACGAGTTTCACCATTTCGGCTGGAATGCGTGCTCGTCGTCGCTGTCGCCGCTCACCGGCCATGCGTTCCTCGAGCGCCGCTTCCTGATCATCCCCGGCCTGCGCTCGTCGCGCATCTACGTGATCGACACGAAGCCGCATCCGACGCAGGCGCGCATCCACAAGATCATCGAGCCCGACGAGATCTTCGCGAAAACCGGCTATTCGCGGCCGCACACCGTGCATTGCGGCCCCGAGGGCATCTACGTGAGCACGCTCGGCGGGGCGGGCAAGGACGGCACCGACGGCGCGCCCGGCATCTTCATCATGGATTGCGAAACCTTCGACGTGCTCGGCCGTTGGGAAATCGACCGCGGCCCGCAGGACAAGCACTACGACTTCTGGTGGAACCTGCCGCGCGACTACATGGTGTCGAGCGAATGGGCGCTGCCGCCGCAATTCGAGAACGGGATCGTCCCCGAGGATCTGCTCGCGAACAAGTACGGGCACCGGCTGCATTTCTGGGATCTGCGCGCGCGACGCAACGTGCAGACGATCGATCTCGGCGCGCAGCACCAGATGGCGCTCGAGGTGCGGCCCGCGCACGACCCGGTGCGCGAGTACGGATTCGTCGGCGTCGTGGTCGATACGACCAATCTCGAGGGCTCGATCTGGACCTGGTGGCGCGAAGGCGGCAAGTTCCATGTGAAGAAGACCGCGACGATCCCGGCCGAGCCGGCGGCGGCCGACGCGCTGCCGCCGCTGCTGCAAGGATTCGGCGCGGTGCCGCCGCTCGTGACCGACATCGACCTGTCGCTCGACGACCGCTTCCTGTACGTGTCGTGCTGGGGCACCGGCGAGATGCGCCAGTACGACGTGTCGGACCCGCACCACCCGGTGCTCGCCGGGTCGGTGCGCATCGGCGGCATCGCACGCCGTGCGCCGCACTCGAACGGCCGCACGTTCGCGGGCGGCCCGCAGATGGTCGAGATCAGCCGAGACGGCCGGCGCGTGTACTGGACCAACTCGCTCTATTCGACGTGGGACGACCAGTTCTATCCGGACGGCGTGCCGGCCGCGCAGGTGCTCGCGCACGCGGGGCCGGACGGCGGGCTGACGCTCGCCGACGACTACTGGGTCGAATTCCCCGACGGCTATCGCGCGCACCAGATCCGGCTCGAAGGCGGCGACTGCTCGACCGACTCGTTCTGCTATCCGTCGGTCAAGCGTTGAGCGCCGGGCTTCATGCGCCGTTCGCGCTGTGGGCGGCCGTGCTCGCGAGCGGCGTCTATCACGGGCTCAACCCGGCGATGGGCTGGCCGCTCGCGGTGTCGAACGCGCTGATGACGCGCCGCGGCGGCGCGCTCGTCGCGGCGCTCGGCTATCTCGCGCTCGGTCATGCGCTCGCCGTCTTCACGGTGATGCTGCCGTTCGGGCTGCTCGCCGCACTGCTCGCGTGGCAAACGGCGATCCGGATCGGCGCGAGCGCGCTCGTGATCGGCTTCGGCGCGGTGCTGCTGATCCGGCGCCGGCATCCGCGGGCGCTCGCGCGGATTCCGCCGGCGCGGCTCGGCCTGTGGTCGTTCGCGGTCGCGCTCGCGCACGGCGCGGGGCTGATGCTCGTGCCGATCTACCTCGGCCTGTGCGGGCTCGATCGCGATGCCGGCCACCGCGCGGCAGCGATGCTCGTCGATGCGCATCTCGGGATGGCGCTCGTCGTCGCGGCCGTGCACGCGACCGCGATGATCGCCGCCGGCGGCGGGCTCGCATGGCTCGTGTACCGCTATCTCGGGCTGAAGTTCGTGTCGCGGAGCTGGTTCAATCTCGACACGGTGTGGGCGTCGAGCCTGATCGTGACGGGGGCGCTGTCGCTCGGGCTGGCGGCGGCGCGATAGCGCGCGATGCGATGCAATGCCCGGCAGCGCAATCCGGCGCCGGGACGAACGGCCGCACCGTCAAAAAGCGTGACGGAACGGCGATGCCGGCCGCGCGCCGCACTGTTCGCTACGTCACCCTGCCGTCACGATGCGCCGCCCGACCGGGCCCGGCGGCCCCGATTCCGCTAAAATCGGGCCATGCGCACCCCTTCCTCATCGACCGCCTTGTCGTCTTTCGTCCGCCGCGCCCGTCGCACCCGCGCCGTGTCGCGCCCGCCCGTCCCGTTCCGGATGGCTGCCCGATGAGCCACGCCAATCCGCCGGATTTCGACTCGGCCGCCTTCCGGCAGGCGCTCGGCCAGTTCGCGACGGGCGTGACGGTGATCACGACGCAGGCGCCCTCCGGCCAGTTGATCGGCATCACCGCCAGCTCGTTCAATTCGGTTTCGCTCGATCCGCCGCTCGTGCTGTGGAGCCTCGCGCACAAATCGGCGTCGACGCCGGTGTTCCGCGGCAACAGCCATTACGTGGTGAACGTGCTCGCGGCGTCGCAGCTCGACCTGTGCAAGCGCTTTTCGACCTACAAGGGCGACCGCTTCGAAGGGATCGCGCACGCGGCCGGCAACTCGGGGATGCCCGTGCTCGACGGCGCGCTCGCGTGGTTCGAATGCCACAACCGCAGCCGCTACGACGAAGGCGACCACGTGATCTTCGTCGGCGAAGTGGAACGCTGCGGCGTGCGCGCCGTATCGGACGCCGCCCCGCCGCTCGTGTTCCACGGCGGCGGCTTCCACGGCCTCACACCGCTTTGATCGCCCCCGTGCGCGCGAGGCCGACCGGCGCGCCGGCTTCGTCCTTCAGTGTCTGCAGCACGATGTTCGAACGGATGTCCATCACGCCCGGCGCCTTGTACAGGCGGTTCAGCACGAAATCCGAATAGTGCTTGAGGTTGTGCGCGAGCACGCGCAGCAGATAGTGGCTCTCGCCCGTCACGACGAACGCGCCGACCACCTCCGGCCATTCGCGCAGCGCTTCCGCGAAGCGCTCGTGCCATTGATTCTCTTCGTTGCGCATCGACACCTGCACGAACGCCTCGAGCTCGAAGCCGAGCTTCTCGCGGCTCAGGCACGCGCGATAGTGCTCGATCACGCCCTGCTCCTCGAGCAGGCGCATGCGGCGCAGGCAGGCGGATGGCGAAAGCGAAATGCGTTCGGCCAGGTCGAGATTGCTGATTCTGCCCTCCTCCTGCAATACCGCCAGAATCCGGCAGTCGGTGGCATCGAGCGTGATCGCGTGCATTTTTGGTCCCCGTTTTCCCTCTGAGTCGAATTATCTGCCAATCCGGCGGATTGTCCATGTTTATTTCGCAAGCACTTTCTGCGAGCGTCCACCTATCATTCGATGCATCGATTCACGATTCGTCATGCCATGGACACACTCTGGGACATCTCGCCGCCCGTCAGCCCCGCCACCCCCGTGTGGCCGGGCGATACGCCGGTTTCCGTCGAGCGCGTGTGGCGGATGGAGGCCGGTTCGCCGGTCAACGTCGCGCGCCTGACGCTGTCGCCGCACACGGGCGCGCACTGCGACGCGCCGCTGCACTACGACGCCGACGGCGCGCCGATCGGCGCGGTGCCGCTCGACACCTATCTCGGCCCGTGCCGCGTGATCCATTGCATCGGCGCGGCGCCCGTCGTGCGGCCGGCCGATATCGCGGCCACGCTCGACGGCGTGCCGCCGCGCGTGCTGCTGCGCACGTATGCGCGCGCCGCGGTCGAACGATGGGACAGCCATTTCTGCGCGGTCGCGCCCGACACCGTCGATCTGCTCGCCGCGCATGGCGTCAAGCTGATCGGCATCGACACGCCGTCGCTCGACCCGCAGGAATCGAAGACGATGGATGCGCACCATCGCGTGCGCGCGCACCGGATGGCGATCCTCGAAGGCATCGTGCTCGACGACGTGCCGCCCGGCGACTACGAATTGATCGCGCTGCCGCTGAAATTCGCGACGCTCGACGCGAGCCCCGTGCGCGCGGTGCTGCGCGCGCTGCCCGCACGCGCCGCCTGACTACCCCGACCCACGACCCCACATCATGATGATCAAGACCCGTGAAGACGCGCTCGCGCTCGACCGCGACGACCCGCTGGCGCCGCTGCGCGACCAGTTCTCGCTGCCCGACGGCGTGATCTACCTCGACGGCAATTCGCTCGGCGCGCAGCCGCGCGCGTCGGCCGCCCGCGCGCAGCAGGTGATCGGCGCCGAATGGGGCGAAGGCCTGATCCGCAGCTGGAACACGGCCGGCTGGTTCGCGCTGCCGCGCCGCCTCGGCGACAAGCTCGCGACGCTGATCGGCGGCGCGCCCGGCGAAACGGTCGTGACCGACACCATCTCGATCAACCTGTTCAAGCTGCTGTCGGCGATGCTGCGCCACCAGGCCGAGCGCGCGCCCGAGCGCCGCGTGATCGTGTCGGAGCGCTCGAACTTCCCGACCGATCTGTATATCGCGCAGGGGCTGATCGAACAGCTCGGCGGCGGCTACGAGCTGCGCCTGATCGACGATCCGGCCGACCTGCCCGGCGCGCTCGGCGCGGACACGGCCGTCGCGATGATCACGCACGTGAACTACCGCACCGGCTACATGCACGACATGCCGGCCGTCACGCAGCTCGTGCACGACGCGGGCGCGCTGATGCTGTGGGATCTCGCGCACTCGGCCGGCGCGGTGCCGGTCGACCTGAACGGCGCACGCGCGGACGGCGCGGTCGGCTGCACGTACAAGTACCTGAACGGCGGCCCCGGCTCACCCGCGTTCGTGTGGGTGCCGCAGCGTCACCTCGCGCATTTCTCGCAGCCGCTGTCGGGCTGGTGGGGCCATCGCGCGCCGTTCGCGATGCAGCCGGGCTTCGCGCCGGATCCGGGCATCGCGCGCTTCCTGTGCGGCACGCAGCCGATCGTGTCGATGTCGATGGTCGAATGCGGGCTCGACGTGTTCCTGCAGACCGACATGGATGCGATCCGCCGCAAGTCGCTCGCGCTGACCGACGCGTTCATCGCGCTCGTCGAAGCGCGCTGCGCGGGCCTGTCGCTGAAGCTCGTCACGCCGCGCGCGCATCACCAGCGCGGCTCGCAGGCGAGCTTCGAGCATCCGCACGGCTACGAAGTGATGCAGGCGCTGATCGCGCGCGGCGTGATCGGCGACTACCGCGAGCCGTACGTGCTGCGCTTCGGCTTCACGCCGCTCTATACGCGCTTCGTCGACGTGTGGGATGCGGTCGAGACGCTGCGCGACATCCTCGCCACCGATGCGTGGAAGGCGCCCGAATTCGCCGAACGCGGCGCGGTGACCTGAGCGGTCTTGCGCGGCGCGCCGCCGTTGCAGGCGGCGCATGCGCCGCGCGTTCGTCATTCAAATCTGGAGAAAGTCGTGAATTCTGGTCATATGCAGCCGCCCGGCGGCGACGCGCCGGCAGGCTGCCCGTTCTCGGGCGCACGCGCCGCACAACCGGCGCAAGCCGCGCATGAAGCGCCGCACGTGCCGGGCGAGGCCGACACGCAAGCCGGCTGGCACAACGCGCAACTCGATTTCTCGAAGTCGATGAGCTACGGCGACTACCTGTCGCTGAATTCGATCCTCGACGCGCAGCATCCGCTGTCGCCCGATCACAACGAGATGCTGTTCATCATCCAGCATCAGACGAGCGAGCTGTGGATGAAGCTCGCGCTGTTCGAGCTGCGCGGCGCGCTCGACGCGGTGCGCACCGACGCGCTGCCGCCCGCGTTCAAGATGCTTGCGCGCGTGTCGCGCATCCTCGAGCAACTGGTGCAGGCGTGGAACGTGCTGTCGACGATGACGCCGTCCGAGTATTCGGCGATGCGGCCGTATCTCGGCCAGTCGTCGGGCTTCCAGTCGTACCAGTATCGCCAGCTCGAATTCCTGCTCGGCAACAAGAACGCGCAGATGCTGCAGCCGCATGCGCACCGGCCGGACATCCTCGAACAGGTGCGCGCGACACTCGAGGCGCCGTCGTTCTACGACGAGGTCGTGCGCCTGCTGGCGCGGCGCGGGTTCGCGATCGCGCCGGAGCGGCTCGAGCGCGACTGGACGCAGCCGATGCGGCACGACGAGACGGTCGAGGCTGCATGGCTCGAGGTCTATCGTCATCCGCAGCAGCACTGGGAGCTGTACGAGATGGCCGAGGAACTGGTCGATCTCGAAGATGCGTTCCGCCAGTGGCGCTTCCGTCACGTGACGACAGTCGAACGCATCATCGGCTTCAAGCAGGGCACGGGCGGCACGAGCGGCGCGCCGTACCTGCGCAAGATGCTCGACGTCGTGCTGTTCCCCGAGCTCTGGCACGTGCGCACCACGCTGTAACGCCCGTCACGCGCCCGCCGTCACGACGACGTGCGGGCGAGTTCCTCCCCTTCGCGCGGCTGAGCCGGCGCGCGCGACAGCCGCGGAATGTGCCGCCGCACCGCGAGCAGCGCGACGCACACCACGCCCATCGCGACGGCCAGCATCGTCAGGTACGCGCCCGCGCCGCCCGACGTGATCACGATCGCGCCCGCGAACGCACTGAGGATCGCGCCGAGCCGGCCGAACGCGAGCGCGCTCGCGGTGCCCGTCGCGCGTACGGCCGTCGGGTAGATGTACGCGCAGAGCGCATACATCGTCGACTGCACCGCGTTGACGAACAACCCGTGCAGGCCGAGCCCGACGATCAGCCAGCCCGTGTGGCGGCTCGCATCGACACCCATCAGCCACACCGCGCTCGCCGCGCCGCCGATGCTGCACAGCGCGAGCGGCCAGCGCGAGCCCGCATGCGCGATCGCCCATGCGCACAGCAGCGCGCCGATCACGCCGCCGAGGTTGTACGCGGTGAGCCCCGAGCCCGCGACCGACACGCTCAACCCGCTCGCCGCGAGCATCGTCGGCAGCCAGCTGAACGCCGCATACACGGCGAGCAGGCACATGAAGAACGCGCACCAGAGCGCGATCGTGTCGCGCGCCTGCCCGCCCGCGAACAGCGCGCCGAAGCCGCCGCGGCCGCCCGGCGCACGGGCGTCCTTCATATCGGTGAACACCGTGCCCGGCGCGACCGGCCGCCGCATCCGCGCGAGCAGCGCACCGAGTTCCGGCCAGCGTGCGGGGCGCCGCGCCAGATAACGCGGCGATTCCGGCAACGCGCGCACGAGCACGAAGCCGAGCACGAGCGGCAACGCGCCGCCCGCGAAGAACAGCCCGCGCCAGCCGTAGCGCGGCAGCACCTCGTGCGCGAACAGGCCGGCCAGCATCCCGCCGAGCGGCACGCAGACGATCGTCGCGGTCACCATCATCGTGCGGCGCCGCGCGGGCGTGTATTCGGCGGTCATCGTCGTGGCCGTCGGCAGCGCGCCGCCGATCCCGAGCCCCGCGCAAAAGCGCAGTATCGCGATCGTCGCGACATCGGGCGCGAACCCGATCGCGCAGGTCGCGAGGCCGAACAGGAATACGCTGCCGATCACGGCCCGGCGGCGACCGAAGCGGTCCGCGACGATCCCCGCGCACGCGCTGCCGATCCCCATGCCGACCAGCCCCGCCGCGACGGCCGGCGCGAACGCGCCGCGCGCGATGCCCCATTCGCGGATCAGCACGGGAATCGCGAAACCGATCAACTGGCCGTCGAAGCCGTCGAGCACGATCGCGAGCGCGGCGAGCAGCACGACGCAGCGCTGCATCGGCGTGAACGGCCCGTCGTCGAGCGTCGTGCCGATGTCGACCGACGGCGGCAGCCGTTCAGTCAGTGCGTCGGTCGTGCTCATGCGGCCTCCGATGCACCGCGCGCCGGCGGCAAGATGCGCGGACGGCGCGCGACGAGACAACGGCATTCGATGGTTTTCATGGCGTCTCCGGTTGTCCGGGCTGGCGCACGCTAGCGTGCCCGGATCTCATGCTGTGCAGTCGACCGGCGCCCATCGAGCGGCGCCGGTGTGTTGTCCCACCCTTCACGATCCATTGCCGTCGCTTCGCGGGTGCGGCATCCGTATCGTCACGCGGCGCCAGCCGGCCGCCGGCCTGTTACTCAGTTCGCCCGTGCGTCGATCAACCGGACCAGCGCGAGCAGCGTCTCCGCATGCGGCACCGCGACGCCCGTTTCGCGCGCGGCCGCGACGACCTTGCCGCTGATCGCGTCGATTTCGGTGCGGCGGCCCGCGAGCACGTCCTGCAGCATCGACGGGCGATGGCCGCGATGGTCGCGGATCGCATGCTCGACGTTGCGCGCGATGCGCGCGCCGTCGACCGCGATGCCCTTCGCGCGCGCGACGGCGGCGGTCTCGGCCGCGATCGCGAGCGCGAGCCGCGGCCCGTCGTGATGATGGCCGAGCTGGTCGACGGTGCAGCCCGTCGCCGCGCACACCGTGTTGAGCGCCGCGTTGAACGCGACCTTCTCCCAGATCGCGGCCCACACGTCGGCGTCGAGCGTGCAGGCGAGCCCCGCGCGCGACAGCGCGTCGGCCACGGCCGCCGCGAACGGGCGCGCCGCGCCGTCGGCCGTCATCATGCGGACCGTGCCGGCGCCGTGCGAGCGCACGTGCGCGGGCCCGGCCGCATCGGCCGGCCACGTCGTCACGCCGACCAGGATGCGCTCGATCGGCACGAACGCATTCACCGTCTCGACGTTGCCGAGCCCGTTCTGCAGCGTCAGCACGAACGTGTCCGGCGTCAGCAGCGCGCGCACGCCGTCGAGCGCCGCCCGCGTGTGCAGCGATTTCGTGAAAACGATCAGCAGGTCGAACGGCGTGTCGGGCGCGGCGGCCGCGTCCGCATTCGCGGCTTCCGGCCGCATGGCGTGCAGCGTGCGAATGCGCCGTTCGCCGCGGTCGTCGTCGATGCGCAGCCCGTCGCGGCGGATCGCTTCGAGATGCGCGTCGTTCACGTCGATCAGCGTGACGGCTTCGCCGCTTTCGGCGAGCCGCCCGCCGAACAGCGAGCCCATCGCGCCCGCGCCCAGAATCGCAATTTTCATCGTCGGCGGCCTCGTCAGAACGGATAGTGGCGCGGCGCCGTCTGCACCGTGATCCAGCGCAGGTCCGTGAACGCGGCGATGCCGGCCTTGCCGCCGAAGTGGCCGAAGCCGCTGTCCTTCACGCCGCCGAACGGCATCTGCGCCTCGTCGTGCACGGTCGGGCCGTTCACGTGACAGATGCCCGATTCGATGCGTGCCGCGACGCGCAGCGCCCGCGCGACGTCGCGGCTGAACACGGCCGACGCCAGCCCGAACGCGTTGTCGTTCGCGCAGCGGATCGCGGCCTCCTCGCCGTCGACGCGTACGATGCCCTTCACCGGGCCGAACGACTCTTCCGCGTAGATGCGCATCGCCGGCGTCACGTGGTCGAGCAGCGTCGCGGGAAACAGCGTGCCGTCGGCCTTGCCGCCGCACACGAGCGTCGCGCCGTGCGCGAGCGCGTCGTCGATCAGCGCGTTGCAGCGCTCGACGGCCTTCATGTCGATCAGCGACCCGAGCACGACGGGCCCGTTGCGCGGGTCGCCGAGCGGCAGCGACGCGGCCTTGTCGGCGAGCTTCGCGACGAATGCATCGGCGATCGATGCGTCGACGACGATGCGCTCGGTCGACATGCAGATCTGGCCGGAATTCGCGAATGCGCCGAATGCGGCCGCGGCGACCGCCGCGTCGAGATCGGCATCGTCCAGCACGACGAACGGCGCCTTGCCGCCCAGCTCCAGCACCGACGGTTTCAGGTGGCGCGCGCACGCTTCGGCGACGATCCGGCCGACCCGCGTCGAGCCCGTGAAATTCACGCGGCGCACGGCCGGGTGCGCGATCAGTGCGTCGACGACGGCGCCCGCATCGTCGGGCGCGTTCGTCACGAAGTTGACGACGCCCGGCGGCAGCCCGGCCTCCTGCATCGCCTCGACGACCAGCCCGTGCGTGACGGGGCACAGCTCCGAGCCTTTCAGCACGATCGTGTTGCCGCACGCGAGCGGCAGCGCGAGCGCGCGCGTCGCGAGAATCACCGGCGCATTCCACGGCGCGATGCCGAGCACGACGCCGGCCGGCTGCCGCACGCCCATCGCGAGCGAGCCCGGCACGTCGGACGGAATCAGCTCGCCGCCGACCTGCGTGGTCAGCGACGCGGCCTCGACGAGCCCGCTCGCCGCGAGCTGCACGTTGAAGCCGGCCCACAGCGCGGACGCGCCCGTCTCGGCCGCCATCGCGGCGACGAACTGCTCGTGCTTCGCTTCGAGCGCGGCGGCCGCCTTCAGCAGCCATGCGCGCCGCGCGCCGGGGCCGAGCGCGGCCCAGCCGGGCAACGCGCGGGCGGCCGCGTCGGCCGCCGCGCGCGCATCGTCGGCGGTGGCCGCGGGCGCGGCCGACGCGATTTCGCCGTCGAGCGGGTTGCGGCGCACGAAGGTCGCGCCGCTGGACGAGTGCCGGCGTTCGCCGCCGATCAGCATCGCTACGGTTTGCATGGAATCTCCGGAAAGACGCGCGCGGCGCATCAGGCAATCTCGACTTCGACGACGACCGGCGTCGCCGCACGCAGCGCGTCGGCCAGCGTATCGCGCAGGAGCGCTGCATCGGCCACGCGTACGCCGCGGCAGCCCATCCCTTGCGCGAGCGCGACGAAATCCAGGTCGGGCAGATCGGTGCCCTGCACGGGGTCGCCGGGGCCGAAGCCGAACACGGGCGCGAAATCCTGCAGCGCCGCATACCGCCGGTTGTTCAGGATCACGAACGTGATCGGCAGCTTCAGCTGCGCGGCGCTCCACAGCGCCTGGATCGAATACAGGCTCGAGCCGTCGCCGATCAGCCCGATCACGCGCCGGCCCGGCCGCGCGAGCGCGACACCGACGGCGGCCGGCATCCCGTAGCCGAGCCCGCCGCTGTCCATCGTGTAGAACGTGCCGCTGCGCGTGAACGGCAGATGTTCCTGCATCACCGGCCGCGCGCTCGGCGCCTCCTCGACGACGATGTCCTGTGCGTCGCGCACGTCCGCGAGCGTCTGCAGCGCGAACGCGACCGACATGCGCGCGCCGGCGGCAGGCGCGTCGACGCGGACACGCGGCGCGCGCGGCGCGGGCATCGGCCGCTCGGGCGGCGCGGGCCGCGCCAGCAGATCGCGCGCGGCGAGCCGCAGGTTGCCGACGACCGCATCGCCCGACGGCGTCCACGCGGCGACGCCCGGATCGTCGACGAGCTGCACGAGCGTCGCGCCCGGCGGCACGTGCGGGCCGGAGCCTTCGATGTGATAGGTGAACGCGGGCGCGCCGAACGCGAACACGAGATCGTGCCCGTCGAGCCGCGCGACGATCTTCTCGCGGATCGCGGGCAGGAAGCCGGCGAACAGCGGATGGTCCTCCGGAAAGCTGCAGCGCCCCGACATCGGCGCGACGTACACGCGCGCACGGTGCCGCTCGGCAAGGCGCACGGCGTCATCCCAAGCCCCTGCGCGATCGACGGCCGCGCCGACCACGAACGCCGGGCGCCGCGCGGCGTCGAGCGCGTCGCCGAGCCGCGCGAGCGCGTCGGGATCGGGCCGCACGATGCTGCTGACGTCACGGCGCGGCAGCCGTTCGGCCGGCTGGTCCCAGTCGTCGACGGGAATCGACACGAACACGGGGCCGCGCGGCTCCTGCATCGCGATCCGGTACGCACGCGCGATCGCGGCCGGCACGTCTTGCGCGCGCGCAGGCTCGATGCTCCATTTGACGTACGGCTTCGGCAGCTCGGCGGCCTGCGTCGCGCCGAGGAACGGCTCGAACGGCAGAATCGCGCGCGCCTGCTGGCCCGCGGTGACGATCAGCGGCGTGCGGTTCCTGAACGCGGTGAAGAGATTGCCCATCGCGTTGCCGACGCCCGCCGCCGAATGCAGGTTCACGACGGCCGCATGGCCGGTGGCCTGCGCATGGCCGTCCGCCATGCCGACCACGACGGCCTCCTGCAGGCCGAGCACGTAGCGGAAATCGTCGGGAAAATCGCGGAACATCGGCAGCTCGGTCGAGCCGGGGTTGCCGAACACGCGGTCGATGCCGAACTGGCGAAACAGATCGATGACGGCGTCGCGGACGGTAATCGGCGCGGCGGATTGGGACGGGTTGCCGGACATGCTCGGGCGTCTCCTCGATGGCTTGGCGGTTTCCACAGTATCGAAGCGCAGGCCATTCACGGATACTGTATTTTTTGCCAAAAGCCATTACGTCCCGGCATGACTTTCGATCTCCGACAATTGCACGCGTTCACGACCATCGTCGCGTGCGGCAGCCTGGGCCGCGCCGCCGACGCGCTGCATGTCACGCAGCCGGCGCTGAGCCGGATCCTGAAGCGGCTCGAGGCGCAGGTCGGCGCGCCGCTGTTCGAGCGCCATTCGAAGGGCGTTCAGCTCACCGCGTTCGGCGAAGCGTTGCTGCCGCACGCGACGCTGCTGCAGCACGAGGCCGAGCATGCGCGCGAGGAACTCGACGCGATGCGCGGGTTCGCGAAGGGAACGATCAAGGTCGGCACGGTGGGCAGCATCGCGAGCCTCGTGCTGCCGGTCGCGGTCGGCCGTGTGCTCGACCGCTGGCCGAACCTGCGCGTCGAAATCATCGAAGGCGTGTGGGACCGGCTCGCGCAAGGGCTGGTCAAGCACGAGATCGACCTCGCGCTGTCCGCGCACGGGCCCGACACCGACGAGATCGTCGCGATTCCCGAATGCCGCTGGGAAGATCGCAGCCATATCGTTGCCGCGCCGCACCATCCGCTGCGCGCGCTCGGCCGGCCGCCGACGCTCGCCGATACGCTGCACGCGCGCTGGGCGATTCCGCCGCGCGGCACCGCGCCGTTCGACCACATGCGCGCGACCTTCGACGCGCACGGGCTGCCGTTGCCCGACATCGCGGTCGAGACGCGTTCGGTCATCACGCTGAAAAGCCTGGTCGCGCATGCGGGATTCCTCAGCTGGATGGCCGAGCCGATGGTCGGCGCCGAACGGCGCGCAGGCACGATCGACACGCTGCCGGTGCGCGAGGTCGTCGCGGTGCGCACGCTCACCGCATTCCGGCGCCGCCACGGGATCCTGCCGGGGCCGGCCGGCAAGCTCCTCGACGAACTCGTCGCACTCACGCGCGAAGGGCGCTGACGCCTTTTTCCGCCGGCCCCGCCGCGCCCGCCCTGCCCCGCACGCCGCCGCAGCGCACCATCGAAATGCCGTTTCCGCGCCTTGACTTTCGTTCGCCCGAATACGATCATTCGCTCACACAAAGAGCAAAAGATCGTATTCGACGAAACAGACAGGCAGGAACAGGAGACACCGGATGAGCGAATCGCCCGCCGCCCACGCGCCCGTGCTGCTGCACATCGGCGCGGGCTCGTTTCACCGCGCGCATCAGGCGTGGTATCTGCATCGCGTGAACGCGGCCGTGCCGGCCGACGAACGGTGGTCGCTGACCGTCGGCAACATCCGCGACGACATGCGCGCGACGATGGACGCGCTGGCCGCCCAGCACGGCGCTTACACGCTCGAAACCGTCACGCCGCAAGGCGAACGCGCGTACGAGACGATTCGCGCGATCACCCGCGTGCTGCCATGGTCGATCGACCTCGCCGCGCTGATCGACGCCGGCGCCGATCCGGCCTGCCGGATCGTGTCGTTCACCGTCACCGAAGGCGGCTACTACCTCGACGAACACAACCGGCTCGACGTCGCGAACGCCGATCTCGCTGCCGACCTGCAGGGCGCGCGCACGACGCTGTACGGTGCGCTCGCGGCGCTGCTCGCCGAACGCGTCAAACGCGGCGCGGGCCCGCTCACGCTGCAAAGCTGCGACAACCTGCGCAACAACGGCGCGCGCTTTCGCGCGGGCATGCGCGAATTCCTCGAACGGCGCGGCGAAGGCGGGCTGCTCGCATGGTTCGATGCGAACGTCGCGACGCCCAGCGCGATGGTCGACCGCATCACGCCGCGCCCGACCGACGACGTGCGCGAGCGCGTGCGTGCGGCCACCGGCATCGACGACGCGTGCCCGGTGATGGGCGAATCGTTCATCCAGTGGGTGATCGAGGACCGCTTCGCGGCCGGCCGGCCGCGCTGGGAGCTGGCCGGCGCCGAACTCGTCGACGACGTGCATCCGTACGAGGAAGCGAAGATCCGCATCCTCAACGCGACGCACAGCTGCATCGCGTGGGCCGGCACGCTCGCGGGCTACACCTACATCCACGAAGGCACGCACGACGCGGCGATCCGCCGCTTCGCGCACGACTACGTGACGCAGGACGTGATCCCGTGCCTGACGCCGAGCCCGCTCGATCTCGCGCGCTACCGCGACGTCGTGCTCGAGCGCTTCGGCAATCCGTACGTGCTCGACACGAACCAGCGCGTCGCGGCCGACGGCTTCTCGAAGATCCCCGGCTTCATCGCGCCGACGCTCGTCGAATCGTTCGCGCGCGGCGCCGCGCCGGTCGCCACGGCCGTGCTGCCCGCGCTGTTCCTGCGCTTTCTCGAACGCTGGGCGCGCGGCACGCTGCCGTATGCGTACCAGGACGGCGTGATGGACGACGGCGCCGCACGCGCGATCGTCGAAGCCGACGACCCCGTCGTCGCGCTGTGCGCGAGCCGCGCCTTGTGGGGCTCGCTCGCCGGCAACGCCGCGCTGCTCGACGCGTTGCGCGCCGGGCTCGCGCGCGTCGATGCCTGGCTCGCGGCGCGCTGACGACCCGCGCGCCGATGCCCGGCCGCGCGGCCGGGCGAACCCGCTTGGCACAGGCCGTGCGGCCCGGCTAAAGTAGCGGCTCCTCACCGACCGAACGGATCGCTCATGTATCTCGGCATCGACCTCGGCACCTCGGAAGTGAAGGTGCTGCTGCTGGCCCCGGACGGCACGGTGGTCGGCACCGCGGGCTCGCCGTTCACCGTATCGCGCCCGCACCCGCGCTGGGCGGAACAGCATCCGGACGACTGGTGGCAAGGCACGCTCGCCGCGCTCGCGGCGCTGCGCGAACGGCATCCCCAGGCGTTCGCGCAGGTGCGCGGCATCGGCCTGTCGGGCCAGATGCACGGCGCCGTGCTGCTCGGCCGCGACGACCGCGTGCTGCGCCCCGCGATCCTGTGGAACGACATGCGCAGCGCCGACGAATGCGCGCTGCTCACCGAACGCGCGCCCGATCTCCACGCGCTGGCCGGCAACCTCGCGATGCCCGGCTTCACCGCGCCGAAGCTGCTGTGGGTCGCGAAGCACGAACCCGACGTGTTCGCGGCGACCGCGTGCGTGCTGATGCCGAAGGACTACCTGCGGTTCCGGCTGACGGGCGCGAAAGTGTCCGACCCGTCGGACGCGGCCGGCACGCTGTGGCTCGACGTCGCACGCCGCGACTGGTCCGATGCGCTGCTCGCCGCGTGCGGGATGACGCGCGAACAGATGCCGCGCATCGTCGAAGGCAACGCGCCGTCCGGCACGCTGCGCGCGGACGTCGCGCGCGAGCTCGGGCTGTCCGAGGCCGTGCTGGTCGCGGGCGGCGGCGGCGACAACGCGACGAGCGCGCTCGGCATCGGCGCGATCCACGCGGGCGACGGCTTCGTGTCGCTCGGCACGTCGGGCGTGCTCAGCGTGGTCGGCGACCGCTTCATGCCGAATCCCGCGTCGGCCGTGCATGCGTTCTGCCATGCGATTCCCGATCGCTGGCAACTGATGAGCGTCGTGCTGTCGGCCGCGAGCTGCCTGCGCTGGGTGTGCAAGCTGACCGGCACCGACGAACCCGCGCTGCTCGCCGAAGTCGAGGCGCTCGACCCCGACGCGCTCGCGGCGGCCCCGCTGTTCCTGCCCTACCTGTCCGGCGAACGCACGCCGCACAACGATCCGTACGCGCAGGGCGTGTTCTTCGGGATGACGCACGCGACCGAGCGCGCGCATCTCGGCTACGCGGTGCTCGAAGGCGTGACGCTCGGCCTCGCCGACGGCCTCGACGCGCTGCACGCGGCCGGCGTCGAAACCGACCAGTTGTCGCTGATCGGCGGCGGCGCGCGCAGCGCGTTCTGGGCGCAACTGATCGCGGACGCGCTGAACGTGCGCACGCGCCAGATCGGCGGCGGCGAAACGGGCGCGGCGCTCGGCGCGGCACGGCTCGGCTGGCTGGCCGCCGGCGGCGATCCGCATACGGTGCTGACCAAGCCGCCGGTGCGCGCCGAATACGCACCGGACGCCGCCCGCCATGCGCGGCTGCGCGAACGCGTCGATGCGTTCCGTACGCTGTACCGCCACGTGCGGCCGCTGTACGAGCCGTCGCGCGCACGGCTCGCGTAGGCGCCGCGCTCGCGCGGGCCGCCGCTGGCCGCGCGCGCGACATGCGTTACAGTGGATGCCGTCATGCGGCCCGCCGGCCGGCCCGCGGGGCGGCCCCCCGATCCGAACCGAATCGCTATCGTGTCCAAGTCCTCAGAAAAACTCGATCTCGCCACGCGCGCCGCGTGGCTCTATTACGTCGCGGGCGACACGCAGAACGAAATCGCCGAAAAGCTGCAGGTGTCGCGCCCCGTCGCGCAGCGCCTCGTCGCGTTCGCGGTCGAGAAGAACCTGATCCGCGTACGCGTCGACCATCGGCTCGCCGATTGTCTCGACCTCGGCGCGCAACTGTCGAAACGCTACGGCCTCGCGATGTGCGAAGTCGTGCCCGTCGACGCCGATGCGCCCGACGCGATCGACCGCAAGCTCGCGGTCGCCGGCGCGCAGGTGATGGAGCGCTACCTGAGCGAAACGCGGCCGATGGTGATCGCGGTCAGCAGCGGCCGGACGCTGAAGGCCGCGGTCGCGCAGATCGCGCAGATCGATCGCCCGCAGCACCGGCTCGTGTCGATGGTCGGCGCGATCGCGGCCGACGGTTCGTCGAACCGCTACGACGTCGCGCAGTACATCTCCGAGAAAACCGGCAGCAAGCATTTCCTGCTGCCCGCGCCGCTGTTCGCCGACAGCGATGCCGAGCGCGCGCAGTGGTGCAATCACCGGCTGTACCGGATCGTCGAGGCGCTGTCCGGCGAGGCCGACGTCGCGTTCGTCGGGATCGGCAACATCGGCCCGCACTGCCCGCTCTACGAGGACGGCTTCATCACCGAACAGGAGCGCGACGAGATGACCGCGCTCGGCGCGGTGGCCGAGCTGCTCGGCGTGCCGATCGACGCGCAGGGCACGCGAATCACCGTGTCGACGAGCGCGCGCGTGACGAGCGTCGCGCTCGCCACGCCGCCGAAGCGGCCGACGATCGCGTTCGCCGGCGGCCCGAGGAAACACGACGCGGTGATCGCCGCGCTGCGCGGCGGCTGGCTGTCGGGCCTCGTCACCGACGAAGCGTGCGCGCGCGCCGCGCTCGCCGCGAAGGCGGCCTGACGCCGCCGTCGCCATCGCACACGCCGGCTCAAGCCGCGCGCGGCGCCGGAAACGCATGGCGGCGGGCACGCCACGCGCCGACCCACGCCAGCGCCAGCAGCGCGACGAGCACCCATGGAATCGCGCCGGCGCCCGTCGCGCCCAGCAGCATCGCGCCCGCGATGCCGCCGCCGGCAACCGCGAGATTCCACACCATCACGAGCATCGACTGCGCGACGTCGGCCGATTCGCCCGCGGCGTTCGCGGCGGCCGTCTGGAACAGCGTCGGCGCGCCGCCGAACGCGAGCCCCCACGGCACGACGCCTGCATAGACGATCGTCATTCCGGAACGACGCCGAAGCTGCGCGCGTTCGTCGACTACATGGCCGAGCACCTGCGCCTCTGCGCGGCGCGCGAAGCGAAGGCAGTCGGACTACCGACGAACGCGGGATTCCGAACGCTCACGCGCGGCATCCTCTTCACGCACGATCAGGCGCCCAGCCCGCTCGTCGAATTTTCTCGCCGAGCGCGTCGGCCGCGTCCCGCAACGGCGCCAGGTAGTTGTGCACTATCTGTTCTTCGGTCGCGATCGCGGGAATCCATACGACGCAAATGCAAGCCACCGCGTGGTCGCCGCGCAGGACCGGCACCGCGAGCGCGCCGAAACGCTCGGGCGAATCCACGCTGGCATGCGCCGCACTTCTGGTGGCATAACCCTGATGGCGGACCATCGCGATCATGCGCCTCAGTTCGTCGGGATGTAGCCCCGCGCGATCGGCCTCGACGCGAGAGCGGGCAAGCGCGGCGAGAATGTCCTTGCGATCGTCCTCGGAACAGAACGACAGGTAGCAACGCCCCAGCGAGGATCGGAGCATCGACGGCCGCGAGCCGAGCACGCTGAAGTTCGCGCTCATGCCGTTGCCGGCGTAGGGCCCGTCGACGCTGAGCATGGCCGCGCCGTCGCGTATCCCCAGATCCGTCGGCCACGGTATCCGACGCTGCAGCGTGACGCGGATGTCGGCCGAGAGCCCGGAAAGACGCGCGTGCGACGCAGTCGACGACGAAGGTACCGACGCGCCCGGCACCAACGAATAACGGCCCGTTCGTGCATGATGCCGAATCCAGCCCGCCTCACCGAGCGTCTTCAGCACGCGGGCCAACGTCGCTTTGGGAAGCACGGTCTGCATCTGGAGTTCCGAAAACGTGCCGGCGCAAGCTCGATCGATTGCCCGAAGCACTTCGAGCCCGCGCTTCAACGAGGCGATCGACTTGACGCCTGACGCAGATTCCAGCCGTGACATATCGAATATTGGACCGCAGGTTCACCTGGTGAAACTATACCTGACGGACATCCGGCGCATTTCGCACACTCCCTCCTGTTCGCCCGGCACGGGCAAGGAGGCAAGATGACGACGTTGATTACCGGGGCCGGCTTGATTGGCCGAATGACGGCGCGCCGATTGCGCGCGCACGGCGAGCGCGTTCTGCTGGCGGACATCCGGCAGCCCCTTCCTGATGACCTGGGCGACCTGCCGCTGGTGCAACTGGACGTGACTGACTGGCAAAGCCTGAGCAATCTGATCCGCGCGCATCGGGTGCATTCGATCGCACACACGGCGGCAATGCTCACGCCCGCTGTCCGTCGAGATCCATTGACGGGTGTCCGGGTGAATGTGATGGGAACGACGAACGTTCTCGAAGCTGCCCGGCAATTCGAACTTCGAAGAGTGGTCATCGCCAGTTCGACAACCGTCATGTACTCCGCCTTCGGATCATTGCCCGGCACGCCGCTTCCGGAGGATTTCTCGTACCGGATCGTCAGCGAACGCCCCGCGAGCATCTACGCCTGCACCAAGGTCGCCAACGAGCATCTGGCACTTGCCTATGCGCAGCAGTACGCGGTGGATGCCGTCGTGCTGCGTTACGGCGCCGTGCTGGGAACGGGCTCGGAGGCCGCGTCCAGCGTTCCCGGCCAGATGCTCGACTGCCTGTTGCGCGCGGTGCGAAGCGGCGAGCCCGCCCGATTCGAGGATGACAAGCTGCTGTGGGGCGGTCGGGAAGAGTTCATCGACGTGCGCGACTGTGCAACCGCCACTGTCGCGGCGTTACACGCGAAACAGCCTGCACAGCGGGTCTACAACGTCGCTACCGGCGAGTGGTTTACGTTCGCCGAGTTCGTCGAAGCCGTGCGACGCCGCTTCGGCACGTTGCAGGTCGCCGATGTCCGCCTTCCTTCCGGCGGCCTGTCGGGATTCCCGTTCCAGCGACCGGCGCCGTCGGACGTCGAAGCTGCGTGGAGGGAGCTGGCGTTTCGTGCCCGCTACTCGCTTGACGACACCCTCGCGAATATCGTCGGCATCGTCTGAAGACGCTCGGCCGCCCGCGCTGCGCGGCATGCTTCCCAATATCGAAGAGCCCCAGGAGCAGAGGCATGAAATCCAGATCGTTACGCTGGTTCGGCATCCTCACCTTGTTCATCGTCGCCGCGATCTCATACATCGATCGCATCAACATCTCCGTCCTGGTGATGGATCATGCGTTCCTGGACCATCTGGGGATCGAGGCCGGCGATCGGATCCGGCAGGGTTCGTTCGCGACCGTGTTTCTCGTCGGCTACGGCTTGTCGTCGATTCTTCTCACGCCATTCTGCTCGGCGGCGCTCGGGGTGCGCCGGAGTCTCGTCTACGGCCTGGCATGCTGGGGAACCCTCACGTTGGCGACGACGGTGGTGCACGGATACGGGCTGATCCTGACGTCCCGGCTCTTGCTCGGCCTGTCCGAAGGGCCGCTGTATTCGCTCGCCGCGGCCTACATCAAGGCGCATTTCGCCAATCACGAAAGCGGCAAGCCGAACGCGTTCGTCAACATGGGCACGGGAATCGGTTTGGCAATCGGCTATCCGCTGGTGAGCTACCTCGTCGCGAGCTTCGACTGGCAGACGTCGTTCCTTGCGATCGGCCTGCTCAACCTTGCGCTGGGCATTCCGCTCGTCATCGCCTTCGTCCGCATGCCGGGCGATGAGCCGTCCGGCGCCTCCTCGAGCCCTTCGCATCCCGCCCTCGCGGTGAGACAGGTCGTCGCCGGCGCGCTGCAAACGCGCCATCTTGCCCTGATCACCATACTGACCTCGGCCGCATTGGCCTATCTTTGGGGCAGCAGCAACTGGTTGCCGGCGTATCTCAGCTTATCCCGCGGTTTCTCGCTGCGTGAAATGGGCTGGCTGGCGTCGCTTCCCCAGTACGCGATGGTGCTCGGCGTCCTGACCGGCGGCGTCGTGCTCGACAAGCTGCAACCGAGACAGGTGTCCGGCATGTTCATGGCCGGCAGCCTGTGCGTCGCGCTGTCCGTGTGGCTCACCATCCGGACCGCCGATCGCTACTGGGCCGTAGCCGGAATGGTCGCCGCCAATTTCTTCTGGGGTCTCCAGGCGCCCGCCATTCCAGGCACCGTGCAGGACAATACGCGCGCCGAATACACCGCCAGCGCCTTCGGCGTGGTGAACGGCATCGGAAGCCTCATCGCAGGCCTCATGCCGCTGGCGATGGGCGGCTTCATGCGGTCGATGTCGACCGGCTCGGGTGGGACAGCCTCGGGCTTCCACGCGGGGTTCGCGCTGCTGATCGGCACGCAGGCGATCGTATTCGCATGCGGCATGGCGCTATGGGGCCGCTCCCGCATCTCGGTCGATCCTGTCACGGCGAAGCCGACATCCTGACCGCGAATCCATCCGGCCGAAGCGATGGCAATCGTCACGGACACCATCCGTGTGTCGGTCGGCCATTATTCACAACGCGATCCACAAGGAACTGAAATTCATGCGAGTCATCATCGTCGGCGCAGGGGTGATAGGCGTCACGACAGCCTATTTTTTGCAGCAGCACGGGTGCGAGGTGCAGATTATCGATCGCGCATCAGCACCGGGCATGGCATGCAGCTATGCCAACGGTGGCTTCTATTCGGCCGGACTTGCGGCGCCCTGGTCGGCACCCGGCGCAGTCCGGATGGCGTTCGCCGCTCAATTCGACAAGTCGGCCGCCTTCAAGTGGCGCCCTGACTTCACATGGCGGCAAATCGCCTGGATGATGCAATCGCTCAAGGAATGTCGACCTCACCGGTTTACCATCAATCGGGCCCGGCTCACCAGGCTCGCCACGTATGCGCAGGCGTGCCTGCAGCGCATCGAGTCCGATCTCTCCATCGACTATCAGCGCAGCGCGGACGGAATTCTGCAGGTTTATCGGGAACCCGTGCCGCGAGCGCTGATCGACACCCAGTTGCGCTATCTGGAAACCATGGGCATTGCGGCGGACTTTCTGCCTCGCGAACAGGTCTTCACGCTGGAACCGGCGCTCGCGCACTCCACGCCGCACCTGCTTGGCGGCCTCCGGATACGCGAGGACATGTCGGGTGATTGCCACGTGTTCACCCGTAAACTGGCGGAAGTGATACAGGCTCAGGGTGGAACGTTCACATGGAATACGACCGTGGAATCGCTCCGCACCGATGGTTCCGGAACCACGGGAAAAAGGATTCGTGCACTCGTTTCGCAAGACACGGAATTCCAGGCAGACGCCTATGTCGTTGCCGCTGGAGCCGATACGCCCATGCTACTGAAGTCGCTCGTCGACATACCCGTCTATCCCATCAAAGGCTACTCGATCTCCGCGCCGATCGTGGCGAACGAATGTGCCCCGCGGCACTCTGTCTTCGATTTCGCGACCAAAACCGGCATGGCTCGTCTCGGCAACGAGATGAGGATCTCGGGCATTGCAGAAATCACAGGCTATGACCGCAGCGTGAATGCCACCCGTTGCGCGCAACTGGTCTCGGCCTTCGAGCGCGCATTCCCCGGCGCAATCGATGGTCAATGCGCCAGCCACTGGGCCGGCCTGCGACCGGCCACTCCGGACGGCGTGCCGCTCGTCGGCCGCACGGCTTGCGAAAACCTGTACGTCAACACCGGCCACGACGGGTTCGGCTGGTCGACATCCTGCGGGTCAGGAAAATTGATCGCGGACATTGTCATGGGGCGCCCTGCCGATATCGACGCCGCCGACTACGCTCTGGCCCGCTCGCATTGAAACGTCGATGCGAGCCGTACGCGCAGTCACGGCGGCTCGCTGGACGCTCACGCCGCCTTCGCGTGCACGCTCAGCCGCCGGAACGCCTGCCCGTTTTCGTCGAACAGATGACAGTGCTCGGCCTGCGCATGCACGCGCAACGCGTCGCCGGTGCGGTACGTGTCGAGCGGCGGAATCCGCGCGATCAGCCCATCCGGCGCGACGGCCGACTCCGCATACAGATACGCGGCGTCGCCGAGCGACTCGACGGCCATCGTCCGCGCGGCGACACCCGGCGCCGCCGCATCGACCAGCAGGTGTTCGGGCCGCACACCGACGGTCACCGCCGCGCCGCGCTGCAGCCCCGCCGCGTCCACCGCGACACGCTGCGTCTCGCCGCTGTCGAAGCGCACGAGCACGCCGGCCGCATCGGCCGATTCGACCGTGCCCTTCAGGAAGTTCATCTTCGGCGAGCCGATGAAGCCCGCGACGAACTGGTTCGCCGGCGCGTGATACAGCGCGTTCGGCGTGCCGACCTGCTGCACCGCGCCGCCCGACAGCACGACGATCTTGTCGGCGAGCGTCATCGCCTCGACCTGGTCGTGCGTCACGTAGATCATCGTCGTCTTCAGCTCGTCGTGCAGCCGCGCGAATTCCAGCCGCATCTTCACGCGCAGCGCGGCGTCGAGGTTCGACAGCGGCTCGTCGAACAGGAAGACCTTCGGCTTGCGCGTGATCGCGCGGCCGATCGCGACGCGCTGCCGCTGGCCGCCCGACAGCTGCTTCGGCTTGCGGTCGAGCAGGTGGTCGATGTGGAGGATCTTCGCGGCCTGCTTCACGGCCTGGTCGATCTCGGGCTTCTTCGCGCCCGCGAGCTTCAGGCCGAACGCCATGTTGTCGTACAGCGTCATGTGCGGATACAGCGCATACGACTGGAACACCATCGCGATGCCGCGCTTCGCGCTCGGCACGTCGTTGACCTTCGCGCCGTCGATCAGCAGGTCGCCGTTCGAGATGTCCTCGAGCCCGGCGATCATCCGCATCAGCGTGGATTTGCCGCAGCCGCTCGGGCCGACGAACACGACGAATTCGCCGTCGGCGATGTCGAGGTTCACGTTGCGCAGCACTTCGGTGTCGTCGTAGCGCTTCGCGATGTTGCGCAGGAGCACGCTTGCCATGATCTGTCTCCGTTCGTTCGTGATGCGCCGCATCGAGCGGCGCGCATTCGTTCCTGATTGCTAGTTCGGCAGCACCGCGCCCGTCGCCTGCCAGCGCGCGACGTAGCCGGGCAGCTCGTGCATGTCGTCGAATACGTGACGCGCGCCGATGCCGCGCAGCGCGTCGATCTGGGCCGCCGATGCGTGCCCGCCGCCGATGAAGCCGAGCACGGTCATGCCGGCCGCGGCCGCGGCGGTGATGCCGGTCACGCTGTCCTCGACGACGAGGCATTGCGCGGGCACCGCGCCGAGCGTGCGCGCGGCCGCGAGATACACGTCCGGCGCGGGCTTCGGCCGCGCGACCGAATCCGCGCAGAACAGCCGGTCGCCGAAGAAGCGCGCGAGGCCGGTGCGCGCGAGCGCCGCCTCGACGTATGCGCGATAGCTGTTGCTCGCGCAGGCCGTCGTCAGGTCGATCGCGGCCAGCGCCGCATCGATGCCGTCGACCATCGGCGCATTCACGGCCGCGGCCTCGACCGCGCGGCGGATCGCGTCGATATCATCGTGCGTCAGCGTCCGGCCGACCGCCTCGGACGCACCAGCCAGCACGCGCTCGATGCGCAGCCCGAGCAGCGGCATCACGGCCGGCCGCGCATCGACGCCCGGCCAGCGCGCATCGAGTTCGCGCACGATCACGTCGGCGGCGACGGCCTCGCTGTCGATCAGCACGCCGTCGCAATCGCAGATCAGCACGTTCATGCCGTGACCGACCGCGCCTTTGCTTGCGCCGCTCACTTGACCGCCCCGAACGTGAGCCCGCGCACCAACTGCTTCTGAGACAGCCAGCCGACGATCAGGATCGGCGCGACCGCGAGCAGCGACGCGGCGGACAGCTTCGCCCAGAACAAGCCTTCGGGGCTCGAATACGACGCGATGAACACAGTGAGCGGCGCGGCGTTCGAGCTCGACAGGTTGATGCTCCAGAACGCCTCGTTCCACGACAGGATCACGAGCAGCAGCGCGGTGGACGCGAGCCCCGGCAGCGCCATCGGCATCAGCAGGTAGACGATCTCCTGCCACGTCGACGCGCCGTCGATGCGCCCGGCCTCCAGGATGTCCTTCGGGATCTCGTTGAAGTACGTGAAGGTCATCCACACCGCGATCGGCAGGTTGATCAGCGTGTAGACGATCACGAGCCCCGACACCGTATCGAGCAGCCCGGCGTTCTTCCACAGCAGATAGATCGGCACCAGCACGCCGACCGACGGCATCATCTTCGTCGACAGCATCCACAGCAGCACCTTCTGCGTGCGGTGGTTCGGGAAGAACGCCATCGCGTACGCGGCCGGCACCGCGAACAGCAGCGAGATCAGCGTGACGCCGGCCGAGATCAGCACCGAATTCCACGCGAACGCGAAGTAGTTGCTGCGCGCGAACACCTCGCGGAAGCTGTCGAGCGTCGGCATGAACAACAGCGACGACGCGTACGCCTGCTGCTCGGTCTTGAACGCGGTGATCGCCATCCAGAAGATCGGGAAGAACAGCAAGAGCGCGATCAGCCATGCGAGCGCGCCGGGCAGCGCGCGCCGCACGAGGTCGAACACGGCCGGCGTGCGCCGGCCTGCCAAGGTCAGGTCGCTCATTTTTCGTACTCCCCCTTCAGATTGCGCGCGAGCATCCGCACGAGGAAGAACGACACGACGTTCGCGACCACGACGGCGATGATGCCGCCCGCGGACGCGAGGCCGACGTCGAACTGCTGCAGGCCGAGCGCGTAGATCAGGTACGACAGGTTGGTCGTCGCGTCGCCGGGGCCGCCGCCCGTCGTCGTGTAGATTTCCGCGAAGATCGACAGCAGGAAGATTGTCTCCATCATCACGACCACGGCGATCGCGCGCTTCAGGTGCGGCAGCGTGATGTAGAAGAACATCGCGATCGGGCCGGCGCCGTCGATGCGCGCGGCTTCCTTCTGCTCCTGGTCGAGCGACTGGATCGCGGTGAACAGGATCAAAAACGCGAACGGCAGCCACTGCCACGCGACGATGATGATCACCGCGGTCAACGGGTAATCGGCGAACCAGTCGATCGGCGTCATCCCGAGCGCGCGCATCGCGTTCGCGACGAGCCCGTACACCGGATGCAGGATCATGTTCTTCCAGATCAGCGCGGAGACGGTCGGCATCACGAAGAACGGCGCGATCGCGAGCAGGCGCGCGACGCCCTGCCCGTAGAACTTGCGGTCGAACAGCACGGCCATCAGCACGCCGCCGACCACCGTGATCGCGAGCACCGCGCCGATCAGCACGAGCGTGTGCCAGATCGCGGGCAGGAACGACGGATCGGTCGCGAGGAAGCGATAGTTGTCGAACCCGGCGAAGCCCTTCACGTCCGGGTTCAGCAGGTTGTAGCGCGAGAACGAATACCAGATCGTCATCGCGAGCGGAATCGACATCCACAGCAGCAGCACCGCGACGGACGGCGACACGAGCCAGCTCGCGCCGCCGCGCGCACGGCGCGGCGCGCCGGGCGGCGACGACGCGTCGCCGACCGACGGCGCGTGAGCGTGACTCAGGGGAAGACGCAGGTGACGCATGATCGGAGTCCCTCCGGTTGATGCGCGGGCGCGGACGGCGTGCCCGCCTGTCAGCGTCGCCGGCCCGCGCCGTGTGCCACGGCGCACGATGCGGGCCGCGCGACGGCTTGCGCGTTACTTCTTGTAGCCGGCCTGCCGCACCGCGCGATCGGCCGCGGCCTGGCCGGCGGCGAGCGCCTGGTCGACCGACATCTGGCCCGCGACCGCACCCGCAATCGACTGGCCGACCACCGTGCCGAACGACTGGAATTCAGGAATCCCGACGTACTGCACGCCCGTGTACGGCACCTTCTTCAGCGACGGGTCGTTCGGGTCGGCCGTCTCGATCGCCTTCAGCACGAAGTCCGAGAACGGCGCGGCGGCCTTGTACTCCGCGCGCTGATACGTCGACGTACGCGTGCCCGGCGGCACCGACGCCCAGCCTTCGTCCTTGCCGACCATCTCGATGTACTGCTTCGACGTCGCCCACGCGATGAACTTGCGCGCGGCGTCCTGCTGCTTCGACGTCTTCGGCACGGCCAGCGCCCACGCCCACAGCCAGTGCGAGCCCTTCGGCGTCGCGGCGACCGGCGCGGCCGCGAAGCCGATCTTGTCGGCCACCTGCGACTGCTGCTTGTTGTAGAGCATCCCGGCCGCGACCGTCGCGTCGATCCACATCGCGCACTTGCCGGACGCGGTCAGCGTCAGGTTCTCGTTGAAGCCGTTCGAGCTCGCGCCCGGCGGGCCGTTCTTCTTCAGCAGGTTCACGTAGAAATTGATCGCCTTCTTCCATTCGGGCGACGTGAGCTGCGCGTTCCAGTTCTCGTCGAACCAGCGTCCGCCGAACGTGTTCACGACCGTCGACACGTACGCCATGTTCTCGCCCCAGCCGGCCTTGCCGCGCAGGCAGATCCCGTAGGTGCCCTTCGACTTGTCGGTCAGCTTGTCCGCGAATTCGGCGATCTGGTCGTAGGTCGGCTGGTCGGGCATCTTCAGCCCCTTCGCCGCGAACAGGTCCTTGCGGTAGAACGTCATCGAGCTTTCGACGTAGAACGGCAGCGCGTAGAGCTGGCCGTTGTACGACAGGCTGTCGCGCGCGGTCTTCACGATGTCGTTCAGGTCGTAGTCGGCGGGCAGGCCCGTGATCGGCGCGAGCCAGCCGCGCTTGCCCCACTGCGGCGTTTCATAGGTGCCGATCGCCATCACGTCGAACTGGCCGCTGCCGGTCGTGATGTCGGTCGTCGCGCGCTGGCGCAGCACGTTCTCCTCGAGGATCACCCAGTTCAGCTTGATGTCCGGGTTCGCCTTCTCGAACGCCGGCGACAGCTTCTTCAACTCGATCATGTCGGGGTTGTTCAGCGTCGCGATCGTCAGCGTGCCGGCGGACGCCGCGCACGCCGCCGTCGCGAGCGCGGCTGAGGCGAAACAGCGTGCGGCGGCGTCGAGCATCTTTCGTTGCATGGCATGTCTCCTGTGATTGTTCGAAATGTCGTCGGTCTTGCGTCGGTGTTGCGTCGTTTCCTTCGCGGCCCGTCATGCCGGCCGCTGCATCCCGCACGCGCGCGCATAGTGCGCGATCACGTCGCGTATCCGGTGGCGCACCCAAGCGCGCGGCTCCTTCGCGAGGCCGCCCGCGCGGCACGCCGCGTAGACGTCCGGCAGCCACTGCGCGACGAGCGTTTCCGGCACCGGCTGCCGCGCGAGGTTGCCGAACAGCTGTTCGACCGCGGCCGCGACGGCCGGCTGCAGCCAGTAATAGCGGATGCGGTCGCTGTAGCTGAACTGGCGCGCGAGCCGCTGCGCGGTCTCGTCGCCGCGGTAGTACGGCGCCCAGTGTTCGGGCTGCGCGCGCATCGCCGCATCGACGACGTCGCGCAACCGCGAGCGCTGCGCGACGTCGTCGATCAGCGCGTCCTCGATGAACGTCAGCGCGAACAGCGCCTCGCGCAATGCGAACGTCAGCGCGGGACCGACCTTCAGCACCGCGAAGTGGTCGCGCACGAGCGCGGCGAGCGCGTCTTCGGTCTGATAATCGGTCGAATGCGCTTCGAACACGAGGCGCGGTGTCTGCAGGATACTCGCGCCGAGCGACGCCGCCTTGGCGCTGTCGTAATCGAGCACGTGGCGGTCGTCGAAATCGACGCCCGGCTGCGCGACGATCGCGACGACGCGCGTCCATGCGTCGTCGAGCCCGGCCGCCGAGAACGCGTGGCGGTGCGCGTCGAGCGTCGCCGCGATGCTGTCGCTGCGCGTGACCGCGATCCGCGCGATCGCGTCGTCGCCGGCGTCGTTACCGGCCTCGCCGCTCACCTCGCCGCCCGGCGTCGGCACCTCGGTGCCGATCACGTAGACGGGCGCGATTCCGGCGCGCGCCGCCGCGTCTTCCGCGACGCGGCACAGCTCGGCTGCGCGCGCGGCGATCGTGCGATCGTCGAGCCGCGCCGGATCGTCCGCGCACGCCATGCTCGCGTCGAGATGGATCTTTTCGAAACCGGCTTCGACGTAGGCCGCGACCATCGCACCGGCCTCGCGCATCGCGTCGGCCGCGCGGCGGTGCCGCCACGGGTTCGGGCCGAGATGGTCGCCGCCGAGCACGAGCGCCGACGGCGCGAGCCCGCAGCGCGCGGCGATCGCATCGACGTCGCGGCGAAAATCCGCCGGCGTCATGCCCGTATAGCCGCCGAGATGGTTCACCTGGTTGCAGGTCGCCTCGATCAGCAGCGGCGAGCCGTCGGCGCGCGCGGCTTCGCACGCGGCCTCCAGCACGAGCCGGTGCGCGCTGCAGATCGAATAGATGCCGCGCTGCGCGTCCGCGCGGTTCGCGTCGAAGATCATCCGCAGCACGGTGCCTGCATGCGCGGTCTGCGTGCGCTCGGCAACGGTCGTCAGGCCGGACATGCGATACCTCGTTCGGTCAGGAAGCGGTCGATCTCGGCCGCGCTGCTGTTGCCTTCCATCGGGCCGCGCCGCGTGACCGCGATCGCGCCGGCCGCGTTCGCGCGGCGCAACGCGACGTCGATCGCCATGCCCGCGACGAGGCTCGCGACCAGCGTGCCGCCGAAGCAGTCGCCAGCGCCGGTCGGATCGACTTCGTCGACCGGATAAGCCTGCGCGTCGACGCGGCTCGCACGATCGAATGCGACGCTGCCTTGCGCACCGCGTTTGAGCACGACACGCTCGAGCAGCGGATGCGTCGCAAGCAGGCCGGCGATCGCGCGCTCGGCCGGCTGCGGCCCGCAGAAGAACGGCAGGTCGGCTTCGCTCGGCAGGAACAGGTGGCACGCGGCGAGCATCTCGTCGAGGGCCGCGCGCATCGGGCGGAAACTCAGCATTTCGGGCCGCACGTTCGGATCGAACGACACCTTGGCTCCCGCGCGCGCGGCCTCGATCACGCCGCGCTGCACGGCCGCGATCGCCGATTCGCTCGTCAGCGACGAGCCCATCACGTGGAAATAGCGGCAGCCGTCGAACATCGCGGTGTCGACGTCGGACGCATCGACGCATGCCGCGGCACTGGTCGACAGCGTGAACACGAAACTGCGCGAGCCGTCGTCGCGATACGCGACGAACGCGGTGCCGGTCGGCCGTGCGACGCGGCGAATGCGCGCGACGTCCACGCCGTCGCGGGCGAGCCGCGCGACGATCGCATCGCCGAACGCGTCTCGGCCGACGCAGCCCGCATATGCGACGCGCGCGCCGAGCCGCGCGGCCTGGTCGGCGAAGATCGCCGGCGCGCCGCTCGGGAACGGGCCGGCGAAGAGTCCCGGCACATCGAAGCCTTGGCCGCGCTCGGCGGCGACGAATTCGGCCAGCAGTTCGCCGGCGACGACGATCTCGGCCATCAGGCGAGCCCTCCTCGTTCGACGGCGGCCGCGGCGTGCGGCACTGCCGCCGCGTAGCGGGCCGGCTCGCGAACGGCGCGTGCGAGCGGCGGCATTTTCAGCTCATCCAGTTGCCGCCGTCGACGTTCAACGTCTGGGCGGTGATGTAGTCGGCGTCGGCCGACGCGAGGAACAGCGCGGCGCCCGTCAGGTCGCCCGGCACGCCCATGCGGCCGAGCGGCACGGCTTCGCCCACGAGCCGCTTCTTCTCGCCGAGCGGCCGGTTCTCGTAGCGCGCGAACAGCGCATCGACCTGTTCCCACATCGGCGTGTCGACCACGCCCGGCGCGATGCCGTTCACGTTGATCCGGTGCGGCGCGAGCGCGAGCGCGGCCGACTGCGTATAGCTGATCACCGCGGCCTTGGTCGCGCAGTAGTGCGAAACGAGCGCCTCGCCGCGACGGCCGGCCTGCGACGACATGTTGACGATCTTGCCGCCGCGCCCCTGCTCGACCATCCGTTGCGCGACCGCCTGCATCAGGAAGAACAGCCCTTTCACGTTGACCGAGAACAGCCGGTCGAACACGTCCCACGATTCGTCGAGGAGCGGGCGCATGTCGAACAGCGCCGCGTTGTTGAACAGGATGTCGACGCCGCCGAAGCGCTCGACCGCCGTCGCGACGATCCGCTCGATGTCGTCGCGGCGCGTGACGTCGGCGGTGACGGCCACCGCGCGGCCGGGGTTGGCCTCGATCAGCCGCGCGAGCGAGCCGCCCGCCGGCTTCACGTCGACGAGCACGCAGCGCGCGCCCTCGTCCAGATAGCGTTGCGCGACCGCTTCGCCGATGCCGCTTGCGGCGCCCGTCAGGATCGCGACCTTGTCTTCCAGTCTCACTGGCTGTCTCCGGTTCGTTCTGTTGCATGCCGGTCGCGAAGTGAGCGAACGCTCGGCGACCGATCAATTGCTCTGTTAGTGATCGAATGATCGGATACGCGATACGCGCTGTCAAGACGACGTGACGGCTTTCTATGACGCGCTGCGGCACGGCGGCGCGTAACGACGCCCCGCCGCGCCCGCACGGCAAGGCGCGGCGCGCACGGTGCGACGCAGTGGCATCGGCGGCGACGGGAACGGAGCGAGGACGGAAAACGGAATTCGCGCTGCACGGTGCGGCGATACGTTATATCATCGCGATACTGTGTTTCATCGCCTGCTTCACGCCATGGCTACCTCATCGTCCATTGACGCCCGGCTGTCCCGGGCCGACGCATTCGCCGCCGAGCACGGGCTCGCGTGGACGCCGCTGCGCCGCCAGGTCTACGAACGCGTGCTGGCCGCGCAGCGCCCGATCGGCGCGTACGACCTGCTCGCCGAACTCGAACCGCAACGCGGCCGCGTGCCGCCGACCACCGTCTACCGCGCGCTGGATTTCCTCGTCGAGCACGGCTTCATCCACCGGATCGAATCGAAGAACGCGTTCTTCGCGTGCTGCGAGATCGGCGTGCCGCACGAAGGCCAGTTCCTGATCTGCGATTCGTGCGGCGACACCGTCGAGATTCCCGGCGGCGACCTCGCGAAGCAGTTGTCCGCGAGCGAGCCCGCGCATGGGTTCGAAGTCCACCATCAGGTCGTCGAGCTGAGCGGCCTGTGCGGGCACTGCAAGCGCAAGCCCGCGCAGCGCTGACGCCGAATCGCGCGGCGTACGCGCCGCCCTTCCAACGAGGAGTTCCATGTCCATTGCCCTGAAGCGCGCGCCGCGGCGCGCCCTGTCGCCTGTCCGCTGGCTGGCCGCCGCCGTCGCCGCGCTGTCGTTCGCCGCGCCCGTGGTCGCGCTGGCCGCGCCCGTCAACGTCGTCGCCGCGGAGAATTTCTACGGCGACGTCGCGTCGCAGATCGGCGGCCGCCACGTCGCGGTCACCAGCATCCTCAGCAATCCGGATCAGGATCCGCACCTGTTCGAAGCGAGCCCGAAGACGGCTCGCGCGCTCCAGCACGCGCAGGTCGTGATCTACAACGGCGCCGATTACGATCCATGGATGGGCAAGCTGCTCGGCGCGTCGAAACAGGCGAAGCGCGCGACGATCGTCGTCGCCGATCTCGTCGGCAAGAAGGCCGGCGACAACCCGCACCTCTGGTACGACCCGGCGACGATGCCGGCGGCCGCACGCGCGATCGCGGCCGAGCTCGGCCGCGCCGACCCGGCGAACAAGGCCGAGTACGACGCGAACCTGCAGAAATTCGTCGCGTCGCTGAAACCCGTCGACGACAAGGTGGCCGCACTGCGCGCGAAGTACAAGGGCGTGCCCGTGACGGCCACCGAGCCCGTATTCGGCTATATGTCCGACGCGATCGGCCTCGACATGCGCAACCAGCGCTTCCAGCTCGCGACGATGAACGACACCGAGGCAAGCGCGCAGGACGTCGCCGCGTTCGAGAACGACCTGCGCAAGAAGCAGGTACGCGCGCTGATCTACAACAGCCAGGCCGAGGAACCGATGACCAGGCGCATGCTGAAGATCGCGCGCGACGGCGGCGTGCCGACCGTCAGCGTCACCGAGACGCAGCCGGCCGGCAAGACCTTCCAGCAATGGATGACCAGCCAGCTCGACGCGCTCGGCAACGCGCTTTCGGCCGGCAAGTAACCGACAACCGTCACGACATGACCGCCACTCCCCACGCCCTCGCAGTCGATCGCGTCACGCTCGAACTGGGCGGCCGCACGATCCTGCGCGACGTCAGCTTCTCGATCGAGCCCGGCGAATTCGTCGGCGTGCTCGGGCCGAACGGCGCGGGCAAGACGACGCTGATGCGCGCGGTGCTCGGCCTCGTCCCCGTGTCGGCCGGCACGCTGTCGGTCGGCGGCGTGCCGGTCGCGCGCGGCAACGCGTCGATCGGCTACATGCCGCAGATCAGGAGCGGCCTCGCGAACCGCCGGATGCGCGGCTACGATTTCGTCGCGATGGCCGCCGACGGCCATCGCTGGGGCCTGCCGCACACGAATGCGGCCACGCGCCGCGACGTCGATCGCGTGCTCGATCTCGTCGGCGGCCCGTCGCTCGCGCGCCGGCCGCTGTCCGAACTGTCCGGCGGCGAACGGCAGCGCCTGCTGCTCGCGCAATGCCTGCTCGGCAACCCCAAGCTGCTGCTGCTCGACGAGCCGCTGATCAGCCTCGACCCGAACCATCAGCGCGGCGTCGTCGAACTCGTGCGCAACGTGCAGCGCGAACTCGGCATCACCGTGCTGTTCTCCGCGCACGAACTGAATCCGCTGCTGAACGCGCTCGACCGCGTGCTGTATCTCGGCAACGGCGTGGCCGCGCTCGGCACCGTCGACGAGGTGATCACGAAGCCCGTGCTGTCGCGGCTCTATGGATCGCCGATCGACGTGATGCGCGTGAACGGCAAGATCTTCGTGATGTCGGGCGACGTCGAGATCGAGAAGCACGATCACGAACACGAGGACGACGACGGGCACTCGCACGGCGGCAGCCACGGCCATCACCACCACGGACACGCTCATCCCGGGCATTCGCACGATGTTTGAATACGACTTCATGATCAACGCCTTCGCGGCGTCGGGAATCGTCGCGGTGCTCGCGGGCATCGTCGGCTACTTCCTGGTGCTGCGCGGGCAGACCTTCGCGGGCCACGCGCTGTCGCACGTCGGCTTCACCGGCGCGACGGGCGCGGTGCTGCTCGGCATCTCGCCGATCTGGGGGATGGTCGGCTTCACGCTCGCGGCCGGGATCGGGATGGGCGCGCTCGGCGAAAGGCTCGCGGGCCGCGACGTCGCGATCGGCGTGATCCTGTCCGGCGCGCTCGGCTTCGGCCTGCTGTTCCTGCATTTCTATACGTCGTTCGCGACGCAGGTCACCGCGCTGCTGTTCGGCAACGTGCTCGCGGTCAGCCACGACACGCTCGCGGTGCTCGCGGGCATCGGCGCGGTGAGCCTCATCGCGCTCGCGCTGATCGCGCGGCCGTTGTTGTTCGCCTCGCTGCAGCCGGAACTGGCCGAAGCCAAGGGCGTGTCGCTGCGCACGGTGTCGATGCTGTTCCTGGCGGTGTGCGCGCTCGCGGTAGCCGCGGCGACGCAGATCGTCGGCGTGCTGCTCGTATTCACGCTGCTCGTCGGGCCGGCGGCGGCCGCGCAAAACGTGTCGACGCGGCTGTCGACGGGCGTGCTGCTCGCCGCGCTGTTCGCGCTGTTCGAAGCGTGGGCCGGCATCGTGCTCGCGTATCACACCGATTGGCCGACGAGCTTCTGGATCACCGCGCTGTCGGCGCTCGTGTACGGCGCGAGCCTATTGCGACGCAACTGATCGGCGCGGCGGTCGCCGCCCGATGCCAATCAAAACGCCGGCGTGCCCGAGGGCAGCGCCGGCGTTTTTTCATGCGCACCGGATGCGTTACCTGCTTGCGCCGCTACTCACCGTGCAAGCACACGCGCATGATGCGCGAGGTGATCGGCGATGAACGTCGAGATGAAGTAGTAGCCGTGGTCGTAGCCCGGATGGCGGCGCAGCGTCAGCGGTTGGCCGGCCTTCGCGCATGCGGCTTCGAATACGTCGGGGTTCAACTGGTTCGCGAGGAACTGATCGGCGAGCCCCTGATCGACGAGGATGCCGTCCGCGAACTTCGGCGCATCGGCGCGCGCGACCAGCTCGCTCGCGTCGTGCGCCTTCCACGCTTCCCGATCGGCACCGAGATAACCGGAGAACGCCTTCTCGCCCCACGGGCATCGCGTCGGCGCGGCGATCGGCGCGAACGCCGACACCGACCGGTACAGGCCCGGATGACGCAACGCGAGCGTCAGCGCTCCGTGGCCGCCCATCGAGTGCCCGAAGATGCCGAGCCGCGCGCCGTCGATCGGCAGCTCGGCCACAACGAGCTCGCGCAGCTCACCCGTCACGTACGACTCCATCCGGTAATGTGTCGACCACGGCGCTTCAGTCGCGTCGACGTAGAAACCCGCGCCGACGCCGAAATCCCACGCATCCGTCTCGCCCGGCACGCCCGCGCCGCGCGGGCTCGTATCGGGCATCACGAGCGCGATCCCGTGCTGCGCCGCGTATTGCTGCGCGCCGGCCTTGATCGCGAACGTCTCGTCGGTGCACGTGAGCCCCGCGAGATAGAACAGCGCCGGCACGCGCTGTTGCGCGGCCTGCGGCGGCAGGTACACCGAGAACTTCATCGGCAGGCCGATTGCCGCCGAATCGTGACGGTAGAAACGCTGCTCGCCGCCGTGGCACGCATGCGAGGAAACGAGTTCGAGCATGGCGGTGCGCTCCCGGTCAGTACAGCACGACCGAGCGGATCGACTCGCCGGCCTTCATCAGGTCGAAGCCGTCGTTGATCCGCTCGAGCGGCAGCGTGTGCGTGATCAGGTCGTCGATGTTGATCTTGCCTTCCATGTACCAGTCGACGATCTTCGGCACGTCGGTGCGCCCGCGTGCGCCGCCGAACGCCGAGCCTTTCCACTCGCGGCCCGTCACCAGCTGGAACGGACGCGTGCTGATTTCCTCGCCCGCCGCCGCCACGCCGATGATGAACGACTGGCCCCAGCCCTTGTGCGTGCATTCGAGCGCCTGGCGCATCAGCTTCACGTTGCCGACGCATTCGAACGAGTAGTCGGCGCCGCCGTCGGTCAGCTGCACGATGTGGTCGACGACGTTCTCGACTTCGTTCGGGTTGATGAAGTGCGTCATCCCGAACTTCTTTGCGAGCTCGACGCGCTTCGGGTTGATGTCGACGCCGATGATCTTGTCCGCGCCGACCATCTTCGCGCCCTGGATCACGTTCAGGCCGATCCCGCCGAGGCCGAACACGACCACGTTCGCGCCGGCCTCGACCTTCGCCGAGTACACGACCGCGCCCACGCCCGTCGTCACGCCGCAGCCGATGTAGCAGATCTTGTCGAACGGCGCGTCCTCGCGCACCTTGGCCACCGCGATTTCCGGCACGACGATGTAGTTCGAGAACGTCGACGTGCCCATGTAGTGGAACAGCGGCTTGCCGTCGAGCGAGAAGCGCGACGTCGCGTCGGGCATCAGGCCCTTGCCCTGCGTCGCGCGGATCTTCTGGCACAGGTTGGTCTTGCGCGACAGGCAGAACTTGCACTCGCGGCATTCGGGCGTGTAGAGCGGAATCACGTGGTCGCCCTTGCGCACCGTGCCGACGCCGGGGCCGACGTCGACCACCACGCCCGCGCCTTCATGGCCGAGGATCGCCGGGAAGATCCCTTCCGGATCGGCGCCCGACAGCGTGTAGTAGTCGGTGTGGCAGATGCCCGTCGCCTTCACTTCGATCAGCACTTCGCCGGCGCGCGGCCCTTCGAGATCGACTTCCTCGATCGTCAGCGGCGCACCCGCCTTCCATGCAATCGCGGCTTTCGTTTTCATCGTGTCACTCCTGTGTGTCGGTGAGATCGGCCCGGGCCGGCGTGTCGCTGCCGGCCCGGGACTCATGCAAAGCGGTCGAAGCCGTGCCGCGCGGCACGGCGCAAGAATCTCGTGCTCGCCATGATGGCCGCTCCCGGCGCGCGTCGCGTGCGGGAAACGGCCACCGGCTTGCCAGGATGCGTCATCGCTGACGCAAAAGAACAAGTGTTCGAGTTTAAACGCCCGTCGTGAACCATGCATCCGTGCGGGCGTACAGATCGACGAAGCGCGCGTAACGTGCGGCCAGCGGGCGGTCGTCTTGCGGTGCGGCGACGGGCGACGCCGTCGGCGCCAACGCGTGCAACGCGTCTTCACGCCAATGGCCGATCGCGACGCCCGCGAGCAGCGCGGCGCCGCGCGTCGCGGCGTTCGGGCAATCGATCGCGTGCAGCGACGCGCCGAGCGCGTCGGCGAGCAACTGGCGCCAGCGCGGATCGACCGAGCCGCCGCCCGCGAGGCGCAGCGTCGCCACCGCGTCGCCGGGGTCGGCGTCGCGGATCGCATCGAGCCCCGCGCGCAACGCGAACGCGACGCCTTCGAACGCGGCGCGCATCATCGCGCCGCGCGTGTCGCCGAGCCCGAGGCCGAGCCAGCCGCCGCGCGCATCGGGGTTCATCCACGGCGAACGCTCGCCGCTCAGGTACGGCAGGAAGCACAGCCGCTCGGACGCCGGCTGCGCGAACGCATCGTCGTACGCATCGGCCCATCGCGCATAGCCGAGCCAACCGCGCACGGATTCGAGCGCGAGCCCGACGTTCTGCATCGCCGCCATCGTGTAATAGCCGCCGCCGGCCGCTGCACGATAGCGATGCAATCCGCGCCGCGCGGGCGGCAGCGTATCCGCGAGCACGACGATCTGGCCGCCGCTGCCGGTCGTCAGCAGCGCGTCGCCTGCCGCGGCCAGCCCGCTGCCGAGCGCCGCGCAGGCGGTGTCGGCCGCGCCTGTCGCAAGCGGCACGCGAGCCGGCAGGCCGAGCGCGGCGGCGGCCTGCGCGCCGAGCACGCCGCAGCGCGCGGTGGACGCACGCACCGGCGCGAAGCGGTCGCCCGGCAGGCCGAGCGCCTCGATCAATGCGCTGTCCCACGCGCCGTCGGGCGTCGCGAGCGCCGTCGCGCACGCGTCGCTCGGATCGGCCGCGACGTCGCCGCCGAGCACGATGCGCAGCCAGTCCTTCGGCTGCACGGCCCAGCGCGCGGCGCGCAGCGCGTCGGGTTCGTGCGTGGCGAGCCAACGCAACAGCGGGCCTGCCATGCCGGGCGCGACGGGATTCGGAGCGACTGGATTCGGAGCGACGGGCATTCCGGCGACGGGCATTCCGGCGGCGTGCCAGTCGGCCGCGTCGGCCTCGCGCACTGCGCGTGTGTCCGGCCACAGCAGCGCAGGCCGCACCGGCTCGCCGGCCGCATCGATCAGCACGACGCCATGCATCTGGCCCGAAAAACCGATCGCCGCGACCTGCGCGCGCTCGTCGGCCGGCAGCCGCGCGGCGGCGCGCACGAGCGCCTGCCACCACGTGGCGGGCGCGATTTCCGCCCAGCCGGGCTGCGGCGACGACAACCCGTAAGGTTCGCTCGCGACGGCCCGCTCGACGCCGTCGGCATCGAGCGTGACGAGTTTGACGGAGCCGGTGCCGAGGTCGATTCCGAGCAGGCGCATGACGTGAAGGGAGATTCGGATGAACGGATGTCGATGATAACGGGATCGCGATGCGCGCTCCGGTTTTTGCCGCCGCGCCGACACATCGAACGTGCTGCCGGCCGGGAGATTGACGGGGCCGCACCTTGCACGCAAAAGCGGCCGCTCGCGGGTTAACCCGGCACGTTTTCCGTACGCCCTTTTTTGCCACTATGCGGCCCGCGCGATACACACCATAAAGCACCCCATATTTGACAGGGGGGCCGGCGCTATTTTGAAGCGCTATAAAACCGGTACGCGTCACTCCCGCGGCAGTTTCCCGATGATCGCCCCCCCGTTCCATACCGACATGGCATATCGAACCAGCAAAGAACGGAATAGAACCCAGTGCTCTTGTTGCATGGATTCATTCCGAATAACTTCGTATCACCCCGAAAACAAGATCATGGAGTGAGACAGATGCAATCGAACACGGTCCATCCGTGCGATGAGGTGCTGCCGACCGGCAAGCTGGTAACGCTTGGCCTGCAGCACGTCCTCGTCATGTACGCCGGCGCCGTCGCCGTGCCGCTCATCGTCGGCGCGGCGCTCAAGCTGCCGAAAGACCAGATCGCGTTCCTGATCAGCGCCGATCTGTTTTCGTGCGGCATCGCCACGCTGATCCAGACGCTGGGCCTGTGGATCTTCGGGATTCGCCTGCCCGTCATCATGGGCTGCACGTTCGCGGCCGTCGGCCCGATGATCGCGATCGGCACGAACCCCGGCCTCGGCATTCTCGACATCTTCGGCTCGACCATCGCGGCCGGCATCATCGGCATCGTGCTCGCGCCGATGATCGGCAAGCTGCTGCGGTTCTTCCCGCCGGTGGTGGTCGGCACGGTGATCGCCGTGATCGGGCTGTCGCTGATGGAAGTCGGCATCAACTGGGCGGCCGGCGGCGTCGGCAACCCCGAGTACGGCAGCCCCGTCTATCTCGGCCTGTCGCTGCTCGTGCTCACGCTGATCCTGCTGATCAACAAGTACGGCCGCGGCTTCATCGCGAACATCTCGGTGCTGCTCGGCATCGTCGCCGGCTTCGTGATCGCATTCGCGCTCGGCCGCGTGAACACCGACGGCGTGGCGCATGCGCCGTGGGTCGGCTTCGTGATGCCGTTCCACTTCGGCCTGCCGCACTTCGACCCGCTGTCGATCGTGACGATGGTCACGGTGATGTTCGTCACGTTCATCGAATCGACCGGGATGTTCCTCGCGGTCGGCGACATGGTCGATCGCCCGGTCAACCAGGAGCGCCTCGTGCGCGGCCTGCGCGTCGACGGCCTCGGCACGCTGATCGGCGGCATCTTCAACTCGTTCCCGCATACGTCGTTCTCGCAGAACGTCGGCCTGATCGGCGTGACGGGCGTGAAGAGCCGTTTCGTGTGTGCGACGGGCGGCGTGATCCTCGTGCTGCTCGGCCTGTTTCCGAAGATGGCGCAGGTCGTCGCGTCGGTGCCGCCGTTCGTGCTCGGCGGCGCAGGCATCGTGATGTTCGGGATGGTCGCCGCGAACGGCATCAAGGTGCTGTCGAAGGTCGACTTCGTGAACCACTCGCACAACCTGTTCATCGTCGCCGTGAGCGTCGGCATGGGCCTCGTGCCGGTCGTGTCGCCGCACTTCTTCTCGAAGCTGCCGCCCGCGCTTGCACCGATCCTGCACAGCGGCATCCTGCTGGCGTCGGCCACGGCCGTGATCCTGAACATCGTGTTCAACGGCGTGAAGGGGGAAAAGGAGGCGAAGTGCGAGATCCGTCGCGCGGGGCATGATTTCGACGGGCGGCCTGTCGATCTGCACTGACGAACACCAGGCATGCGTCGGCTCGCGACGGGCCGGCGCTTACTGCATGGTGCGTAAGAGGCTGCTTGACATCGTCGAAATGGCAGCACTGCCGCTGCGCGGCAGATCGCGGCCAATACCTCATTTCACTTGGCAAGGGCATTCATGCGGGCAACCGGGAAGGAAGTCGATTTCTACTCGTCGGCCATTATCCGGCACACCGTTCAGATGATGCGACTTATAAAGCCTGGCATCGACGTCGACAGGGGCTCGACCGAGCCCCAATGTGACTAGAAGCCTCTTGACACTTTCTGCGCGTTGTTGAGCCAGCACGCG
This sequence comes from Burkholderia sp. AU16482, assembly GCF_002223285.1. Classification (NCBI taxonomy): domain Bacteria; kingdom Pseudomonadati; phylum Pseudomonadota; class Betaproteobacteria; order Burkholderiales; family Burkholderiaceae; genus Burkholderia; species Burkholderia sp. AU16482. The sequence continues at coordinate 434,608 of NZ_NKEY01000004.1, forward strand.
CGGCTGCCTTTCGTCAGCGTCGGCAAGGCCACCGACGGACGTACGATCAAGATTGGGATATTTGAGTTGAAGGTCTATCGCCCAGTTCGCCAGCTTTATGAGCTCGTCGCCGGATACTTTGGCAGAATCTCGTTCAAACGAAACATCAAGCGTATGAACCGGGGAGCAGGCGAATGTTCCGGCCGAGAAAAACGCCAACGCAATACATGCCGGTCCTTTCATCATATCGATCTTCCGTTGGACTCGATCAGATTCAACACGGATTGCCGCGCCACGCCGCCTCTAGTCTTCATAGATAATATACCCGGCAATGCTATCCGCATTATTGATTGCGAGATCGGGGCGCGTCCGCGCCAATACCAAGCACTCGCGCATGAAATATTGATGATCCTGAGCGCCGAAAGTATCGGCAAAATGAGTGCACTCATGAATCAGCGTCGATAACATCGAGTCCTTCGCGCTGGATATGGGACGCATCCCACAAAAATTCTCATGGATACAGATAGTATGGGTAGCTGTGTCAGGACCGCAAACATGAGCGACGGCACCATCAGGGTCCTTGTTATTCGGCGTACAACCAAGATACCGATCAAGTTCCTCTGAGTGACGAACAAAGTTTCCAGGCTTGAGATCGCGCATCACCCGACTTACTTGTGCGAGTCCGACTGTCAGACGTTGCCGAATCGTTTCATCGCTTGAGCCAAACCACGTTGCGACGCGTTGACGTTCGACCGCCCCCCACCTGCGCAAGTCTACGAGCCGTACGTCGATCATTCGTACGGCTCTGTCGCGTAACGTTAGAACCATACGGCGAAATTCCGCATCGGTCATGTTTGGACAGATGGGCGGCCCGTTCGATATCAATGCTTCGATTACCGAACCTTCTTTCAGGTCTGTCATCGCCTCCGCAATTGCTACGCGATCGCCATCACTCATTCTTCTTCCCCGCTGACTTCCAGTTTTACCGACTCGGGCTTCAGCGTGACCACTCGCATGGTATGGCCCTGCGCATCGGTAGTCCCCGATGCCAGCACGTCACCACGGCAATTTGTAATCCAATACCGAACGCCTGCAACAGGTTGCCTGGACTTCTTGTTGCGAATGACGAACTGCTGATCATGGACCGCAGTGCGTCCTCTTGCAGGAGCGACGCCTAAGTCATTCTTCCCTGTCAACCGCGCCACCTCTTCCGCGGCAAAGGTCATCTTCATGCCGCGCTCGGCGTAGAAAACAGGTGGCGGATTGCAATCGCAGACGTTGATATCACCACTCAACGCCCACGGCTTGCCGTTTGGTCCAGTGCCGGGCCAACGTGGCCCCTCCGGGGCGACAAACCCTTCCTGCTTGCATGCCGTGCAGTACGTCTTCATGTAGAGCGTTGCGATATGCACGCGCGGCGGCGGATTGGAACAGGTGACGCCATCCAATCCTTCCGTAATCGTGGCGCTGCCGCCCCGGTCACCTTTGGCAAGGAAATAACGGATCATGAATTCTCGCCTCGATGCGCAACAGTTGGACGCCTCACAACGGCGAAGGCGTCAGCCGATACCAAGCCATCACGCTCAGGGCTATCGGTAATGACGTCGCCGTTATCCAGTTCGCTACCGACGAAAGCCAGCGGCTGGAAGTCTCCGTTATCCACCCGCCCAAGGCCGCTTACGATTCGCGCAGTCGAGCCGTCTGCGTAGTGAATCTGATTACCTACGACACCAGCCGTGCCAAGCCGGACACCGGTCTCCCACGTGCCGGTGACTTCGCGCAACGCACCGCCTCGCGCGGTCGTGGCTCTTCGTACAGCCAATCGGTAGCGCGGCGACGCGGGCGGCGGCACATAATCCTTGTTAAACAATCCCTGGGCCGTTTCGCCAGTCGGTACATGAATTCCCCACAACCGCTGAAGCGTTTCGACGATACGATCGCCGTTGCTCAACCGGCTACCCACCAGCGCAAACGGCTTGTCGCTGCAAATCGCATATTCGCCTGCGCCATCCATAATGACGGCCTCGCTGCCATCCTCGTAAGTGACGACATCGCCAACACGGGCAACGACAAGCCCGGCAACTGCCAGGCCGCTGGTAGCAGTGGTTACCCGCGCACCGCGCTCGGTGAACGCCCCGATGGAGGCAAAAAGATGAGTCGGTGCAGCGGGCTCGCGCTTCATCCGGATTTCCTTTCTCGACAATGGGTGAGGAATGCTCCATACAAAATTTGCACGGACGAGAAAGAAGAAGCAATCAGACGAATTCGAATTTCGTATAGCTAATTGTTATAAGCACCGTTCAACAATAATGAACCTGCAGCCGCTCGCTTCGATCGAGCGATGGGCCTGAATTGAAGAATCGAGGGGGAGATTCGACTGTCGGTGGGCGACAGGCTACCGAAGTGGAATGATCATCGCTTGGTCGAAACGAGAAGCTGAACGGTTAGCCGGTACGCGTCGTGCTCGACGGCGCCGGCCCGTGGATTTCACGCCCGCTGCCGAAGTACACACGTGTTCCGCCTGGATCACTGCAGCGTTCCCACGCAAGGTTACTGCGCACTCAAGGACCAACAATCATGGGCTGGCCCTACGTTGTCTCCGTTGCGTTTCGTATCGTTCGTAACGGCCAACGTGCTACAGAACTAACACCCGAATCGCCCTGCCTGCGTGCGAAGCGACCGCACGCAGGCAGGATAACCACAGTTACCCGTTCGCCGCTGCCGACGCCGGCGCCGGCGCGGCCGCCTTGTCGTAGTCGACCGGCGCATCCGGCGCGCGCGGCGCTTCGCCGGCACGCTGGATCCACCCGCCGCCGAGTGCGCGGTACAGGTCGACCAGGTTCGTCCAGCGGGCCAGACGCGCGCTGATCAGCGACTGCTGCGCCGAGTACAGATCCGTCTGCGCGGTTAGCACCGACAGGTAGCTGTCGACGCCGTTCTTGTACCGCAGGTCCGACAAGTCGAAGCGCCGCTGCTGCGCGTGCTCGTTGCGCTCGAGCGCCGCGATCTGCTGGTCGTACGTGCCGCGTGCGGCGAGGCCGTCCGCCACTTCGCGGAACGCCGACTGGATCGCCTTCTCGTAGTTCGCGATCTCGATGCGCTTCTGCACGTTCGCGAGATTCAGGTTCGCGATGTTCTGCCCGCCTTCGAAGATCGGCATCGTGATCTGCGGCGCGAACGACCATGCGGCCGTGCCGGCCTTGAACAGACCGCCGAGCGTCGGGCTGCCGGTGCCGAACGCACCCGTCAGCGAGATACGCGGGAAGAATGCCGCGCGCGCCGCGCCGATGTTCGCGTTGGCAGCCAGCAGCGTCTGCTCGGCCTGCATCACGTCCGGACGACGCGTGAGCAGATCCGACGGAAGGCCTGCCGGCACGTCCGTCAGCAGATTCTGCGCGTCGAGCGGCATGCCCGCCGGCAGGTCGTCCGGCAGCGGCTCGCCGATCAGCAGCACCAGCGCGTTCAGCGCCTGCGCACGCGCACGTGCCTGCGCCTGCTGGTTCGCAAGCGCCGTCTCGACCACCGTCTGCGCCTGACGCAGCTCGAGCTCGGAGCCCGTGCCGTTGTCGAACTGCAGCTTCGTCAGGTCGTAGGACGCCTGCGCGGTCTTCAGCGTGTTCTCGGTGACCTTCAGCAGATCGTCGGTCGACAGCAGCGTCAGGTACTGGTCAGCCACCTGCGACACCAGCGAGATTTCCGATGCCTGCCGGGCATACGACGTCGACAGGTACTGCGCGAGCGCCTGGTCCTTCAGGCTCTGCACGCGGCCGAACAGGTCGAGCTCCCACGACGCCGAGAGCCCGACGTTGTAGTTGCGCGAGATCAGCGGCTGGCCCGTCTGCGATAGGCCCTGCGGGAAACGCTGGATGCTGCCCGTGCCCGTGCCGTCGAGCGACGGGAACAGCCCCGCGCGCGTGATCTGGTACTGCGCGCGCGCCGCCTCGATGTTCAGCACCGACACGCGCAGGTCGCGGTTGTTGTTCAGCGCGATCTCGATCAGCCGCTGCAGGCGCGGATCGACGAAGAACTCGCGCCAGCCGATGGCGGTCGCAGCTTGCCCGTTCGCGCTGCGCGCGCCGGCCGCGCCCGGCTGCGTCGCGTAGACGCCGCCGGCCGGGTACGCCTGCGCGACGGGCGCGTCGGGCCGCTTGTAATGCGGCGCCATCGTGCAGCCCGTGGCAAGGAGCGCGACTGCGATTGCAGTCAAAGCGTGTTTTTGCATCATCACTGTCCCTTGTTGCCTTCGTCGCCGTTGCCCGGCTTCTCTTCGTGGTGCGAGTGCTCCTGAGCCAGGCGCAGCGCCTCGTCGACGTCTTCCTTCTCGCCGCTGAAGATCGCACGGATCTTCACGAAGAACATCGGGATCATGAAGATCGCGAGGAACGTCGCCGTGATCATCCCGCCGATCACGCCCGTGCCGATCGCGTGCTGGCTCGCCGAACCCGCGCCGTTGCTGATCGCGAGCGGCAGCACGCCGAGAATGAACGCGAGCGACGTCATCAGGATCGGACGCAGCCGCAGGCGCGCCGCTTCCAGCGCGGCCTCGATCGGCCCCATCTTCTCCGACTGCTGCAGCTCGCGCGCGAACTCGACGATCAGGATCGCGTTCTTCGCGGACAAGCCCACGGTCGTCAGCAGGCCGACCTGGAAGAACACGTCGTTCTCGAGGCCGCGCATCGTGGCCGCGAGCAGCGCGCCGATCACGCCGAGCGGCACGACCATGATCACCGAGAACGGGATCGACCAGCTTTCATACAGCGCCGCGAGACACAGGAACACGACGAGGATCGAAATCGCGTACAGGATCGGCGCCTGCGAACCGGACTGGATTTCCTGGAACGACAGGCCCGTCCACGAATAGCCGATACCGACCGGCAGCTTCTTCGCGATCGTTTCCATCGCGGCCATCGCCTGACCGGTCGACTTGCCCGGTGCGGCCTGCCCCTGGATTTCCATCGCCGACACGCCGTTGTAGCGCTCGAGCTTCGGCGAACCGTACGTCCAGTGACCGGTCGCGAACGCGCTGAACGGCACCATCCCGCCCGACCCGTTGCGCACGTACCAGATGTTCATGTCTTCCGGCGTCATCCGGAACGGCGCGTCTGCCTGCACGTACACCTTCTTGATCCGGCCGTCGGTATCGAGGAAGTTGTTCACGTACTTCGACGCCCATGCGATCGAGAACGTCTGGTCGATCGCATCCGCGGTCACGCCCAGCGCATTCGCCTTCTCGCGGTCGATGTCGACCTTGTACTGCGGCGTGTCGTTCAGGCCGTTCGGACGGACACCCTGCAGCGTCGGATCCTTCGACGCCATCCCGAGCAACTGGTTACGCGCGGCCATCAGCGCATCGTGGCCAAGACCGGCGTTGTCCGTCAGCTCGAAGTCGAAGCCGGCAGCGGTACCGAGCTCCGGAATCGACGGCGGGTTGAACGGAATCACGAGCGCGTCCTTGTAGCCCGCGTAACGCCCGAACATCCGGCCGATCAGCGCCTGCACCTTCTGGTTCGCATGCTGACGCTGCGCGTAATCCTTCAGGCGGACGAACACGAGGCCCGAGTTCTGGCCGCGGCCCGCGAAGCTGAAGCCGTTGACCGTGAACGCCGATTCGACGATTTCCTTCTCGTCCTTCAGCAGGTAGTCGGAAATGTTCGCGAGCGTCTTCGCGGTCGTTTCCTGCGTGGAGCCGGACGGCGTCTGCACGATCACGAACATCAGGCCCTGGTCCTCATCGGGCAGGAACGACTTCGGCAGGCGCACGAACAGCAGGCCGACCGCGACGATCACGACCAGATAGATGATGAGCCAGCGGCCCGAGCGCTTGATCACGTGGTGCACGCCGACGTGGTACTTGTCGCGGCTGTTGTTGAACGTGCGGTTGAACCAGCCGAAGAAGCCCTTCTTCTCTTCGTGATGCCCTTGTGGGATCGGCTTGAGGATCGTCGCGCACAGCGCCGGCGTCAGAATCAACGCAACCAGCACCGACAGCACCATCGCCGACACGATCGTCAGCGAGAACTGACGATAGATCGCGCCGACCGAGCCACCCGAGAACGCCACCGGCACGAACACCGCCGACAGCACGAGCGCCACGCCGACGAGTGCGCCGGTGATCTGCCCCATCGCCTTGCGGGTCGCCTCCTTCGGCGACAACCCCTCTTCCGCCATCACGCGCTCGACGTTCTCGACCACCACGATCGCGTCGTCGACCAGCAGGCCGATCGCGAGCACGAGACCGAACATCGACAGCGTGTTGATCGAGAAGCCGACCATCGACATGATCGCGAACGTGCCGAGCAGCACGACCGGCACCGCGATCGTCGGGATGATCGTCGCCCGCAGGTTCTGCAGGAACAGATACATCACGAGGAACACGAGCACGATACCTTCGAGCAGCGTCTTGACCACTTCCTCGATCGACAGCTTCACGAACGGCGTCGTGTCGTACGGATACTTCACGACGAGGCCGTGCGGGAAGAACGGTGCGAGCTCGTCGATCTTCGCGCGCACGGCCTTCGCGGTCGCGAGCGCGTTCGCGTTGGTCGCGAGCTGGATACCGAGTGCCGCGGTCGGCTGACCGTTGTACTTCGTGTCGAAGTTGTAGTTTTCGCCGCCGAGGCCGATCTGCGCGACGTCCTTCAGGCGAACTTGCGAGCCGTCCTGGTTGACCTTCAGCAGGATGTTGCCGAACTGCTCGGGCGTCTGCAGCAGCGTCGATTCGGTGATCGTCGCCTGCAGCACGGTGCCCGGCTTCGCCGGCGTGCCGCCGATCTGGCCGCCCGCGATCTGCACGTTCTGCGCGGTGATCGCCGAGCTGACGTCGACCGGCGTGAGGCCGTAGTTGGTCAGGCGGTTCGGGTCGAGCCAGATCCGCATCGCGTACTGCGAGCCGAACAGCGTGACGGTACCGACGCCGTTCAGCCGGCTGATCGGATCCTTCACGTGCGACGCCACGAAGTTCGCGAGGTCGTACTTGTTCATGCTGCCGTCTTCGGAGTTGAAGGCGAGCACCAGCAGGAAGCTGCTGCTCGACTTCGTGACCGACAGACCGAGCTGCTGCACGACCTGCGGCAGAACCGGCGTCGCGAGCGACAGCTTGTTCTGCACCTGAACCTGCGCGATGTCGGCGTTGGTGCCCGGCGCGAAGGTCAGCGTGATCGTTGCGTTGCCCGAGTCGTCACTCGTCGACGACATGTACAGGAAGTTGTCGAGACCGCTCATCTGCTGCTCGATCACCTGCGTCACCGTGTCTTCCACCGTCTTCGCGGAAGCGCCCGGGTAGTTCGCGGTAATCTGGATCGATGGCGGCGCGATCGTCGGATACTGCGAGATCGGCAGCGTGAAGATCGCCGCAACCCCGGCCAGCATCAGGATGATGGCGATCACCCACGCGAAGATCGGGCGATCGATAAAAAACTTTGCCATGAAACAGGCTCCCTGTTATTGCGCGCTCGAAGCAGCGGCAGCACTCGCCGGCGCGGCGCCCGATGCGGCGGCACCGGAAGCGGCGGCGGCGCCGGACCCGGCAGCGGCCGGCGCGGCGGGGGCAGCGGCGCCCGAGGCGGCATCGGCCGCCGGCGCGAGCTGCGCGGGGACCGTCTTCACGGTCGCGCCCGGGCGCACCTTGTCGACGCCCTGCACGATCACGTGATCGCCCGCCTGCAGACCGCCTTCCACGATCCAGTTCTGGCCTTGCATGCCGGTCGTCTTCAGCGGACGCGGCTCGACCTTGTTGCTGGCGTTCACGACCATCGCGATCGCCTGCCCCTTCTGGTCGTGCGTGACGCCGATCTGCGGCACCAGGAACGCGTTCTCGTTCACGCCTTCCTCGATCCGTGCGCGCACGAACATCCCCGGCAGCAGCACGCGGCCCGGGTTCGGGAACACCGCGCGGATCGTCACCGAGCCGGTGGTCTGGTCGACCGTCACGTCCGAGAACTGCAGCTTGCCCGGCTCCGAGTAGGTCTTGCCGTCTTCCAGGATCAGCGACACCTTCGCCGCGCCCGGGCCGCTCGTCTTCAGACGGCCGCTCTGCACGTCCTGGCGCAGCTTCAGCCCTTCGAGGCTCGACTGCGTGAGGTCGACGTACACTGGATCGAGCTGCTGCACCGTCGACATCAGCGTCGCCTGGCTCGCCTGCACGTAGGCGCCCGGCGTGACCTGCGAGATGCCGACGCGGCCGCTGATCGGCGACATGACATCCGTATAGCCGAGGTTGATCTGCGCGGTGTCGACCGCCGCCTTGCCGGCCGCGACGTCCGCCGCGGCCTGGCCTTGCGTGGCCACCGCGTTGTCGTAGTCCTGCTTGCTGACCGCGTTCGCGGCGACCAGCACCTTGTAGCGCGCGACCAGCGCGTTCTGCGTGACGAGGTTCGCCTGCGCCTTCGCGAGCGTCGCCTTCGCGCTGTTCAGCGCCGCGATGTACGGCGCCGGATCGATCTTGTAGAGGCGCTGACCGGCCTTGACGTCGGTGCCTTCGGTGAATTCACGGCGCAGCACGATGCCGTCGACCCGTGCACGCACTTGCGCGACGAGGAATGCGCTGGTGCGGCCCGGCAGGTCGGTGAAGACCGGTACGGCTTGCGGCTGGACGGTGACGACGCCGACTTCCGGCGTTTGCGGCGGCGGTGCCGATTCTTTTTTTCCGCAGGCAGCCAGGAAAACCGCGGCTGCCGCGACAGTGATCAAGCGGTATGGAACCCGTTCGACGCGCATGGAGCGACCTCTGTGTGTAACCAATGGAATAAGTGCGGCACCCGGCGGGAGCGCAACACGGATGCGCCTCGCGGCGCAGATCGAACACCGAATTACTGGACTGCTGGATACAGCACGTCGGCACGAGACCTCCGTGCCGACGGGGATGCCGCGAACTGCGGACTGATACTAGGGCGGGAATCAGCAGAGTGGGATATTAACTGATTGCCACTTGGGTCATTCGATCGTAGGGTGGTATTGTATATACATTCACGAATGTATGTAAAAAGCCCGTTCGTGCTCCGCCGGCTGTTCAGTCTTACGGATTGTTACCAACCGCCAGCATAGCCCGTCCGCATGACGGCGACGAGGGGTTGCGGACCCTATATTCATCCACGATCGATCCAATCAGGCCTGCACATGGTCAGACGTACCAAGGAGGAGGCGCTCGAGACGCGCAATCGCATTCTCGACGCCGCCGAACACGTGTTCTTCGAAAAAGGCGTGTCGCACACGTCGCTCGCGGACATCGCCCAGCACGCCGGCGTGACGCGCGGCGCGATCTACTGGCATTTCGCGAACAAGAGCGAACTGTTCGATGCGATGTTCGACCGCGTGTTCCTGCCGATCGACGAATTGAAGCGGATACCGCTCGACGCGCCGGGCGGCAATCCGCTGGAGAAGGTGCGCCAGATCCTGATCTGGTGCCTGCTCGGCGTGCAGCGCGACGCACAGCTGCGGCGCGTGTTCAGCATCCTGTTCATGAAGTGCGAGTACGTCGCGGACATGGAGCCGCTGCTGCAGCGCAACCGCGCGGGGATGAGCGAGGCGCTGCACATGATCGACGCCGATCTCGCGGCGGCCGTGGGGCTCAAGCTGCTGCCCGAGCGGCTCGATACGTGGCGTGCGGCGCTGATGCTGCACACGCTCGTCAGCGGCTTCGTACGCGACATGCTGATGCTGCCCGACGAGATCGACGCCGAGCAGCATGCGGAAAAGCTCGTCGACGGCTGCTTCGACATGCTGCGCTACAGCCCGGCGATGCTGAAGGACCGCGACTGAGCGCGCGGCGCATCGCGCGCCGCGTCGCCGTACCGGGTCAGGCCGCTTTCGCGCGCCGCGCGCGGGCCCGCCGGTTCGACGCGGCCACCGAATCGCGCGCCGGCATCGCCGCGCCGGCCAGCCCCGCGATCCACGTGTCGGTCGACATCACCGCCGCGAAATTCGACTGGAACACCACCCCGTACGCGCGGTGAATCTCTTCGGCGCTGGCCGCGCCCGCTTCGTTCTCGTAAGGCAGCGCGCCCGTCGCGTCGTTCAGGTACTCGACCTTCAACCCCGCATGCGCCGCGTGATAGACGGTCGACGCATTGCAGTTGTGCGTCATGTAGCCAGCCACCGCGAGCGTGTCGATCCCGTGCGCGTCGAGCCACGCGGCGAGATCGGTGCCGGCGAACGAGCTCGCCTGCGCCTTCTCGATCCGATGCGCGTACGGCCGGCTGGCCACCACTGCGTGCAGCGCGACGCCGTCGGTGCCCGGCGCGAAGATCGGCGCGCCGGCCGGCGCGACGTGCTGAACCACGATCACCGGCACGCCGGCCGCGTGCGCGGCGTCGATCGCGCGGCCGATGTTCGCGAGCGACACGTCGAGCGGCGGATATTCGATCGGCAGGTTGCCCGTCACGTATTCGTTCTGCACGTCGATCACGATCAGTGCGCGGCGGGCAGCGGGACGGGAAGCGGAATGCGGGGCCGTGTTCGACATGGCGATCTCCTGGTCGGGGAGGCGCTGCCCCGCCCCGGAGCGGGACGGCCAGCAGTGCGATGCGATGCATTGTCGGCGCGCGCGACCCGCGCTGATAGTGGCCCGATAGCCATTCTTCGATAGAATCGGGCCATCACCTTCCCGGAACCGCGCCATGCTCGCCGCCGCGTCGCCCGTCAGCTCCATTCCGACCGTCGTCGCGGTGATCGCGTACGACGGCATCAGCCCGTTCCACCTGTCGGTGCCGTCGGTCGTGTTCGGCCAGGCACGCGACGCGGCCGTGTCGCCCGCGTTCGAGTTCCGCGTCTGCTCGGTCGAGCGCGGCCCGCTCGCGACGACGGGCGGCTTCACGATCACCGCGCCGTACGGGCTCGACGCGCTCGACGATGCGGACATCGTCATCGTGCCTTCGTGGCGCGACCCGGACGAAACGCCGCCCGACGCGCTGCTCGATGCGGTCCGCGCGGTCGCCGCGCGCGGCGTGGAACTCGTCGGCCTGTGCCTCGGCGCCTACGTGCTCGCCGCGGCCGGCCTGCTCGACGGTCGCCCGGCCACCACGCACTGGGCGTGGGCCGACGATTTCGCGCAGCGCTTTCCCCGCGTGAAGCTCGATCCGGACGTGCTGTACGTGGACGACGGCAACCTGATGACGTCGGCCGGCACCGCGGCAGGCCTCGACTGCTGTCTGCACGTCGTGCGGCGGCGCTTCGGCTCGGACGCCGCGAACCGCATCGCGCGCCGCCTCGTGATCCCGCCGCACCGTCAGGGCGGGCAGGCCCAGTACGTGCCGCAGCCGGTCGCGGCGCACCCGCGCGACGCGCGGCTCGCGGGGCTGCTCGACTGGGTACGCGGCCATCTCGACGCCGCGCACAGCGTCGATTCGCTCGCCGAACGCGTGCTGATGAGCCGGCGCACGTTCACGCGCCACTTCCGCCAGGCGACCGGCACGACCGTCACCGCGTGGCTGCAGGCCGAGCGCCTCGCACGTGCGCGGCTTCTGCTCGAAACCACCGGCCAATCGATCGACGCGATCGCGCAGGCGGCCGGCTACGGCTCGAGCGTGTCGCTGCGCCAGCATTTCGCGGGCGCGCTCGGCACGTCGCCGTCTGCGTATCGAAGGGAATTTCGCGGCGCCGGAGCCGGTGCCGACGGGGGACGGTGACACCCGCCGCGCGGGCGCAGCGCGGGCCGTGACACGGAACCGGGCGGCCGATCGGCCGCTCAGCCGCCGTTGAACCAGCGTGCCGCGTAAAGCAGCAGCGCGACGAACACGATCATCGCCGCCCAGGCCCACACAGGCACCGTGCCGGAATCGCGATGCCGGAGCGCGCTCGCCGCCCGCCCGCTCAGCGCGCCGCCGAGATGCGGCGGCAGCGAACGCTTCGTCGCGGCCATCAGCGATGCCGGCCGCAGGAACACATGCTGGCGCCGCTGCGCAGGAGCGCTCGCGCGATTCGGCGCGAGGCCGTGCTTCGCCTGCACGACCGCGCTGAACTCACGGAAGAACGTGTCGGTCCATTCCCGCAGCGCATTGTCGATCTGCCGCCCCGGCAACTCGGCGAGCGGCCCGCTCGCGGTGGCCCAGACCACGTACTCGATCCGCGTGGCGGTCGCATCGTCATCCGGCATCAGCACGAGTTCGACCTGGCCGCGCAGCGCGCCGAGGCCGTCGGCCCGCGCCTTGAAGTTGAGCACGCGGCGCGGCTGCCCTTGCGCGTCGCCCTGCTCGGCGGCCGCGTGCGCGCGCACGTCGTAGCGGGCGCGCAGCGGGCCGAGCGGCACCGTGATCGTCAGCGCGAACTCGCCGTGCGCGAGTTTCACGAACGATTCGCAATGGTCGAAGCTCGCGCGCAGCAGTGCGAGATCCTCCAGCGCGTCCCGCACGACAGGCGGCGCGAGCGGTACGCGTAACGTGTCGTTCAGTTCCATGTCGCCTCCCCGATGAACGCGCGCCGCATCAGGACGTCTCGACGAGACTGTCGACCCGTGCGACATCGAAGGCGACGTAGAGCGCGAGCGCGGCCGCCGCCTCCTTCGGTTCTTCGTAACTCCATGCGGCGTTCTCGATCACGCCGTCTTCCGTCTGCAAGTCGAAATGCACGGCCTCCCCCCTGAACGGGCAGGCCGACGTGACGCCCGATTTCACGAGTCGACGCATGTTGACGTCGCCGCGCGGCAGGTAATGGATGTCCGGAAGCCCCGCCTCACGGACGGTCAGCGCACCGTGCGAATCGGCATAGGTGATGCCGCGATGGATCACGCGCACGCGATGACGGTTCGGCACGATTTCGAGTCGAGGGTCGGCTGCATCGGACATCGTTTCTCCTTCGGGCGGCAGTCAGGCCGGGGCAGGAAACGAAAAAGCCACGGCACGCATGCCGTGGCTTTCATTATGGGCGAAACTTCGTCCGATTGCGCGACCGGGATCCCGGCCGCGTGCGGCGGGCTACTGCGCACTCCACTGGAACGCGGCTTTCGCGCCGCCCTTCGCGCCTACCGTGACGGCGCGCGATTCGTCGCTACCCTGGTACGACGCGTGCACCGTGTAGCGCCCAGGCGGCACCTTCACGAGCATGTAGGGCCCACGCGCATCGGTTTTCAGCACTTCGGCGCCCTTGCCGTCGACGATCCGGACATGGACGTCGGCCAGGAACTCGCCGCCCTTGCCGGTGAAGCGCAGCGCGAGCGGCCACTGCGCCTCGCTGCGCTGGAACGCCGTCGATTCGTCCAGCCCGACGCCGCCGGACACGAAGGTGACGTCGCCCTGCTGGCGCGCGGGGGGCAAGCCGTCCGACTGCGCGTACGCGCCGGTCGCGCCGGCTGCGAGGCCGGCGGCCAGCGCCGCGGCGACGGCAAATCGGGACACGTTGCGTAGATTTTGCATGGCTCTCTCCTTGGGGTCGGAACACATACTGGGCGCAGCGTCACGCGATCGCACGGCGGCGGCGCCCGCCGCAGCCGGGCTGGCCGGCCGCGGCCGCTGCCGGTCAGCTCAGGTCGACCGGCACGAAGATCTGTGCATTATCGCGCTGGATCAGCAGAGCAAGACTGTTGCCCGCGCCCTTCACCGCGTCACGCAACTGCTCGGGGCTCGTGACCGGGCGGCCGTTCACCGCGAGGATCACGTCGCCAGGCTGGATGCCCGCGTTCGCGGCCGGCCCGCCGGCCTGCTGCACGATCAGCCCGTGCGACAGGTTGTCCGCGCTGCGCTCCTGCGGCGACAGCGGACGCACCGCGACACCCAGGCGGCCCTGCTCGACCGGCCCGCCGTCGTTCGATGCGAGCTTCGCATCGGCCATCGCGCCGAGCGTCACGCTGATCGACTTCTTCGACTTGTCGCGCCAGATCTGCAGGTCGGCCTTCGAACCCGGCTTCAGGTTCGCGATCTGCGCGGGCAGCGACGTCGAATCGGCGACCGGCGAACCGTTGACCGACAGGATCACGTCGCCCGGCTGCAGGCCGGCCTTCGCGGCCGGGCCGTTGGCGTCGACCGAGCTGACGAGCGCGCCGTCCGGCTTCTGCAGCCCGAACGAGCTCGCGAGCGTCTGGTTCAGCCCCTGCACGGCGACGCCGAGACGGCCGCGGCTCACGTGGCCCGTCTTCACGAGCTCGTCCTTCACCTTGATCGCCTCGTTGATCGGAATCGCGAACGACAGGCCCTGGAAGCCGCCCGTCTGCGAGTAGATCATCGAGTTGATGCCGATCACCTCGCCCTGCAGGTTGAACAGCGGGCCGCCCGAGTTGCCGGGGTTCACCGGCACGTCGGTCTGGATGAACGGCGTGTAGTTCTCGTCGGGCAGCGCGCGCGACTTCGCGCTGATGATGCCCGACGTGACCGTGTTGTCGAAGCCGTACGGCGAGCCGATCGCGACGACCCACTGGCCGACCTTGCTCTGCGCCGGGTCGCCGATCTTCACGGTCGGCAGGCCGCTCGCGTCGATCTTCAGCACGGCGACGTCGGACTGCTTGTCGGCGCCGACGACCTTCGCCTTGTATTCGCGCTTGTCGGTCAGCTTGACCGTGACGACGTTCGCGCCGTCGATCACGTGCGCGTTGGTCAGGATGTATCCGTCGGAACTGACGATGAAGCCCGACCCGAGGCTCGCGCTCGGCTGGTCGTCCGGCTGCGCGTCGCCGCCCATGCCCGGCACCTGGCCGTAGAAGTGCTTGAAGAACTGGTAGAACGGGTCGCTCGGATCGATCGGCAGCTGCGGCTGCGGCGCGCGCCGCGCGACCTGCTTCACGACATGCTTCGCGCTGATGTTCACGACCGCCGGGCCGTAGGTTTCGACGAGCCCGGAGAAATCGGGGATGCCGGTCTTGGCGGCGGCTTCGGCCGGCATCATGGCGGCCTGCGCGGGCGTGATGATCTGCGGATCGGCGCGGCGGGTGCCGGCGAAATAGCCTGCCGACAGGGCGGCCGCCACGGCGACCGCGACGGTGCCGCGCGCAAGGAATCGGGTGTTCATCGTAGGACCTCCTCGTTGTTAGGACGCAGCGTAACGACCCTGACTTAAAGGAGGCTTAATCAGCCTTAAGCGAGGCTTAAGCGGCTGCCGCGCGGCTACCGGCGGCCGGGCTCGCCCTTCAGGCGGATTCGGAAGGCTGCGGCGCCTGGGTCGACATCTCGGCGTCGCGGAACACGACGCTGACGAGCAGGCCGCCCGCGGCCGCATCGCCGAGCGACACCGTCGCGCCCTGCTGCGCCGCCACGCGCTTGACGATCGCGAGCCCGAGCCCGCTGCCCGACACGTCGGTGCGTGCCCGCGCCGTGCTGTCGCGATAGAAGCGGTCGAACACGCGCTCGCGCTCGTCGGCCGGAATGCCCGGCCCGCTGTCGGCGATCTGCACGCACGCGCGGCCGGCCGCGTCGCGCGTCAGCGATACGTCGATGCGGCCGCCGTCCGGCGTGTACTTCACCGCGTTGTCGAGCAGGTTGCCGAACATCACGCGCAGCGCGCCGACGTCCGCGACGACGCTCGCCGCGCACGTTTCCTCGAAGCCGAGATCGATGTCGTGCCGCTGCGCGAGCGGCGCATGCGCGGCCACGCACTCGGTAAGCAGCGCCTGCAGGTCGACCGGCTCGCGCATCGTCGCGCCGTCCGGCTCCGCGCGCGCGAGCGCGAGCAGTTGCTCGGTGAGACGCGTCGCGCGCGACACGCCGTCCTGGAGATCCGCGATCGCCTCGCCGCGCGACGCATCGTCCTTCGCGCGGGCGACGAGCTGCGCCTGGATCTGCACGGCCGCGAGCGGCGTGCGCAACTCGTGCGCGGCGTCGGCGACGAACGCCTTCTGCGTGTCGAGCGCCGCCGACAGCCGCGCGAGCAGCCCGTTCAGCGCCCGCACGAGCGGCTGCACCTCGAGCGGCAGGCGCGCGTCGGGCAGCGGGTCGAGCGCTTCCGGCCGGCGCGCCTCGACCGCGCGCGTCACGCGGCCGAGCGGTGCGAGCCCGCGGCCGACGATCATCCACACGGCCGCGCCGAGGAACGGCAGCAGCACGATCAGCGGCCACAGCGTGCGCAGCGCGACGTTGGCCGCCAGCCGGTTGCGCACCGACAGCGGCTGCGCGAGCTGCACGACGTTGTCGCCGACGATGGCGCCGTACACGCGCCATTCGCCGCGATCGGTGCGCTCGGTCGAAAAGCCGAGCTCCGCGCGCGGCGCGATCGGCGCGCGCGGATGCGAGAAGTACATCAGCACGCCGTTGCGATTCCAGATCTGGATCACGATGCCTTCGTCGCCGTTGGTACGCGAGCCGAACACCTGCGAGAACGGCTCCGACGGCAGCGCCGCGGCGATTTCCTGCAACTGGTAGTCGAACAGTTCGTTCGCCTCGGCGAGCGCCTGCCGGTAAATGAGCCAGCCCGCCATGCCCACGCCCGCGACGACGATCGCGAGCAGCCAGATCAGCAATTGATGACGAATCGACCGCACGCGTCAGCTTTCCTTGACGACCATGTAGCCGAGCCCGCGCACGTTGCGGATCAGGTCCGAGCCGAGCTTCTTGCGCAGCGCGTGGATATAGACCTCGACCGTGTTGCTGCCGATCTCCTCGCCCCAGCCGTACATCTTCTCCTCGAGCTGGCTCTTCGACAGCACCGCGCCCGGCCGCGCGAGCAGCGCCTCGAGCAGCGCGAACTCGCGCGCCGACAGCGCGACGGGCGCGCCGTCGAGCGTCACCTGATGCGCAGCCGGATCGAGGGTCAGCGCGCCGTGGCGGATCAGCGACTCGCTGCGCCCGGCCTGACGGCGGATCAGCGCGCGCATCCGCGCGCCCAGCTCGTCGAGGTCGAACGGCTTGACGAGATAGTCGTCGGCGCCGGCGTCGAGCCCCTTCACGCGATCGGCGACCGCATCGCGCGCGGTGACGATCAGCACCGGCAGCGCCAGCCCGCGCCCGCGCAGCGTGCGCAGCACGTCGATGCCGTCGCGCTTCGGCAGGCCGAGATCGAGCAGCAGCAGGTCGTACGTCTCGCCGCCGAGCGCCGTGAGCGCCGCGTCGCCGTCCTGCACCCAGTCGACCGCAAAGCCGTCCGAGCGCAGCGCCTTGCGCACGCCCTCGGCAATCATTCGATCATCTTCGACAAGCAGAATCCGCATCGCGACAGGCATCCATGGGGCGAATCAAACACGGCGACCATTGTAGCGCCGCGAATCGCGTGCGCGGCACCGTGCAATGCAACAGTAAGGCGGATTGCAAGGGACCTGCCCCGACTTGTCTCTACAATGTGCGCTTCGGCGCCCGCGCGCGCCCTGCCCGAGCCCCTGCTTTTCCCGTATTCGCCCATGCCGATTTCCGATCTTTCCGCCCGGTTCGCCCCGCGCGCCCGCGTCTGCCTGCGCGCGGCCGCCGTCGTCGCCACCTGCACGGCCCTCGCGTTCGCGCCGTCCGCGCAGGCCCGCAAGAAATCCCACAAGGAAGCGCGCAAGACCGCCGTCGTGTCGCCCGCCGCACGCGCGGCCGGGCTGCCTGCGTCCGTGCTCGTCGCGCTGCAGCGCGCGAAGGTGCCGGCGTCGGCGATGAGCGTCGTGGTGGAGCGCGTCGGCGATCCGCAACCGCTGGTCGCGTGGAATGCGAGCCGGCCGATGATGCCGGCCTCGACGATGAAGCTCGTGACGACCTTCTCGGGCCTGTCGATCCTCGGCCCCGACTACCGGTGGCGCACCACCGCGTACACGGACGGCACGGTCGATCCCGACGGCACGCTGCAGGGCAACCTGTACATCAAGGGCACCGGCGATCCGAAGCTCGTGCCCGAGGAGCTGATCGACCTCGTCGACAAGCTGCGCAAGGCCGGCGTGAAGCGCGTGGCCGGCGGCCTCGTGCTCGACAAGAGCTATTTCGCGGCGTCGACGCGCGACCTGCCGTCGTTCGACGACGATGCCAGCGCGCCGTACAACGTCGGCCCCGATCCGCTGCTGTACGCGTTCAAGGCCGTGTCGTTCACGGTCACGCCGGGCGACGACGGCAAGGTCGCCGTCGACGTGCTGCCGCCGCTCGCCGACCTGTCGATCGACAACCGGCTCGTCGAAGGCGCCGGCTCGTGCAGCGCGGCCGCCGCGGCCGCGCGCCCGACGCTGACGGCCGGCGGCGGGATCATGACCGCGTCGTTCGCCGGCGACTACCCGCTGCGCTGCGGCGCGCACACGACCAACCTCGCGATCCTCGATCACACGACGTTCTTCGCGCGCGGCTTCCTCGCGCTGTGGCAGCAGGACGGCGGCACGATCGCGGGGCCGGTGAGCGAAGGCAAGGTGCCGACCACCGCACGGCCGCTCGCCGTGCATCACGGCCCGGTGCTCGGCAGCATCGTCTACGACATCAACAAGTTCAGCAACAACGTGATGGCGCGCAACCTGTTCCTGACGATCGGGGCGGTCAGCGGCAAGCCGCCCGCGACGCCCGAGCAGTCGAGCCGCGCGATCCAGGCGTTCCTGCAGAAGAACGGCATCGCGATGCCCGACCTCGTGCTCGAGAACGGTTCGGGGCTGTCGCGCGAAGAGCACGTGAGCGCGCTGTCGCTCGCCGCGCTGCTCCAGGCCGCGAACGCGAGCCCGGTCGCGCAGGCGTTCGTCGATTCGCTGCCGATCGCGGGCATCGACGGCACGATGAAGAACCGTCTCACCAACGCGGGCGTGCTCGGCAACGCGCACATCAAGACCGGCACGCTGCGCGACGTGCGCGCGATCGCCGGCTACGTCGCCGGGGCGGACGGGCAGAGCTACGTCGTCGTCAGCTTCATCAACGACGATCACGCGGAAGCCGCGCGCGCCGCGCACGACACGCTGCTCGAGTGGATCTACGCGGGCGCGCACTGACGATCCGCGCATCGTGCATCGGGCCGTCCCGACAGGGCGGCCCGGGCGACCCACGCCGCGCCCCGCGCGGTTTGAAACGCCTCCGCCACCCTCATGCGATACCCCGCGCGCGCACCGCGCCCACAAAACGGGGCCATACCGCCGGGCCCCGTGCAGTACGGATTCCGTAGAAACCCTGTCCTCAGAGGGAACCCTCTACGCTGCCCCCTCGCCTAGCGCGTGGCGATTGCGTAGGCTGTTGGCCTGACGATATCTACAACGGGCCATACGCCCGGCCTCAAGGCTTGCAGGGGAACGAAGGAGACACGCCCATGCGATTCGACGTCGAATTGCTTCTGCTCGCGCTGGCGCCCGTCTTCCTGCTCTGCATCGCGTGGGAGGCCTGGCACCTCGCCCGCACCCGTGCGCAGGACCGCATCTATGCATGGCGCGACACGCTGTGCAACGCGGCGCTCGCGCTGATGCACCAGGCCGCCGACAAGCTCGCGTGGCTGTTCGTGATTCCCGTCTATGCGTACTGCTACCGGCACTATCGCGTCCACACGTGGCACGACGGCTGGCTGTCGTTCGCGGTGCTGTTCGTCGCGCAGGACTTCCTCTACTACGTGTTTCATCGCGCGAGCCATCGCGTGCGCTGGCTGTGGGCCGCGCACGTCGTGCACCACTCGTCCGAACGGATGAACTTCTCGACCGCCTTCCGCCAGAGCCTGATGTATCCGGTCGCGGGCATGTGGCTGTTCTGGCTGCCGCTCGCGTTCGCCGGCTTTCCGCCGCAACAGGTCGTCGGCATCGTGCTGATCAACCTCGCGTTCCAGTTCTTCGTGCACACGCAGGCGATCGGCAAGCTCGGCTGGCTCGAATACGTGCTGAACACGCCGTCGATCCACCGCGCGCACCACGCGCGCAATCCCCGCTACATCGACCGCAATTACGCAGGCGTCCTGGTGATCTGGGATCGCCTGTTCGGCAGCTATGTCGAGGAAACGCCCGACGATCCGCCGCGGTACGGGATCGTCGAGCGGCTCGGCTCGAACAACCCGTTCGTCGCGACGTTCCACGAGTGGGTGTCGATGGCGTCCGACGCGTGGCGCGTCGGCGGATGGCGCAACAAGCTGCGCGCGATTTTCGGCCCGCCCGAATGGGCGAGCGCTTATCATGCGCAGATTGCCGAGGCCGCGAACCAGGATCCGCGCACCGTGCCGACAGCGGCCGTGCGCGACCGATAAACCGTTTCAGCCAACGGCCGCCGCGCAGCCCGGAACCGAGCAGGCACGCGGCAGATGAGAAACACATCAGGCCATATCTACGAGGAGATAGAACGATGCAGACACAACAGCACGCACCTTCCCGCACGCGTCAGCGCATGCTGCGCACCGCGCAGATCGCGATCGCCGGCGCCGCGCTCGCGCTGCTCGCCGCGTGCGGCGGCGGCGATGACAACAACAACAGCAGCGCGTCGAACACGCCGCCGTCGGGCGTGAAGATGCAGATCGTGTCGTTCGGCGACAGCCTGTCCGACGTCGGCACCTACTCGCAGATCAAGCTCGGCTTCGGCGGCGGCCGCTTCACGACCAACCCGGGCCAGGTATGGACGCAGAACGTCGCGCAATATTACGGCGACACGCTGCAGCCCGCGAACCAGGGCGGCTTCGGCATCCCGCTGCAGGCCACCGGCGGCCTCGGCTACGCGCAGGGCGGCTCGCGCGTGACGCTGCAGCCGGGCATCGGCCATGCGGACGCCAGCGTGCCGAACTCCGACTACGCGCAGGCGACCACCACGCCGATCGCCGACCAAGTCAAGCAGTACCTGACGCAGCACGGCAGCTTCAACGCCGGCCAGATCGTGCTGATCAACGGCGGCGCGAACGACATCTTCTACCAGGCGCAGGTCGCGCAGGCGCAAGGCAACACGCCGGCCGCGCAGCTCGCCGCGGCCCAGGCGATCGGCCTGGCCGCGCAGCAACTCGGCGGGATCGTCCAGCAGATCGTCGCGGCGGGCGCCACGCACGTGTTCGTCGCGAACGTGCCGGACATCGGCGGCACGCCGCTCGCGCTGCAGGGCGGCACGCAGGCCGCGTTCACGCAACTGTCGGGGCTGTTCAACAAGACGCTGGCCGGTACGCTCGCCGCGCTGAAGGTCGACCCGACGAAGGTCGCGGTGGTCGATTCGTTCACGTGGCAGGACGGCATCGCGGCCAACTTCCAGGCGAACGGCTTCAGCGTGTCGAATACCGACACCGCGTGCAACCTGAAGGCGATGGTCCAGGCCGCCACGCAGTACGGCGTCGCGAACGCGACCGCGTTCGGCTCGTCGCTGTTCTGCTCGCCGCAGAACTACACGGTCGCGAATGCGGACCAGACCTACATGTTCGCCGACACGGTCCACCCGACGACGCGCCTGCATGCGCTGTTCGCGCAGTACGTCGAACAGCAGATCGCGAAGGCGGGCGTCGGCAAGTAAGCCGCCGGCCACGCGCCCCAACGCAAACGCCCGACCGGGTTCGCCGGTCGGGCGTTTTTCGTTGGTGCGGACGGATGAGGACGGATGCGTCAGTCGCGCGCTTCGAACGCGGCCGCCGCGCGGCCGAGGCGATCGTTGACCGCGATCCATTCGACGGTCTCGGGCAGCTTCTCGACGAGGATGCGCGCGACCTGCGCGCGATCGAGCGCCCGCAGCATCCCGTACAGCTCGCGCGCATAGGCCTGCGGATCTTCCGGCGCCGCGATGAAATGCACGCCGTCGGCCTGCACCCAGTGCCCTGCCCGTGACGCACGCGCGACGAGCGCGACGCGTTCGCCGTCGGTTTGCGCGGCCGCGAGCAGCGGCTCGAGCGCGTCGAACGGCAGCAGCGCGAGCGGCGTGCGCGGCGCGTAATGCGCTTTCAGCGTGCCGGACGCGCGTGGTGCCGTCGCATCGCTGCCGTCCGGCAGTGTCGGCGCGCGGCCGAGCACGTCGGCGATCTGCTGCGGCGTCACGTGGCCCGGGCGCAGCAGCGCCGGGAAACCGCGCGACAGGTCGAGAATCGTCGACTCGATGCCGACGTCGGACGCGCCGCCGTCGAGCACGTGCACGGTGTCGCCGAATTCGTCGCGCACGTGTTGCGCGGTCGTCGGGCTCACGTGGCCGAACCGGTTCGCGGACGGCGCGGCCACGCCGCCGTGGCCGCCGCGCCGCGCGCTGAACGCGGCCAGCAGCGCCTGCGCGACCGGATGCGACGGGCAGCGCAGCCCGACCGAATCCTGGCCGCCGCTGACGGCGTCGGGAATGCGCGCGTGACGCTTCAGGATCAGCGTGAGCGGCCCCGGCCAGAATGCATCGATCAGCGCCTGCGCGTCGGCCGGCAGACCGTCGGCCCAGTAGCCGGGATCGCCGCCGGGCGGCAGATGGACGATCACCGGATGGTTCGCGGGCCGCCCCTTCGCCGCATAGATGCGCGCGACGGCTTCGGGATTCGCCGCGTCGCCGCCGAGCCCGTACACGGTTTCGGTCGGAAACGCGACGAGCTGGCCCGCGTCGAGCAACGCGGCGGCCGCGTCGATCTGCGCGGGCGTCACGTGCTTTGGGAGATCGATGGACATCGGCCCGCGCCTCAGTCGAGCGGCACGCGCAGCAGTTGCGCGCACGCGTGGGCGGCGGCGACGGCTTCGTCGCGCGTCTCGGCCGTGAAGTTCACGTGGCCCATCTTGCGGCCGACGCGCGCTTCTTCCTTGCCGTACAGGTGCAGGTGCGCGGCCGGCATCGCGGCGACCGTGTCCCACGGCGGCGTGACGGCCTCGGCCGCCGCGCCGTCGGGGAACCACACGTCGCCGAGAATGTTCAGCATCGCGGCCGGCGAATGCTGGCGCGGATTGCCGAGCGGCATGCGCGTCATCGCGCGCACCTGCTGCTCGAACTGGCTCGTCGCGCACGCATCGACCGTGTAGTGGCCGGAGTTGTGCGGGCGCGGCGCCATTTCGTTCGCGACGAACGAGCCGTCCTCCAGCACGAAGAATTCGACGCACAGCACGCCGACGTAGCCGAGCGTATCGGCGATCCGGATGGCCGCCTGCTGCGCTTCCTCGACGCGCGCCGCATCGGCGGCCGGCGCCGGCACGACCGTCAGCGCGAGGATGCCGTTGTGATGCACGTTCTGCGCGAGCGGGAACGCGGCCGAACGGCCGTCCGCGCCGCGCGCGATCAGCGCCGACACTTCGTATTTCAGCGGCAGGCGCTTCTCCAGCACGCACGGCACGCCGCCGAGCGCGGCATGCGCGTCGCGTGCTTCCTGCGCGGTGGCGACGCGCACCTGGCCCTTGCCGTCGTAACCCAGGCGGGCTGTCTTCAGGATGCCCGGCAGCACGGCGCCGAGCGCGGCATCATCGAGCGCGGCGAGCGCCGCCGCCGATTCGATCACGACGTGCGGCGCGACCGGCACGCCGGACGCCTCGATGAAACGCTTCTCCGCGATCCGGTCCTGCGCGACGGCGACACAGCGGCCGGCCGGCGCGACGAACGTCGTGCGCGCGAGGAAATCGAGGCTCGCGGCCGGCACGTTCTCGAATTCCGTCGATACGGCCTGACACAGGCCGGCCAGTTCGGCGAGCGCGGCTTCGTCGTCGTACGCCGCGCGCAGGTGCCGATCGGCGACCGCGCCCGCGGGGCTCGCCGGATCGGGGTCGAGCACGGCGACGCGATAGCCCATCGACTGGGCGGCAAAGCAGAACATGCGGCCGAGCTGGCCGCCGCCGACCATGCCCAGCCACGCGCCGGGCAGGATCGGGGAAACGGAATCAGGAGTTGCGGTCATGTCAGTGGTCGGTCGCGGCGGAACGCGGATGCCCGCCGCAGTGGGGAAAATCCGGCGCGGGCCGCGTCGTGCGGCCGCGCGCCATGCCGTCATTCCAGCGGCGGCAGCACCATCGCATGCGCGGCTTCGTTCTGGCGCACGCGGAACGCGGCGAGCCGGTTCGCGTAGTCGACCGAATTACCGGACAGGATCGACACCGCGAACAATGCGGCATTCGCGGCGCCGGCCTCGCCGATCGCGAACGTCGCGACCGGCACGCCCTTCGGCATCTGCACGATCGAGTGCAGCGAATCGACACCCTTCAGGTACTTGCTCGCGACCGGCACGCCGAGCACGGGCACCGTGGTCTTCGCGGCGAGCATACCGGGCAGGTGCGCGGCGCCGCCGGCGCCCGCGATGATCGCGCGCAGCCCGCGCTCGCGCGCCTTCTCCGCATAGTCGAACATCTCGTCGGGCATCCGGTGCGCGGACACGACCTTCGCTTCGTACGGCACGCCGAATTCCTGCAGGATGGCGACCGCATGCTTCATCACGTCCCAGTCGGAACTCGAACCCATCAGCACGCCGACGAGCGGCGCGCTGTGCGTGTGGGCGGTCTGGACTTCACTCATTTCGTCTTCCTTCTGGTCAGGCGAGCGACTGGCCCGTGATGCGCTCGAGCGCTTCCTGGTACTTCGCGGCCGTCTTCTCGACGACGTCGGCCGGCAGCGCCGGCGCCGGCGCCGTCTTGCCCCACGGCTGCGCCTCAAGCCAGTCGCGCACGAACTGCTTGTCGAACGACGGCGGATTCGTGCCGACTTCGTACTGGTCGGCCGGCCAGAAGCGCGACGAATCGGCGGTCAGCACTTCGTCCATCAGGTACAGCTTGCCGTGGTTGTCGAGGCCGAATTCGAACTTCGTGTCGGCGATGATGATGCCGCGCGTCGCCGCGTAGTCGGCCGCTTCCTTGTACAGGCGGATCGAGATGTCGCGGATCGTCGCGGCCAGCTCGGTGCCGATGCGGCGCTCGGTTTCCTCGAACGTGATGTTCTCGTCGTGCTCGCCCATCTCGGCCTTCGCGGCCGGCGTGAAGATCGGCTCGGGCAGCTTCTGCGCGTTCTGCAGGCCTTCCGGCAGCTGCACGCCGCACACGGCGCCCGACGCCTGGTATTCCTTCCAGCCGCTGCCGGCCAGGTAGCCGCGCACGACCGCTTCGATCATGATCGGCTCGAGGCGCTTGACGACCACGCCGCGGCCCTTCACCTGCTCGACCTCGTCGGCCGCGACGACCGCTTCCGGCGCGTCGCCCGTCAGGTGGTTCGGCACGATGTGCGCGAGCTTGTCGAACCAGAAGTTGGCCATCTGGTTCAGCACGCGGCCCTTGTTCGGAATCGGCTCGCCCATCACCACGTCGAAGGCCGACAGGCGATCGGTCGTGACGATCAGGAGCTTGTCGTTGCCGACCGCGTAGTTGTCGCGAACCTTGCCGCGACCGAGGAGCGGCAGCGAGCGGAGCGTGGATTCGTAAAGGGTAGACATCGTCTTTTCGCAGATAAGGAGCCAAACAAAAAGGGAAACGCCGTTCCCCGCGGCAGGCGGGAACGGCGGTCTTGCAATACGTCGGCGAACCGGCGGGCGCAGCGCCCGGGCGGCTGCCGGCCGGCCCTCGTTCGGCCGGACGGAACGGCTGCCGGGGCCGGATCGGATCCGGCCAGCCAGGCGGCCAGCCCATGCCCGGCGGCAGAACCGGGCGGGGCAATCGTACTACAGTCTCAGCGCACGACCTGTGCGAGCGCGCCCGACTTGTACTGCTCGGCGATCTTGTCGAGCGACACCGGCTTGATCTTCGCGGCCTGGCCTTCGCAGCCGAACGCGAGGTAACGGTCGACACAGACCTTCTTCGCCGCTTCGCGCGCGGGCTTCAGGTAGTCGCGCGGATCGAACTTGCCCGGGTTCTCGAACAGGTAGCGGCGAATCGCGCCGGTGATCGCGAGACGCAGGTCGGTGTCGATGTTGATCTTGCGCACGCCGTGCTTGATGCCTTCCTGGATTTCCTCGACCGGCACGCCGTAGGTTTCCTTCATGTCGCCGCCGAATTCGCGGATCTCGGCCAGCAGCTCCTGCGGCACCGACGACGAACCGTGCATCACGAGGTGCGTGTTCGGGATGCGCGCGTGAATTTCCTTGATGCGCTGGATCGACAGGATGTCGCCCGTCGGCTTCTTCGTGAACTTGTACGCGCCGTGCGACGTACCGATCGCGATCGCGAGCGCATCGCACTGCGTGAGCTTCACGAAGTCGGCGGCCTGCTCCGGATCGGTCAGCAGCTGCTCGCGGGTCATCGTGCCTTCCGCGCCGTGGCCGTCTTCCTTGTCGCCCTTCATCGTCTCGAGCGAGCCGAGCACGCCGAGCTCGGCCTCGACCGTCACGCCGATCGAGTGCGCCATCTCGACGACCTTGCGCGACACGTCGACGTTGTACTCGTACGACGCGACCGTCTTGCCGTCGGCTTCGAGCGAACCGTCCATCATCACGCTCGTGAAGCCGCTGCGGATCGCGGCCATGCAGACCGCCGGCGACTGGCCGTGATCCTGGTGCATCACGACCGGGATGTGCGGATACGATTCGACCGCTGCTTCGATCAGGTGGCGCAGAAACGGCTCGCCCGCATACTTACGCGCGCCGGCCGATGCCTGCATGATCACGGGCGCGCCGACCTGGTCCGCCGCCGCCATGATCGCCTGAACCTGCTCCAGATTGTTCACGTTGAAGGCCGGCAGGCCGTAACCGTGCTCTGCCGCGTGGTCCAGCAATTGACGCATTGATACGAGAGGCATTGTGGAACTCCTTGGAATGAAAACCGGTGCGCCCTGACGCCGGCGCGGCGCTCGCTCCCGGCTGAACCGGAACGGCGCGGCGCGGCTGAGCGTCGAATAGCCGCATTTTATCGCGAAGCGCCTCCGATTCCGACCGCCCGGTGGCCCCCGCTCGCAATTTGTTACGTTCGCACGGCACAATCCGGCCAAAAAGGAGAAAAAAAGCCGCGCGGGGCTTCGGACCCCGCGCGGCTTACGCGTAAAAAAACGGTGCCAGTTCGATTCCTGACGACCCGGCCGCCGGCTCGCGGGCCGGCTCGAGAAGGCTCAGCCGGCGCTCAATAGTGCTCGCCGACCCGCACGATCTTCAGCGTGTTGGTGCCGCCCGCCTGCCCCATCGGCTCGCCGACGGTCAGCACGACCATGTCGCCGTGCTGCACGTAACCCTGCTTGACGACGATCTCGAGCGCCGCCTGCAGCGCCGAATCGCGGTCGCTGTTGAAGTCGACGTGCAGCGGCGTCACGTTGCGGTACAGCGCCATCGTGCGCTCGCTGCCGACGCGCGGCGTCAGCGCGAAGATCGGCACGTGCGTGTAGTGACGCGACATCCACAGCGCGGTCGCGCCCGATTCGGTCAGCGCGATGATCGCCTTCGCGCCCAGGTGGTACGCGGTGAACAGCGCGCCCATCGCGATCGACTGGTCGATCCGCGTGAACGTGCGGTCGAGGAAATCCTTGTCCAACTCGACTTCTTCCGACTTTTCCGCCTCGACGCACACGGCCGCCATCGTCTCGATCGTGACGACCGGGTACTTGCCGGCGGCCGTCTCGGCCGACAGCATCACCGCATCCGTGCCGTCGAGCACCGCGTTCGCGACGTCGGACACTTCCGCGCGGGTCGGCACCGGCGCGTAGATCATCGATTCCATCATCTGCGTCGCGGTGATCACGAGCTTGTTCGACTCGCGCGCCATCCGGATCATCCGCTTCTGCAGCGCCGGCACGGCCGCATTGCCCACTTCCACCGCGAGATCGCCGCGCGCGACCATGATGCCGTCGGATGCGTCGAGGATGCTCTGCAGCGCCGGGATCGCCTCCGCGCGCTCGATCTTCGCGATCATCTTCGGCTTGATGCCGTACGGCGCGCCCGCGATGTTCGCGAGCTGGCGCGCCATTTCCATGTCGGTCGCGTTCTTCGGGAACGACACCGCGACGAGGTCCGCGCCGAGCGACATCGCGGTGCGGATGTCTTCCATGTCCTTCGCGGTCAGCGCCGGCGCCGACAGGCCGCCGCCCTGGCGGTTGATCCCCTTGTTGTTCGACAGCTCGCCGCCCACCTTGACGATCGTGTGGATCTCGTCGCCGAGCACGCGCTCGACGGTCAGCACGATCAGGCCGTCGTTCAGCAGCAGCAGGTCGCCCGGCTTCAGATCGCGCGGCAGCTCCTTGTAGTCGAGGCCGACGCGCTCGTCGTTGCCGAGTTCGCAGCCCGCATCGAGGATGAACGGCTGCCCCGGCACGAGCGTGGTCTTGCCGTTCTCGAACTTGCCGACGCGGATCTTCGGGCCCTGGAGGTCGGCCATGATCGCGATCTCGCGGCCAACCTTGCGGGCGGCCTCGCGCACCATTTCGGCGCGCTGGCGGTGATCGTCGGCCGTGCCGTGCGAAAAATTGAGCCGCACGACGTCGAGGCCCGCCTGCATCATCTGCAGCAGAATCTCCGGCGAACTGGAAGCCGGGCCGATCGTGGCGACTATCTTGGTGGCGCGCTGCATGAAACTCCTCATCTGGATCAAGGTGGATGCGCTGGGTGAAACGCTGCGAGAGCCGGAAGCGGCAGGCCCAGCGGCCGCCGCTCCGGGGAGCGTGCCGGTGCTGGCGCCCGGCATCGCTTTGTTCTGAATCTCGTGGTGCTGCACGGCCGCGTCGCCGGCGGCCGCCGGTGCGCGCGGGGCGGTGTTCGCCCGCGCGGGCGCGCGTGTGCGCTTGCCCGCGCCGGCCGGCTGCTCCGCTTTCGCGGAGCGCGCGGCCTTCACCCCTGCGCGCGCCGCCACGCTCAGGCCGCCCGCGTTTCGAGCACTTCCACCGCCGGCAGCTTCTTCCCCTCGAGGAACTCGAGGAAGGCGCCGCCGCCCGTCGAGATGTAGCTGACCTGGTCGTGGATGCCGTACTTCGCGATGGCCGCGAGCGTGTCGCCGCCGCCCGCGATCGAGAACGCGGACGATTTGGCGATCGCTTCGGCGAGCGTCTTCGTGCCGTTGCCGAACTGGTCGAATTCGAACACGCCGACCGGACCGTTCCATACGATCGTGCCGGCCTTCTCGAGCTGGCTCGCGAGCGCCTTGGCCGTATCCGGGCCGATGTCGAGGATCATGTCGTCCGCTTCGATGTCGGCGACCTGCTTCACCGTGGCCGCGGCCGTCGGCGAGAATTCCTTGGCCGTCACGACGTCGGACGGGATCGGCACCGACGCGCCGCGCTCGCGCGCTTCGTCGATGATCGCCTTCGCCTCGGCGACGAGATCGGCTTCCGCGAGCGACTTGCCGATCGACAGGCCGGCCGCGAGCATGAACGTGTTCGCGATGCCGCCGCCGACGATCAGCTGGTCGACCTTGCCGGCCAGCGACTTCAGGATGGTCAGCTTGGTCGACACCTTCGAACCCGCGACGATCGCCACCAGCGGGCGCGCCGGGTTGCCGAGCGCCTTGCCGAGCGCGTCGAGTTCGGCGGCCAGCAGCGGGCCCGCGCAGGCGACGGGCGCGTACTTCGCGATCCCGTGCGTGGTCGCTTCCGCGCGGTGCGCGGTGCCGAACGCGTCGTTCACGTACACGTCGCAGAGCTTCGCCATCTTCTGCGCGAGCTCGTCCGAATTCTTCTTCTCGCCCTTGTTCACGCGGCAGTTCTCGAGCAGCACGACCTGGCCCGGCGCGACGTTCACGCCGTTCTCGACCCAGTTCGACACCAGCGGCACGTCGCGGCCGAGCAGTTCGGCGAGACGCTTCGCGACCGGCGCGAGCGAGTCTTCCGGCTTGAATTCGCCTTCGGTCGGACGGCCGAGGTGCGACGTGACCATCACGGCCGCGCCGGCGTCGAGCGCGGCCTGGATGGCCGGCACGGACGCACGCACGCGCGTGTCCTCGGTGATGTTGCCGTGATCGTCCTGCGGGACGTTCAGGTCGGCGCGGATGAACACCCGCTTGCCGGCGAGCTGGCCGGCGGCGATCAGGTCGGTAAGACGCTTGACTTGGCTCATGTTGAACAGATTGAAGTAGTGGATGGGGAAAAGGGGTTCACGCTGGACGTGCGCGGGCTGCCGCGAAAGGGCGCCGGATGCGGCCGTGGCTGGCGGTTCGCATGACGCGCACGGGTCAAAATCTCGAACGGGCATTCTAGCCGATCCACCCGGCAGACTGACCCGTGCGGCGGCGAATTCCGCCTATTTGGGATGACGCGCCGGCAGCGACGCATTGCTGCAACGCAACAATGCGTGCGCGCAGCCGGACGGCACGCGCCGAACCGGAACGGCGGCCCATCAGAAGATCAGGCGCAGGAGGGTGAACACGAGCATCCCGACGACGATCGTGCCGAGCATGCTGCGCCGCCACAGAAACCAGCCGAGGCCGGCGAGCGCCGCGTAGAACGGATGGTTGGACAGCGCGAACGACAGCCCGGCCGGCGTTTCGAGCACATCGGGCAGCACGACGGCGACCAGCGCGGCGGCCGGCGCGTAGCGCAGCGCGCGCTGCGCGCGTTCGGGCAGCACGGTGCGCTCGCCGCCGATCAGGAACAGCGCGCGCGTGACGGCCGTGACGATCGTCATCCCGACGATGACGATCCAGATCTCGGTCGCGCTCATTCGATTTCCTTTTCATGCACGGTTTCGGTACGGATGCGCCGCCAGTCGGCCCGCTCGACGAAGAAGTCGGCCGTGCAGCCGGCCGCGAGCGCGGCGAGCACCGCAAGCGGCAGCGCGAGCCGGTACGGCAGGTCGAACGCGATCAGCGACACGATGCCCGCGACCGCGACGGCCGCGAGCGTCGAGCGGTTCGCGACCGCCGACACCATGATCGGAATCAGCGCGAGCGTGCCGGCCAGTTCCAGCCCCCAGCTCGCGGGAAAGACGCTCGCGAGCAGGATCCCGGCGAGCGACGACACCTGCCACGACGCCCAGCTCGCGAGCGCCATCCCCCAGAAATACGCTTCCTTGCCCGGCACGCGGCCGTACGCGAAGCCCTGTTTCTGGAACAGCAGGTAGATCACGTCGCCGTTGAAATAGCCGATCGCGAGACGCCGCCACAGCGGCAGGTAGGAGAAATGCGGCGCCAGCCCGGCGCTGAAGATCACGAAGCGCAGGTTGACCATCGCGGCCGTGAGCAGCACGGTCCAGATCGGCAGCTTCGCCGCGAGGAGCGGCAGCACGGCGAGCTGCGACGAGCCCGCGTAGACGAACAGCGACATCGCGCTCGCCTGCCCGAGCGTCATCACGGACTTGCTCATCGCGATGCCGGTGACGAGCCCCCAGGACAGGATCGCCATCAGTGTCGGGGAATAGTCGCGCGCGCCCTGAATCAGCGCGAAGCGGTCGGTGGCGGACAATCGAGCGAGCATGGGAAAGCGGGCCGCGGCGGGCGGTTCGTCGGGACGCCGGCGCCTCCTGCCGGTGCGGCCCGTCGTTATTGGAATCGGTACCGGACGATTATAGCGCCGGCTCCGTGCCGTCCGACCGGATCGCCCCCAAATGACGCTAAAATAAGCGTCTTTCCGGCTCAACGCTGCATACCACCCGCAGCACATCACCGCTTCCAGGAGAATCGTATGTCAATGGCCGACCGCGACGGCAAGATCTGGATGGACGGCAAGCTGATCGACTGGCGCGACGCCAAGATCCACGTCCTCACCCACACGCTGCACTACGGCATGGGCGTCTTCGAGGGCGTGCGCGCGTACAAGACGGCCGACGGCGGCACCGCGATCTTCCGCCTGCGCGAGCACACCAAACGTCTGCTGAATTCGGCGAAGATCTTCCAGATGGACGTGCCGTTCGACCGCGAAACGCTCGAAGCCGCGCAACTCGCAGTCGTGCGCGAGAACCAGCTCGAGTCGTGCTACCTGCGCCCGATCATCTGGGTCGGCTCCGAAAAGCTCGGCGTGGCCGCGAAGGGCAACACGATCCACGTCGCGATCGCCGCGTGGCCGTGGGGCGCGTACCTCGGCGAGGACGGCCTCGCGAAGGGCATCCGCGTGAAGACGTCGTCGTTCACGCGCCACCACGTGAACGTGTCGATGGTGCGCGCGAAGGCGTCGGGCTGGTACGTGAACTCGATCCTCGCGAACCAGGAAGCAACGGCCGACGGCTACGACGAAGCGCTGCTGCTCGACGTCGACGGCTACGTGTCCGAAGGCTCCGGCGAGAACTTCTTCCTCGTGAACAACGGCAAGCTGTACACGCCGGATCTATCGTCGTGCCTCGACGGCATCACGCGCGACACGGTCATCACGCTCGCGAAGGACGCCGGCATCGAGGTCATCGAGAAGCGCATCACGCGCGACGAAGTCTACACGGCCGACGAGGCGTTCTTCACCGGCACGGCCGCCGAAGTCACGCCGATCCGCGAGCTCGACAACCGCACGATCGGCAGCGGCGCGCGCGGCCCCGTCACGGAAAAGCTCCAGTCGGCGTTTTTCGATATCGTGTCTGGCAAGAACGCGAAGTACGCGCACTGGCTGACGAAGGTCTGAGCGCGCCGCGCCACCGACCGCCCCACACAAAGAGTGACAAGAGAAAGTCTCATGAGCGAAATCAAGGAAATGCCGCTGGTCGAGCTGACGGCCAAGGATCTCCCCGCCTACTGCCCGAACCCGGCCATGACGCGCTGGAACGCGCACCCGCGCGTGTTCATCGACGTGTCGCACGGCGAGGCGCGCTGCCCGTACTGCGGCACGCGCTACAAGCTGCGCGACGGCGAGGTCGTCAAGGGCCACTGAGCCCCGGCGCCGGGCCTCACGGCCCGCCGACCCGCAAGGCGGCGCAGCCGGACGCCCGGCGCGCCGCCCTTTCCCATTCTGGCAACCCGAACGCGGCGCCCGCGCGCCGTGCTTCATTACGACATCGGAAGTCGACCTGATGCGTCGAGCGCTGGTTATCGCACCGAACTGGATCGGTGACGCATTGATGGCGCAGCCGCTTTTTGCGCTGCTGAAGAAACTCCATCCCCGCATCGCGATCGATGCCGTCGCACCGTCGTGGGTCGCGCCCGTGCTCGAGCGGATGCCCGAGATCCACGATGTCCACGCGACCGATCTCGCGCACGGCAAGCTGCAGCTGCTGCGCCGCTGGCAGCTCGCGAGCGACCTGCGCGACGTCGGCTACGACGCGGCGTACGTGCTGCCGAATTCGCTGAAGTCCGCGGTGATCCCGTGGCTCGCGAACATCCCGCTGCGGATCGGCTATACGGGCGAGCACCGCTACGGGCTGCTGAACGTGCGGCACGCGAACCCCGACAAGTCGGGCGAGCGGCCGCCGATGACCACCCACTACGCGGCGCTCGCGTACGCGCCGGGCGCGAAGCTGCCCGAGTCGATGAAAACCCTGCCCGCGCCGCGCCTCGACGCCGACCTGAACGAGACGGCGCGCGTGTCCGCACGTTTCAATCTCGATACACGCAAGCCGCTCGTCGTGTTCTGCCCGGGCGCCGAATACGGCCCGGCCAAGCGCTGGCCGCCCGAGCACTTCGCGTCGCTCGCGACCATCGTCCACCAGTCGTTCCCGTATACGCAGATCGTCGCGCTCGGCTCGCAGAAGGACGCCGCGGCCGCGCAGGCGATCGCCGACCACGCGCCGAACGTGCGCAACCTGTGCGGGCAGACGTCGTTGTCCGAGGCGTGCGCGCTGATCGCGCGCGCGAACGCGGTCGTCACCAACGATTCGGGGCTGATGCACGTCGCGGCCGCGTTGCGCCGGCCGCTCGTCGCGTTGTACGGATCGACCGATCCGCGCCATACCCCTCCGCTGTCGGACCTGGCGAAGGTACAATGGTTACATCTCGAATGCAGTCCCTGCTTCGAACGCGAGTGCCCGCTCGGCCACCTGAAGTGCCTGCGCGAACTCGGTCCCGAGCAGGTATTCGGCGATTTGCGCGGCATGCTCGTCGGGCAGCGCTGACCCTGGCCGGCAGCGTCGCACGGCGCGCCGGGCAATCCGATTCACCGGTGTGCGGCGGCTCCATCCGGGCCGCCGCGCTGAATACGGCGCGCGACGCGCGCGAGAGACAACCCCGATGCCACGTTTTGCCCGCCTCTTCGAAGCCGCTGCCGATACGCTGAACGCCTACTACCAGGCCGTCGCGGATGCCAATCTCGACGCGCTGCTGGCGTTGTGGATCGACGAGGATTTCGCCAGCTGCGTATGGGCGGACGGCGAGCATCTGCACGGTCTCGACCAGATCCGCGGCGGGCTCGCCAACCGGCTCGCGACGCGCCCGGTCACGATCGAGCCGCTCGACATCCGCGTGTACGACAGCCTCGGCACGGTCGTCTATACGATCGCCGAAGCGCATCAGCAGGCCGACCTGACGGCCGAACCCGACATGGTTTTCGCGACGTACGTGATGATCCACGAACGTGGCGAGTGGCGGATCGCGCACATCCACGCGAGCCCGATTCCCGAACAGGCGGCCGGACAATTCGCCGCGAAGATCCGTCATGGGCAGGGTCCGCTGCACTGACGAAAAACGAAGCAACGCATTAGCGGGGCGATCATGAGTACGGCTTCTCCGCCCACCTCGCCGCTGACCGGGGCCCCGGCCCCCGCCGACGACACACTGCGCTATCGCGCACCGCGCTGGCTACCCAACAGCCATGTGCAAACCATCGTGCCCGCGCTGTTCGCGCGGCGTCCGGTTGTCGCCTACCGGCGAGAGCGATGGGAAACGCCCGATCACGATTTCATCGATCTCGACTGGGTCGCGCACCTCGACAGCGCGGCGCCGGCGCCCGACGCGCCGCTGTTCGTGCTGTTCCACGGCCTCGAAGGCAGCTCCGGCTCGCACTACGCGCTCGCGATGATGGCCGCCGCGCGCGCGAAGGGCTGGCACGCCGTCGTCCCGCACTTTCGCAGTTGCAGCGGCGAGATCAACCGCCAGCCGCGCTTCTACCATCTCGCGGACAGCGCCGAGGTCGACTGGATCCTGCGCCGGCTCGCCGGGCAGCATCGCGGGCCGCTGGTCGCGGCCGGCGTATCGCTCGGCGGCAACGTGCTGCTGCGCTGGCTCGGCGAGCATCGCAGCGACACGTCGATCGTGCGCGCCGCCGCCGCGATCTCGACGCCGATCGACGTGCACGCGGGCGGCCGCGCGCTGTCGCAGGGGTTCGCGATGGTCTACACGCGCAGCTTCCTGAAGACGCTGAAACGCAAGGGACTCGCGAAGCTCGAGCAGTATCCGGGGCTGTTCGACCGCGACGCGATGCTGCGGGCCGTGACGATGCGCGACTTCGACGAAGTCGTGACCGCACCGCTGCACGGCTTCGCGAACGCGGACGACTACTGGACACAGGCCACGACCCGCCCGCTGCTGCGCGCGATCGACGTGCCCACGCTGCTGCTCAACGCGCGCAACGATCCGTTCCTGCCCGAGTCCGCGCTGCCGGGCGCCGCCGACGTGTCGCCGGCCGTCGAGCTCGACCAGCCCGCGCACGGCGGCCATGCGGGCTTCATGACCGGCCCGTTCCCCGGCCGCCTCGACTGGCTGTCGGCGCGGGTGTTCGGTTATTGCTCGAAATTCGTCGACCATGGATGACATCGTCAGGCAGGCGCTCGCCAAATGGCCGAACGTGCCGCATTGCACCGGCTGGCTGCTGCTCGACCGGCGCGGCACATGGCGGCTGCGCGACGACGCGGCGCAGGCGGCCGGCGAGCTCGGCTCGCCGGTCCGGCATGCGGCGCTGAACGCGTTCATCGGCCGCAACTACGCATGCGACGCGCAGGGCCAGTGGTTCTTCCAGAACGGGCCGCAGCGCGTGTACGTCGAGCTCGCCTATACGCCGTGGATCGTGCGGCTCGCCGAACGCGACGGGCAGCTCGCGCTCACCGACCAGACGGGCGCCCCGTTCGAACCGGACGCAGCCTGGCTCGACGACGGCGGCGGCGTGCTGTTTCGCGAGGCCGGCACACCCCCGCGCATCGCGGCGCTGCACGACCACGATCTCGGGCTATTCGCCGATCACGCGGATTTCGATGCCGAGCCGCCCATGCTGCGTTGGCGCGACGGCCGCACGCTGCCGCTCGGCAGCATCGCCTGTGCCGACGTGCCTGCGCGGTTCGGCTACGTCGCGAGCCCGGCGCGCCACGCATGCGACGCCGCCGGCAGCAGCAACTGACCCGCCCCGGCGCCGTCGGCGTTCGCCCCGTGGCGGCCGCTACCCGCGGCCGTTCTTCTCGTCGTCGCGCTCTTCCTTGTAGCGCGCCTCGAACTCCAGCAGCCGCGCGCCGATGATCGACTGCTCGTAGAACGACACGTCCTTCGCATCGCGCGCTTCCTTCAGTTGCCGGATCGCCGACGGCCACGCGCCGTCGAGCGCCAGTTTCTCCGCCAGCGCCCGGCGCCGCGCGAGCACGTCGCCCTTGCCGTCGCTCGCCTTCGCGAGGTAATCCCACCAGTCCGGCTGTTCGGGGTCGGCCTTCGCTTGCGCCCGGGCGAGCGTCTGCGCTTCGGCGAAACGGCGCGCGGCGAGCAGCGCCTGCAGGTGCGCGACGATCGCCGCGTGCGACGCCGGCCAGCGCCGCTGCGCGAGCGCCGAGAGCCGCACCGCGTCGTCGGTGCGGCCCGCGCGGCGGGCGATGTCGGCGGCCAGCACGTCGAGGCTCGGCGAACTCGTCGCCGGATCGTCGTCGCGCCGCTCGCGCGCGTCGAACGCGCCGCGCGCCGACGCGAGCGCCTTGTCCGCCGTGTCGTACTGGCCGAGCAGCGTGTTCGCGAGCGCGATGCCGTACCAGTTCGCCGCGACGTTCGGCGCGGTGCGATCGTCGATCTCGAGCTGCATCCGCCGCGCCTCGGCCGAGATGTCGGTCGGCGCCCGGTTCTGCAGCACGCGAAGACGCGCACGCACGAACCCGTATTCGGCCGACTGGCGCGGCTGCCGGTACGGCGCGCGGCGCGCGCGATCTTCCATGTCGGCAATCCGCTCGCCGGTCAGCGGGTGCGTGCGCGCATAGGCCGGCACGCCCGCATCGCCCATCGACGCGCGGTCGAGCCGCTCGAAGAAGCCCGGCATCCCGTACGGGTCGTAGCCGGCCCCCGCGAGCAGCTGGAAGCCGACGCGATCGGCCTCCCGCTCGGCCGACCGCGAGAAGCGCAACTGGTTGTCGACCGCATACGCCTGCCCGCCCATCGCGATCGCGCTGCCGAGATCGCCGCTGCGCGCGAGCACGCCGGCCAGCACGCCGAGCAGCATCGTCGCCAGCGCCGTGTAGCCGGTCTTCTCGTTCGCGCCGATCATCCGGGCGATGTGCCGCTGCAGCACGTGGCCCATCTCGTGGCCGACCACCGATGCGAGCTCCGATTCCGTCTGCGTCGTCACCACCAGCCCGCTGTTGATCCCGATGAAGCCGCCCGGCATCGAGAACGCGTTGATCTGCGGATCGCGTACCGCGAACAGGTCGAAGTCCGGCGTGTAGCCGCCGATGTAGCGCGCGGCCGCCGCGGCCGCGAGCCGCGCCGCCATCGCGTTCAGGTAGTCGCGCACCAGCCAGTCGTCGAGATAGTCGGGATCGCGCCGCACTTCGCGCATCACGCGCTCGCCGAGCCGGCGCTCGGCTCGCGGCGTCAGCGAACCGCCGGAGCCATCGCCGAGATCGGGCAGCTCCAGTGCACGCAGCGGCGCGCGCAAGCTCGCGACGGGCGCCGACGCACCGGCCGCGCCCGAGAATCGGCTCTCCGCGCCGCCGTATGTACCGAACACGCCGGTCGCGATGCCGGACGGCACGGTGGAAATCGACGTCCCGCCGCCGGCCGCCGGCTCGAGCGGTGGCGCGGATGCGCTCTGAGCATGGCCGCCCGGCGGCAGCGCGAGCGCCGCCGACAGCGACACGGCAAGCAACTGTTTGACACGCATGGCAGGATGAAAACGACGCCGTCCCGCGCGAGCGGCGCGCATCGCGGCGTTTGGTCTGAATATTCGGGTCATTGTACCGGCGCCGCGACGACTGTCCCGTGCCGCGCGAGCGTCATCTGCGCCCCCGGCGACGCAGACGCCGCTGCTATGATAGGCGCCCGTCGCGAGGCTGGATCGGTTCGCCGCGTCGGCATGGGTTCCGGTACCCGGCCGATCGCGAAGCAGCGATCGACGGACGTGCGCACGCACTCCGTTCTCACAAGAGGAAGACATGTCAGGACTCACCCATTTCGATGCCGCCGGCCATGCGCACATGGTCGACGTCGGCGACAAGCAGGAAACCCGGCGCATCGCGATCGCGCGGGGCACGATCCGGATGCTGCCGGCCACGTTCGCGCTGATCCGCGACGGCAAGGCCAAGAAAGGCGACGTGCTCGGCGTCGCGCGCATCGCGGCGATCCAGGGTGCGAAGCGCACGGCCGACCTCATCCCGCTGTGCCACCCGCTCGCGCTCACGCGCGTGGCCGTCGACTTCGAACTCGACGACGCGCTGCCAGCCGTGCATTGCGTCGTGCAGGTCGAGACGTTCGGCCGGACCGGCGTCGAGATGGAAGCGCTGACGGCCGTCCAGGTCGGGCTGCTGACCGTCTACGACATGTGCAAGGCCGTCGATCGCGGAATGGTGATCACCGACGTGAGCGTGCGGGAGAAACGCGGCGGGAAGTCGGGGGATTGGAAGGCGGAAGACGCGGCGGGCTGAACGGCCGGGCGCGGCCGGCCCGCAAATTCGAGATAAAACCGTTTATCTCATACAATTACCGGATTCCGCACGAGAGAGCGTGCGAACCAGCAAAACAGCACAACAAAGCGAGCCCTGGTGATGAATTCGCAAGCGTCAAGAAGCGCGTTGCTGGCCGGACCGGTCCAGCACCAGCGCCTCGTCAAGCTGGATACCCCGCTCGGCCCTGACGTCCTGTTGCCGCAGCGGGTCACGGGCCGGTCGCGGCTCGGACGCCATTTCGAGTTCACCGTCGATACCGTCTCGGTCTCCGACGACGTCGAACTCAAGAAACTGATCGCGCAGCCGGTCACGCTGTGGATCCAGCAGGCCGACCAATCGTACGCGCCACACCACGGCTACGTGCATGCGGTCCGCCGGCTCGGATCGGACAGCGGCCTCACGCACTATCAGGTCGTTTTTGCGTCGTTCCTGCACTTCCTGAAGTTCCGCCGCGATCAACGCATCTGGCAGGACCGGTCGGCAGACGACATCATCGCCGACGTGCTGAACCAGCACCCGCAGGCCAAGGGCCGCTTCACGTTCAAGCTCTACCAGCCGCTGCCGTCGCGCTCGTTCTGCATGCAATACGAGGACGACTGGAATTTCGTCCATCGCCTGATGGAATCGGAAGGCCTGTACGGTTTCTGGGAACAGGACGACGACGGCAAGTCGCACCGGCTCGTCATCGTCGATCGCCTCGATGCATTGCCCGCGCTGTCGCCGGGAACCGTGCGCTTTCATCACGCGGGCGCGGGCGACGAAGCCGACACGCTCGTCCAGTTCGCCGGTACGCGCACGCTGCGAAGCGTCGCGCGCACTACTCGCACGTTCGACTACAAGCAGCCGCCCACTGCGTCGAATCCGAAGGCCACTCACACGCCGACGATCGCGAACCAGGGCGACCTGCCGGGGCAACTCGAAGTCTACGAATACACGGGTGCTTACACGTATCCCGAACAGTCGCGCGGCGACCATCTGTCGAAGATCTGGATGGAGGAACAGGAATCGCACGCCAAGCGCTTTCACG
The DNA here is from genome assembly GCF_002223285.1 of Burkholderia sp. AU16482. Taxonomy (NCBI): domain Bacteria; kingdom Pseudomonadati; phylum Pseudomonadota; class Betaproteobacteria; order Burkholderiales; family Burkholderiaceae; genus Burkholderia; species Burkholderia sp. AU16482. Next base: position 473,864 of record NZ_NKEY01000004.1, read on the forward strand.
GTGTCGGCGGCGTGCGACGCATGGACGCGGGACGCACGTTCGAGTTCGCCGATCATCCCGAACACGACAAGGACGATGCCGGTCAACGCGAATTCGCCGTGATCGAGACGACGTGGGTCATCGTCAACAACCTGCCCGTGGCCGACGAGTCGGCCGTTTTCCCGCACAGCCTGCAGGCCGAGATCGGCCGCCTCATGCGGGCAACCGATACCGACCTGTCGCGCGTGCGGCATCCCGACGGCAGCGAGGGCTTCTTTCAGATCCGCATCGAAGCGCAGCGCACGACGGTGCCGTTCCGCAGCCCGTTCGAGCATGCGAAGCCGCCGATGCACCTGCAGTCGGCGATCGTCGTCGCCCCGCAGGGCGAAGAGGTTCACACGGACGAGCTCAACCGGGTCAAGGTCCGATTCCACTGGGACCGCTTGAACGACGGCGACGAAAAGGCGTCGTGCTGGCTGCGCGCCACGGCGTCCGATTCGGGGGACGGCTACGGCGCCGTTCACCCGCACCGCGCCGGCGAGGAAGTGCTGGTCGATTTCCTCGGCGGCGACTGCGATCGCCCGATCATCGTCGGCAAGGTCTATAACGGCGCGACGCGTCCGCAATGGCACAGCAACGGGCTCCTGTCCGGATACCGGTCAAAGGAATATGCGGGCGCCGGCTACAACCAGCTGGTGCTCGACGACGCGACCGCACAGAACCGCGTGCACCTGTACAGCAGCCAGGCCAACACGCACTTGCACCTCGGCTACCTGATCGACCACACGGGCAACAACCGCGGCAGCTATCTCGGCAGCGGCTTCGACCTGCGTTCCGACGCATACGGCGCGGTGCGCGCGAACCGCGGGCTGTATGTGACGACGCATCCGAAGCAGGCGGCAAGCCAGCCGCTCGACGTCGACGAGACGCGGGAGCAGCTCGTGCGCGCGCAAGGGCTGATCGACGCCATGTCGCAGGTCAGCGCGCAGCATCAGGGCGAATCGCTCGACGCCGGCCACACGGCGCTGAAACAGTTCAGCGATGCGACGCAGCACAGCGTGAGCGGCAGCAGCGCCGGCGGCAGGACCGCAGGTGGCGGAACCGGCTCGGCCAATGCGTTCAAGGAACCCGTGATGCTGTTCGGCAGCCCGGCCGGCATCGGGCTGTCCACGCAGCAATCCGCGCAATTTGCCGCGGACCAGCACATCAACCTCGTCAGCGGGCAAAGCACGCACGTCGCCGCCGGCAAATCGCTGATCGCCAGTGTCCTCGACCGGATCAGCCTGTTCGCGCAGAACGCTGGGATGAAGCTGTTCGCCGGCAAGGGCAAGGTCGAAGTGCAGGCGCAGGCGGACAACATCGAGCTGACCGCACAGAAGGCGCTGAAGCTGATCGCCGTCACGCAATCGGTCGAGGGCGCCGCGGCGAAAGAAATCCTGCTGACGTCCGGCGGCGCTTATATCCGCATCGCGGACGGCAACATCGAGGTGCACGCGCCCGGCAAGATCGACATCAAGGGCGCGCAGCATGCGTTCAGCGGCCCCACCCACCTGTCGCAAACGATGCCGACGCTGCCGAACTCCAGCGGCAACTACGACCAGGCGTTCATCGCGCACTGGGCCGGCACCGACATTCCGGTCGCGAACACGCGGTACCAGATGTTCTCGAACGGCAAGCTGATCTCGGAGGGCGTCACCAACGCGGCAGGCGAGACGGGGCTCACGCAGAGCCACGTGCCGCACGACGTCGTCGTCAAGTTTCTGGGGAAATCGAATGGCTGACGGACAACACGACAAGGTGCTCGGGACAGGTGCGGCGATGCTCACCCCGACGGGATACCAGGATCGGCCGAAGGTGCAGATCAACATCTGCGACAAGCATGTGACGCCGGCACCGAAATGGGTCGTCGGTACCTGCCCGTTTTACTATCGGCCGCTTCACGGCGAATACTGGGAGACGGTCCAGAAAGTCAGTATGTCGAGCATATGGGAAACCGTGAAGAAGTTCGCCACGTCATGGGATCCTTGGAAAGACAAGAAGGTCGCCCAGGAATTGCTGCATCGGCGCGAAAACCTGATCAAAACGGAAAGCACGGATTCCGACTGGTCGCGCCACGGCAACTTCATGATGCGTCATATCGGGTGCGGACATAAACCACCCGATTACTACGTTAGTTACGGCTACTACTATTGCTCCGACTATGGCAAGAATCTTTACCCTCGACTCAGCCGCCAAGGGAAAGCGTGGTTGAACAAAGCGCGGAAATTGCTTCAGGTCAACATGGAAGACGGCCTGAATCAGAACATGATGGGCGACACGATCCAGATGGCCAGTCCGACACCCGGAAACGGTAGCGTCGACATGACGTGGCCACAGTTCGAACTCGAAATGAACACAGAAAAGTTCAAGGAATTCGCATTCAAGACGCACCCGATGGCCTATCTCGACGGCGGATTGGCAGACCTGCCGATCATGGATCTAGTCAAGATCGGGATGCGCCCGAACATTCAGGAATGGGGCGACGGAAGAACGTGGGGACAGGCAGTCGATTCGGCCATCCCCGTGCTCAGGAACAAGGCCGACGCATGGGACGTCGATGATCCGGTCGGCAAGGCCCTCGGAAGGCTGCTGGTGAAGTGACATGCGAAAAAGCAAACAATGGCTTTTGATCGCGGGATGCGCGCTCGCTCTACCGATCGCTATTTACGGATATACGGAAATGACTTCAGGGTGGGAAACAGTATCGACCGAATTCATGCGCAACGAGAAGCCGTACGGTGCGGGCGCATTTCGCGTACAGCGCAACGACTTCATGTCATTGAAGGTCGCACGACCGGAACTCACGTTCAAGCCGGAAAGCGAGCAGAAGAACCCTGACGTCGCGGAGTTCGCCGAACCGTGGATGGACGATTCGAACCAACGGCTGAACCGATCGACCGTGAGTTTCCTGCGCGGCACGCTAGGCGGCAGCTCCGTGCGTCACTTTCAGGAACCGGGCCAGACCGCGTCATGGTGGTACTCGCCTGACTGGCGAATCCTGTACGTAAGCACCGGCTGGATGGATTACGCGGCACCGCGCCCCGGCGACGGAGCGGCCCCTCAGACGACCAAGCTCTGGAAGTCGAGCGATGGCGGTCAGCACTGGACCCAGCTCGAATGGCCGGCGAACCGCAACATCAACCGCTTGCTCTTCATAGACTCGCAACGAGGCTACGCCATCGGCTGGGGGCCGCACGTATGGCGAACGGCAGACGGCGGGCAAACGTGGCAGGAAATCACGGAGCCACCTGGTGCCGCCGTCCAAGGCAAGCCGCGCGGGACTTTCGACGGATCCAGCCTCGGTCCGGACGGCATATTGCGCATCGCCTATCAGGTCGAAAACGCCGAACATCGGCAACCGGCAGCCGTTGTCTGGCGGCTCGCGTGGAGTCAGCAGGATTTCGTCCGGGAAGCGGTGCTGCCCGGACAAGTTGTCGTCAGCCTCGAATCGCCACCGGCACCCGTCCGCAATTACGCGGTGTATGCGTTGTCGCGTACAAGCGGCGAATCCGGCAGTGGTCGTGGTGCGGGCGTCATTTCGACCTGGACCAGCGAGCATCCCGATCACATCCAGCAGCTGCATGCGTTCGACAGCTCGCTGACGCTCAACGGACTAAGCGCGGGTCGCAACGGCGTCCTGCTGGTTCACGCGACCGATCCGAACGTCGCGAACGGCGGTGGCGCGCCGATCGATCTGACCATCAGCAGCACCGACGGTGGGAAGACATGGCGGCAAACCGCCGACAAGGCTTCGCAGGGCGGCTACTTCGACCCGGAAACGAATACGCTCTATTCGGTGTTTGCCTACACACTTCGGAAACGGCAGTTCTGATCGCTACCAGACGCATTTGCCGTGGGCCGGGTCCGCAGAATCGGACGACGCCTGCGGCATGATCGGCCTCATGCCCTCTTCTCCATTGACTCCAGCCCACCCCGTGCGCAACCGGTCCAGAGCGAAGTGGCTGGCAGCCATCGCGATCGGCAGCATCGTAGTGATTCTGCTGTTCGAAAACACAGGCCCTCGATGGGAAACCGTTTCGTCGAAGGTGACGTGGCCCGACCGACCGGCGGGTGTAGGTGATTTTTACGTCACCGGCAATGAAATCATGTCGCTCACGGTCGCCGACCCTGTGGTGACGCTGAAGCCTCCCGGCGAGTGGAAGAATCCAATGGTCGCGGAACCCACCGAAGCGTGGATGAACAACGCAGCAGAAACCCTCAATCGGCGGACCGTAAATTTCTTCCGTGGCACCCTCGATCAAGGGCTGCAGCGCTTCTTGCAAGCGCCGGGCCAACACACGGCGTGGTGGCATTCGCGAGACGGTCAGGTCCAGGTCATCGGCGTCGGCCGGACTAGCTACACGGCGCCACATCCGGCAGACGGCCTCGTCTCGCAGCAAACCCGTGTCTGGAAATCGCTCGACGGCGGCCGTCACTGGTCACCGCTCGACTGGCCCGAGCACGAGGATATCGCTCAGTTGCTCTTCATCGACGCGCGACGCGGTTATGCGATCGGTCGGGGCCCGGCCGTGCGGCGAACATCCGACGGCGGCGTGTCCTGGCAGCGGATTGCACTACCGCCGGATGCAGCCGTCCGCGGTGCTCCCTGGCGCAGCTTCGCAGGAGTAAATCTTGGGCCCGACGGCACCCTGCGAGTGACCTACCCTGTCGACCGGTCGGCTACGGCCCCTGCCCGCAGCGTCGTATACCGACTCGCGCCAAATCAGCAGGCGTTCGTTCTCGATACCGTCTTACCTGACCAGACCGTCACTCGACTCGTGTCTGCGCCCGCCACGGCTGGCGGCTACGTGCTTTACACGCTGTCTCTCCTCGATAACGAGAGCGGCGAGGATACTGCACCGGATCGCGCACGCCGGACCGGCGTGCTTTCGACGTGGGCGAACACGCGCCCCGACCAAGTCCGGCAAGTGACGACGTTTGACAGGAAGCTCATCCTGAGCGGCCTCGACGTGGGCCGCGATGGCCTATTGCTCGTCTATGCGACCGACCCCGGGCAGGCAATCGATGATCCACCGATCCCCCTGATGATCAGCAGCACTGACGCAGGCAAGACCTGGAAGCAGAATATCGACGCGATCGTCTATCACACTCGGTATTTCAATCAGGATACGAACACGCTGTACTCGTTGCTCGATGAAAGACTGAGGAAACTGTCGTTCCCGGTCCGAAATAACCGTGCCTTACAAGACCGAATCCCGCTGCTACGACGGGAGACTCAATTCGATGAATAAATCACTGCGCCGCGCCGCGCTCGTCATTCGGCGCGCCGCGGCTCGAACACGAACGGTTGCGTGAGCAGGAACGGATTCGCCGTCGCGCCCGTCTGCGTGCAACTCGCGTGCGTCATCGCCTCGACGGCCGCGCGATCGGCCGCCGCATTGCGGCTGCTCGTCGTCACGGTCACGTTCTGCGCTTCGCCGGACGTCGTCATCAATGCGCGCACCAGCACGGTCGCCTGGCGCGTGAGCGGCTTCGCGGTATCCGGATAGACCGCGCGCGGAATGTGGCAGGTCAGCTTGCTTTCCTGCGACGACGTCAGCATCGCGCAGCCAGAAAACAGCATCGCGACGGCGGGCAGGATCAGGTAGGTTGAGCGGATAGCCATGGTCGAATATCGTTCTTGAGTACTGGTCTGGGCACGCGCGCCGCACGACGGAAGCCTTCCCCGGCCGCGCCGCGTGTGTCGCACCGCGCCGCGGCCATCGGACCGGCGCCCCGTTACGGCCGCACGGCCGAGCGACGCTCGACCGCGATCCTGTTCGTGGAATGTCCCGGATAGCCGCGGGCGTTTTCTACGCTCGCACCGGTTAGCCCCGCGCCGCTTTCATGCGAGCGCTTTCGCGCATTGTGCACGCGCCACCCGGTCAACGGCGGCGATTTGACAATGGTTGACGCGAATCGCCGCCCATTCGAGCGGACTCCACGCGATCCGCGATGTAATCGATACCCGACCGGCGTGGCGCGTTGCGCGTGCACCGGGCCGCGGGGCCCGACGTCGATCCGCCTTCATCGCAACCGATAGACGCCGGTATTCCCCGTGCCGGCACGCGCAGCCGTCAATCCGAATCGTCGTCGTCCGAGTCGTCGCCCGCGTCGGCCGGCGCTTCCCCGTACTTTGCTGCCAGTGCGGCCCGGAACGTCTTCAGCGTCGGCTCGTCATCGCACAGCTTGTACAACGCGGCCAGCTGTTGCGGCCAGTCCTTCAATTCCTTTGCAAACACATGCAGGCGCGCGACGGTATCGAGCGCGTCGGCTTCGCGGCCGGCCAGCGCCTGCAGCACCGCGTAGCGGCGCAGCACCGTCTCGCCCGGCAGCAGCGCGATCGCGCGCTCGTGCGCGGCGAGCTTGAGCGGCAGGTTCTCCGACGAAATGGTGAGCAGCGTCGCCGCACCGTAATCGCCCCATGCGCCGAACAGCCGCGACGGCGCATCGCGATACTGCGCGGCCGGGCTGCTGCCGTAATAGAGCACTTCCGCGCGCTGGTAGTCACGCAGCACCGGCACCGCCGCCAGCACGCCACCGAACGACAGCACCGCGAACAGCCCGAATGCCGCGCGCCCCGGCAGGATGCGCAGCGGCTTCACGTCGAGCAGCCCGATCACGAACATCGCCGGCAGCAGGAAGAACATGTATTGCTGCGGATACTCGACCAGCGCATGCATCAGCAGGATGCCGATCAGCGCGAAACCGAACACGCGCATGCTCGACTGCGGCGCCCGCACCGCGCGCACGAACCACGCGACGAGCGTGACGGCGAGCACGCCGAGGCCGACCAGACCAGACTTCGCGAGCAGATCGATGAAGATGTCGTGCGAGTTGTTCGCGATCTCGACGCCGCCGAGCGTGCGCGCGAGCGCAAACTGGTGCGACGGGAATTCGCCCCAGCCGACCCCGAGCAGCGGATGCTCGCGGAACATCGCGAGCCCGTACTTCCACAGCGCGAGGCGCGGCGCGATCTGCCCGGCGTCGCGCATCCGGTCGGCTGCCGACTCCGCGAGATTCAGGTGGTAGTGCACGTTGGCCCAGCGCACCGCGACGTTGACCGCGATGAATGCAACGGCGAGCACGACCGGGATCAGCCACGCACGCGCATTGCCCTGCGTGCGGCGCGATTCGACCCACGCCATCCAGAACCCCGCGACGACCATCACCGCGACCTGCAGCCACGGCCCGCGCGACACCGTCAGCGCGAGACCGACCGACAGCACGATCGACAGCGCGAGCCATGCCCACACCGCGAGCCGGCGCGTCTGCACCAGATACAGCGCGCCCGCCATCGCGAACGCGATATAGCTGGCCAGATGGTTCGCCTGCGCCATGTTGCCGTACGGACGGCGGTCGACCGCGATGTTGTACACCACGACGAACGGCGAGACGGCCGACTCGAGGTGGAACAACTGCACGATCTGCGTGCCGACCGCGAACACGCCGCCGACGAGCAGCGCACCGGCCATCATCCGCGACACGGTTTCCGCGATCCCGTCGCGCGCGAGCGCGTAGCCGGCCTGCATCGCGACGAGCGCCGCGGCCAGATAACCGAGCGCCAGCCAGTTCATCGACGGCACCTTGAGCGGGATCAGCGCCAATTGCGCGATCAGCACCACCGCGAAGCCAATCGGCACGACGAACGCAGCCGGCGCGGCGAACGGCTTGACCGGCCGGCCCGTGCGCGCGAGCAGCACGACCGATACGCCCAGCAACAGATACAGCACGAGCGCGGAAAACTCGGAATAGAAGGTCGGGATCGGATACGTGTGATTCGTGATCGCATACGGCACGATCAGGGCGACAGCCAGCGCAACGAGCGACAACGAACGGGAAAAAGTAGAAGGCATGAGCGAACCGGGTGTCAGCAACCGGCGCACTATACAAAACTTTCCCCGCTCTGTGCGGCGCACGCGCGATGAACCGCGGCGCGGCCGCCGCCGCATCGGACACGCGGCGGCCGGCTTTGCGCACGGGCCACCGCCCTTCCATACCGGCGGCGGCGCTACGCACGGCACTCCGCGGGCGCATATTTCGCGGGCAGCGTCGCGGCGTTACCCGGCAACGGCCCCGCTCCCGGCGCGGGCAGCGACGATGCCTCCTTGCCGGCGGCGAAACATTCCCACGCGATCGCGCCCGCCTGTATCGCCCCCTTTTTGAGCGGTACGCGCGCGGTGGGCGCATCGGCCTTGTCTGGCGCGGACGGTACGAGCACCAGCGTATTCGCGCCAGCCGCGGCGACGCGGGGGGTAAACGCGACCGTGATCTGGCCGGTGGCGCCGTCGATCGCAACCGATTCGACGTTGCGGGTCGCGGCAGGCGGGCTGTAGCCGCCGTCGAGGCTCGCGCCGCTCGCCGCGTTGTCGGCAACCGCGAGCCGCGCCGACGACGCGAGCGCAAGGCCCTCGCCGACGCGCGACCGCGCGAGGTAATCCTGGTACGCGGGAATTGCATAGGCGGCGACGACGCCGACGATCGCCAGCACGATCATCAGTTCGATCAGCGTGAAGCCGGCCGGCCGCCAGCGCGGCGACGGCCGGTTCGCGCGCCGCAGGTCGGCGGCAACGCGACGAAACAGGGAAACGGAAAAAGCTTCGAACATGACAGGCTCCGGAAACGAAAAACGCCTGCCGATACAGGCAGGCGTCTCGATCGTAGCCAGCGGGCCGCGAAGCCGACAGTCGGCCGGATGGCCAGTCAGGGCGCGTGCGTCACGCCGCGGCGCTTCCTGAGCGCGTAACCGATCGCCACGACGAACAGCGCGCCGGCGATGCTCGCGCCATAGACCACCGACGGCGAATCGAGCACCGGCCAGCGGTCGCCGACCGGGTCGTTCACGATCAGCCCGCCCGCGATCCAGCCGAGCAGCCCCGCGCCAAGCGCCACGACGACCGGGAAACGGTCGAGCAGCTTCAGCACCAGCGTGCTGCCCCACACGATGATCGGCACGCTGACGACGAGCCCGAAGATCACGAGCGCGAGCCGGTGCGACGGATCGGCCTGCTCGGCCGCGCCGGCGATCGCGATCACGTTGTCGAGGCTCATGACCGCATCGGCGATCACGATCGTCTTCACGGCATCCCACAGCCGGTCGGCCGGTTTGATGTTGTCGTGCGCGTCGGCGGCCGGCGCCATCAGTTTGATACCGATCCACAGCAGCAACAGCCCGCCGCCGAATTTCAGGAACGGTACGTCGAGCAGCGCGACCGCGAACGTGATCAGCGCGACACGCAGCAGGATCGCCCCCGCGGTGCCCCAGACGACGCCGCGCAGCCGCTGGTTCGCCGGCAGGTTGCGGCACGCAAGCGCGATCACGACCGCGTTGTCGCCGCCGAGCAGGATATCGATGATGACGATCTGGAGAATGGCGCCCCAGTGCAGCGAGGTCAGGAATTCGAGCATGGAGGTGAGGAAAGGACAACGGCCGCCTCGCGGGCGACCCGGTTCATCGCCGGCACATGCATGACGCATGCCCGGTGCTTACGAATTCATTGCGGGAGCATAACAAAAAACGCCGGCAAAGCCGGCGTTTTCTGCAGGACGAGCCCAACGGAAACAATTACAGCGCCTTCTTCAGCAGACGGCCCATTTCCGACGGGTTGCGCGTGACGGTGATGCCGCACGCTTCCATGATTTCCAGCTTCGCTTCGGCCGTATCCGCACCGCCCGAGATCAGCGCGCCGGCGTGGCCCATGCGCTTGCCCGGAGGCGCCGTGACGCCCGCGATGAAGCCGACGACCGGCTTCTTCATGTTGTCCTTGATCCACTCGGCGGCGTTGGCTTCGTCCGGACCGCCGATTTCGCCGATCATCACGACCGCATCCGTATCCGGATCGTCGTTGAACATCTTCATCACGTCGATGTGCTTCAGGCCGTTGATCGGGTCGCCGCCGATACCGACTGCCGACGACTGGCCGAGGCCGAGTGCCGTCAGCTGCGCAACCGCTTCGTACGTCAGCGTGCCCGAACGCGACACGACGCCGATGCGGCCCTTGCGGTGGATGTGACCCGGCATGATGCCGATCTTCAGCTCGTCCGGCGTGATCGTGCCCGGGCAGTTCGGCCCGAGCAGCAGCGTCTTGCGGCCTTCGCGACGCATGCGGTCCTTCACTTCGATCATGTCGCGCACGGGGATGCCTTCCGTGATGCAGATCGCGAGATCGAGGTCGGCTTCGACCGCTTCCCAGATCGCAGCGGCCGCGCCTGCCGGCGGCACGTAGATGACCGACACGGTCGCGCCGGTTTCCGCCTTCGCTTCCTTGACGCTCGCGTAGATCGGAATGCCTTCGAAATCTTCGCCGGCCTTCTTCGGGTTCACGCCCGCGACGAATGCTTCGCGGCCGTTTGCGTATTCACGGCAGGCGCGCGTATGGAACTGACCGGTCTTGCCGGTAATGCCCTGCGTGATGACCTTCGTGTCCTTGTTGATCAGAATCGACATGTATTTTGACCTCTGTTCGATGGGCGTCGCGAGCAAGCCGCGCCGCCCTACGTGTTCATTAGCGCGTGCTTACTTGCCTGCGGCAGCCGCGACGACCTTCTGCGCGGCTTCTTCCATGCTGTCCGCCGAGATGATCGGCAGGCCCGAATCGGCCAGCATCTTCTTGCCGAGGTCCTCGTTCGTGCCCTTCATGCGCACGACGAGCGGCACGTTCAGGTTCACGGCCTTCGAACCGGCGATCACGCCTTCCGCGATCACGTCGCAGCGCATGATGCCGCCGAAGATGTTCACGAGGATCGCCTTCAGGTCCGGGTTCTTCAGCATCAGCTTGAACGCTTCCGTGACCTTCTCGGTCGTCGCGCCACCGCCGACGTCCAGGAAGTTCGCCGGCTCGCCGCCGAACAGCTTGATGGTGTCCATCGTCGCCATCGCGAGGCCCGCGCCGTTCACGAGACAGCCGATGTTGCCGTCGAGCGAGATGTACGCGAGGTCGAACTTCGACGCTTCGATTTCAGCCGGATCTTCTTCGTCCAGATCGCGGTACGCGACGATTTCCGGGTGACGGAACAGCGCGTTCGAATCGAAGTTGAACTTCGCGTCGAGTGCGGTGACCTTGCCGTCGCCGGAGACGTTCAGCGGGTTGATTTCAGCCAGCGATGCGTCGGTTTCCCAGAATGCCTTGTACAGGCCTTGCAGGATCGCGCGCGCTTGCGGAATCGACGCGGCCGGCACGCCGATCTTCGCGGCGAGGTCGTCGGCCTGCGCGTCCAGCAGGCCCGTCGACGGCTCGACGATGACCTTGTGGATCAGTTCCGGGTGCTTCTCGGCGACTTCCTCGATGTCCATGCCGCCTTCGCTCGAACCCATCAGCACGATCTTCTGCGAGATGCGGTCGACGACGAGGCTGACATACAGTTCCTGCTTGATGTCGGCGCCTTCCTCGATCATCAGACGGTTGACCTTCTGGCCTTCCGGGCCCGTCTGGTGCGTGACGAGCTGCATGCCGAGGATCTGGTTCGCGTATTCGCGCACCTGTTCGATCGACTTCGCCACCTTCACGCCGCCGCCCTTGCCACGGCCGCCCGCGTGAATCTGAGCCTTCACGACCCATACCGGGCCGCCGAGCTCTTCCGCCACCTTGACGGCCTCGTCAACCGAGAACGCCGGCTTGCCGCGCGGTACCGCGACTCCGAATTTCCGCAGGATTTCCTTACCCTGGTACTCGTGAATCTTCATGCGTGATTCCCTTCAGTCTGAGAGTTGGATGAAAAGTCGCTTAAGACGCTTCTTCGAATGATTTCCGTTCATTCCTTCGTGCTGCCTTCACCGGGCAGATCCGGCCGAATCGGGCCGTACCAGCGCGGGTAGTACTGCCGTACGACCTCGCCGTCGAATCGCAGCGCCCGGCAGCGGCCGAGCTGGAAAGGCGGTTCGGCGTGCGCGCCGTCATGGTCCGGCCCTTCGCCGCCCTCCTCGCGCACGTTCCACACATCACCGGCGAACGCCTGGATCGCGGCCGTCGGCAGCACGGCGCACAGTTCGGTGAGATGGGAACAGCCGGCGACGCCGGCGAGCAGCCGGTTCGCGTTGCGGCGGAAATTGCGGAAGAGGTTGAGCCCGATGAGGGCCCGATAGGCGGGAGAAGCGGATTGACAGTGACCGGGATAGGGAACCCATTCCGAAGACGCTTCGGCGTCGACGACATTGAGGTCACGATCGATGGTCACGCGTAGCCAGAGTTCGTGGATCGGCAGGCCCTGGGGCCGGATGCCCGACGCAAGCGCGACATCGCGCGGCTTGTGGTCGGTCAGGCAGGCTTCGATGTCCCACAAGCCGTCGCCGCGCTCGTAGGCTTCCGCTCGGATTGCGCGTCGATGTCGCAACTGACGGGGCACGGGCTCGGATAGCGGCATGCTGGAGGTTGAGGCCGAAGAGGAAAACCCGTGGATTTTAGCATATTGGGTATTTGAGACATCCGGCCTCGACGGCGGGTATTCCCGCCTGTCCGGAAGCGGTTGCGATGCAGCAAAATCGCGCGCCCCGCGCGCGACCGGGCGGCTCAGTCGTCGAGCGGGAAATTGTCGCCGACCTTCAGCAACTTCACGATGGTCGCGCTCGAGAAGCCGCGCGCGGCAAGGAAGCGCGCCTGCTTCGCGCGCTCGGCGGGCGTTTGCGGCAGCGCACCGAATTTCTTGCGCCACACGGCCTGCGCGCGCGTCAACTCGGTCTCGCGCAATTGGGCATTCACCGCTTCGACGAGGCTGTCGCCGACCGCATGGCGCTTCAGTTCGCTGACGATGCGCGCGACGCCGACGCGCGACGCGCGGCGATGCACGAGACTCTCGGCGAAGCGCGCGTCGGACAGCCAGCCTTCCTGTTCCAGCGCATCGAGCACCGGTTCGACGGACTCGTCTTCGCCGACGTAGGGGGCGAGCTTGCGCGCAAGCTCCGCGCGGCTGTATTCGCGCCTTGACAGATAACCGAGCGCACGGCCCTTCAACGACCGCGGCGGTTTCGACGGCTTGCGCTCGCCTACGCCCGACGCGTCGCTCGAAGCAGCGCCGCGGGAAGATGCGCCGGCTGCGCGACGTATGCGGCGCGGATGCTGGCTGCTGCGCGTATAGACATCTTCCGTCGCGGGCGCATCGGCTGCGCGATCGTCCGGGACGCGATCGTCCGGGGCGCGATCGCCCGGGAAGCGGACACCGGACACGCGACGGCGGGAGCGGTCGTGCGCGTCGAACGACTCATCGTCGTCGAACGGGTCGTCCGGTGCGGCAATCTCAAACGAAACGAGGGCATCGTCGGATGCCCTCGTCGCGGTGCGGTTCGCGGCGTTGCCGCCTGCGCCCCGCCGGTCGGCGCCCGAGGATCCGGCTCGCCGCCCGGAGCGACCCGCCGTTTCGGGCGTGTCGTGCTCCGCCGGCTCGCCAGCCTGACCTCGGCGCGCAACCATCACTCTTCTTCGTCCATCGCCTCGGCTTCGTTGACTACGCCATCGGGCATCGCGACGACACCGAGCGATTCGCGGATGCGGTTCTCGATCTCGCGCGCGATTTCCGGATTTTCGCGCAGGAATTCACGCGCGTTGTCCTTGCCCTGGCCGATCTTCTCGCCGTTGTAGCTGTACCAGGCGCCCGCCTTGTCGACGATCTTCGCCTGCACGCCGAGATCGATGATCTCGCCCTGGCGCGAAATGCCTTCGCCGTACAGGATGTCGAAGATCGCTTCGCGGAACGGCGGCGACACCTTGTTCTTGACGACCTTCACGCGGGTTTCGTTGCCGATCACCTCGTCGTTCTTCTTGATCGAGCCGATCCGGCGGATATCGAGACGCACCGACGAGTAGAACTTCAGCGCGTTGCCGCCCGTCGTGGTTTCCGGGTTGCCGAACATCACGCCGATCTTCATCCGGATCTGGTTGATGAAGATCACGAGGCAGTTCGTGCGCTTGATCGTGCCGGTCAGCTTGCGCAGCGCCTGCGACATCAGGCGAGCCTGCAGACCCGGCAGCGAATCGCCCATCTCGCCTTCGATTTCGGCCTTCGGCACGAGCGCCGCGACCGAGTCGATGACGATCATGTCGATCGAGCCCGAGCGCACCAGCGCGTCGGTGATTTCGAGCGCCTGCTCGCCGGTGTCCGGCTGCGAGATCAGCAGCTCCGGCACGTTCACGCCGAGCTTCGCGGCATATTGGACGTCGAGCGCGTGCTCGGCGTCGATGAACGCCGCGGTGCCGCCCAGCTTCTGCAGCTCGGCGATGACCTGCAGCGTGAGCGTGGTTTTACCGGACGATTCCGGACCGTAGATCTCGACCACCCGGCCGCGCGGCAGGCCGCCGACGCCCAGTGCGATATCGAGACCCAGCGAGCCCGTGGAGACGACCTGGATATCCTCGGCCGCTTCGCCGTCGCCCATACGCATGATCGAGCCTTTGCCGAACTGCTTCTCGATCTGCGCGAGTGCGGCCGCCAGCGCCTTGCTCTTCTCGGCGGTCATCCCGGAGCCCTTCTTGCTATCTTCCATGAATCGTCCTTTGCTATGATGAGCAGCGTCTGTTAAAGGCGCGCCCGCTTTCAAGCGCCGCCCACGAATGCAGACACTGTATAAAAAAACAGTGTTTTATGCAAGCCCGCAATGCAGGCTGCGTTGTACACGGATAACTTCGGAGACAGCCGCGCCGGCGCGAACGCCTCGCCGGCTATCGGTCAGCAACATGCGAATTCTCATCGCCGAAGACGACAGCATACTCGCGGACGGCCTCACCCGGTCACTCCGCCAATCGGGCTATGCCGTCGATCACGTGAAGAGCGGCGTCGACGCCGATACCGCGCTGTCGATGCAGACTTTCGACCTGCTGATCCTCGATCTCGGGCTGCCGAAAATGTCCGGGCTCGACGTGCTCAAGCGCCTGCGCGCCCGCAATTCCAATCTCCCCGTGCTGATCCTGACCGCCGCCGACAGCGTCGACGAGCGCGTGAAGGGGCTCGACCTCGGCGCCGACGACTACATGGCCAAGCCGTTCGCACTCAACGAGCTCGAGGCGCGCGTGCGCGCGCTGACCCGGCGCGGCGCGGGCGGCGGGCCGACCGTCGTGCGCCACGGCTCGCTCGCGTTCGACCAGGTCGGCCGCATCGCGTATGCGAACGATCACGTGCTCGATCTCTCGGCGCGCGAACTCGGCCTGCTCGAGGTGCTGCTGCAGCGGATCGGCCGCCTCGTGTCGAAGGAACAGCTCGTCGATCACCTGTGCGAATGGGGCGAGGAAGTCAGCAACAACGCGATCGAAGTCTACGTGCACCGGCTGCGCAAGAAGATCGAACCGAGCGGCGTGCGGATCTCGACCGTGCGCGGCCTCGGCTATTGCCTCGAGAAGGTCGCGCCCGCGCCGCCGGCCGACCCGGCGGCGCCCCAGCCCGCGGCGGCCGGCACGCCGCTGCGCTGACGCCGGGCGGCGCCGCGATGGCCACGCCGGCCCATTCCCGTCACCCGACCGGCGCGCCGTCGTCGGCCGCCGACGAGGCGCGCGACGCGCGCTACGAGAACCCGTTCGCGCCGCCCGACGAAACCGAATCGGCCGAAACGCCGCGCCCGCGCTCGCTGTTCGGCGAAATCCTCGACTGGATGCTCGCACCGCTGCTGCTGCTGTGGCCGATGAGCATCGCCGTCACCTATCTCGTCGCGAAGACGATCGCGAACAGCCCGTTCGACCGCGCGCTGGAGACCAACGCGTACGTGCTCGCGCGGCAGATCCATCCGGTCAACGGCGTCGCCGAGCTGACGCTGCCGGAGCAGACGCGCGACTTCCTGCGCGCGGACAACATCGACAGCGTCTACTTCCAGGTGCTCGGCACGCGCGGCGAGCTGGTCGCGGGCGAAGCCGACATGCCGCTGCCGCGCGACGAGGACCGCCCGCCGCCGGGCGTCGTCGTGTTCCGCGACGACCTGCTGCGCGGCAACGACGTGCGCGTCGCGTACACGACCGTCGCGCTGCCGCAGGCGAGCGGCGCGCAGCCCGTGCTCGTGCAGGTCGGCGAGACGCTCGACAAGCGCAACGCGCTCGCGAACGACATCATCAAGGGCGTGATCCTGCCGCAATTCGTGATCCTGCCGCTCGCGATCCTGCTCGTCTGGTTCGGGCTGTCGCGCGGGCTCGCGCCGCTCAACGCGCTGCAGGCGCACATCCGCGCGCGCCGGCCCGACGACCTGTCGCCCGTCGAGGCGCAGCGCGCGCCGCCCGAGATCGAGCCGCTCGTCACGTCGTTCAACGACCTGCTCGCGCGCCTCGAACAGAACATGGCGCTGCAGAAACGCTTCATCGCCGACGCCGCGCATCAGATGAAGACGCCGCTCGCGGGCCTGCGCACGCAGGCCGAATTCGCGCTGCGCCATCCGGTGCCGCCCGACGTGCAGCGCTCGCTCGAGCAGATCGCGACGAGCTCCGAGCAAGCCGCGCGGCTCGTCACGCAACTGCTCGCGCTCGCGCGCGCCGAGAACCGCGCGAGCGGGCTCACGTTCGAGCCGGTCGAGATCGGCGCGCTCGCGCGGCGCACCGTGCGCGACTGGGTGCAGGCCGCGCTCGCGAAACGCATGGATCTCGGTTACGAAGGCCCGGACGACGACGCGCCGCTCGACGTCGACGGCAATCCGGTGATGCTGCGCGAGATGCTCGGCAACCTCGTCGACAACGCGATCCGCTACACGCCCGAAGGCGGCCGCATCACCGTGCGCGTGCGCGCCGAGCGCACGAGGCGGCTCGTGCATCTCGAAGTCGAGGATACGGGCCCCGGCATCCCGGCCGGCGAACGCGAACGCGTCGTCGAGCGCTTCTACCGGATCCTCGGCCGCGAAGGCGACGGCAGCGGCCTCGGGCTCGCGATCGTGCGCGAGATCGCCACGCAGCACGGCGGCACGCTGACGCTCGACGATCACGTCTACCAGCACACGCCGCGCCTCGCCGGCACGCTGGTGCGCATCAGCCTGCCGCTGACCGACACCACCCCGGATTAACCCTGACGCGCGCCGCCGCGGCTGGGTGCAAATATGCCGAAACCGGCGTTTTAACGGACGTTCGCATCACGATCGACACGCGAAGCGGCCGGTTCGCCACGGGTTAACGTGCAGTCGTTTTGTACGCGCGAGTCAGTACGCCGTAAGTTTCCGTGCCAATAATCGTCGACAGGCCCGCCCTCCCAAGGCGGCCGCACATCTATATCAAGGGACTTGGAGACGATTCATGGCAACGTTAGGCGGGCAAATTTCGCACTCGCCGATGACGGGCGAAGAGAAGAAGGTGATCTTCGCGTCGTCGCTCGGCACCGTGTTCGAGTGGTACGACTTTTACCTGGCCGGCTCGCTCGCGGCCTACATCAGCAAGAGCTTCTTCTCCGGCGTCAATCCGACCGCCGCGTTCATCTTCACGCTGCTCGGCTTCGCGGCCGGCTTCGCGGTGCGGCCGTTCGGCGCGATCGTGTTCGGCCGGCTCGGCGACCTCGTCGGCCGCAAGCACACGTTCCTCGTGACGATCGTGATCATGGGCGTGTCGACGTTCGTGGTCGGCTTCCTGCCCGGGTACGCGTCGATCGGCATCGCCGCGCCGGTGATCTTCATCGCGATGCGGCTGTTGCAGGGCCTCGCGCTCGGCGGCGAGTACGGCGGCGCGGCGACCTACGTCGCCGAGCATGCGCCGGCCAACCGGCGCGGCTTCTACACTGCGTGGATCCAGACGACGGCCACGCTCGGCCTGTTCCTGTCGCTGCTCGTGATCCTCGGCGTACGCACGTTCGTCGGCGAGGAAGCGTTCGGCAACTGGGGCTGGCGCGTGCCGTTCGTCGCGTCGATCCTGCTGCTCGGGGTGTCGGTGTGGATCCGGTTGCAGTTGAACGAATCGCCGGTGTTCCTGCGCATCAAGGCGGAAGGCAAGACGTCGAAGGCGCCGCTGACCGAGGCGTTCGGCCAGTGGAAGAACCTGAAGATCGTGATCCTCGCGCTCATCGGCCTGACGGCCGGCCAGGCCGTCGTGTGGTACACGGGCCAGTTCTACGCGCTGTTCTTCCTCACGCAGACGCTGAAGGTCGACGGCGCCAGCGCGAACATCCTGATCGCGATCGCGCTGCTGATCGGCACGCCGTTCTTCCTGTTCTTCGGTTCGCTGTCGGACAAGATCGGCCGCAAGCCAATCATCCTCGCGGGCTGCCTGATCGCCGCGCTGACCTACTTCCCGCTGTTCAAGGCGCTCACGCACTACGCGAACCCCCAGCTCGAACTCGCGACGCAGAAGGCGCCGATCACGGTCGTCGCCGATCCGGCCACCTGCTCGTTCCAGTTCAACCCGGTGGGCACGTCGAAGTTCACCAGCTCGTGCGACATCGCGAAGAGCGCGCTCGCCAAGGCCGGCCTGAACTACGAGAACGTCGCGGCGCCGGCCGGTGCGCTGGCCCAGATCAAGGTCGGCGACACGGTGATCCAGACCTACGACGGCAAGGCGGCCGACGCGAAGGCGCAGGGCGCGGCGTTCGACAAGACGCTCGCGTCGACGCTGAAGGGAGCCGGCTACCCGGCGAAGGCCGACCCGGCGCAGCTCAACTGGCCGATGACGATCGTGATCCTGACGATCCTCGTGATCTTCGTGACGATGGTCTACGGCCCGATCGCCGCGATGCTGGTCGAGATGTTCCCGACGCGGATCCGCTACACGTCGATGTCGCTGCCCTATCACATCGGCAACGGCTGGTTCGGCGGCTTCCTGCCGGCGACCGCGTTCGCGATCGTCGCGGCGAAGGGCAACATCTACTCGGGGCTCTGGTATCCGATCGTGATCGCGCTGGCCACGTTCGTGATCGGCCTGCTGTTCGTCAAGGAGACGAAGGACTCGGACATCTACGCGCAGGATTGATGGCGGGTGCGCAGCGGGGAAAGGCGGCGGAGGCACTGCTTCCGCTGGCCGGCTCCCGCCCGTGATGGAGGCCGGCACGGGGCGGCGGCAACTTTTTTCGGGAAAG
The DNA here is from genome assembly GCF_002223285.1 of Burkholderia sp. AU16482. NCBI lineage: Bacteria > Pseudomonadati > Pseudomonadota > Betaproteobacteria > Burkholderiales > Burkholderiaceae > Burkholderia > Burkholderia sp. AU16482. The sequence goes on from NZ_NKEY01000004.1 coordinate 492,830, forward strand.
ATGGAAAAAGGTATTGACAGCCAGCCGGCCGATCGACATAATTCAAGTCTTCGGCGAATTAGCTCAGTCGGTTAGAGCGACGGAATCATAATCCGCAGGTCCGGGGTTCGAATCCCTGATTCGCCACCAAATGCAGAAAGGGCTCAGCACAAGCTGGGCCCTTTTTCTTTGCTCCGCAGACATCGCGCGCCAACAATTCGGGCATCGCCAATCCTAATCACGCGACTCCCGCCAAGGTTGCCCAAAATCTGACTGCCCGCCCGAAGCCGCCCCCCAACGCCCGCATCAGTGACGCCTTCTCATCGCGCCCGCAGCGCAACAGCTCCTGCTTCGTTTGCCGTATTTTTCGATACCGCTCGCTTGGAGGTCGCAGCTCGCGGCCAACCACAACTGCACTCGTGACAACCTTCACCGAGGTTGCGGCATAGGTCTTCCTTCTGCTTGGTCTTGTAATCCTACCTGCTTACCACCTTGCGAAGCTCGCCCAGCAGCTTCTTCGTGGCGGCAGGCCCGGAAATGGTCACGTCGTCTACATAAGCCGTCATCCGGCATTTCTCACCCTCTGCCAGTTCAGCGATATCGTTGAACATATGCCTCGCCGCAAAGAAAGCGATCTTCGCCGCACGATTCGTAATACACAACCTCAAGAACGTCGGCCACTTGCCGTTATCACGACATACTGCGTCGATAGCCAATCGGTCCGACTCTGGCCACGGTCTTTGCCGCCGATGGTCCCTGGCGGTCTGCGCAGCAAGTAACGTTGCCTGCAAGACGCCATGTCAAAAATGAAACCGGTAGCCCTCCTCGCGAGCGTTTTTATTGCGGCGACATCTGGTTGCGCATCGCGGCCGCCCATTTCCTTCGAGCCGCCAGCGCCGGCCCAATGCTGCTCCACTTTCCAGAGCTTTCACTTCGGCGACCTTGGGCCCGACGGGGCCGACAGCGTGTCAATCCAGGTCGGACAAAGTCCCACTTTCGACTTTCCTGAAGGGCGATCTACCTTCGTAGCCTACAAAGTTCCGGCAACGCATCCCGAAGTGGTGGAAGTAAGAACGTATATCGCTGCTTGGGGAGCAATGCTGCTTCCCCATGTGACCATATTCAAACCGCGCCTGATGTTCCTCGACGACAACCTGCACATCACGGAAACCGATCGTCTCGAACCACTGAAGCGCCGCTCCAGGTCTCTCGCCACCCCTTACTTTTTCGCAAGAGCGCAGATTCCGGCAAACGCGAAGTACATGATCGTCTACGCCGCATCGTCGGCAAATAGCGAGCGGCTGATTGCCTATTCACAAAACGGCTCGATGTACGCCATACCGAACGCCTACGAAGGCAAAATCTCAATTACTTTCCCATGAACAAGTCAGTACGTATATTCGCACGCGCCCGAGCAATCGCCTTGTGTGTGATTTCTGCTTGGCTCCTCTCTGCTTGCGTCTCGCCTCTACTCACGACCGATATCAAGCTTGGACCAAACGACACGACCGCAAAGGTACGATTCCGGTTCGTCGGTAACGGTTGGTTGAATATCCTCGAACACGGAAGTGCCGCTTGCTATGCTGAAGCAGACCCGGCCATTCGGTCGCTCGCCTCCATCACCTATCAGGCGCGCTCCCTGAATGCAACAACTTGGCTCTTTAGTCAGCCAAGGCTTGGTATGCCGAACGACCTGGAGGATGTGTCGCAACTCACATACGCTGAAGTCCTCGTCAAGGCCGGCATCCCCCTCGTTTTCTCAGCACATTGGAGCATTGGGGATCGCTATCGGTACTACAAGGCTTGGCGATTCCTTAGCTTCACTCCGGTAACGGGAGCGGACTACGAGGTTGTCGTCACGGACGACGTCAAGATACCGATGTCCGTGACTATTGCCCGACTTCAGGTCGATGATGGAAAGATCGTGCGAACTCCTGTGGAGGTAACGCCGCTGCGCATCTGCGGGACTTCCTGACTCGTCGATTGACAGGAGCGACGCAAATCGGTCTGGACAATAGCCGTGCACATCCCTGATTCGCCACCAAATGCGAAAAGCCGCTGTTTCTTTCGAAACAGCGGCTTTTTTCATTGCTTCATCCAGCACCCGCCGTGCCGCGCGCTGCCCGTCCTTCAGGCCGCGCGCCGCGACTACGCCACCACCGCTCCGCGCTGCGCCTCTGCCGCCTCCACCCCCACCTTCCCGCGCCAGTTCTCCCCGCCCTCCAACGCCGGCGTCGCCTCGAACACCTCCGCGATCCAGTCCGCGAACACGCGCACCTTCTGCGACAAATGCCGGTTGTGCGGATACACGATCGAGATCGGCTTCGGCTTCGGATTGCAGTCCGGCAGTACCTCGACCAGCGAACCGTCGAGCAAGTGCGGCAGCACCATGAACAACGTAGGCTGGATCATCCCGAAGCCTTCGAGCCCGCACGTCACGTAAGCATCCGAATCGTTGACCGTGACGCTGCCGTTCATCCGCACCTCGAACGGCTTGCCGTCGATCATGAACACCCACGGAATCGTCCGCGCGCCGTGGCTCGCGCGAAAATTCACCGCCTGATGTTCGACGAGATCGGCAATCTCGTTCGGCTCGCCGTGGCGCGCGAGGTAATCGGGCGACGCGCACGTCACGCGCTTGAGCATCCCGATGCGCCGCGCGACCATCGACGAATCCTCGAGCGGCCCGACCCGGATCATGCAGTCGATGCCTTCCTCGACCGGATCGACGTAGCGGTCCGACAGCCCCAGCTCGAGCGTGATGTCCGGATAGCGCTGCCGGAAGGTCGACAGCGACGGCAGCACGATACGCCGCCCGAGCGAACTGGGCATGTGGACGCGCAGCATGCCGCTCGGCTTGCGGTTGCCCGCCTGGAAACTCGCGTCGGCCTCGGCGATCTCCGCGATGATCTTCATGCAATGCTCGTAGTACGCGGCGCCCTCCGGCGTCAGCGACAGCCGGCGCGTGGTCCGGTGCATCAGGCGCACGCCGAGCAGCGCCTCGAGATTCTGGATGATGGTCGTCACCGACGCGCGCGGCATCGAGAGCGTGTCGGCCGCCCGCGTGAAGCTGTTCGCGTCGACCACGCGGGTAAAAACTTCCATTGCCTGGATTCGGTCCATGCTGCTCCCCCCTTTCGAATCGCCAACGGAACAGAATAGAGCGCGCGGTGGGCGCGGCACAAGCCCCTGCCTATTGTTCTCCGATCCTGAATAGTTTCGAAACTTCGGACTGGAAACCGACCGGTTTCCGTTCAGTTCCGGGCGCCACCCGCTCCGGCCCCGATGATCGGTCGACCGTTACCGCACGAACCGCTCGCGATATCCCTGCGGCGACACGCCGAACACGCGCACGAAACTGCGCCGCAGCGTCTCTTCGGAACCGAAGCCGCACCGCCCGGCGATCCGCTTGACGGGCCACGCCGTTTCGCCGAGCAGGCGTTGCGCGGCCTCGACACGGATCTGCTCGACCGCGCGCGCGGGCGTGCGGCCGGTTTCCGCGCGATAGTGACGCACGAAGCTGCGCTCGCTCATGCTCATGCGCTCGGCCAGCGCGGGCACCGACAGGTCGGCCGTCAGGTGCTCGGCCATCCACGCGTGCAACTCGCCGAACCGGTCGGCGGTGCGCTGCATCGACAGCATCGTGCTGAATTGGGCCTGCCCGCCCGGACGCTTCAGGAACACGACGAGCTCGCGCGCGACGTCGAGCGCGGTCGCCCGCCCGAGATCGTCCTCGACCAGCGCGAGCGCGAGATCGATGCCGGCCGTCACGCCGGCGGACGTCCACAGCGCGCCTTCGCGGATGAAGATCGGGTCCGGCTCGACGCGCACGTTCGGGTAGCGCGCCGCGAATTCGTCGCAGCGCGCCCAGTGCGTGACCGCGCGCCGCCCGTCGAGCAGACCGGCCTCGGCGAGCAGGAACGCGCCGGTGCACACCGACGCCACGCGCCGCGCGCGTCCGGCCTGCTGCCGCACCCAGCGCACCACCCGCGCATCCTTCGACGCCGCGTGCACACCCTTGCCGCCGGCGACGATCAGCGTGTCAGGGTGGCGCGCGATGGTGCGCAGCGACTCGGCCATCACGACGAGGCCCGACGACGTCTCGACAGGCCCGGCTTCGACGGCCACGACGCGCGGCGCATACGGCGCCGGCTGCCCGCGCTCCAGCGCGAGTTCGTTGACGGACGCGAACACCTGCAGCGGCCCCGTCACATCGAGCAACTGCGCACGGGGAAACGCGAAGATCAGGATCGAACGCGGGGCGGCGGCAGGCATGGCGATTGGCTGAAAACGTGGGTGATATGGCAATTTCGCCAAACACTACGCGCCTAGAATCGATCTGTCCATCCCGTGCCGAACGGCGCGTTCCCTTCCTCTCCGGAGCCTTCGCATGACACTTCACATCGGCCTTCTCGTCTTTCCGGGCGTCCAGCAACTCGACCTCACCGGCCCGCACGACGTGCTCGCGTCACTGCCGGACGCGGCCGTTCATCTGGTGTGGAAGTCGCGCGACGCGGTCGCGTCGAGCAGCGGCCTCGCGCTCGCGCCGACCTGCACGTTCGACGACTGCCCGCCGCTCGACGTGATCTGCATCCCGGGCGGGATCGGCATCAACGAATTGCTGCTCGATGCCGAAACGATCGCGTTCGTGCAGCAGCGTGCGGCCACCGCGCGCTACGTGACGTCGGTCTGCACGGGCTCGCTGCTGCTCGGCGTGGCCGGCCTGCTGCGCGGACGACGCGCGACGACGCACTGGCGGTTCCACTCGCTGCTGGAACCGCTGGGCGCGATACCCGTGCGCGAGCGCGTCGTGCGCGACGGCAACCTGGTCACGGGCGGCGGCGTGACGGCCGGCATCGACTTCGCGCTGACGATCGCCGCGGAGCTCGTCGGCGACGAAGAAGCGCAGGCGATCCAGCTTCAGCTCGAATATGCGCCCGCGCCGCCGTTCGACGCCGGCTCGCCCGACACCGCGCCGGCCGCGGTCGTGACGCGCGTCACCGAACGTACGGCGGCCGGCTTCGCGAAGCGCAAGCAGATCGTCGAGCAGGCGCTGCGCGCCACGTCGCGCTGAAGGCGGATGTCGGAAAAATCACGGGAGAGCGGCGCACACACGCGCCGGAGAACACATCGATGAACATCATCCGGAGTGCCGCATTCACCGCGGACCGCGCGTGGGGCGCCCTCGACATCGCGAACCTGAACGGCATCACGGTCCGGCTGCACTGGACCGACCAGCCGTATCGCTGGCACGTGAACGACGGCGAGGAAGTGTTCGCGGTGCTCGATGGCCGCGTCGAGATGCGCTACCGCGAAGCAGGCGTCGAGCACGCGACGGTGCTCGAAACGGGCGACGTATTCCACGCGACGGTCGGCACCGAACATGTTGCGCATCCGCTTGGCGCCGCGCGCATCCTCGTGATCGAGACCGAAGGCAGCGCCTGACGGCCGGTATCGGCGCCGCGATGCCGCGCGAACGACGAGCGCCTGCGGGCGGCGGGACTCAGCCCGAGATCGTCCCGGTTGCCTGCGATGCGATCAGTTTCGGCTGCGGCGTGCACTGGCACTGGCACAGGTCGTGTTCGAGCGCGACGACCTTGCCCATCACGGTCATCGTGCGCTCGCCGCCGTCCGACACGATCACGCCCGGCGACTTGCACGCCGCACAGAACACGGATGCGCCGAGATACGCGAGTTCGCGCCCGTCGAACGACGAATTGGCGATCCCTTCGAGCACGACGCCGCCGTGATCGGTCGTGTCGCCCTTCAGAATGAATTTGCGGCTCATGATGTCGGTTCTTCCCTCGGAAACGCCGCGCAACGCAGCCGTGCACGGGCATCGTGAAACCGCCCGTCGGTCGCGGGCGTCCCGCGAGCATATCACCGCTCGCGGCCCCCGCAGCCGATCCACGCGGCCGGCAGCCCTCCACCGACGCGCCGCGGCCGTTTCGCGGCAAACGCGCCCCTGCCGCGTCGGCGCCCGCCGACCGTACGCCCACACCGCGCGCCGAACCGCCTCATGGTGGCCGGCCGGATGCGCGAGCATGGCCTGGATCGATATCGGGGCAACGATTCCCCGCCGTGTCGGCCAGCCTGCTCGCGCGCCGCGATGGGCCGGACACGATTGCATGCGACGGTTCGATCCGCTGCTTCGTCGCGGCCGTGCGTCGGCACGATGGCGCAAAAACGCCGGAAATACTTTATCTCGATAAAATCGAATCGCCCGATATCTCAAATACGTGAAAAAAACAATCGTATGAACATTCGTACAATTACTAAAAATGGTTGTAAAAATTACCCTTAACCGGACGCAAACCAGCGCTACCAAAACGCCGAAACCCTATATTTTCCGGGCTTCCCAGCCATCAAATCAACCTGTCGTTTCATAATACTTTTTTCCTCCATCGTCCGACGCTCTGAACAGCAAATTGGAAGATAGAATTAAATAAACAATTTCTGATTCTAGGCAAAAAAATGGACGAACTCCTTCCAATGCGACTATTTGTCAAGGTTGCCGAACTACAAAGTTTCGTGCGCGCCGCGACCGAACTGAACATCTCCAATTCGTCGGCCACCCGCATGATCATGAGCATCGAGAACCGGCTCGGCGCGCGCCTGCTGAATCGCACGACCCGCAGCCTGTCGCTGACCGACGCCGGCCACCTCTACCTGGCGCAGATGCGTCACGTGATCGAGGAAATCGACCGCGTCGAGGAAACGATCGCGTCGATGCACCAGGAACCGATCGGTTCGCTGAAGATCGCCGCGCCGGTCATGTTCGGCATGCACGTGCTCGCGCCCGCGATCGACGCGTTCAAGGCACGCCATCCCAACATCGTGCCGGAAGTCACGATCGTCGACCGCCATGTCGACCTCGTGTCGGAAGGCTTCGATATCGGGCTGCTGCTGTCGCAGCACATCGGCAACAGCACGTTGGTGAAGCGCCCGCTCATGCAATTCCAACGCGTCGTCTGCGCGTCGCCGCAATATGTCAGCCGGCACGGCTCGCCGGCCCATCCGCACGATCTCGCCACGCATGCATGCCTGGTGTTCCATGCCGACTTCGCGAGCGATTACCTGACGTTCGAGCACGACCAGACGCGTGTCACGGTGCGCCCGAACAAGGCCGCGTCGTCGAACAACTTCGGCATGATCCGGAACTGGGCGCTTGCCGGCATGGGCATCGCAGTCCTGCCGGACTTCCTCGCCGAACCGGATCTTCATGATGGCCAGCTTCTGGCCCTGCTCGCCGACTATCGTCTCGAAGCGCTCCAGATGAACGTCGCATACCCGAGCCGCAAGCACTTTCCGCGTAAATCCCGCCTTTTCATCGATCACCTCGTCGAACATTTCGTCAGTTGAATGATGCGATCGCGACGGTCTTTTCGGTGCCAGATGGCTTTCGAACGCGGATGCGGGACGACGTGTACCGCGAGGCCGCACCCGCGCGCGGGCCCGGCCTCGCGGCGCACGATTCCGGTGCGGGCACGGGTGTTGCGCCGCTGCATCTCAGTAGTGAACCACCCTTGGCAGCCCGCTGCGGAGGACTACACTAATCCTTAATGAGGTGCGGCCGGAGCCCGCGCCTTCAGGGAGACGCCGCCATGAATCGGCCGCTGAATCGCATCCTGCCGCGCGTGACCGGAGCTGCATCGGTCTGGACGTGGATCAAGTGGTCCTTGCTGGCCGCGCTGGTGATCGCGATCGCGGTCGTGGTGAGGCTCGTGATGACCGAAATCGCGACGTCGCGCCTGCAGGCGCACTATTTGTCCGAGCTCACCCGCGACGTCGGCTACACGGTCGAAACGGGCGCGAGCAACCACATCCGTTTCCCCGCGAACGGGCCGTACGATCAACGCCTCGGCTATTCGATGATTCCCGCGTTCCAGCAGCGGCTGCTCGCGCGCGGCTTCGTCGTCGGCAAGCAGGCGCGCGATTCCGACCGGATGCTGGCGCTCGCCGATCATGGCCTGTTCCTGCCTTACGAAGAGAAAGACCAGACCGGGCTGATGCTGTTCGACTCGACCGGCTCGCCGCTGTTCGCGACCGTGTTCCCGCAGCGCGTGTACGCCGATTTCGACACGGTGCCGCGCATGGTCGTCGATTCGCTGATGTTCATCGAGGATCGTTACCTGCTCGACCCGAACCAGCCGAACCGCAACCCGGCGATCGACTGGGGCCGCTTCAGCCGCGCGCTCGCCGACCAGGCGCTGCACGTCGTCAATCACCACCAGGCGCGCCCGGGCGGCAGCACGCTCGCGACGCAGATCGAGAAGTTCCGCCACTCGCCCGACGGCCGTACCGCGACGCCGCCGGAGAAACTGCGGCAGATCGCGTCCGCGTCGATCCTCGCGTACCTGAACGGCCCGCAGACGATGCTCGCGCGCCGCTCGATCGTCGTGCGCTACCTGAATTCGGTGCCGCTCGCCGCCCGGCCGCACGTGGGCGAAATCACCGGTATCGGCGACGGTCTCGCCGCGTGGTACGGCCGCGACTTCAACGACGTGAACCGCATCCTGTCCGCGCCGACGACCGGCGACAACGTCGACCAGCAGGGCAAGACGTTCCGCGAGGTGTTGTCGTTGCTGATCGCGCAGCGCGCGCCGTCGTACTTCCTGAATCGCGGGTATCCGGCGCTGCAGAAGCTGACCGACAGCTACCTGCGGCTGCTGTCGAACGGCGGCGTGATCTCGCCCGCGCTGCGCGATGCGGCGCTCGCCGCGCAGATCGAACGCAGCGCGCCGCCGGCCGCCGCGCGCGTGCAGTCGTTCGTGTCGCGCAAGGCCGTCACGTCCGCGCGCGCGTCGCTGCTGTCGGCGCTCGGCATCGCCGACCTGTACCAGCTCGACCAGCTCGACCTGGAAGCGACCAGCACGCTCGACAACGGCGTGCAGCAGGCGGTCGCCCAGCGGCTCGCGCAGGCGTCGACCCGCGACGGCGCGCAGGCGGCCGGCCTGTACGGCTTCGAGATGCTCGCGCCGAAGGACGACCCGTCGCACCTGACGTACAGCTTCACGCTGTACGAGCATCGCAACGGCGCGAACCTGCTGCGCGTGCAGACCGACAGTGTGAACCAGCCGTTCGACGTGAATCGCGGCGGCCGCATCAACCTCGGTTCGACCGCGAAGCTGCGCACGTTGATCACGTACCTGCAGATCGTCTCCGACCTGCATGCGCGCTACGCGAACCTGTCGAACGCGGAGCTGGCGCGCGTGAAGCCCGATCCGATCGACGGGCTGTCGCGCTGGGCGCTCGACTACCTGTCGCATACGCGCGACCGCTCGCTGCAGGCGATGCTCGATGCGTCCGTCGAACGCAAGTACTCGGCGAGCCCGGACGTGTTCTACACGGGCGGCGGCGCGCAGGTGTTCTCGAACTTCGAGAAGTCGGACAACGGCCGCATCATGACGCTGCACACGGCGTTCGAGCACTCGGTGAACCTCGTGTTCGTGCGGCTGATGCGCGACATCGTCCACTACGAGACGCTGCAGGCGGCCGGACCGTCGTCGTCGTGGCTGAACGATCCCGCCCAGCGCCAGCACTACCTGCAGCAGTTCGTCGACGGAGAAAGCCAGGTCTACGTGAAGCGCTACTACACGCGCTATGCGGGCAAGGCGCCCGACGACGCGCTCGCGCTGATGCTGCGCGACGTACGCAAGTCGCCGCCGAAGCTCGCGACGGTGCTGCGCAGCGTCGCGCCGAACGAATCGGTCGCGTGGTTCGCCGCGCGGATGCGCGCGCAACTGAAGGGCACGCCGGCCGCGACGCTGTCCGACGACGATCTCGCCGCGCTCTACGCGAAATACGCGATCGACCGCTTCAACCTGAACGACCGCGGCTATATCGCGAGCGTGCATCCGCTCGCGCTGTGGACGCTCAACTACCTGCGCGCGCATCCCGCCGCGTCGCTCGCGGACGTTCAGCGCGACAGTCGCGACGCGCGTTTCTACACGTATTCGTGGCTGTACAAGACCCGCTACCACGCGACGCAGGACCGGCGCATCCGCCGCATGGTCGAGCTGCGCGCGTACGCGGAGATCACGAAGTCGTGGCGCGCGCTCGGCTATCCGTTCGCGGAAGTGACGCCGTCGTATGCGGCCGCGATCGGCGCATCGGGCGACCAGCCCGACGCGCTCGCGAAACTGATCGGCCTGATCGTGAACGGCGGCCAGAAGGCGCCGACCGAGACGATCACGCGGCTCGATTTCGCGAAGGGCACGCCGTACGAAACGCGCTTCGTGCGCGCGGCCGCGCAACCTCAGCCGATACTGCCGCCGGAGATCGTCAAGGTGGCGCACACGCTGCTGCGCGACGTCGTGCTCAACGGCACCGCGCGCCGCCTCGCGAGCGGGCTCACGCTGCCCGACGGCAAGACGCTCGACGTGTACGGCAAGACGGGCACGGGCGACCAGCGCTTCAACGTGTATGCGCGCGGTGCGCGGCTGATCGAATCGCGCAAGGTCAACCGCAGCGGCACCTTCGTGTTCGCGATCGGCGACCGGTTCTTCGGCGTGCTGACGGCGACCGCGCACGAGCCATACGCGGCGCGCTACGACTTCACGAGCGCGATGGCCGTGCAGCTGCTGAAGTCGATGGCGCCGGCGCTCGCGCCGCTGATCGAACGGCCGGCCGACGCCGGCACGCGCACCGCGGGCCCGGCGCCGCAGGCGGAAACGCCCGCGCCGGGCGCGACGACCGCGCACCCGTCCTGACCCGATCGCCGCGCGCAGGCGCCCGCACCGGCGCGCCGGTCAGTGCGAGCGGCCGTCGTAGTGCGTGACGGGCAGCGCGTCGAGATCGACGCCGTCGATGCAGCGCACGTTGATCGCGGCCATCGCGGTGCCCTTCGGATCGACACCCTCGCCGAACGCGTGAATCCCGCAACGCTTGCAGAAGCGATGCCGGATCACGTGCTTGTTGAACAGGTAGGTCGCGAGATTTTCGTCGGGCGTCAGCAGCTTCATGTGGTCGCGCGGCACGAACCACATCAGCGCGCCCTTGCGCCGGCAGATCGAGCAGTTGCACGCCATCACGCCCTGCAGGTCGCCTTCCGCCTCGAACGTCACGTCTCCACAATGACAGCTTCCGCGATAAAGCATGGTCGTCTCCCGGTGCAGCCCGTGCGCAGCGCCGGCGCCCGGGCGGGACACCGTTGGCCGGGCCGATCCAAACGCGTACAGTAGCGCTCGCATGCGCCGCACGCAATGTGCGGCGCCCCCTCACCCGTCAAGGAGACCGTCATGCTTGAACTGCGCCCCGGCTGCGAATGTTGCGACAAGGATCTGCCGCCGGATTCGACGGACGCGCGCATCTGTACGTTCGAATGTACTTTTTGCGCGACGTGCGCCGACGACGTGCTCAAAGGCCAGTGCCCGAACTGCGGCGGCGACCTGGTCGCGCGGCCGCGGCGGCCAGCGAGCCTGCTCGCGAAGTACCCGCCGTCGACGGAACGCATCCACAAGCCGGGCGGCTGCGCGAACGCCTGACGGCACCGCAACGGCGCCGCCCGCCCCGCTTCCGTCACGACATCTCGATCCGCGCACGCGTCACCGCGAGCAGCGTCGCCATCGCGCGGCGCGCGCCGTCCTCGTCGCGCACGCGGATCGCGTCGCTGACGGCCGTATGCTCGGCCAGCGACGCGTTGTAAACGTCCGCCCGGCGCGCATTCAACTGCAGTTGCGCCTCGAGCGTGCGATCGATCAGCGCGCCGAGCGGCACCAGCAGCTCGTTGCCGCCGGCCTCCAGCACGCTCAGGTGAAAGCGCAGGTCGGCGCGCACCCATTCGTCGACGTTGCGCGCGGCGGCCATCGCGCGCGCCGCGCCCTCGATCGCGTCGAACGCGTCGGGCGTATGCGCGCGGGCGGCGAGCGCGGCCGCGTACGGCTCGATCATCTCGCGCATTTCCTGCAGCTTCAGCGCGAACGCGAGCGGCGGCGCGACGCGCGCATACCAGTCGAGCAGGTCGGCGTCGAGCAGGTTCCACGCCTGGCGCGGCCGCACGCGCGTGCCGACCTTCGGCCGCGATTCGACCAGCCCCTTCGACGTCAGCGTGCGCAGCGCCTCGCGCATCACCGTGCGGCTCACGCCGTACATCTCCATCAGGTCGGGTTCCCTCGGCAGCAGCGATTCGGGCGGATAGTCGCCGCGCAGGATCGCCGTCGCGAGCCGGAAAGCCGTCTGTCCATGCAGGTCGCGTTGAATGATCGTTCTCCGTCGGGCGGGCTGCCCACTATCTGCACATTAATGCTATTAATACTATTTTTTATTCGACTACGCTAGGATAACCGCGAAAGCACGGATCGTGCGCCGCGCCCGAACGGTCGCGCCGGTCAATCATGGAGACTCGCATCGTGAAAATCACCCGCCTCGAAACCTTCGTCGTCCCGCCGCGCTGGCTGTTCCTCAAGATCGAAACCGACGAGGGTGTCGTCGGCTGGGGCGAGCCGGTCGTCGAAGGCCGCGCGCACACGGTCGAGGCCGCCGTGCAGGAACTGGCCGACTACCTCGTCGGCCGCGACCCGCTCCTGATCGAGGATCACTGGCAGGTGATGTACCGCGCGGGCTTCTACCGCGGCGGCCCGATCATGATGAGCGCGATCGCGGGCGTCGACCAGGCGCTGTGGGACATCAAGGGCAAGCATCACGGCGTGCCGGTGCACGCGTTGCTCGGCGGCCAGGTGCGCGAGCGCATCAAGGTGTATTCGTGGATCGGCGGCGACCGGCCGAGCGACGTCGCGAACAATGCGCGCGCGGTCGTCGAGCGCGGCTTCAAGGCCGTGAAGATGAACGGCTCCGAGGAGCTGCAGATCGTCGACACCTACGACAAGGTCGAGCAAGTGATCGCGAACGTCGCGGCGGTGCGCGACGCGGTCGGCCCGCACGTCGGGATCGGCGTGGACTTCCACGGCCGCGTGCACAAGCCGATGGCGAAGGTGCTCGCGAAGGAACTCGATCCGTACAAGCTGATGTTCATCGAGGAGCCGGTGCTGTCGGAGAACGCCGAGGCGCTGCGCGACATCGTCAACCAGACCAACACGCCGATCGCGCTCGGCGAGCGGCTGTACTCGCGCTGGGACTTCAAGCACATCCTTGCGGGCGGCTACGTCGACATCATCCAGCCGGACGCGTCGCACGCGGGCGGCATCACCGAGTGCCGCAAGATCGCGACGCTCGCGGAAAGCTACGACGTGGCGCTCGCGCTGCACTGCCCGCTCGGGCCGATCGCGCTCGCCGCGTGCCTGCAGCTCGATGCGGTCAGCTACAACGCGTTCATCCAGGAACAGAGCCTCGGCATCCACTACAACCAGGGCAACGACCTGCTCGACTACCTGCGCAACCCCGAGGTGTTCCGCTACGAGGACGGCTTCGTCGCGATCCCGCAGGGCCCGGGGCTCGGCATCGACGTGAACGAGGAGAAGGTGCGCGAGATGGCGAAGACGGGCCATCGCTGGCGCAACCCGGTGTGGCGCCACGCGGACGGCAGCGTCGCCGAGTGGTGACGAACGCGTGAGATAAGAGCGACGCACGCGTGCCGCGCCACGCGTTCGACACGGCCGCCCCGACAAGGCGGCCGTTCTTGCATCCGCGCCACGCGCGCGGCGCGCGCCGGCGCCCGGCGCCGCGCCGTCCGGCCGTCAGCCGAGCGCCGCGAAGCCCGGCACGCTGAACGACAGCACGGCCGCCGCGACGAACACGCCGATCATCGTCATCCCTTCGAGATGCAGGATGTTGCGGAACGTGTGCGCGTCCTCGGTCGACGCGGTGCGGCGCAGGCGCGGCAGCGCCGAGAAGCGGTTGAGCCCGCCGAGCACGAGCGCGAGCGCGACGAGCAGCAGCTTCAGCAGCAACACGCGGCCCCACGTGCTGCCGTCGAGCGGCGCGAGCGAGCCGCCGAGCCCGCGGATCGCGTTGAGCGCGCCGGTGCCGAGCACGAAGACGACTGCGACGATCGACGTGCGCGACAGGTGCTGGCCGATGCGGATCAGCGCGCCGCGCGCGACCGACGTCCCGAGCGCCGGCAACACCGCGAGCCCGCCCGCGAGCACGAGGCCGCCCCATACGGCGGTGGCCAGCAGGTGCAGCGTCTGCACGCCGACCGCCGCGGACAGCACGCCGCTGTCGGCCGCATGGCCGAGCGACGCCTTGCCGGCCGCCACCACGATCACCGCGAACCACAGCACCGCATGCGCGAGCGGGCCGTCCGGCTTCGCGAGCGCGACGATCGCGAGCAGCACCGCGCCGGCGAACGCGACGCTCCATGCGAAGCCCGTGTGCGTCTGCATCAGCATGACGGGAATCGCGGCGAACGCGCCGCCGAGCCCCGCGCCGCTCATCGCCGCGGCCTCGTACACGAGCCAGCCGAGATCGGCGAGCACCAGCGCCAGCGCGGCCGCCACCAGCGAATGTTGCGCGCGCAGCCATGCCGGGTGCGACGGCGCGATGACCGGCCGCGCGCCGTCCTTGCCGAGCCACGCCTTGAGCAGCGCCGAGCCGACCGCCATCGCGAACGCCGCATCCATCAGCGCCGCGAGCGCGACCTGGCCGATCCACAAGCTGTCGAACTTCATCACGCGCACCCTCCCGCAAGCGGCAGGCCGGCAGCGCGGCGGCAACGGGACGGACAGCGTGAGGCAGGCAACGGCACGGTAGAAAACGTCATCGATGAATCCGGAAACGGGAGAAATGACTGGGTCAGCGGCGGAGGCGGCGCCGCGCGACCCGCGAGTGTACGGTCTTCGAGGGTGAAAGCGCACGCCGGTTCACTCGACCGTCGTGCAATGCGCGTCAAATTGTCGCAAGTCGCAAACGGACAGGAACCGATGTCCTTTCGTCAAATAGCCGTCATTACCCATCGATGATAGAATGCCGCGTCGCAGCAGCCCGGCTGTCCTGCCGTCCATGCGCCGAGCCGATCGTAGCCCGGACAAGGTCCCCGACGAATAAACATGGAGTCTCGTGTGTCTTCAAGACGCCTCTTCCGTCCGCTGCTCGCCGTTCTGATGATCGGCGGCGCGGGCCTTATGAGCGCTGCCCAAGCGCAGACCAAGCCCACGGAGCAAGCGCACGCCCAGCAGGCGCCGCTCAAGGCACCCGATACCATGGCCGAGCGCGTGCGCGGCTGTACCGCATGCCACGGCGTCCACGGCCAGGGCACGGACAACGACTATTTCCCGCGTCTTGCCGGCAAGCCGGCCGAGTACCTGTACAACCAGCTCGTCAACTTCCGCGACGGCCGGCGCAAGTACCCGCCGATGAACTATCTGCTCACGTACCTGAACGACGACTACCTGCGCGAAATCGCCGAGCACTTCTCGGCCGAGCGTCCGCCGTACCCGACGCCGGCGAAGCCGACGCTGCCGGCCGCGACGCTCGCACGCGGCAAGCAGCTCGTCACGCAGGGCGACCCGGCCCGCAAGCTGCCGGCCTGCGTGGCCTGCCACGGCGCGGGGCTGACCGGCATGCAGCCGGCGATCCCGGGCCTCGTCGGCCTGCACGCCGATTACCTGAGCGCCCAGCTCGGCGCATGGCGCTCGGGCAACCGCCACGCGAAGGCGCCCGATTGCATGCACGACATCGCCGCGAAGCTGTCCGACGAAGACGTGACGGCCGTGACCGCATGGCTCGCCGCGCAACCGGCGCCCGCCAACCCCGTGCCGGCCCCGGCGCGTTCGATGAAGACTCCGCTCGCCTGCGGCAGCGAACCGCAATAAGGCAAGGGAGACAGACACAATGAAACGCAAGTCCCTGTTTGCACTCTCGGCCGTCGCGATCGTCGCGGCTGCCGCCCTCGTGCCGGTCCTGTGGCCGGGCAACGACACGCTGCACGGCGCTGCCGCCGTCGCGGCCACGCCGGCCGACCAGGCCGCGCTGATCAAGAAGGGCGAATACCTCGCGCGCGTCGGCGACTGTATCGCGTGCCACACGGTGCGCGGCGGCAAGTCGTTCGCGGGCGGCCTGCCGATGGCGACGCCGTTCGGCACGATGTACACGCCGAACATCACGCCGGACGACCAGAACGGTATCGGCAAGTGGACGTCGGACGACTTCTACCGCGCGATGCACACGGGTCGCTCGAAGGACGGCAGCCTGCTGTATCCGGGCTTCCCGTTCGCGAGCTACACGAAGGTCACGCGCGCCGATTCGGACGCGATCTACGCGTACCTGCGTTCGGTCCCGCCGGTGTCGGTGCCGAGCCGTCCGCACGAACTGAAGTTCCCGTTCAACAACCGCAACCTGCTGATCGGCTGGCGCACGCTGTTCTTCAAGGAAGGCGAGTACAAGCCGGATCCGACGAAGTCGGTCGAATGGAACCGCGGCGCGTATCTCGTCGAAGGCCTCGGCCACTGCTCGATGTGCCACACGTCGATCAACATGATGGGCGGCCCGGTGAACTCGTCGGCGTTCGCCGGCGGCCTGATCCCGCTGCAGAACTGGTATGCGCCGTCGCTGACGAACGACAAGGAACTCGGCCTCGGCGACTGGCACGTGCAGGAGCTGTCCGACCTGCTGCAGGCCGGCGTGTCGCAGAAGGGCGCGGTATTCGGCCCGATGGCGGACGTGGTCCACAACAGCCTGCAGTACATGACCGACGAAGATACGCGCGCGATGTCGACGTACCTGAAGTCGATCCCGCAGAAGGCTGAAGCGCCGAAGAACATGCAGTACGAGCCGTCGAAGCAGTTCGGCAACGCGCTGTTCGAACAGGGCAAGAAGATCTACGCGGACAACTGCGCGACCTGCCACGCCGAAAACGGCGCGGGCAAGCCGCCGGCCTATCCGCCGCTCGCGGGCAACCACTCGATCATGATGGAATCGGCCGTCAACCCGATCCGCATGGTGCTGAATGGCGGCTACCCGCCGAGCACGTTCAAGAATCCGCGTCCGTACGGGATGCCGCCGTTCGCGCAGTCGCTGTCGAACCAGGAAGTCGCGGCGGTTGTCACGTATATCCGGATGTCATGGGGTAACAACGGTACGCCGATCTCGCCGCAACAGGTGAGCGATCTGCGTTCCGCGCCGCTCGACTAAGAAGCGGCGCACACAAACGGGGCGCGGCTGCGGGAAACCGCGGCCGCGCCCTTTTGCTTTTTGGCTGTTTTGCGATGCAGGTTTGCCGCGCGGGCCGCGCGATGCATCGCCGATCATAAAACTCAAGAGTGGTATCTATGTCTTTCGAATCTCTCGGCCTGGCCGAACCGCTGGTCAAGGCGGTCAACGAGCTCGGCTACACGTCGCCGACTCCGATCCAGCAGCAGGCCATTCCGGCCGTCCTCGGCGGCGGCGACCTGCTCGCCGGCGCGCAAACCGGCACCGGCAAGACCGCCGGCTTCACCCTGCCGATCCTGCAACGCCTGCACACGTTCTACGCCGAGCACCGCGGCGCGAAGCGCGCGGTGCGCGCGCTGATCCTCACGCCGACGCGCGAACTCGCCGCCCAGGTCGAGGAAAGCGTGCGCGCGTACAGCAAGTACCTGAAGCTGCGCTCGACCGTGATGTTCGGCGGCGTCAGCATCAATCCGCAGATCGATGCGCTCAAGCGCGGCGTCGACATCGTCGTCGCGACGCCGGGGCGCCTGCTCGACCACATGCAGCAGAAGACCATCGACCTGTCGGATCTCGACATCCTCGTGCTCGACGAAGCCGACCGGATGCTCGACATGGGCTTCATCCACGACATCAAGCGCGTGCTCGCGAAGCTGCCGCCGCAGCGCCAGAACCTGCTGTTCTCGGCCACCTTCTCCGATGAAATCAAGGCGCTCGCCGACAGCCTGCTCGACTCGCCCGCGCTGATCGAGGTCGCCCGCCGCAACACGACCGCCGAGAGCGTCGCGCAGAAGATCCACCCGGTCGACCGCGACCGCAAGCGCGAACTGCTCACGCACCTGATCCGCGAACACAACTGGTTCCAGGTACTCGTGTTCACGCGCACCAAGCACGGCGCGAACCGGCTCGCCGAGCAGTTGACGAAGGACGGCATCAGCGCGATGGCGATCCACGGCAACAAGAGCCAGTCGGCCCGTACGCGCGCGCTGGCCGAGTTCAAGAACAGCACGCTGCAGGTGCTCGTCGCGACCGATATCGCCGCGCGCGGGATCGACATCGACCAGTTGCCGCACGTCGTCAACTTCGATCTGCCGAACGTGCCGGAAGACTACGTGCACCGGATCGGCCGCACGGGCCGCGCGGGCGCGACCGGCGAAGCCGTGTCGCTCGTGTGCGTCGACGAGAAGCAGTTGCTGCGCGACATCGAGCGGCTGATCAAGCGCGAGATTCCGCAGGAAGTGATCGCGGGCTTCGAACCCGATCCGAACGCGAAACCGGAGCCGATCCAGCAGCGCCGTGGCCAGCAGCAGCCGCGTGGCGGTGGCGGCGGCAATCGTCAGCCGCGTGCCGGCGGCTCAGGCCAGCCGGCCGCGAAGCGCGACGGCAACGCGCAACCGAAGGCCGCGCAGCAGAAGGCCGCGAAGCCGCGCACGCAAGGCGGGGCCGGCGGCAATGGCGGCGGACGTCCGGCAGGCGGCGGCAACGGCGCCCGCCCGGCAAGCGGCAACGCCGCGCATCCGAACCGCAACCGTTCGTCGCGCAGCGGCCAGCGCGGTCACTGAAGCCGCGCGGCCGCGCGCCGCAGGTGCTCGATCTGGCGTCGCCAGCGTGCGAGCACCGCGGCGCGCTCCCCTTCCAGCGTGAACGTGACGCCTGTCGCGAGACGCGCATAGCCGACCCGCTGCGCATCGCCGTGCGCGATCGTCGCAGCGAATCCGGCCAGGCCGCCGAAGTCTCCTTCGAGCGGCGCCATCTCCAGTTGCGCCTGAAAGAACGCACCGTCCGCGACGAGCGTCAACGCGGCCGTGCGCCGCTGCGCGATCGCGCGCGCCGCCCGCGACTGCGGCCAGAGCGCGATCAGCAGCGTGCGTGCATCATGTGCGTAGATCTCGCCGACGCCGAGCAGCGTCGTGCGCAACTGGCCGTCGTCGGTCGCGACGATCAGCGACGCGGCGAGGTCGGCATGACGCTCGAGCGCGGTGCCGTCGAACAGCGACACGACGGCGGGCGGCCACGCGTCGAACGTCCATTGTTCGAGCGCGTGGCGATGGGTATCGGTCATGATGGCGTGGCCCGGGCGCGAATCGGATGAGAATGCACCAGCATACGCGCGACGGGCCGTGCCGCGGCGATCAGCGCAGGAAAACGTGCCGCGTGATCTTCGTGAGCGGATAGTGGACGCCCGGCTGGATCTTCGCGGGCAGGTCGAGCGGCTTGAGCAGCATCTTCACGCACATGTCGGCAGACAGGTTGCGCCGGACGAGCGAATTGATGCGTGCGGCGCGCTCGCGGTTGTATTGGCTGTCGCCGACGCGGTCCGGATAGCGGATCGCGAACACGTGGCGCAGCGCGATCTCGGAATCCTCGTTCTTGATTTCCATCACGCGGCGCGCCAGCGCCCCGAGGACCGCGAGCCGGCCGTTGCCTTCGACCTGGTTGTACTTCTTGAAGAACTTGAAGAAGTGCTTGTAGTGACGCACTTCGTCCGTGCGGATGTTGTCGGTGATTTCCTTCAGCACCGGCTCGTCCGAGCATTCGTTGATCGCGCGATAGAGCGTGGCCGTGCCCGTCTCGACGACGCAGCGTGCGACCATTTCGAGCGCGCGGGTTTTTTCGAACGCCTCGACCGAGCAGGTCTTCGAATACTCGGCGAAGAAATTCGCGAAGGCCGTATCCCAGTCGAACTCGGGCCACACGTGCGCGATATACGCCTTCAGCGCGCGGCCGTGCTGCAATTCTTCGGGCTCCCATGCATTGTTGAGCCATGCGGAGACTTCCGGATCGTCATTGAAGAATTCGCTCAGATTGCTCGTATAGAGATCCGAGCCGCTTTCGATGAACGACGACGCGCACAGCAGCAGCAGCAAATCCTCGTTCGCGGCGGCACGCTGACGATCGATCCGGTTCAGGTCGATGTCCTCGATACGCCACGGCATCACATGCGTCGTTTTGGTGTCCATGGTGGTGCGCTCCCAGTCGTCGCGCGGAGGCCGGCCCATGCCTGGGGCACAGGCGCCAGCCGATCCGCGGCGGCGTTTTACTTGCGTTTATAGTGAGTCGGTCCGGCCGAACCATTCTGGCATCTTAGCCGGACTTTCATGTTCGTGCTCCAAAGCACTGACCATACCCGACAGGCGCAGTTCCACGGCGTCCGTTGCCGTTCGTTAGATGAGACCTTCAAACCGCTTGCGCGCGTTCGATGGACATGCGCCGCGCCAAATGAAACGGGCGGCCGCCGGGCCGCCCGTGATGCCGGGAAACTGCAAGGAAAGCTGGAAGCGATCCGTCAGAAACCGGCCGCCAGCCCGTCGCGCCGGCTGTCGCTCGCGGCCACGTAGCCGCGCTCCGGATCGTCGGGATCGAGGCGCCAGACGAACTGCCCCGAACCGAAATCCATGTACGGATCGTCGATCGACTTGATCGTATGGCCGCGGGCCGCCAGCCCGTCGACGGTCGCGCGGTTCATCGTCGCCTCGACGTCGAGCGTGAAGTCGCGGTTGACCTTCCAGCGCGGCGCGCAACACGCGGCCTGCGGCTGCTGGCCATAGCCGAGCATCCGCACGACGGTCTGCAGATGGCCTTGCGGCTGCATGTCGCCGCCCATCACGCCGAAGCTCATCACGGCCTCGGTGCGGCCGTTGGCCTGCTCGGTGACGAACGCCGGGATGATCGTGTGGAACGGCCGCTTGCCGCCCGCGACGACGTTCGGCGAAGCCGGGTCCATCGAGAAGCCGTGCCCGCGGTTCTGCAGCGCAATGCCCGTACCGGGCACGACGAGCCCCGAACCGAAGCCCATGTAGTTCGACTGGATGAAGCTCACCATCATCCCGCGCTCGTCGGCCGCCGACAGGTAGATCGTGCCGCCCGAATGCGGGCGGCCGGCGGCGAAGTGCGTCGCGCGCGCGCGATCGATCAGCTTCGCGCGTTCGGCGAGATAGGCGTCGTCGAGCATCTGTTCGGGCGTGACGTCCATCGCGCGCGGATCGGCGACGTAGCGATAGACATCGGCGAACGCGAGCTTCATCGCCTCGATCTGCAGATGCTGCGAATCGACCGAGTCGACCGGCCATTCGGTCACGCCCGCGTGCTCGGCGATGCCGAGCGCGATCAGCGCGGCGATGCCCTGCCCGTTCGGCGGAATCTCGTGAATCGTGTGGCGGCCGAAGCGCTTGCCGATCGGCTCGACCCATTCCGGCCGGTACGCGCGCAGGTCGGCTTCGGTCAGCGCCCCGCCGCCCTCGCGCGCGAACGCGGCGAGACGCTCGGCGAGCGTGCCTTCGTAGAACGCCCGGGCGCCTTCCGTCGCGAGCGTGCGCAGCGTCTGCGCATGACCGGGCAGGCATACGCGTTCGCCGACGAGCGGCGCGCGGCCGCGCGGCATGAAGGTGTCCGCGAAACCCGGCAGGCCCCGCAGTTCGGGGACGGCCGCCGCCCACTTGTGCGCGACGATCGGCGGCACCGAATAGCCGCGCTCCGCGATCTCGATCGCCGGCTCGAGCAGGTCCGCGAACGGCAGCGAACCGAACTTCGCGTGCAGCGCTTCCCAGCCCGCGATCACGCCCGGCACGGTGACGGTGTCCCAGCCGCGGGTCGGCTTGTTCGCGATGCCGCGCGCGTCCTCGCCGTGGCGCTGGCGGAAGTAGTCGACGTTCCATGCGGCCGGCGCGACGCCCGATGCATTGAGTCCCGACAGTCGTTCGCCGTCCCACACGAGCGCGAACGCATCGCCGCCGAGCCCGCACGACACCGGCTCGACGACGGTGATCGCGGCGGCCGCGGCCAGCGCCGCGTCCACCGCGTTGCCGCCCTTCCACAGCATCCGCAACCCGGCCTGCGCGGCCAGCGGGTGCGACGTCGACACGACGTTGCGCGCGAACACCGGGATGCGGGTTGTCGGATACGGGTTGTGCCAGTTGAAGTCAGTCATCGATGCCACCTTGTCGAAAACGGGATGAACGCGCGCCCGCACGCGCGGGCCATCCGCCATTGCAACGCGATCGGCACGATCGCACAAATTCATTTGTCACATGAATCCATGTAATTTCCGCATGAATCATGCGCACCGACGCCCGGCAGGCCGGCCGAACGCCGTTGCCGCCCTTACAATACCCGCTCCGTCTCACGACACGACCATCGAGCCATGACCCGAGATCCCCGCCTCACCCTCAACGCGCGCCAGCAGGAATTGCTCGAATGGGTGCAGCGCGACGGCTTCGTGACCGTCGACGATCTCGCCGCGCACTTCGCGGTGACGCCGCAGACGATCCGCCGCGACGTGAACTGGCTCGCCGACCTGAACCTGCTGCGCCGCTACCACGGCGGCGCGAGCCTGCCGACCAGCTCGGAGAACGTGTCGTACACGGCGCGCCAGCGGATGTTCCACGACGAGAAGCGGCGCATCGCGGCGCTCGCGGCGTCGCACATCCCCGACCAGGCGTCGCTGTTCATCAACCTCGGCACGACGACCGAGGAAGTCGCGCGCGCGCTGAACCGCCATCACGGGCTGCACGTGATCACCAACAACCTGAACGTCGCGTCGATGATGAGCGGCTACCCCGACTGCGAGGTGCTGATCACGGGCGGCATCGTGCGGCCGTGGGACAAGGGCATCGTCGGCGAGCTCGCGATCGACTTCATCCGCCAGTTCAAGGTCGACTACGCGATCATCGGCACGTCGGCGATCGAGGCCGACGGCACGCTGCGCGATTTCGACACGCGCGAGGTGCGCGTCGCCGAGGCGATCATGCAGCATGCGCGCACCGTCTACCTCGTGACCGACCATTCGAAGGTCGGCCGCCCGGCGCTGGTGCGCCAGGGCCATCTGAGCCAGGTGCACGCGCTCTTCACCGACAAGCCGCTGCCGCCCGACATGGCCGACACGGTCGCCGCCGCCGGCACCCAGGTGTACGTCGCGGAATGACGATCGCGATGCTGCACCGCACCTGAAACTTCAAGTGAAATCAAGAAGTTGGCGCCGCGCGCGAACCGCTTGTGGCATGCGTTTCTGTCAAACGGAAAATTAACGGGGCATGATTTGTCGTTGCCTGCGCGCTCGACTAGACTCCAGTTCCCCGGCCCGTTCGCCGATCCGCCTGTGCCAGGGCGGTGCGAATCGCAGGCCGGCGAATGCAGCTTTTCCCCCCAAGCCATACCCTCGCGGGGTATCGCGCGGCGGCGTGTACGCCGGCTGCGCGGGCAGTCCGATTGCCATGGAGAGAACGATGCTGAGTCCGCATGAATTCGCCACGCTCTTGCTTGTAAAGGACGCGCCTGATCAGCGCGACATGGATCGGGATGAACTGGACATCCTGCTCGAACAACAACTCGTCCGCCTGGAAGGGCTCGGCTCGGGGCGCAAATACTGCGTGACCGAGACCGGCGACGCCGCGCTGCGATCCATCAAGTACCGCTATTCGTAAGCCCGCTGTTCCCGACCTGACCTGATCGCGCGGCCGGATTCCGGCCGCGCGGTCGTTCTGCCTCCCGCCTGCCCGTCGCCGCCGCCGGCTTCAGCCGCCGCGCAGCGTCGGATCGACCGCCGCCCGCCAGCTGATGGCCTGCGCGCGTGCGCCGTTGAAATACGCGATCCAGCCGGCGCGCGCCGCCGCGTCGGGCGCCGCATAGTGGGTCGAAAGTTCGTTTACGAACGCACAATAGTTCGCTTCGGTCAGCCCGCGATACCGTTTCGCGACGTACGCGTCGTACAGCGTCGAGTACACCGGCTGCGCGTCCGTGCCCCAGTCGCGCGCCGCGCCGCCGCACGACGTCTGCAGGTCGACGAACGACGGCGCCCGCCAGTTGCCCGCGAGCGGCGGCGTCCCCGCGCCACATCCCGCCAGAAGGACGGCGCACACGCCGGCCCACATCCCAATACGCATGATTCACCTCGCGAAACGGTCGATTCCGTCAGTATCGTCCGGGATCGCGTCGCACGCTACTGGCCCCGCTTTTTCGAACTTTACTTTTTCGATTTCGTTCGTTAAATTTCGAATTCGAACATTTCGTGTTCGCCCCATTTCAACAGACGATAAGGACAGCAGGTGACCCAACCGAATCGCTACGATCTGCTCGTCGTCGGCGGCGGCATCAACGGCGCGGGGATCGCGCGCGATGCGGCCGGCCGCGGCCTGTCGGTCATGCTCTGCGAACAGGACGACCTCGCGTCGCACACGTCGTCGTCCAGCACCAAGCTGATTCACGGCGGCCTGCGTTACCTCGAGTACAACGAGTTCGGGCTGGTGCGCAAGGCGCTGCAGGAGCGCGAGACGCTGCTGCGCGCGGCGCCGCACATCATGTGGCCGCTGCGCTTCGTGATGCCGCACATGCCGAACCTGCGCCCGGCCTGGCTGATCCGCATCGGCCTGTTCCTCTACGATCACC
Organism: Burkholderia sp. AU16482; assembly: GCF_002223285.1. Classification (NCBI taxonomy): domain Bacteria; kingdom Pseudomonadati; phylum Pseudomonadota; class Betaproteobacteria; order Burkholderiales; family Burkholderiaceae; genus Burkholderia; species Burkholderia sp. AU16482. The sequence continues at coordinate 517,232 of NZ_NKEY01000004.1, forward strand.
TCGCGAAACGCGAACTGCTGCCCGGCTCGCGCGGCATCGACATGCGCCGCCATGCGGCCGGCGCGCCGTTGATCGACTCGATCAAGCGCGGCTTCGTGTATTCCGACGGCTGGGTCGACGACGCGCGCCTCGTCGTGCTGAACGCGATGGATGCGAAGGAGCGCGGCGCCGAGATCCTGACGCGCACGAAGCTCGTTTCCGCCGAGCGCCGCGGCGACGAGTGGGAAGCGCGGCTGCAGCACGCCGACCGCTCGATCCGCGTCGTGCATGCGCGCGCGATCGCGAACGCGGCCGGCCCGTGGGTCGGCGACGTGCTGCACGGCGCGCTCGGCCGCGGCGCGCATCACAGCGTGCGGCTCGTGAAGGGCAGCCACATCATCACGCGCCGCCTGTTCGATCACGATCACGCGTACATCTTCCAGAACCCGGACAAGCGGATCATCTTCGCGATTCCGTACGAGCACGATTTCACGCTGATCGGCACGACCGACGTCGAATACACGAACGATCCCGCGAAGGTCGCGATCGATCGCGACGAGACGCAGTATCTGTGCGATTCGATCAACCGCTACTTCAAGCGCAAGATCTCGCCGGCCGACGTGCACTGGACCTATTCGGGCGTGCGCCCGCTGCTGGAAGACGAGAACGCGGCGAACGCGTCGGCCGTCACGCGCGACTACCGCCTCGAACTCGACGACGGCGCGGGCGCCCCGCTGCTGTCGGTGTTCGGCGGCAAGATCACGACGTTCCGCAAGCTCGCGGAAGAAGCCGGCGACATGCTGTGCCGCGCGCTCGGCCGCGACGCGAAGCGCTGGACGGCCGGCGTCGCGCTGCCGGGCGGCGACATCGCGGACGCGAAGTTCGACGTGTTCGCCGGCGCGTTCGCGAAACGTCACCCGTGGCTGCCCGCCGCGCTCGCGCGCCGCTATGCGCGTGCGTACGGCACGCGTGCGGAACGCGTGGTGGAAGGCGCGACGTCGCTCCCCGATCTCGGCGCCGAAATCGCGCCGGGCATCCACGACGCCGAGCTGCGCTACCTGCGCGACGCCGAATGGGCGACCTGTGCGCAGGACGTTCTGTGGCGCCGCTCGAAGCTCGGCCTGCACGTCGCGCCCGGCACGCTCGATGCCGTGACCGCCGCGGTCGACGCGTGGTTCGCCGCCGCGCATGCGCCGCACGCGTGACTCGAACGCAAATTGCAGTTGCAGTTGCCTGACCGACGTTGATTCACCGACGCGCCGCCCCATGCGGCGCGCATCACAACTAAGCCGATCCACGGATGGAGATGAGAGACATGCAGGACCAGTACATCCTCGCGCTTGACCAGGGCACCACGAGTTCCCGCGCGATGCTGTTCGATCGCCAGGGCAATATCGTATCGATCGCCCAGAAGGAATTCGAACAGATCTACCCGCAACCCGGCTGGGTCGAGCACGACCCGCAGGAAATCTGGTCGACGCAAGCCGGCGTCGCCGCGGAAGCCGTCACGCGCACGGGCCTGAACGGCACGTCGATCGCGGCGATCGGCATCACGAACCAGCGCGAAACGACGATCGTCTGGGATCGCGAGACGGGCCAGCCCGTCTACAACGCGATCGTGTGGCAGGATCGCCGTACCGCCGACTTCTGCGACTCGCTGAAGAAGCAGGGCCTCGAAGCGAAGGTGCGCGCGAAGACCGGCCTGCCGATCGACTCGTATTTCTCGGCGACGAAGATCCGCTGGATCCTCGACAACGTGCCGGGCGCGCGCGACAAGGCGCGCCAGGGCAAGCTCGCGTTCGGCACCGTCGACAGCTGGCTCGTGTGGAACTTCACGAAGCACGAGCTGCACGTGACCGACGTGACCAACGCGTCGCGCACGATGCTGTTCAACATCCATACGCGCGAGTGGGACAACGAGCTGCTCGAACTGCTCGACATCCCACGCAGCATGCTGCCGGAAGTGAAGGCGTCGTCGGAGATCTACGGCCACACGAAGACCACCGTGTTCGCATCGAAGATCCCGCTCGCGGGCATCGCCGGCGACCAGCACGCGGCGCTGTTCGGCCAGATGTGCACGACGTCGGGCATGGTGAAGAACACCTACGGCACCGGCTGCTTCCTGATGATGAACACCGGCGACAAGCCGATCGAGTCGAAGAACAACCTCGTCACGACGATCGCGTGGCAGATCGGCGACGACGTGCAGTACGCGCTCGAAGGCAGCATCTTCATCGCGGGCGCGGTCGTGCAGTGGCTGCGCGACGGCGTCGGCCTCATCAAGACGGCCGCGGAAATCGAGGCGCTCGCCGCCAGCGTGCCGCATACCGACGGCGTGTATCTCGTACCCGCGTTCGCCGGCCTCGGCGCGCCGCACTGGAACGCGCGGGCGCGCGGCTCCGTGTTCGGCGTCACGCGCGGCACGAGCGCCGCCCATCTCGCCCGCGCGGCGCTCGATGCGATCGCGTACCAGTCGCTCGACGTGCTGGCCGCAATGGAAGCCGATTCCGGCATCAGCATCGGCGAGCTGCGCGTGGACGGCGGCGCGAGCGCGAACGATCTGCTGATGCAGTTCCAGGCCGACCTGCTCGGCGTCGACGCGGTGCGTCCGCAGATCACCGAGACGACCGCGCTCGGCGCGGCCTACCTCGCGGGCCTCGCGATCGGCTACTGGAAGAACCTCGACGAAGTACGCGACCAGTGGCAGCTCGATCGCCGCTTCGCCCCGTCGATGCCCAAGGAGCAGGTCGAGCAGCGCATGGCCGGCTGGCAGCGTGCGGTACGCGCCGCGAAGGCATGGGCCGACGACGCCCAGTAACCCGAATCAATCCAGACGAAATACAACAACACCGGCGGACCGCGCGATGCGCGAGTCCGCCGTGACATACGAGAGACAACCATGTCACCTTATATTGCGGAATTCATCGGCACGGCGATCCTCGTGCTGCTCGGCAACGGCGCGGTCGCGAACGTGCTGCTTGCCAAGACCAAGGGCAAAGGCGCGGACCTGATCGTGATCGTGATGGGCTGGGCGATGGCGGTATTCGTCGCGGTCTACGTGACCGCGTCGTTCAGCGGCGCGCACCTGAACCCGATCGTCACGATCAGCCTCGCGCTCGCGGGCAAGTTCGCATGGTCGAAAGTGGGCGGCTACGTGCTCGCGCAGATGCTCGGCGGGATGGCCGGCGCGCTGCTCGTGTGGCTCGCGTATCGCCAGCACTTCGCGAAGGAAGCCGATGCGGACCTGAAGCTCGCGGTGTTCTGCACGGCGCCCGCGATCCGCAGCACCACGCACAACGTGCTGACCGAAGCGATCTGCACGTTCGTGCTGATCCTCGGCGTGCTGTATCTCGCGTCGCCGCAGGTCGGCCTCGGCGCACTCGACGCGCTGCCCGTCGGCCTGCTGGTGCTCGGCATCGGCATCTCGCTCGGCGGCCCGACCGGCTATGCGATGAGCCCCGCGCGCGACCTGTCGCCGCGCATCATGCATGCGCTGCTGCCGATTCCCGGCAAGCGCGACAGCGACTGGCGCTATGCCTGGGTGCCCGTCGTCGGCCCGCTGCTCGGCGGCGCCGCGGCAGCCGGGCTGTATCTGCGCCTGCACGCGATGGCCTGATCGCCGTTTGAACGAAGCGCGCGGCGTTCACTGCCGCGCGCTTCACGCCCCTCCTTTCTTCTGCCGGTCATTCATGGCCGTCACCAGCGACTTCAGCTTCACGCCGACGTTCGCGACCGCCGCCGGCGTCACGTCGATCCCGCGCTCGACCAGCATTCTCGCCACGCGCATTTCCTTCACGAATCCCGCTGCACGGCCGAAGCCGCTCGCCGCGACGAGCCGCGCGAGCGCATCGAAATGGAAATGGATTTCCGCATCGTCGCCGAGCACGCGCGCGACCGACTGCACGCCGAGCGCCGGCTCCCCGGCCACCTGCAACTGCGCATCGTATTGATCGGACCAGAACCACGGCGTGTCGCGATACGGTGCGCCCGCGCCGAGCATGTTGCGGGCGGCCACGTGCGCCTGCGTCTCGGCGCCATGCCACGTCTCCTGCCGAACCAGCCGCCCCGATAACGCGCTCGGAAACACGGCGACGTCGCCGGCCGCGTAGATGCCGCGCGCCGACGTCTCGAGCTGCGCGTTCACGACGATCCCGCGCTCGACCGCGAGGCCCGCGTCGCGCGCCAGCGCGTCGGCCGGTTCGATGCCGATGCCGGTCACGACCGTGTCGGCAAGCAGCGCGTCGCCGTCGTCGAGCAAGACGGCCAGCGCCCCGCCCGAGGTCCGCTCGATCGCAACGGGCTTGCGGTTCAGACGGATCGCCACGCCGCGCTCGTCGTGAAGCGCATGCACGCGCGTCGCGATGGCTTCCGGCACTGCCCGGCCGAGCAGCCGCGGTGCCGCATCGAGCACGGTCACACGGCAGCCGCGCTGCCGCGCCGACGCCGCGACTTCGAGACCGATGAAGCCGCCGCCGACCAGCACGATCCGTGCGTCGGGCACGAGCCGCGCGCCGAGCGCCGCCGCGTCGTCGAGCGTGCGCAACGCGACCACGCCGTCCAGCGCCGCGCCCGGAATGGCCAGACGGCGCGCGCTGCCGCCGGTCGCCAGCAGCAGCGCGTCGTAGCTGAATCCATGCCCGCCCGACACGTGCACTTCGCGTGCATGCGGGTCGATGCGCTCGACGGTCGCGACGATCCGCTCGATGCGGTCGGCCGCCCACGCCTCGGCATCGCGCAACCGGCATTGCGCCGCGCTATGCTCGCCCGTCAGCACGCCCTTCGACAACGGCGGCCGCTCGTACGGCGGGTGCGGCTCCGCGCCGATCAGCACGATGCGCCCGCGCCAGCCGGACGCGCGCAGCACCTGCGCCGCGCGGCCGCCCGCATGACCCGCGCCGACGATCGCCATTACCCGGTCGTGGCTCATCGCGTCACACCTCGATCAGGATGCGACCGTCTTCGATCTTCGCGCGGTACGTGCGCAGCTTCTCGCAGGCGGGCGCGGACAGCGGCCGGCCGTCGCGTACGTCGAAGCGACCGTTGTGCTTCGGGCATTCGATCACGTGATCCATCACGAACCCGTCCGCGAGATGTACGTGCTCGTGCGTGCACAGGCCGTCGCTCGCGTATACCTGGCCGTCGATCCGGTAAATCGCGTACGTGCGGCCTGCGTGATCGAAGCGCGCGACGTCTTCGTCGTCGATGTCGTCGAGCGCGCCGGTGTCGATCCATTGCGTCATGGGGTGTGTCTCCTTCGTCGGGATGGTCGGTAGCTGTCATGCGCGCGCGGCATCGGGCACCGGCCGCACGACGTAATCGGACGGATCGCGCGTCTGCCGGATCAGCGCCGGCACGATCTCCGCATACGCGGCGAGCGTGCTGCGGTACGGCGGCGGCATGTCGGCCTTCACGGCTTCGTGCAGCTTCGGCAGCGCATGGAACGGCACCATCGGGAACATGTGGTGCTCGACGTGATAGTTCATGTTCCAGTACAGGAAGCGGAACACCGGATTCATCATCACGGTGCGGCAGTTGCGCCGGTGATCGAGCACGTTCTCCGGCATGCCCGCGTGCTGCGTGAGGCCGAAATACAGGTACAGCCATGCGCCGTAGAGGCTCGGCAGCCCGATGTAGAGCAGCGGCAGGATCGTGTGCCAGTACATCGCGGCGCCCGCCACGAGCGCGTAGATCGCGAGATGGATGCGCGACTCGCGCACGACCTTCGGCCATTCCGATTCAGGCACGTAGGTGCGCTCCTCGTCGTCGAGCCGGCCGGTGACCGACGCCGCGATCATCTTGCGCAACTCGCCGGCCACGTGCTTCAGCGCGACGACGTTCAGCACGAGTGCGAGCCAGTCGGTCGGCTTCGGCGCGGCGATTTCCGGATCGCGCCCGACGACCAGCGTATCGGTGTGATGGCGCGCATGACTCCAGCGCCACGCGGTTGCGCGGCGGAACACCTGGAACGATGCGAGCTGGTACAGCGCGTCGTTCATCCAGCGCGTGCGGAACGCGGTGCCGTGCCCGCATTCGTGCCAGCGCGAATCGGCCGGGCTGCAGTAAAGGGTGCCGTACACGAAGAACGCCGGGATCGCCCATGCCGAATGCGCGTGCCACGCCAGCCACGCGAGCGCGCCGCTGATCGCGATCGCCGCGTACCAGATCAGCGTGTCGCGAATCGCACGGGCGTCGCCACGCTGCATCAACTGCTTCATCAGCGGCCGCGGCACCGCGCACCGGTACCACGCGGCGTTGACGAGCCCGGCCGCGTGCGCGCGCTCGCCCGCGCCGCCGATCATTCGGTATTCCTGACGGCGCGCCGCGTTGCGCTTGCGTGCCGGGTCGTCGGTAGGGGCCACGTCTGTCTCCTGGGGTTCTCGTGCGATGCAAGCGCGACACGCGCTGCGATGGAATCAAAATTAGGCGCCCGGCTTCCGCTGCTCAATCGAAACGTTGACGAAATTTCGCCATCGCTTTAGCGTTCGGCAACGCCACGCGATCGATGGCGCCTATCACGATGGAGACGACCATGGCAGGAGAATCCGGGCCGCGCTGGCGCAAGCGCACCGCGCGCTTCGACGAGATCGCGGCGCTTGCCGGCGTCAGCACGACGACCGTCGACCGCGTGCTGAACGAGCGCGGCAGCGTCTCCGCGCAGGCGCGCGAACGCGTGGTGGCGGCCGCGCGGCAGCTCGGCGTGCCGCGGCAGCTGCCCGACACGCGGCACGGGCTGATCCACGTCGACGTACTGCTGCCGGACACCGACGCGCCGTTCTTCCGGCGGTTGCAGCAAGCGCTGCAGCGCTCGCTGCAGATGCTCGACCGGCGCGTGGTCGTGCACCGGACGATCGTGCCCGCCGCGGACGACGCGCGCGCCGCCGCGCTGATCGAACGGCCCGCGTACCGGCGCGCGGCGCTGATCGTCACCGCGCACGACACGGCCCGCATGCGCGACGCGCTGGCCGCCGCGATCGCGCGGGGCGAGACCGTCGTCACGATGGTCACCGACATCGGCGGCATCGACCGCGCGCACTTCGCCGGCATCGACAACTATCGCGCCGGGCGCACGGCCGGCTACTACATCGGCCGTCTCGCGGCGCGCCCCGGCCGCGTGCTGCTGCTCGGCGGCCGCATGGGCTACCGCGCGCACGCCGACCGGATGGCCGGCTGCCGCGACCAGCTTGCCGACGCGTTCGCCGCGGTGCGCTGCGACGACGCGCCGGTCGAGACGCTCGACCAGGACGACCGCTGCTACCGCGCGGTGTCGAAGGCGCTGCAGGCGCACGACGACGTGGTCGCGATCTACAACAGCGGCGCCGGGTCGGCCGGGATCGAGGCGGCGCTGCGCCGGGCCGGCGCGGTCGGGCGCGTCGTATGGATCGGCCACGAGATGATCGATCTGCACCGCACCTTCATCGAAGCCGGCGCGATGGATCTCGCGATCGACCAGGATCCGGACGGGCAGGCGATTTCCGCGCTGCAGCACGTGCTGCATGCATGCGGCATCGTCGAGGCGCCGCCGCCGCACGACCCCGTCGAATTCCGCGTGTTCTGTCCGGCGAACGTGAGGACGAGCGCGTACCTGCAGCCGTGAACCCGCCGCACGGCATGCGGCATGCGGCCCGGCGCGTGCATGCGTCGAAAAAATCGATCGCCGCATTGGCGATTTTTCGTCAACGTTTGTCATGCAGCCTGCGCGGCGCGTCCGTACATTGACAGCCATCCACGAACAACGACGGACAGGAGACGATGGCTGAACCGATCCTCATCGGCGTGAATCTCGACGGCGTGCTCGAACACGACGGGCTGCCGCCGCCCACGCCCGCCGAGCGCTTCCGGATGGTCGCCGCCGCCGGCGTGTTCGACTACGTCGAAAAGAACCCGGTGCGCGGCGAGGACCTGTCGCCATATTTCGCGCTGGTCGAGCGCCACGCGCTGCCGATTCGCGTGATCGGCGGCATCTGGTGCGCGGGCCGCGACGAAGCGCATGTCGCCGAGATCGTCGCGGCGGGCGCGCGGTTCGGCAGCACGGTGCTCAACTGTCAGCTGTTCGCGCATCACGCGGACGGCCATCCGCTGTCGGATCGCGAAGTCGCCGATTTCTACCTGCGCGCCTATGCATGGGGCGAACCGTCCGGCTGCCTGCCGAGCCTCGAAGTGCACGTCGACATGTGGAGCGAGGATTTCGCGCGGGTTGCACGCGTCGCGCGGCATGTCGAGCAGGCCGGCGCGCCGTTCCGTATCACGCTCGATCATTCGCACCTGCTGTTCAAGATCGGCAATCGCGCCGAACTCGACGCATCGGGCCTGCACGAATCGGCCGACGGCGGCCGCGCGATGCTCGACCCCGCATCGCCCGCCGCGATCTACGCCGACTGGATCGCGCGCGGCTGGGTCCGGCATGCGCATGCGCGCAGCGTCGTGCCGAACAACCCGGACAATCGCTGGATGCGCCGCGCGGACGGCCGGCCCGGACGCGGCATCCAGTACCCGTTCGTCGCGCCGCCGCCGGGCGCGTACCACGGCGAATGGCGTGCCGAGTCGCTCGATCCATGGAAAGCCGCGCTGCGTCAGTTGCTGCAGGCGCGGGGGCAGGCCCATGCGCAAGCGACACCGCTCGAGCAGATCAGTTGCGAATTCATCCCGTTTCCCGACTACGGCGGCGGCGCACGCTATTCGATCTTCGACAACAACGTCGCGTGCGCGCACTGGCTGCGCGACACGTGGCACGCACTCGCCGCGCGCGCCGGCGCCTGATCCGAACCCGCCCCACTCAAGCCCCAAGGACAGAACGATGACGCAAGCCTTGCACTTTTCGCTGAACCGGATGAGCGCGCCGCGCTTGCCGCTCGACCGCTACGTCGCGCTGTGCCGGCGCCTCGGCGTCGACACGATCGAGATCCGCAACGATCTCGACGGCGTCGAACTCGCCGACGGCACGCCGGCCGCCGCCGTCCGCGCGACGGTCGAAGCCGGCGGCGTAACGATCCTGACGATCAACGCACTGCAGCGCTTCGAGCAGTGGAATGCCGAGCGCGCCGACGAGGCGACCGTGCTGGCCGACTACGCGGCGCAATGCGGCGCGCGGGCGCTGGTGCTGTGCCCGACCAACAGCCGCACCGACACGCGCGACGAGCACGCCCGCCACGCGGATCTCGTCACGGCGCTGAAGGCATTGAAGCCGATCCTCGAAGCCCGCGGCCTGCTCGGCTTCATCGAGCCGCTCGGTTTCGAGGAATGCGCGCTGCGTCGCAAGTCGGACGCGGTGAAGGGCATCTACGGGGCGGCGGGCGAGCCGGTGTTCCGGCTCGTGCACGACACGTTCCACCATCACCTCGCCGGCGAGGACATCTTCTTCCCGAACCTCACGGGCCTCGTGCACCTCTCGGGCGTCGAGGAAGCCGACCTGCCGGTCGAGCGGATGCGCGACGGCCACCGCGTGCTGGTCGGCCACGTGGACCGGCTCGGCAACGTCCGGCAACTCCGCGAGCTGCTCGCGCGCGGCTACCGCGGTGCGTTGTCGTTCGAGCCGTTCGCGAAAGAGATCGCCGAAGCCGACGACATCGAGGACCGGCTGCGGGCAAGCATCGATTACGTGCGCGGCGAGCTGGCGGATCGCTGAGCGGACCGTCGCGACGGCGTGCGGCCCACGCCGGCCGCGCATCGGCAAGATAAGTGAATCCACGGGAGAACGAAATGATCGAATTCGCTTTGTTCGGCGCGGGCAGGATCGGCAAGATCCACGCGGCGAATCTCGCGCGCCATCCGGGCGCGACACTGAAGTACGTGATCGACCGGCACGCACCGTCGGCGGACGCACTCGCCCGCGCGCACGGCGCGCAGGCAACCGACGTCGAACGCGCGCTGGGCGACGCGTCGGTGCGGGCCGTCGTGATCGCATCGAGCACCGATACGCACGCGGACCTGATCGTCGCGGCCGCGAACGCGGGCAAGGCCGTGTTTTGCGAAAAGCCGGTCGACCTCGCCGTCGAACGCTCGCGTGCATGCGCGGACGTCGTGCGGCGCACCGGCGTGACCTGCATGATCGGCTTCCAGCGCCGCTTCGACCCGACCTTCGCGGCGCTGAAGGCGCGCGTCGAGCGCGGCGAGATCGGCGCGCCTGAAATGCTGGTCGTCACGAGCCGCGACCCGGGCGCGCCGCCGGCCGACTACCTCCGCAGCTCGGGCGGCATTTTCAAGGACATGCTGATCCACGACTTCGACGTGTTCCGCTGGATCCTCGGCGACGAAGCGCACACGCTGCATGCGACGGGCAGTTGCCTGACCGATCCGGCCGTGCACGACGCCGGCGACATCGATTCGACCGCCGTGACGATCCGCACGCGGCGCGGATTGCTGTGCCAGATCAACACGTCGCGCCGCGCGGCGTACGGCTACGACCAGCGCTTCGAACTGCTCGGCAGCCGCGGGATGCTGCAGGCCGGCAACGTGCGGCCGACCGACGTGAGCGCGTGGCTTGCCGGCGGCATCGCGACGGACGTGCCTGAGCCGTTCTTCCTGGAACGCTACCGGCATGCGTACGCGGCCGAGATCGCGCACTTCGTCGACGCGTTGCGCGACGGCACGCCGGTCAGGACGACGATCGACGACGGACTCGCCGCGCTCGAGCTGGCCGAAGCCGCGATGACGTCTTGGAAAACGGGGCGCGTGATCGAGCTGTGACGCCGCGAACGGCGGCCGTCCGGCACAACCTGCCGCGCGGCCCGGCCGGATCGGGCACATTTACCGCCACGTCGCTCGGCATGCACGGGAAAGCACGTATGATGGCGAATCGATCGGCGTCGCCGATTTCCCGCGTTTTCATCACCATGCTCGATCACCTCATCTGCGACTGCGACGGCGTGCTCGTCGACAGCGAAGTCATCGCCGACCGCGTGCTGCTCGACACGCTGTCCGCCACGTTCCCGAACCTCGATTTCGAAGCCGCCGCGAAGTCGGCATTCGGCCAGCAGACGTCCCGCTTCCTCACCGGCATCGAAGCCCGCTTCGGGGTCGAGATGCCCGCCAACTTCATCGAGACCGTCGAGCACAACATCGAAGTCGCGCTCGCGCAATCGCTCGCGCCGATCAGTGGCGTGCGCGACGCGCTGCTGAAGATCACGCTGCCGGCCGCCGTCGTGTCGAACAGCCGGCTCGCGCGCGTGCGCAGCTCGCTGAAGCGCGCCGCGCTCACCGAGATCTTCGGCGAACGCGTGTTCAGCGCCGAACAGGTCGCGCGGCCGAAGCCCTACCCCGACGTGTACCTGCACGCAGCGCACACGCTCGGCGTCGCGCCGGCGCGCTGCGTCGTCGTCGAGGACAGCATCTCGGGGCTGAATGCCGCGCGGGCGGCCGGGATGAAGACGATCGCGTTCGTCGGCGCGAGCCACATCCCCGACAACTACGCGGACGCGCTGCGCGCGATGGGCATCACGCGGATCATGCGCAGGATGGACGAACTGCCGGCGCTCGTCGAAGCCGGCATGCGCGGCGAATTCGGCGACGTGCAGTCCTGATCGTCATTCGCGCCGGCTCGCGTCGATCCGGCCGCGCCACGGGCGCGCGAACGCGCCCGCGTTTCCTTCCGCTCAGGCCGGCTCGCAGCAGCGTTCGCGCGCGGCGGCCAGCGCCTCGCGGAACGCGACGAGTTCCGCGATCGTCAGCATCGGCAGCCCGTGCCGTTGCGCGAAGCGCTCGACATCGTCGCCGCGCGTCATCGTGCCGTCCGGATTCATCAGCTCGCACAGCACGCCGGCCGGCTTCAGGCCCGCGAGGATCGACAGGTCGACGGTGCCTTCGGTGTGACCGCGGCGCGCGAGCACGCCGCCCGGTTGCGCACGCAACGGAAACACGTGGCCGGGGCGCACGATGTCGTGCGGCTTCGCGCCGTCGGCGATCGCCGCGCGGATCGTCGTCACGCGGTCGGCCGCCGACACGCCGGTGTGCACGCCTTCGCGCGCCTCGATCGACACGGTGAACGCGGTGCCGTTGCGGCTTTCGTTGGTCTGCACCATCGGCGGCAGCTCCAGCGCACGCACCGTGTCGTCGGTCAGGCACAGGCACACGATGCCGCTGCACTCGCGAATCAGCAGCGCCATCGTCTCGGGCGTGATGCGCTCGGCGGCGACGATCAGGTCGGCCTCGTTCTCGCGGTCGTGGTCGTCCTGCAGCACGACCGCGCGGCCCGCGCGCATCGCGTCGAGCGCGGCGGCGATGCGCGGCGGCACCGGTTCGGAATCCAGCAACGGGAGATCGGCAAAGGCGTCGGCAGGCGCCGACGAAACGGACATCAAGGACATGTGAAACGCTCCTCGCAAAGACGATTTGGGCGAAAAACGTTTCAGGGCATTGCAAACAGACAGAACGACAACCCGCTTCGCACGCACGGCGAAGCGGCCCTGACGGACATGACTATCTGCACATCTTCTCTCATCCGGACTGTGACCGTCGGCTCTGGCATTCGACCAGATCTGCTGACCCCGCGCGAAATGCGCGGGCGCTCGCGGGCTCGCCGGCTTACGCCAGCCTACCGCCGGTGGGGAATTTCGCCCCGCCCTGAAGACGCACTGATTGCCGGACGGGAACGCCCCGTGACCGGCGGGCCAAGCATACAACAGCCGCACACGACGCGCAGCGAATGACCGGTAAAACCTTACTGACGACCCCGTCTAACGGCATCGTCCGAACGGCCGACGCGCGCACGCGGCGTCTCCCGCGCAAACCGGGGACCGCAACGCTCGCGCCGCGCGACCCGCGCGATCAGTTGGCGGCCGCGTGCGCCGCGTCGGGCACGAGCCAGCGCGGCGGCACCTCCGGGCTCACCGTCACGCGGAACGCACGCGCTTCGCTGTCGCCCGGGTTGCGCAGGCTGTACGGCTGATCGGCGTCGAACACGATCGCGTCGCCGGTCGCCAGCAACTGGCGGCGATCATGCACGCTGACTTCGAGCGTGCCCTCGCTGACGACGAGATTGATCGTCGTGCCCGGTGCGCGGCGCGCGCCGGGTTCCGTATGCAGCGGCGCGATCCGCAGCTCGTGGAATTCGGCCGCGGCCGGCTCGCCTTCCGGATACAGCGCACGCGCCGAGAAGCGGCCGTTCGAGCTGACGACGCGCGACGCGCGCTCGGCCGCCAGATGCTCGAAACCGTTCACCGCATGGCGCCGCAGGAACGCGGCGACCGACACCTTCAGCGCCGCGGCGATCTTGCAGAGCACCTTGATCGACGGCACGCTGCGCGCCGATTCGATCTGCGCGAGCATCGCCCGCGACACGCCGGACAGCCGCGCAAGCGCATCGAGCGACAATTGCCGCTCGGCGCGCAAGCGCGCGAGGTTCACGCCGACGACCTGCTCGAGCGCGTCGAGCGATGCGGACGCGCGCAGGTCGGCGCCATTGCCGGACTCGAAGGAAGACACGTCGCGCACGAGCGCCAGGGATGAAGACATAGCATTGCCTCCGGGCCGCCGCGCGGCCCTGCGTAGGGGGTAAGCCGGAATCGGAATCGGGTTGCGCCGGTCGTGGCGCGTATCGAAACGCTATCACCCGGCCTTGCACGGGCAAACGAAGTTATCTTCACACCGTTATCAGCATCGCGGAGGAATGCGTTTCTCGCGAACCTTTTCCTGCCGCTATGGCGTCGCGCTCGGCGCGCCGTGGCGGCGTTCACTGCGCCGCCGGCGCCGCGCCGCGCGCCGGGCCGCGCGCGTCGAGCCGCATCGCGAGCCACGTGACGACCAGCGCCGCGAACGTCACCGCGACCGCGACCCACGGCAGCGCATCGAGCGCGAAGCCGTGCTCCAGCGCGAGGCCGCCGAGCCACGCGCCGCCCGCATTGCCGACGTTGAACGCGCCGATGTTCAGCGTCGACGCGAGATGCGGCGCGCTCGCGGCCTTTTCGACCACGCGCGCCTGCAGCGGCGGCACCGTCGCGAACGCGGCGATCCCCCAGACGAACACGGTGACGGCGGCCGCGACCGGCAGGTGGCTCGTCTTCGCGAACACGGCCATCACGGCCATCAGCGCGACGAGTATCGCGATCAGCGACGGCATCAGCGCGCGATCGGCCAGCTTGCCGCCGATCGTGTTGCCGATCGTCAGCCCCGCGCCGAACAGCACGAGGATCAGCGCGACCGCGCGCGGCGAGTAGCCCGACACGGCCTCAAGGATCGGCGCGATGTACGTGAACACGACGAACACGCCGCCGAAGCCGAGCACGGTCATCAGCAGCGCGAGCCACACCTGCGGCTCCTTCAGCACGCGCACTTCATGGCCGAGGCCGACCGGCCCGCTGTCGTGACGGTTCGGCACCAGCGCGGCCACGCCGCCGAGCGCGAGCACGCCGAGCGCGGCGACGATCCAGAACGACGCGCGCCAGCCGAGCACCTGGCCGACGAACGTGCCGAACGGCACGCCGAGCACGTTCGACAGCGTGAGCCCCGTGAACATCAGCGCGATCGCGCTCGCGCGCTTGTCGGCCGGCACGAGCGACGCGGCGACCACCGCGCCGATCCCGAAGAACGACCCGTGCGCGAACGACGTGACGACGCGCGCGACCATCAGCATCGCGTAGCCGGACGCCGTCGCGCACAGCACGTTGCCGACGATGAAGATCGCCATCAGCAGTTGCAGCGCGGCCTTGCGCGGCATGCGGCTCGTCAGCACCGCGAGCAGCGGCGCGCCCACCGCGACGCCGAGCGCGTAGCCGGTGACGAGCAGGCCGGCCGACGGCAGCGACACGGCGAGGTCGTGCGCGACTTCGGGCAGCAGGCCCATGATGATGAATTCGGTGGTGCCGATGGCGAAGGCGCTGATCGCGAGCGCCAGGAGCGGAATGGGCATGACGTTCTCCGGTAGGCGGCGGCCGCGGCGCCGGTTCGGTGCCGCACCGCACAAGAAAGCGGGATGTGCGCGCATTGTCCCGAAGACGCCAATATTTGATAATTGGCGTGGCATTTGAACCATTTTCAAATATTTCTGGAAAATCGCATGGACCGACTGGGCGACATCCGGCTGTTCGTCGAGGCGGCGGAGCTGGGCAGCCTGTCCGCCGCCGGGCGCAAGCTGAACCTCACGCCGGCCGCCGCGAGCGCGCGGCTCGCGAAGCTCGAGGCGAAGATCGCGACGCGGCTGTTCGAACGCTCGACGCGGCAATTGCGGCTCACCGACGAAGGCAAGCTGTACCTGAACTGCTGCCGCCAGGCGCTGCAGGCGCTCGACGATGCGGACGCGATGTTGCAGGAAGGCCGCAACGTCGTGAGCGGCAAGGTGCGGCTGTCGTCGACGTCCGATTTCGGCCGCAATCAGTTGCTCGACTGGCTCGACGAATTCACGACGCAACATCCCGACGTCACGTTCTCGCTGACGGCGTCCGATTCGTCGTCGAACCTGTGGCAGGACGAGATCGATCTCGCGATCCGCTTCGCCGCGCCGCCCGACGGCGCACTGATCGCCCGCCGGCTCGCGACCAACCGGCGGGTGCTGTGCGCGGCGCCGTCGTTCATCGAACGCCACGGCGTCCCGGCCGATCCGCACGATCTGGCCCGCTTTCCGTGCAACGTGATCACGATCGCGTCCGGCCCGATGAACACCTGGCACTTCACGCGCGGCGACGAAGTGCAGGTTCACACGGTGCCCGTGTCGACCGCGTTCGAGACCAACGACGGCGGGCTCACGCGCGAATGGACGCTGCGCGGCCACGGCATCGCGCTGAAATCGCTATGGGACATCGCCGACGACGTCCGCGCGGGCCGGCTGCGCGTCCTGCTGCCCGACTGGCGGCACCAGGACGCGCCGCTGCACGCGATCTACCACAGCAAGCGCTACATGGCACCGCGCGTGCGCGTGCTGCTCGACTTTCTCGCCGAACGCTTCGCGCGCGAGGAAGCCGCGCTCGACGACCTGCTGAACGCGTGCCGCTGACGGTCGGCTGACCGTCGTCGCCGTCATCGAGGGGTCGGAACCCGGAAGCCGACGTCGCCTGCCCGCAACCGGCGGCCCATCCGCCGCGGCATGAAAAGCTATAATGGAAGGCTTTCCCGACGGCCTTTCCTCCCGGCTACGCGCGATTCGCGTGCCGCGCACCGCCGTCCCGACTCACCCTTGACGACGCCCCCAGGTCAACCACTGCGAACGGCGAATCCCCATGACCAAGAAAGTTTACGTAAAGACCTTCGGCTGCCAGATGAACGAGTACGACTCGGACAAGATGGTGGACGTGCTCAACGCGGCCGAAGGCCTCGAAAAGACCGACACGCCGGAAGACGCGGACATCATCCTGTTCAACACGTGCTCGGTGCGCGAGAAGGCGCAGGAAAAAGTGTTCTCCGATCTCGGCCGCGTGCGCGAGCTGAAGGAAGCGAAGCCGGGCCTGCTGATCGGCGTCGGCGGCTGCGTCGCGAGCCAGGAAGGCGCGTCGATCGTGTCGCGCGCGCCGTACGTCGACCTCGTCTTCGGCCCGCAAACCCTGCACCGCCTGCCGCAGATGATCGACGCGCGCCGCGAGAGCGGCCGCGCGCAGGTCGACATCACGTTCCCCGAAATCGAGAAGTTCGACCACCTGCCGCCCGCGCGCGTCGAGGGGCCGAGCGCGTTCGTGTCGATCATGGAAGGCTGCTCGAAGTACTGCAGCTACTGCGTGGTGCCGTACACGCGCGGCGATGAAGTGTCGCGCCCGCTCGACGACGTGCTGACCGAAGTGGCCGGCCTCGCCGACCAGGGCGTGCGCGAAGTCACGCTGCTCGGCCAGAACGTGAACGCATATCGCGGTGCACTGACGGCCGGCTCGTCGGAAATCGCCGATTTCGCAACGCTGATCGAATACGTCGCCGACATCCCCGGCATCGAGCGGATCCGCTACACGACGTCGCATCCGAAGGAATTCACGCAGCGCCTGATCGACACGTACGCGAAGGTGCCGAAGCTCGTGAGCCACCTGCACCTGCCGGTCCAGCACGGTTCCGACCGCATCCTGATGGCGATGAAGCGCGGCTACACGGTGCTCGAATACAAGTCGGTGATCCGCAAGCTGCGCGCGATCCGCCCCGACCTGTCGCTGTCGACCGACATGATCGTCGGCTTCCCCGGCGAGACCGAGGAGGATTTCGACAAGATGATGGCGCTCGTGCACGACATGCGCTACGACACGAGCTTCTCGTTCATCTACAGCCCGCGCCCCGGCACGCCGGCCGCGAACCTCGCCGACGACACGCCGCGCGAAGTCAAGCTCAAACGCCTGCAACACCTGCAGGCGACGATCGAGGAAAACGTCGCGCGCATCAGCCAGTCGATGGTCGGGAAGGTCGAGCGGATCCTCGTCGAGGGCCCGTCGCGCAAGGACCCGAACGAGCTCGCGGGCCGCACCGAGAACAACCGGGTCGTGAATTTCCCGGCGCCGCTCGCGTCGCACCCGCGCCTGATCGGCCAGATGATCGACGTGAAGATCAACCATGCGTACCCGCACTCGCTGCGCGGCGAGCTCGTGCTCGTCAGCGACGACGCGAGCACGGCCACCCACTGACCGACCGACGCCCGACAGGAGCCCGACGCTACTTTGAAGACCGTCCAAGCACTGGAATTCACCGCCCCGCGCGACGACAACGCGCGCCTCGCCAACCTCTGCGGCCCGCTCGACGAAAACCTGCGGCAGATCGAACAGGCGCTCGACGTGACGCTCGCGCGGCGCGGCCACCGGATCACGATTCGCGGGCGCGGCGCCAAGCTCGCGCTCGCCGCGCTCGAAAACTTCTACAACCGCGCGCGCGATCCGCTGTCGGTCGACGACATCCAGCTCGCGCTGGTCGAAGTGCGCCACACGGCCGGCAACGGCCGCCAGGACACGCTCGACGTGCGCTTTCGCGGCGATCCCGACCATCCGTTCGACGAACCGGTCGTGCAGCTCGACGCCAGCGAGCCGGACGAAGAGCCGGGGCCGAAGCTCTACACGCGGCGCGCCGACCTGCGCGGCCGCACGCCGGCCCAGCGCGAATACCTGAAGCAGATCCTGCAACACGACGTGACGTTCGGCATCGGGCCGGCCGGCACCGGCAAGACCTACCTCGCGGTCGCATGCGCGGTCGACGCGCTCGAGCGCGACCAGGTCAAGCGGATCGTGCTGACGCGCCCGGCCGTCGAGGCCGGCGAGCGGCTCGGCTTCCTGCCCGGCGATCTCGCGCAGAAGGTCGACCCGTACCTGCGGCCGCTGTACGACGCGCTGTACGACCTGCTCGGCTTCGACAAGACGGCCAAGATGTTCGAGCGCCAGATGATCGAGATCGCGCCGCTCGCGTACATGCGCGGCCGCACGCTGAACCACGCGTTCATCATCCTCGACGAGGCGCAGAACACGACGCCCGAGCAGATGAAGATGTTCCTCACGCGGATCGGCTTCGGCTCCAAGGCGGTCGTGACCGGCGACACGAGCCAGGTCGATCTGCCGCGCGGCCACAAGAGCGGCCTCGTCGAGGCGCAGCAGGTGCTCGGCGGCGTGCGCGGCATCGCGCTCACGCGCTTCACGAGCGCCGACGTGGTGCGCCACCCGCTCGTCGCGCGCATCGTCGAGGCGTACGACGAATTCCACGCGCAGCATCAG
Organism: Burkholderia sp. AU16482; assembly: GCF_002223285.1. Taxonomy (NCBI): domain Bacteria; kingdom Pseudomonadati; phylum Pseudomonadota; class Betaproteobacteria; order Burkholderiales; family Burkholderiaceae; genus Burkholderia; species Burkholderia sp. AU16482. The sequence goes on from NZ_NKEY01000004.1 coordinate 535,798, forward strand.
GACGGCTGAGCGGCGGCGGCCGCGTGCCGCCCCCCGGCCTCCCGGCCCGGCCCGCCCGACGGCGCGCCGGGCTTTTTTTGCCCGTGCGCGGCCCGGCCGAATTCGGGCGCGATCGCCCATTTGGTGTATCCTCGACGCGTCCCAATCGCCTCACGCGTCATGAAATCCTCCCGTTCCCGCAAGTCCGGCCGCGCCCAGTCCGTCGCGTCCGAATCCCCCCGCCTTTCGCTGTTCGACGCGAAGGGCAAGGCCCGGACCGTCAACGCGCAAGGACTGCGGATCGACTTCCCGGACGGCCGCAGCCTGATGTTCGACCTGTCGGGCAGCTCGGGCGACGCGGCTGTCGCGATCGTCGCGCAGCACAACGACCCGGCGATGCGCGCGAAGCTCGCGCTGCAGCCCGAGCACTACGACAGCGTGACGCTGCACGTCGGCGCCGAATTCGCGCCGCGCGAGGACGACCCCGAAGACGAGCCGCGCGCGCTGGAACTCGACTTGTCCGTCCAGTACGGCGACGAGATCACGAGCGACGTGCGCAAGGCGCTGCCCAAGCGCAAGCTGATCGCCGAATGGCTCGAGCCGGCGCTGTTCGCGAGCGCGCAGCTCACCGTGCGCTTCGTCGGCGAAAACGAAGGCCGTACGCTGAACGCCGGCTACCGCCACAAGGACTATCCGACCAACGTGCTGACCTTCGCGTACGACCCGGCGCCCGACGGCACCGTGATCGGCGACCTCGTGCTGTGCTGCCCGGTCGTCGAGAAGGAAGCGCACGAGCAAGACAAGCCGCTCGCGGCCCATTACGCGCACCTGCTGGTGCACGGCGCGCTGCATGCGCAGGGCTACGACCACGAGACGAGCGACGAGGACGCGGCCGAAATGGAAGCGCTCGAAGTCGACATCCTCGCGAAACTGGGTTTCCCGAACCCGTACCGGTAAGCCGGCCGCACGATGCGTCACGCCGCGATGCTGCCGCCCGCCTACCCGCCGTCGATCGGCGAAGGCCGTCTGCTGACGGAAGACGAGCTCGCGGCATCGCTCGCGCACACGATGCGCGACTGGGACGGCCGGCAGGATCTCTGGCTGTTCGGCTATGGCTCGCTGATCTGGAACCCCGGGCTGCCGACCGTCGCCGCCGTGCGCGGCAAGGTGCACGGCTACCATCGCGGGCTCTACCTGTGGTCGCGCGTGAACCGCGGCACGCCCGAACGGCCGGGCCTCGTGCTCGCGCTCGATCGCGGCGGCTCGTGCTCGGGCATCGCGTTCCGGCTTTCCGGCCCGACCGCGCAGCCGCATCTCGAGACATTGTGGAAACGCGAGATGCCGATGGGCTCGTACCGGCCCGCGTGGCTGCCGTGCTCGCTCGAGACCGGCGAACGCGTGAACGCGCTCGCGTTCGTGATGCGCCGCGACGCACCGACCTATACGGGCAAGCTGACCGACGCCGTCGTGAAGGAAGTGTTCGGCTGCGCGGCCGGCCGCTACGGCACGACGCTCGACTACGTGAGCCGCACGGTCGACGCGCTGCGCGCGAGCGGCATCCCCGACCGCGCGCTGGAAGGGTTGCTGGCGCGATGCCGGTGATCCGACACCGCGCCGCCCGCGCACCCGCACGAGGACACCGCCAATGAAACCGTCACACTGGTCGCGTTGCAGGATCGCCGTGCTGCTCGTCGCCGCGAGCGTCGCGCTGTCCGGCTGCGGGATACTCGGCTGCGGCGGCGCCGCGACCAACGGCGCGGCCGCCGGCGGCTGCTCGGCCGGCATGCGGTTCTGAGCGGCGCGCCGGCGGCGCCCGCCTGCGGCAGAATGCCGCCGTCCGGCCGCGCCGCCCGTCCCGCCACCGATTTTTGGCCGCCGCGCCCCGCCGCTCCTTTCTGCGATAGGATGGACCCGACGACGACGTCGCGCCCGGCGCGGCCGTCCGCGAGCGGGGCCCGGGCGAGCCGCCCGCCCTGGCCGTGCGGCCGGGGTGACACGGTCGCGTCGTGCCCTTGGTGTATCCTTGCCTACTCCGTGACCGCGCGCCCCGGCATGACCCGGGCGCACCACCATGAACGATTCGTATCCCAGTCGTAAGCCAACCGACAAACCGCAAGAAAAGCGCTCGCTGCTCGAGCGCCTGACCGACTTCATCTCGCCCGAGCCCGAATCCCGCGGCGAGCTGCTGGAAATCCTCCAGGACGCCCACGAACGCAACCTGATCGACGCCGATTCGCTGTCGATGATCGAAGGCGTGTTCCAGGTGTCCGATCTGTGCGCGCGCGACATCATGGTGCCGCGCGCGCAGATGGACGCGATCAACATCGCCGACAAGCCCGAGGATTTCATCCCGTTCGTCCTGGAAAAGGCGCACTCGCGCTACCCGGTGTACGAGGAGAACCGCGACAACGTGATCGGCGTGCTGCTCGCGAAGGATCTGCTGCGCTTCTACGCCGAGGAGGAGTTCGACGTGCGCGGGATGCTGCGCCCGGCCGTGTTCATTCCGGAATCGAAGCGCCTGAACGTGCTGCTGCACGACTTCCGCGTGAACCGCAACCACCTGGCGATCGTCGTCGACGAATACGGCGGCGTCGCGGGCCTGATCACGATCGAGGACGTGCTCGAACAGATCGTCGGCGACATCGAGGACGAATACGACTTCGACGAGGAAGCCGGCAACATCATCGCGGGGCCGGACGGCCGCTACCGCGTGCGCGCGCTCACCGAGATCGAACAGTTCAACGAGACGTTCGGCACCGATTTTCCCGACGACGAGGTCGACACGATCGGCGGGCTGATCACCCATCATTTCGGCCGCGTGCCGCACCGCGGCGAGAAGCTGCAGCTCGGCAACCTCGTGTTCGAAATCCAGCGCGGCGATGCGCGCCAGGTTCATGTGCTGCTGGTGCGCCGCAACCCGCTCGCCAGCCGTCGCGCCGAAACCTCGCACGAAGACTGACCGCTCCGCGCCAGCCGCGCTTCCTTCAACCGCTCGCCCACTTCCGCTTCACATGGACGATCCGATCCCGTCCCGCCCGGCTGGCGGCCTTCTCGCGCCGGCCCCCGGCCGCGCGCTGCCGCGCTGGCACTATCCGGCCGCGCTGCTCGCCGGCGCGGCCAATACGCTCAGCTTCGCGCCCACGCCGCATGGCGGCTGGCTGCAGCTCGTCGTATTCGTCTGGTTTTTCGCGCAACTGACCCGCACGTCGAGCTGGCGCGGCGCCGCGCTCACCGGCGGCGCGTTCGGCTTCGGCAACTTCATCACCGGCGTCTGGTGGCTCTACATCAGCATGCACGTGTACGGCGAGATGGCCGCGCCGCTCGCCGGCGGCGCGCTCGTGCTGTTCTCGCTGTACCTGGCGCTGTATCCGGCGTTCTCGGCCGGGCTGTGGTCGTTCTGTGCGGGCCATGCGTGGCACCGCCGGGAGCCCGACCCGCGACCATTCTCGCCGACCTGGCACGGCGCGTTTGCGTTCGCCAGCGCGTGGGCGCTCGGCGAATGGCTGCGCGGCACCGTGTTCACCGGCTTTCCGTGGCTCGGCAGCGGCTATCCGCAGGTCGACGGCCCGTTCGCGGGCTTCGCGCCGGTGGTCGGCGTGTACGGGATCGCGTGGGTGCTCGCGCTGTTCGCCGCGCTGGTCGTGCAGGCGCTCGCCGCCGCGCGCCCGTCGCCGGTGCGTGACGGCGCAGCCGGCGCATCGGGCGGCAACGCCCGCGTGCGCATCGCGGCGCCGGCCGGCATCGCGCTCGCGCTCGTCGCGGCCGGGCTCGGGCTGTCGCAGGTCACGTGGACCGTGCCCGCGAACGCGCCGCTCACCGTGCGGCTGCTGCAGGGCAACGTGAAGCAGGACATCAAGTTCGAGCAGGAAGGCATCGACGCGGCGATCAAGATGTACCAGCAGATGATCGTCGAGAAGCCGGCCGACCTGATCGTCACGCCCGAGACCGCGATCGCGGTGATGATCCAGGAACTGCCCGAGCCGTTCGCCGCCGCGATCCGCAAGTTCAGCGACACGACCGGTTCGGCCGTGCTGTTCGGCGCGGTCGGCGCGTCGGTGACCGAGGATGGCCACTACGTCGACTACACGAACAGCCTGTACGGCGTGACGCCGAATTCGCGCGACATCTATCACTACGACAAGCATCACCTCGTGCCCTTCGGCGAGTTCATTCCGTGGGGCTTCCGGTGGTTCGTCAACCTGATGAAGATGCCGCTCGGCGACTTCGCGCGCGGCGCGCCGGTGCAGAAGCCGTTCCTCGTGCACAACCAGCCGGTGATGGCCGACATCTGCTACGAGGACTTGTTCGGCGAGGAAATCGCCGCGACGATCCGCGACAATCCGCAGCCGCCCGGCGTGCTCGTCAACGTGACGAACCTCGCGTGGTTCGGCGACACGATCGCGCTCGACCAGCATCTGCAGATCGCGCGGATGCGTTCGCTCGAAACGGGCCGGCCGATGCTGCGCTCGACCAACACCGGGATGACGGCCGCGATCGACGCGCACGGCCGCGTGCTCGGTCAGTTGAAGCCGTTCACGATCGGCTCGCTCGACGTGCGGATCGAAGGCACGAGCGGCTTCACGCCGTACGTGACGAGCGGCAACAACATCGTGCTCGCGGTGTCGTTCGTGCTGCTCGCGTTCGGCTTCACGTTCGGGCCCGGGCTGCGCCGCCGCAACGGCCGGCAGCAGCACGGCGGCGACGGAGCGGCATGATGCAACGGGCCGCTGCCGTGCACGGCGGCGGCCCGTGACCGCGAACCGGCCGGCCGTTCAGGCCTGCCGGGACGATCGATCCGATTGCGCCGGCTGCGCGGCGAGGCCCCGCAGGTCGCGACTCACGTCCTCCATCACCGGCGCCCACGCGCCGAACGTCGGCTGCCGGTACAACGTCGCGGTCGGATACCACGGGCTGTCCCGGCGATCGAGCAGCCACGGCCAGTGCGGATTCACGTCGAGCAGCACCCAGGTGCGCGCGCCGAGCGCGCCGGCCAGGTGCGCGACCGACGTGCACACAGTGATCACGAGATCCAGCGCGCCGATGAATGCGGCCGTATCGTCGAAGCTCTTCAATTCGTCGGTGTAGTCTTCGATCGCGAAACCGGCCGCGCGCGCGGCGGCGACGTCCGCGTCCGCCCCCGGCTGTAGCGAATAAAACGTGACGCCGTCGATGCCGCGAAACGCGTCGGCGTAGCGTTCGAGCCCGACGCGCCGGAACGGATTGCGCTGGTGGCCCGCGCTGCCCGTCCACACGAGCCCGACCTTGAGCCGGCCGTCGCCCGCGAGCCGCGCGCGCCATGCGTCGCGGGCGCCCGGCTCGGCCCGCAGGTACGGCACCGACGCCGCGAGCGTCGACGCTTCCATGCCGAGCATCAGCGGCACGCCGATCAGCGGCACTTCGTAATCGAACGCCGGCAGCGCGTCGACGCCGCCGCCCGCGCCGAACACGTCCGCATGCGCGCCGAGGCTGCGCTGCATCAGCGCGCCGAGCGCCGGAAACGTATTCCACGCGAGCCGGCCGCCTTCGCGATGCACGCGTTCGGCGAGCGGCACGACGAAGCGGCAGAACTGCAGCACGTCGCCGAGCCCCTGCTCGCCCCACACCAGCAGCGTCTTGCCGGCAAGCGGCTCGCCCTGCCAGCGCGGGCCCGGCAGCGCCGGCCGGCGGCCGCGCAACTCGCCCGCGCCGTCCCAGCGCGCCTCGTGGCCGCGCCAGCCGGCCGCGTAGTTGCCGCGCACGAGCTGGATGATCGCGAGATTGAAGCGGAACGACGCGTCGTCGGGCGCGAGCTCGCACGCGCGCGCCGCGTAGCGCTCGGCGTCGTCCCAGCGCTGCGCCTCCTTCATCGCCATCGCGACGTTGTTCATCGCGAGCGCGTTGTCGGGTGCGAGATCGGCGAGCCGCGCGGCGCTCGCGAGCGCACCATCCAGGTCGTGCATCGCGATCCGCGCGACGACGAGGTTGATCCATGCCTGCACGTCCTGCGGATCGTGCTTCACGGCCGCGTCGAGCAGCGCGATCTCTTCCGCGCGGTCGCCGCCAGACAGCCGCAGCGCGATCGCGAGGTTGTTGCGCAGCGACGGCCAGCCGGCGTCGATGGCGAGCGCCGCGCGGTACGGCGCGACCGCCTGCGCGTGATGGCCGGCCATCTGCAGCACGTAGCCGTGGTTGAAGTGCGTGGCCGCGCCCGGCTGCACGCGCGCCGCGCATTCGGCGAGCGCGAGCGCGTCGGCCGGGCGCTGCCGGGCAACGAGCGCGGTCGTGAGCCGCACCAGCGAGTCGGCATCGACCGCATGCAGATGGGCGGCGGCGGCCAGCCAAAGATCGTGCGCGGGGCGCTCGCCGCGCGCCTGCGCGTCGGCGGCCTGCCCGAGCAGCGCGAGGAACGGCGGAAGCAGCGGAATCAGAATGTCGGTCGGTTCGTTCATGCAATCGGCATCGGCGAGCGGGTGACGCGGCGCGCATCGCACGCGCCGCAATACGCGCATCTTAACGCTCGCGCGAGGCGCCGCGGCCCGCGCGCGTGCGCACCGGTGCGCGGGCCGCCGGAACGGTGCGGCGATGCCCGCATCCGGCTTCCGGCCGCATCCGCTCGCCGATCCGGTAAAATTACGCGTTTCTGCACACTAACAAGCCGCGCCGCCGCGCGAGCCGACCCTCCGGGCCCGCCCGGAGCGCCGTCCGCAACGGAGCGCCAGCGCCACGAAGGCTCTTCATGCTTACGTTTCAGCAAATCATCCTGACGCTGCAGTCCTACTGGGACAAGCAGGGTTGCGCCCTGCTCCAGCCCATCGACATGGAAGTCGGCGCGGGTACGTCGCACGTCCACACGTTCCTGCGCGCGGTCGGCCCCGAGCCGTGGCGCGCCGCGTACGTGCAGCCGTCGCGCCGCCCGAAGGACGGCCGCTACGGCGAAAACCCGAACCGCCTGCAGCACTACTACCAGTACCAGGTCGTGCTCAAGCCCGCGCCGGAAAACATCCTCGACCTGTACCTCGGCTCGCTCGAGGCGCTCGGCTTCGACCTGAAGCAGAACGACGTGCGCTTCGTCGAGGACGACTGGGAAAACCCGACGCTCGGCGCGTGGGGCCTCGGCTGGGAAGTGTGGCTGAACGGGATGGAAGTCACGCAGTTCACGTATTTCCAGGAAGTCGGCGGCCTCGAATGCAAGCCGGTGCTCGGCGAGATCACGTACGGCCTCGAGCGCCTGGCGATGTACCTGCAGAAGGTCGAGAACGTGTACGACCTCGTGTGGACCGAGTGGGAAGAGCAAGGCCCGAACGGCCCCGAGCTGCGCCGCCTGTCGTATGGCGACGTGTACCACCAGAACGAGGTCGAGCAGTCGACCTACAACTTCGAGCATGCGAACGTCGACCTGCTGTTCACGTTCTTCAACAGCTACGAAGCGGAAGCGAAGAAGATGATCGACGCGCAGCTCGCGCTGCCCGCGTACGAGCTCGTGCTGAAAGCCGGCCACACGTTCAACCTGCTCGACGCGCGCGGCGCGATCTCGGTCACCGAGCGGGCAGCGTACATCGGCCGCATCCGCGCGCTGTCGCGTCTCGTCGCGCAGGCTTACTACGACTCGCGCGAGAAGCTCGGCTTCCCGATGCTCGGCAACCCGCCGGGCGTGCCGGGCCTCACCACCGACGCCCAGGATGCCGCGCAGCCGGCATGGGCGCCGCCGCTCAAGGTCGAACGCAAGATCGATCAGGACTGACGAGACGAGATTTATTCCAGACATGACGCACAATCATCCCGCCCCCCTGCTCGTCGAACTGCTGACCGAAGAGCTGCCGCCGAAGGCCCTCGCACGCCTCGGCGACGCATTCGCCGAAGGTATCGCACAACGCCTCGCCGCGCGCGACCTCGTCGAAGGCGAACTCGTGTTCGAACGCTACGCGACGCCGCGCCGCCTCGCCGTCGTCGTGCAGAACGTACGCGCCGTCGCGCCCGACAGACAGGTCCGCGAAAAGGTCCTGCCCGTGTCGGTCGCGCTCGACGCGCAAGGCAAGCCGACGGCCCCGCTCGCGAAGAAGCTCGCGGCGCTCGGCCACCCGAACGCCTCGATCGCCGATCTCGAACGCGCGCAGGACGGCAAGGCCGAAGCGTTCTTCATCAACTACTCGGCGGCCGGCGCCACGCTCGCCGACGGCCTGCAGGCCGCGCTCGACGAAGCGCTCGCGAAGCTGCCGATCCCGAAATTCATGACGTACCAGCGCCCGGACGGCACGGACGTGAAGTTCGTGCGCCCGGTGCATCGCCTGACGGTGCTGCACGACGACCGCGTCGTGCCCGTCACCGCGTTCGGCGTCGACGCGGGCGACACCACGCTCGGCCACCGCTTCCTGTCCGACGGCCTCGTCGCGATCCAGCATGCGCGCGCGTACGCCGACACGCTGCGCGACAAGGGCCGCGTGATCGCGCACTTCGCCGATCGTCGCGAAACGATCCGCACGCAACTGAACGAACATGCGAACGGCGACACGGTCGTGATGCCCGAATCGCTGCTCGACGAAGTGACGTCGCTGGTCGAATGGCCGGTCGTCTACCCGTGCCGCTTCGAGGACGAATTCCTGCAGGTGCCGCAGGAATGCCTGATCCTCACGATGCAGACGAACCAGAAGTATTTCGCGCTGACCGACGTCGCCGGCAAGCTGCGCTCGCGCTTCCTGATCGTGTCGAACATCGAGACGAAGACGCCGGGCGAGATCGTCGAAGGCAACGAGCGCGTCGTGCGCCCGCGCCTCGCCGATGCGAAGTTCTTCTTCGAGCAGGACAAGAAGAAGCCGCTCGCCGATCGCGTGCCGCAGCTCGCCAACGTCGTCTATCACAACAAGCTCGGTTCGGCGCTCGCGCGCGTCGAGCGCCTCGACGCGCTGGCGGGCGAGATCGCCCCGGCGATCGGCGCCGATCCCGCGCACGCGAAGCGCGCCGCGCGCCTCGCGAAGGCCGACCTGCTGACCGACATGGTCGGCGAGTTCCCGGAACTGCAGGGCACGATGGGCACGTACTACGCGCGCCACGACGGCGAAGCCGACGACGTCGCGCTCGCGTGCGCCGAGCACTACCAGCCGCGCTTTTCCGGCGACGCGCTGCCGACCACACCGGTGTCGACCGCCGTCGCGCTCGCCGACAAGCTCGAAACGATCGTCGGCATCTGGGGCATCGGCCTCGCGCCGACGGGCGAGAAGGATCCGTTCGCGCTGCGCCGCCACGCGCTCGGCGTGCTGCGCCTGCTGCTCGAAAAGCAGTTGCCGCTCGATCTCGTGTCGCTGCTGCGCACGGCCCATGCACGCTTCGACGGCGTGCCGGGCGTCGCCGAATCGACCGACGCGATCTTCGCGTTCTTCATGGATCGCCTGCGCGGCCTGCTGCGCGAGCGCGGCTATTCGGCCGGCGAAATCGACGCGGTGCTGAGCCTGAACCCGACGCGCATCGACGATCTCGTCGCGCGCCTCGACGCGGTGCGCGAATTCACGCGCCTCGCGGAAGCCGAAGCGCTCGCGGCCGCGAACAAGCGGATCTCGAACATCCTGAAGAAGTCGGAAGGCGGCGCGAACGGCGCGGTGCAGCCGACGCTGCTCGTCGAGGCCGCGGAAAAGGCGCTGCACGAGCAGCTCGCGGCCGTCACGCCGCACGTGCAGTCGCAGCTCGAGGCGCGTGCGTACACGGGCGCGCTGTCGGCGCTCGCCGCGCTGCGCGCGCCGGTCGACACGTTCTTCAACGACGTGATGGTCAACGCGGACGATCCGGCGCTGCGCGCGAACCGTCTCGCGCTGCTGTCCGCGCTGCACCAGCAGATGAACTGCGTCGCCGACATCTCGAAGCTCGCCGCATAAGGGCCGCACGATGCCGATCAGCCCCAACCGAAAGCTCGTCGTCCTCGACCGGGACGGCGTGATCAATGTCGATTCGGATGCGTTCATCAAGACGCCCGACGAATGGATCGCGCTGCCCGGCAGCTTCGAGGCGATCGCCCGGCTCAACCACGCGGGCTACCGCGTGGTCGTCGCGACCAACCAGTCCGGCATCGGTCGTGGGCTGTTCGACATGGCCGCGCTCAACGAGATGCACCTGAAGATGCATCGCGCGGCGGCTGCCGTCGGCGCGCGCATCGACGCGGTGTTCTTCTGCCCGCACACGGCCGAGGATCACTGCGACTGCCGCAAGCCGAAGCCCGGCATGATGCAGATGATCGCCGAGCGCTTCGAGATCGATCCCGATCACACGCCGGTCGTCGGCGATTCGCTGCGCGACCTGCTCGCCGGCGTCGCGGTCGGCTTCCAGCCGCACCTCGTGCTGACCGGCAAGGGCAAGAAGACGCTCGCCGCGGGCAACCTGCCGCCCGGCACGAAGGTGCACGACGACCTGCGCGCGTTCGCGCTCGATTTTCTTTCACACGAACACGAGTGATGCGGCTGCCGCGCGCATCCTCCCCAACGCCAGACTCACGCCGATGCGCTTCGTTCGCTCCCTGCTGCTGCTGATCTACTTCATCCTGTACACGGTGCCGTACGCCACCGCGTGCTTCATCGCGTTCCCGTTCATGCGCCCCGACGCACGCTACTGGATGGCGGCCGGCTGGTGCAAGTCGACGCTGTGGGTCGTGCGCTGGCTGAACGGCATCCGCTACCGGATCGAAGGGATGGAGAACCTGCCCGACGGCCCGGCCGTGCTGCTGTCGAAGCATCAATCCGCGTGGGAGACGCTCGCGTTTCCCGCGCTGATGCCCAAGCCGCTCTGCTACGTGTTCAAGCGCGAGCTGCTGTACGTGCCGTTCTTCGGCTGGGCGCTCGGGCTGCTGCACATGGTCAACATCAACCGCAAGGAAGGCAAGAACGCGTTCAATTCGGTGATCCGCCAGGGCAAGAAGCGCCTGTCGGAAGGCGCATGGATGATCATGTTCCCCGAAGGCACGCGCACGCCGGTCGGCAAGCAGGGCAAGTACAAGACGGGCGGCGCGCGCTTCGCGATCGAAACCGGCACGCCGGTCGTGCCGATCGCGCACAATGCAGGTCGTGTGTGGCCGCGCAACTCGTTCACGAAATTCCCGGGCGTCGTCACCGTGTCGATCGGCAAGCCGATTCCGGTCGAAGGCAAGACGCCCGACGTATTGAACTCGCAGGTCGAAGCCTGGATCGAAGCGGAAATGCGCCGCATCGATCCCGATGCGTATCGTCAGGCGGGCAACGCCGGCACACGCGATGCCGCGCGCGCCTGACGCCCCGGATTGCAGCCGTTGCGTACGACAAAAAGAACCGAACTGATGAAACAGCGTCCGCGGCCACGGCCTGCCGTCGTGGCCCTCGATCATCGCCAGATGGACCTGCCGCTCTTCGACGGGCCGGCCGCGCCGCCGTCGGCGCCCGCCGCCCCGCCGGCGCCGCCCGACATCGCCGCCCCTGCCGCGCCGCTCGATCCCGGTCCGGCGCCCGATCGCTCGCGCGTGCGCACGTTCGCGCTCGACAGCCGCGTGCTCGAATACCGGCTCAAGCGCTCGGCGCGCCGCACGATCGGCTTCACGATCGACGGCAGCGGGCTGTCGATCACCGCGCCGCGCTGGGTCACGCTCGCCGACATCGAAGCGGCGATCGCCGAGAAGCAGCGCTGGATCTTCGCGAAGCTCGCGGAATGGAAGACGCGCACCGAGCAACGCGCGCTGCCGCAGATAGACTGGCGTGACGGCGCGCAACTGCCGTATCTGGGCAAGACGGTGACGATCGCGCTCGGCGCGGGCGCCGTCGCGTTCGATGCCGACGCGCTGCGGCTGTCGCTGCCGCTGCCCGTGCAGGCCGACATGCAGCAGATCAAGGACCGCGTGCAGGGCTGGCTGCAGGGCGAAGCGAAACGCATCTTCGGCGAACGCCTCGCGGTCTATGCGGAAAAGCTCGGCGTCACGTATTCGATGTATGCGCTGTCGTCGGCCGCGACGCGTTGGGGCAGTTGCTCGAGCGACGGCAAGATCCGCCTGAACTGGCGGCTGATCCATTTCCCGATGTCGATCATCGACTACGTCGTCGCGCACGAGCTGTCGCACCTGCGGGAGATGAACCACAGCCCGGCCTTCTGGCAGACCGTCGAATCGATCTTCCCCGAGTTCCGCGAAGCGCGGCACACGCTCAAGCATCACCCGCCCGAGCTGCTGCCGTCGCTCTGACGCGCACGGCTTCGCCGCCAACGAAAAAGGGCGATGCGGATTACCCCGCATCGCCCTTTTTCGTTGGCGCGGCGCACATCGCACGCCGCGGCCCGGTTCATCCCGCGCTTACTTCTTCTGGATGAACTCGATCTTGTAGCCGTCCGGATCCTCGACGAACGCGATCACGGTCGTGCCGTGCTTCATCGGGCCCGCCTCGCGCGTGACCTTGCCGCCTTGCGCCTTGATCTTCTCGCAGGCCGCGTACGCATCGTCGACCGCCACCGCCAGATGGCCGAAGCCATTGCCGAGATCGTAGGACGGCGTGTCCCAGTTGTGGGTCAGCTCGATCACGGTGCCCGTGCGCTCGTCTTCGTAGCCGACGAACGCGAGCGTGAACTTGCCTTCCGGATAGTCCTCGCGACGCAGCAGCTTCATGCCGAGCAATTCGGTGTAGAACTTGATCGAGCGGTCGAGATCGCCGACTCGCAGCATCGTATGCAGCAAACGCATGTGTTGTACTCCTGTGGGGACTTTCCAGAACCGGAAATTCTACCGGAGTCGGGTGAATCGCGCCGGGGACGGCCGGCCGGCGCGCGCCCGGGCGGTGCAGCGGCTGAGCCGCACGAGCACGAGCGAGCGCCGCGGCGGGAAACAGCACGATCCGACTCACCCGGCCACCGCGTCGATCGGGTAACATCCTTCCACTTCGTACCAAAATCGGGCACGCATGCCACCGCCCGACCGCGACCACCCACTCTTCCGTACCGCCACCCTGCCGTGCGAAACCGCCCATCCGAGCGCACCGGACGCGCCGCCCGCCTCACCTCGCCGCCACCGCACCGGACCCGCGAGGCACGTCGATGAGCCCGCTTGCCGCCGCCCCCGTGCGCCGCGCACTCGATACGCACGCCGTCGGCCTGATGCTGCTGCTGTGCGCGATCTGGGGCTTCCAGCAGGTCGCGATCAAGAGCACGAACGCCGCGATCGCGCCGATGTTCCAGGCCGGGCTGCGCTCGGCGATCGCCACGCTGCTGCTGTGGGGCTGGGCCCGCACGCGCGGCACGCCGCTGTTCCAGGCGGACGGCACGTTCGGCGCGGGCCTCGCGGCCGGTGCGCTGTTCGCCGGCGAATTCGTCTGCGTGTTCTTCGGGCTGACGCTGACGAGCGCGTCACACATGGCGATCTTCCTGTACACGGCGCCGTGCTTCACCGCGCTCGGCCTGCACCTGTTCGCACCGGGCGAGCGGCTGCAACGCACGCAATGGGCCGGCGTGGGCATCGCATTCGCCGGCATCGCGCTCGCGTTCGCGGACGGCTTCCTGAAGCCGCGCGCGCCCGGCGCGTCCGTGCTGGCCGGGCTCGCCGGCGACGCGCTCGGGATCCTCGGCGGCGCGATGTGGGCCGCGACGACGGTCGTCGTACGCTCGACGGCGCTCGCGCGGGCCAGCGCGAGCAAGACGCTGTTCTATCAGCTCGCGGTATCGGCGGTCGTGCTGGTCGCGCTCGCCGCGCTGTTCGGCCAGATGTCGTTCGCGCACGTGACGCCGATTGCGGTGGCGAGCCTCGCCTACCAGTCGGTGATCGTCGCGTTCGTCAGCTATCTGTCGTGGTTCTGGCTGCTGACGCGCTACAGCGCGTCCCGGCTGTCCGTCTTCACGTTCCTGTCGCCGCTGTTCGGCGTCGCGTTCGGCGTGCTGCTGCTCGGTGAATCCGTCGGCTGGCGCTTCATGTCCGCTGCCGCGCTCGTGCTGACCGGCATCGCGCTCGTCAACGCGCCGCCGCGCCGGCGGGCGTGACGACCGGCGCAAGACGCGCGGGCAATAAAAAAGCTGCCCGTCGGGCAGCCTCTTCGATACAGCCGATGAGCGGCTCGCGCCACGCGCATCATCCGGCCTTGCGCGCCGCCGCCAGCGCCTGCGCGACGCCGACGTATTCGGCCACGCTCACGTCCTCCGCGCGGCGCGCGAGATCGAAGCCGAGCGCATCGAAATCGATCGTCTCGCGGTAGTCGCCGAGCGTATTGCGCAGCATCTTGCGGCGCTGCGAGAACGCGGCGGTGACGATTTCGCCGAGCAGCCCGGGATCGACGTCCGGCAGTTCGTGCGGCTCGTACGGAATCATCCGGACGATCGCCGAATCGACCTTCGGCGGCGGCTGGAACGATTCCGGCGGCACGTCGAGCATCTTCTCCATCACGTAACGGTACTGCAGCATCACCGACAGCCGGGAAAACGCCTTCGTGCCCGGCTCCGCGACCATCCGCTCGACGACTTCGTTCTGCAGCATGAAATGCTGGTCGATGACCGCATCGGCGAACGTCATCAGGTGGAACAGCAGCGGGCTGGAAATGTTGTACGGCAGGTTGCCGACGATCCGCAGCGACGGCTTGTCGCCGGGCGCCGCGAGTGAGCGGAAGTCGAACGCGAGCGCGTCGCCCGCGTGCAGCTCCAGCAGCGCGCCGAAGCGCTGCTGCAGGCGCCCGATCAGGTCGCGGTCGAGCTCGACCGCGTGCAGCGGCGACTCGGGCGTCGCGAGGCGCTCGATCAGCGGCTCGGTCAGCGCGCCGAGCCCGGGGCCGATCTCGACCATCCGCTGGCCGCGGGCGGGGCCGATCGTCGCGACGATCGAGTCGATCACGCCGTGATCGACGAGAAAGTTCTGCCCGAAGCGCTTGCGCGCGAAATGGCCTTGGTGCTGTCTGCTGTTCGACATCGACTCAGTAAAACGAAAAATACGACGAAAGGAGTAAGCCGGCGGCGTCAGGCTGCGCGGCGATGGCGCGCCATCGTGACGGCCGTATCGAGCGCGGCGATCATGCTGCCCGGATCCGCGCGGCCCGTGCCGGCCAGATCGAGCGCGGTGCCGTGATCGACCGACGTGCGGATGATCGGCAGCCCGAGCGTCACGTTGATGCCCTCGCCGAACGTCGCGTACTTCAGCACGGGCAGGCCCTGGTCGTGGAACATCGCCAGCACGCAATCGGCATCGGCCAGATGGCGCGGCTGGAACAGCGTGTCGGCCGGATACGGGCCGCGCGCGTCGATGCGTTGCGCGTTCGCGCGGGCCAGCGCCGGTTCGATCACGTCGATCTCCTCGCGGCCGAGATAACCGTTCTCGCCCGCGTGCGGGTTCAGGCCCGTCACGAGGATGCGTGGCGCGGCGAGACCGAAATCGCGCCGCAGGTCGCGATCGATGATCGCGAGCGTCTCGACGAGCCCGTCGATCGTCAGCGCGGCCGATACGTCCTTCAGCGGCAGGTGCGTGGTCGCGAGCGCGACGCGCAGCGGCCGGTGGCCGGTGCCGGCCAGCATCATCACGACGCGCGGCGTATGCGTGCGTTCGGCCAGGTATTCGGTATGGCCGGTGAACGGCACGCCCGCGTCGTTGATCGTGCTTTTCTGCAGCGGCGCGGTGACGATCGCGTCGTACCGGCCCGCCAGCGCGCCGTCGATCGCCGCGTCGAGCAACCCGAGCACGTACCGGCCGTTCGCCGCGTCCAGCTTGCCCGCCTGCGCGGGCGCGGCCAGCGCGTGATGCGCGACCGACACCTGCGCGCCGCCCGCCAGCGTGGCCGGGTCGGCCCCGACCGCCGCCGCCCGCGCATCGAGCAGCGCCGCATCGCCGAGCACGGTGAAATGCGCGTCGGGCCAGCGCTGCGCGGCGTCACGCAGCGCCTGCACAGTCAGCTCCGGGCCGACCCCCGCGGGTTCGCCGGTCGTGATCGCGATCTGCAGCGCGGGCATGGTCATCCGACGCTCGCTCAGTTCGCCGGGCCGACGCCGCCGATCTTGTACTGCACGTACGACGAATCGCGCAGCTCGCGCAGCCAGTCGGCATAGGCCTGTTCGGCCTTGCGCTGGCCGATCGCCTGACGGGCGATGTCCATCTGCTGCTGCACCGACCCTTCCGCTTCACGGCGGCTCAGCACCTGGATCAGGTGGTAGCCGTACTCGGTGCGAATCGGCTGGCTGATCTGGCCGTCCTGCAGGCTGTTCATCGCGCGCTCGAATTCCGGCACGGTCTCGCCCGGGCTGATCCAGCCCAGATCGCCGCCCTGCGACGCCGAGCCGTCCTGCGAGTAGGTGCGCGCGAACTTCGCGAAATCGCCGCCGGCCTCGACCTGGTTGCGGATGTCGCTCAATTGCTGGCGCGCCTGGCCTTCCGACTTGCCTTCGCCAACGCGCAGCAGGATGTGGCGCACGTGCGTCTGCACGATCTTCGGCGCCGCGGCGCTCGCGCCCTGGCTCTGGCGGCGGTCGACGAGGCGCACGATCTCGAAGCCGTCCGGCACGCGGATCAGCGTCGGGTTGACCTGGCCCGGGCGCAGCTTCGACGCGGCGTCGACGACGTCGGCCGGCAGCGCGCTCGGCGCCTTGAAGCCGAGATCGCCGCCCTTCTTCGCGTCGTTCGCTTCGGAGTTGCTCTTCGCGAGGCGCTCGAAATCGGCGCCCGACTTCGCCTGCTGCAGCAGCGCTTCGGCCTTCTTCTGCGCGGCTTCGATGTCGGCCTGCGGCGCGTTGGTGGGCGCCTTGATGAAGATGTGCTGGAAGCGCAGGTCCTGCTGCTGCGCCGCGTTCGGCCCGCGCTGGCTCGCGATGTAGTTCGCGACCTCGGCGTCCGACACCGTGATCTTGCCGTCGACTTCGCGCTCGCGCAGCTTCGACAGCATCAGCTCGGTACGCGCATCGTTCGTGAAGATGCTCCACGGCACGCCTTGCGCCTCGAGACGCGCGCGGTACTGGTCGAGCGTCATCCCGTTCGCCTGCGCGAGACGCTGCAGCGTGGCCTGCACGGTCGCGTCGTCGATGCGGATCCCGTCGTCCTTGGCCTTTTGCACCTGGATACGCTCGAGCACCATCTGGTTCAGCACCTGCGCGCGCAACTGGTCGGCCGGCGGCACCGGCGCGTTCTGCTGCTGCAGCCGGCGCGCGATCAGGCCGACGCGCTGGTCGAGTTCGCGGCCGGTGATCACGTCGTTGTTGACGACCGCGACGACTTCGTCGGCGAGCTGCGCACCTTGCGAACCGAGCGCCTGCGCCGCAGCGGGCGCGGCGGCGAGCAGCGCGGCGGACGCGGCGAGGCTGGACACGACTGCCGCGAAACGAAGGGTTTTCTTCATTGCCACTGAAACTCCATTGAAATCGTGCTGACCGGTGCAGACATGCCGGCGTTACTCGTAGTTGCTGAAGCGGGACATCGGCGGCGGCGGCGGCGGCAACGGCGTGTAGCCCGGCACCCCGGCGCGGAATGCGGACACGAGGCCGTTGTCGATGGTCGACAAGCCCTTGAGCGTCAGCTGCATCATGAATCGCGTCGACGAGTTCTGCTGTCCCGACGTATTGATGCCGTTCGCGGCCCGCTGCACTCCGACCCCGAGCGCCCAGCAATCCGCGTCGTATTGTAAGCCGACCAGACCGTCGACCACGCGATCTCCGGCGAAGTCGTAGTTGAAGCGGCCGATCGCATACAGGCGGCGCGTGAGCGGCCACTGCGCGGACACCAGGAACTGGTTGATCGGCTGGTTGTCGAGCGTGGTGTTCGTGCGCGTATAGCGGTAGCCGACGTTGATCACGCGGCGCTCGCCCGGGCTGTAGCCGAAACCGATACTCGACTTCACGAGCTGGTTGTTGTTCTGGTTGTACTGGAACGCCGTTTCCGACATGAAGCCCGAGCCGAGCTTCAGCGCGGCGCCGACGATCAGGTCCGAGTGGCGCGCCAGCACGGCGCTCTGCCCGGGCGTCAGCGTGACGCGCTGATCCGCGAAGTAGTACTGCTGCGCGATCACGAAGCGCGCGCGCTCGTCGCCGGTGCGCGGATCGATGAAGCGCGACGTGAGGCCGGCCGTGATCCGGTTCGCGTCGGCGATCCGGTCGTTGCCGACGAACGTGTTCGGCTGGTAGATCTCCGCGAGGCCGAAGTCCGATTCCGCGGTGTCGAACAGCGGCGCGTTCGACTGGTCGCGATACGGCGTGTACACGTAGTACAGGCGCGGCTCGAGGGTCTGGATGAAGTCCTGGCCGAACAGGCGCACCGAACGGTCGAAGATCAGGCCCGTGTCGAAGCTCACGGTCGGGATCGACTCGGTGAAGCGCTTCGGGCTGTTCGGCGTGGTCGACGACAGGTAGTTCAGGTCGTAAGACGCGAAGTGGTACTGGACCTTCGGCACGACGAAGTAGCCGGGCCCGTACACGCCGTACGAAATGTACGGATTGAAGACGATGCGGTCGCCTTCGGTCGCGTCGGCGGTCGTGATGCGGAACCGCGAATAATCGGCTTCCGCGCCGAAGTCGAAGCCGCCGACGTTGTACTTCGTGTACTTCACGTTCAACTGCGGCTCGCGGCTGTACGGCGCGATCGACGGCGGCAGCGTCTGCCAGTGCTGGTAGCGCGCGAGCACCGACCACGGGCCGTTGTTGTACGTAAGGCCGGCTTCCTGCTGGTACAGCGTCTGCGTCCCGTTGATGAACTGGTTCGCCGACCCGAGGTCTTCCGGATACGTGTTGTCCGAGACCTTGTTGTAGTAGACGTAGCCGCCGAAACCGCCGCCGAAGTTCTGCTGGTGCTGCCAGTAGATCGCGTAGCGGTTGCGGTGCGCGAGCCGGTCGTCCGGCAGGTAATTGGCCGTGAACGTGCCCGAATACGACGGCGACAGATAGCGGAACGTCGCCTCGGCCATCACGCCGCGCCGCGAGATGATGCGCGGCGTGAGCGTCAGGTCGCGGTTCGGCGCGATGTTGAAGTAGTACGGCAGCGACAGCTCGAAGCCGTTGCTCGAGTTCACCGAGAACGTCGGCGGCAGCAGGCCGCTGCGCCGCTCGCCCGACAGCGGGAACGTCATCCACGGGCTCGCGAAGATCGGCACGCCCTGGAAGAACAACACGCCGTTGCGCGCGGTGCCCTCGTCGGCGCCCGTATCGAAGTCGAAGCGGCTGCCCTTGATGTACCACGCGGGGTTCGTCGCGCACTGGCATGCGGTGTACGTGCCGTTGACGAACACCGAGCGCTCGTTGTCGACCATGTCGACGCGCTCCGCGCTGCCCGACCCGCCCGTCACGTTGAAGTGATACTTCGGCGCGGTCATGAAGCCCTGGTTCGCCTCGACCTTCAGGTGCGCCTCGGGGCCCGCGAACGACGTGCCGCCGTTGATCACCTTGACCTGGCCGTACGCATCGGCCATGTCGGTATCCTGATCGTAGTGGATCGCGTCGGCCTTCACGACCGCATCGCCGCGCCGCAGCTCGGCGGAGCCCTTCGCGGCGAGATCCTGCTCGGCGGTGCCGCTCGTGTGGTCGGCGATCACGAAGGCGGCCGGCTTCGCGCCGTCCTTCAGCGGATGATCCTCGAGCTGGGGTGCGAGACGCAGATCCCACGGCGAGTCGAGCGGCTGCGGCTGCGCAGCGGCGCCCGACAGCTGCGCGTACGACACGGCCGGCACGAGGCCGGGCACGGCCAGGAGCGCGAGCGCGAGCCGCCGTTTGCGCGGCGCCCCGTCACCGGGGAAAACATTCGGGAATAGCGGTTTGGGCGGCATCTATCGTTTGGCGAATCGCCCCTTGTCAACCGCGCCTGCACGGCACCTTCGCGCGCGGCGGGCCGCGCCGTCGAGCCGCGACTGCGGCTCTTCGCAAACCGGGGAGGCGATCGGGCGGACGTCGCGACAGGCGCGGGCCTGCACGGCGGAAGCTGACGCGGGGCGCGTCAAAAAAGTCGTGGGGTATTATATGGCAAGACGTTCCCCCCTCCGCCGAGTTTCATGACGCCCCCATCCGCCGCATCCCAGCCCGACGCCCGCCTCGACGCGCTCACCGCGTGGCTGCGCCCGCTCGCCGGGCGCTACGCCCTCGATCTGTCGACCCTCGCGCCCGCGTCGTCGGACGCCAGTTTCCGCCGCTATTTCCGCGTCGCGTCCGCCGCGAGCCCCGGCGGCACGCTGATCGCCGTCGACGCGCCGCCGCCCGAGAAGTGCCGCGAGTTCGTCCAGGTCGCGCAGTTGCTCGCCGCGGCCGGCGACCACGTGCCGGACGTGCTCGCCCACGATTTCGACGCGGGCTTCATGCTCGTGACGGACCTCGGCCGCACGTCGTACATCTCGGTGCTCGATCCGGCCGACCCGGCCGCCGCAAAACCGCTGATGCGCGCGGCGCTCGACGCGCTGATCCGCTTCCAGCTCACGTCGAAGCCCGACGTGCTGCCGCCGTTCGACGAAGCGTTCCTGCGCCGCGAAATGGAGCTGATGCCCGAATGGTTCGTCGGCCGCCACCTCGGCAAGCCCGTCACCGACGCGATGCGCGGCACGCTCGACCGCACGTTCGCGCTGCTGGTCGCGAGCGCGCACGCGCAGCCGCAAGGCTTCATGCTGCGCGACTTCATGCCGCGCAACCTGATGGTCTGCGAGCCGAACCCGGGCGTGCTCGACTTCCAGGACGCCGTGTACGGGCCACTGACGTACGACGTCGTGTCGCTGCTGCGCGACGCGTTCATCAGCTGGGACGAGGAATTCGAGCTCGACTGCTTCGCGTACTACTGGGAAAAGGCGAAAAAGGCCGGCCTGCCGGTCGATCCCGACTTCGGCGAGTTCTACCGCCAGCTCGAATGGATGGGCCTGCAGCGCCACATCAAGATCCTCGGCCTGTTCGCGCGCATCAACTACCGCGACGGCAAGCCGCACTACCTGAACGACCTGCCGCGCTTCCTCGCGTATGCGCGCAAGGTCGCGCTGCGCTATCGTCCGCTCGTGCCGTTCGCGAAGCTGCTCGACGAGCTCGAGGGCAACGCGCCGGCCGACGTCGGCTATACGTTCTGAGCGCCCCCACACCCAGTCGAACATGAGCCCTACCCTGACCACGGCGATGATCTTCGCCGCCGGACGCGGCGAACGGATGCGTCCGCTGACCGACACCTGCCCGAAGCCGCTGCTCGAAGCCGGCGGCAAGCCGCTGATCGTGTGGCAGATCGAGGCGCTCGCGCGTGCGGGCATCGACACGATCGTGATCAACCATGCGTGGCTCGGCGAACGGATCGAGGCCGCGCTCGGCGACGGTTCGCGCTGGGGCGTGCGGATCGCGTATTCGGCCGAAGGCGAAGCGCTGGAAACCGCCGGCGGCATCGCACAGGCGCTGCCGCTCATCGAGCGCGACGGCCAACCGGCGGTGTTCGCGGCCGTCAGCGGCGACGTGTACTGCGCCTTCGACTACCGGGCGCTCGCGCCGCGCGCCGCCCGGATGGCCGCACTCGACACGCCGGCGATGCACCTCGTGATGGTGCCGAACCCGCCGTTCCACCCGGCCGGCGACTTCGCGCTCGGCGACGACGGCCGTCTCGCGCTCGACGGCGCCGCGCGCTTCACGTTCGGCAACATCGGCCTGTACGACACACGGATGTTCCGCGATCTCGCGCCCGGCACGCGGCGCGCGCTGACGCCGTACTACCGCGCGGCGATCGAGGCCGGCCACGCGAGCGGCGAACTGTACGAAGGCATCTGGGAGAACGTCGGCACGCCCGCGCAGCTCGGCGAGCTGGACGCGCGCCTGCGCGCCGCGGGCTGAGCGGAGCCGACGGACGGCCGCGCACCGTCGTGCCGGCCGCCCGCTGCGCGCCACGGCACGCAGCACACCCGCAAGCCGTTACGCGGCCTCGGCCTCTTCCCCGCCGGCTGCCGCGCGCTGCTGCTGCAGCGCCCACATCTGCGCATACAGCCCGTCGGCGCGCACGAGTTCGTCGTGCGTGCCGCGCTCGACGATCCGCCCGTGATCCATCACGAGAATCTGCTGCGCGTGCACGACCGTCGACAGCCGGTGCGCGATCACGAGCGTCGTGCGATGCCGCGCGATCTGGTCGAGCTCGTGCTGGATCGCGCGTTCCGAGCGCGAATCGAGCGCCGACGTCGCTTCGTCGAACAGCAGCACCGGCGGATCCTTCAGCAGCGTGCGCGCGATCGCGACGCGCTGCTTCTCGCCGCCCGACAGCTTCAGCCCGCGCTCGCCGACCGGCGTGTCATAGCCCTTCGGCAAGCTCTCGATGAAATCGTGGATGTGCGCGGCGCGCGCGGCCGCGACCACCTCGTCGCGGCTCGCCGTCGGCCGGCCGTACGCGATGTTGTAATAGATCGAGTCGTTGAACAGCACAGTGTCCTGCGGCACGATCCCGATCGACGCGCGCAGCGATTCCTGCGTGACGTCGCGAATGTCCTGCCCGTCGATCCGGATCGCGCCGCCCGTCTGCCGGTCGAGATCGTAGAAGCGGAACAGCAGCCGCGACAGCGTCGATTTCCCCGAACCGCTGTGGCCGACCACCGCGGTCGTCGTGCCGGCCTCGATCGTAAAGGTCACGTCGTGCAGGATCGGCCGCGACGGCTCGTACGCGAAGTTCACGTGCTCGAAGCGCACCTGCGCGCCGGCCACCGCGAGCGGCGGCGCATCAGGCCGGTCGGCCACTTCCTTCGGCGCCGACAGCAGCCCGAACATCCGATCCATGTCGGTGAGGCTCTGCTTCAGCTCGCGATAGACGACGCCCAGGAAATTCAGCGGGATGTACAGCTGCAGCATGAACGTGTTGATCAGCACGAGATCGCCGAGCGTCAGCTTGCCCGCGAGCACGCCCTGCGTCGCGCGCCACAGGATGAACACGAGCCCCGTGCCGATGATCGCCTGCTGGCCGAAGTTCAGCACCGACAGCGAGTTCTGCGAGCGGATCGCGGCCTTCCGGTAGCGCTTCAGGTTCTCGTCGTAGCGCTGCGCCTCCCACTCCTCGTTGCCGAAGTACTTCACCGTCTCGTAGTTGATCAGCGAGTCGATCGCCCGCGAGTTCGCGCGCGAATCGAGCTCGTTCATCGTGCGGCGGAAGTGCGTGCGCCAGTTGGTGACCTTCACGGTGAACACGATGTACGTGACCAGCGCCGCGAACGTCACGTACGCGTAGTAGGCCTCGTACTTGACCACGAAGAAGCCGAGCACGAGCCCGACCTCGACGAGCGTCGGCAGAATGCTGTACAGCGAGTACGAAATCAGTTGCTGGATGCCGCGCGTGCCGCGCTCGATGTCGCGCGACATGCCGCCCGTCTGCCGCTCCAGATGGAACCGCAGCGACAGCCCGTGCAGATGCCGGAACACCTGCAGCGCGAGCTGGCGCACCGCGCTCTCGGTGACCTTCGAGAACAGGATCTCGCGCAGCTCGGTAAAGAGCGACGTCGACAGCCGCACGAGCGCATACGCGACGACCAGCAGCCCGACACCGCCCGCGAGCACGATCCCGGCCGATTGCTCGGCACGGCCGAGCGCGGTGAGCTGCTGCACGGCGGACAGGTGATCGACGATACGCTTCATCACGACCGGCACGCCGAGGTTCGCGACCTTCGCGCCGATCAGGCAGCCGAGCGCGAGCGCGACCCGCCATTTGTAGGTGGTCAGGTACGGCAGCAGCGACCGGATGGTCTGCCAGTCGTTGCGAGGCCCGGTCGAAGCCGGCGCGGGCTCGCCGGAAGCGGGAAATCGGCGCATGGGGAAAAGGTCCTGCGGCGATGCCGGACGCGCGTATCGACGGCCGGCTCGCGCGCTTTCTCGTACAATTTGCGAACGTTGTATTGTCGCAGAAGCCGCTTCGCGCCGCTGCCGGCGGCCTTGCCGGCCGGCCTGCGCGCGGCGGCCCATTTATTACAGGATGAAAGCCCCCGCCATGACCGATTCGACCCTCGAACTCCCGCAGAAGCAGCCCGCGCTGCGCGTCGTCCCGCAACCGCACGACGCGAACGTTCACGGCGACGTGTTCGGTGGCTGGATCATGTCGCAGGTCGACATCGCCGGCTCGATTCCCGCGAGCCAGCGCGCGAACGGCCGCGTCGCGACGGTCGCGGTCAACTCGTTCGTGTTCAAGCAGCCGGTATTCGTCGGCGATCTGCTGAGCTTCTACGCCACGATCATGCGCACCGGCAACACGTCGATCACGGTCGACGTCGAGGTGTACGCGCAGCGCATGCGCCTGATGGGCGAAGTCGTGAAGGTCACCGAGGCGACGCTCACCTACGTCGCGACCGGCCCGGACCGCAAGCCGCGGCAACTGCCGCCGCTCTGACGCGGGCACGCGCAGCGGCGCGGCAGGCGGCCGTCAATGCGTGGCCGTCAGCCCGAACTCCCGCATCGCGGGCAGGAAATCGTGATTCAGCTTCGGCTTGCGCGACAGCTTCACCAGCACGTAGCGCTGGAACGGCGCGAGCCGCTGCCACTGCGCGAGCGCGGGCGCCGGCAGCCCGGCCAGCGCGCTCTGCTGCACGAGCGACTCCGGCACCGTGTCGACGTCGCGCCAGGCCGGCTGCTCGTCCGGCTGAAACCATGACGGCTCCAGATCGGCGTGCGTGCGCAGCATTTCGAACAGCGCATGATCGAAGTTGGGCTCGATCGCGGTGTCGTCGTCGGCCGGGAAGCGCGCGAGCAGCTTGCGATCCTCGAGCGGCAGCAGTTGCCACTGTTCGAGCGAAATCCGCAGCCCGAAGCGGTCGAGATTGAAACGCACGATCATCGGGATGTACGTGAAGTTTTCCGACGAATCGTGTTCGAAGTTGAAGAGCAACGGAGCGTCGCTGAGTCCCATGGTCGTTACCTGACGTGGCGGATGCCGGCGCGGCCGGCTTGCCTGGGGTATTTTAGAACCTCTGCGCGCGGGCGGCGGCACGATCGTCGCCGGCCGTGCGTCGAATCAACGGGAGTGCTCGTGAATCCGACCCAATCAGACGATCCGCGCGACGCGTTGCGCGATGAGCCGCGCGGCGCGATCGAGCTGCCCGTGAGCCGCACGCGCGGCGGCGCGGTCGAAACCGCGCACGACTTCGTCGGCCAGGAATGGCCGGTCGCACTCGTCTTCAACGGCATCTCGCACGCGGTGATGATGTGTACGCCATGCGACCTCGAAGCGTTCGCGGTCGGCTTCGCGATCTCGGAGGGGATCGTCGTGCGCGGCAGCGACATCAAGGACATCGAGGTGATCCTGCATGCCGATGCGCCGTTGCCGCACGCGGAAGTCCACCTGGAAGTCGTCCAGCAGGCGTTCGCCGCGCTGAAGGACCGGCGCCGCGCGCTCGCCGGGCGCACGGGCTGCGGCGTGTGCGGCATCGAAAGCATCGACCTGCTCGATCTCGCGCCCGAACGCGTGCCCGATACCGGCTTTCTCGCGCGCCTCGCGCCCGATGCGCTGGCGCGCGCCGCGCATGCGCTGCCGGCGCATCAGGCGCTCACGAAACTGACCGGCGGCCTGCACGCGGCCGCGTGGTGCGACGCAACAGGCGCGATCCGCGCGGCATTCGAGGATGTCGGCCGCCACAATGCGCTCGACAAGCTGATCGGCTCGCTCGTGCTGTCGCGCGCCGATACCACCGACGGCTTCGTGTTCCTGTCGAGCCGCGCGAGCTATGAGCTCGTACGCAAGGCCGCACGGGTCGGCATCCCGCTGGTCGCGACCATCTCCGCGCCGTCGTCGCTCGCGATCGGGATCGCGAAGGCGGCCGGCTTGCGGCTCGTCAGCTTCTGCCGCGAAACGGGCCACGTCGACTACGGCACGGCCTGATCGCGGTCGAAGCCGCGCCGGCAAGCCACCGCCGGCGCGGCCTGCCCGGTCAGTCGAACTGACGGAAATCCGGCTTGCGCTTCTCGAAGAACGCGGTCATCGCCTCGCGCGCTTCCGGCGCACGCAGCATCGCGGCGAAATGGCGCGCTTCCTCGGCCATCCGCGCGGGCGTCGCCACGCCGCCCGTCTCCTTGAGCAGCGCCTTCGTCACACGCAGCGATGCCGCCGGCAACGCCGCCAGCTTCGCCGCCTGCTTCGCCGCGAACGCGTCGAGCTCCGCCGCCGGCAGCACGCGGTTGACGATGCCGATCCGGTGCGCTTCCAGCGCGTCGAACGCCTCGCCCAGCAGCAGCTTCTCGGCGGCGACCTGATGGCCGGTCAGGCGCGGCAGCAACGCGCTCGACGCGGCTTCCGGGCACAGCCCGAGCTGCACGAAAGGCAGCGAGAACGTCGCGGTGTCGGCCGCGTAGACCAGATCGCAGTGCAGCAGCATCGTCACGCCGACGCCGACCGCGATGCCCGGCACGGCCGCCACGATCGGCTTGCTCGCGCTGCTGATCCGCGCCAGGAACTGGAAGACCGATGCCGAATCGTCCGTCGGCGGCGACTTCAGGAAATCCTCGAGATCGTTGCCCGCGCTGAAATTGCCGTCGCTGCCGCGCAGCAGGATCACGCGCGTCGCCTTGTCTTCCTGCGCGTCGGCGAGCGCATCGGCCATCGTCTGGTACATCGCCGCCGTCAGCGCATTCTTCTTCGCCGGGCGTGCGATCGTGATCGTCATCACGCCGTCGGCGCGTTCCACTTGAATGTCGGCCACAACCGTCTCCTTTGACTGTCTCTACCGGAATGAAAAAACGGTGCGCGAGCTCGTGGCCCGCGCACCGTCGTCGCTTTTATCCGCGCCTCGCTTACAGGCGCTCGATGATGCCCGCGGCGCCCATGCCGGTGCCGACGCACATCGTGACCATCCCGTATTTCAGGTTGCGGCGGCGCAGGCCGTGCACGACGGTCGCCGCGCGGATCGCGCCGGTCGCGCCGAGCGGGTGGCCCAGTGCGATCGCGCCGCCCATCGGGTTGACCTTCGACGGATCGAGGCCGAGGTCGCGCATCACCGCCAGCGATTGCGCGGCGAACGCTTCGTTCAGTTCGATCCAGTCGAGATCGTCCTGTTTCAGGCCGGCGGCCTTCAGCGCGGCCGGAATCGCTTCCTTCGGACCGATGCCCATGATTTCCGGCGGCACGCCGCGCACCGCGAAGCTCACGAAGCGCGCGAGCGGCGTCAGGTTGAATTGCTTGAGCACCTTCTCCGACACGACGAGCAGCGCACCCGCGCCGTCCGACGTCTGCGAGCTGTTGCCGGCCGTGACCGAGCCCTTGTTCGCGAACACCGTGCGCAGCTTCGCGAGGCCTTCGAGCGACGTATCCGCGCGCGGACCTTCGTCGAGCTTGATCTCGCGCGTCTTCACGTCGACTTCGCCGGTCGCGAGGTTCGGGAAACGCTCGGTGATCGTGTACGCGGCGATTTCGTCGCCGAACTCGCCGGCCTGCTGCGCGGCGAGCGCCTTGCGGTGCGACTCGACCGAGAACGCGTCCTGGTCCTCGCGGCTCACCTTCCACTGCTCGGCGACGCGCTCGGCCGTCAGGCCCATCCCGTACGCGATGCCGAAGTCTTCGCTGCGATCGAAGATGTGCGGCGACATCGACGGCTTGTTGCCCATCATCGGCACCATGCTCATCGATTCGCAGCCGCCCGCGAAGATCGCGTCCGATTCGCCGACGCGGATGCGGTCGGCCGCCATCGCCAGCGCGGTGATGCCCGACGCGCAGAAGCGGTTGACCGTCACGCCGCCGACCGTCTGCGGCAGGCCCGCCAGCAGCGCGCCCATGCGCGCGACGTTCAGGCCCTGCTCCGCTTCCGGAATCGCGCAGCCGATGATCGCGTCCTCGATCACCTTCGTGTCGAGGCCGGGCACCTGGGCGACCGCCGACTTGATCGCGTGAACCAGCAGTTCGTCGGGGCGCGTGTTCTTGAAGACACCGCGCGGGGCCTTGCCGATCGGCGTGCGGCTGGCGGCGACGATGTATGCGTCTTGCAGTTGTTTGCTCATTTGAAACTCCTTGCCTTATCCGCTCGCTCAGTTACGCACCGGCTTGCCGGTCTGCAACATGCCCATGATCCGTTCCTGCGTCTTCTGCGTGCCGAGCAGCTCGACGAACGCGCGACGCTCGAGCGCGAGCAGCCATTCTTCGTCGACGAGGCTGCCGGCTTCGACGTCGCCGCCGCACACGGCTTCGGCGATGCGGCTCGCGATCAGGTAGTCGTGATCGCTGATGAAGCGGCCGTCACGCATGTTGACGAGCGACGCCTTGATCGTCGCGATCGCCGAGCGGCCCGCGACCGGCACGTCCTTCGCGCGCAGCGGTGCGCGGTAGCCGGTGGCGGCGAGCGCACGCGCTTCCTTCTTCGCGGTGTCGAGCAGTTCGAACACGTTGAAGACGATCGTGTCGGACGGCTTCACGTAGCCCATCGCACGCGCGTCGTGCGCGGACGACGACACCTTCGCCATCGCCGCGTTCTCGAACGACTTCGTGACGAACTTCAGGATGTCGGTGGTCGCGTTCGCGGCCGTCGCGGCTTCCGCCGCGCGCAGCGCCGCTTCCTTCAGGCCGCCGCCGGCCGGCACGAGGCCGACGCCCACTTCGACGAGGCCGATGTAGCTCTCGACGTGCACGACGCGCTTCGCGCTGTGCAGCATCAGCTCGCACCCGCCGCCGAGCGCGATGCCCGACACGGCCGCGACGACCGGTACGTTCGCGTACTTCACGCGCAGCATGCCTTCCTGGAATTTCTTCACGAACGGCTCGATGCCCTTCGCGCCGCCCATCATGAACGCGGGCATCGCCTCCTCGAGGTTCGCGCCTGCCGAGAACGGGCCGCCCGGCGTGCCGAGCTTCAGCGACGTCGGCTGCCAGATCACCACGCCCTTGTAATCCTTCTCCGCGAGTTCGATCGCCTGCACGAGGCCGTCGATCACGCTCGGTCCGATCGTGTTCATCTTCGACTTGAACGACACGATCACGACGTCGTCCTCGCCGGCACGGTCGTCGACCCACGCGCGCACCGCGTCGGTTTCGAACAGCGTCTTGCCGTACGTCTTCGGGTCTGCGCCGGCTTCGCCGACGAGCGGCGCACGGAACACCTGCTTGTCGTACACGGCCAGGTCCGAACGCGGCACGAAACGCTTGGCGGCCGGCGCCCACGAGCCTTCGGCCGTGTGCACGCCGCCCTTCTCGGCGACCGGGCCTTCGAGTACCCACGACGGCAGCGGCACGTTCGCGAGCGCCTTGCCGGCCGCGATGTCTTCCTGCACCCATTCGGCGACCTGCTTCCAGCCGGCGGCCTGCCAGCCTTCGAACGGGCCTTCGTTCCAGCCGAAGCCCCAGCGGATCGCGAGATCGACGTCGCGCGCGTTGTCGGCGATCGATTCGAGATGCACGCCGATGTAGTGGAACACGTCGCGGAAGATCGACCACAGGAACTGCGCGTGCGGATGGTTCGTCTCGCGCAGCAGCTTCAGGCGTTCCGCCGGCGGACGCTTCAGGATGCGGCCGACCGTTTCGTCCGCCTTCGCGCCCGAGTCGACGTAGGTGCCCGTCTTCGCGTCGAGCACCTTGATCGCCTTGCCTTCCTTCTTGTAGAACCCGCCGCCCGTCTTCTGGCCGAGCGCGCCCTGCTTCACCAGCTCGGCGAGCACGGCGGGCGTCTGGTAGACCGGGAAGAACGGATCGTCGGCGAGGTTGTCCTGCATCGTCTTGATCACGTGCGCCATCGTGTCGAGGCCGACCACGTCCGCGGTGCGGAACGTCGCCGACTTCGCGCGGCCGAGGCGGCTGCCCGTCAGGTCGTCGACTTCGTCGAAGCGCAGGCCGAACTTCGCGGCCTCGGTGATCACCGCGAGGATCGAGAAGATGCCGACGCGGTTCGCGATGAAGTTCGGCGTGTCCTTCGCGCGCACGACGCCCTTGCCGACGACGCTCGTCAGGAATGTTTCGAGCTGGTCGAGGATTTCCGGGCGCGTATGCGCGGTCGGGATCAGCTCGACGAGGTGCATGTAGCGCGGCGGGTTGAAGAAGTGCACGCCGCAGAAGCGCGCCTTCAGCTCGTCCGAGAAACCTTCGGACAGCTTCGTGATCGACAGGCCCGACGTGTTGGTCGCGAAGATCGCGTGCGAGGCGATGTGCGGTGCGACCTTCTTGTACAGGTCGTGCTTCCAGTCCATCCGCTCGGCGATCGCCTCGATCACGACGTCGCATTCGGCCAGCTTCGCGATATCGTCCTCGTAGTTCGCCGCTTCGAGGTACTTCGCGTCGTCCTTCACGCCGAACGGCGCGGGCGACAGCTTCTTCAGGTTCTCGATCGCCTTCAGCGCGATCGCGTTTTTCGGGCCTTCCTTGGCCGGCAGGTCGAACAGCAGCACCGGCACGCGCGCGTTGACGAGGTGCGCGGCGATCTGCGCGCCCATCACGCCGGCGCCCAGCACGGCGACCTTGCGAATCAGGAAATTGCTCACGGGATGTCTCCGGATAGTGTCGTGCAGCGCGGAATATGGTGGCTGCACGGCGAAGTGAGTACCAGGAACCGTTGCGTTCGGGCGGCGCGGCACGCGGCGCGCACCGCCCGGACTTGGATCAGAACAGCGATTCGTCGACTTCCATCAGCGTCTTCGAACCGGCGCGCGCGGCGCGGATCGTCGATGCCGTTTCGGGCAGCAGACGCGCGAAGTAGAAGCGGGCGGTGGCGAGCTTCGACTTGTAGAACGGATCGCCCGACGCTTCGTTGTCGAGCGCGATGCGCGCCATGCGCGCCCAGAAGTACGAGAACACCAGGTGGCCAACGGTGCGCAGGTACGGCACGGCCGCGGCGCCGACTTCGTCCGGGTTCTGCATCGCCTTCATGCCGATTTCCATCGTCAGCTTCTGCACCTTTTCACCGATGTCGGCGAGCGGGTTGATGAACTCGGCCATCTCGGGCTTCACGCCTTCGGCTTCCGCGAATTCGGTCACGAGCTTGCCGAACTTCTTCAGCTTCGCGCCCATGTCGCCGAGCACCTTGCGGCCCAGCAGGTCGAGCGACTGGATCGAGTTCGTGCCTTCGTAGATCATGTTGATCCGCGCGTCGCGCACGTACTGCTCCATGCCCCACTCGGAGATGAAGCCGTGGCCGCCGTAGATCTGCATCGCATGGTTCGTGCACTCGAACGCGTTGTCGGTCAGGAACGCCTTGATGATCGGCGTGAGCAGCGCGACGAGGTCGGCCGCTTCCTTGCGCACCGCTTCGTCGGCGTGCGACAGCTCCTTGTCGATCTGCAGCGCGGACCAGTACGTGAATGCGCGCGCGCCTTCCGCGTAGGCCTTCTGCGTGAGCAGCATGCGGCGCACGTCCGGGTGCACGATGATCGGGTCGGCCGGCTTGTCCGGTGCCTTCGGGCCGGTCAGCGAACGCATCTGCAGGCGTTCCTTCGCGTACGTCAGCGAGTTCTGGTACGCGACTTCCGTGAGGCCGAGGCCCTGCATGCCGACACCCAGACGCGCGGCATTCATCATCACGAACATCGCGTTCAAGCCCTTGTTCGGCTCGCCGACCATCCAGCCCTTCGCACCGTCGAGGTTCATCACGCACGTCGAGTTGCCGTGGATGCCCATCTTGTGCTCGATCGAGCCGCACTTGATGCCGTTGCGCTCGCCCGGCTCGCCCGAAGCGTCCGGAATGAACTTCGGCACGATGAACAGCGAGATCCCCTTCGTGCCTTGCGGCGCGTCCGGCAGGCGCGCGAGCACGAGGTGGACGATGTTCTTCGACATGTCGTGCTCGCCGCTCGAGATGAAGATCTTCGTGCCGCTGATCGAGTACGAGCCGTCGCCGTTCGGTTCGGCCTTGGTGCGCAGGATGCCGAGATCGGTGCCGCAGTGCGGCTCGGTCAGGCACATCGTGCCGGTCCATTCGCCCGACACGAGCTTCGGCAGGTATTGCTGCTGCAGTTCCGGCGCGCCGTGCGCGTGCAGGCATTCGTACGCGCCGTGCGACAGGCCCGGATACATCGTCCAGGCCTGGTTCGCCGAGTTCAGCATTTCGTAGAGCGCGTTGTTCACGAACGCGGGCAGGCCCTGGCCGCCGTAGTCCGGATCGCAGCCGAGCGCCGGCCAGCCGGCTTCGACGTATTGCCGGTAGGCCTCCTTGAAGCCGGTCGGGGTCTTCACGACGCCGTCGCCTTCATACGTGCAGCCTTCGCGGTCACCGACCTGGTTCAGCGGGAACAGCACCTCGGAGCAGAACTTGCCCGCTTCCTCGAGGACCTGGTTGATCGTGTCGGCGTCGAGGTCCGCATGCTTGGGCATTTGCTTGACTTCGGCTTCGACGTTCAGAAGCTCGTGCAACACGAATTGCATGTCGCGCAGCGGCGCGGCGTACTGTCCCATGACTCTCTCCAAAGGTGGGCAAACGGCTCGAGCTCCTGGCGGGCGGGTCACGCGCCGCTAACGGCTCTCGCTCTGATACGAAACAATCGTCTTTTCCAGCGCGGCCCACGTGAGGCGCACGGCGTCCGGCGAATGCAGGAAGCGTGCGTCGTGATGCAGGCCGAGCGTGAAGCTGTACAACTCGAAGAGCATCAATTCCGGATCCGTATCCGCGCGCAGATGCCCTTCTTCCATCGCCTGCGAAATGGCGCGCAGCAACGCGGCACGCCAGGCGGTTACGCTCGCGATCAACTGTTCGCGCACGGGGCTGTCCGGCCGGTCGTCGTACTCCACCGCGCCGCTGATGTAGATGCACCCGGTCGTCACCTCCTGGATGCGCTTCTCCATCCAGCGCGCCAGCATCGCCCGAAGACGCGGCAGACCGCGCGCCTCGCGCAGGCTCGGAAAGAACACCTCGTTCTCGAAACGATGGTGGTACTCGCGCACGACCTCGACCTGCAGGTCCTCGCGCGATCCGAAGTGCGCGAACACGCCGCTCTTGCTCATCTGCATGCGCTCGGCCAGCAGGCCGATCGTCAGCCCCTCCAGCCCGTCACGGCTGGCGAGGTCCAAAGCAGCTTCGAGTATCGCGGCACGCGTCTGTTCGCCTTTTCGCATAGCTATTTCTGTAACCGTTCGGGGGTTCGAATAAAATCGAACGGCCGTACTATTATTGAGTGCGGCCGCTCGCGAAACAAGGAAATTATTAGAAACCGGTGTCTAACCGAGCCGCTATTTTGCGCGATTCCGGCGGGACCGGAGCGGCTTTTCCGCACGAACGTGCGGACGGATTTTTGAAGTGAATGCTTAGTCTGCGTCAGTCGTAACCGCCGACCGTCAGCGCCTTCATCAGGAGGCGGTACGTGTTGTACGCCAGCCAGTTCAGCAGCCGCTCGATGCGCGGGCGCGCGGCGTAGTGCGCGGCGTCGATCTCGCGCCCTTCGGCGAACGCGGTGGCGATCGCGTCGCGCAACTGGTTCGTGACTGCATCGTAGCGCACCAGCACGACGTTCGCTTCATTGTTCAGCATCAGGCTCAGCGCGTCCAGATTCGACGAGCCGACCGTCGCCCAGTTGTCGTCGATCACGGCGACCTTGCCGTGCAGGATCGTCTTGTCGTATTCGGCGACGCGCACGCCCGCGCGCAACAGCGAGTGATACAGGAACGGCACGGCCGTATCGAGCGCCGTGAACTCCTTGCGGCCGATCAGCACCTGCACGTCGACGCCGCGGCGGGCCGCGCCCGTCAGCGCGCGGCGCAGCTTGCGGCCCGGCATGAAGTACGGATTCGCGAGCAGGATCCGCTGGCGCGCCTGGCCGATCGCCGCGAGATACGCCTTCTCGATCGCGCGGCGGTTCACGACGTTGTCGCGCGCGACGAACGCGACGCTCGGCTCGGTCACGACCCGCAGCGCGCCGGCCTTGATCCACCGGTGGCTGCGCATCCAGCGCCGGAACATGTCCGGGAACGCTTCGCCGCCGTGCAGCCCGGCCGCGTACTGCGCGTACGGCTTGTGGCCGAACTGGATCCGGTGCCACTGCAGCTCGAACGCGGCGCGCACGTCGGACACCGCGGGCCCGGCCATCTCGACCGCGAAATCCCAGCGCGGGAACGGCAGCGTCGCGCTGCCCTGCGTGTAGTCGTCGACGATGTTGATGCCGCCGCAGAACGCGACCGCGTGATCGACCACCGCGAGCTTGCGGTGCGTGCGCGAGAAGCCGAAGCGGCCAAACAGGTAGCGGTTGTAGATGCAGTGCTCGACACCGGCCTCGGCCCACGTGTCGAACAGCGGCAGGCGGGCGGTGCCGATGCCGTCGGTGATCACGCGCACGCGCACGCCGCGCCGCGCGGCGCGGATCAGCGCGTCCGACACCGGCCGGCCGGCCGCGTCGTCGCAGAAGATGTAGGTTTCGAGCATCACCTGCTCGCGGGCGGCATCGATCCGATCGATCAGCGCCTGGAAGAATTCGCCGCCGGTTTCGCACAGCCGCACGGTGTTGCCGGCCGTAAACGCGAGCCGCGACGCGGAGCCGCGCTCCTGCAGGAACATCTGCCGCAATTGCGCGAAGCGCTTGCGGGTTTCCGCATTCATGCGGACGAGCCGTGCGGCGCCCGCGCGAGCGCCACGCGTACGGGCAATTGCAGGATCGCCTCGGCGTTCGACGGCGAGAAACAGCGCGCGGCCGCCTCGCGGAACGGCAGCCACGCGTGATCGACGTGCTCGCGCGGCGACAGCGTCACGTCGACGCGATGCGGCACGCACAGCCCGAACCAGTGCTCGACGTTGCGCGTGACGCCCGGCGCATAGCGGTGCTGGTATTGCGGATAGATCGTGTATTCGATCCGGTGATGCCAGTCGACGAGCGCGCTGGCCGGCACGTCGGGCGTGCCGACCGCGATGCCGGTTTCCTCGGCTACTTCGCGCGCGGCGGTGAGCGCGAGCGGCTCGTCGAGCGCGTCCTTCGAGCCGGTGACCGATTGCCAGAAATCGGGCTGGTCGGCACGCTTGATCACGAGCACGTCGAGGTCGGGCGTGTAGATCACGACGAGAACGGATTCAGGGATTTTCGGCGGCTTCGTCATCTTGGTTTCATGCGGCACGGGGCCGTGCGTCGACCCTGTGCCCCGAACGTGCGGCAAGTGCTGCGACTGTACCGCAAAAAATGCAAAAGGCGCATCAGCGCCTTTTTCATGGGTGTCGTGTGGGCGTGACCGCACACACGACAGAGGGGGCGAAAGCGCGTTACGCCTTCGGCTGCTCCGGCTGACGCAGACGGATGTGCAG
The DNA here is from genome assembly GCF_002223285.1 of Burkholderia sp. AU16482. Classification (NCBI taxonomy): domain Bacteria; kingdom Pseudomonadati; phylum Pseudomonadota; class Betaproteobacteria; order Burkholderiales; family Burkholderiaceae; genus Burkholderia; species Burkholderia sp. AU16482. Next base: position 570,771 of record NZ_NKEY01000004.1, read on the forward strand.
CTCGCGCAGTTGACGCTCGTCGACCGGGCTCGGCGCCTGCGTGAGCAGATCCTGCGCACGCTGGGTCTTCGGGAACGCGATCACGTCGCGGATCGAATCGGCGCCGGCCATCATCGTGACGATGCGGTCGAGACCGAACGCGATACCGCCGTGCGGCGGCGCGCCGTACTGCAGCGCGTCCAGCAGGAAGCCGAACTTCGCCTGCGCTTCTTCCGCGCCGATCTTCAGCGCGCGGAACACCTTGCTCTGCACTTCCTCGCGGTGGATACGCACCGAGCCGCCGCCGATTTCCCAGCCGTTCAGCACCATGTCGTACGCCTTCGCGAGGCAGCGGCCCGGATCGGTCTCGAGGTACTCGAGGTGCTCGTCCTTCGGGCTCGTGAACGGATGGTGCGCAGCGACGTAGCGCGCGTCTTCGTCGTCGTATTCGAACATCGGGAAGTCGACGACCCACAGCGGCTTCCAGCCGGCCTGGACGAGACCGTTCGCCTTGCCGAATTCCGAATGGCCGATCTTCAGGCGCAGCGCGCCCAGGCTGTCGTTGACGACCTTCGCGCGGTCGGCCGCGAAGAAGATGATGTCGCCGTCCTCAGCGCCGGTGCGCTCGAGGATCGCCGCGATCGATGCGTCGTGCAGGTTCTTGACGATCGGGCTTTGCAGGCCGTCGCGGCCCTTCGCCTTCTCGTTGACCTTGATCCACGCGAGGCCCTTCGCGCCGTAGATACGCACGAATTCCGTGTAGCCGTCGATGTCGCCGCGCGACAGCTCGCCGCCCTTCGGCACGCGCAGCGCCGCGACCCGGCCGTCCTTCGCGTTGGCCGGCGTGCTGAACACCTTGAAGTCGACGTCCTTCATCGCGTCGGTCAACTCGGTGAATTCGAGCTGCACGCGCAGGTCCGGCTTGTCCGAACCGAAACGCGCCATCGCTTCCGAGTACGGCATCACCGGGAATTTCGCGTCGAGCTCGACGTCGATCGTCGTCTTGAAGATGTGACGGATCATGTCCTCGAACAGGTCGCGGATTTCCTGCTCGCCGAGGAACGACGTTTCACAGTCGATCTGCGTGAATTCCGGCTGGCGGTCGGCGCGCAGATCCTCGTCGCGGAAGCACTTGGTGATCTGGTAGTAACGGTCGAAGTTCGCGACCATCAGCAGCTGCTTGAACAGCTGCGGCGACTGCGGCAGCGCGAAGAACTGGCCCGCGTTCACGCGCGACGGCACGAGATAGTCGCGCGCGCCTTCCGGCGTGCTCTTCGTCAGCATCGGCGTTTCGATGTCGATGAAGCCCTGTTCGTCGAGGTACTTGCGTGCTTCGATCGCGACGCGGTAGCGCAGGCGCAGGTTGTGCTGCATCTGCGGGCGGCGCAGGTCGAGCACGCGGTGCGTGAGGCGCGTCGTTTCCGACAGGTTGTCGTCGTCGAGCTGGAACGGCGGCGTGACCGACGCGTTCAGCACGTTCAGCTCGTGGCACAGCACTTCGATCTTGCCGCTCTTCAGGCCGGCGTTGACCGTGCCTTCCGGACGGTTGCGCACGAGGCCCTTGATCTGCACGCAGAACTCGTTGCGCACGCCTTCGGCGGTCGCGAACATCTCGGCGCGATCCGGGTCGCACACCACCTGCACGAGGCCTTCACGATCGCGCAGGTCGATGAAGATCACACCGCCGTGATCGCGGCGGCGCTGCACCCAGCCGCACAGCGACACGGTTTGGCCCAGCAGGTGTTCGGTCACGAGACCGCAGTATTCAGTACGCATCGACATGATGTTTGCTTTCGTTCGGTTTGATCAACGGGCGCCGCAACGCGCGGCCCGGGCGATGATTCTTTACTTACAGCGGCGGCTCGACGGGACGGCGGGCGGGCGCCGGAACCGGCGCCGAAGGCGCCACGACGCCCATCGAGACGATGTACTTGAGCGCGGCATCGACCGACATGTCGAGTTCGATGACTTCGCTCTTCGGCAGCATCAGGAAGAAGCCGGATGTCGGGTTCGGCGTCGTGGGCACGTACACGCTCACGTACTCTTCCGTCAGATGGTTGACCACGTCGCCGCCGGGCACGCCGGTCAGAAACGCGATCGTATACGAGCCGCGGCGCGGGTATTCGATCAGCAGCGCCTTGCGGAACGCGTTGCCGCTGCTCGACAGCAGCGTGTCCGATACCTGCTTGACGCTCGTGTAGATCGGCCCGACGACCGGGATGTGGCGCACGACCGCGTTCCACCACGTGACGAGCTTCTGGCCGATGAAGTTCTGCGTGGCCAGCCCGACCACGAAGATGAACGCGAGCGTCAGCACCGCGCCGATCCCCGGCAGATGGAAGCCGAGCATCCGCTCGGGCTGCCACGATTCGGGCAGCAGGAGCAGCGTCTGATCCATCGTGCCGATGATGAGGCCGAGCACCCACAGCGTGATCGCGAGCGGGACGAGAACCAGCAAGCCGGTCAGGAACACCGTTTTCAGGGTCGTCTTTTTCATCATCTGCCGTCAATGAACCGCGCCGGCGGCGCGGGTTGGTCGCGACCCGGCCGGGCCGCGACGGTCAACTGCCGGCGGCGGGCGTCGCGGCCGGTGCCGGCGCGGCGCTCGTCGTCGTGGTGCTGCCTGAACTGCTCGCCGCGGCCGGCGCGGCCGCGGCGGGTGCGGCTTGCGCCCCGGAGGCTGCCGGCGCCGCGTCGCCCGACGCAGCCGCCGGTGCGCTGGTGCCGCCCGAGCCACCGCGGAAATCGGTGACATACCACCCCGAGCCCTTGAGCTGGAACCCGGCGGCAGTCACCTGTTTGCGAAAAGCATCCTTCCCGCATTCAGGGCATTGCGACAGCGGCGCGTCGCTCATCTTCTGGAGCACGTCCTTCGCGAAACCGCACGCTTCGCATCGATAGGCGTAGATCGGCATGATATTTTTCCCGCGGAAACTGGAAACGGCTTGCAAAACCTTGAATTATAGCCGAAACCCGGGCGTGCTCCGGCAATGGCCGAGACGCCGGCGCATCAGCGGCGACGCCACGTGAGCCAGCGCTCGTGCCCGTCGAACACGGCCAGCGAATCGGTCACCGGCAAATCCTCCACCCGTTCGAAGTGCGGCGCGAGCAGCGCGTCGAGCTCCGCACGCTCGATGCCGAACGGCGGCCCCTTCGGCTTCGCCACCAGGAAGAAATAACCGGCCAGCAAGCCGCCCGCGGGCAGCAGCTCGGCCATCCGCGCCGCATAGTCGGCACGCATGGCCGGCGGCAACGCGCACAGGAACGCTCGCTCGTACACCCACTGCACGTCGAACGGCGGCCGGTACTGGAAAAAATCCGCCTGCTCGACGACGTCCGCATGCGCGCCGAGCTGCGCCTTCGCGGCAGCGACCGCCTGCGCGGCGAAATCGATCGCACGCACCGGCCAGCCGGCCTGCGCGAGCCATCCGGCCTCCTGCGCGCTGCCGCAGCCGGGGATCAGCACCGCGCACGGCTCGAGCCGCCGCGCGAACACGCGAAAGCCGTCCGGCACGCCACCGAATTCCCACGGCGTCACGCCGCGCTCGAAGCGCTCATTCCAGAACGACGCGCTGCCCGGGTCGCGCGTCGCGAAATCGGCGGCCGACGGTGCGGCCGGTTGCTTCGGATCGGACATCGCCGCGCTCCTTTCGATCAGGCGCCGTACGCGAGCGCGAGCAGCACGCGCGCGACGAGCGCGCCGACGCCGACGGCCAGGCCGAAGATCAGCAACGCCTGCATCAGCCGGTTCGTCCGTTTCTGCTCGACGAGGATCTGGCGCATCAGCTCCTCGCTCGCGGCGCGCGGCGCGTCGTGGCGCGCGGCCATCGCATGGTGGATCAGGCGCGGCAGCTGCGGCAGCGTCTTGCTCCACTGCGGCGCCTCGACCTTGAACCGCTCGTACCAGCCGCGCAGGCCGATCTGCTCGGTCATCCAGCGCTCGAGATACGGCTTCGCGGTCTTCCACAGATCGAGTTCGGGGTCGAGCGAGCGGCCGAGCCCTTCCACGTTCAGCATCGTCTTCTGCAGCAGCACGAGCTGCGGCTGGATCTCGACGTTGAAGCGGCGCGACGTCGAGAACAGGCGCATCAGCACCTGGCCGAGCGAAATGTCCTTCAGCGCGCGGTCGAAATACGGCTCGCACACCGCGCGAATCGCGCTTTCGAGCTCCTCGACGCGCGTCTCGGGCGGCACCCAGCCCGATTCGAGGTGCAGCGTCGCGACGCGGTGGTAGTCGCGCTTGAAGAACGCGAGGAAGTTCTGCGCGAGGTAGTTCTTGTCGAAATCGGACAGCGCGCCGACGATCCCGAAATCGAGCGCGATATAGCGGCCGAACGTGTTCGGATCGAGGCTCACCTGGATGTTGCCGGGGTGCATGTCCGCATGGAAGAAGCCGTCGCGGAACACCTGCGTGAAGAAGATCTCGACGCCTTCGCGCGCGAGCTTCTTGATGTCGACGCCCGCCGAGCGCAGCGTCTCGACCTGGCTGATCGGCACGCCGGTCATGCGCTCCATCACGAGCACCTGCGACGTCGAGAAATCCCAGAACATCTCCGGCACGAGCAGCAGGTCGAGGCCCGCGAAGTTGCGGCGCAGCTGGCTGCCGTTCGCGGCCTCGCGCATCAGGTCGAGCTCGTCGTGCAGGTACTTGTCGAATTCGGCGACGACCTCGCGCGGCTTCAGGCGTCGGCCGTCGGCCCACATGCGCTCGGTCCACGTCGCGATGTCGCGCATCAGCGCGAGGTCGGAATCGATCACCGGCAGCATGTTCGGGCGCAGCACCTTGACGGCGACCGCCTTGCCCGCATGCGCGCCCTGCTTCAGCTTCGCGAAATGCACCTGTGCGATCGATGCGCTCGCGATCGGCTCGCGCTCGAATTCGTCGAACAGCTCGTCGACCGGCGCGCCGAGCGATTTCTCGATGATCGCGATCGCGACGGCCGAATCGAACGGCGGCACCTGGTCCTGCAGCTTCGCGAGTTCGTTCGCGAAATCGACCGACAGCAGGTCGCGGCGCGTCGACAGCACCTGGCCGAACTTCACGAAGATCGGGCCGAGGCTTTCGAGCGCGTGACGCAGCCGTACGGCGGGCGGATCGGAATAGCGGCGGCCGATCGTCGTGATCCGCAGCAGCAGCTTCACGCGCCGGTCGTCGATCCGGGACAGCATCACTTCGTCGAGGCCAAAGCGGATGACGGTGTAGACAATCTTGATGAAACGGAAAATGCGCATGCCCTGCGGCCCTCAGTGCGCGCCGCGCGGGCCGGAACCCGTGCGCGCGCCGATTTTTTGTTCGAGTCGCTCGACCCGCTTTTCGACCCGCGCGAGCGCATCGCGCGCGCGCGCCAGTTCCGCGTCGAAACCGCCGAGCGACGTGCGCCGGACGACTTGCGGGTTCTCGTCGAGCCAGTATTCGGCGACGGAATCGAGCACGTTGCGGCCGGTGCGGCGCACGCGCGCGCCGGCGTCGCGCACGAACGTCGCGATCCGGTACGCCGCCGCGTCGCCGACCAGCTTCGCGAGATCTTCCTCAGGTTCCCAGCGCAGATGCTCGGCCAGCTTCGCGATCTGCGTCGCGAATTCCGCGTCGCCCTCGATCTTCACGTGCTTCATCACGGCCGCCTGGCCGCCCTGCAGGAACGCGGCGACCGTGTCGCCGGCAAGCGCGATCGACACGTCGACCTGTTGCGCATCGTGCGCGTCGACGGCCGACAGATAACCGTCGGGCTGCACGAGCAGCGTGAGCGTGACGGGAGGCACGTCGATCCGGGCAGTCTTGCCCGCATAGGGAATCAGGCGGTCGCGCGCCCACGATTCGCGCGCGAGCAGGTGATTGACGGCAGCAGCAAAAGGCTTGGCGGCAAAGGTCATCGGGCTGGGAAAGAAAAAACCCGCGCAGGCCGGGCGCCCACGCGGGTTTCTATTGTAACGTCGGATCGGCGGCAGACCGTGCCCGACCGTACACCCGGGCGGCAAGCGGTCGCAGTGCGGCGGCCGTCGCGCGGATGCCCGGCGGCGCGGGCCGCCGGTCACGCTCAGTGCGTGTTGATCTGCTGGATACCCGCGAGCAGCCAGCCCTGACTGCCCGACTTCGACAGGTTCCACACCTCGTCGAACGGCGTGGCCGACGTATTCGCCGATTCGCGGATCAGACCGTGGAAGCGTACGCTCGCCGACTGCTCGATGCCGCGATCCTCGATCGCGACCAGTTCGGCGTCGAGCTGCACGACGTCGGTCTGGTTCGCGTCGGTGCCGCGCGAATCGAGGTCGACCTTGATCTCGGCGAACATTTCGGGCGTCGTGAACTCGCGGATGTCGGCCAGGTTGCCCTGGTCCCACGCGGCCTGCAGGCGCACGAAGTACACCTTCGCGCTGCGCAGGAACGCTTCGGTATCGAAGCCGGCCGGCACCTGCAGCGGCGCAGCCGCCATCGCGCCTGCCGCACCGGCCGCCGCCGCACCGCCGCCGAACACGCTCTGCGCTTCGTTCGCATAGCTGCTGCCGCTACCTGCATAGTTGCTGCCGGTGTTGCCCTGCTGGAACGACGGGCTTTGCGCGTAGCCGCCCGACGACGACGACGCGCCGCCGACCGAATACGCCGGCTCCTGCGGGCGACGGCGGTTCATGAACTTGCGGATCAGCCAGATGCCGACCATCGCGAGCAACGCGATCACGATGACGTTCGCCATCATGCTCGCGAACGCGCCGCCGAGGCCGAAGTGCGACAGCAGCGCCGCGATGCCGAGACCGGCCGCGAGGCCGGCGATCGGCCCGAGCCAGCGCGAGCGGTTGGGTTGCGCGGCCGGCGTGGGCGCGGCCGGGTTCGTACGCTGCGCCTGCGACGGCGCCGCTTGCTGCATCGGCTGCTGCGCGGGCGGCGTGGCCTGACGCTGCGTGACGGTGGAACTCTGGCGGCCGATGCTGCGCCCGCCGCCCATGCGCTTGGCCTCAGCGTCGAGCGATGCGAACGTGCCGGCCGTGAGCAGGCCGACCATCAGCAGGGTGCCGACCCGTCGAGCCCACGGCTTCGACGGCTTGCCACGGTTGAACAACGAACGCGATTCGAACATCAGTTTCTCCAGATGTAAGACAAATGTATGGAAAGAGCCCCTTAGTACTTGGCTCCCATGTGTAAAGCTACCACGCCACCTGACAAATTGTAATATTTGACGGCATCGAGGCCCGCTTGTTCCATCATCGTCTTCAGCGTGTCCTGATCGGGGTGCATCCGGATAGATTCAGCAAGATACCGATAACTTTCAGCATCTTTCGCGAACTTGTCGCCAAGCCACGGTAATACTTTGAAAGAATACAGATCGTACGCTTTTTTCAGCGGATCCCAGACTTTCGAGAATTCCAGCACCATCACGCGGCCGCCGGGCTTCGTCACGCGGCGCATCTCGGCGAGCGCGGCGTCCTTGTGCGTCATGTTGCGCAGCCCGAACGCGACCGTCACCACATCGAAGTAGTTGTCCGGAAACGGAATTTTCTCGGCGTCGCACAACAGCGACGGCGTCACGATGCCCTTGTCGAGCAGCCGGTCGCGGCCGACGCGCAGCATCGATTCGTTGATGTCGGTATGCCAGACCTCGCCCGTCGGCCCGGCCGCCTTCGCGAACGACTTGGTCAGGTCGCCGGTGCCGGCCGCGATGTCGAGCACCTTGAAGCCGGGGCGCACGTTCGCCTGCGCGATCGTGAACGCCTTCCACGCGCGGTGCATGCCCGCCGACATCAGGTCGTTCATCAGATCGTAGTTGCTCGCGACCGAATGAAACACGCCCGCCACTTTCTTCGCTTTTTCGTTTTCCTCGACGCTTTCGAAGCCGAAGTGGGTTTTGCTCATCGCGTTGATCCTCAGTAAATGGCAAGACGGCGCCGAGCGGGCGCCGTCGATTTCAGTGGCAGTGGCCGTGCGGCGCGCCGGCCGCCTGCATCGGGGCGTCGCGCTCGACGCCCGCCGCCTTCAGTTTGTCGAAATAGTCGCGCCACAGCGCGTCCTGCTGCGTCGCCAGTTCGTACAGCAGATCCCACGAGTAGATGCCGGTCGAATGGCCGTCGGAGAACGTCGGCTGCAGCGCGTAGTTGCCGACGCCCTCGAGCGCGGTGATCGTCACTTCGCGCTTGCCGGTCTGCAACGTCTCCTGGCCGGGCCCGTGGCCGCGCACCTCGGCCGACGGCGAATACACGCGCATCAGCTCGAACGGAATCCGGTAACTCTCGCCGTTCGGATACTGCAATTCGAGCACGCGCGACACCGCGTGCACGACGACGCCGGACGGAATCGGCGTCGTGGAAGTCAAACCGCTCATGGCTGCCTCGAATCGATCATGCGTTGAATTTCCTCGCGCACCGCATTGTGCAGCAGCGAGGCCTGCGCCGCGCGCGAGCGCAGCAGCGCCTCGGACACGCTGCGCTGGCGCGGCGCCCATACGGGCTGCGGAAAATGGGCATCGTTGGAAAAACGCGGAATCACGTGCCAGTGCACGTGCGGCACCATGTTGCCGAGGCTCGCGAGATTCACCTTGTTCGGCTGCATCACGCGGCGCACGGCCCGCTCGACCGCGTAGACCACGCGCATCAAGTGTGCCCGCTCCGACTCGCCGAGATCGGAGAACTCGGCGACGTGCGCGCCCCAGATCACCCGGCAGAAGCCCGGGTAGTCGTGCTCGCCCGTCGCGAGCACGACGCGCAGCGCATCGTCCTGCCAGAGCACCTCGCCGCCGTCTTCACGGCAAAACACGCATTCCATCGTCGCTCCCATGTGGACGGGCGCCGGCGCATCAGCGCCGGCGCCCGCTCTCATCCGTCGCCCGGCCGGGCGGTCGTCATGCCCGCATTAGACCAGCACGCGCTCGATCCCGCCATGGTTGGCCCGTGCGACATAATCGGCCATCCAGTTCTCGCCGAGCACCTGGCGCGCGATCTCGACCACGATGTAGTCCGCTTCGAGATTCGCGTCCTCGCCGTAGCGCGACAGCCCCTGCAGGCACGACGGGCAGCTCGTCAGGATCTTCACGTCCGGGCCGGCCGCGGCCACTGCCGCCGGCGCCGCCGCGTCGCCCGCCACCACCGGAATCGCACGCAGCTTCGCCGCGCCCTTGCGAATCTCTTCTTCCTTGCGGAAGCGCACCTGCGTGGAGATGTCCGGCCGCGTGACCGCCAGCGTGCCCGATTCGCCGCAGCAGCGATCGTTCTTCTCGATCTTGTAGCCGTCCTTCTCCGAACCCATCAGCTCGTTGACCAGCTTCACCGGGTCCATCGTCTTGATCGGCGTGTGGCACGGGTCGTGGTACATGTAGCGCGTGCCCGTCACGCCGTCGAGCTTCATCCCCTTCTCCAGCAGGAACTCGTGGATGTCGATGATCCGGCAGCCCGGGAAGATCTTGTCGAATTCGTAGCCCGCGAGCTGGTCGTAGCACGTGCCGCACGACACCACCACCGTCTTGATGTCCAGGTAGTTCAGCGTGTTCGCCACCCGGTGGAACAGCACGCGGTTGTCCGTCACGATCTTCTCGGCCTTGTCGTACTGGCCCGAGCCGCGCTGCGGATAGCCGCAGCACAGGTAGCCCGGCGGCAGCACCGTCTGCACGCCCGCCTCCCACAGCATCGCCTGCGTCGCCAGCCCCACCTGCGAGAACAGCCGCTCGGAGCCGCAGCCCGGGAAGTAGAACACCGCCTCCGAATCGACGGTCGTCGATTTCGGGTCGCGGATGATCGGCACGATCTTGTTGTCCTCGATGTCCAGCAGCGCGCGCGCCGTCTTCTTCGGCAGGTTGCCCGGCATCTTCTTGTTCACGAAGTGGATCACCTGCTCGACCGCCGGCGGCTTGCCCGTCGTCGCCGGCGGGTGCTGCGTCTGCTTCGTCACGACCTTCTTGAGCATGTCGTTCGCGAAGCGCTGCACCTTGTAGCCCACCCCCATCATCACGCCGCGCGCGACGTTGATCGTCTGCGGATTGGTCGCGTTCAGGAAGAACATGCCCGCCGCGTTGCCCGCGTTGAACTTCTTCTTGCCCATCTTGCGCAACAGGTTGCGCATGTTCATCGTCACGTCGCCGAAGTCGATCTTCACCGGGCACGGCGTCGCGCACTTGTGGCACACCGTGCAGTGGTCGGCCACGTCGTTGAACTCGTCCCAGTGCTTGATCGACACGCCGCGGCGCGTCTGCTCCTCGTACAGGAACGCCTCGACCAGCAGCGACGTCGCGAGGATCTTGTTGCGCGGGCTGTACAGCAGGTTCGCGCGCGGCACGTGCGTCGCGCACACCGGCTTGCACTTGCCGCAGCGCAGGCAGTCCTTCACCGAATCGGCGATCGCGCCGATGTCGGACTGCTGCATGATCAGCGACTCGTAGCCCATCAGCCCGAAGCTCGGCGTGTACGCATTGCGCAGATCGGCGCCCTCGAGCAGCTTGCCCTTGTTGAAGCGGCCGTTCGGGTCCACGCGCTGCTTGTACGCGCGGAATTCGGCGATCTCGTCCTCGGTCAGGAACTCGAGCTTCGTGATGCCGATCCCGTGCTCGCCGGAAATCACGCCGTCGAGCGAGCGCGCGAGCGTCATGATCCGCGCGACGGCCGCGTGCGCGTCCTGCAGCATCTCGTAGTTGTCGGAGTTGACCGGGATGTTCGTGTGCACGTTGCCGTCGCCCGCGTGCATGTGCAGCGCGACGAACACGCGCGCGCGCAGCACGCGCTTGTGGATCGCCTGCGCTTCGTCGAGGATCGGCTTGAACGCGCCGCCGTTGAAGATCGCGCGCAGTTCCGCGCGGATCTCCTGCTTCCACGAGATGCGCACCGTGCGGTCCTGCGTGACGTGGAACACGGTCGCGCCCGGCTGCTCGTCCGCGCGATCGGCGAACTTCTCCGCGAGCGCCTCGTAGCCGAGCTGCACCAGGTAGTGCTGCGCCTCGCGCAGCGGCTGGTCGAGCCGGTCGCGCACGAATTCCCAGCGCGCGCGCACGCGCTTGAGCAGCTCCAGCGCCTGCTGCACGCGGTCCTCCAGCAGTTCCGCGCTCGGGATCTCGTTCGCGTCGTCGGTCTTGCCGAGCGGCAGGTTGCCGCCACGGAAGAACGCCTCGAGCGCGTCGACCAGCTGCAGCTTGTTCTTCAGCGACAGCTCGATGTTGATCCGCTCGATGCCGTCGGTGTACTCGCCCATCCGGTTCAGCGGGATCACGACGTCCTCGTTGATCTTGAACGCGTTCGTGTGCTTCGCGATCGCCGCCGTGCGGCTGCGGTCGAGCCAGAAGCGCTTGCGCGCCTCCGCGCTGACCGCGACGAAGCCTTCGCCGCTCTTGCCGTTCGCCATCCGGATCACTTCGGACGTCGCGTGCGCGACCGCGTCGGCGTCGTCGCCGACGATGTCGCCGATCAGCACCATCTTCGGGAACGCATTGCGCTTGCTCTTGGTCGCGTAGCCGACCGCGCGCAGGTAGCGCTCGTCGAGGTGCTCGAGGCCCGCGAGGATCGCGCCGCCCTGCTTCGAGGTCTCGAACAGGTAGTCCTTGATCTCGACGATGCTCGGGATCGCCTCGCGCGCCTGGCCGAAGAATTCGAGGCAGACGGTGCGCGTGTGCGCGGGCATCTTGTGCAGCACCCAGCGCGCGGACGTGATCAGCCCGTCGCAGCCTTCCTTCTGCACGCCCGGCAGGCCGGCGAGGAACTTGTCGGTCACGTCCTTGCCGAGCCCTTCCTTGCGAAAGCGCCGGCCTTCGATCTCGAGCATCTCGGTCTTCAGCAGCTTCTCGCCCGGCGCGTACGCGCCGTCGAACCACTTCAGCTCGAAGCGCGCGACCGCGATGTCGTGGATCTTGCCCTGATTGTGCTCGTGGCGCGTGACTTCGAGCCAGTTGCCGTCCGGGTCGACCATCCGCCACCAGGCCAGGTTGTCGAGCGCGGTGCCCCACAGCACGGCCTTCTTGCCGCCCGCGTTCATCGCGACGTTGCCGCCGATGCACGAGGCGTCGAGCGAGGTCGGATCGACCGCGAACACGTAGCCGGCCGCTTCCGCCGCTTCGGTCACGCGGCGCGTGACGACGCCCGCGCCGGAGAAGATCGTCGGCACCTTGTGCGCGACGCCCGGCAGCTCGGTGAGCTCGACCGCGCCGAGCTGTTCGAGCTTCTCGGTGTTGATCACCGCGGAGAACGGCGTGAGCGGCACCGCGCCGCCCGTGTAGCCGGTGCCGCCGCCGCGCGGGATCACGGTCAGGCCGAGCTCGAAGCACGCCTTGATCAGCGCGGCGATCTCGGCTTCGGTGTCGGGCGTCAGCACGACGAACGGGTATTCGACGCGCCAGTCGGTCGCGTCGGTCACGTGCGACACGCGCGACAGCCCGTCGAAGCGGATGTTGTCCTTCTGCGTGCAGCGGCCGAGCGCCTTGGTCGCGCGGCGGCGCAACTCGGCCATCTTGTCGAATTCGTCGGCGAACTCGTTGACCGCGCGCTGCGCCGCCGCTTCCAGCATCTCGACGCGCGATGCGCGTTCGCGGCCGGCGGCGTCGCGGTGCTCGGTGAGATCGGCGCTACGGCGCTTGCCGATTTCGGTCAGGCGGTGGTTCAGGGCCTCGATCAGCAGCGCGCGGCGCTTCGGGTTGTCGAGCAGGTCGTCCTGCAAGTACGGGTTGCGACGCACGACCCAGATGTCGCCGAGCACTTCGTACAGCATCCGTGCGGAACGGCCCGTGCGGCGTTCCGCACGCAGTTCGTCGAGCACCGACCACGCCTCTTCGCCGAGCAGGCGGATCACGATCTCGCGATCCGAGAAGGACGTGTAGTTGTAGGGGATCTCGCGCAAGCGGGGCGCGGGGTCGGCGGCGACGGCGGCGGCCGCGCCATGCGGATCGAAAACTTGTGGTGCGTTCATGTTCGGACGACTCGGAGGGCCGATATCCCGTGCACGGGCGTCGGCAAGCGCGTGGGCGCAATCTTGGGGAAATCTGTTCTGTTACCAGGCGCGCGGCTGTCCTTCATGGGGCCGGAGCGGGCGACTCGCCCCTCCTGGCCGGCGACAGGGCCTGGCGGCACTCGGGACCATCAGCACGATCGCGCGCGGCGCGCATGCCGTTCGGCCGCGGGGCTGGCTGCGCGCGGCGTCGGCTTCAACGGTGCGATCCGAGGGTGCCTCTGCATCTTCCGAATCCTTGATTCAAAACGGAATTCTAACCCATGATCGCGCCGCCCGTGACACGCCGGACAGGTCGTGGGGCTATCGCCGCGAGCCGCGCCGGGCGGGGTTCGGCACGATTTCGGGCGACCATTCGCCGTCCGTCCGGTCGGTAACCATGCGGTTAAACCGGTAAAAGGCGGCGCGCGGCGCCCCGCCCGTATGCGCAGGTCACCGCCCACGACCGCCCGCCCGGCATGCCGCTTGCGTGCGGGCGGACCCTTGGCGCTATCATTGACCCTTTACCGTCTGCATCCGCACTGCACGCGAGCGCCCATGGCATCCCACGATTACCTGAAGAAAATCCTCACCGCGCGCGTCTACGACGTCGCGATCGAGACGGAACTCGAACCGGCCCGCAATCTGTCGACCCGGCTGCGCAACGCCGTTTACCTGAAGCGCGAGGACAACCAGCCGGTGTTCTCGTTCAAGCTGCGCGGCGCGTACAACAAGATGGCGCACATTCCGGCGGACGCGCTCGCGCGCGGCGTGATTACCGCGTCGGCCGGGAACCACGCGCAGGGCGTCGCGTTCTCGGCGGCGCGGATGGGCATCAAGGCCGTGATCGTCGTGCCGGTCACGACGCCGCAGGTGAAGGTCGATGCGGTGCGCGCGCACGGCGGCCCGAGCGTCGAGGTGATCCAGGCGGGCGAATCGTACAGCGATGCGTATGCGCACGCGGTCAAGGTCCAGCAGGAGCGCGACCTCACGTTCGTCCACCCGTTCGACGATCCGTACGTGATCGCCGGCCAGGGCACGATCGCGATGGAAATCCTGCGCCAGCATCAGGGCCCGATCCACGCGATCTTCGTGCCGATCGGCGGCGGCGGGCTCGCTTCCGGCGTCGCCGCGTACGTGAAGGCGGTGCGCCCCGAGATCAAGGTGATCGGCGTGCAGGCCGAGGATTCGTGCGCGATGGCGCAGTCGCTGGACGCGGGCGAGCGCATCGAGCTGAGCGAGGTCGGCCTGTTCGCGGACGGCACCGCGGTAAAGCTCGTCGGCGAGGAAACCTTCCGGCTGTGCCGCGAATTCCTCGACGGCGTCGTGACGGTCAACACCGACGCGCTGTGCGCGGCGATCAAGGACGTGTTCCAGGACACGCGCAGCGTGCTCGAGCCGTCCGGCGCGCTCGCGGTCGCGGGCGCGAAGCTGTACGCGGAACGCGAAGGCATCGAGAACCAGACGCTCGTCGCGGTCACGTCCGGCGCGAACATGAACTTCGACCGGATGCGCTTCGTCGCCGAGCGCGCCGAGGTCGGCGAGGCGCGCGAGGCCGTGTTCGCGGTCACGATCCCCGAGGAGCGCGGCAGCTTCAGGCGCTTCTGCTCGCTCGTCGGCGATCGCAACGTCACCGAGTTCAACTACCGGATCGCCGATGCGCAGTCCGCGCACATCTTCGTCGGCGTGCAGATCAAGCGCCGCGGCGAATCGGCGGAGATCGCCGCGAACTTCGAGTCGCACGGCTTCAACAGCGTCGACCTGACGCACGACGAGCTGTCGAAGGAACACATCCGCTACATGGTCGGCGGCCGCTCGCCGCTCGCGCTCGACGAGCGCCTGTTCCGCTTCGAATTCCCGGAACGGCCGGGCGCGCTGATGAAGTTCCTGTCGTCGATGGCGCCGGACTGGAACATCAGCCTGTTCCACTACCGCAACCAGGGCGCGGACTACAGCTCGATCCTCGTCGGGCTGCAGGTGCCGCCGGCCGATCGCGCCGAATTCGAACGCTTCCTCGCGGCGCTCGGCTATCCGTACGTCGAAGAGAGCGCCAACCCGGCTTACCGCCTCTTCCTGTCGTAAAGGCTTCGTGCAATGAATCCCGAACATTCCCCGCTCGGCAAGGCCACCGTCTACGCGGCGCAGTACGATGCGTCGCTGCTGTTCCCGATCCCGCGCGCCGGCGCGCGCGAGCAGCTCGGCATCACGTCGGCGCTGCCGTTCTTCGGCACCGACATCTGGAACGCATACGAACTGTCGTGGCTCAACGCGCGCGGCAAGCCGCAGCTCGCGATCGCGACGTTCTACGTGCCGGCCGAATCGCCGAACATCGTCGAATCGAAGTCGTTCAAGCTGTATCTCGGCTCGTTCGCGCAATCCAAGTTCGACTCGGTCGACGCGGTGCGCGACGTGCTCAAGCGCGACGTGTCGGCCGCGTGCGGCGCGAGCGTGTCGGTGCAGCTGGTGTCGCCGCACGATTTCGGCAAGCTCGAGATGGACGAGCTCGACGGGCTGTCGCTCGACCGGCTCGACCTCGACACCGACGTGTACGAACCCGATCCGTCGCTGCTGTCGGCCGCCGACGGCGAGAACGAGGCGCCGGTCGAGGAGACGCTCGTGTCCGACCTGCTGCGCTCGAACTGCCCGGTCACCGGCCAGCCCGACTGGGGCAGCGTGCAGATTCATTACGTGGGGCCGCAGATCGACCATGCGGGCCTGCTGCGCTACATCATCTCGTTCCGCAATCACACGGGCTTTCACGAGCAGTGCGTCGAGCGGATCTTCCTCGACATCCTGCATGCGTGCAAACCGGTGAAGCTGGCGGTGTATGCACGGTATACGCGGCGCGGCGGGCTCGACATCAACCCGTTCCGCACGAATTACAACCAGCCGATGCCCGATAACGCGCGGACGGCGCGGCAGTAAATGAGTCTGTTGGCGGCATCTTGCGGTCCGCCAACCCTCCCTGCTTGCGGAAGGGTGCGTCTCTCTAATTCGGCGCGAACATGGCGGCCCGGCACTTCGGACAATACAGGTAGATTGTTCGACCATCGTGCATGGAAATGAAGCCTCGCCTTGCCTGGTCTATCCTCCATTTCGCCGCGCCACCACCCGCTAGACGCGCTTCGCCTTCGGCATAGCAACTCGCGGCATCCAAGTCATGACTGTACGCCCGTTCCGTTACGCGGTTCGCACGCTTGAAAAACGCGCTGACATCCGTCTGCCGAAGAATGAACTGGCGGCACATATCCGCGGTTTCGCCTCCGCTGATGTCGGCCGACCACGCCCCGTTGCTGACGATTTCGACAGACCTCGGCGCAACATGAGGCACTACTCCTCGCAGCGGCGTCTTGTCGGACAACGTGCTCGCAACGGCAGTGCGGTCGAGCACGAGCAGCAACATCAGAATTGCGATCCGCATCACCATTGCACGCTTGCTCGCCGCTGCGTGGCGCTTCCGCGAGTGCCCAATGCGACCGTCATTTCGGCTGCGCCGGCAAACCGCCGAAGGTGCGTGCAAAGTTGCTCTCGATATGGGCCAGCAAACGTGTGAGCGTTTCCTGGTCTTCGTACCGATCTGCGAGCGCATCCTCATCGAGCGAATCCGGATCCATGCACTCGATCTGGTCGAGTCGCAAGCGGATCGTTTCCATCAGCACGGCCCATTCGCCCATCAGCAACGGGATGGCCATGTCGCCGCGACCTTGCCGCTGATCACTCATGTTCATTTCAGCATCATCTACGGCTGGCACTGTCATCCTGCTTTCGCTGCACTTCGGCCAATCGCTCGGCATCCCATTTCCTCCCGACCGCCGCACGATGCAGCATCTCGAGCGTAATTGGTTCACGCTCGAGGTGGTGCGGTTTTCGAAGCAC
Source organism: Burkholderia sp. AU16482 (assembly GCF_002223285.1). Taxonomy (NCBI): domain Bacteria; kingdom Pseudomonadati; phylum Pseudomonadota; class Betaproteobacteria; order Burkholderiales; family Burkholderiaceae; genus Burkholderia; species Burkholderia sp. AU16482. Next base: position 587,506 of record NZ_NKEY01000004.1, read on the forward strand.
CCATCGCCGAAACAGCGAATAGAGCAACCCCTCGCCTTCCATCAAAAAATATCGATGGAAATCGAAGTCGCCGGTATCGACGGCAAACCGCTCAAAAAAGCGCCACATGAAGTCATTGGCTTCGTCGCCGGTTTGACCCAGGTCTTCCCAGAGCCGGGTATGAGCAGCGAGCGGCTTCGATGGACCGAGCCCCACCTCCGACCTCACAAAAGCTTCGATCTCGTCCCAACTCACGTTTTGCATCAAAACACCCTGTCCTCGTTTTTGACGAGGCCGTTGTACCGGGAGATCGTTCCGTGAACGATCGCGAACACGTCACGCGCAAGCAGCGCCCAACCCACGCCAGGCACGGCACGTCCGACGAACACGCTGAGCTTTCGGGTCAGGATGATCCGAAACGACTTGATACTCTGCAGCGTCACGGTTGGTAAAACCTTCCTGTTCAACTGGTGGCGGAAAATCGATCGAGCCATCACGGATGCGACGGACGTTCCTTTCGTCGCGCCGCCGAATTTCTGCCGCGTCGGCAATACCGGCCAGCCCGCCAGAATCAGGATCACAGCTTCGACATCGTCGATCCCGGCCCGTGCACACGTCTCTTCTACAGCGACGAAAAAGAAAAGCTCGGCGGGTGTGAGATCCGAATGAACGCCGTAGCGGTATGTATTGCTGGTCATGGGGCGACTTCACGAAATCGTTGATCGGGAAGACGACCATACCCAGCAATCCACTTAGTCTGCTCGTTCGAATTTCATGATGCCCGTTGCCAATTACGCGTCCATCACTGTTGTCACCCGCCAGACGGACCTATCGTCTCGCGCTCTCATCGACAGGATTCTATTCAAAGTGTAAAAATTCAGTGCCAAATGCAACAAGGCCGGTGCACGTCCATGCACCGGCCTTGTCGTACAGCTTCCACCCTCGCGCGTTACTTCACCGGCGGCTTGTACGCGATGCAGTCGACCTCGACCTTGCAGTCGATCACCATGCTCGATTGCACGCACGCGCGTGCCGGCGGGTTCTCGCCGAAGTACGACACGAACACCTTGTTGAACGACGCGAAATCGCGCGCGTCGTCGAGCCACACGCCGCAGCGCACGACGTGCTCGAGGCCGTACCCGGCTTCCTTCAGGATCGCGATCACGTTCTCGATCGCCTGCTTCGACTGCGTGACGATCCCGCCTTCGACGACCTCGCCGTTCACCATCGGCGTCTGGCCCGACACGTACAGCCAGCCGTCGGCCTCGACCGCCCGCGCGAACGGCATCACCTGGCCGCCGGTCCCCTTCGCTTCGCCTACGCCATATCGCTTCATCGTTTCACTCCTCGTGTTGTCGGCCGGAGCCGGCGCTTCAGCGCCTGCTCCTGCCCATGCAACGCACGGTTGCGGGTACGCGCGCCGGCTGCTGCGGCGCGCGGAAGATCGGAATGCGCGCGTTCAGAACGCCGCATCGGCACTGGCCGACACGCGTTCGCCGCGCGCGACGAAACCGCCGGCGCGCTCGCCGGTCGGCTGGCCGTTTTCGTAAGTCAGCACACCGTTCACCCACACGGCATCGATCCCGTGCGCGGGCTGCTGCGGCTTCTCGAACGTCGCGGCGTCGATCACGCTCGCCGGATCGAACAGCACGAGATCGGCGTGATAGCCGACGTGCACCTCGCCGCGCCGAGCGAGCCCGAAGCGGCGCGCGGACAGCGACGTCATCTTGCGGATCGCCTCCTCGAGCGGCAGCAGGCTGGTGTCGCGCACGTAGTGGCCGAGCACGCGCGGGAACGCGCCCCACAGCCGCGGATGCGGCAGCGGATCGTTCGGCAGGCCGTCGGAGCCGACCATCGTCGCCGGATGCGACAGGATCCGGCGCACGTCGTCCTCGGACATGTTGTGGTACACGGCGCCGGCCGGGCGAATGCGCTGCGCGGCCTCCTGCTCGGTCACGCCCCAGTCGGCCGCGATCGCCTTCAGCAGCTTGCCCGCGACTTCCGGATGCGGTTCCGACCACGTGATCGTGATGTCGATGTCGCCCGTCACCTGCTTCAGGTCGAGCGTCGACGAGCTGCGGCTGTACGGATAGCAGTCGCAGCCGACCGGCTGGTAGCGGCGCGCGCCTTCGAGCGACGCGAGCACCTCGGTACTGCGCCCCCAGTTCGACGGGCCCGCGCACTTCAGGTGGGAGATCACGACCGGCACGCGCGCATGACGGCCGACCTGGTACGCCTCTTCCATCGCGTCGAGGATCGCGTCGAACTCGGTGCGCATGTGCGTCGTATACAGCGCGCCGGCTTGGGCGAGCGGTTCGGCGAGCGCCATCACTTCCTCGGTCGGCGCCGCGAACGCCGAGCCGTACGCAAGGCCCGACGACAGGCCGAGCGCACCGTTCGCGAGCGCCTCCTCGAGCTGCGCGCGCATGCCGGCGATCTCGCCGTCGGTCGCCGCGCGGTCGAGGCGGTCCATCTGGTTGTTGCGCAGCGCCGTATGGCCGACGAGCGCCGCGACGTTCACGGCCGGGCGCGCGTCGTTCACGGCCGCGACGTAGGCGGCGAAGGTCGGGTACTGGAACGCGCCGCGCTCGCCGAGCAGGTTCATCGGATCGGGCGGGTCGCCCGCGAGCGTCACCGGCGATGCGCTGATCCCGCAGTTGCCGACGATCACGGTCGTCACGCCCTGCGAGATCTTCGGGATCATCTGCGGCGCGCGGATCACGTGCGTGTCGTCGTGGGTGTGCACGTCGACGAAACCCGGCGCCAGCGCGCGGCCGTTCGCGTCGACGACGTTCTCGGCGAGCCAGTTCGACAGGTTGCCGATCGCCGCGATCAGGCCGTTGCGGATCGCGACGTCGCGCGTGACGGGCGGCGCGCCGGTGCCGTCGTACAACTGCGCGCCGACGATCAGCGTATCGGCGGCTTCGGGGTGCGAATGCATGGTCAGTCTCCTACCGGTTGACGGTCTCCGCCGCCGCGGTGCGCGTCGAGCGCGTGCTTGATGCGGCGCAGCGATTCCCGGCCCGCGTCGCCGAGCCGCAATGCGACACCGGTGACGAGCACGTCGATCGCCATCATCATCGCGTAGCGCGATGTCGAAGGCTTGTAAATGAAATCGGTTTCGAACGCGACGACGGGGATCAGGTGGTCGGCGAGCTTCGCGAGCGGCGATGCCGGCGCGGTGATCGCGATCAGCTTCGCGCCGTAACGCTTCGCGAGCCGGCAGCTCTCGAGCAGCTCGGGCACGCGCCCGCTCACCGACAACGCGACGACGACGGTGTCGCCCGACAGCGTCGCGGCCACCATCCGCTGCAGCAGGCTGTCCTGGTAGCTCGCGACCGGCCGGCCGAAGCGCACGAGCCGGAAGCGCAGCTCGTCGGCGAGCGCGGTCGAGCCGCCGCCCTGCCCGTACACGTAGGTCATCTTCGCGCCGGCAAGCAGATCGGCCGCCGCGTCGAACGACGTGTTGCGCAGCAGCTGGTGGTTGTGCGCGAGCGCCACGCGGATCTCGTCGTAGACGATCGACGCGGGGCTCGTGTCGTCGTCCGGCGCGTCGTCGGACGGCACCAGGAAGCGCTGGCCGACGGCCGCCGCCTGCGCGACGAGCACCTTCAGCTCGCGCACGTCGCGGCAGCCGACGGCCTTCGCGAAACGCGTGACCGTGGCGACGCTGACCTCCGCGTCGCGCGCGAGCGCGCCGATGCTCGCATGCGCGGCACGCGCCAGATCGGCGAGGATGAACGCGGCGACCTTGCGCTCGGCTTCGCGCAGCTCGGGCGCGCATTCGGCGATCCGCGCGACGATGTCGAGGACCGGCGGAGCGGCCTGAGCCGGATGCGGCTCGGCCGCGGGCGAAGTGGACGGGGAAGCGGGCGTATTCATCGGCGGAAAAGGGGGTGAAGCGGGATGTTATTAAATAACATCACCGCGCCGATGCTACTTTCTGTACCATCTGCATGTCAACTTCAGTGCAATGCATAGTGATGATGGAGCGGGATGACATGAAAGTTACAAACTATCAGGAAGCGACGATCGATCCGTTCGGCAAGGGCCTGGGCAATCTGCCGAGCGCGAGCGTGCCGCTCGGCGACGCCGGCCGGCTCGAATGGAACCTGCTCGCGGAAGACGTCAGCTTGCCGGCCGCCGTGCTTTACGAGGATCGCGTCGAGCACAACCTGAACTGGATGCAGGCGTTCGTGCAGAAATACGGCGTCAAGTTCGCGCCGCACGGCAAGACGACGATGGCGCCGCAACTGTTCCGCCGCCAGCTCGACGCCGGCGCGTGGGGCATCACGCTCGCGACCGCGCACCAGACGCAGGCCGCGTATCACGGCGGCGTGCGGCGCGTGCTGCTCGCGAACCAGCTGGTCGGCCGCCAGAACATGACGATCATCGCGGGGCTGCTGTCCGATCCCGATTTCGAATTCTTCTGTCTCGTCGATTCCGCGGAGAGCGTCGACCAGCTCGGCCGCTTCTTCGGCGACGCGAAAAAATCGCTGAACGTGCTGATCGAACTCGGCGTGCCGGGCGGCCGCGCGGGCGTGCGCGATGCCGCGCAGCGCGAGGCCGTGCTCGCCGCGATCGCGCGCTATCCGGACACGCTGAAGCTGGCCGGCATCGAGCTCTATGAAGGCGTGCTGAAGGAGGAAGGCGAGATCCGCGCGTTCCTGCAGCAGGCGGTCGCGCTCACGCGCGAGCTGGCCGAAGCCGGCCGCTTCGCGCGCACGCCCGCGATCCTGTCCGGCGCCGGTTCGGCGTGGTACGACGTGGTCGCCGAAGAATTCAGGAAGGCGTCCGATGCGGGCTTCGCGGAAGTCGTGCTGCGTCCGGGCTGCTACCTGACGCACGATGTCGGCATCTACAAGAAGGCGCAGACCGACGTGTTCGCGCGCAACCCGATCGCCCGCTCGATGGGCGAAGGGCTGCTGCCGGCGCTGCAGCTGTGGGCGTACGTGCAGTCGGTGCCGGAGGCCGACCGTGCGATCGTCGCGCTCGGCAAGCGCGATGCGGCATTCGACGCGGGCCTGCCCGAGCCGGCGCGCCACTTCCGCCCGGGCCGCGACACCGCGCCGCGCGACGTCGCCGCCGCCGAAGGCTGGGCCGTCACCGGGATGATGGACCAGCACGCGTACCTGCAGATCCCGCCGGGCGCGGACGTGAAGGTCGGCGACATGGTCGCGTTCGACATCTCGCACCCGTGCCTGACGTTCGACAAGTGGCGCCAGGTGCTCGTGCTCGATCCGCAGTTCCGCGTGACGGAAGTCGTCGAAACCTTCTTCTGACGCATGCCGCGCGCGGCGCCGCCCTGCCGCTCGCGCGGGGCGGCCGTCACGCGCGCTTCAATCTGCCGGAGTACACTGCGCTTTCGCCCTCGGGCCCGTCGCGGCCGTCATGCACGGCGCGATCGGGCCTTCAACGCTGCTTCTCTGGAGAAAGCCATGGCCGCGAAGAAGATCCTGTTCCTGACCGGCGATTTCGCCGAAGACTACGAAACGATGGTGCCGTTCCAGGCGCTGCAGGCCGTCGGCCATCACGTCGACGCAGTCTGCCCGGGCAAGCGCGCGGGCGACAAGATCAAGACCGCGATCCACGATTTCGAGGGCGACCAGACCTACACCGAGAAGCCCGGCCACAACTTCACGCTGAATGCGGCGTTCGACGACGTCGATGCGGCGCGCTACGACGCGCTCGCGATCGCGGGCGGCCGTGCGCCCGAATATCTGCGGCTCGATCCGAAGGTGATCTCGCTCGTGCGCGAGTTCGCCGAAGCCGGCAAGCCGATCGCGGCGATCTGCCACGCGGCGCAACTGCTCGCGGCCGCCGACGTGATCCGCGGCAAGCGCATTTCGGCGTACCCGGCCTGCGCACCGGAGGTAAAGCTCGCGGGCGGCGAATACGCGGACATCCCGGTCGACGCGGCCGTGACCGACGCGCCGTTCGTCACCGCGCCCGCGTGGCCCGCGCATCCGGCCTGGCTCGCGCAGTTCCTCGCGTTGCTCGGCACGCGCATCGAGCTGTGAACGACGCGGGAATGAATCGAAATGATGTGAAGTGAAACGCCGGCCGGCAGCGGGTGCGTACGTGCGCTCGGCCGCGTCGGCCACGACCGGCCGACGGGGGGCGCCCCGTCGCGGCCTGCCCTTCAGTGCGGCGCCGGCGTCGAGCCGACGTCCGCGATCCGCGACTCCAGCATCGCCAGCGCGCCCGACAGCGCGGTCAGCACGTCGTCCGGCAATTGCGCCATCGTCTGGTCGATGAACGCCTTGCGACGCGGCAGGCACGCTTCGAACGCGGCGCGGCCGTCGGCGGTCAGCGTGACGTTGGTCACGCGGTTGTCGCGTGCATCGGACGCGCGCTCGATCCAGCCGAGCGCGTCGAGCGACTTCAACTGGCGCGTGAGCGCGCCCGGATCGATGCGCAGCACCTCGACGAGCTTCTTCTGCGACGCATGCCCGTCCATCGTGTGCAGCGCGACCATGATGCGCCAGCGCGGCATCGGCTGCCCGACGTGCGTTTCGAATGCGGTCATGAACGCACGATACGTGCGTCCGAATTGCTGCAAGATCGCGACGCGGTCCTGTTCTTCCATGCGCTCAGTTCTGTTCGTTCAATCGATCAATCGGCCGCGACGTGCGGTTCGATCTTGCGCCGCAGCGCGATCGGCGGCACGCGACGGCACTGCCACACCGACACCACGGCGACGACGGCCGCCATCGCGACACCGAGGTGGATCGCACCGACCAGCGATTCGCGGGCCGCTTCCAGCAGCAGCGCGCCATTATGCCCGGCACGCGTCAACTCCGCGACGAGACCGCCCTGCGCCGCGCGATCGATCAGGATCTGCGGATCGGCGAGCCGCGCGTGCCACTGCATCGCGTGGTCGGCCGACAGCGCGCTGCGCACGCCGCCCGAATACATCTGGTTGACGAGCGTGCCCGTGAGCGCGGTGCCGAGCATCCCGCCGACCATGCGCAGCGACTGCAGCAGCGCCGTCGCGATGCCGAGATGCTCGCGGCCGGCCGTCTGCTGCGCGAACACGGTGAGGTTCGGCAGCACGAAGCCGAGCCCGATGCCGCCCGCGACCATCAGCGCCATCAGCATCCAGGCCGGCGTCGCGTGGGTCGCCACGACGACGCCCGCGCAGGCGGCCGCGAACAGCACGAAGCCGACGTGCAGCATCGCGTTCGGGTTGCGGATGCGCGTGATGACGCGGCCGTTCATGATGCTGCCGATCGTGATGAACACGACGAGCGGCGTGATCACGAGCCCCGCCTCCTTCGGCGACATCCCGAAGCCGCCCTGGAACAGCAGCGGCGCGTAGAACAGCAACGAGAACATCGAGAAACCGGCGAGGATCGCGAGCACGAACAGCGCGGACAGCGCGCGGTTGGCGAACATGTCGAACGGCAGGATCGGCTGCGCGCAGCGCTTCTCCCAGTGCCACAAGCCGGCGCCCGCCGCGACCGCGACGACGAGCAGCAACGACGCCCAGCTCATGACGCCGTACTTCGGCAGCCATTCGACGAACAGTTGCAGCGCGCCGAGCGACAGCGCGATCAGGAGCGCGCCGGGCCAGTCGAGCCGCATCTTGCGATCGTGCTCGACGTGGCGCAGGTGCGGCAGGTAGCGCCACACGAAGAACAGCGACAGGATGCCGATCGGCAGGTTCACGTAGAACACCGAGCGCCAGCCGAACGATTGGGTCAGGAACCCGCCCAGCGACGGCCCGACCGCATTCGCGATGCCGAACGCTGAGCTCATCAGCACCTGCCAGCGCAGCCGCACGACGGAATCGGGAAACAGATCGGGAATGCATGCGAACGCGGTGCCGACCAGCATCCCGCCGCCGATGCCCTGCAACCCGCGCGCAAGCACGAGGGTCAGCATGTCGTTGGCCATCCCGCAGAGCACGGACGCGCCGGTGAACACGACGATCGACGCGATCACGAACGGCTTGCGCCCATAGTAATCGCCGAGCCGGCCGAAAATCGGCACGGTAATCACGGAGCTGAGCAGGTACGAGGTCGCGACCCATGCGTACAGGTCGAAGCCGCGCAGTTCGGCGACGATGGTCGGCAGCGCAGTGCCGACGACCGTCTGGTCCAGCGCGACCAGCATGGTGACGAACGAGATCCCGATCATCGCGAGCAGCGATTCGCGGAACGGCAGGACTTGCCCGCTCGAATGGTGGGCGGCAGTATGGACGGCCATTTTTTGTCGATGCAACTTTTGCCGGGTCAAATAATCTCAAAATTCTAGCATGCCGGAGTAATCTAGGCTGGCGATGGTTCAGGGCCCGTTCAGGCCAAGGAGAAAGATGGAACCGATTTCAATCAACCCCGCGACGACGCTGTCGCCGGAGGACCGGGACGCGCTGCGGCGCGCGAAGCAGGTGCTGGAAAGCCCGTCGCTGACGATGAAGCTGACGGGCGTGCTCGGCGCGCCGGTCGAGAAGATGATCGCGCGGCTGCCGGACTTCGCGACCGGCAAGATCAACGATGCGACGCAGCTCGCGCTGCGCAAGTGCCTGCACATCGCGCTGCGAACGCTCGGCAAGCCGCAGGCGCCGGACGCCGAGCCCGACAAGCCCAGCAACCTGCTGCACAAGCTCGCGGTCGCGACGACCGGCGCGGCGGGCGGCGCATTCGGCTTTCTCGCGCTGCCGGTCGAGCTGCCGGTGACGACCACGCTGATCTTCCGCTCGGTGTGCGACATCGCGCGCAGCGAGGGGGAGGATCTGACGTCGGTCGATACGCAGCTGCAGTGCCTCGCCGTGCTCGGGATGGGCGGCCACCCGGACAAGCAGGAGGAGGACGCCGATCTCGGCTATTTCGTGCTGCGCGGCGCGCTCGCGCAGGCGATCTCGAAGGCGTCGTCGGACATCACGGCCAAAGGCATCGCCGCGCACAGCTCGGCGGCCGTGTTCAAGCTCGTGCAGACGGTGGCCTCGCGCTTCTCGGTGCAGGTGACCGAACAGATGGCCGCGAAGTCGATCCCGGCGATCGGCGCCGTGCTCGGCGCGACCGTCAACACGCTGTTCATCGACCACTTCCAGCAGATGGCGCACGGCCACTTCACCGTGCGCCGGCTTGAACGCAAGTACGGCCCGGTGGCCGTCCAGGCCGCCTATCAGGCAATCGACGCCTCGCCCGCGCGCTGAGCCGCGCGCTCGAGCGCGACGCGGCGCAGGAACGCGGCCGCGCGGTCGAGCGCGTCGCGCGCCTCCGGCACCATCGGCGCATACAGCTGCCACACGTGCGGCATGTCGGGCCACACCTCGATCTCCACCGCCACGCCGGCCGCCTTCGCCTTGTCCGCGACGCGGCGCGAATCGTCGAGCAGCACCTCGGTGCTGCCGACCTGGATGTACAGCGGCGGCAGGCCGGTGAAATCGGCGTGGAGCGGCGATGCGTACGGATGCGTCGCCGGCGTGTCGCCCAGATACAGCTTCGCGGCCTTCGGCAGCGCCGCGGCCGCGAACATCGGGTCGCGGCCGTCGTTGCTGCGCATCGTGTCGCCGGTGCCGGCCAGATCCGTCCACGGCGAGAACAGGATCGCGCCGGCCGGCAGCGGCTCGCCGCGATCGCGCAGCGCGACGAGCGTCGCGAGCGCGAGGCCGCCGCCCGCCGAATCGCCGCCGAGCACGATCGACTCGGGCGGCGTGCCGAGCGCCAGCAATTGCCGGTATGCGGCGAGCGCATCGTCGAGCGCGGCCGGGAAGCGGTTTTCGGGCGCGAGCCGATAGTCGAGCGAGAACGCGCGCACACCCGCGCGCTTCGTCAGCCCGAACACCAGCGGCCGGTGCGTCTTCGTCGAACAGAAGTAGTAGCCGCCGCCGTGGAAATACAGCAGCGTGCGGCCGGACCCGCGGCCCGTGGCGGTGTCGGTGCGCTCGAGCCATTCGCCGCGCAGCGGCGCGTCGCCGGCGCCGAAGCACGGGCGCAGCCGGTAGCCCGACGGCGGGCGGCGCGGCACGATCATCCGCAGGTCGGTAAAGCGCCGGGCACGCGCGGGGTCGAGCACCTCGCGCGTGGTTTCGGGACGAAACTGCCAGCGCAGCAGCCAGCAGGCGAACTTGCTTTGCCAACTCATCGGACGCACTCCGTCATCGCAATGTGACGATGGTACGGGCGAACGTGCCCGCGTCGCTCGACAGGTGCCTCTACCTCAAACGCCGGCGCTCAGTTCGCCGGCATCACCTGGCCGCGGATCTCGCCGGACGGGTGTTCCTTCGTATGAATGTTGAAGTACCACTTGCCGCTCATCAGGTCGGTGACCTGCGCGTCGGTGAGTTCCTTCGAACCCTTGATCGGGCTCGTCAGCTCGTCCTTCGGAATCGGCACCTGCACGCCGGCGTTCTGGCCGACCGGCGCGGGCCCGTGGAAATGCGCGGCCGTGGCCGGCCCCGTGAGGTGTTCGTAGGTGACCGTCCACTGCAGCATGCGGGTGGCCGTATCGTAGGTGGCGGCGACGGCGCCCGACCCCTTGGTCGCCGTCGGCGGCACTTCGCTCGACGGCTGCAGACTGGCGGACAGGCGCACCGTTTCGGCAGCGGCGCCGCCGGCGGCCAGCACGCCCGCGAACAACGCGACCTGGAGCAAACGCAGCTTGAGCATGGATTCTCCTTGTACGACGTGGACGCCGCCCGGACAGGGGCGGCAGATACGATGGTAGTCGATTGCGGTCGATCCGGGCAGCCTGCCGAAACGTGGAAGAGACCTTTGCAGCAGGCCCCCTGAATCGCGACGCGGCCTTTCGCTACACTTCGTTTCACAGTTGCTTGTTTCCTTCGTCCGAAGGAGTCTGCGAGTATTCACGCGGCCGCCCGGCCGCGTTTTTTTGCGTGTATCGACCGGCACGCGACATGCCGCACACGAACGTCTTTTTCCGGAATACGAAGCACCACGAATCGTTTTTCATCTCGCGAACGCCGCGATCGAAGCGCATGCCGACGCGCGCCGGGACCCGACCGCGTACCCCGCATGTTGTCACGATACGTGTAATACGTTATTGCGCGAAGCCGGGTCGACACGTGTTTTCCCGCGCAGGAAAATGATCGCGTGTTGTCGTGACTGGAAAGTTGACCGTGCCGGCCCGTCTCCCGATGCCCCGCCCGACCCGCCCCGTTCGCGCCCGCCCGCTGCTGGCGGGACTCTGCTCCGCTGCCGCCCTCTACGGCGCGCCCGCCGACGCGCAGGAATTCTCGCTGTTCACCGGCCCGCTGTGGGGCGGCGGCCAACGCACGTATTCGTGGGCGTTCGATTACCAGGAAGGCTTGAGCCCGCATACCGCGCTCGGCTTCACGTGGTACAACGAAGGGCACATCCCGAATCACCACCGCGATGGCCAGGCCGTGCAGTTCTGGGGCCGCATGCCGCTCGATCGCCGCCGGCTGGTGCTGTCGGCCGGCGCGGGCCCGTATCGCTACTTCGACACGGTGCCGGCCGCCGAAGGCCGCGGTTACTCGAATACGCACGGCTGGGGCGTGCTGATGAGCGTGCGCGCCGCGTACTACACGTCGCACCGCTGGATCGCGCAGCTTCAGGTCAACCGCGCGCAGGTGTTCGGCGGGCCCGACACGACGGCGGTGATGTTCGGCGTCGGCTATCAGCTCGATGCGCCCGACACGCCGGGCCCGCGCGACACCGCGCTGCCGCGCGCGGGCCGGGTCACGCACAACGAAATCACGGCGATGCTCGGCGAGACGATTCTCAACAGCCGCTCGTCACCGTCGACGCTCGGCGGCAGCCTCGAATACCGGCGCGGCCTCACGCGTTCGATCGACTGGACCGCGACGTGGATGTACGAAGGCGCGAAGCAGGCCGTCCGACGCAACGGCGTCGCCTCCCAGCTGTGGCTCACGCGCGCGTTCCTGAACGACAAGGTCACGCTGGCGGCCGGCGCCGGCGCCTATTTCACCGTCAACCAGCGCAACCGCGAAGGCCAGCCGGGCCCCGGCGACGGCCGCCTCTCCGGCATCGTGTCGATCTCGGCCAGTTACCGGATCTCCGAGCGCTGGCTCACCCGCGTCACGTGGAACCGCGTGGTCACGCGCTACGACCGCGACACCGACGTGATCCAGGCCGGCCTCGGCTACCGGTTCTAGGCGGGCGCACTCGCCGCGCGCGCCGCCCCCGTCACGCGCGGTAGCCCGGATCGATCCGGTCGACGATGCGCTGCAGCGCGTCGAACGCGTCCTGCCCCGCGCCATGCTTCGGATCGAAATTCAGCGAATCGCGCACGCACCCTTCGAGCACGGGCGGCGCAATCGGCAGCGCATCGCCGATCGCATGCGTCGCGACCTGCACCTCGCACGCGCGGTTGAGCAGCCACATCAGCGAAAACGTCTGCGCGAGCGTCGCGCCGATCGTCACGGGCCCATGGTTGCGCAGCAGCAGCACGGGCCGCCCGAGCGCGCTGTCGACGATGCGCCGGCCTTCCTCGAGATGCACGGTGATGCCTTCGAAGTCGTGATACGCGACCTTACCGTACAACTGCGCGGCATAGAAATTCGAGAACGACAGCCCGTCGCGCGAACAGCACACGGCCATCGTCGGCGTCGTGTGCACGTGCATCACGCAGTGCGCATCAGGGAGCGCCGCATGGATCGCACTGTGGAACGTGAACCCGGCCGGATTGATCGGCCAGTCGGAATGACCGATCACGTTGCCGTCGATGTCGATCTTCACGAGGTTCGATGCGCACACCTCGCGGTAATGGAGCCCGAACGGATTGATCAGGAAATGCCCGTCCTCGCCCGGCACGCGCAGCGAGATATGGTTGTAGATGAGCTCGGTCCAGCCGAGGTGGTCGAAGATGCGGTAGGCAGCCGCGAGCTGCACCCGCGCCTGCCATTCGGCTTCGGAAAAGCGCGCGGGGCGCGTGAACGGCTGGTTCGGTACACGTTGCATGGGGAACTCCGGTTGCGCGGGGCGCGCAGCGTGGCGGTGCGCGTCGTCCATCGTCTGCCGGCGCCGCGCAGGGTGCGGATCCCGCACGTGCGGCGGCACGTCGTTCGGCACCGTTCCGGCCCGCATTGCGCGAGCGGCCCGGCGCCCTTCACGATTCACATATCGTTGCGCGCACAACCATATCATCTTTCCCCGCGCGCCGGTATCGCGGGTTTTGCCGGAGCCGTTCCCGCCCTTACAACTGATCGTCGACCGGCAGCAGCGTGAAGATGCCCGTCATCACGTTGCGCAGCAGCCCCGCATGCGGGTCGACGTGATAGGTGGTGGTCCGGCCGCCCTCGGTGCCCGTCCATTCGAGCGCGGGCGGGCTGCCGTCGGCCCCCTTCGCGAGCGTGACGCGATAGCTTTCGTCCGGCTGCGTCACGCGCGCGAAAATCGCCGCGGCCTGCTGCGCGAGCACCGGGCTGTGGATCACGAGCGCGAGCTCGGTGTTCAGGTACGCGGAGCGCGGGTCGAGGTTCAGCGAGCCGATCACGAGAATCTGCCGGTCGATCACGTATGCCTTCGCATGCAGGCTCGCACGCGAGCGCGAGCCGAACAGCCGCGCTGGCTGCTGATCCGGCTGCGACTTGAATTCGTACAGCTCGACGCCGCGCCGCAGCAACGGCACGCGATACGGCGCATAGCCGGCCTGCACCGCGACCGCGTCGGTCGCCGCGAGCGAATTCGTGACGATCGCGACGCGCACGCCGCGCGCGGCCGTCTCGCCGAGGATCTTCACGCCGGCGTCGTGCGGCACGAAGTACGGCGAGAACGCGAGGAATTCCTTGCGCGCGCCGCGCGTGAGCTCGGCCAGGCGCTGCATCGGCGGGCTCACGTACGTGCCGGTCGGCCGCGCGACCTTGGTCGGCGCATCGACCTTGAATTCGGCCGGCGCCCACACGAGTTCGAGTTCGTCGCGCGCGATCTGCCGGGCGAGCGGCGTCGCGTTCAGCGGCTTCGCGTTGTACGGATCGGCATTCTTGCGCCAGTGCTCGCGCAGTTCGTCGCGCATCGCGTCGAGATCCTTCGGATCGAAGGTCTGATGATTGAGCACGCGCAGCGGATAGCTGCTCGCGCTCGCCCAGTACTCGTCGAAGCTCGTCGAGATGTCGTGCGTCACGGGGCCGGCCGCCAGCACGTCGAGATCGCGGAACTGCAGCGTCGGGCTCGCACTGAAGTATTCGTCGCCGAGATTGCGGCCGCCGACGATGGCGAGCTGGTTGTCCGCGATCATCGCCTTGTTGTGCATCCGCCGCGTGAAGCTGTCGATCCGCGTGAAGAAGTTGGCCGTACGCTCGACCATGCCGCGCTGCGATGCGCCGAACGGGTTGAACACGCGGATCTCGATGTTCGAATGCGTATTCAGCGCGGCCATCACGCGGTCGATATCGTCGAAGTTCAGGTCGTCGACCAGCATCCGCACGCGCACGCCGCGATCGGCCGCGTACAGCGCCGCGGCGAGCAGCAGCTTGCCCGTCGTATCCTCGGTCGCGATGTAGTACTGCATGTCGAGTGTCTTCGTCGCCGCACGCGCGAGCGCGATGCGCATCTGCAACGCGGTGGCGCCGTCGGCCAGCAGTCGGAAGCCCGACTGCCCCGGATGCGCGGCCTCCGGCGCGGCCAGCGCATCGCGCAACGGCGTCGCGGTAGCGGCCGGCAACGCGTGGGAGACGGGGCGATCGAGCGAAGTGGCGGGCGGATGCGTCGCGCACGCGGCGAGCGGCAGCAGCGCACAGACGATCAGCGCGCGGGCCTGGCGGCATGCGGCGCGCCACGGCAGCGCGGCCGGTGCGCGCCGGATCAAGGACGTGAGCACGGAAGCTTCCTCGACAGTCGGATCAATGGGCACGTCATTGCCGCGGCGCGCGGCTGACAGGCGGTCCCGATCGATTCTAGTGGGCGCCCGACGAACCGGTCAATTGGGCGGACCGAGCATGCCGCGCCGTTGCTCCGACCCATCTCGCGGTACATCGCTCGGTTCGAGATGGCTGCGTACGTAGTCGATATGGTCTGCATCGCGGGTGCGCGCCTCTTGGAGCCGGCGCGTGCGAATCGCCCCGCACACGACCGGGTGCCGCAATGACAGCAACCCGGGTGCCTGCTCGTCCTCCATCGTCATCCCGGCCATGTCGATCCGACGTGCTCGCGCAGCATGCGCGCCACGCCCGTATGTCGATGCACGCACATCGTGTTGCGCGACGCGAGCGCGATCGCCTCGTGCAGCTTCGCGTCGGTCGCGGCTGCGACGGCCGCGTCGCCGTTCGCGTGCGCGGTTTCGAGCGCATAAGCGGCGGCAGGCGCCCCGAGAAAACAAAACCCCACGCCCGAACAACGAGCGTGGGGTTTTTCATGTCGCTTGCCGATCGCCGGCGCGGACGGCCGGCAATCCGCCGCGCGATCGGCTGCGGAATCAGCTACCTTTCGCGATGCGATCCTCGATGTGCTGCGCACGGCTCGACGAAGACGGGTGCGAGCTCATCATCGAGCTCTGGCCGCCGTCGAGCTTCGCGAGCTTCTGGAACGCGGTGACGAGGCCCTTCTGGCTCATGTTCTTCTGCTTCATCAGGTCGAACGAGTAGTCGTCGGCCGCGCTTTCCTGCGACTGCGAGAACTGCGCGTTGATGAACTTCTCGGTGATGTCGCCGAGCTGCGAGCTCGTCAGCGCCGCCACGCCCGGCGAAGCCGCGCCGGCCGCGGTACGCGCCGCGCTCACCGCATACGCCGTCTGCATCGCCTTCTTCGAGTGGCCGAGTGCGACGTGGCCCATTTCATGGCCGATCACGCCGCGCAGCTCGTCGTCGTTCATCATGTCCATCAGGCCGCTGTACACGCGCACGCAGCCGTTGCCCATCGCCCACGCGTTGACGTCCTTGGTCAGGTAGACCTTGTAGTTGATCTTCTGGCCGTTCAGCGTCATGTCGCCGAAGCCCTTCATCACCTTCGTCAGGCGCTTCGCGTACGCGCTGTTCGGCGGCGCGATCTTCGATTCGGCGTCGCTCGCTTTGCACGACTCGTTCGACAGCGCGGCGATGTCGCTGTCCGACAGCGTCGCCGCCTTGTAGAGATTGGTCCCCGCCGACGTCAGGCTGTTCGCGTCAAGGTTCTGTACCCCGCCGCACGCGCTCAACAGAAACGCCACGCCACACGCCGCCACCGCTTTCTTGAGTTGCATCCCGGAATCCCTCGATAGTTGTATTTGGGAGCGGCGATTTTGCATAATCCGGCGGAAAATTACCAGATGTTTACATCACATGACATGTCGATTACTCGGTAGATTGAAAATAAGTGTCAAAACATGGTCGAATTGACGACAAAAAGCGCCGCAATCGTCGCGCTCGGGCGACGGCCGGAACGGAAGCCGGAAACGGTGTCGCTCAGGCGGTCTGGCCGCGGCGGCGCGTCAGGCGGCGGGCGACCAGCATCGGCAGCCTCACCGCGAAGCCGGTGAAAAGACGCAAGTGCATCCACGCGAGCAGCGCGTTGTCGCGACCGTAGTGAAAGTGCGACACGCCGCCTTCGTGCCGGCCGAAATAGCGCACCGGCGCGTCGATGCGGATCGGACGCACGCCGGCCCAGCACAGCCGCACGGCCGCTTCGGGATCGAAGTCGAAGCCGCGCATCCACGGCTGGCGCCGCATGATCGCCGCCAGCGGCGCGACCGGATACACGCGAAAACCGTACAGCGAATCGCCGATGCCGGCCCAAAGCGTCTCGAGGTCGGCCCACGCGTTCGACAGCCGGCGCCCCTGCACGCGCAACGGCGGCGCGCTCGCGTCGAACTTCGGCACGCCGAGCACCATCGCGTCGGGCGCGGCCTGCGATGCCGCCATGAAAGCGGGAATCAGGTCCGCCGGATGCTGGCCGTCGGAATCCATCGTCAACACGTGCGTGAAGCCGCTCGCGGCGGCCGCGTCGAGGCCCGCGAGCACCGCGGCGCCCTTGCCGCGATTCTCCGGCAGCACGATCACGCGCAAGCCGGGATCGCGCTCGGCCATCGCCTGCAGCCGTTCGGCGCTGCCGTCGGTGCTGCCGTCGACGACGACCCACACCGGGTTCCACTGCGCGCGCGCATTGCGCACGGTCGTGTCGACCTTGGCGCCCGGGTTGTAGCTCGGAATCAGGACGAGATGAGTGGACGACGCGTGCAGCCTGGACATGGGAACAGCCGATGACGTAGACGGGGATCCTGACAAAAGTGCATGACTTGCCGACGAACGCTCGCACGCGTCGTCGACCTCGGTTGCAGGCCGGGCCGGTGGCCGGATCGCGAGGCTCTCGCGTTTCATGGCAGCCACTCCATCGCATGACCGGCGCTGGCCTCGATCTCGACCAGCAAGTCGTCGCGACACACGTGCGCATGCACGAACAGCGGCCGCACGTGAGAACCGGCCGCGTCGCGCAGCACGCGGTCGATCGCGGCCAGCGCCGCGGTGTCGCCGGCGTCGCGCACGTAGACGCGATAGCCGAGGTCGGCGAGCGAGTACGGGCCGTGCCCCTGCCGCGCGGCCTGCTCGAGCACCGCCGCGAGATTCGCGACCGTCTCGCGCGTCTGCGCGACGACGTCGCCGCGATGCACGGTGCGATGCCCGACGATGCTCGCGGTGCCCGATACGAACAGCACCGGCGCCGCATCGCCATCGGCCCATGCGGCGGCGCGTGCGAACGTCGGTGCACGCGGGCCGTACTGCGCCGGATAGTGATACGCGCTGACCTGGCGCGGATTCTCGACGGCATCGGCCGGCGTGCGGCTCGCGAGGAAATGAATCGCGAGCGGCGCGGCAGGCGGCGTATCGCCCGCGACCGGCACGACCGAGCCGAGCGCGCATGCGGCCGGCACGCCGCCCGTCAATGCGCGCCGGCACGCATCGAACGCGTGCTGACGGCCGATATTGAACTGACGATAGCGCTCGATCCCGAACTGCACCGCGTTGATCGCCGGCACCGTGTTCCAGATCCGCAGCGGATGCGGCATGCCGAGCGTATCGAGCAGGCCGAACAGCGCGTGGTACGCATCGAACGTCGCGCGTTCGAGCGGCGTGCCGCCGTCGCGCGGCGCGTCGTACGCCGCGTCCGTCTCGTGCACGACGAGGCTGCCGAACACGAGCCCCGCCGCTTCGCTGTAGCGGTAGTGCAGCGCACCGCGCCGTTCGCTGCGCAGGTCGTGCGCGTCGCATTGCCAGAGTTCGCAGACGGCATCGCCCGGCGCGACTTCGGCGCCGAGCAGCGCCATCCGCACCGGCGCGACCGGCAAGCCGGGCGCAACATCGGTCAGCATCCGCGCCAGCGCCTGCGCGCGCGATTCGTGCGGCGTGCCCGCGGCGCCGATGCACACCGCGCCCAGCGCGCCGGGAAACACGCGATCGAGTGCGTCGCCACGGCCGCGCGCATCGTGCAGCAGCGCGACGAGCCGCGCATCGCTCATCTGGACGAGCCGCAGCGCGCGGTCGCCGCCGTGCGCGAACGGCGCGGCGGCGGGGGACGGCGAACACGGGTGCCGTTCGGCGTCGACTGGTTGCACGGACACTTCGATTTCCTCACTATGGGGGCGCAGGCCGAACGACGACGCGGCCCTGCACCGCGGTGCGTTACATCAGGCCAATGCGGTCAGGCCAACGCGACACGCCGCGTCATGCGAGCCCGCCGTTGACGGACAACACCTGCCCCGTCACATAGGCCGCGGCGTCGGATACCAGATACGCGACCATCGCCGCGACTTCGTCGGGCCGGCCCGCGCGCTGCGCGGGCACGAGCTGCCTGATGCGTTCGGCGGGAAACGCCTGTTCGGCCATCGGCGATGCGATGATCCCGGGCGCCACCGCATTCACGGTGATGCCGCGCGACGCGAGCTCCAGCGACAGCGACTTCGTCGCGCCGATCAGCCCCGCCTTCGCGGCCGCGTAGTTGGCCTGCCCGCGATTGCCGGTCACGCCGGCCACCGATGCGATGTTGACGATCCGTCCGTGCCGCGTGCGGATCATCGGCAGCAGTAGCGGCTGCGTGACGTTGAAAAAACCGTTGAGCGTCACGTCGATCACGCTGCGCCACTGCTGGCGCGACATGCCGGCCATCGGCGCGTCGTCGTGGATGCCCGCGTTGTTGACGAGGATCTGCACCGGTGCCTCGTCGATGAACGGCTTCAGCGCGGCAAGCGTCGCGTCGGCATCGGTCACGTCGAACGCGATCGCGTGCGCGGCGCCGCCGGCCGCGACGATCTGCTGCGCGACCGCCTGCGCGTGCGCGAGATGGCGGTTCGCATGCACCCACACTTCATGGCCGGCCTGCGCGAGCGCCGTGCAGATCGCCTGCCCGAGCGCGCCGCTGCCGCCCGTCACGAGCGCCCGCATCGAATGGCTCCGTTCATCGCGTTTTCACCTCGATCGACGCGGCCGCGCATCGTCCGCCGAGCGCCGCCGCGTGCCGTCTTCATCGTTGCGCCGCGCGCTGCGCTACGCCGCTGCGCGACACCGTCACTTCGTGCGATGCGCGGCGACGTACGCCGCCAGCGCGCCGAGCGTCGCAAAGATCTTTTGGTTGTCCGGATTGTCCGAGCGCAGCTCGAAGCCGTATTGCTTCGAAATCAGCAGCGCGATTTCCAGAATGTCGATGGAGTCGAGCCCGAAACCTTCGCCATACAGCGGCGTGTCGGCCGTCACTGTATCGAGCGAGACGTCTTCGAGATTCAGTTCGCCGATGATCAGCGTGGCGAGCTCTTGTTCCAGTGCGTTCATCATGCGTGCGTGCAGGCGGCCCATGGCAGCGGGAGGCGCCCGGAAACGGCAACCATCGTGCACGCCCGGCGCGTGCGAATCTCCGTCCCTCCGGCCTCTGCCGGCTTCCCCGCCTGCGTCGTTTGGGGATCGTTTGTAAAAGTTACGCGGATTCTAGACGAAGGGTATCGGGGCGTATACCGCGAATGGTTACAAGACTGGCGAGCCGCCGCCGCGGCCCGTTTCGGCCGCGAATGCACGAGACGCTTGAGCCGCTTTGGATGGAAATGCACCGACCCCGCGAAACCGTTCGTCCCGCGCCATACAATCGGTTACAAAAGCCGGTCGCGGCCGCCCCGAACCGGCGCTGCCGCGGCCCTAAAATGAGCGTGCCCGACCACCGGCCCGGACCCGCGTCCGGGCCACCATTCATATGATGTTTGACGGCCCGACCGCGCGTCCGCCGACGATCCACCCGATGTCTCCAGTCATGCCGCGTCCGCTCTTGTGCCCCGTTCCGGTTCGCCCGCCCGTCCGCCGCCGCCATCCGGCCGCCGGCCGGTGCACACGCGGCGCGCGCGGAGGCCGCCGATGAGCCGGCTGCTGCCCGTCGTGCGCGGCATTGCGGCGGCCGGGGCCGTGGCCGCCTACCAGGTGGGCGCGCACTACGCGAGCGCGACACCCGGCGCGCACGGCTTCGGCCTCGCGATGGCGCTCGTGCCGCCGCTGCTGCTCGCGCTGGGCGCGGCGCTGCGCTCGCCGCGGCGCGCATGGCTCGTGCCGGCATGGCTGCTGGCCGCCGCCGCGCTGTGGGTCGCGCGCGCGCCGCTCGCGCGGCACTTCGAATGGGGCCTGTATCTGGAACACGCGAGCTTCAACGTCGCGATGGCGCTGCTGTTCGGCCGCACGCTCGTGGCCGGCCAGGTGCCGCTGTGCACGCGCTTCGCGGCGATGATCCACGGCGCCGTCACGCCGGCCGTCGCGCGCTACACGCGGCGGATCACGCTCGCGTGGACGCTGTTCTTCGTCGCGACCGCCGCCGTGTCGACGCTGCTGTTCGCGACCGCGCCGATCGTCACGTGGTCGACGTTCGCGAACTATCTGTCGCTGCCGCTCGTCGCCGTGATGTTCGCCGCCGAGCATGCATGCCGGCGTTTCGCGCTGCCTCACGAGCCACGGCCGCGGATGATCGACGCGGTGCGCGCGTATCGCGCGTCGACCCACGCGTCGCAGGCCTCGCGATGAATTCATGACCGGCGTGGCTTCACGGCCGCGCCGGCCTTCGTTCCCGTCTTGACCGATTTATGCCGACTCACCCGCTGGTATTCCATGCCTCGCCCGACCAGACGATCGCCTGGCGCGACGGCTCGCCCGTCACCGTGCGCGCCTTCGTCGCCGACGTCGCGCGCGTGGCCGCCGCGCTGCCCGCCGGCGGCCACGTGTTCAACGTGTGCCGCGACCGCTATCGCTTCGCGGTCAGCCTGTGCGCGGCGCTCGTCGCCGGCAGGATCAGCCTGCTGCCGTCGACGCATACGCCTGAAATGGTCCGCCAGCTCGCGTCGTTCGCGCCCGACGCGTTCTGCCTGCACGATGCGCCCGACTGCGCGATCGACCTGCCGCGCTTCGCGTATCCCGACGCCGCGCCCGGCGAATGCACGGGCGATGCGCCGTTCGCCGTGCCGCAGATCGACGCGGCGCGGATCATGGCCTACGTGTTCACGTCCGGCTCGACCGGCGCGCCGGTGCCGCACCGCAAGACCTGGGGCTTCCTGGTCGGCTGCGTGCGCGCGGCGGCCGAGCGCCTCGGGCTGCTCGACGGGCGCGCGGCCACGCTGATCGGCACGGTGCCCGCGCAGCACATGTACGGCTTCGAGTCGACGGTGCTGCTCGCGCTGATCGGCGGCCTCGCGTTCAGCAACCGCCAGCCGTTCTACCCGGGCGACATTCGCGACGAGCTCGACGCGATCCCGCAGCCGCGCGTGCTCGTCACGTCGCCGATCCACCTGCGTGCGCTGCTGGCGGCCGGTCACGGGCTGCCGCGCGCGGCGCTGGTGCTGTCGGCCACCGCGCCGCTGTCGGAAAAGCTCGCGTGCGAAGCCGAGGCCGCGCTCGACGCGCCGCTCGTCGAGATCTACGGCAGCACCGAGACGGGCCAGATCGCGACCCGTCGCACGTCGCAAGGCGCGGCGTGGGACCCGTTCCCGGGCATCCGGCTCGACGCGCGCGACGCACGCGACGATCCGGCCGGCGACGACAGCGAGCCGACGGTCTGGGTATCGGGCGGGCACGTCGAGACGCCCGTGCCGATGGGCGACGCGCTCGAGCTGCTCGGCGACGGCCGGTTCCTGCTGCACGGCCGCAAGGCCGACCTCGTCAACATCGCCGGCAAGCGCACGTCGCTCGCATATCTAAATCATCAGCTCAACGCGATCCCCCGCGTGGTCGACGGCGTGTTCTTCATGCCCGACGAAGCCGCGCCCGCGCGTGGCGACACGGCGCTCGAACCGGTCACGCGGCTCGTCGCGCTGGTCGTCGCGCCGACGCTCGCGGCCGCCGATCTGCAACGCGCGCTGCGCGAGCGAATCGACCCCGCGTTCATGCCGCGCCCGCTCGTGTTCGTCGATGCGCTGCCGCGCAACGAAACGGGCAAGCTGCCGCGCGACGTGCTGGCCGCGCTCGTCGCGCACCATGCGCGCGCCGCGGCCGCGGCGGCCACGACGGTCGTTCCGCCGGCCGAGGGCGACCCGGCCGGCACGCCGTCGCCCTCGCCCTCGCCCTCGCTCGCGTTCACGATCGCCGCCGACCATCCCGCGCTGCCCGGCCACTTTCCCGGCCATCCGGTCGTGCCGGGCGTCGTGCTGCTCGATCACGCGATCCATGCGATCGGCGCGGCGCTGAACCGTCCGCTGCACGCGTGGCGGCTCGGCGCCGCGAAATTCCTGAGCCCGGTCGCACCCGGCGAACCGCTCGATCTCGCGTACGACGCCGCGGCCGGCGGCGCGATCCGCTTCACGGTGCGCGCCGGTTCGCGCGAGGTCGCGACCGGCGTGCTGTCCGCGCCACCGGCCGCGCGGGATGGCGCGCAGCCATGAAGCGCACCGCGTGGGCCGAGCGTCAGGAGCGCAGCAACGCGGGCTTGCTGCGCGCGATGACGTGGATCTCGCTGCGCTTCGGCCGACAGCGCGCGCGCATCGTGCTGCACCTGATCGCGACGTATTTCGTGCTGTTCTCGCCGGCCGCGTGCGCGGCGTCGCGCGACTACCTGCGCCGCGTGCTCGACCGCCCCGTGCGCTGGCGCGACGTGTACCGGCACGTGTTCACGTTCGCGGCGACGATCCACGATCGCGTGTACCTGATGAACGGGCGCTTCGACCTGTTCGACATCCGGCTGCACGGCGAAACGCTCGTCGACGCTGCGCTCGCGGGCGGACGCGGCGCGTTCCTGATGGGCGCGCACCTCGGCAGCTTCGAGGTCGTGCGCGCGATCGGCCGCACGCGCCCGGACCTGCGCGTGGTCGTCACGATGTATGAGCAGAACGCACGCAAGATCAACGCGACGCTCGCGGCGGTGAACCCGGCCGCGCAGCCGGAGGTGATTCCGCTCGGGCAGGTCGACTCGATGCTGAAGGTGCGCGAGCGCCTCGACGCAAATTGCATGGTCGGCATGCTCGCCGACCGCACGCTGCTCGACGACGCGGCCGCGTCGCTGCGGCGCCTGCCGCTGCTCGGCGCGCCGGCCGCGTTCCCGGTCGGCCCGCTTTACATGGCCGCGATGCTCAAGCGCCCGGTGATCTTCATGACGGGCCTCTATCGCGACGGCAACCGCTACGACGTGCACTTCGAGACCCTTGCCGATTTTTCCGACGTGCGGCGCGACACGCGCGCGGCGGCGGTCGACGCGGCGCTCGCGCGCTACGTCGCGCTGCTCGACAGGTACTGCCGCGCGGCGCCGTACAACTGGTTCAACTATTTCGATTTCTGGCAAGGCGGCGACGCCGCGCCCGCGCGCCGCGACGCGGTGCGCGCCGGCGCCGACCTGCCCGCCACGAGGGATTCCGACGCATGACCGCCGCTCGCCGCTGCCTGTTCCCGTTCTCGTTGCCCGTGGCCGCGTGCACCGCGCGCGTGCTCGCCGCCAGCGCCGCCGCGATCGCGCTGGCCGTGCCTGCGTACGCGGCCGATGCCGGTTCGGCCTGGACTCTCGACCGGCTGATGTCGACGCTCGCGCAGCACAAGTCGGGCCGCGCGACCTTTACCGAGACGAAGCACCTGTCGATCGCCACGCAGCCGGTCGAATCGTCGGGTGAACTGGTGTTCGTCGCGCCCGATCATCTGGAAAAGCACACGCTGAGCCCGAAGCCCGAGCACCTCGTCGTCGACGGCGACATGCTCACCGTCGAGCGCAACGACCGCAAGTACACGCTCGCGCTCGCGCGCTATCCGGAGCTCGGCGCGTTCATCGACAGCATCCGCGCGACGCTCGCCGGCAACCGCTTCGCGCTCGAACGGGTGTACAAGGTCGCGCTGTCCGGGCGCGGCGACGGCTGGACGATGACGCTCACGCCGCTCGACTCGCGGATGCTGAAGGTCGTCAGCACGATCACGCTCGACGGCACGCGCGACACGTTGCGCGGCGTCACGATCCGGCAGGCCGACGGCGATCGTTCGGTGATGCGCCTGCAACCCGCCGCGGCGAACGCGAACTGATGGACGATCGCATGCGCCCCTCCCCCGTCGCCCCCCGCGTGCCCGCATGGCGGCAGCGCGCGGTGCTCGTGTGGCTGCTCGCGCTCGTCGCGTGCGGCGTCGCGATCGGGCGCGCGCACTTCACGGCCGACCTGTCCGCGTTCCTGCCGAACGCGCCGAGCGCCGGGCAGCGCGTGCTCGTCGACCAGTTGCGCGACGGCATCGTGTCGCGCCTGATCCTCGTCGCGATCGACGGCGGCGATGCGGCCACGCGCGCCGCGCTGTCGCGGCGCGTCGCCGGCACGCTGCGCGCCGATCCGCGGTTCGCGGCCGTTCACAACGGCGAAGCCGCGAACGACGCGCGCGACCGGCAGTTCATCTTCGATCACCGCTATCTGCTGAGCCCGGCCGTCACGCCGCAGCGCTTCAGCGCCGACGGCCTGCACCAGGCGCTCGGCGACAGCCTCGACCTGCTGAGTTCGTCGGCCGGCCTCGTCGCGAAGGCGATGCTGCCGCGCGATCCGACCGGCGAAGTCGCCGCGCTCGTCGACGGCCTCGACGGCGCGGCCGAGCCCGCGAGCCGCGACGGCGTGTGGGCGTCGCGCGACGGCACGCGCGCGGTGCTGGTCGTGCAGACGGCCGCCGCCGGCTCCGATACCGACGCGCAGGCCCGCGCGATCGACGCCGTGCGCCGCGCGTTTGCGGCCGCGACGCGGGCCGTGCCGAACGCGAACGCGGCGACGCTCGCGATGACGGGCCCCGGCGTGTTCTCGGTCGATACGCGCGACACGATCCGGCACGACGTCGAACGGCTGTCGACGGCGAGCGTCGTGCTGATCGTCGCGCTGCTGCTCACGCTCTACCGTTCGCCGCGCACGCTCGCGCTCGGCTTGCTGCCGGTGCTGACGGGCGTCGCGGCCGGAGTCGCGGCAGTCAGCGCCGCGTTCGGCACGGTCCACGGGCTGACGCTCGGGTTCGGCACGACGCTGATCGGCGAAGCCGTCGACTATTCGATCTACCTGTTCGTGCAATCGGCATCGGTCGGCACGCGCGGCGCCGCGCACCCGGCCAACGCGACGCGCGCGTGGGTCGCCGCGTACTGGCCGACGATCCGGCTCGGCGTGCTGACGTCGGTGTGCGGGTTCGCGTCGATGCTGTTCTCCGGATTCCCGGGCCTCGTGCAACTCGGGCTCTATTCGATCGTCGGGCTGACGGCCGCCGCGCTCGTCACGCGCTTCGTGCTGCCGCACCTGCGCGGCGAGCATGTCGCGATTCGCGACGTATCGCGCGTCGGCGCCGTGCTCGCGCGCGCGGCCGACGCCGCGCCGCGGCTGCGCTGGCCGCTCGCGGTACTCGTGGTTGCCGCGTGCGCGACGCTCGCGCTGCATCGCGACGGCCTGTGGAGCCGCGAGCTCGCCGCGCTCAGCCCCGTGCCGGCACAGGCGCAGGCGCTCGACGCACGGCTGCGCGCCGACGTCGGCGCGCCCGACGTGCGCTACCTCGTCGTGATTGCCGCGCCGACCGAACAGGCCGCACTCGAACGCGCGGAAAAGGTGGCCGCGCAATTGCAGCCGCTCGTCGACCACGGCACGCTCGGCGGTTTCGACAACCCCGCACGCTACCTGCCGAGCGACGCCGCGCAGCGCGCGCGCCAGGCGAGCCTGCCGGATGCGAGCGTACTCGCCGAACGGATGCGCGTTGCCGTCGCGAACCAGCCGATCGCGGTGAAACCCGACCTGTTCGCGCCGTTCGTCGCCGACGTCGACGCCGCGCGTCGCGCGCCGCCGTTGACGCGCGCGGACCTGCGCGGCACGTCGATGGCGCTCGCCGTCGACGCGCTGCTGACCGAACGCGACGGCCGCTGGAGCGCGATGCTGCCGCTGCGTGCGCCGGACGCCGCGCGCACCGCGCAGCCGGCGCCGAGCGTCGACGCCGCGCGGATTCGCGCCGCCGTCGCGCGCGCGGGCGTGCCCGATGCGCTGTTCGTCGACATGAAGGCCGAAGCCGATCGGCTGTACGTGAGCTACGTGCACGAAGACATCCGGCTGTCGCTCGCGGGATTCGCCGTGATCGCCGTGCTGCTGCTGATCGCGCTGCGCTCGCCCCGGCTCGCCGCGCGCGCCCTCGCCCCGCTCGTTGCGGCCGTGCTGGTCGTGACGGCCGGTTTCGCGCTCGCCGGCGTGCAACTGACGATCCTGCACCTCGTCGGGATGCTGCTGATCGTCGCGGTCGGCTCGAACTACGCGCTATTCTTCTGCCGGCGCGGCGACGCGCAGCCCGTCACGCCGTACACGCTGGTGTCGCTGCTGATCGCGAACCTCGCGACGGTCGCCGGCTTCGGGCTGCTCGCGCTGTCGCGCGTGCCGCTGCTCGAAACCTTCGGGCTGACCGTCGGCCCCGGCGCGATGCTCGCGCTCGCGTTCGCGGCGATTCTCGCGCCGCGCGCCGCGACGGCGGTCGGCAATCACGAGCAACGAGGCCGCGCATGAACGTGCCGCCTTTCATCCCCCCGCGCGATACCGGCGACGCACGCCGCTGGAAGCCGACGCCGCTGATCGCGGGCGCCGCCGCGCTGCACGCGGGCGCGGCCGCCGCCGTGATCGCACAACCGGCCGCGTGGCCGTGGGCCGTCGGCGGCGTGGCCGCGTCGCATCTCGCGCTGACCGCGGCCGGCCTGTGGCCGCGCAGCACGCTGCTCGGCCCGAACTGGACGCGCCTGCCGGCCGGCGCGGGCCGCCGCATCGCGCTGACGATCGACGACGGCCCGGACCCGGACGTCACGCCGCGCGTGCTCGACCTGCTCGACCGTTACGACGCGCGCGCGACGTTCTTCTGCATCGGCGATCTCGCACGCCGTCATCCGCGGTGGATCGAGGCGATCGTCGCGCGTGGCCATGCGGTGGAGAACCACAGCCAGCGGCACCGCCATACGTTCTCGCTATCGGGGCCGGCGGCGCTGCGGCGCGAAATCGCCGCCGCGCAGCAGACGCTGACCGACATCGCCGGCACGCGCCCGCTGTTCTTCCGCGCGCCGGCCGGCCTGCGCAATCCGTTTCTCGAACCCGTGCTGTGCGAATTCGGCCTGCAACTCGCGAGCTGGACGCGGCGCGGCTTCGACACGCGTGCGCGTGACGCCGCGACCGTCACGCGCCGCCTGCTGCACGGGCTCGATGCGCGCGACATCCTGCTCGTGCACGACGGTCACGCGGCGCGCGATGCGCGCGGCGAACCGGTCGTGCTCGACGTGCTGCCGGCGGTGCTGCGCGCAGCCGCCAACGCGCAACTGCACTGGACCACCTTGCGCGCGGCGCTCGCGCCCGAACCGCCCGGCCAGCCGGGCGTTCCGGCACCCCCGTTTGATAAGATCTGACCTCGAACGGCGCGCGTGCCGGCCCTGCTGCAGCGCCCGTTCCGGCCACCGGATGCGACTCTCGTGAACCCTCTCCTGCTCTCGCACTTCACCGCCACCAGCTGCATCGGCCGCGGCCTCGACGCGACCCTCGATGCACTGCGCCACGCCCGCGGCGGGCTCGTGCCGTGCAACTTCGAGCGTGCGGATCTCGACACGTGGATCGGCGCGGTGGACGGCGTCGATGCGCGGCCCGTACGCGCCGATCTCGCCGACTTCGAGTGCCGCAACAACCGCCTCGCGCAACTCGGCCTGACGCAGGACGGCTTCGATGCGCGCGTCGCGGCGGCGGTCGCGCGCTACGGCGCCGCACGCGTGGGCGTGTTCGTCGGCACGAGCACGGCCGGCATCCTCGAAACCGAACGCGCGTACCGGCGCCGTGACCCGACGAGCGGCGCGCTGCCGGCCGACTTCCGCTATGCGCACACGCACAACCCGTATTCGCCGGCCGCGTTCGTGCGCGCGTATTTCGCGCTGCGCGGGCCGGCGATGGCGATCTCGTCCGCGTGCTCGTCGGGCGCGAAGGTGTTCGGCTCCGCGCGCCGCATGATCGAGGCCGGGCTGATCGACGCGGCCGTCGTCGGCGGCGTCGATTCGCTGTGCCTGACCACGCTGTACGGCTTCAATTCGCTGGAACTGCTGTCGCGCCAGCCGTGCCGGCCGTTCGACGTCGCGCGCGACGGCATCTCGATCGGCGAGGCCGCCGCGTTCGCGCTCGTCGAACGCGCCCCGGCCGCGCCTGCCGCGCTCGACGGCGACGCGATCCTGCTGCTCGGCATCGGCGAATCGAGCGACGCGCACCATATGTCGTCGCCGCATCCGGAAGGGCTCGGCGCGCGCGCCGCGATCGAACAGGCGCTCGCGTCCGCCGGCCTCGGCGCGCACGATATCGATTACGTGAACCTGCACGGCACCGCGACGCCAAGCAACGACGCAGCGGAAAGCCGCGCGGTCCGCACGTTGTTCGCGCGCACGCCGTGCAGCTCGACGAAGGGCGCGACCGGCCACACGCTCGGCGCGGCCGGCGCGCTGGAAGCGATCGTCGCCGCGCTCGCGCTGCGCGAGCAATTCGTGCCGGCCGGCGTCAACACGACGCAGCCCGACCCGGCGCTCGTCGCCGATTACGTGCTCGCGAGCCGCGACACGCGCGTGCGCGCCGTCCTCTCCAATTCGTTCGGCTTCGGCGGCACGAACTGCAGCCTGATCCTCGGCCGCGCCGATCACGACCGCCGTTGAGGCCCGCCATGACGCTCACCGCCTTCATCGAAAGCATCGGCCTCGTCGGCCCGGGATTGAACGGCTGGCCGCACGCGGCCGACGTGCTCGCGGGCCGCGCGCCCTACGTGCCTGCCCGCACCGAGCTGCCGCCGCCCGCCGGCCTGCCGTCGGCCGAGCGGCGTCGCACGGGCCCCGTCGTGCGCGCCGCGCTCGCGGTCGGCCACGAAGCGGTGGCCGCGAGCGGCCGCGACGCCGCGACGCTCGCGACCGTGTTCAGTGCATCCGGCGGCGACGGCCAGAACTGCCACGCGATCTGCGAAACGCTGGCCGGCGACGATCGCCAGTTGTCGCCGACGCGCTTCCACAACTCGGTGCACAACGCGCCGGCCGGCTACTGGAGCATCGCGACCCGCGCGATGGCGACGTCGAACGTGCTGTGCGCGCACGACGGCAGCTTTGCCGCCGGCCTGCTCGAAAGCCTGTGCCAGGTCGTCGTCGATCGCGTGCCGAGCCTGCTGATCGCGTACGACACCGACTATCCGGAACCGCTGCGCGCGGTGCGGCCGATCGGCGACGCGTTCGGCGTCGCGCTCGTGTTGGCGCCGGAAGCCGGCGAGCGCGCGCTCGCCCGTATCGACGTCCAACTCACCGACGCACCCGCGACGGCGCTCGCGCACGCCGGGCTCGACGCACTGCGCACCGGCAATCCGGCCGCGCGCGTGCTGCCGCTGCTCGAGGCGCTCGCCACGCAACGTACGACGCGCGTCGTGCTCGACTATCTGGACGACACGCGCCTTCAGGTCGACGTCGCGATGCCCGGGACCTTCGCGGAGCGCGCGCGATGAACGCAACCGCCGCACCGGCCCCGCCGCTCGACCACGCGTGGATTGCCGCGCACATTCCGCACGCCGGCGCGATGTGCGTGCTCGATTCGGTCGATGCGTGGGACGCCGAACGCATTCGCTGCACCGCGTCGAGCCACCGCGATCCGCACAACCCGCTGCGCGCGCACGGGCGGCTCGCGTCGGTCTGCGGCATCGAATACGCGGCGCAGGCGATGGCCGTGCACGGCGCGCTGCTCGGTGCGCACGATGCACGCCCGCGCGCCGGCTATCTCGCGAGCGTGCGCAACGTCGACGCGTTCGTCGACCGGCTCGACATCTTCGCGCAGCCGCTCACCGTGGACGCGCAACGCGTGAGCGGCGACGGCCGCTCGGTGCTATACGGCTTCGCGCTGCGTTGCGGCGAGCGCGTGCTGCTGTCCGGCCGCGCGGCGGTGATGCTCGACGCATCGGCCGCCGGCGCGTTTCAACCGGCGCCTGCCGGCAACCCGAAACCTCGATGACGAGGCTTACCTCAAGGAACCCGGTCGTGAAAGTTCGTCAGTTCATTGGCGCCGCGCTCGTTCTGGCGCTGCTCAGCCCGCTCGCCCACGCGGACCTGTCGGAAGTGAAGCAGGACATCAAGCGCGATTCGAAGGAAGCCGCGCACAAGACCGGCGAAGCGGCGCGCAGCTTCGGCCACGCGACCGCGAGCGCCGCGAAGGCGGTCGGACACGGCGTCGCCCATGCGTCGCGCGAAGGCTGGGAAGCCACCAAGCGCACGACGAAGCGGATCTTCCACAAGAACGACTCGGGCGAATCGGCCGGGAAGGGCGAAAGGAACGACTGATCCCGCGCCCACGCGTCGCGGACGGCATGCGCGCGGGACGTGACCGCCGATCGGCCGCTCATCGATCACCGATCGCAACGCGTCGGCGCGACGGCCAACGTGCGCGACGCAGCGGCCTGGCCGGCCTGCGCGCGAAGCACTTGCCGTACGCTGCGAGCCCGCAATCGCGATGATCGAAATTCCGCAACAGCCGCGCGCGGCGCCGCTCGAGCCGGTAGAGCGAAATCGCCATCGTCAGCGCGACGGCCAGTGCCGTGCCGCCGATCACGAGTCCCATCCAGGTGTCGCCCATGCGTCCTCCGGAATGCGAGGCCGAAGCGGCGCGCCTGCCGTCGCTCCGGCACGGGATGGTGCGCAACGCTGCCCGCACGCGCGCGAATGCCGTGCGGGCCGCCGCGCGTCAGTGCATGTGCTGACCGCCGTTGATCGCGATGTTGGAGCCCGTCACGAAGCCGGCCTCCTCCGAGCACAGGTACGCCACCAGCGCCGCGACTTCCTCGGGCTTGCCGAGCCGACCCACCGGAATCTGCGGGAGGATCTTCGCGTCGAGGATGTCCTGCGGGATCGCGGTGACCATCTTCGTCGCGAGGTAGCCCGGCGACACCGTGTTCACCGTCACGCCCTTGCGCGCGACCTCGAGCGCGAGCGATTTCGTGAAGCCGTGCATGCCGGCCTTCGCGGCCACGTAGTTGGTCTGGCCGACCGAACCCTTCGAGCCGTTCACCGACGAGATGTTGACGATGCGGCCCCAGCCGCGCTCGACCATGCCGTCGCAGACCGGCTTCGTCATGTTGAACACGGAGTCGAGATTCGTGCGGATCACCGCGTCCCAGTTGACCTTGTCGAGCTTGCGCAGCGTCATGTCGCGCGTGATGCCCGCGTTGTTCACGAGAATGTCGACCGGGCCGACGTCCCGCACGATCGTCTCGATGCATTCCCGGCACGAGTCGTGATCGGCCACGTCCACCGGGTACGCAAGGAACGTGCGACCGGCCGCATGCATCTCGGTCAGCCAGCGGTCCGCGCCGGCGTTGTTCGGCGAATACGTGACGACGACCCGGTGGCCCGCGTCGTTCAACCGGATGCTGACCGCTTCGCCGAGACCGCCCATCCCACCTGTCACAACTGCGATTCGCTTAGTCATACTATGAATTACCGACAAAAAAGTAATCGATGAAAGACGGGGCGACGGCCTCGCACCTGCTGCAGCCCCACCGCTTCGATGCACGGCCGCCCCGCGTCGCGGGCGCGGCACGCATCGGTACCTCGCGCTTATTGTCGATTTCCCGTCTTGCGCGAAACCCGCGCGGCTCGCCCGCGGCGCGGGCGCGCGCCGCGAGCGAGCCGTGCCGTCAATCACCACTCAGAGACGCTCGACCGCGAGCGCGACGCCCATCCCGCCGCCGATGCACAGCGACGCCAGCCCGCGCTTCGCATCGCGCTTGGCCATCTCGTGCAGCAGCGTCACCAGGATCCGGCAGCCCGACGCGCCGATCGGGTGACCGATCGCGATCGCCCCGCCGTTCACGTTCACCTTCGACGTGTCCCAGCCCATCTGCTTGTGCACCGCCAGCGCCTGCGCCGCGAACGCCTCGTTGATCTCCATCAGGTCCAGGTCGCCCGGCGTCCAACCCGCGCGCTCCAGGCACCGGCGCGAAGCCGGCACCGGACCCATGCCCATCACGCTCGGATCCACGCCCGCGTTCGCGTACGCCTTGATCCGCGCCAGCGGCGTCAGGCCCAGCGCCGCCGCCTTCTGCGCCGACATCACCAGCACGGCCGCCGCGCCGTCGTTCAGCCCCGACGCGTTCGCCGCCGTCACCGAGCCGTCCTTCGCGAACGCCGGCTTCAGCCCGGCCAGCGATTCGGCCGTCACGCCGTGACGCACGAACTCGTCGGTCGCGAACTGCAGCGGCTCGCCCTTGCGTTGCGGGATCGACACCGGCACGATCTCGTCGTTGAAGCGCCCGGCCTTCTGCGCGGCTTCCGCCTTGTTCTGCGACAGCGCCGCGAACGCGTCCTGCTCCTCGCGCGTGATCCCGTATTCCTTCGCGACGTTCTCCGCCGTGATGCCCATGTGGTACTGGTTGTACACATCCCACAGGCCGTCGACGATCATCGTGTCGACCAGCTTCGCGTCGCCCATCCGGAAGCCGTCGCGCGAGCCCGGCAGCACGTGCGGCGCCGCGCTCATGTTCTCCTGGCCGCCCGCGATCACGATGTCCGCGTCGCCCGCGACGATCGCGTTCGCCGCCAGCATCACGGCCTTCAGGCCCGAGCCGCACACCTTGTTGATCGTCATGCCCGGCACGGCGCTCGGCAGCCCCGCCTTGATCAGCGACTGCCGCGCCGGGTTCTGCCCGGAGCCGGCCGTCAGCACCTGGCCCATGATCACTTCGCTGACCTGCTCGGGCTTCACGCCCGCACGCTCCAGCACCGCGCGGATCACCGTCGCGCCCAGTTCAGGCGCGGCCACCTTCGCCAGCGAGCCGCCGAATTTGCCGACCGCGGTCCGCGCGGCCGATACGATCACTACGTCCGTCATGTTCAGTTCCTGCATCGAAATCAGTGTGTGGTTCTGACGCCCGCACGAGGCGTGCTGTACACGGCGATGACGCGTGTCGGGCCATCCGGCGCGATCGCGGCCACACGCCGCCGTACGCCATAGGGCGGGCGGCATCCGTTCGCACCGTGGCACGGGCAACCGTGCACGGGCGTCTTGCGGCGAGCCGAAGCTCGCCAGCCCCGCGTGGCACACGCGGCGCCGGCGCCAATCAATCGTGTCGCGCCTGCGCGCGACACGCATTCATGCGCGTTCGTGCTCGTTCGGGCCCGTTCGGGCCGTCACGCAGCCGATTCGCGCGCGGCCGCTGCGTCCTTGCGTGCGGCGGCCGCCGTCTGCTTCGCGCCGCGCGTGGCCGTTTCGCTGACCACATCGAAGCCGCTCTTCGCCGCTTCGATCGCCTGCCCCGTGGCTTCACGCACGGAGTCGGCCGCGGCGCTCGCCGCGGACAGCGCCGAATTCAGCGCGGCCACCACCGGCGCCGAGCCGGCCGGCGCATGCTTCGACAGCTCGCCGAGCACGTCCTTCAGGCGCTTGTCGTTCTGCTCGTACTGCGCCTGGGCGACCTTCGCCCATTCGGACTGCGTCGACACCGCGATCTCGAACAGATGCCGGCCGTACGACGCGACCTTGCCGGCCGCTTCCTGCGGCGCGGCGACCTGCTGCGCGAAGCCCGCGGCCGGGTTGCTGCCGGTGAACGCGTTCTTCAGCTTGTCCTCGTAGTCCTCGAGCGCCGTCCGGGCCGCTTGCAGGTTGAGTTCGACGACAGCCTCGAAACCGTGGATCGCCGGACGGGCGATTGCAAACCACGCGGCGATACCGGACTGATAATCGGCGGTGAGTTTTTCGGGGGCAAATACGGACATCGGGCACGCTCCTGTTGGCTATGCGAGAGACGACGTAAAGAAAAATGGAAGCTCGGGTAAACAACCGCTTCCTTATTGAAACCCGTCACCTGTTTGGGAACGGGCGGTAGAAGGAAGTCATTCTAGATCGATTAATTGTCAATTAAATGGCATTAATAATAGGTGTAAACCCTTATTACCCTTTGAACCGTCCGCCGAAGCTGCGGGCACGCCGAAATCTCAGACAAGACAGTGCCCCTCACCGGCCGGCGACGCTTTTTTACCTTTTGCAGCACAGCGCATCATGACGTGGCGCAATATTTGCCAATTCATTATTCCGCTTATTAGAAAACCGGGCACCATTGAAAATGGAGCACCCATTTATGTCATATTTTTTGTGGATTTCTTGTGAAATCGTTTTCTTGATTATTAATGACGAAATCAATAATCGGACGAATTGCCGGTCGCGACAAAAAAACAAGGCCGCTCGAAGCGGCCTCGGTCGGTGCGGTCGCGCGCGAGATCAGCCGGCCAGTTCGCGATGCAGCGCGCGGAACTCCTGCGCGAGCTTGTGCGTCGGCTCGAGATGGATCACCGGCCTCGACTGCTGATGCGATTCGCGGATCTTCACCGATGCGGACAGCCGCGACGCGAGCACCGGCAGCCCTTCGTCGACGAGCTCGTCGACCAGCCGTTGCGGCAGGCTCGCGCGCGGCTGGAACTGGTTGATGACAATCCCTTCCACCTCGAGCGCCGCGTTGTGGTCCTGCTGGATTTCCTTCACGTTCTCGAGCAGCGTGTACAGCGCGCGGCGCGAGAAATCGTCGCAGTCAAACGGGATCAGGCAGCGCTCGACCGCGATCAGCGCCGAGCGCGTATAGAAATTCAGCGCGGGCGGCGTGTCGATGTATACGGTGTCGTACATGTCGAGCTCGTTCAGCGCGTCGCGCAGCTTGTAGATCTTGTAGCGCGATTCGAGCTTGCCGTGCAGCGTGTCGAGATCCGGATGCGCGGGCATCAAGTCGAGCCCGTCGAACGGGGTCGCGTGGATGAACGACGCGACGTCGATCGGACGGAAGTTGAAGGTCAGCGCGGTTTCGAAGAAGCCGGCGACGCCCGGTTGCGCATCGGCCGCGGCGTCGCCGAGCAGGTAGCGCGTCGAGTTCGCCTGCGCATCGAGATCGATGACGAGCGTGCGCAACCCTTCGCTCGCGCTGATCGCCGCCAGGTTGCAGACGATCGTCGATTTGCCCACGCCGCCCTTCTGGTTGAACACGACACGCCGCATAGTCCCCTCTCGATCGAAGCCAACGGAAGACACCAGCATACCCGAGACCGGTTGCCTGCCGTATCGCGACGTGCATCGGGATCGTGCGGCGAATCGCCGAGCCCCCGCGTGCATCGATGTGCGCCCGCCGCGGACGCATCCGCTGCCAGCCGCCCCCGATGGTTGCACGACCCACACAGAAGGGCGGGCACGCGGCCACGCCGGCCCGATTGAGTCGCGCCGATGAACGACGAAGGCGAGGCACCGGATCACTCCGATGCCCCGCCTTCAGTGACTACGACAAGCGACGGTCAGCTTCGCGGGTGGCTGGCGAAAAGCCCGCCCCCCGCATCGAGACCGGTGCGCTTACCGGGACGCGATGACGCGACGGCCAGCACCGATCTGTTGCACCGCGGCTGCCGCGCCGGTTGCCACGCTCGACTCGATATGTCCGTAGTTCAAGCCCGCCAGACCACCGTAAGCCTGGTCATACCCGGACACATAGTTGATGCGGCTGCTCGTCGTCGAGCCCTTCACCGTGGCCACGTTATAGCCGACGAGACCGCCGAGACGCGCACCCCTACCGCCGCTCACCGTACCCGACGATTCCGAGCTCGACACGAGGTGGCCGTTAGTGCCGACCAGACCGCCGACGCTCGCATAATCGCCGCCCGTCACGTCGCCTGTCGCCTTGCTATTCGCAACGCTACCCGCCACATTGCCCATTCCGACGAGACCGCCTACGGCGCTACTCGTGCCGGCAGTCACCGCGCCGGACGCTTCCGAGTTCGACACTCGACCGTCGTTGTGGCCGACCAGGCCGCCGGCGTAAGCGGAGTTGCCGCCCTCCACCACGCCGATCGCCTTGCTGTTCGAAATGTCACCGTTCGCGTTCTTGCCGACCAGACCGCCGACGCTCGCCGAAGCGCCCGCCACCACCTTGCCTGACGCCTTGCTATTTGCGATGGTGCCGCCGTTCATGCCGACGAGGCCGCCTACGGTGCTCTTCATGTCAGCGCTCACGTAACCCTTCGCCTGGGACCCGCTGATGGCGCCGGTGTTGACGCCAACGAGGCCGCCCGCGAGGCTGAAAGCGCCGCCCGTCACCTGGCCGTACGCATCCGAACCGGAAATCGTGCCCTTGTCGTTATTGCCGACCAGACCACCGACATGGCTGGCTCCGCCGCTGGTGACGTCGCCGCGGGCGATCCCCACCGTGATTTGCCCCTTGTTTTGACCCACGAGGCCACCGATAAGCGCAGCCGACTTGTCGGTCACGTCGCCCGTTGCCGTCCCGTTCGTGAGGACGCTTTCGTTCACGCCAACGAGACCGCCGATCGCGGCCGAGCCGACGCCCGAGACATTGCCCGTCGCCGTTCCATTGGCGACCGTGCCGAGAAGATGCCGGCCGATGAGGCCGCCGATCGTGGAACCGGACGCGGTGCCGTTGACCGCGCCGCTCGCCGACACATTCGAGAGCGAACCGCGGTTCACGCCGATGAGACCACCGATCGCGGAATTACCGGCGCCGCGGACGGTGCCGCTCGCCGACGAGTTCGCGATGCTCGTGCCGACGTCGTTGTCGCCCACCAGGCCACCGATGCTGCTGTTACGGCCGCTGACGGCAACGTTGACGCTCGACGACGAATTCTGGATCGCACCCGTGCCGACGTCACCGTTCACGCTGTTCACGCCGACCAGACCGCCCACCTTCGCATTGGTCTGCGCCAGCGTGATGCTTCCCGTGCTGCTCGAATTCGAGATCACGCCGCCGCGGTTGATGCCGGCCAGACCGCCCACGCCGCCGTAGAACCAGCTCTGATCCGCGATCCCGCCCGAAATGGTCGTATCGGCCGAGCTGTTGCTGATCGTGCCGAGCTTGTCCGGACGGCCCGCGATCGTGTAGTTTTCGCCGACGAGACCGCCCATCGACAACGTGGCCCAGCTGCCTGCAATGCGCCCGGTGACCGACGACCGATCGATGTCGCCGCCCAGGTTCGTGCCGACGAGACCGCCCAGCACCTGCATGCGCGACGTCCCGCCGTTCACGACCACGTTCGTCGCCTTCACGTTGGAGATGACGCCGGTGTCCGTATTCACGCCCGCGAGGCTGCCGATCATCGCCGGCCCGTTGCCCGTGTACGATCGCGCGCCCGTCACGTTCACCGACGCGAGCTTCAGGTTGCCGATGTAGCCGGCGTTCACCGAGAACAGGCCGATGAACGGGCCGGTGCCGTACACCGATACGTTGCTGATCGTGTTGCCCAGGCCGTCGAACTTGCCGAAGAACGTGCGGTCGTTGCCGATGCTCCGGAACTGGCGGCCACCGCCGTCGATTGCGCTGCCGAGCACGTAGCGGCCCGACAGGTCGTTGTCGATCGAACGCAGTTGATCGACGCTGTTGATCACGCGATACGCGTCGCCGTTCGAACGGTACGACGCATTCGCACCCGACAGCGTGACGACGCCGTCGCCGTTCACCGCGAGACCGCTACCCGGATTCAGTTCCAGCTTCGCGTTGCGGCCATCGAGCGTCAGCTTGTCGTTCACGCGAATCTGCTTCGCCGCGTTCACCGTGACGCCCGCGTCGTCGCCCGTCGCCGTCACCGGCCCGTGCAGTTCCACGTCGCCTTGACGCGACGTCAGCGTCAGCCCGTTGTCGCTGCTCCAGGTAACCGGCGCGTCCACCTTCAGCGTGCCGGTCGTGCGAGCGAGTTCGACGTTGGTCGTGCCGAGATTGCGCGCCAGCGTATCCGCGCCGATCGCGGCATCCGAACCGCCCGAACCGCCGACCTGCTGGCCGCCGATCACGAGCGCGCGCGACGCGGCGCTCCGACCCACGCCGGCATTCGCCGACTCGATCGTCCACTTGCCCGCCACACCATCGTGCCCGCGCGTGTCGACCGTCGTCGTGTCCGCCACGCGCACCGCGGCACCCTTCGTCACCACGGCGCCGTGACCTTCCGCGCCCGCCAGCGTGCTCGCGTCCAGCGTCCCGGCCACGTGCACCGCGCCGTCGCCACCGTCCAGCGTGATCCGGCCCGCGACGTTGTTCAGCCCCTTCGCCTCGATCGTCCCGCTGTTGTTCACCACCGTGCCCAGCAGGCTGTTCGCCGACCGTGCCGACATCAGCACCTGGCCGCCGTCGGCCTTCAGCAGGCCGCCGTTGCTCACCAGCGCGTCCACCGCCGCGCCGTTCACCTCGAGGCTCAGCAGCTTGCTGCCGTCGAAGTTCACCTTCACGTCATTGCCCGCGCCCAGCGCGACCGTGCCCATCTGCGCCCGGATCACGCCGTTGTTCGTTACCTGCGCGCCCAGCAGCGCGACACCGCCGCCGTCCGCCGCCGTGATCGTGCCCTGGTTCACCACCTGGCCTGCCGACTTACCGTTGAAGCGGAAGTTGCCGTTCAGGAAATCCTTGTCCGAGATGTCGCGCGTCGACGCCACGAGGCCACCGACGTTCACTTGCGCGCCCGATCCGAACAGCACCCCGTTCGGGTTCACCAGGAACACCTTGCCGTTCGCATCGATGCGGCCTTCGATGTTGCTGCCGTTCGCACCGACCACCCGGTTCAGCGCCAGCGACTGGCTCGTCGGCTGATTGAACGACACGCGCTCGCCGCCGGCGACGCTGAAGTCCTGCCAGTTCGTGATCAGCTTGTCCGTATGCTGGTTGATCGACATCGTCTTGTTGTCGGCCGACGTCGCGAAGTCGCCCTTGCCCGACACGATCTCGGCGCCCGTGGGCAGCGCATATGCGCTCGACGCCGCGAAGCCCAGCAGCGACACGGCCGCCGCGATTACACGGCGGCCGCCCGCCTTGCCGCGCCGACGCGCGTTCTCGCCCGCCACGCTCCAGCATCCGTTCGCTTGATTCCAGACCAATGCATAAGCCTTGTTCATCTTTGGTTTCCTTGTTGTATTGACTGCCAAACCCTGCGTCATGCAGGCGCTCGTCCAGACGCTCAGAAATACTGAGTCGCCTGAAACCAGATTCGCGGCGAGCCGGCGGACGACGCCAGCCCTTCGCTTGAGGCGAACGGCCAGGCGGCCGCCACCGTGACTTGATGCCCCTTCCCGTACCAGCCCGCGCCGAATCCCGCGGCCTGCATGCGGATGATGTTGGTGTCCTTGAACACGCGATGCTTGTTGATGCCGACCCGGCCGGCGTCGACGAACGTGCTGACCCGCCAGCCGGGCGCCACCGCATACCGCAATTCCGCGCTCGCCTGCCACCCCTGATCGCCGCTGCCCGAGCCGAGCGTGTAGGCGCGCACGCCGTACGGGCCGCCGAGGCTGAACTGCTCGGACGCGTCGAGATTGCCCGACGACAGTTGGCCGCTGAACTGTGTGTAGAACTGGAAACGCGAGCCAAGCGCCTGCAGGCGCATCACGCTGACGCCGAGTTTCTTGAAGGTGCCGCGCGTCTTGACGAACCCCTGCGCGCCAAGCACGTCGGCCGTGCGCAGGCGGCCCGCGCCGGCCGAAACGGAGAAGGCGGTGGTGCCGCCGCCGAGCAATGCGTCGTCGCCGTTGCCGCTCAGCGTGAAAGTCCATAGACCGACGTTCTTGTCGTCCTGTATCTGGAACGCGCGATAGTCGTCGTGAAGGTTCTTGTTCTCGTATTGGAGTTGCGCGTTCAGGTTGAACGCGCGGCCGCGCAGCAGCGGCTGAACGACAAATGCGCTCTGGATGTTGGCGCGGCTGTGAAGATCGAGTTCCTCGAAGCCTTCGCCGACCTTCGAATGCAGATTCGAGTAGCCGACGCCGAC
The DNA here is from genome assembly GCF_002223285.1 of Burkholderia sp. AU16482. Classification (NCBI taxonomy): domain Bacteria; kingdom Pseudomonadati; phylum Pseudomonadota; class Betaproteobacteria; order Burkholderiales; family Burkholderiaceae; genus Burkholderia; species Burkholderia sp. AU16482. Next base: position 627,576 of record NZ_NKEY01000004.1, read on the forward strand.
GCGCGTCGACCACGGCCCGACCGGCAACTGGTACGACGCGCTGTAGTAGCGCTGCAGCGTGTCGCTTCCCATGCCGCGCAACGTGAGCCGATCGCCGATGCGCAGCGGCGAATTGACCGCGATGCTGCCGGTAAGCCGGTAGCGCCCCGTCGACAGGTTGCCGTAGTTGTCCGCCTCCAGCGTTCCCGTCGCGATCGGCCCCGGATCGGCGTCGATCACCAGATCGGTCGAGCCCTGCGTGCGCCCCGAGCGCAACGTGCCCTTGGCGTCGACGCCGGGCAGGTCACCGACGAGCAGCAGGCTGCGCGCCAGATCGGCGCCGCGCACCGCCTCGCCCGGACGCAGCGCGGACAGCGGCTGGCGCACCACGCCGTCCAGCACGCGCGAGCGGTTATGGAGTTCGATCCGATCGTAGCGGCCTTCCAGCACGTCGATCCGGACGACGCCGTCGTCGATGTCCTGACGCGGCAGATAGGCGCGCGCGAGCACGTAGCCATGCTCGCGGTAGTAGGAAGTGATGCGAGCCGCAGCCGCCTGCAACTCGCCAAAACTCAGCTCCCGCCCGGCCAGGTCCTGGAGGAGCGGCTCGAGCTGCGCCGACGTGAACACCCGATTGCCGCCGATCGCGAACGCGCGGACCGTCACGCGCGGCCCCGCATCGACGCCCTCAGGCGCGGGTGCGGCCTGCTCCGTACGCTCGATGCTCAACTCGGGCGCCGACGCGGCCGGGAGCGCCGGGCGCACGGATTCGATTTCGCGCATCGACTGGCCCGCGTTCGGCAACTGCGAAAACGCGACACCGGGCAGGAACAGCCCCATCGCCGCGCAACAGCCCAGCGCGTATGGAACACCGCCGCCGAGGCCGGCAACGGGCGCGCGCACCACCGCTGGCCGTGCGTCTCGATGATGCGTGACGCCTGGATGCCGGGTCGCAAGAAAATACCAGAAGCCTCGGCCGTAACGATCCATTATCAATTCGGTAAACCACCATTTGCATTCGCTACCGAATCATAATTTTCAGTCCTATCAAGATAAATAATACAAGTACGATTTATTTCTATAAAAACGAAATCCTTCGATAAATTCCTAATACTCCCCGAAAAAACTGCACATCATTCGGCTTTCTTGTCGACTGCCGCCGCCCGATTCCATCACCGACATGTCCGCCCCGGCCGTCGGAATCAGACGGTGTCCTAACGATACTGGCGCAACAAGGTCCTCTAGCGTCGATCGGGCATGCGAAAGTGAAGGAATGCGGACCGCGTACAGGCCGTCCGGACAATTGATCAGCCGGAGACGTGGCCCAGCGCGAAAGCGCTACCTGCCGCCGCTATTCGGGGCGAATGTTCCCGAAGCAAAATAAAAATCGCCGCAGAAAATCGAATCAGATTTGATCCGCCATGGGCTAAAAAGGCTAAAAAAAACCCCGCCAAAAGGCGGGGTCGATCTTTACAGCGTTTGGTTGCGAGATCTCAGAACGGAATATCGTCGTCCATCTCGTCGAAGCCGCCGCCTGCCGGCGCGCTCGGACGGCTCTGGCCGCCGCCACTTGCACCGCCGCGCGCCGCGCCGCCGGCACGACCGCCGCCGCCACCGCCGCGCTCCATCTGCTCGCCGCGACCGCCGCCGCCACCGCCGTAGCCGCCGCCATAACCGCCTTCGTCACCGCCGCCACCGCCGCCGCCCGAACCGCCGCGGCCGCCGAGCATCTGCATCTGTTCGGCGACGATTTCGGTCGAGTAACGGTCCTGGCCGTCCTGGCCCTGCCACTTGCGCGTGCGGATGCGGCCTTCGATATAGACCGACGACCCCTTCTTCAGGTATTCGCTGACGATTTCCGCCAGACGGCCAAAGAACGCGACGCGATGCCACTCGGTCATTTCCTTGAAATCGCCGCTTGCCTTGTCCTTGTAGCGGTCGGTCGTCGCGAGGCGGATGTTCGCAACCGCGTCGCCGCTCGGCAGGTAACGGACTTCAGGATCGGCGCCGAGGTTGCCGACGAGGATGACCTTGTTGACGGATGCCATGTGTTTCTCCAGTAAATTCGATGCCGGGCCGCCCGCGACAGCCGTCGGAGCAGCCCGCCGGGGGGAGCCGGCGAACGCCGCCGGCGCCCACCCGACAATCAGGTTCCGGCCTTGCGCGGCGGCGCTTTCATATTGGCCGCGATTATAAGCCACGCGGCCACGAGCCCCGAACACGTGTAGAACACGGTGTTCGCGCCGCCGTGCTTCAGCAGCCAGCCGCCCACGATGCCGCCGAGCGCGAGCCCGATCGACTGCGTGGTGTTGTAGACGCCCGTGGCCGCGCCCTTGCGCGAACCCGGCGCGAGCTTCGACACGAGCGACGGCTGCGACGCTTCCAGGATGTTGAACCCGAGGAAGTAGACGAAAAGAATCGCCGCCACAATCAGGATGGTATGCGGCGCGCTGCCCAGCAGCAATTGACCGATGAGGATAGCCAGAATGCCGCCGAGCAGCACCGGCTTCATCTTGCCCCGTTTTTCCGCGACGATGATCGCCGGCACCATCATCACGAACGCGAGCCCCATCACCGGCAGGTACACCTTCCAGTGCGCGGCGACCGGCAGCCCGCCGTCGACCAGCAGGCGCGGCACGACGAGGAACAGCGCCGTCTGCGTCGCATGCAGCACCAGCACGCCGAAGTTCAGGCGCAGCAGCTCGACGTTGTGCAGCACCTCGGCGAACGGCGCCGGCACGTGCACGGGCTTCGCCGCATCGGGCACGATCCACAGCACGACGCCGATCGCGAGGATCGACAGCACGCCGACGATCGCGAACAGCCCGCTCATCCCGACCCAGTGGAACACGATCGGCGCGCCGACGATCGCGACCGCGAACGACACGCCGATCGAGCCGCCGACCATCGCCATCGCCTTCGTGCGGTTCTGCTCGGAGGTCAGGTCGGCGATGAACGCGAGCACCGCCGACGACACGGCGCCCATGCCCTGGATCACGCGGCCGACGATGATCCACGTGATGTCGTGCGCGAACGCGGCGACGAAGCTGCCGAGCGCGAAGATCACGAGGCCCGCGGCGATCACCGGCTTGCGGCCGAACTTGTCGGACGCCCAGCCGTAGAAGATGTAGAACAGCGACTGCGTGACGCCGTAGGCCCCGAGCGCGATCCCGACGAGCAGCACGTTGTCGCCGCCCGGGATGGTTTTCGCGTAGACCGAAAACACCGGCATGATCATGAACAGGCCGAGCATGCGCAACGCGAAGATCGCCGCGAGCGACGTGGTCGCGCGCAGTTCGGGCGCAGTCATGCGGGAAGACGTGGCAGACGGATTGGACATCGGGAATGAATTTCGAATGATCGGAATGTCCGCCCGGCAGCGGGCGGCGGAAGATCAGGGCCGGCGGCCTGGCGGCCTTTCGGGCGACACGTCGGGGCCGGATGCGGATGGCCTGCGGGCCGCCCGGAACCGTGCGGCGCGACCGCTTTCCCCGGCGCAGGTGTCGCCTTGCTGCCACCTGCCGCAAGGGCTGGGGGCCGTAAACGACGGTCTCGAAAAGCCGTTATAGTAGCAGGTTTGGTTTCCTCCATTTTCGCCAGGTTCATGGAACAGATCCGTATCCGTGGGGCACGCACCCACAACCTGAAAAACGTCAATCTCGACCTGCCGCGCCACAAGCTGGTCGTGATTACCGGGTTGTCCGGGTCGGGCAAGTCGTCGCTCGCGTTCGACACCCTTTATGCCGAGGGCCAGCGCCGCTACGTCGAGAGCCTGTCCGCCTATGCCCGCCAGTTCCTGCAGCTGATGGAGAAACCCGACGTCGACCTGATCGAGGGGCTGTCGCCGGCGATCTCGATCGAGCAGAAGGCGACGTCCCACAACCCGCGTTCGACCGTCGGCACGGTCACGGAAATCCACGACTACCTGCGACTTTTGTACGCACGTGTCGGTACACCGTACTGCCCCGATCACGACATCCCGCTCGAGGCGCAGAGCGTGTCGCAGATGGTCGACGCGGCGCTCGCGCTGCCCGAGGAAACCAAGCTGATGATCCTCGCGCCCGTCGTCGCGGATCGCAAGGGCGAGCATGTCGAGCTGTTCGAGGACATGCAGGCGCAGGGCTTCGTGCGCTTTCGCGTGCGCTCGGGCGGCGGCGCCGCGAACGAAGGCGCCGCGAAGATCTACGAGGTCGAGTCGCTGCCGAAGCTGAAGAAGAACGACAAGCACACGATCGACGTCGTCGTCGATCGCCTGAAGGTGCGCCCGGACATGAAGCAGCGGCTCGCCGAATCGTTCGAAACCGCGCTGCGCCTCGCCGACGGCCGCGCGATCGCGCTCGAGATGGATACCGACAAGGAGCACCTGTTCAGCTCGAAGTTCGCGTGCCCGATCTGCTCGTACTCGCTGCAGGAACTCGAGCCGCGCCTGTTCTCGTTCAACAACCCGATGGGCGCGTGCCCGGAATGCGACGGCCTCGGCCAGATCACGTTCTTCGACCCGAAGCGGGTCGTCGCGCACCCGTCGCTGTCGCTTGCCGCCGGCGCGGTGAAGGGCTGGGACCGCCGCAACCAGTTCTACTTCCAGATGCTGCAGAGCCTCGCGGCGTTCTACGAATTCGACATCGACGCCGCGTTCGAGGATCTTCCCGAAAAGATCCGCAAGGTGCTGCTGTTCGGCTCGGGCAAGCAGACGATCCCGTTCTCGTACATCAACGAGCGCGGCCGCACGACGATCCGCGAGCACGTGTTCGAAGGGATCATCCCGAACCTCGAGCGCCGCTACCGCGAGACCGATTCGGTCGCGGTGCGCGAAGAGCTGTCGAAGTACCAGAACAACCAGCCGTGCCCGTCGTGCGACGGCACGCGCCTGCGCCGCGAGGCGCGCCACGTGCGGATCGGCACCGGCGACCATGCGCGCGGCATCTATGAGATCAGCGGCTGGCCGCTGCGCGACGCGCTCGGCTATTTCGACGGGCTGACGCTCGACGGCGCGAAGCGCGAGATCGCCGACAAGGTGATCAAGGAAATCGTCGCGCGCCTGACGTTCCTGAACAACGTCGGGCTCGACTACCTGTCGCTCGAGCGCAGCGCCGAGACCTTGTCGGGCGGCGAGGCGCAGCGCATCCGGCTCGCGTCGCAGATCGGCTCGGGCCTCACGGGCGTGATGTACGTGCTCGACGAGCCGTCGATCGGCCTGCACCAGCGCGACAACGACCGCCTGATCGCGACGCTCAAGCATCTGCGCGACCTCGGCAACTCGGTGATCGTCGTCGAGCACGACGAGGACATGATCCGCACGGCCGACTACGTCGTCGACATGGGCCCCGGCGCCGGCGAGCACGGCGGCGTGGTGGTCGCCGAAGGCACGCCGAAGCAGGTGCAGTCGAACCCGCAGTCGCTGACGGGCCAGTACCTCGTCGGCAAGCGCGTGATCGAGTACCCGGACGAGCGGCTCGCGCCCGATCCGGAGCGGATGCTGCGCATCGTCGACGCGCACGGCAACAACCTGAAGCACGTCGATCTCGATCTGCCGGTCGGCCTCCTGACCTGCATCACCGGCGTATCGGGCTCCGGCAAGTCGACGCTGATCAACGACACGCTGTATCACGCGGTCGCGCGCCACCTGTACGGCTCGGCCGCCGAGCCGGCGCCGCACGAGGCGATCGAGGGCCTCGAGCACTTCGACAAGGTGATCAACGTCGACCAGTCGCCGATCGGCCGCACGCCGCGCTCGAACCCGGCCACCTACACGGGCCTGTTCACGCCGATCCGCGAGCTGTTCTCGGGCGTGCCGACGTCGAAGGAGCGCGGCTACGATCCGGGCCGCTTCTCGTTCAACGTGAAGGGCGGCCGCTGCGAATCGTGCCAGGGCGACGGCGTGCTGAAGGTCGAGATGCACTTTTTGCCGGACGTCTACGTGCCGTGCGACGTGTGCCACGGCAAGCGCTACAACCGCGAAACGCTCGAAGTGCAGTACAAGGGCAAGAACATCAGCGAAGTGCTCGACATGACGGTCGAGCACGCGTACGAGTTCTTCAGCGCGGTGCCCGTCATCGCGCGCAAGCTGAAGACGCTGCTCGACGTCGGCCTCGGCTACATCCGCCTCGGCCAGTCGGCCACGACGCTGTCGGGCGGCGAGGCGCAGCGCGTGAAGCTGTCGCTGGAGCTGTCGAAGCGCGACACCGGCCGCACGCTGTACATCCTCGACGAACCGACCACCGGCCTGCACTTCCACGACATCGCGCTGCTGCTGGAAGTGATTCACCGGCTGCGCGACCAGGGCAACACGGTCGTGATCATCGAGCACAACCTCGACGTGATCAAGACCGCCGACTGGGTGATCGACCTCGGCCCCGAAGGCGGCGCCGGCGGCGGCCAGATCATCGCGCAGGGCTCGCCCGAGCAGGTCGCGAAGACGAAGGCGAGCTTCACCGGCAAGTACCTCGCGCCGCTGCTGAAGCGTCCCACCCGCAAGGTCGCGGCCGGCTGACGCCCCGTTCCGCCGTTCCCGCGCGCGGCCGCCCGGCCGCGCGCCCCCTCGTTTTCCCTTCTGCGTTTACACCACGCGCCAAACGGGCCGTTTGCGGACCATAATGGCAGCTATACTTTACGGTCGTAAGGTTCGCCATCCGCACCAATCCGGTGCGGCGCCGGGCGGCCCGCGCTCTGCCGCGCGCTCCGCGGCACGACACACGGACGACAGGAATCCACGATGGAGAAGCAACAAGAGTCGCGCGACACGCAGAACCGCGAGCCGCACCTGCGCAGCGTGCGGCTGACCAGCGACTTGAGCCTGCCGAAACTGTCGGCACTCGAGATCGGCAGCTATCTCTTCGCGCTCGTCATGATGTGGCTCGTCCTCGAGCTGCGGCTGCTCGGCGGGATGCTGGCCGGCCTGCTCGTCTATCAGCTGATCCACACGATCGCGCCCGTGATCGAACGCCATACCACCAGCATGCGCGCGCGCTGGGTCGCCGTCGTGCTGCTGTCGATCGCGATCGTCGGCGCGCTCACCGGCCTGACGCTCGGCATCATCGAGCATTTCGAGCACACGGTGCCGAACCTGCAGAGCCTGCTCGGCCAGCTGATGCAGATCGTCGAGCAAACCCGCGCGCGCACGCCGGCCTGGATCGCGAACCTGCTGCCCGTCGACGTCGAACAGATGAAGACGAAGGCGGCCGTGCTGATGCATTCGCACATGGACCAGCTCCAGCAAAGCGGCAAGAGCGTCGCGCGCGGCTTCGGCCACGTGCTGTTCGGGATGATCATCGGCGCGATGATCGCGATCGGCGTCGAGCAGGGCAAGGTGCGCCGGCCGCTGTCGACCGCGCTCGTCACGCGCGTGTCGCGCTTCGCCGATGCGTTCCGCCGGATCGTGTTCGCGCAGATCAAGATCTCGGCGATCAATGCGGCCTTCACCGGCATCTACCTGCTCGTCGCGCTGCCGATCTTCCACCAGCGGCTGCCGCTGTCGAAAACCCTCGTGCTCATCACGTTCATCGTCGGCCTGCTGCCGGTGATCGGCAATCTGATCTCGAACACGCTGATCGTCGCGGTGTCGCTGTCGGTCAGCATGGGCACCGCGATCGCATCGCTCGCGTTTCTCGTGGTCATCCACAAGCTCGAATACTTCCTGAACGCGAAGATCATCGGCGGCCAGATCGAGTCGCGCGCGTGGGAGCTGCTGCTTGCGATGCTGATCATGGAAGCCGCGTTCGGGCTGCCGGGCGTGATCGCCGCACCGATCTTCTATGCGTACCTGAAACGCGAGCTGTACCTGCTGCGGCTGATCTGACGCCGCCCGCTCGCCAACGGCAAACGAAAACGCCGCGCCCCGTGAAGGGCGCGGCGTTTTCGCTTGTGGAGCCAGCCTTCCGCGACCGACGGATCAGCGGAACACGACCGTCTTCGTCCCGTTCAGCACGATCCGGTGCTCGACGTGCCACTTCACCGCCCGCGCGAGCGTCACGCATTCGACGTCGCGGCCGATCGCGGTCAGCTGGTCGGGCGTCATGCTGTGGTCGACGCGCTCGACTTCCTGCTCGATGATCGGGCCTTCGTCGAGATCGGTCGTCACGTAGTGCGCGGTCGCGCCGATCAGCTTCACGCCGCGGTCGAATGCCTGGTAGTAAGGCTTCGCGCCCTTGAAGCTCGGCAGGAACGAATGGTGGATGTTGATCGCGCGCCCGGCGAGCTGCTCGCACATGTTCGGCGACAGGATCTGCATGTAGCGCGCGAGCACGACGAGATCGGCCTGGTGCTCGTCGATCACTTCCAGCACGCGTGCTTCCTGCGCGGCCTTCGCGGCATCGGACGAACCGCCGACGAGCGGGAAGTGATGGAACGGAATGTTGTAGCTCGCGGCGAGCTGGTAGAACTCCTTGTGGTTCGACACGATCGCCGGGATCTCGATCGGCAACTGGCCGGTGCGATAGCGGAACAGCAGGTCGTTCAGGCAGTGGCCGATCTTCGACACCATGATCACGACGCGCGGCTTCACGGCCGCATCGTGCAGCTCCCAGCGCATCGAGAACTGCTCGGCGAGCGGCGCGAATTCGTTGCGAAGCGTGTCGAGCGCCGACGCGGCATCCACGCCGCCGCCGTCCTGCTCGAAGTGCACGCGCATGAAGAACTCGCCGGTGCGGCTGTCGCCGAACTGCGCGGAATCGAGGATGTTGTTGCTGCGCTCGAACAGGAAGCCCGAGACCGCATGGACGATGCCGTGCCGGTCGGGGCACGACAGTTTCAAGATAAAGCTGTGATCGGTCGGCATGACCGCGACTCCCATTGTTTCCGTATTCGTCAAATTGCCCGTTCGCGCCGCCAGGCCGCGCGCGGCGCGCGTCATGCGCCCGGCACGAACAGCGCGTCGATGCCGGCCGCGTCGGCCGCCGCAAGCCAGCGGTGGCGCAGCAGCGTGTCGAGCGTCGCGAGGCTCGCATCCATCGTCGCGCGGCCTTCGCGCAGCCAGCCGATCACCTCGGGCACGCCGGCCAGCAGGTGCTCGGCCACTTCGCCGTCCTGGTTGCGCGGCGCGAAGTCGTGCGGCAGCGGCAGGTCGTACACGAAGATCAGCTCCGACTGCGTGCCTTCCGGCAGCGAGTTCAGCACCTGCACCGTGCGGCCCGCGATCGCGCGCGCCGCCAGGTCGACCGGAATGCCGGCTTCTTCCCAGCACTCCTTCGCGAGCGTCTCGTGAACGCCCAGCCCCCAGCCGATCCCGCCCGCGACGACGTTGTCGAGCATGCCGGGGTCGGTGGCCTTGGTCTCGCTGCGGCGGCCGAGCCACATCTTCGGCGCGGCCGCGGCGGGCTCGCCGGGCGTAACCGCATATTCTACGATGCCGTTCACGTGCACCGCATAGGTCTGCGTGCCGAAGAAGCGCGACGCCGCGCGCTCGATGTACGCGAGCGGCGGATCGTCGAAGCGGTTGCGGATCGCGTAGATCTCGTCGCGCCAGCCGGGAATCGCGCCTTCCGCCGCGAGCGCGCCGATCGCGCCGGCCAGCGCCATGCTGCGCGCATCGACCGAATCGTAGCGCGCCGACAGCACGACGCGCTCGCCGGTCAGCTCGAACACGTCGGGCCAGCGCGCGAGCTTCGCGACGTCCTGGCGGCGCACCCAGCCCACCGCCTGGCCGGCGATCTCGAAACGCAGGTGCGCGGCCGGATCGAAGCGGCGCGCGGCCGCGATGCACGGAAACGTCATCGCGCTCAATCCTTCAGCGCGACGCGGATGCCGATCGCGATGAACGTCGCGCCGGCGATCCGGTCGAGCCACACGCCGGCCTTCGGGCGGCGCTTCAGCCATGCGCCGATCATGCCCGCGCCGACGCCGAACAGCGAGAAGACCGCGGCCGTCTGCAGCATGAACAGCGCGCCGAGCTCGAACATCTGCAGCGTCACGCCCTGCGCGCCGTGCGGATCGACGAACTGCGGCAGGAACACGACGAAGAACAGCGTGACCTTCGGGTTCATCAGGTTGCCGATCACGCTCTGCCGGAAGATCGTGCCGAGCGGCTGCGGCGGGCGCGCATGCGCGTTCGCGAGGCCCTGGCTGCGCAGCGCCTTGATGCCGATCCACACGAGGTACGCGGCGCCCGCGAGCTTCAGGATCTGGAACGCGACCGGCGACGAACGCAGCACGGCCGCGACGCCGAGCGCCGCGAGCGTCGTGTGGAACAGGATCCCCGCCGTGAAGCCGAGCGCGGCGACGAAGCCGGCCGCGCGGCCCTGCGAGATGCCGCGTGCGAGCACCTGCAGGTTGTCGGGACCCGGCGCGAACGTGATCGCGATCGACGTGGCGAGAAACAGCATGAAGTTGGGCATCGTGAACCTCGCTGCGGAAGGTGAACCAGGCGCGAACCAGCGCAAACCGGGGCGGCGGGCCCCGACGGACCGGCGTTCAGTGGCCGGAGAATTCGGTAACGGTATAGACGGGCAACCCGGCGTTGCGCAGCAGCGCCGAGCCGCCGAGATCGGGCAGATCGATGATCGACGCACCTTCGACGACCACCGCGCCGAGCCGCTGCAGCAGGTTGCGCCCCGCCATCATCGTGCCGCCGGTCGCGATCAGGTCGTCCATGATGATCACGCGGTCGCCGGGGCGGCACGCATCTTCGTGGATCTCGACCGTCGCGCTGCCGTATTCGAGATCGTACGATTCCGAACGCGTCTTGTACGGCAGCTTGCCGACCTTGCGGATCGGCACGAAACCGACGCTCAGCTCGTACGCGACGATCGGCGCGATGATGAAGCCGCGCGCGTCGAGGCCCGCGACGTAGTCGAGCTTCGCGTCGACATAGCGTTCGACGAACAGGTCGACGAGGATGCGCAGCGCCTTCGGGCTCTGCAGCAGCGTCGTGATGTCGCGGAACTGCACACCCGGCTGCGGCCAGTCCGGCACCGTGCGGATCTGGCTGTGGATGAAGGCGACCGGATCGAGCGGTGCGCCCGGCGACGAATGCGGCATGAAACTCTCCGAAAAAAACGGTGCGCGAAGATCGGGCACCGTTTCTGATCAATACGGGTCAGGTTGCGAATCGCGGCTCACGCAGCCGCGGCCGGCGGATCGCGCCGATGGCGCGACAACCGCTCCTCCGCGAGCGCGAGCGCCTCGGGCAGCCCGCGCAGCACCACGATGTCGCTCGCGCGCAGCTTGGTCTGCGGATCGGGTTCGACGCCGCGGATGCCGTGGCGGCGGATCGCCGTGACCTCGAGCCCGAGCGCGTACAGCCCGAGTTCTTCCAGCGACCGCCCGACCGCGTCCGCGCGCGCATCGACCGGCACCGATTGTAGCCGCACCTGCTCGTGATCGTCGTCGTCCGCGTCATCGGCGCCGCGGAAATAGCCGCGCAGCAGGCTGTAGCGCTCGTCGCGCATCTCCTCGACGCGCCGCACGACCTTGCGCATCGGCACGCCGACCAGCACCAGCGTGTGCGACGCGAGCATCAGGCTGCCCTCGACGATCTCCGGAATCACCTCGGTCGCGCCGGCCGCCAGCAGCTTTTCGAGATCGGCATCGTCGACGGTGCGCACGATCGCCGGCAGCGTCGGCTCCAGCTCGTGCACGTGATGCAGCACGCGCAGCGCGGACGGCGTGTTCGCGTAGGTGATCGCGACGGCCGCCGCCCGGTGGATACCGGCCGCGACCAGCGACTCGCGGCGCGCGGCGTCGCCGAACACGACCGATTCGCCGGCCGTCGCGGCCGCGCTCACGCGATCGGGGTCGAGGTCGAGCGCGACGTACGAAATGCCTTCCTGCTCGAGCATGCGCGCGAGGTTCTGCCCGGCGCGGCCGTAGCCGCAGATGATCACGTGGCCGCGCTGCTTGAGGCTTTGCGTCGCGATCCGCGTCATCTGCAGCGACTGCTGCATCCATTCGGTCGACGACAGCCGCATCACGATGCGGTCGGCGTTCTGGATCAGGAACGGCGCGGCGAGCATCGACAGCAGCATCGACGCGAGGATCGCCTGCAGCAGCGTCGAGTCGACGAGATGCCGGTCGAGAATCAGGTTCAGCAGCACGAAGCCGAATTCGCCGGCCTGCGCGAGGCCGATGCCCGTGCGCATCGCGACGCCCGGCGTCGCGCCGAACAGCCGCGCGAGCCCGGCGATCATCGTCGCCTTGAACAGGATCTGCCCGACGAAGAAGCCGAGCACGATCAACGGATGCTCCCAGATCACGCGTGGATCGAGCAGCATCCCCGTCGTCACGAAGAACAGCCCGAGCAGCACGTCGCGAAACGGCTTGATGTCCTCCTCCACCTGATGGCGGAACGGCGTCTCGGAAATGAGCATCCCGGCGATGAACGCGCCGAGCGCGAGCGACAGCCCGAAGCGGTCGGTGATGAACGCCGCGCCGAGCGTGACGAGCAGCAGGTTCAGCACGAACAGCTCCTGCGAGCGGCGCCGCGCGACCACGTTGAGCCAGCGCGTCATGAAGCGCTGGCCGATGACCAGCAGCAGCGCGAGCGCGATCACGATCTTGACCGCCGCGAAGCCGAGCGTGAGCGCGAGATCCTTCGACGATTCGGCGCCGAACGCGGCGATCACGATCAGCAGCGGCACGACCGCGAGATCCTGGAACAGCAGCACGCCGAAGATGTTGCGGCCGTGCTCCGTCTCGATCTCGAGCCGCTCGGCGAGCATCTTCGACACGATCGCCGTCGACGACATCGCGAGCGCGCCGCCGAGCGCGATGCTGCCCTGCCACGTGATGTGCACCCAGTGCTCGAACAGCGCGCCGAGCACGAGCGCGAGCAGGAGGGTCGCGACGACCTGCAGCAGGCCGAGCCCGAACACGAGCCGCTGCATCGCCCTCAGCTTCGCCAGCGAGAATTCGAGGCCGATCGAGAACATCAGGAACACCACGCCGAACTCCGCGAGGTGCTCGGCCCGTTCGAGATCCGCCGCGACGCCGAATGCGTGCGGGCCGACCAGGATGCCGACGGTCAGGTAGCCGAGCATCGGCGGCAGGTTCAACGAGCGGAATACGACGACGCCCACCACCGAGGCCAGCAGCAGCAGCAGGGTCATTTCGAGCGGGGAAATCACGGGCGAAGCGTCCTCGTTCGTCGGGGCCACGGCAATGCGGGCGCGGGTGGTGGCGGTGGACACGCGACATCGGACGAGTCCGAAGGCGCGGCGCGGCGAACAAACGCCTTTGCTATACTCCGCGCATGATAGCGAAAATCAATGATGACCGGGCGCTCGCGCTCGCCCGCGACGTGCTCGACATCGAGGCGGACGCCGTGCGCGCGCTGCGCGACCAGCTCGACGGCGGCTTCGTCCAGGCCGTGGCGCTGCTGCTCGGCTGCCGCGGCCGCGTCGTGGTCTCGGGCATCGGCAAATCGGGGCATATCGCCCGCAAGATCGCGGCCACGCTGGCCAGCACCGGCACGCCGGCCTTCTTCGTCCACCCTGCCGAGGCCAGCCACGGCGACCTCGGGATGGTCACCTCCGACGACGTCTTCATCGGCATCTCCTATTCCGGCGAATCGGAAGAACTCGTCGCGATCCTGCCGCTCGTGAAGCGGATCGGCGCGAAGCTGATCGCGATCACGGGCCGTGCGGAGTCGAGCCTCGGCACGCTCGCCGACGTGAACCTGAACGCCGCGGTCTCGAAGGAAGCGTGCCCGCTGAACCTCGCGCCCACCGCGAGCACGACCGCCGCGCTCGCGCTCGGCGACGCGCTCGCCGTCGCCGTGCTCGACGCGCGCGGCTTCGGCTCGGAAGATTTCGCGCGCTCGCATCCGGGCGGCGCGCTCGGCCGGCGCCTGCTCACCTACGTGCGCGACGTGATGCGCTCGGGCGACGACGTCCCGGCCGTCGGGCTCGACGCGACGCTATCGGACGCGCTGTTCCAGATCACCGCGAAGCGCCTCGGCATGACGGCCGTGGTCGACGCCGACGGCAAGGTCGCCGGCATCTTCACGGACGGCGACCTGCGCCGCGTGCTCGCGCGCGACGGCGATTTCCGCACGCTGCCGATCACCGAAGTCATGACGCGCGAGCCGCGCACGATCGCGCCGGATCACCTGGCGGTCGAGGCCGTTGAACTGATGGAGCGCCACCGGATCAACCAGATGCTGGTCGTCGATGCCGACGGCGCGCTGATCGGCGCGCTGAACATGCACGACCTGTTTTCGAAGAAGGTGATCTGATGAGCGCAGCGCTGACTGCGGCCGAACGCGCGAGCCGCGTGAAGCTGATGATTTTCGACGTCGACGGCGTACTGACCGACGGCGGCCTGCTGTTTACCGCGGCCGGCGACACGATGAAGTCGTTCAATTCGCTCGACGGCCACGGCGTGAAGCTGCTCGGCGAAGCCGGCATCGCGACCGCGATCATCACGGGCCGCCGCTCGGACATCGTCGCGGCGCGCGCGAAGGAAATGAAGATCGCGCACCTGTTCCAGGGCGTCGAGAACAAGCTCGCCGTGTTCGCCGACCTGATCGCATCGCTCGGCCTGACGGCCGACGCATGCGGCTACATGGGCGACGACTGGCCCGACCTGCCGGTGATGCTGCGCTGCGGCTTCGCCGCGGCCCCCGCGAACGCGCACCCCGAGGTGATCGCCCGCGCGCACTGGGTCGCCGAGGCCCGTGGCGGCCACGGCGCGGTGCGCGAAGTCTGCGACGCGGTCCTGCGCGCGCAGCGCCGCTACGACGCGCTGCTCGCCGCCGCCTGCGGAGCCTGACCGATGAGCACGCATTTCCGCTGGACCCAGATGCTGCCGCTCGCCGCGGTCGCCGCGCTCGCGGGCGTCACGTGGTGGCTGCTGCAGGCCACGCTGCCGCCGCCCGGCGAGGGCGCCGCGCAGCCGAAGCGCCACACGCCCGACTATTTCGCGGACAACTTCTCGGTCACCGAGCTCGACCAGTCCGGCACGACCCAGTACCGGCTGACGGCCGCGAAGCTGGTCCATTACGAAGATACCGAAAGCAGCGACCTGACCGATCCGGCCATGCGCGCGTTCCAGCCCGGCAAGCCGGTCGTGACGACCACCGCGAAGCGCGGCACCGTCAACGGCGACGTGTCGATCGTCGACTTGTACGACGACGCGCGCATCCTGCGCGCGGCCGGCGGCGGCGATCCGCAGATGCAGGCCGATTCCCAGCATTTCCGGATCTTCGTCAATGACGATGTGATCCAGACCGAAAAGCCGGTTAAACTTCAGCGCGGCCTGTCGCTCGTCAACGCGACCGACGGCATGAAGTACAACAACGTCACCCGGGTCATCGAGCTTTACGGCAACGTGCGCGGCACGATCGCCGCGGCGGACACGTCCGGCGGCTCGAAAGGTCAACCCAAGTGACGCATCCCTCACGTGACTGCATGAACGAACCGTTCCCTCGACAGATTTCCGGCGGCGCTGCGCGCGCCGTCCGCGCCGCGCTCGCCGCGACGCTCGTGGCGCTCCCGCTCGTCGGGCTGGCGCCGCTCGCCCGTGCCGAGAAGGCCGACCAGAACAAGCCGATCAACGTCGAGGCCGACAACCTGACCTATGACGATCTGAAGCAGGTCACGGTCGCGACCGGCAACGTCGTGATCACGAAGGGCACGATCATCATCAAGGGCGATCGCGTCGAAGTGCGCCAGGACCCGGAAGGCTATCAGTACGCGACGTCGTTCGGCAGCGGCAAGAAGCACGCGACGTTCCGCCAGAAGCGCGAAGGCCTCGACGAGTACATCGACGGCGACGCCGAACGCATCGACTACGACGGCAAGCAGGACCTGACCACGCTGACCACCGCCGCGACCGTGCGCCGCCTGCAGGGCACGTCGACGGTCGCCGACACCGTGCACGGCAGCGTGATCACGTACGACGGCCAGCGCGACTTCTACACCGCGAAGGGCGGCAAGGACGTCGCCGCGCCGGGCAACCCGAGCGGCCGCGTGCGCGCGATGCTGTCGCCGAAGAACGGCGGCCCCGCGCCGCTGAACGGGGCGCCGGCCAAGCTGTCGCCGTCGACCACGATCCAGGGAGCGCCGGGCCAATGAACGCGCTCCCCAACCGCCAGCCGGCCGGCACCACGAGCTCGCTCGTCGTCCGCAACCTGAAGAAGCGCTACGGCTCGCGCACGGTCGTCAAGGACGTGTCGCTCGACGTGAAGAGCGGCGAGGTCGTCGGCCTGCTCGGCCCGAACGGCGCCGGCAAGACCACGTCGTTCTACATGATCGTCGGCCTCGTGCCGACGGACGCGGGCGAAATCTCGCTGAACGGCAGCTCGATCGGCCTGCTGCCGATCCACAAGCGCGCGTCGCTCGGCCTGTCGTACCTGCCGCAGGAAGCGTCCGTGTTCCGCAAGCTGACCGTCGAGGAAAACATCCGCGCGGTGCTCGAGCTGCAGCACGGCGAAGACGGCAAGCGGCTGTCGAAGGATGCGATCTCGGCGCGCACCGAAGCGCTGCTCGACGAGCTGCAGATCGGCCACCTGCGCGAGAACCCCGCGCTGTCGCTGTCGGGCGGCGAACGGCGCCGCGTCGAAATCGCGCGCGCGCTCGCGACCAACCCGAGCTTCATCCTGCTCGACGAACCGTTCGCCGGCGTCGACCCGATCGCCGTGCTCGAGATCCAGAAGATCGTCAAGTTCCTGAAACAGCGCAACATCGGCGTGCTGATCACGGACCACAACGTCCGCGAAACGCTCGGCATCTGCGACCACGCTTACATCATCAGCGACGGTTCGGTGCTGGCCGCCGGCGCGCCGAGCGAAATCATCGAAAACGAAAGCGTGCGCCGCGTGTACCTCGGCGAGCACTTCCGCATGTAACGTCCTCCTCGTGGCTGGCTGCACCCCGCCCGGCAGCGCCGCGCGGGGCTGCGCCCCGCTTTGCATCCACGCCCGCGGGCATGCCCGCGGCCGGGCGGCGCGCCACGCGTAATCGCGGATGGCTCAACGCGCCTGGGTCGTGGCAAACTGCCGGTATGACTCCCTCCTTGCCATGAAAGCCAGCCTTCAACTCCGCCTGTCGCAACATCTTGCGCTGACGCCCCAGCTGCAGCAGTCGATCCGGCTCCTGCAGTTGTCGACGCTCGAATTGCAGCAGGAAGTCGCGATGGCCGTCGCGCAGAACCCGCTGCTCGAGAACGACGACGAATGGATCGCGAGCCCGCTGCGCGTCGCCGCGGACGGATCGCTGATCGCGCAGACGCCACCCGCATCGAACACCGAACCCGCCGCGGCCAACGGCACCAGTACGTCCAGCGATCGCGCGGAACGCGACGAGCCGGCAGGCGCCGACGAATACGACGGCTATGCGTCCGGCGACGGCAGCGACGGCCCGCAGTGGAATCTCGACGAATACGGCCGCTCGAGCGGCGCGTCCGACGACGACGATCTGCCGCCGCTGCAGGTGCAGGAAGCCGCGACGTCGCTGCGCGACCACCTGTCCGCGCAGTTGCGCGTCACGCAGGCCGGCCCGCGCGATCGCGCGCTCGTGATGTTCCTGATCGAATCGCTCGACGACGACGGCTATCTGACCGCCACGCTCGACGAAGTGCTCGCCGATCTGCCGCCCGAGCTGGAAATCGACTGCGACGAACTGAACGCGGCGCTCGCGCTGCTGCACAGCTTCGACCCGGCCGGCGTCGGCGCGCGCTCGGCCTCCGAATGCCTGAAGCTGCAGTTGCTGCGTCTCGATCCGTCCCCCACGCGCACGCTCGCGCTCGAGATCGTGTCGCAGCATCTCGAACTGCTCGCCGCGCGCGACTTCACACGGTTGCGCAAGCACCTGAAGGCGACCGACGACGCGCTGCGCGACGCGCACGCGCTGATCCGCTCGCTGGAGCCGTTCCCCGGCGCCGCATACGGGAAGGCCGAGGCCGACTACGTCGTGCCCGACATCATCGTGAAGAAGGCCGGCCAGGGCTGGCTCGCGGAGCTCAATCCGGAGGTCGTGCCGCGCCTGCGGATCAACAACCTGTACGCGAACATCCTGCGCAACAGCCGCGGCGACCCGTCGGCCGGATCGTTGAAACAGCAGCTCCAGGAAGCGCGCTGGCTGATCAAGAACATCCAGCAGCGTTTCGACACGATCCTGCGTGTCGCTCAGGCTATTGTCGAGCGTCAGAAGAATTTCTTCGCGCACGGTGAAATTGCCATGCGCCCCTTGGTTTTGCGGGAAATAGCTGATACGCTGGGCCTACACGAGTCGACTGTCAGCCGTGTGACAACCGGGAAGTACATGCTGACCCCGTTCGGGACGCTTGAATTTAAGTACTTCTTCGGATCTCACGTCTCGACCGACACCGGTGGCGCCGCCTCGTCGACCGCCATCCGAGCCCTCATCAAGCAACTGATAGGAGCTGAAGACCCAAAATCGCCACTTTCGGACAGCCGCATTGCCGAGCTGCTGGCAGAACAGGGTTTCGTGGTCGCGCGCCGCACGGTTGCGAAATATCGCGAAGCCCTCAAGATCCCGGCAGTGAATCTGCGCAAGTCTCTTTAAGCCTGCTGCCTGCCCGGCGGCAGGCGTGTCCCGACCACCGCGCACACGGGGAACAGGCCGGGCGACCTGTCCGCGATACGCCGCCTTCGTGCGGCACGGGCAAGTCGACCGGAGCGCCGCCTCGATGCGGCCGGGTGGTCACTCGCTTGGAGAAGCACTATGAACCTGAAGATCAGTGGACATCATCTCGAAGTCACGCCTGCAATTCGCGAATACGTGATCACCAAGCTGGACCGGGTGCTACGGCATAGCGATCAGGTGATCGATGGCACTGTGATCCTCTCGGTCGACAACCACAAGGAAAAGGACAAGCAGCAGCGCGCGGAAATCAACCTGCACCTGAAGGGCAAGGACATCTTCGTCGAAAGCGCGAACGGCAACCTGTACGCCGCGATCGATCTGCTGATCGACAAGCTGGATCGCCAGGTCGTCAAGCACATGGAGCGCCTGCAAACGCACGCGCACGACCCAATCAAGCTTCAACCGTCGATCGACCAGATCGAACTGCCGCCGCAGTAATCGTCACCGCAACACGCACGCCGCCCGGTTCGCCGGGCGTTTTTTTTGCCACTCCGAGCGCAGGTGCAACCGGTCCGACCGTGCTGCGCCACGCGCGCGGCTGTGCTCTATAATGTCCCGGTTATCGCCGGGGGGTGTTGGATGCGGTAGCGGCGTTGCAGGTTGCCATGCCACATGCCTTGATATCGCCGAACATGGAAAATCAGTCCGCCGCCGCAAGGAGACCCCAGGCCGCCCAATCGCCTGCCAACATGAATCGCCTAGCCAAAATCCTGCCCATAGAGAACGTCGTCATCGACCTCTCGGTCACCAGCAAGAAACGCGTCTTCGAACAAGCCGGGCTGATGTTCGAGAATCAGAACGGCATCGGCCGCAGCACCGTCACGGACAACCTGTTCGCGCGCGAGCGCCTCGGTTCGACCGGGCTCGGCGAAGGTGTCGCGATTCCGCACGGCCGCATCAAGGGCCTCAAGCATCCGCTCGCCGCGTTCGTCCGCCTCGCCGATGCGATCCCGTTCGAAGCGCCCGACGGCCAGCCGGTCAGCCTCCTGATCTTCCTGCTCGTCCCCGAGCAAGCCACGCAGCAGCACCTCGAGATCCTGTCGGAGATCGCGCAACTGCTGTCCGATCGCGACGCGCGCGAGCGTCTGCACAACGAAACGGATATCGCCGAGTTGCATCGCCTGCTCACTCAGTGGCAACCTTGAGTTGTTCCGGGCGGAATATTTCCCCGTACGAGGCGGCGCATGCCGCCGTCCAGGGCCGCCCGGCGCCGGCCCGGCATGGCGACGTCCGTCGCCGCGCGCCCGCACCGGCCCATTGGAGTGACGAGAGTCATGGATACGTCCAGCATCAACGCCCAGAGCATCTTCGACGACAACGCAGCCACGCTGAAACTGAGCTGGCTGACGGGGCATGAAGGCTGGGAACGCGGCTTTTCGGCCGACACGGTCGGCAACGCGACATCGAGCGCCGACCTCGTCGGCCACCTGAACCTGATCCACCCGAACCGGATCCAGGTGCTCGGCGAAGCCGAAATCGACTACTACCAGCGCCAGACCGACGAAGACCGCTCGCGCCACATGGCCGAGCTGATCGCGCTCGAGCCGCCGTTCCTCGTCGTCGCCGGCGGCGCGGCGGCGCCGCCCGAACTGGTGCTGCGCTGCACGCGCTCGTCCACGCCGCTGTTCACGACGCCGATGTCGGCCGCCGCGGTGATCGACAGCCTGCGGCTCTACATGTCGCGCATCCTCGCGCCGCGCGCGACGCTGCACGGCGTGTTCCTCGACATCCTCGGGATGGGCGTGCTGCTGACCGGCGATTCGGGCCTCGGCAAGAGCGAGCTCGGCCTCGAGCTGATCAGCCGCGGCCACGGCCTCGTCGCCGACGACGCGGTCGATTTCGTCCGTCTTGGCCCCGATTTCGTCGAAGGGCGCTGCCCGCCGCTGCTGCAGAACCTGCTCGAAGTGCGCGGCCTCGGCCTGCTCGACATCAAGACGATCTTCGGTGAAACCGCGGTGCGGCGGAAAATGAAGCTGAAGCTGATCGTCCAGCTCGTGCGGCGCCCCGACGGCGAATTCCAGCGCCTGCCGCTCGAAAGCCAGACCGTCGACGTGCTCGGCTTGCCGATCAGCAAGGTCACGATCCAGGTCGCGGCCGGCCGCAACCTCGCGGTGCTCGTCGAGGCGGCCGTCCGGAACACGATCCTGCAGTTGCGCGGAATCGACACGTTGCGCGATTTCATGGATCGGCAACGACTCGCGATGCAAGATCCCGACAGTCAGTTCCCCGGCAAACTGGTGTAACCCGCACGCGCCGGCCGCGCAACGCCGACGCGTCGAGCCGGTGCTATGATGAAACGTCAGGATTCTCTGTTCCCATGCGCATCGTCCTCATCACCGGCATCTCCGGCTCAGGCAAGTCCGTCGCGCTGAACGCGCTCGAGGACGCAGGCTATTACTGCGTCGACAACCTGCCGCCGCACGTGCTCCCCGAACTCGCCCGCTACCTTGCGCAGGACGGCCAGCGCCGGCTCGCGGTCGCGATCGACGCGCGCTCGAGCGCGTCGCTCGACGAAATGCCCGGCCTGATCCGCGAGCTGTCCCGCGAGCACGACGTGCGCGTGCTGTTCCTCAACGCGAGCACGCAGGCGCTGATCCAGCGCTTCTCCGAAACGCGCCGCCGCCATCCGCTGTCCGGCTCGCTGTCGCACGACGCGGACGTCGGCCTGCTGTCGTCGCTCGAGGAAGCGATCGAGCGCGAGCGCGAGCTGGTCGCGCCGCTCGCCGAATTCGGCCACCAGGTCGACACCAGCACGCTGCGCGCGAATGTGCTGCGCACCTGGGTCAAGCGCTTCATCGAGCAGAAGAACAACGACCTGATGGTGATGTTCGAATCGTTCGGCTTCAAGCGCGGTGTGCCGCTCGACGCCGACCTGATGTTCGACGTGCGCGCGCTGCCGAATCCGTACTACGACCACGAGTTGCGCCCGCTCACCGGGCTCGACCAGCCGGTCATCGCCTTTCTCGACGCACTGCCGATCGTCCACCAGATGATCGACGACATCCATGCGTTCCTGATGAAATGGCTGCCGCACTTTCGCGATGACAACCGCAGCTACCTGACCGTCGCCATCGGCTGCACGGGCGGCCAGCATCGCTCGGTGTTCATCGCGGAAACGCTCGCCGCGCGCCTGGCGCGCGAGGCGAACGTGATCGTGCGGCATCGTGACGCGCCGGTGGATGTCGACGCGTCGTCGCGGCTCGTCTCCGAGGTCGACCGACCCTAGCGACACCCGCCCCCACGCCCGCGCGCCATGTCCTCCCTATCGACCACCCTGATCGACCTGCCGCTGTTTCCGCTGCACACGGTGCTGTTTCCGGGAGGGCTGCTCCCGCTCAAGGTGTTCGAGGCGCGCTATCTCGACATGTCGCGCGCCTGCCTGCGCGACGACGCACCGTTCGGCGTGTGCCTGCTCAAGAGCGGGCCCGAAGTCGCGCAGGACGGCGCGGTGTCGGTGCCCGAGACCATCGGCTGCATGGCGCGCATCACCGAGTGCGATACCGGCGAATTCGGGATGCTGTATCTGCAGGCGGTCGGCACGCAGCGTTTCGAGCTGCTGTCGTATCGCGTCGAAGGCAACGGGCTGCTGGTCGGCATCGCGGAGCCGCTGCCCGACGACATCCCGCTCGAAGGCGAACAGGCGCTCGCGCAGTTCGGCTCGTGCGCCGAGGTGCTCGAGCGCATCATCGACGCGCTGAAGAAGTCCGATCCGCAGAAAATGCCGTTCGGCGAGCCGTTCCGCCTCGACGATCCGAGCTGGGTATCGAACCGCCTCGCGGAACTGCTGCCGCTCGACCTGCGCGCACGGCAGAAGCTGATGGAGTTTCCGGACGTCGGCGCGCGCATCGACGCCGTGCACCACGTGCTCGACCGGCACGGCTGGCTGTAGCGCCCGCGCCCGCTCCGTCGCGCATCGCGCGTCGCGCCCGCCCGAAAACCTCTCCTGCGCGCGGCCACCCGGCGCCTTCCCGCACGCGGCCCGCGCCGCGCCCTTCCCGTTCGTTACAGCAGCGGCCCGCTCAGCGCGTCGAGCAGCTTGCGCACGGGCGCCGGCACGCCGTACGCGTCGAGCCGGCTCAGCGGCACCCACGCGGTGTCCGCGTCCCGCGCCTGCGACGGCAGGCCGCCGCCGTCCGCCACATCGCTCAGCCGCGGCTCGATCTCGAGCCGGAAATGCGTGAACGTGTGCGTGAGCGGCGCGAGCGGCACCGTGCCGCCGCCGCCGAAGCCGCGCGCGAGATCGGCCAGCGCGGCATCGCCGTCCGCTTGCGGCAGGCTCCACAGCCCGCCCCAGATGCCGGTCGGCGGCCGTCGCTCCAGCAGCACGGCGTCGCCGTCGCGCAGCACGAGCATCCAGGTCTTGCGCGTCGGCACGGCCTTCTTCGGCCGCGCGGCCGGCAGTTCGCGCTGGCGGCCGGTCGATTGCGCGACGCAGTCGCCCGCGAACGGGCAGCGCGCGCAGTCGGGCTTGCCGCGCACGCACAGCGTCGCACCCAGATCCATCAGCCCCTGCGTATACGCGCTCACGTCGGCCGCGTTCGCGGCATCGGGCAGCAGCGATTCGGCGAGCGCCCACATGTCGTTCTCGACACGCTTCTCCCCCGGAAAGCCCTCGACGCCGAATACCCGCGCAAGCACGCGCTTCACGTTGCCGTCGAGGATCGTCGCGCGCGCGCCGTACGCGAACGACGCGATCGCGGCGGCCGTCGAGCGGCCGATGCCCGGCAGTTCGGCCAGCGCGTCGGGCGTCGCCGGAAACGCGCCGCCGTGCTCGGCGACGACGACCTGCGCGCAGCGGTGGAGGTTGCGCGCGCGCGAGTAGTAGCCGAGCCCCGCCCACAGCGCCATCACGTCGTCGCTCGGCGCGGCCGCGAGCGCGGCGACGTCGGGGTAGCGGTCGAGAAAGCGCGTGTAATACGGAATGACGGTCGACACCTGGGTCTGCTGCAGCATGATTTCCGACAGCCAGATCCGGTACGGATCGCGGGTGTTCTGCCACGGCAGGTCATGGCGGCCATGCTCGCGCTGCCACGCGACGAGACGCGTGGCGAACGTGCGATGCAGCGGCGTGACGGGGAACGGAGCGGGGGCGATGCGGGGCGGCTTCAAGTTGTCTGATCGTGGAAAAGGGTTTCAACGCTGGCACGTCGGGCAGAAATAGGTCGACCGCTGGCCCTGCACGATCTGGCGAACCGACGTGCCGCAGACGCGGCACGGCTGGCCCGCACGATCATAGACGAAGCAGTCGAGCTGGAAGTAGCCGCTTTCGCCGTTGCTGCCGACGAAGTCGCGCAACGTGCTGCCGCCGCGCTCGATCGCGTCGGCGAGCGTCGCGCGCACCGCGTCGGCCAGCCGCTCGTAGCGCGCCAGCGAAACCTTGCCGGCGGCCGTCGTCGGCCGGATGCCCGCGCGAAACAGGCTCTCCGACGCATAGATGTTCCCGACGCCGACGACCATGTCGCCCGCGAGCAGCGCCTGCTTGACCGATACCGTGCGGCCGCGCGTGCGCGCGTGCAGCAGCGCGCCGGTGAACGCCGGCGAGAACGGCTCGACGCCGAGGCTCGCGAGGAGCGGATGCGCATGCACGTCGCCTGCTTCGCGCGGGTGCCACAACACGGCGCCGAAACGGCGCGGGTCGCGAAACCGCAGCACGAACTCGTCGAAGATCCAGTCGATGTGGTCGTGCTTCGCGGCGACCGGCACGCCGGCCGCGGGCAGCACACGCAGCGTGCCGGTCATCCCGAGATGGACGATGAACCAGCCGGCATCGACTTCGAACAGCAGGTACTTGCCGCGGCGCTCGACAGCGAGCACCTCGCGCGCGCGCAACTGCTCGGCGAGCCCCGCCGGCACGGGCCAGCGCAGCATCGCGGTACGGACGTCGACACGCTCGACGCGGCGGCCCGCGACAAAGGGCTCGATGCCCCGGCGCGTGACTTCGACTTCTGGCAACTCTGGCATGTTTTGCGGGTCTGAGGCTACGGTCTGCTTGCATGGGGAACGCGCATGCGCCGCCGCGCGAGCGGCCGCTCTCGCGACTCCCCCGAATGAAACACGGGAATGCCCGAAATCGCCCGCCCGGCAGCACGCGAGGCGCGCGATTTCGGGCATTCGCATGGGGATTCCACAGGCAAGCGGACCCTATCACGATCGTGCGTGTATTGTAGCGAGCGCGTTACAATCGGTTGAAACATCGAACGGATTTCCATGACTCTGCCCTCGAAGCTGCTTCAGAAGCGCCCCGCCGCCGTGCGCGGCGCGCGCGCCTTCCCGGTCCGTCGTGCACTCGGCGCCGCGCTGTTTGCCGCCTGGACCCTCACCGCCTTCCCGGCCCACGCGCAGGATCCGGCATCGGACGACGCGCAGCCGCAGGGTGCGTTCGAGCATGTGATGCCGGACGAGCAGAAGAATCTCCCCGGCGTGCCGCTGACGAGCCAGATCGTCTACCAGGTGCTCGCCGCCGAGGTCGCGCTCCAGCGCAACCAGCCGGCGCCGGCCTACCAGACCTACCTCGCGCTTGCCCGCGACACGCGCGATCCGCGCATGGCGCAGCGCGCGACCGAAATCGCGCTCGGCGCGCAGAGCCCGGCCGACGCGCTGTCCGCCGCGAATCTGTGGCGTCAGTACGCGCCGGATTCGAACCGCGCGTCGCAGGTCGACGCCGCGCTGCTGGTGCTCGCCGGCAAGCCGGCCGACGCGCAGCCGATGCTCGCGCGCGAGCTGGCCCGCGCGACCGGCGAGACGCGCGGCCCGGCGATCCTCGCGCTGCAGGCGCTGCTCGTGCGCGGCCCCGACCGCGTCGGCGGCCTCGCGGTGCTGAAGGACATGCTGAAGAACGACATGAGCCGCCCCGAGGCGCAGCTCGCGATCGCACGCCAGCAGCTCGCGGTCGACGACAAGGACGGCGCCGCGCAGTCGCTGAAGCAGGCGCTGCAGATCCGCCCCGACTACCTGCCGGCTGCGTTGATGCTGTCGCAGATGGGGCCGGCGGAACGCGCGGCGGGCATCGCGTCGTTCGAGAAGTATGTTCAGCAGAATCCGAAGTCGCGCGACGCACGGCTCGCGCTGTCGCAGCTCTATCTCGCCGACGACCGCCTCGACGATGCGCAGAAGCAGTTCGAGACGATGCGCAAGCTCGACGCGAAGGATCCGACGCCGCTGATGGCGCTCGCGCTGATCAAGATCCAGCAGAAGAAACTCGACGAGGCGACCGGCTACCTGAAGCAGTACGTGCAGCTCGGCGACAAGCAGCCGAACCTCGACGTCGGCCAGGGCTACATCTACCTCGCGCAGATCGCGATCGACCAGAACAACGACGCGCAGGCGTCGCAATGGCTCGACAAGGTCGACCAGACGAGCCAGCACTACCTGCCCGCGCAGATCACGCGCGCGCAACTGCTGCAGAAACAGGGCAAGACCGACGAGGCGCGCAAGGTGCTCGACAACCTGCCGATCACGGATCCGCGCGACGCGGCCGTGGTGGCGCGCACGGATGCGTCGATCCTGTTCACCGCGAAGCGCTATCCGGAAGCGGAAGCGCGGCTCGGACAGGCCGTCCAGGACTTCCCGGACGATCCCGACCTGCGCTACGACTACGCGATGGCGGCCGAAAAGACGGGCCACTACGCGACGATGGAAAAGCAGTTGCGCGAGCTGATCCGTACGCAGCCCGACAACCCGCAGGCCTACAACGCGCTCGGCTATTCGCTCGCCGACCGCAACCAGCGCCTGCCCGAGGCCAGCAAGCTGATCGACAAGGCGATGTCGCTCGCGCCGAACGACGCATACATCATGGACAGCCTCGGCTGGGTGAAGTACCGGATGGGCGACACGGCCGGCGCGACGAAGGTGCTGCAGCGCGCATACGAACTGCAGCCGAACGCCGAAATCGGCGCGCATCTCGGCGAAGTGCTGTGGAAGAGCGGCGCGCAGGACGACGCGCGCAACGCGTGGCGTGCCGCTCGGAAGCTCGAACCCGACAACGAAACGCTCGTGCAGACGCTGAAACGCCTGCAGATCAACGACCTTTGATGCGGATGTTCCCGATGTTTTCCCTGCCCTCGCGCGCGCAGCGCACGCTGGCCGCGGCCGGCGCGGCGCTCGCGCTCGCCGGCTGCGCGAGCACGCCGCCGTCGGCCAACGCGCCGACGGGCGCCGCGCTGCAGACGGCGGCAACCCATGCGTACCACGGCCGCTTCGCGGTGCGGTACGACGATCGTCTCGGCAACCCGCAGAACGTGTACGGCAACTTCGACTGGCAGGAGCACGGCGACGACGTGTCGCTCGAACTGCGCAGCCCGCTCGGCCAGACGCTCGCGGTCGTGAAATCGACGCCGCGCGCGGCGTCGCTCGAATTGCCGAACCGCCCGACCCAATATGCGCCGGACGTCGGCGACCTGATGCAGAAAGCGCTCGGCTTCGAGCTGCCGCTCGCGGGCCTGCGCTACTGGCTGCTGCCGACCGCCGCCCCGGCGACGCCCGCGGAAACGGTGCGCGACCCGGCCGACGGCGCGCGCATCAAGCAGCTCCGCCAGGACGGCTGGACGATCGACTACCTTGCCTACGCGGATGCCCCGGCCACGGGCGTCAAACGCGTCAACCTCGTGCGCGCGACGCCGCCGCTCGACATCAAGCTCGTGCTCGATCAGTGAGCACGCGCGCTTAAGCCTCGATACCCGCATGACCGATTCGACCCGCTCGCTGCGCAACTGCCTGGCGCCCGCGAAACTCAACCTGTTCCTGCACATCACCGGCCGCCGTCCGAACGGCTATCACGATCTGCAGAGCGTATTCCAGCTGCTGAACTGGGGCGACACGCTGCACTTCACGCGCCGCGACGACGGCCGCGTCGCACGCGTCACCGACGTGCCCGGCGTGCCCGAGGAAAGCGATCTCGTCGTGCGCGCGGCCAATCTGCTGAAAGCGCATACGGGCGCGGCGCACGGCGTCGACATCGAGATCGACAAGATCCTGCCGATGGGCGCCGGCCTCGGCGGCGGCAGCTCCGACGCGGCGACGACGCTGCTCGCGCTGAACCGCCTGTGGCAACTGGATCTGCCGCGCGCGGAACTCCAGTCGCTCGCGGTCAAACTCGGCGCCGACGTCCCGTTTTTTATTTTCGGAAAAAATGCGTTCGCGGAGGGTATCGGAGAAGAATTAGCTGAGGTAGAATTGCCGACTCGCTGGTTCCTGGTTGTGACGCCACGCGTTCATGTCCCGACCGCTGAAATATTTTCAGATGAGTTGTTGACAAGAGATACGAAGCCCGTCACAATTGCTGACTTTCTTGCACAGCAAACCAGCGATGCGGGATGGCCAGATAGCTTCGGCCGGAACGATATGCAGGAAGTTGTAACAAGGAAGTACGCGGAAGTTGCGCAGGTGGTCAAATGGTTGTATGATGTGACCCCCGCGAGGATGACCGGCTCCGGAGCAAGCGTGTTTGCAGCGTTTCACAGCAAGCACGAGGCAGAAGCGGCGAAAGCCAAACTGCCCGCCAGTTGGAATGGCGCAGTTGCCGAGAGCCTGAACGAGCATCCGCTCTTCGCTTTCGCGTCATGAAGTTTTACTTTGCCGAACGGCCTACACATGTTCGGTGAAGTTATCAGTTAAGTGTAGGGGAGTCGCCAAGTTGGTCAAGGCACCGGATTTTGATTCCGGCATGCGAGGGTTCGAGTCCTTCCTCCCCTGCCAAAAATTTTCCCGCATTTCCCGCCCAAGCCTGAAGCAGGTGCACGATGAGCAGCCACAGCCATGATGGCCTGATGGTCTTTACTGGCAACGCGAATCCCGCGCTCGCCCAGGAAGTCGTCAGTATCCTTGGTATTCCCCTCGGCAAAGCAATGGTCAGCCGTTTCTCCGACGGCGAGATCCAGGTCGAGATCCAGGAAAACGTGCGCGGCAAGGATGTCTTCGTCCTGCAATCCACGTGCGCACCGGCGAACGACAACCTGATGGAACTGATGATCATGGTCGATGCGCTCAAGCGCGCATCCGCCGGCCGGATCACCGCTGCCATCCCCTACTTCGGCTATGCCCGTCAGGATCGCCGCCCGCGTTCGGCGCGCGTCGCGATCTCGGCGAAGGTCGTCGCGAACATGCTGGAAATCGCCGGCGTCGAGCGGATCATCACGATGGATCTGCACGCCGACCAGATTCAAGGCTTCTTCGACATCCCGGTCGACAACATCTACGCGACGCCGATCCTGCTGGGCGACCTGCGCAAGCAGAACTACTCGGATCTGCTCGTCGTGTCGCCGGACGTCGGCGGCGTGGTGCGTGCCCGGGCGCTCGCGAAGCAGCTCAACTGCGATCTCGCGATCATCGACAAGCGTCGCCCGAAGGCGAACGTCGCCGAAGTGATGAACATCATCGGTGAAGTCGAAGGCCGCACCTGCGTGATCATGGACGACATGGTCGATACGGCCGGCACGCTCTGCAAGGCCGCGCAGGTGCTGAAGGACCGCGGCGCGAAGCAGGTGTTCGCCTACGCGACGCACCCGGTGCTGTCGGGCGGCGCCGCTGACCGCATCGCCGCATCGGCACTCGACGAGCTGGTCGTCACCGATACGATCCCGCTGTCGGCCGAATCGCTGGCGTGCTCGAAGATCCGCTCGCTGACGAGCGCGAGCCTGCTGGCCGAGACGTTCTCGCGGATTCGCCGCGGCGATTCGGTGATGTCGCTGTTCGCGGAATCCTGATCGCGAATCGACGCAACAAAGCATGCGCGGAAAGCGAAGCGGCAACGCTTCGCTTTTTGCACAATCGGACGGGATAGACGAAACCCCGGCCGTTTCATCGGGGGCCGCCATTTGATGGCCCCGTTTTACTGCCTGGTCGCGGGCAGCCATTGGAGAATCACATGAAAGTCGTCGCTTTCGAGCGCCAACAGCAAGGTACGGGTGCGAGCCGCCGCCTGCGCAACGCCGGTAAGACCACGGGTATCGTTTACGGTGGCGAAGCCGCCCCGCAAAAGATCGAACTCGATCACAACGCCCTGTGGCACGCCCTGAAGAAGGAAGCTTTCCACTCGTCGATCCTCGATCTCGAAGTGGCCGGCCAGTCGCAACAGGTTCTGCTGCGCGACGTGCAATACCACCCGTTCAAGCAACTGGTGCTGCACGTGGACTTCCAGCGCGTCGACGCGAAGAAGAAGCTGCACACGAAGGTGCCGCTGCACTTCCTGAACGCTGAAGTCAGCCCGGCCGTCAAGCTGTCGAGCGCGGTCGTTTCGCACGTCGCGACGGAAATCGAAGTCGAGTGCCTGCCGGCTGCCCTGCCGGAGTTCCTCGAAGTCGACCTGTCGAAGATCGAAGCCGGTCAGTCGCTGCACGCGAAGGACATCGCACTGCCGAAGGGCGTGACGCTGGTCGCGCACGTCGACGCGGAAAACCCGGTTGTCGCGTCGGCGACGATCCCGGCTGGTGCCGTGTCGGACGCAGCAGAAGGCGAAACGCCGGCTGCCTGAGCGGCTGCCTGCGCCCCATCGATCCGTTTCGCGAAACGGTCGACGCAACCCGCCGCGGCTTGCCCGGCGGGTTTTTCTTTTTCTGCGCCCAGGCGGCCGCCGCCGCCTTCGAAACGTCATGATCAAACTGATCGTCGGCCTCGGGAATCCCGGGGCGGAATACACCACGACGCGCCACAACGCCGGTTTCTGGCTGGTCGACCAGCTCGCCCGCGAAGCCGGCACGACGCTGCGCGACGAACGCCGTTTCCACGGCTTCTACGCGAAAGCGCGCCTGCACGGCGAGGAAGTCCATCTGCTCGAGCCGCAGACCTACATGAACCGCTCCGGCCAGTCGGTCGTCGCGCTCGCGCAATTCTTCAAGATCCTGCCCGACCAGATCCTCGTCGCGCACGACGAGCTCGATCTGCCGCCCGGCACCGTGAAGCTGAAGCTCGGCGGCGGCAGCGGCGGCCACAACGGGCTGAAGGACATCACCGCGCATCTGTCGTCGCAGCAATACTGGCGGCTGCGGATCGGCATCGGCCATCCGCGCGACCTGATTCCGGAAAGTGCGCGCGCCGGCGCGAAGCCCGACGTCGCGAACTTCGTGCTGAAGCCGCCGCGCCGCGAGGAACAGGACGTGATCGACGCATCGATCGAACGCGCGCTCGCCGTGATGCCGATGGTCGTCAAGGGCGAACTCGACCGCGCGACGATGCAACTGCATCGCAACTGATCGCCCGCCGCACCGGCCCGGTGCATCGGCCGTCCCGCGCAACCGGGCGGCCTCGCCCGCCCCACCGCGACGCGTACATGCGGTAATCTGGACGTTTTTGCCCGACAGGAGCCAAGCGGTGAGCCGTTACTGGAGCGACGTCGTTCAGCAACTCGTGCCTTACGTGCCGGGCGAACAGCCCGCGCTCGCGCACCCCGTCAAGCTGAACACCAACGAGAATCCCTATCCGCCGTCGCCGCGCGTCGTCGCGGCGATCGCACGCGAACTCGGCGACACCGGCGACACGCTGCGCCGCTATCCGGACCCGGTCGCGCGCGCGCTGCGCGAGACGGTCGCGGCCCATCACCGCATCCAGCCCGGACAGGTGTTCGTCGGCAACGGCTCCGACGAGGTGCTCGCGCATGCGTTCCAGGCGCTGCTCAAGCACGACCGGCCGCTGCGCTTTCCCGACATCACGTACAGCTTCTACCCGACCTACGCGCGCCTGTACGGCGTCGAGACCACGGTCGTGCCGCTCGCGGACGATTTCTCGATCCGCGTCGACGATTATCTCGACGACGCCGGCGGCGTGCTGTTTCCGAACCCGAACGCGCCGACCGGGCGCGCGCTGCCGCTCGCGGACGTCGAGCGGATCGCGGCCGCGAATCCGTCGTCGGTCGTCGTGATCGACGAAGCGTACGTCGATTTCGGCGCGCAGTCGGCGATTACGCTGATCGACCGTCATCCGAACCTGCTCGTCGTGCATACGACGTCGAAGGCGCGCTCGCTCGCGGGCATGCGCGTCGGCTTCGCGTTCGGCGATGCGGCGCTGATCGACGCGCTGAACCGCGTGAAGGACAGCTTCAACTCGTACCCGCTCGACCGGCTCGCGCAGGTTGCCGCACAGGCCGCGTATGAAGACACCGATCATTTCAACGCCACCTGCCGGCGCGTGATCGACAGCCGCGCGCGGCTCACGCATGCGCTCGGCGCACTCGGCTTCGAGATCGTGCCGTCGGCCGCGAATTTCGTGTTCGCGCGCCATCCCGCGCACGATGCGGGCACGATCGCGGCGAAGCTGAAGGAACGGGAAATTTTCGTGCGGCACTTCCGGCTGCCGCGGATCGACCAGCACCTGCGTATCACCGTCGGCACCGATGCCGAATGCGATGCGCTCGTCGCGGCGTTGCGCGCGCTGCTGGCCTGACACGGAAAGATCGGCGCCGGGCGGCGCCGATCCGAAAGCGCGGCGCGCGGGCCAATCGAGGCGCGCGCGTCAGCGCAGAATCACGATGCGTCGTCGCCCTTCACGGCGATCAGCGCGTGATACTTCTCCATCAATTGCGCATGCGATTCGTCATGCTGCGGATCGCGCGGAATGCATTCGACCGGACACACCTGCTGGCACTGCGGTTCGTCGAAATGGCCGACGCACTCGGTGCACTTGTTCGGGTCGATCACGTAGATGTCCGGGCCCATCGAAATCGCGCCGTTCGGGCACTCGGGCTCGCACACGTCGCAATTGATGCACTCGTCGGTAATCATCAAAGCCATACTGATCTCACTTCTTCAGGCCGTCGGCCGGCCTCGCAACGAAACCGGCCGACGCCGCGTCACGCGGCGGGGCCTCCCATCGCGGCGACTTTCTCGGTCAACCATTTCTCGACGGACGGAAACACGAATTTGCTGACATCGCCGCCCAATTGCGCGATTTCACGCACGATCGTTCCCGAGATGAACTGGTACTGGTCGGACGGCGTCATGAACATCGTCTCGACGTCGGGCAGCAGATAGCGGTTCATCCCTGCCATCTGGAACTCATACTCGAAATCGGACACGGCGCGCAGCCCGCGCACGATCACGCGCGCATTGTTGACGCGGACGAAATCCTTCAGGAGGCCTGTGAAACTCATCACCTTCACGTTCGGGTAATGGCCGAGCACCTCGTTCGCAATCGTCAGACGTTCTTCGAGCGAGAAAAACGGCTTTTTCGCGCGGCTGTCGGCAACGCCCACCACCAGCGTATCAAAAATGCTCGACGCGCGCCGCACGAGGTCTTCGTGCCCGCGCGTCAGCGGATCGAACGTACCGGGATACACGGCGACTACCATGTCGCTCCTCCTGTCATCACGCAAACGGGATGGCAGCCGTGCGATGCACGCGCCGCTGCCGAGATGGGCATGCGTCGCCTTTGCGGCGCGCCGCCTCGTATGGAACGCGCATTATTCATCATTTTCGCGCCGCAGCAAATGATAGTGAACCGCCCCCGCCTTGCCGCGCTTCACCACCTGCCAGCCAGCCAGCGCGTCGTGCGCGGCCGGATCGAGTTCCGCCCCCGTTTCGACGTACAGCGCGCCGTCCGCCGCGACGAGCGGCGCCGCCAGCGCGATCGCGCGCTCGAGCGCGGCCGGGTCGTCGAACGGCGGATCGAGGAACACGACGTCGAACGCGCCCGGCGTGAGCCCGGCCGCGAGCCGCAGCGCATCGGCTTCGGCGATCTCGACCGAACGGGCGCCGAGCTTGTCCTTGATCGCACGCAGCTGCTGCGCCGCGCGCGGATGGCGCTCGACCATCACGACGCTCGCCGCGCCGCGCGACGCGGCCTCGAAGCCGAGCGCGCCGGTGCCCGCGAACAGGTCGAGGCAGCGCCAGCCTTCGAGATCCTGGCCGAGCCAGTTGAACAGCGTCTCGCGTACGCGATCGGGCGTCGGGCGCAGGCCGTCGAGATCGAGCACCGCGAGCGGCGTGCGTTTCCAGTCGCCGCCGATGATGCGGATCGTGTGCGGCTTGCCGCGGCCGGAAGGGGCCGCTGAGCGGCCGGAAGAGGAACGGGACATTCGGGAATATCGACAACGGAGGGACCGGACGCGCGCAGCCGCGCGCCGCCAAACAGGCGCACGTTACCACAGCGGCGACGCGCGCTGACGCGAGCGCCACGCCGCACTGATAAAATGCACGGTTTCGGCCGCCGAGCGCCGCGCCCACGCGAACGCAGAACGGCCCGTCCGGCGCCCCCGCCCCCGGCGGCGGCCCGCCCTCTTCCCGACGCCAGACCATGTTCAGTTTCTTCAAACGATTCAAGAAAACGCAGGAGCCCGATCCGGCGGAATCGCAATCGGCCGACGCGCAGCAAGCGGACGAAGCGTCCGACGCCGACGCGCCCGCGCTCGACGCGCCACCCGCGGCCGAGCTGCCGCAGGCGAGCGCCCAACCGGCCGCGCCGGCCGTCGTGATGACGGTCACGCCGACCAACGACGGCCGCGACGAAGTCGTGGAGACGGTCGAGATCGTCCCGCCGCCGCAGCAGGACGCCTCCGCGAAGAAGTCGTGGCTCGCGCGCCTGAAAACGGGGCTCGCGAAGACGGGCTCGAGCATCACCGGCGTCTTCGTCAACACGAAGATCGACGAAGACCTGTACGAGGAGCTCGAAACCGCGCTGCTGATGTCCGACGCGGGCGTCGACGCGACCGAATACCTGCTCGGCGCGCTGCGCGAGAAGGTGCGCGCGGGCCGGCTGACCGATCCGCAGCAGGTGAAGGATGCGCTGCACGACCTGCTCGTCGAGCTGCTGGCGCCGCTCGAGAAATCGCTGATGCTCGGCCACGCGCAGCCGCTCGTGATGATGATCGCCGGCGTGAACGGCGCGGGCAAGACGACCAGCATCGGCAAGCTCGCGAAGCATCTGCAGAGCTTCGACCAGTCGGTGCTGCTGGCCGCCGGCGACACGTTCCGCGCGGCCGCGCGCGAACAGCTGGCGGTCTGGGGCGAGCGCAACAACGTGACGGTCGTGCAGCAGGAAAGCGGCGATCCGGCCGCGGTGATCTTCGACGCGGTCAGCGCCGCGCGCGCGCGCAAGATCGACGTGATGATGGCCGACACGGCCGGCCGCCTGCCGACGCAGCTGCACCTGATGGAAGAGCTGAAGAAGGTGAAGCGCGTGATCGCGAAGGCGCACGACGGCGCGCCGCACGAGGTGCTGCTGGTGATCGACGCGAACACCGGCCAGAACGCGCTCACGCAGGTGAAGGCGTTCGACGACGCGCTGGGCCTGACCGGCCTGATCGTCACGAAGCTCGACGGCACCGCGAAGGGCGGGATTCTCGCCGCGATCGCGCGGCAACGGCCGGTGCCCGTCTACTTCATCGGCGTCGGCGAGAAGGTCGAGGACCTGCAGCCGTTCAGCGCGGTGGAATTCGCGGACGCGCTGCTCGGCTGACCGCCGCCGGCTCGCCTCGCACGGGGCGCCTTCGGGCGCCCTTTTTCATGCGGTCGCGCTCATTCCGCGTCGGGCTGCACACCCGGCTCGGCGGCCTTGAACGCATCGATCGTCGCCGCATGGTCGACGATCCGCTGGATCGTCGGGAAACGCGTCGTATCGATCGAGAAGCGGTTCGCGTTGAACACCTGCGGCACGAGGCACACGTCGGCGAGCGTCGGCGTGTCGCCGAAGCACAGCTTGCCGGTGCGCGGATCGTTCGCGAGACGGGTCTCCAGTGTGTCGAAGCCCGCCTCGATCCAGTGCCGGTACCACGCGTTCTTTGCGTCCTCGGACACCTTCAGCGTGTGCTTCAGGTACTTCAGCACGCGCAGGTTGTTGAGCGGATGAATCTCGCACGCGATCTGCAGCGCGACCGCGCGCACGTACGCGCGATCGACCGGCTGCTTCGGCAGCAACGGGGGCTCGGGATGGGTTTCGTCGAGATATTCGATGATCGCGAGCGACTGCTGCAGCGTCGCGTCGCCGTCGATCAGCGTCGGCACGACCGCATCCGGATTCAGCGCGCGGTACGCGTCCTTCAGTTGCTCGCCGCCGTCGCGCAGCATGTGCACGGGCGCATAGTCGAACGGCAACTGCTTCAGGTTCAGGGCGATCCGCACGCGGTACGACGCGGAACTGCGGAAATAGCTGTAGAGCTTCATGGGATGTCTCGCTTTTGGTCGTATTCGGCCGGCGGCGGCACGGGCGCGGCGCAGCCGGCGCGCGCGGCGCCGGGAACCAGAGTGTAGCGCGGCGCGATGCGCGGCCGCGCCCGTGCGATACTCGGGGCATTCCTCACCGCTCACCGCGCGGCCCGATGCCGGCCGCCCGCCCCACGTTCCGATGACCGCTTCCCACGATCCCGCCGCCCCGTTCCCTTGCGCCCGCTTCATCAAGGAAATCGGCCGCGGCCCGAACGGCGCGCGCGCCCTGTCCGCCGAGGACACGTTCGAGCTCTATCGCGCGATGCTCGATGCGCGCGTGTCGGACCTCGAACTCGGCGCGATCCTGATCGCCTATCGGCTGAAAGGCGAATCCGCCGACGAACTGGCCGCGATGCTCGCCGCCGCGCAGGCGTCGTTCGAGCCCGTGCACGTGCAGGACGCCGCGTTCCGCCCGGTGTCGATCCCGAGCTACAACGGCGCGCGCAAGCAGCCGAACCTCGTGCCGCTGCTCGCATTGCTGCTCGCGCGCGAAGGCGTGCCGGTGCTCGTGCATGGGGTGGAGCGCGATCCGGGCCGCGTGACGAGCGCGGAGATTTTCTCGGCGCTGTCGCTCGCGCCGTCGACGTCGCACGATGCGATCGAGGACACGCTCGCCGAACGCCGCGTCGCATTCGCGCCGATCGACGTGCTCGCGCCGCGCATCGCGCACCTGCTGTCGATGCGCAGGGTGCTCGGCGTGCGCAACTCGACGCATACGCTCGTGAAGATTCTGCAGCCGTTCGCGCCGGCCGGCCTGCGGCTCGTCAACTACACGCACCCGCCGTACCGCGACAGCCTCGCGCAGCTGTTCCGCGATCATCCGGACGCCGCGCTCGGCGGTGCGCTGCTCGCGCGCGGCACCGAAGGCGAAGCGGTGGCCGACACGCGGCGCCAGGTGCAGGTCGACTGGCTGCACGACG
Organism: Burkholderia sp. AU16482; assembly: GCF_002223285.1. NCBI lineage: Bacteria > Pseudomonadati > Pseudomonadota > Betaproteobacteria > Burkholderiales > Burkholderiaceae > Burkholderia > Burkholderia sp. AU16482. Next base: position 664,137 of record NZ_NKEY01000004.1, read on the forward strand.
GCGTGTGCGACACGCTGATCGACGCCGAGCGTTCGTCGACCGACGCGCCGCCCGTCGCGCTGCCCGAGTCGCGCGATGCGGCGACCACGGCCGCGTGGACGGACGCCGTGCTGCGCGGCGAGGTGCCGGTGCCCGACACGGTCGCGCGGCAGGTCGCGACGATCGTGCGGATCGCCCGCGTCGCGCGCTGACGGCGCGGCGGCGCCCGCCCCGTTATCCCGATATTTGACACGGGAGCGCATCCTGGCATAGAGTTGGCGTCATGCGTTCCTTTCCGAACACCCTCCGAATTACCTCCGGCCGCCTAGCGCGGCCGCTATCGCTACGACTAGCCTAAGGCTGTCGTAGCGCCGTGTGCTGTCCGCACGGTCCTCCCAGCAGTTCCTCGCCGTACCCCTCTCGCAGTTTTTACAACCCGAAGTCGTCAGCCTTCGTCCGTCCATCCGTCGGCCGATTCGCGAAGACCATCCGCATCCATGGCGCCATCGCGCGCCGGGGGGTGCGAGGCAGCGCCAACCATCGCCCATGCCGCCCGTCTTCGCTCGCGACTTGAGACCCGAGGTCCAGAAGATGATGCGCAATCCGCAAGACAAGTACCGTCCGTTCGAGCCCGTCCGCCTCAATGGCCGCCGCTGGCCGGCCCGCACCATCGAGCGCGCGCCCGTGTGGATGAGCACCGACCTGCGCGACGGCAACCAGTCGCTGATCGAGCCGATGAGCATCGAGCAGAAGCTCGAGTTCTTCGAGATGCTGATCGCGATCGGATTCAAGGAGATCGAAGTCGGCTTTCCGTCGGCGTCGCAAACCGATTTCGATTTCGTCCGCAAGCTGATCGACGACAAGCGGATTCCCGACGACGTGACGATCGAGGTGCTCGTGCAGTCGCGCGAAGACCTGATCGCGCGCACGTTCGACGCGCTCGAAGGCGTGCCGCGCGCGATCGTGCACCTGTACAACGCGGTCTGCCCGTCGTTCCGCCGCATCGTGTTCGGGATGTCGAAGGACGACGTGAAGGCGCTCGCGATCGACGGCACGCGCATCATCAAGGAACACGCCGCCGCGCGCCCCGATACGCACTGGACGTTCCAGTACTCGCCGGAAACCTTCAGCATGACCGAGCTGACGTTCGCGCGCGAGATCTGCGACGCAGTCGCGCAGACGTGGCGTCCGACCCGCGATCACAAGATGATCGTCAACCTGCCGGCCACCGTCGAAGCCGCGACCCCGAACGTGTTCGCCGACCAGATCGAATGGATGGACCGCAACCTCGCGTATCGCGACAGCATCGTGCTGTCCGTGCATCCGCACAACGATCGCGGCACGGCGGTCGCGGCGGCCGAACTCGCGCTGCTCGCGGGCGCCGACCGCATCGAGGGCTGCCTGTTCGGCAACGGCGAGCGCACCGGCAACGTCGATCTCGTCACGCTCGCGTTGAACCTCTACACGCAAGGCATCGACCCGGGCCTCGATTTCTCCGACATCGATGCGGTGCGCCGCGTCGTCGAGCGCTGCAACCAGATTCCCGTGCATCCGCGCCACCCGTACGCGGGCGACCTCGTGTTCACCGCGTTTTCGGGCTCGCACCAGGACGCGATCCGCAAGGGCTTCGCGCAGCAGCGCGCCGACGCGGTCTGGGAAGTGCCGTACCTGCCGATCGACCCGGCCGATCTCGGCCGCAGCTACGACGCGGTGATCCGCGTGAACAGCCAGTCCGGCAAGGGCGGCGCGACGTTCCTGCTCGAACGCGGGATGGGCTTCACGCCGACGCGCCGCGTGCAGATCGAATTCAGCCAGGCGGTGCAGACGCTCGCCGATGCGTCGGGCGAGGAAGTGACGGGCGACGCGATCTGCGCGCTGTTCGCACGCGAATTCCTCGAAACCGACGGCCCGGCCGCGCGCCACGGCAGCGGCGCGCGCTGGCGGAACCGCGAGATCGCGGCGGCGCCCGCCGCCGACGCGACGCCCGACGACACCGTGCGACGTTTCGCCGCGGCCTTTGCGACGGCCGCCGGCGCCGCCGTCGACATTGCGTCGTGCGAACACGTGCGCGCCGCGGACGGCCGGATCGCGGTATCGGTCGGCTGCCGGGTCGGCGACGCGCCGCTGCGGCACGGCGTCGGCGTGCACGCCGAGGCGGCGAGCGCGGCGCTCGATGCGCTCGTCAGCGCGATCAACCGCTCGGCATGGCACTGCGCGGATCGCCGCGCGGCGGCCTGAGCGCCGGGCTTCGATGCAGGGTTGAATGTCAGCGAGCGGTGCGTGACCGCCCGTGCGCCGCGCGATCCGCGCCGCACGAGGCAGCAAAAAGCGGCTCAGAAGGCCGCTTCGGTCGAGGCATGAAAAGGGACACTACCCGGGGGCGCCACCCGCGCTCATGTTTCGGTCGCGCACCGCGTCGCCTGCCACGCGAGCAGCCGCCACTGCCCGTGCTCGTGCGTGTGCACGGCCGTGTAGGCGATCGGAAACACGAGGCCGCCATTGTTCGTTTCCATCTCGATCAACGCGCGCCCGGTCACGACGCAGGTGGCATCGCCGACGGGCAGCAGGTCCTGCGACTGGACCTCGATCTGACGATAGCGGCGGCGGCCGGCGACGATGGCGTCGATGAACTGCTGCTTCGTTTCGCGTTTGCCGTTGGTGTGCACGAAGAACACCTTGTCCGACAATTGCGCGTCGAGCGCCTCGCCGTCGCCGTCCACCATCGCCCGGAACCGATCGCGCTCGAGCGCGCGGATCGCATCGACCACCTTCGCCATCGCCTGACTCCTCGGCAACGCGCCCGCCGTGCGCCGGCGTGCGGATCAGAAGTTGTACTGCAGGTAGAACTGGTGGAAATTTATACCAGGATTCGGCTCTTTGATACCCGCGTTAGACACATGTTGGAAACGGTAACCAACCTGATACTGTTGCCGTTCGCCGAACTGCGCGCCGACGCCGACGACGTCCGCGAACTGGAACGATGTCGACAGCGACAGATTGTTCGAGATCGTCGGATGCGTAAGGAACCGGATGCCGGCGCCGGCCTCGACGAACGGGCGAACCTGGCCCGCGCTCTTGATGAAACGGAACATCGGCGTCGCGCCGAATTCACCGATGTTGGCGTGCACGTTGCCGCCGGTGTGCCAGTAGCCGACATGGCCTTCCATCACGAACGCGAAGTGCCAGCCGCCGATTTCCCACCAGTTCCAGCCCGGATCCCAGACCACGCCGAGATCGGCCTTGTCGATCCCGTGGCGATCGGAAAATCCGCCGCCCGCCTGGATTCCCCAGCGATCCGCGAAAGCCGCACCCGATCCGCCCAGGAGAGACGCCGCCAGCATCGCGTGCAGCACCACCCGGCCGCGGGGCCGACGGTTCTTCTTATTGTTCATCTGACACTCCAACTTTGTGGGTTGAATGGAGCCTGCCGCGACGGCCCGGCCCGAGCGAACTGAATGGTATGGTAAAGGACTTTTCGGATCGGCATCACGAAGCGAAATTGTTTGCTTCCAAAACGACAAAAATCGAAATCGTCTCCCGATTCCCATCAGAAACAACGGCTTACGGAACTTCGCGGCGGAGGCCTTGTCGCAGAATAGACTATCGACTCGACTGATTCGATAGAAAATAGGGAACTTGGATGCCCCCGTGGCCTCTAAGGAATTAGCACTCATCTTGCGGGAGTGCTAAGATGGCCTCCGGAATCTCAACCGAGACCGGGGGTTTGCCCCTGATTCCAAAGGAGTTTTTAGTGAGCAACGCCCTGACCCTCCCGAACACCCTGCGCCCGACGCCGGCCAAGGCCGAATCGGCAGGCTCGCTGGCGCTCGCAGCCCAATCGATGTTGCCCGGCCAGCTCGGCAACATCGACGCGTACATCCAGGCCGTCAATCGCATTCCGCTGCTGACCGCCGAAGAGGAACGCCGGTACGCAACCGAATTCCGCGAGGACAACAACCTCGACGCGGCGCGTCGGCTCGTGCTGTCGCACCTGCGTCTCGTCGTGTCGATCGCGCGCAACTACCTCGGCTACGGCCTGCCGCACGGCGACCTGATCCAGGAAGGCAACATCGGCCTGATGAAAGCCGTGAAGCGGTTCGACCCGGCGCAAAACGTGCGCCTGGTGTCGTATGCGATTCACTGGATCAAGGCCGAGATCCACGAGTACATCCTGCGCAACTGGCGCATGGTGAAGGTCGCGACGACGAAGGCGCAGCGCAAGCTGTTCTTCAACCTGCGCAGCCACAAGAAGAGCATGCAGGCGATGACGCCGGAGGAAATCGACGGCCTCGCGCAGGAGCTCAACGTCAAGCGCGAGGAAGTGACCGAGATGGAAACGCGCCTGTCGGGCGGCGACATCGCGCTCGAAGGGCAGGTCGACGACGGCGAGGAGTCGTACGCGCCGATCGCCTACCTGGCCGACTCGCACAACGAGCCGACCGCCGTGCTCGCCGCGCGCCAGCGCGACATGCTGCAGACGGACGGCATCGCGCAGGCGCTCGACGCGCTCGACGCGCGCAGCCGCCGCATCATCGAGGCGCGCTGGCTGCACGTCGACGACGACGGCTCGGGCGGCTCGACGCTGCACGATCTCGCCGCCGAGTTCGGCGTGTCGGCGGAACGCATCCGCCAGATCGAAGCGAGCGCGATGAAAAAGATGCGCACGGCCCTCGCCGAATACGCGTAAATCCCGGCGATTCAGAGCACTGCATCGAAACCGCTGCCCGACCGGCAGCGGTTTTTTTTCGTCCGTTTTCCACTGCTTTTGACGCGCTTTTCAGCGCGTTTCACGCCCCGTTTCCCTCCCCGTTTCCCGCCCGTTAATTGAACTGATTCATCCGGCATTGCGCTATTTGCAGCGCTCATCCGCATAACCTTGATCCACCTCAATTTTCAACCCCTGTTTCGCGACGGTCTGCCGCAGCGCAGCACTCGGCATCGGAAAGCAGTCCTTTTAAAATTGGCACGTCAGGCGCAAAAGGATTAAAACAGCTTCACGGCCGTCACCAATCCGACGTAAAGTCGCCCCCAATCCGACCTAAATCGATTCAGGATAATCGCCTTGATCTCGATCAATAAAGAGCCTGCGCCGCCCTCGCGGCCGGCCGGCCCGATCGGCTGGCGCGCGCGCATCGCCGCATGGGCACGCGGACCGACCCTCGCCCGCGACATCACCCTGGTGCTGATCGTCAAGCTGATCCTCCTGATGTCGCTCAAATACGCATTCTTCAATCATCCGCAGGCCGAGCACATGTCGTTGCCGCCTGCCGCCGTGGCCGAGAAGCTGCTCTCGGTGCCGGCGCCTGCACCCACCGAGGGAGACCACCATGATAAGTAGCGAAGTCGTCGATCTGTCGCGTCTGCAGTTCGGCATCACGGCGCTCTACCACTTCCTGTTCGTGCCGCTGACGCTCGGCCTGTCCTGGCTGCTCGTCATCATGGAAGCCGTCTACGTGATGACCGGCAAACAGGTCTACAAGGACATGACGCAGTTCTGGGGCAAGCTGTTCGGGATCAACTTCGCGATGGGCGTGACGACCGGCATCACGCTCGAATTCCAGTTCGGCACGAACTGGTCGTACTACTCGCACTACGTCGGCGACATCTTCGGCGTGCCGCTCGCGGTCGAAGGCCTGATGGCGTTCTTCCTCGAATCGACGTTCGTCGGCCTGTTCTTCTTCGGCTGGAACCGCCTGTCGAAGGTCAAGCACCTGATCGTCACGTTCCTCGTCGCGCTGGGCTCGAACCTGTCCGCGTTGTGGATCCTCGTCGCGAACGGCTGGATGAACAACCCGGTCGGCGCCGAATTCAACTACCAGACGATGCGCATGGAGATGACGAGCCTGTTCGACGTGCTGTTCAACCCGGTCGCGCAGGTGAAGTTCGTGCACACCGTGTCGGCCGGCTACGTGTCGGCGGCGATGTTCGTGCTCGGCGTGTCGTCGTGGTACCTGCTGAAGAAGCGCGACGTCGACTTCGCGCTGCGCTCGTTCGCGGTCGCGGCCGGCTTCGGCCTCGCGGCCACGCTGTGCGTGATCGTGCTCGGCGACGAATCGGGCTACACGACCGGCGAAGTGCAGAAGATGAAGCTCGCCGCGATCGAATCCGAATGGGAAACGCAACCGGCGCCCGCGTCGTTCACGCTGATCGGCATCCCGAACCAGGAGGAACAGCGCACCGACTACGCGATCAAGATCCCGTACGCGCTCGGCCTGATCGCGACGCGCTCGATCGACGAACCCGTGATCGGCCTGCGCGACCTCGCGAAGCACAGCGAGGAGCACATCCAGAGCGGGATGATCGCGTACGGTGCGCTGCAGAAGATCAAGCAGGGCGACACGAGCGACGCGACGCGCGCGCTGTTCGACCAGCACAAGCAGTATCTCGGCTACGGGCTGATGCTCAAGCAGTTCACGCCGAACGTGACCGACGCGACGCCCGAGCAGATCAAGGCCGCCGCGAAGAAGACGATCCCGCCCGTCGCGCCGGTGTTCTTCTCGTTCCGGATCATGGTGTTCCTCGGCTTCCTGTTCGTCGCGACGTTCGTTGCCGCGTTCTGGTTCTGCGCGCGCCGGCAACTGCTGCAGGACAACCGCCGCTGGTTCCTGCGCTACGCGGTGTGGGCGATCCCGCTGCCGTGGATCGCGATCGAATTCGGCTGGATCGTCGCCGAACTCGGCCGCCAGCCGTGGACGATCGCCGGCGTGCTGCCGACGCACCTGTCCGCGTCGAGCCTGCAGCCGAGCGACCTGTACCTGAGTCTCGCCGGCTTCATCCTGTTCTACACCGCGCTGTTCGTCATCGAGATCAAGCTGATGTTCAAGTACGCGCGCCTCGGCCCGTCGTCGCTGCATACCGGCCGCTATCACCACGAACTCGCCGCTGCCGGCGAGCGGGCCGCGGTTTGAACACGCCCTCGCAACCGAACAAGGAATCGCTATGGACTATGCAACGCTCAAGCTGATCTGGTGGGTGCTCGTCGGCGTGCTGCTGATCGGCTTCGCCGTCACCGACGGCTTCGACATGGGCGCGACCGCGCTGCTGCCGTTCCTCGGCAAGACCGACGAGGAGCGCCGCATCATCGTCAACACGGTCGGCGCGACGTGGGAAGGCAACCAGGTGTGGCTGATCACGGCCGGCGGCGCGATGTTCGCGGCCTGGCCGCTCGTCTACGCGGCGTCGTTCTCCGGCTTCTACTTCGCGATGCTGCTCGTGCTGTTCGCGCTGTTCTTCCGGCCGGTGGGCTTCGACTACCGCAGCAAGCGGCCGGACCCGCGCTGGCGCGCGGGCTGGGACTGGGGCCTGTTCGCCGGCGGCTTCGTGCCGGCGCTCGTGTTCGGCGTCGCGTTCGGCAACCTGCTGCAGGGCGTGCCGTTCAAGTTCGACAGCGACCTGCGCGTGACCTACTACGGCGGCTTCTGGGCGCTGCTGAACCCGTTCGCGCTGCTGTGCGGGCTCGTCAGCCTCACGATGCTCGTCGCGCACGGCGCGGCGTTCATCAAGATGAAGACCGACGGCGCGATCGCGCGCCGTGCGTCGATCGCGCTGCGCGTGGCGTCGTTCCTCGCGGTCGTGCTGTTCGTGCTGGCCGGCGTGCTGGTGGCCTCCTACATCGGCGGCTTCCACATCACCCACGCCGCGCCGACCGACACCGTCGCGAACCCGCTGCTCAAGGACGTCGCCGCCGGTTCGGGCCTGTGGCTCGCGAACTACGGCGACTATCCGTGGATGATCGCGGCGCCGGTCGCCGGGATCGCGGGCGGCGTGCTCGCGCTGCTGCTCGCCGGCTCGAAGCAGGAAAAGACGGCGTTCTTCTGCACGGGCCTGATGATCGCCGGCGTGATCCTGACCGCGGGCTTCTCGATGTTCCCGTTCATCATGCCGTCGTCGCTCGACCCGCGCAGCAGCCTGACCGTGTGGGATTCGACGTCGAGCCACATGACGCTGCAGGTGATGCTGTTCGCGGTGATCGTGTTCCTGCCGATCGTGCTGATCTACACGAGCTGGGTGTATCGCGTGATGCGCGGGAAGGTCACGCACCAGACGCTCGAAGAGAACAAGCACTCGATGTATTGATGCATTGAACCGGGTCGGGGCGCGCGGGCGCCTCGCCCGCCGTTCCACCGTTTCGCAAGGAGTCGGATCATGTGGTATTTCAGCTGGATTCTCGGTATCGGCGTCGCGCTGTCGTTCGGCATCGTCAACGCGATGTGGCTCGAAGCGCGGCAGAAGACGCAGGAAGCGCCCGTGCGGGCACGCCGCGACTGACGCACAGGCGCACCGGCGCACTGACGCGTGACGCGCGCGCCGATCGCGCGCCGCCACCGCCCGGAAGGGAAAGAACCTCGCTTCACGCGAGGTTTTTTTTCGTCCTGGCCGCGCGCGGGCAGGCGTCATGCATCGATGCCAATTTAGCGCCAGATTGATACCACTTGAATACCAATAAAAGGTTTCATAAGATCGTTGGACACGGCCGCTGACAGGCCGATTCCTTCTGGGTGGGGGAGACATGCGAATCCCGTGTGTGGCGTGCGCGTGCGCGCCGTGTCGACGTCCGTGTGCCGCGGCGCGCGCCGTCGTCGCGATCGCGTTCGGCCGCACGTATGCCGTCGGCCGCGGCCGCGTCGTCGTCGCGGCGGTTGCCGCGCGCCGCCGATGAATCCGCGCACGCGGCCGCGCCGATCCGATCGGCACGCATGCCCGCCTCCCGTTCCGTAACGCACGCTCCCGCGTGCCGAATGCGCGCGGTGCAGCCGCATCGCCCCGCGTGCAGGCATCTCCCGCAGCTCCACTGAAAGACCCGATCGCAGCGACGTCGCGTCACGACGCCGCCACGCCCTCTTTTTCTCAGGAGTTCGAATTGAAGCGTACCTTGCCTTCCCTCATTGCCGGTCTGCTGCTCGCGGTGCTGCCCCCCACCGCGATCGCCGCGGTACCGGCGTCGGCCGCCGCCGGCGCGACCGCCGGCGCCGCGCAAGCAGCCGCCGCGCAAGCAGCCAGCCTCGCGACGGTGCTGTCGAACGGGCTCGCGTTGCGCGTGGCCGTCGACAACAACCATGCGGCCACCGCCGGCGTACCCTGCGCCGATCTCGGCGCCGACGGCGCGGCCTGCGCGACGGGCCGCCTGATCCTGCAGAACCGCGGCCACCAGGCGATCGCCGACGGCGGCTGGAAACTCTATCTGCACAGCATCCGCCGTCTGCTGCGGATCGACCGCCCGGGCTTCGCGCTGCGGCGGCTCACCGGCGACCTGTACGAACTGACGCCGCAACCGGGCTCGGTGCGGCTCGCGCCCGGCGAGCGCATCGAGTTGCCGTTCGTCGCCGAATACTGGCTGCTGCGTTACAGCGACGTGATTCCGCGCCCGTATGTCGTCGTCGACGGCGCGCCGCCGGCCGTGCTGCGCTACAACGATACCGACAACGAACTGCGCTACGTCGAAACCCTGCCGGCCGACGCGCAGAACAATTCGACCGGCAACGCGCCGCCCGTGGCAGCACGGTCCGATCCGGGCCGCGCGCTGCCGAGCGTGAAGCGCGAACTGCCGCTGCCCGGTACGCTCGAGCTGCGCGGCGTCGAACTCGCGCTGCCGGACCTGCCGGACGCGCAGGTCGCGGCGCTGCGCGAGCGCGCGACGACGCTCGGGCTCGACGGCGCACGCGTGCCGGTTCGCGGCTTCGTCGCGCCGCGCCGGCTGCCGGCCGACCTCGCGACACCGGGCGGCTACCGGCTCGCGATCGGGCCGCGCGGCGTGCTGATCGAAGGCTACGATCGCGCAGGCCTCTACTACGGCGTGCAGACGCTCTACTCGCTCGCGCCGGCCGGCGGCGGCCCGATTCCTGCGATGCTCGTCGAGGATGCGCCGCGCTTCTCGCATCGCGGCATGCATGTCGACCTCGCGCGCAACTTCAAGCAGCCGGCGACGCTGCGCCGCCTGATCGACCAGATGAGCGCGTACAAGCTCAACCGGCTGCACCTGCATCTGTCCGACGACGAGGGCTGGCGCATCGAGATTCCCGGCCTGCCCGAACTGACCGAGATCGGCTCGCGCCGCTGTCACGACCCGGACGAGACGCGCTGCCTGCTGCCGCAGCTCGGCTCCGGCCCCGACAACCGCTCGGGCGGCGGCTACCTGACGCGCGACGACTACGTGGCGCTCGTGCGCTACGCGGCCGCGCGTTTCGTGCAGATCATCCCCGAGATCGACATGCCCGCGCACGCACGGGCTGCCGTCGTGACGATGGAGGCGCGCTACCGGCGGCTGCATGCGGCCGGCCGCGAGCAGGAAGCGAACGCGTATCGGCTGCTCGACCCGCAGGACACGACGAACCTGACGACGGTGCAGTTCTACGACCGGCGCAGCGACCTGAACCCATGCGTGCCGGGCGCGCTGAACTTCGCGTCGAAGGTGATCCGCGAGATCGCGGCGATGCACGCGGACGCGCAGGCACCGCTGCAGACCTGGCACTACGGCGGCGACGAAGCGAAGAACATCTTCCTCGGCGGCGGCTTCCAGCCGCTGAACGGCACCGACCCGAACAAGGGGCGCATCGATCTGGCCGCGCAGGACAAGCCGTGGGCGCGGTCGCCCGCGTGCACGGCGCTGCTCCAGCGCGGCGAGATCAAGTCGATCGACGAGCTGCCGACGCGCTTCGCGAAACAGGTGAGCGCGGCGGTCGACGCGAACGGGATCGGCACGATGGCCGCGTGGCAGGACGGTATCAAGCATGCGAACGGGCCGCGGGATTTCAGCACGCGCCACGTGATGGTGTCGCTGTGGGACACGATCTTCTGGGGTGCGTCGGACAGCGCGCGCGACCTGAGCGGCAAGGGCTACCAGACGGTGCTCGCGCTGCCCGACTACCTGTACTTCGACTTCCCGTACACGCTCAATCCGCGCGAGCGCGGCTACTACTGGGGCTCGCACGCGACCGACGAGTACAAGGTGTTCTCGCTCGCGCCGGAGAACCTGCCGCAGAACGCCGAAGTGATGGGCGACCGCGACGGCAACGCGTTCGAGGTGACGGGCACGGGCCCCGCGCCGCGCATCGAGGGCATGCAGGGCCAGGCGTGGGGCGAGGTGATGCGCAACGACACCTTCCTCGAATACATGACCTACCCGCGGCTGCTCGCGCTGGCCGAGCGCGCGTGGCACCGGGCCGACTGGGAGCTGCCGTATGCGGCCGGCGTGCGCTTCAAGCGCGGCGACACGCACCACGTCGACATCGCCGCGCTGCAGCGCGACTGGGCCGGCTTCGCGACGCTGCTCACGCAACGCGAATTGCCGAAGCTCGACCGGGCCGGCATCGGCTACCGGAAACCGACCTTCACGCTGACGAATCCGTGAACGGTTGAACGGCCTGGCAGTCGGCGCGACAGGCGAAGCGCGCCCACGCATCGCCTGTCGCGCATCGAGCATTGCCCGCGCCAAAGAAAAAACGGCTTGCGACGTACACGTCGCAAGCCGTTTTTCGTTTCATCCCCGGCCGGACCCGCCTCGCGGCTCCGGCCGGCTTCACCGCCTCACGCCGGTTGTGCCGCCGCCCCGCCGCCCGAGGGCGGCAGGCGCGCGCCGAGCTGTTCGGCATAGCGTGCGGCCGCGTTGCCGCAGACGATGTGGAACGTGTCGAGCGACACCCATGCGACGTCGAGTGCGCCGAGACGCTCGCGATCGACCGCCGACGGATCGCGCACGACCACGCGCAGGCGGGTGGTGGCCACCGCATCGAGCGACACGACGTTGGTCGCGCCGCCGAATACCGCGAGCCAGCGCGTCGGCTCCGGATCGAGCGGGCCGGCGGCCGCGCCCGTGACGGGCTGCGCGGCGGCGGCCGGCGCCGTCGCTGCCGCGCCGCTGCCGATCGCGGCGCGCATCTCGTCGGCGATGATGTCGGCCTCGGGCCCGATGATCACCTGCACGCTGTTGCCGCCGCGCTTGAGCACGCCGCGTGCGCCGATCGACTTCAGTTCCGGCTCCGATACCTTTTCCGGATCGACGACGCTCAGGCGCAGGCGCGTCGTGCACGCGTCGACGACCGACAGGTTGGCCGCCCCGCCGAGCGCGGCGATGTAGCGTTGCGCGCGCGGTGCGGCGGCCGTTGCAGCCGCGCCCGCGGCCGGCGCGACGAAGCCGCCCGATGGGTACGATTCCGTGGCCGCATCGGCCGAGGCCGGCTCACGGCCCGGCGTGGCCATGTTGAACTTGCGGATGAAGAAGCGGAACAGCCCGTAGTACGCGACGCCGTACGCGATGCCGAGCGGGATCGCGATCCAGCCCTTCGTCGACAGCCCGTAGTTCAGCACGTAGTCGATCGCGCCGGCCGAGAACGTGAAGCCGAGCTTCACGCCGAGGATCTGGCAGATCGCGAGCGACAGCCCGGTGAGCACCGCGTGGATCACGTACAGCACCGGCGCGAGGAACATGAAGCTGAATTCGATCGGCTCGGTCACGCCGGTCAGGAACGACGTCAGCGCCATCGAGAACAGCAGGCCGCCGACCATCGCGCGGCGCTCCTTCGGCGCTTCGTGCAGCATCGCGAGACACGCGGCCGGCAGGCCGAACATCATGATCGGGAAGAAGCCGGCCATGAAGGTGCCCGCGGTCGGATCGCCCGCGAAGAAGCGGTGCAGGTCGCCGTGCACGATTTCGCCGCCGGCCGGCGGCGTGAAGTTGCCGAACACGAACCATGCAAGCGAGTTGATGATGTGGTGCAGGCCGGTGACGAGCAGCAGCCGGTTCAGGAAGCCGAACACGAACGCACCGATCGCGCCCGCCGTCGTCAGCCACTGGCCGGCCGCGTCGATCGCATGCTGGATCGGCTGCCACACGTACCCGAACGCGATGCCCAATATCACGCACACCAGCCCCGTGATGATCGGCACGAACCGCTTGCCGCCGAAGAACGCGAGGTAGTCCGGCAGCTTGATGTCCTTGTAGCGGTTGTACAGCAGCCCCGCGACGACACCCGCGATGATCCCGGACAGCACGCCCATGTTCAGCTTGGGATCGATGTCCTTCATGATCGCGGTTTCGATCAGGTAGCCGATCGCGCCCGCGAGCGCCGCCACGCCGTTGTTGTCCTTCGCGAAACCGACCGCCACGCCGATCGCGAACAGCAGCGGCAGGTTGTCGAAGATCGCGCCGCCGGCGTCGGCGATCATCTTGATGTTGAACACGTCCGGCTGGCCGAGCCGCAGCAGGATGCCGGCGACCGGCAATACCGCGATCGGCAGCATCAGCGCCCGGCCCAGGCCCTGTATTTTCAGAAACGGATTCCCGTCCATTCGATCCTCCAATCCATGTCTCGTCGTTAAGCGTCGTTGACCTAATTGCTTTCGTAGTAAAACGGGCCGCGAGCCCGCCGTCGACGCTCAGTCGAGCGGCCAGACCTCGCGGCTTGCTGCCCTTACCGCCTGTGCCGAATCGAGCGCGAGCAGATCCTGCGCGCGCTGACGGCACAACTGGTAATCGAGACGGCGCACACGCGCCTTGATGCCCGGCACCGCCACCGGATCGACCGACAGCTCGGTCACGCCGAGGCCCACCAGGACCGGCACCGCGAGCGGATCGCCGCCGAGCGCGCCGCATACGCCGACCCACTTGCCATGCTTCGCGGCGCCGCGCACCGCGATGTCGATCAGGCGCAGCACGGCCGGATGCAGGCCGTCGGACTGCGCGGCGAGATCGGCCTGGCAGCGATCCATCGCGAGCGTGTATTGCGTGAGGTCGTTGGTGCCGATCGACAGGAAATCCGCATGCTGCGCGAGCTGGTCGGCCAGCAGCGCGGCCGACGGCACCTCGATCATCACGCCGACCTCGATCGGCTCGGTGCGGCCCTGCGCGCGCGCGAATTCGTCGATGCGCTTCCTCAGCCGCACGAGTTCGCCCGCGTCGGTCACCATCGGCAGCAGGATGCGCACCGCGCCGAACGGTTTCACCGCGAGCAGGCCCTGCAACTGATCGTCGAGCAGATCGGGGCGCACCTGCGCGAGACGGATGCCGCGCAGCCCGAGCGCCGGGTTCGGCTCGGGCGGCAGCGTCAGGTAGTCGACCTCCTTGTCCGCGCCGACGTCGAGCGTGCGGATGATCGCCGTGCGGCCCTGCAGCGCGTCGACGATCGACTGGTAGCTCTGCTGGTGCTCGACGACGGTCGGCGCGGCCTGGCGGTGGATGAACATCAGTTCGGTGCGCAGCAGGCCGACCGCATCGGCGCCGTTGTCGACCGCGGTGTTCGCGTCGTCGAGCGTCGCGATGTTCGCGGCGACCTCGATCGCGCGGCCGTCGACGGTCGCGGCCGCAACGCCTGCCAGTTGCCGGTTCGCCTCGCGCACGCCGTCCAGGCGCTGGCGCTCGTGACGCGCGCGCTCGACGTCGAGCGCGGTCGGTGCATGTTCGAGCCGGCCCGCGCTCGCATCGACGACGACCTGCGTGCCGTCCGGAATCGTGTACAGCGCATCGCCAACCGCCACCAGCGCCGGGATGCCGAGCTGCCGCGCGATGATCGCCGCGTGCGACGTCGCGCCGCCGCGCGCCATCACGAGCGCGGTCACGCGCTCGCGATCGAGCGACGACAGGTCGGACGGCGTGAATTCGTCGGCCGCGAGCACGGCTTCGTCGGGTAGCATGCGCGCCGCGCCATTCGTGTGGCCGAGCGCGCGCAGCACGCGCTTCTCGATGTCGCGCAGGTCGGCCGCGCGCTCGGCGAGCAGCGCGTCGTCGAGCTTCGACAGCGTGTCGATCTGCGTGCGGATCGTCTCGCGCCACGCGAAGCCGGCGCCCTTGCCGAGGCTGATCAGGTCGCGCGCCGCGTCGATCAGCGTCGGGTCTTCCAGCAGCACGCGATGCACCGCGAAAATCCCCGCCTCGCCGACCGCGCCGCGCGCCGACGCGTTGCGAACCGTTTCGGCGAGTTCGGCGTCGACCGCCTTCAGCGCCTGGTCGAGCCGGCGGCTTTCGGACGCGGGCGTGCCGGACGCCTGTTCGGGCGGCACGATGTCCGCATCGTCGAGACGCACCAGCGTGCCGACCGCGATGCCGGGCGCCGCGCACACGCCGGCGAGCGTGTTCGGGTCGAGCGCCGCGCCGGTGGCGTGCACGATGGTTTGCGGCGCGGGCGATTTCAGCCGCGCCGGCTTTTCCTCCACTTCGCCGTGCGCCTCGCGCAGCAGCTCGCGCTCGACCGCATCGACGGCCTGTTGCGCGTGCGCGCCGCGGCCGACCAGTTCGACCGTCGCGCCTTCGCCGGCGCCGAGACCGAGCAGACCGACGACGCTCGCGATCGACGCCTTGCGGCCGTCGAACAGCACGTCGACGCTCGCGTCGAACCCGCGCGCGGCTTCGCGCGCCCGCGCGGCCGGCCGTGCATGCAGGCCGCCCGGCTGCGCGAGCACGATCTCGCGGCGCACTTCGTTGTGCGCGGCCGCGCCGGCCTGCGCCGCCTGCGCGGCGGCTTCGCCCTTGCCGCGCAGCACGAGCAACGGCGTCTCGCCGGCCGTCGCGAAACCGCTCGCGCGGTCGACCACCTCGAACGCATCGGAATTCGCGATCGCGATCACCGACACGAGCGAATGCGCGTGACGCGCCACCGCGTCCTGGTCGAACTCGATCAGCAACGCGCCCGCTTCGACGCGTGCGCCGGCTTCGACGTGCGCGATGAAGCCCTGCCCGTTCAGCTCGACGGTATCGATGCCGATGTGCAGCAGCACTTCCGCGCCTTGCGGCGTCGTGATCGTCACCGCGTGGCCGGTGCGCGCGAGATGCGACACGACGCCCGCGCACGGCGCGACGAGCCGGCCCGCGAGCGGGTCGATGCCGATGCCGTCGCCGAACATCCCGCCGGAGAACACCGGATCGGGCACGTCGGCCAGTGCGACGATCGGCCCCGTCAACGGGCTGAGCAGGACGATCTGATCGTGGGTGGGGCTCTTCAACTGGGACTCCTCGGCGCGTCTCATCGGCTTTCTCGGCTATCAGTGCGTTTCGGTGACTTTGTTCAGGTGGCGCGGCGTATCGGGATTGCGGCCGCGCGCGACGGCGAGATCCGCCGCCATCACGTAGAACGAAAGAATGGCGGCGATCGGGTCGAGCGCCGGATGGGCGGACTGCGCGAGCGGCAGCACGGTGCCCTTTACGTCGGGCGTGCCGGGCGTGCCGGCGGGCGCCGCGAGCAGCACGGCGGCGCCGCGTGCGCGCATGTCGGCGGCGAGCTGCAGCAGCCCGGCCTGTTCCGGCCCGGGCGGCGCGAACACGAGCAGCGGATAGTCGCGGTCGATCAGCTCCATCGGGCCGTGGCGGACTTCGGCGCTCGAGAATGCCTCGGCCTGGATGCCGGACGTTTCCTTCAGCTTCAGCGCGGCTTCCTGCGCAATGGCGAGACCGAGGCCGCGGCCGATCACGATCATCCGCTCGACGCCCGCGAGCGCCGCGACGGCCGCCGACCAGTCGAGCCGGCCGGCCTGCGCGAGCACGTCGGGCAGGCCGCGCAATGCGGTGACGAGCGCGGCGTCGCGCTGCCAGTACGCGACGATCTGCGCGGACAGCGACAGCATCGCGATATAGCTCTTGGTCGCCGCGACCGACAATTCGGGGCCGGCCAGCAGCGGCAACTGGTGCTCGCACGCGTCGGCGAGCGGCGACGGCAGCACGTTCACGGCGGCGACCGTGCGCGCGCCGGCTTCGCGCAGCGCGGCCATCGTGTTGACGAGATCGGGGCTCTTGCCCGACTGGGAGAATGCGATCGCGAGCTGATCCTGCACCTTCAGCGGCGCCTGCTGCAGCGTCGCGACCGACATCGGCAGCGACGCGACCGGCACGCCGAGGCGGCTCATCGTCAGGCTCGCGAAATAGCTGGCGGCATGATCCGAGCTGCCGCGCGCGACCGTCAGCGCGACGGCCGGCGGGTGATCGAGCAATTGGCCGGCGAGCGCTTCGACGCGCGCGGTGTCGGCGAGTTGCGCGGCGACGACCTGGGCGGACTCGCGCGCTTCCTTAAGCATATTCGACAATCGATTCTCCTTCGACGTAGGTCGCGGTGAGGTTCAGGTCGCGATCGAACACCGCGAGGTCGGCCCATGCGCCGAGCTCGAGGCGGCCGCGATCGGCGATGCCGAGGTAGTCGGCCGCGTAGCGCGACATCCGGTTCGACACGTCGGCGATCGGCAGGCCGAGCGACACGAGGTTGCGTAGCGCCTGGTCCATCGTCAGCGTGCTGCCGGCGAGCGTGCCGTCGGCGAGCCGCACGCCGCCGAGGCATTTCGTCACGTGCTGGCTGCCGAGCCGGTATTCGCCGTCGGGCATGCCGGTGGCGGACGTGCTGTCGGTCACGACGTACAGGCGCGGAATCGCGCGCAGCGCGGCGCGAATCGCGCCCGGATGGACGTGCAGCAGATCGGGAATGATTTCCGCGTATTCGGCATGCGCGAGCGCCGCGCCGACGAGGCCCGGGTTGCGGTGATGCAGCGGCGACATCGCGTTGAACAGGTGCGTGAAACCGCACGCGCCGTGCTTGAGCGCGGCGACCGCGTCGTCGTAGGTCGCGAGCGAATGGCCGAGCTGCACGCGCACGCCGCGCGCGGCCATCTCGCCGATGATCTCGATGTGGCCCGCGATTTCCGGCGCGAGCGTGACGACGCGGATCGGCGCGATCGACAGGTACTTCAGCACTTCGTCGAGCACGGCCGACACGGCCGCGTCGGGCTGCGCGCCGAGCTTGCCGGGGTTGATGTACGGCCCCTCGAGATGCACGCCGAGCACCCGTGCGCCGCCCGGCGTGCGCGTGCGCGCGACGGTGCCGAGATTCGCGACGACCTCCATCAGCTCGTCGCGCGGCGCGGTCATCGTCGTCGCGAGCAGGCTCGTCGTGCCGAATTGCGCATGCGTGCGGGCGATCGTTTCGATCGCGTCGCCGCCTTCCATCACGTCGGCGCCGCCGCCGCCATGCACGTGCAGGTCGATGAAGCCGGGCAGGATGTACGGCGCGTCGTTCGTCGCGGGATCGACGGGCGTGCCGTCGAGCGTGGTGATGCGGCCGTTCTCGCTATCGAGCGAGCCGTGAATCCAGCCGTCGGGGGTGAGGATGTTGCCAGTCAGCATGACGTGTCTCTTGATGATCGGGTGACGCGGGCATCCGCGTCGCGATTGGCCAATTCGTTGCGATTCATTGCGCGCGATTGCGTTCCATCGCGATCGCGCGAGGTGCGCAGGCAGTCGCGCGCGTCAGCGTTTCAGTTCGGCGACGAAGTCGTAGTAGTCATCGCGGCAATACGTTTCGGTCACTTCGATCGCGCGCTGGTCGACGCCGTAGCCGATGCGCGTGATCACGAGGAGCGCCGAGCCCGGCTTCACCGCCATCCATTTCGCGATCGCGTGCGTCGCGTTGGCCGCGCGAAAGTGCTGCAGCGCGCGCACGACGGTCATGCCGCGCGCCTCGAGGTATTCGTACAGCGACGCGCCGAGCACCTGCGGATCGGGCACCACCGCGGCCGGCAGCGTCGAATGCTCGACCGCCATCACGATGCCGTCCGCGCGGCGCAGCCGTTCGAGCCGCGCGACCGTCGCGCCGGGCGCGAGGCCGAGATGCGTAAGCTCGTCGCGGCTCGCGGCGCGCAGCGTGCGCGACAGCCACACCGAATCGGGCACGAAGCCGCGCTGCCGCATCTTCGCGGTGAAGCCGACGAGACGCGACAGCGGATCGGCGACGCGCGGCGTGATGAAGCTGCCCGCGCCGCGCGCCCGCTTGATCAGGCCTTGCTCGACCAGCAGCGCGAGCGCACGACGCGCGGTGATCCGCGATACGCCGACCGACACCGACAGCAGCCGCTCCGACGGCAGCGCCTCGCCGGCCCGCCACGCGCCGGCGTGGATCGCGCTCGCCAGATTGCGGGCGAGCTGCAGATAGAGCGGCGTGTCGTCGAGGGGATCGGGCGCCAGTTCGGCCCAGCCGGTTTCCATGTGCCTCCGCGTGTCGGACGACGATCTCGGACCGTCAAAAGTGAATGCATTATATAACCACAATAATACCAGTCAACGAACTGGTATTAGCGCCGCGGAAACCGCCGAAAGCCTTGCACGGCAAGCGTTTTAGTAGCGGGAAAGCCTTTGTTTACAATGCGGTGCGGGATAGGGATTTACCCGAAGTGGTATGCAAGGGGACAGTTCGAAGGAGGGATTTGCTGCGTTTTTGGGCTGCGGGATCAGACCAGGATAGAACCACTTAGCGCGACTGGTATGCATCGCGCGGCGGGGGATGCGATCATGGCACCACACGTTACCGCTCACGCCGGACGAACGGGCCAGGATCGGAATGGAAGCGGCAGCGCCGAGGGTGGGGGCTGCCTATGCCGATTACTGATAACTCATCGTGAAAGTGGCAAGACCATTCGCACTGCCCGGCCCGACCTTTCCACCCTCGCCGGCATAACGGGCTTTCAGCGGGATATTCACCGTGCCGTTGCCATACTCGCCGACATACCATTGATTCGGGTTGCCCTCCGCGCTCGAATCCGCGCCATATCTGACCACGCTGCCGTCACTACGCAAGATCTGGATCCCGACTCCGGTAGCAGTGGAATCGCTCGAGAGAGAAAGCATGTCGGACCGGTTCCCCGGATTGGTGGCATCCGTCAACGTGATGTAGGTCAGCGCCTTGCCGGGCATCCCGTTGATATGTCCGGCTCCGCTACACATCAACCGGATATTGAACGGCACGGCGCTCGACGTCGCACCGCCTTCCAGGCTTCTGCCAAAAACGGTGCCCAGCGACGCCTGAATGACGGGTGTTTCGACCTTGCACGTCGGCGCGATAGGCCGGACGACGATGGGCCTCGCCAGCTTGATGTCAATGAGGCGCTGGCCATATTCCGGGATTCTTACGGCACCGACTTGCCCTACACTGCCAATAGACGTAATTGCACCGATCTTGATCAATTCGACCTTGACCATGAACTGGGTATACAACACCGCCGGCCTCAACTTCACCGAGACCGGCCAATACGCGCCGGATGAAATGTCAGCCACGGAAACCCGCGCGCCAATGCTGGGAACATTGGTGGTGTACACGTTAGGCTGGCCACCTGCTGTTCCTGACAGCTTCCCCCACGGATCAAATTGAAGAGTGAAACCGTACAACAGTTTCGTGCACCCCATCTCATGGTTCCCCGGCTGTGAGAACGCCGTGTATATCACTGTCCCGTTAGGCGAGTTGGGATCGACCTGAACGCTTCCGGGCAGGCCGTCAACAGCGAGGGTATAGAAGCCGTTCTGGTCACTCGGCAACATCACTCCATTCTTTTTGACATAACAGCCATTCACTACCGCAGCCTCGCTCGCGCTGGAAAAAATCGCCGTCGCACACAGGAGGCCGCCCGCCACGATTCTGCCAAGCTGCGGGAGCCGGCGCCCGAATATTCGTTTCGTCATCAACATTTCGCATTCCTTTACTTAAGTCGATACAGGCTGCAATTCTTGTCACGCCCCTCTGCCGCTGCATATTGGACACCGGCCGAACGCTCTCCAGCGGATTGGCCTTCCAGCGGCGAAATCACCGTCCGCACACCGCATTCGTGGTCGTCCAGGCCTTGTCGCCCGATGCGCCGCCCGATAGCGAAACGCTCATCCGGCACTGGCCGTTCGTGCCGTCGCCCCACTTCACGCGGAAGTCGCCGGCTTCGCCCTTCATGCTGCGCACGATGATGCGTCCCGCCTGCGCAACGGTGCCGACTTCCTGCCCCGTCGCATCGAACACCTGCGCGCCGAACGGCAACGGCTCGCCGTCGGCCGTCTTGCCGCGGATGATCACCGAGCGCCCGCCGCCTTCGGCCTTGAACTTGAGCCGTGTGACCGCGCCCGCCGTCGGCACCGTGTATTGCGCCGTCGATTTGAGTTCGACGCTCAGCGGCAAGCCCTTCGGATCGAGTTCGATGTCGTTTCGCGAAAACGGCTGCAGGCTCGTGACGACGGCGTGCCCCCAACGGTCGATACGCAGGCCGCTGCCGTTCAGTACACGGGCGCCGCGCGCGCCCTGCGCCTCGACGATCGCGACGGTTTCGCCCAGTTGCGGCGCAAACGCAACGCCGCCGCTGTAGGCCACGACGCCGCCCGACAGGCCCGCGCCGACCTGGCTGTAGCCCGTTCCCTTCGATGCGCTGCCGGTGACGGTGGCCAACGGCGACGCGTACGACACGTTGCCGCCCACGCTGGACGTCGCGCGCCCCGGGCCGCCGCTCGTGTTGCTGCCGTTCAGCCCGTAGCTGAACGCATCGTCGACGCCGAGCGAGCCGGATACCGATTCCTGCACCTGCACGCTGCCGTCGGAGTCGCGCTGCAGCATGGTCGACGAATACGGCGCGCGGGGGCCGCTGCCGAGCGGCACGTTGAGCGTCAGCATCATGCGGTTGTCCCACCGGCCCCGCGTCGCGTCGAGCTGGCGCACCAGCGACACGTTGTAATTCAGTTGCTTGAAGTTGTTGCTGTAGCCGGCCTGGAACTGCGTATCCCGGCCGCTCCGATTCCAGTAATCCTGCGTCGAGCCGGACACGTAGAACGAGCCATACCCGCGCGGCAAATTCTGCGTGACGGTAAGTTGCAGCCGCCCGCGCTGCACGCCGGTCGTCATCATGTGATCGTTCATGCCGCGCCCGGCGAGATCCCGCAACGTCACCGCGTCCCGCATGCTCAGGTAGCCGCTGCTCGAATAACGATAGGCCGCCATCGTGAGGTTCGTGTCGGTCGGCACGAGCAGCTTGCTGTAGGTGATTCGCACACTCTGTCCGCTGCGGCTCGGCAGGCCCTTCAGGCTCGCGTTCGCCTGCGTGATATCGAAGCCGAACGCGCCGAACGACGTGTTGAGCGCGACGCCGGCCAGGGCCGATATATAGCCTTCGCTTGCCTGCACGCCGCCATAACCGGTGATCGCGTTCGTGAAACCGTGGAGCAGCGTGCCTTCGAACATCCACGGCTTGCTGTTGAGCATCTGGCTCCGGTACTGACCCACCGTTGCGCTGAAGCGCGTGTTGCCGACCCGCAGCGCGTTGACGGGCGCTGCATAGGGCACGCTCGACACATGCTTGCTGCCGTCGGCTTCGGTGACCTCCACCTGAAGATCGCCGCCATAGCCGGTCGGATACAGGTCGTCGATCTCGAACGGCCCCGCCGCGACGTTGGTTTCATAGATGGTGTTGCCGTTCTGGCGGATCCTCACCAACGCGTTGCTCTTCGCAATGCCGTGAATCGTCGGTGCGTAGCCACGCTGCGAGGCCGGATACATCCGTTCGTCCGATTCGATCTGCACGCCGCGAAAGCCGACGCTATCGAACAGCTTGCCGTTCGTGAAGGCTTCGCCCACGACGAGCTGGCTTTTCAGTTTCGCGATCGAGCGCTTCACGTTGGTCTGCACGCTCTGATACTGGGTGCCGCCGCTGAACGAGTTGTACGATACGTTGCCGTCGTGCCGGAAACGCCACGGACCGACATTGAGCCCGGCCGTCAGCCCGACATACCCTTGCGTCGATGCCGTGCCCGCCGCCACCGAGCGGTACGCATTCGCGTTGTATTTCAAGATGGCGGCCGGCACGCCTTCGTCCCAGTAGCGTGGATCGACGTACTCGCGCGGGTTGCGCAGCATCGAAGCCTGCGGCACGCTGATGTCGAGCCGCAGCTCGCCGTTGTCGAACTGCGCGGTCGCGTCCGGCACCAGCTCCGGCAAGGTCAGGCACGCACTGGCGTCGGCAGGGCCGTCGATCTGCGCGGCCGCCTGCTCCGGCAGCCTGGACAGATCCACGCCCATGCGCTCGAGCAGCGCGCGATCGAAGCACGGTTGGACGTTATCGCTTCGGCTACCGATCTGCTTGAGCGTCACCTCCGAGCGGCCGAGCCAATGCTGGTTCACGTAGATATCCGCACGGTAGACACCGGGCGACGCGATGTTGCCCTTGCTGTAGCGGCTGACGTCGACGCGCGGCGCGCCGGGTCGCTGCAAGAATAAATCGTTGAATTCCACTTCCGCCACCTGCATGGCGGCGCCATTGCTCGCGTACGCGCCGGAGCACGAGAACAACGCGGATGCAACCAGGCTGAACGGGCGTAGCGCGGTGGAAAATGAATCTCGATTGCTTCTTTGCATAGCGAAGGCCAGTTGAAATCTCCGCGACAAAACACGCCTGGACCGCCTGCTGCGGTCTGGCAAATCGAGTACAAGCGGAGGAAATGGAAGGAGCGTGAAACCGCCGTGGCGCGGTATCAGTCGTCCGGCGTCAGTTCGTGGCAGACGTGTTGTCCGGCTTCAACGCCGCATCGCCTTCGACGGAACCGCCCCAGTCGTTCAGCACGCTGTAAAACACTTTCGCGTCCGGCGCCGCAGGAAGGTCGCTCTTCAACGGGAAAACCTTGTTGCTCATCGGGGCCACCATGCCGGCTTCGTTCGTCGGGATGGTCTTGCCGCCGGATCTCGCTTCGATCGCCGAGAACGACACGTAGTACGGTGTCGGATTGCGCGCTTCGAGAAACGGACGGCCGTCCTTGTGCGTCAGCCGCCAGCCAATTTGCCGGGGTGCATCGTTGGCCGAGCCCTTGAGCCCCGCGGGACGGTAGAACAACTTGATCCGGGTGCGGAACGCGAGTTGCAGCTTGTTCGTGTCGGCCTGATCCGCACCGGGCTTGGGCGGCACTTCCAGGACGTTGAGCCAGAACACCGACTCCCTGTCCTGCGGCTGCGGCTCGCCGGTGAACACGACACGCAGCGTCTGGCCCTTGCCGGGATCGATGCGGGCAATCGGCGGCGTGACCGTGAACGGGGCGTCGATCGCCGACGGCGCGGCCTTGATGTCGCCCGTATCGATCCATGACTGCACCAGCGCGGGAGACTTGCCATCGTCGTTCGACAGCTTGATCGTGGCCTCGGCCTCGTTCGCGTCGTATACCAGCCGGGTTCCGCCGACGACAACGGATGCCCGTGCATTCAAGGCGCCTGCGAGCCCCAACACGACGCATCCACCGACGATTAACCGTCTTAAGGATTGCTTAGTTTGCATGACCGTTATCAACTGTTTCAAATTGGTAAATAGCGCGGGAAAGATGAGACAGGAGATACCTGTCTCATCCTTAGAGATCGATAGACGGTGAAACTGCTCCGCGCTTATTCGTAGGCCATCGTGTACATGACCTGCGTGTTCGCCGGACCCGCGCCCGCCGCGCCGGTCGCGTAGTACTGAGCGTAGTACTGCAACGTTGCGCTGCCATCGACGATCGACACCTTCTTGTCGCCCTGCGATGCATCGTCGGCGCCCGCCTTGATCGGGGAATGGTCCGCGTTCAGCAGTTGAACCTGGACATTCTGGGCGGCGTCGGCGCCCTGGAGGATCAGCGTGCCGATCTCCTGGTTGGTCGTCGGGCCCGACTCGAAGAACGTGTGAACGACGCCCGTCTTCGTCGAGCAGTTGGTCAGTGCGATGGTGAACGGCGTGCGGCCCGACACCTGACCTGCGGCCGACAGCGTGCTGACGGACACCGACGGGAGCGTGACCGTGAAGTCCTTGCCGCCACCGTTGCCGCTAACCGTGCAGGTTTGCGCGGAAATGTTGCCCTTGAACGTGATGGTGCCGTCGGGCGCGGCTTGCGAAACGCCGGGCGCCGCAATCGCGGCGGCGAACGTCGCAATGGCAAGACTTGCGCGGGTAAGCTTCATAAACAGACCTCATTATGTTGATAACGTTAAAAAACGAAGGGGAATATGCACCTGCAAAACAGGCCGCGCGGATGTTTATTGCGATGGCCTGCCGCGCCGCGTATTTCCACGATTATTGTGGCAATTCATTCCTTTCAATTCCATTAGACGGGTACGAAATAATCACCATCAAATGACAAATTTAATTCACCATTTGCACCGCTGACACGAATGGGACAGGTACCAAATACTTCAATTCGAATTGAAATTAATATTAGACATTCTGGATATCTCGCTATCCTTATTAGTTATTGACTTGACGCCGACCGCAGCCGGCGTGGTCTGACACGCGGGCCGCGTACAGACCGTCGCGCGCCGCCGATGCGGGAGAAGGCCAGATGGGCATCGCACGGACATAAGGCGCGCGGCATGACTCGTCAATGGAAATCGCATCCGGCATCCGCGTTCCGCTCAGGAGCGGCGGCCGATTCGTCAGGTAATGCGCGACAGAATGCCGCGCCCCCCCCCTTATTCCAGCCGAAGTGCGTTTCGACGCAATAAGGAAGCGTAGACAATCGCGCCGAGCACGGCGGTGAACGTCGTCGGGATAGAGCCCGTTGAGCCGACTGGTATGGATCGTGCGATGAGCGGCGCGCGAGGGGCAGCCCGCGCCGGAGGAATCAATGGAATTCGCGGCTCGACGTGCGCAAGCCGCCGAGCAACGGCGTCAGATCCTCGAAATGCTGCGCGACGAGGTGCCTCACGTCGCTGACGACCTGCCACACGCCGGACGCCGCGAGCAGCCGCGAATCGAGCGTTTCGCGGCGCTGCCGCGCGAGCAGCTCGGGCCGGACGATCACGTTCACGCAGCCCGTTTCGTCCTCGAGCGTCATGAACATCACGCCTTTCGCGGTGCCCGGCATCTGCCGTGCGATCACGAGCCCGCACGCGCGCGCGAGCCGGCCGTCGGGACGATCGCGCAACTCAGCCGCGGACGACAGGCGCTGCGCGCGCAGCGCCGGCCGTAGCAGCGCGACCGGGTGGCGGTTCAGCGTGAGGCCGGTGGTGTGATAGTCGGCGAGGATGTCGTCGGCTTCCGACGGCGCGCCGAGCGCGGGCTGCTCCGCCTCGTCGATCGGCGCGGCGGCCAGCAGGTCGCGCTCCGGCGCCGCGGCGACGGCCTGCCACAACGCATCGCGGCGATGGCCGGCGAGCGTCGCGAGCGCGTTCGCGGCGGCGAGCGCTTCGAGATCGCGGCGTTCGAGCTGCGCGCGGCGGGCGAGGCTGTTCACGGTGTCGAACGGGCCGGCGGCGCGGGCGGCTTCGATGCGCCGCGCGGCGGCTTCGCCAAGGCCGCGCACGAGCGACAGGCCGAGCCGCACGGCCGGTTGGCCATGTGGAGGCGGCTGATCGGGCAGCGCCTCGAGCGACGCTTCCCAGCCGCTTTGCGTGACGTCGATCGGCAGCACCTTCACGCGATGGCGCTTCGCATCCTGCACGAGTTGCGACGGCGGATAGAAGCCCATCGGCTGGCTGTTCAGCAGCGCGGCGAGAAAGATCGCGGGCTCGTGGCATTTGAGCCAGCTGCTCGCGTACGCGAGCTTCGCGAAGCTGGCCGCGTGGCTTTCGGGGAAACCGTATTCGCCGAAGCCCTTGATCTGCTCGAAGATCTGTTCGGCGAATTCGCGCGTGTAGTTGCGTTCGAGCATCCCGCTGATGATCTTGTCCTGATATTTCTCGAGATTGCCCTTGCGCTTCCATGCGGCCATCGCGCGACGCAAGTCATCCGCTTCGCCAGGCGTAAAACCCGCGGCGACGATCGCGATCTGCATGACCTGCTCCTGGAAGATCGGCACACCCAGCGTGCGAACGAGCACTTCCTTGAGCGCGTCGCTCGGATACGTGACCTCGCCCTCCTCTTCGCCGGCGACGATCCTGCGCCGCTTCAGGTACGGATGCACCGCGCCGCCCTGGATCGGGCCGGGCCGCACGATCGATACCTGGACGACGAGATCGTAGTAGTTGCGCGGCTTCAGCCGCGGCAGCATCGACATCTGCGCGCGCGATTCGATCTGGAACACGCCGACCGTATCGGCACGGCAGATCATGTCGTAGGTTTCCTTGTCATCCTGCGGAATGTGTTTCAGCGTGAACGGTTCGCCGTCCGGTTCCGGCGGCCCGCGCCACGCGGTGCGCAGGTCGAACGCGCGATGCAGCGCCGACAGCATGCCGAGCGCGAGCACGTCGACCTTCATCAGCCCGAGCGCCTCGAGATCGTCCTTGTCCCACTGGATCACGCGCCGCCCGTCCATCGCCGCGTTCTCGACCGGCACGAGCCGCGTGAGCTTGCCGCGGCTGATCACGAAGCCGCCCGAATGCTGCGACAGGTGACGCGGAAAATTGAGCAAGCGCCCCGCCAGTTCGGCCCATGCCTTGATCATGGGCGTCGCCGGATCGAGCCCGGTCGACGCGAATTGCTGCAGCAGATCGCGGCTGCCGTCGAACCAGCGATGCCCCTTCGCGACCCGATCGACCAGCATCGGATCGACGCCGAGCGCCTTGCCGGTTTCGCGCAGCACGCCACGCGGGCGATACGTCGAGACGGCGGCCGCGAGCGCGGCGCGGTCGTGCCCGTATTTTTCGTAGATGTGCTGGATCACCTCTTCCCGACGCTGATGTTCGAAGTCGACGTCGATGTCGGGCGGCTCGCCGCGCTTCTCGCTGATGAAGCGCTCGAACAGCATCGTGCTCTGATCGGGATCGACCTCGGTGATGCCGAGGCAATAGCAGACGACCGAATTCGCGGCCGAGCCGCGGCCCTGGCACAGGATATTCTGGCTGCGTGCGTATTTGACGATGTCGTAGACGGTCAGGAAGAACGGTTCGTAGCTCAGCTTCGCAATCAGGTCGAGTTCATGGCGGATCAGCTTCTCTACCTTTTCCGGGATGCCGTTCGGATAACGCACGGCCGCGCCCGCCCGGGTTTCCTGTTCCAGATAGCGCGTCGGCGTGAGCCCCTTCGGCACGATCTCGTCGGGATATTCGTAGCGCAGCTTGCCGAGATCGAAATCGCACGCATCGAGCATCGCGCAGGTTTCACCAATCTCTTGCGGCGAAAACAGCTTCGCTATCCGTCCACGCGCACGCAGATGCTGCTCCGCATTCGGCGCGAGCGCATACCCGCACTCGGCCACCGGCATGCCGATGCGAATCGCCGTCATCACGTCCTGCAACGCCTTGCACGAACGCCGGTGCATCGTCACGTCGCCGAGCGCGACGATC
The DNA here is from genome assembly GCF_002223285.1 of Burkholderia sp. AU16482. Lineage (NCBI taxonomy): Bacteria > Pseudomonadati > Pseudomonadota > Betaproteobacteria > Burkholderiales > Burkholderiaceae > Burkholderia > Burkholderia sp. AU16482. The sequence goes on from NZ_NKEY01000004.1 coordinate 692,054, forward strand.
CGCACGCCGCGCCGTTTGCCGGCCGCACGAATCTCGTCGCGCTGCGCGCCGTCGAGCGCACGCTGCAACTGCACGAGCCCGAGCCGCGCGCGCTCGCCGAACGTCGCGCGAAACCAGGCGACCTGCGCATCGAGCACGTCCGCCCGCACTGGATACGTCGGCACGAGGATCGCGAAGCAGTCGGGCATCCCGCGCAAGTGGGCAAACTCCGCCGGCGGCGCCGACAGCATCCGCGACGTCAGCGTGTAAGTGCCCTTCGGCGCCGCCATCCGCCGCCATGAAATCAGCTCGGAGAGATTGCCGTACCCGTCGCGGTTCTGCGCGAGCAGCACGAGCCCGAACGCACCGGGACCCGGATCGTGGCCGGGCGCGACTTCGTCCGGCGTGACGTCGAAATACGAACCGACGACGAGCGGCAGCCCTTTCGCCGTCGCGGCGACATGCATGCGCGGCGCGCCGGCGAGCGAACATTCGTCGGTGATCGCGATCCCGCGATAGCCGAGTTCCGCCGCGCGCTCGACCAGTTCTTCCGCATGCGACGCGCCATGCAGGAACGAAAAATTCGAGCGGCAGAACAACTCCGCGTAATCGGGCAGCAAACTGAATTCCGCAACCATCTCCGCTCACCCGAACAAACCGTGCAAAAACCAGCGCGGGGCCGCCTGACTGCTCGTCCGCTCCTTGAATACCCAGTAGCACGCGCCCTCTTCGTCCTGCGCGACGTGGTAATCGCGTGCGATCAACTGCCCGTCGAACCACCCGGCTTCGATTCGCTCGGCCGACGACATCATCCGGAGCGGCGTATGGAATACCGGCCGCTCGCCGCGCATCAGCAGCGGCAACGGTTCGGCCAGCAACCACGCGGGACGCGGCGGCGCAGCGGGCGGACCGGCGACCGGCTTGCCCGCTTGCGCATCGAGCGGCAGCCAGCGGTTCGCGGCCTCGGGCCGGTAATCGGCGACGGGTGCCGCGCGCAGCACGTTGTCCGCGCCGAGCCGCGCGACCAGCAGTTCGAGCAACCGCTCGCGGGTTTCCCGCGTACCGCCCGGCTCCGGGAAAAGATCGTCGGCCGGCGGCGCGACCGATTCGACGCGCGTGGCCTTCAGCCGCACCGCGATCACCGCGGCCGGCAACTCGACGCGCGCGAGCCGCTCGCCGAGCAGCCGCATGAAATGCACCTCGTCGCGCACGGGTGCGGCGAACGCGAGCGCGAGCGGCGTCGGCGGCACGGCCTGACGGCCGCGCTCGTGCTCGAGATCGAACGTCATCGCGGCCAGCGACAGTTGCCGCGCGGCCAGCCAGCCGCATAGCTGCACGACGAGCCGCCGCGCGGCGAACAGCACGGCTTCCGCGTATTCGACGCGCTCCGCCAATTCGAGCCGCACGTCGAATACCGGCGGCACCGCCATCCACGCAAGCGGCTCGACCGCTTCACCGTATGCACGATCGAGCGCGGCCAGCAGCGCGGGACCGCAGCGCCGCTGCAGCCCCGCGCGCGGCAGGCGGCGCAGATCGGCGAGCGTGCGGCAGCCGAGACCGTCGAACCAGCCCGCATATGGGCGCGCATCGGGCAGCAGCACACAGGGCAGCCGGTCGAGCGTGCGGACGAGCGAGGCCTGGCGCGCGACACGCCGCCGGATGCGGGCGCGCGCCGACGTGCGCGCGAGCAGCCACGCGCCGCGCCCGGTCGGCGCGGCGGACAGGCGCACCGCATAGCCGAGCGCCGCGAGCGTCGCCCGCACCTGGCGGCACAGCGACGGCAGGCCGCCGAACAGGCGCAGGCTCGGGCCGACGTCGACGATCAGCGTGGCTTCGTCGTCGAGCGCGACGCACGGCGAGAAGCGCAGCAACGCGAGCGCGACCGCGCGCAGCGCATCGGCTTCGCGGGCGGGATCGCGTTCGACGAGCTGCGTCGCGGGTGCGAGCGTGAGCACGCCGCCGCGCTTCATGCCCGCACGTACGCCCTGCCGGCGCGCGGCCGCATCGGCGATCAGCACGACACCCTGCTCAAGCACCGCACAGCCGGCCTCGCTGCCCTCGCCAGCCGCTGCATCAGACGGCGGCGGGACGCACACGTCGAGCGGCAGGCGCGGCAGATGGATGCCGAGCAAGACGCGCATAGCGGCTCTCCACGATGGGTGACGGCAAATCGAGCACGAGCGGCTCGCTGCGCGCGGGCCCGCGACGCTTGACGATGTCGAGCGACACGCCGCCCGGCACCGGATGCAGCGCGACGCGCAGCACGGCCGGCGACGGTTGCCGCGCGACCGACAGCGGACGCAGCATCACGAACAGCGTGTCGCCCGTGCGCGCAGCCGCGAGATGCAGACGCCGCAGCGCATCGGGCCGCGCGTCCTGCCAGAGCAGCAGCGCGCCGCAACAGCCGGTCTTGAGCGCCTGCTCGGCGGCCCACAGCGCATCGGTGCGGCTGCCTGCGCGCAGCCACAGCAGCGCGTCGGCCGGCACGCCGAGACTGGCGAGCGCGGTGGCATGCGGCGCCTGCGGCGGCGCGACGAGCGCAAGCGGCCGCCGCGCGCTGACGGTGCGGGCGAGCGCGGGCGCGAGCAGCCGCATCTCGCCGCGGCCGGGCTGCGCGGCCAGTAGTTCGACGAGACCGCCGACCGGCCAGCCGCCGCCCGGCAACTCGGCGGACAGCGGCGCGAAGCCCGTTTCGACCGTGCGGGGACCGCCGCGCGCGAGCTGCGAGCCGCGCCAGAGGGACGGATGAAGGGATTCGGGAGTAATGGAGGATGCGAGCATGACGCCACCCACAACTGTATGGATATACAGTATATGGCAATGCGTCCGCGTCGCACAGTACTGGTACGAAACCGGTTTTCGTCGGAAGAAACCGGGGAAAAGCCGGCGCGCCCGTCATGACCCGCCGCGCCGGTTCGGGCGCAACGCGCCAGCCGCGTTGATCGCTTTACGTTATGCTGTCCGCCGACCCGATCCACACCATCGGAGGAGACTTGAAACGAACGATTCGTGCAATCGCATGCGCGACGGTCGCGCTGGCACTGCCGGGAGCAGCCTTCGCGCTGACCGACGGCAACGCGCAATACGACGACTGCATGCTCAATGCGCTACGTGAGAGCCGCAACGGCGCCGCCGCGCAGCTGATCCAGCGCTCGTGCGACGCGCTGTACCGCAACAACGCGATGCTGCTGCCGCGCGAACGGCGCTTTCACGAATGCGTCGTGCAGTCGCTGCCGGGTGTGCGCGACAACTACGCAATCCAGCAGATCATGTCGATCTGCTCGCGGCGCGGGGAGATGTGAGCGGGCGCTGACCTCCGGGCGGCCGCCAAGCGGCCGCGCCAATGAAAAAGGCCTGCGCGATGTGAACTGCACCCCAAAAGTTGGACACCCGTCCAACCTTTGGGGTGTTTTTCATGACGAAGTACAACGAGCAGTTCAAGCAACGCATCGTTGACGAGTATTTTTCCGGTGGAATTGGCATCCAGTCCCTGGCTGCCCGGCACGGCGTGGGGCGTACGGTGATCCGGCGCTGGGTGGCAAGTTACAGGGAGCATGGCAACGCGGGGTTGCGCAAGAAACACGTTTGCTACGATGCTGAGTTCAAGCTATCGGTACTGCAGCGCATGTGGCGAGACGAGTTGTCATACGGCCAGGTGTCGGCCTTGTTCGACATTCGTGGCGCGGGCTGCGTCGCCGGCTGGGAGCGCCTGTATCATGAGGGCGGTATCGATGCACTGTCCCCTCGCCGACGAGGGCGCCCCCGAAAGATGGCCACTTCACTTCCGCCCAAACCCACTGAAACCGGCTCACCGGATGAACGCACACGCGAGGAATTGCTCAAGGAAAACGAGTATCTGCGTGCGGAGGTGGCCTACCTAAAAAAGCTCGATGCGCTGCTGGCGAAGAAGCAGGCAGCGCAAAAGAAAAAGCGCAAATAGTGCGCGAGCTTAGGCAACACCATCCGGTAGCGGCACTTCTGAAGGCGGCCGGTCTGGCGCGCAGCACGTTCTATTACCAACTCGGGACGCTGAACGTTGGCGATCGCCATGCCGATCTCAAGGCGAGGATCCGGGCGGTGTTCGACCATCACAAGGGCCGCTACGGCTATCGACGCGTCACGGCTGCGATTCGGCAAACCGGGCATCTCGTCAACCACAAGGCTGTGCAGCGGCTGATGCAGCAATTGCAGCTGAAGTCCCTGCTGCGCCCGAAGAAATATCGTTCGTGGCGAGGTGAGGTCGGCAAAGTCGCGCCCAACCTGTTGCAACGTCAGTTCAGCGCCACGCAGGCCAACCAGAAGTGGGTAACGGATGTGACGGAATTCAACGTCGGCGGGCAGAAGCTGTATCTGTCGCCGGTAATGGATCTGTACAACGGCGAGATCGTGGCCTACCAGATGGACCGACGCCCAAGCTTCGAGCTGGTCAGCAGCATGCTGAAGAAGGCATTGGCCAAACTCAAACGCACGGACAGACCGTTATTGCATTCGGACCAAGGCTGGCAATACCGAATGCCGGCGTTTTGTCGGCAATTGAAGCGACGCAAGCTGACTCAAAGCATGTCGCGCAAGGGGAACTGCCTCGACAATGCTGCGATGGAAAGCTTCTTCGGCACGCTCAAGTCCGAGTGCTACAAGGGACATCGCTTCACTTGCGTGGAGCATTTGCGCGACACGCTCGAGCGCTACATCCACTACTACAACCACGAACGCATCAAGCTCAAGTTGAAAGGGCTGAGTCCCGTGCAATACAGGACTCAGCCCTTGGGCGCCTAGCCTTTAACTGTCCAACTTTGCGGGGTCAGTTCAATGCAGGCCTTTTCGTTCAGCGGTCCACCCGGTGAGCGGCGTTCAGAACGACGCGACCATCGAGCCCTTGAACTGCTTCTTGATGAATTCCTTCACTTCCGGCGACCGGTACGCCTTCACCAGCTTCTTCACCCACGGCTGATCCTTGTCCTTCGCGCGCACGGCGATCAGGTTCGCGTACGGGCTCGTCAGCGCTTCGAGCGCAATCGCGTCCTTGGTCGGCTGCAGGTTCGCAGCCAGTGCGTAGTTCGTGTTGATCACGGCCGCGTCGACGTCCGACAGCACGCGCGGCAGTTGCGCGGCGTCGAGTTCGGAGATCTTCAGCTTCTTCGGGTTCTCGGCGATGTCGAGCACCGTCGCGTTGTTGCCGCCCGTGCCGGCGCCCGCCTTCAGCTTGATCACGCCTTGCGTCTGCAGCAGCAGCAGCGCGCGGTTCTCGTTCGACGGATCGTTCGGCACCGCGAGCTTCGCGCCCTGCGGCAGATCCTTCAGCGACTTGAACTTCTTCGAATACACGCCGATCGGCGAGATGTAGGTCAGGCCCGCGCTGACGAGCTTGTAACCGCGCTGCTTCACCTGGCTGTCGAGGTAAGGCTGATGCTGGAAGCTGTTCGCGTCCAGGTCGCCCGAATCGAGCGCCGCGTTCGGCTGCACGTAGTCGTTGAACTCGATGACCTTCACGTTCAGGCCTTCCTTCTCCTTCGCGACCTTCTGCACGACTTGCCACACTTGCGCATCCGGGCCGGCGACCGTGCCGACCTTGATCACCTTGTCTTCGGCGTGCGCGCCTGCCGACAGCGTCAGCGCGGCGCCGGTGGCCAGCACGGAAAATACCTTCAGGAGACTGCGACGCTTCATCTGTTTCTCGCTTTCTTGCTTGACTGAAATGGGGCGCGATACGGGTATGCCCGGACTCGCACGAAGGGGCAAATGGTGTCACAGGATCGGCGGGAAGTGAAATACATCCCGCTCATATGGGTATGCACCAGCGCAGTGCCGGCGACCGCTGCACGACTCGGCCGTTAGTTGCGTTCCTGCCGCGACGCATCCCCCTCACGCGGCATGCGTCACACCGCCGCCAGCCCGTCGCCCGCCTTCGCGCTACCGAATGCCGGTTCGGCGGCCGTGCCACGGCCGCCCTGCGACGACGGGCCGCCGGCATTGCCGACCCGGAACGCGCCGACCGCGTCGCGCAGCCGCGCGGCCTGTTCCTGCAGCGACGCGGCCGCCGCCGCGGCTTCCTCGACCAGCGCCGCGTTCTGCTGCGTCACCTGGTCCATCTGCGTGACCGCGCGGCCGACCTGCGTGATGCCGCTCGCCTGCTCCTCGGACGCGGCCGCGATCTCGCCCATGATGTCGGTCACGCGCGCGACCGCCTGCAGGATCTCGCCCATCGTCGTGCCGGCCTGGCCGACCAGCGCCGAGCCGTTGCGCACGCGCTCGACCGAATCGACGATCAGCGCGCGAATCTCCTTCGCGGCCGTCGCGCTGCGTTGCGCGAGCGAGCGCACCTCGCCCGCGACCACCGCGAAGCCGCGGCCCTGCTCGCCCGCGCGCGCGGCCTCGACCGCCGCGTTCAGCGCGAGGATGTTGGTCTGGAACGCAATGCCCTCGATCACGCCGATGATGTCGGCGATCTTGCGCGAGCTGTCGTCGATCTCGCCCATCGTGCCGATCACGCGGTTCACGACGTCGCTGCCCGTGCGCGCGATGTCCGACGCGTTGTTCGCGAGCCCGCTCGCCTGTCGCGCGTTGTCGGCGTTCTGCTTCACCGTCGCGGTCAGTTGCTCCATGCTCGCGGCCGTTTCCTCGAGTGACGCGGCCTGCTCCTCGGTGCGCTGCGACAGGTCGTCGTTGCCGGCCGAGATCTGGCGGCTCGCCGACGCGATCGATTCGGCCGACTGGCGAATCCCGCCGATCGTCGCCTGCAGCCGCGCCTGCATGTCGTGCATCGCGGCCATCATGCTCGTGCGGTCGCCCGCGCGCACCGGCACCGGCTGCGTGAGGTCGCCCCGCGCGATGCGCGCCGCGAGCGCGGCCGCTTCGTCCGGCTCGCCGCCGAGGCTGCCGCGCACGTTGCGGATGATCACCAGCATCGCCGCGCTGATCACGAGGCCGATCACGAACACCACGGCCAGGTGGCCGAGCAGCGTCCGGTAGTAGACGGTGTCGATGTCCTTCAGGAACACGCCGCTCGAGATGTTCCAGTCCCACGGCGCGAACCGCGTGACGTAGCTGATCTTCGGCACGGCCGTCTCGCTGTGCGGCAGCCGCCCGCGATACTCGGCGAACCCGCTGCCGGTCGCCTTCGCCGCGTTCAGGATCGTCACGAACAGCGGCTTGCCGTCCGGATCGAGATAGTCGCCGACCTGCGTGTTGACGAGCTTCGGCAGCGTCGGATGCATCAGCACGACCGGCTTCGAATCCATCACGAACACGTAGCCCGAATCGCCGTAGCGCATCGCGGCGAGGCTCGCGAGCGCGTCGCGCTTCGCGTCGGCCTCGGGCAGCGTGCCGCTCTGCGCGAGCGCGTGATAGGCCTTCACGATGCCCGCCGCCGAATCGACGAGATTCGCGATGCCGGCCTTGCGTTCGGCGAGCATCGTCGCGCGCGTCTCGTAGGCGCTCCATGCGCCGACGCCCAGAAGACCGATCCATACCAGCGCAAGCGCGAGCCACAGCTTGCGGTTCAAACTCATTCTGCTCATCTGCGTGCCTCTGTCGATGTCGATGCCTCCGGCGCGCGAACGGCCTGCCGCGCGCAAACGGTTGCTCTTTCATTTACGGCAACGAGGCTTACATCTTGAATACGCGTGGCCGCGGCGAACCGGCGTTCGACTGGCAGCGCCACCAGCCGCCCGCCGCCCGCCGCCCGCCACGCGGCTCGCCGGCGCGACAGCCCGCATCCGCTGTGCTAAAAAGACCGGCTGGCCGGTGCGCGGCGCGCCGGCATCATCCCAGGGCCATCCATGTACGTCATCGACATCCACTACACCGCGTCGCTCGAGCGCATCGACGACGCGCTCGAACGCCACCGCGCGTATCTGCAGCCGCAATTCGACAAGGGCATTTTCATCGCGGCGGGGCCGAAAGTGCCGCGCGAAGGCGGCGTGATCCTCGCGGCCCGCATCGATCGCGACGAACTCGACGCGATCCTCGAGACCGACCCGTTCGTCACCGAGGGGCTCGCCACCTATCGCGTGACGGAATTCCGGATCACGCGCGCCGCCTCCGGCTTCAACGTGCCGGCGCTGCCGTAACGCGGCTGCGGCGCGATACGCGCGCATGCCGACGCGCCGCCCGGCGGGAGCGCATGCACACGACGAAGATAGAGGGAAAGCGTGGCGGCGCGAACGGCCGTCACGCAAAACGCCGGGCCGGGCGCCCGGCGGCTGCCGATCAGTCGACCAGCAGCTTAAGATCGTGGACCCACGGGGCCGGGCCCTGGCCGTCGCGCACGAACAGGCGCAGCTTGCCGTCGCGGTCGAACACGTAGCTCGCGGCCGTGTGATCCATCGTGTAGCTGCCGGGCGTCTTGCCGGGCACCTTCGCGTAATACACGCGGAAATCCTTCGTGACCTTCTTCAGCGCCGCTTCGTCGGCCGGCCGCAGGCCGATGAACGACGGATCGAACGCGGGCACGTACTGGCCGAGCAACGCCGGCGTGTCGCGCTCCGGATCGACGGTGACGAACAGCACCTGCACGCGCTTCGCGGCATCGGGCCCGAGCTGCTTCAGCGCTTCGGACAATTCGGCCATCGTGGTCGGGCACACGTCCGGGCAGTGCGTATAGCCGAAGAACATCACGACGGCCTTGCCCTTGAAATCGGCGAGCGTGCGGACCTTGCCGGTCGTATCGGGCAGCGAAAAGTCGCTGCCGAACTGCGTGTTGCCGGTGATGTCGAGATTCTGGAATTTCGGCGCGTTGTCGCATCCGGCAAGCAGCAGCGCTGCCGCGAATGCGCACGCGAGCATCCAGCCTTGGCGCGCGCGGCGCCCGAACCGTGATGGGAGCATTGCGTTCAAACCGTGCGGTTACACGCCGAGCAGCGGGCGTGCATAGTGATCGACGAGCAGCGCGACGAACAGCAGCGACAGATAGACGATCGAGTAGCGGAAGGCCTTGCGGGCGAGTTCGTCCGAATAGTCGCGATGGATCTTCCACGCATACGCGAGGAACACCGCGCCGAGCAGCACCGCGCTCGTCAGGTAGACGGCGCCGCTCATGCCGGAAATGAACGGCATCATCGTGACCGCGAACAGGATCACCGTGTACAGCAGGATGTGCAGCCGCGTGAACTGCTCGCCGTGCGTGACGGGCAGCATCGGCAGCCCGGCGTTCTCGTAATCCTTGCGGCGATAGAGCGCCAGCACCCAGAAATGCGGCGGCGTCCATACGAAGATGATCAGCACGAGGATCCACGCGTCGCCCGGCACCGCGCCGGTGACGGCGGCCCAGCCGAGCGCCGGCGGCATCGCACCCGACGCGCCGCCGATCACGATGTTCTGCGGCGTCATCGGCTTGAGCAGCAGCGTGTAGACCACCGCGTAGCCGACGAACGTCGCGATCGTCAGCCACATCGTCAGCGGATTCGTGAACGTATAGAGCGTCCAGGCGCCGACGCTGCCGAGCACGGCCGAGAACAGCAGGATCTGCGGCGTCGTGATCTCGCCGCGCGCGGACGGACGCCACGCGGTGCGGCGCATCATCGCGTCGATCTTCTGTTCGACGAGGCAGTTGATCGCGAACGCGGCGCCGGCCAGCAGCCAGATGCCGACCGTGCCGCCGATCAGCACATGCCACGGCACCATGCCCGGCGTCGCGAGGAACATGCCGATCACCGCGCAGAACACCGCGAGCTGCGTGACGCGCGGCTTCGTCAGCGCCATGTACTGGGAAAAGCGGCTACCGGGCGATTGGGAGAGGGTGCTTTGCATGGGGGCGGTCACGCCGGGGCGGCGTCGCGCGCAGGCTGCGCGACACGGCCGGGGCGGCTTGAAAGGATGCGAAAGTTTAACATGACGACGAGCAGCAGCAGGATCGCGGCCCCGCCGTTGTGCGCGACGGCGACGGGCAGCGGCCACTGCAGCACGATGTTGGTCAGCCCCGTCACGAACTGCAGCAGGACGACCAGCAGCACGCCGTTCGCGGGCCGCCGCAGCGACTCGAAGCGGCGCATTTTCAGCGCGAACGCAACCAGGTACGCGACCACGACGAACGCGAACGTGCGGTGCGTCCAGTGGATCGCCACCAGCGCGTCCTGCGTGATCGCGTCGCCGTCCTTCGTCATCCCGAGCGCGCGCCACAGGTGGAAGCCGTGCTGGAAGTCCATCGGCGGAATCCACTGGCCGTTGCAGGTCGGGAAGTCGGTGCACGCGAGCACCGCGTAATTGGTGCTCACCCAGCCGCCGAGCGCGATCTGCACGACGAGCAGCACGAGCGCCGCGAGCGCGGCCGCGCGGTAACGCCCGGCCTCCGGGTCATGCGACGGCAGCGGCGTCTGCCGCGCCGCAAGCCAGCCGAGCGTGCCGAGCAGCGTGAGGCCGAGCAGCAGGTGGATCGTGACAATCACCGGCTGCAGCTTCATCGTGACCGTCCATGCGCCGAACGCGCCCTGCACGAGAATCAGCAGCAGCAGGCTCGTCGGCCACCACGGCGACACGTGCAGCGGGCGGCGGCGCAGCCGCGCGGCCCACGCGATCACCACCTGCGCGATGATCAGCACGCCGATCGCCATCGCGAAATAGCGGTGGATCATCTCGATCCACGCCTTCGTCATGCTGACGGGCCCCGTCGGCATCGCCTGATGCGCGGCCGTGATCGCCGCGTGCGCGATGAACGGCGACGACGTGCCGTAGCAGCCGGGCCAGTCGGGGCAGCCGAGGCCCGAATCGGTCAGCCGCGTGAAGCCGCCGAACATCACGAGGTCGAGGGTCAGGAACGTGGTGATCCACACGAGCTTGCGGAACTTGTCGTCGTCGGCCTTCACCCACACGTACGACAGCGGCAGCAGCGCGATGCACAGGCCGATCAGGCCGAGTTGCAGTAGATACGACATCGGAATGGTGCCTCGTTCTCTCGCCTTAACCGATGCTCGACCACTTCAGCAGCTTCGTCACGTCCGACTTGATCTTGCTGGGATTCGGGTCTTTCGGGAAACGCATCATCAGGTTGCCGTTCGGGTCGACCAGGTAGAGGTGGTCGCTGTCCTTCGTGCCGGCGTCGGCGGGCAGCCACGCGGCCACCGCGGCCGGATCGGCGACGAGCCGGCGCGTGTCCGGATACGCGTCCAGCACCTTCTGCGGCACCGCGCCCGCATCGCTGCGCAGCCACACCATCGTGATCCGGTGCCGCTCGCCCGCCTGCGTGACGCGGATCTGCCGCATGAAATAGAGCTTCTTCGCGCACGCGTCGTCGCACGCACTGCGGTCGGTCATCACGAACAGCCAGACGCCGCGCAGCGACGACAGCGGTACCGTCTTGCCGGTTTCGTCGGTCACCTGCAGATCGGCCGGGATCGGGCGCTGCGGCTCGATCAGCGTGCCGTAGTTCGTCGATCCGCCCTTCGGCTTGATCACGTAATAGGTGAAGTACGACGCGATCATCGGCGCGGCGCACACGAGCCCCAGTAGCACGAGCATCCAGCGGCCGCGCTTGCGGGCCGCCTGCGACATCGGCGCGGCGGCCGGACCCTGACGGGAAGATTGCATGGACAAATCAGACCTCTCGAAACGAACCCGCGGCGCCGGCGCCGCGTCCTGGCACGACGCTCACGCGCCGGCCGACTTCTTCGCCGCACGCCGCGCGGCGTACAGGCCGAAGCCGAGCGCGGCGGCCGCCATCGCCCACCACTGAAACATGTAACCGTAATTGCGCTCGACGCCGGTCGTCGCCGCCGGCCAGTCGCGCACGAGCTTGTCGCCGTCGTCGCTCGTCTGCTGGATCACGAACGGCTGCAGCGGCAGCCCGGTTTCCTTCGCATACGCGGCGACGTCGAGGTTCTGCCGGATCTTCTGGTGCGCGGCCGACCCGCCTTCGCCGAGCTCGAACGCGCGCGACGCGTCGGCGCGCGCGATGCCGACGATCTCGACGTCGCCCGCCGGCGTCGCGAACGGCTCGATCGCCGTGCGATCGGCGATGTTGCGCGGCAGCCAGCCGCGATTCACGAGCACGACGCCGCCGCCCGTGAGTTTAAGCGGCATCACGACGTAAAAGCCCGGCTGGTCGTTATACGGCCGATTGTCGAGGAACACCGCCTGCTCCGGCATGAAACGGCCCTTTGCCCGCACGCGATGAAACTCGATCGACGCGAGCGGAACCGGCTGCGCGCCGATGTCGACGGGCGCCGCCTGCTCATAGCGCGCGATGCTCGCCTGCAGCGCTTCCTTCTGGTGCGCGCGGTCGCGCTGCCAGAAACCGAGACGGATCGTGACGGCGACGACGACGAGGATCAGCAGCGCGGGCAGCCAGCGAATCTTCATCGTGCGGCCCGCCCGGCACATCCGCGAAAACGAAGTGCGATAATTATCCTCTTCCTTTCGAATTGCCGTCGTCCGGTTCGTGTCATGCACATCCTCGTTCCCATCGCCTTCGTCCTCATCATTGCCAGCATGGGCTCGGCGCTCTACTTCATGATGCACGACCGCGGCCACACGAAACGCATGGTCTGGTCGCTCGCCACCCGCGTCGGGCTGTCGGTGTCGCTGTTCCTGCTCATCCTGTTCGCGAACTGGATGGGCTGGATCCATTCGACCGGCCTGCCGATCGGGCGTTGATGCCGTTGCCGCCGTGGCACGCCGTGACCGCTGTGACATTTAGCCGCACGGCCGCGCCACCAAGCAAAAGCGCCGCCTGACTGAGTCGCGGCGGCGCCGGGGCCGTGTCGCTCGCGGCTTCGCCGCCGCGCCCACGACACCAATGAAAACGGCCCGCGCATCGCTGCGCGGGCCGTTTTTCCATTTACAGCCAGTAGACGACGACGTACAGGCCGAGCCAGACGACGTCGACGAAGTGCCAGTACCACGCGGCGCCTTCGAATGCGAAGTGATGATCGGGCTTGAAGTGGCCGCGGATCATCCGCACCAGCACCACCGCGAGCATCGTGCCGCCGAGGAACACGTGGAAGCCGTGGAAGCCGGTCAGCAGGAAGAACGTCGAACCGTACACGCCGGAGTTCAGCGTCAGGTTCAGCTCGTTGTACGCGTGGTAGTACTCGAAGCCCTGCAGGAACAGGAAGCAGATCCCGAACACGAGCGTCGCGGCCAGCCATGCGATCGCCTTCTTGCGATGATCGTCGCGCAGCGCGTGGTGCGAGATCGTCAGCGTCACGCCCGACGACAGCAGGAACGCGGTGTTCAGCGTCGGGACCGGCCACGGGCCCATCGTCTTGAAGTGACCGGCGAGCGCGGCGGGGCCTTCGTTCGGCCACACGGCGGAGAAGTCCGGCCAGATCAGCTTGTAGTCGAGGCTGCCGAGCTGGTGCAGCGCGATTTCACGCGCATAGAACAGCGCGCCGAAGAACGCGCCGAAGAACATGACTTCCGAGAAGATGAACCAGCTCATGCTCCAGCGGTACGACTTGTCGACGTTCTTGCCGTAATGACCGCCTTCCGATTCGGCGATCGCGTCGCCGAACCAGTGATACAGCGTGAAGAGCAACCACAGCAGGCCGAGCAGCGCCGTGAACGGCGCCCAGTCGTGACCGTTGATCCACAGCGCTACCGAGCCGAGCATGACCAGCAGGCCGATGGCCGCGCTGATCGGATGCTGCGACGGATGCGGCACGAAATAGTACGGGGTCTGGTTTTGACCGCTCATGCTTGATTCTCCACTTCAGTCCAATTTGTGTACCGGAAACCGCTCCGGCTTTATTTCTTGCGCGGCGAGACCGCCACCGCTCGTTCCTGCACGCCGCGCCGTGGCGCCGCGCACTGCATTCTGTCTGGCCCCGGGCCGCTAGCCGCGCGCCCTCAACCCACCACCGCACGCACGATCAGGATCAGCACGCCGATGAACACGCCGGCCGCGATCAACGCGACGATCAGCACGTGCAGCGGATTGAGCTGCGTCGCGTCGGCCTCCAGGTCGCGCCGCTTGCGCACCCCGAAGAACGACCACAGCACCGCTTTCAGCGCCTGACCGAACGTTCCGCTCCGCTTGGTTTCCGTCATCGCCCCGTCTCCGTCATGCGTCCGGCTTCGCCGTACCCTGCGCCGCCGCCGTACTGCGCTGCGCCGGGGCCGGCGTGGCCGGGGTATTCAGCTCGAAGAACGTGTACGACAGCGTGATCGTCTTCACGTCCTTCGGCAATTTCGGGTCGATCACGAACACCACCGGCATCTTGCGCGACTCGTTCGCGGTCAGCGTCTGCTGCGTGAAGCAAAAGCACTCGATCTTCTTGAAGAACTCCGTCGCCTGCTTCGGCGCGTAGCTCGGAATCGCCTGCGCGACGACCGGCCGGCCCTGCCCGTTCGTCACGTCGTACACGATCGTCGTCAGTTCGCCCGGGTGCACGTCGAGGCTGTTGTGCTCCGGCTTGAACCCGAGCGGCCCGCGTGCGTTCGCATCGAACTCGACCGACACCGTGCGGCTGTAGTCGACCTGCGAGTTCTTCACCTCGCGCTCGCTGACATCGCGCTGCACCAGGTTGTTGATGCCGGTGATCTGGCAGATCGCCCGATACATCGGAATCAGCGCGAAGCCGAAACCGAACATCAGCCCGGCCACGACGAAGAGCTTCACCAGCATCGAACGATTGAACGCGCGATCCACGGCGCCCTCTTCCGGCTTCGACATACGACGACTTCCTCGCTACTGCGTCAGTTGCTGCATCAGTGGGTGGACAGCCACCACTGCTTGATCACGACACCCACGAAAAAAACGGCGGCGATGACGAGCAGGGTGAGGCCGAGCCGCTTGTTGCCCGCGCGGATCTGCTCGGGCGTTCGTCTTTCTTGTGGATTCCGGGTCATCTGAAACTTCGCTGAAACTTCAGTTTCGCGCCCGCCGCGCCTGCCTGCGCGGCAGGCAGCGGCGGAGCGCTCGGTAAAACTTATTCGACGTGCGGCGGTTGCTCGAACGTGTGGAACGGAGCCGGGCTCGGCACCGTCCACTCGAGGCCCGTCGCGCCGTCCCACGGCTTGTCCGACGCCTTTTCCAGCTCGCCGCCGCCACGGTAGGCCGGCAGCGCGACCGCGAACAGGAAGTACACCTGCGCGAGGCCGAAGCCGAATGCGCCGATCGTCGCCACCTGGTTGAAGTCCGTGAACTGCGCCGGGTAGTCCGCATAGCGGCGCGGCATGCCCGCGAGACCGACGAAGTGCATCGGGAAGAACGTCAGGTTGAAGAAGATCATCGACGCCCAGAAGTGGATCTTGCCGCGCGTCTCGTTGTACATCCAGCCCGTCCACTTCGGCGCCCAGTAGTACCAGCCCGAGAACAGCGCGAACAGCGAGCCGGCCACCAGCACGTAGTGGAAGTGCGCGACCACGAAGTAGGTGCCGTGATACTGGATGTCGAGCGGCGCCATCGCGAGCATCAGGCCCGTCAGGCCGCCGAACGTGAACACGAACAGGAAGCCGATCGCGAACAGCATCGGGGTTTCGAACGTCATCGAGCCGCGCCACATCGTCGCGAGCCAGTTGAACACCTTCACGCCCGTCGGCACCGCGATCAGCATCGTCGCGTACATGAAGAACAGCTGGCCGGTGACCGGCATGCCCGTGGCGAACATGTGGTGCGCCCAGACCATGAACGACAGGATCGCGATCGACGCCGTCGCGTACACCATCGAGCTATAGCCGAACAGCGTCTTGCGTGCGAACGCCGGGATCACCTGCGACACGATCCCGAACGCCGGCAGAATCATGATGTACACCTCGGGGTGGCCGAAGAACCAGAAGATGTGCTGGTACATCACCGGGTCGCCGCCGCCTGCCGCGTTGAAGAACGACGTGCCGAAGTGGCGGTCGAACAGCACCATCGTGATCGCGCCCGCCAGAACCGGCATCACGGCGATCAGCAGGTACGCGGTGATCAGCCACGTCCACGCGAACATCGGCATCTTCATCAGCGTCATGCCCGGTGCGCGCATGTTCAGGATCGTCACGACGATGTTGATCCCGCCCATGATCGACGACGCGCCCATGATGTGGACCGCGAAGATCGCGAAGTCCATGCCCGGGCCCATCTGCGTCGACAGCGGCGCGTACAGCGTCCAGCCGGCGGCCGTCGCGCCGCCCGGCGCGAAGAACGAGCCGACCAGCAGCACCGCCGCGACCGGCAGCAGCCAGAAGCTGAAGTTGTTCATCCGCGCGAACGCCATGTCGGATGCGCCGATCTGCAGCGGAATCATCCAGTTCGCGAAGCCGACGAACGCCGGCATGATCGCGCCGAACACCATGATCAGGCCGTGCATCGTCGTGAGTTCGTTGAAGAACTCAGGACGCATGATCTGCAGGCCCGGCTCGAACAGCTCGGCACGGATGCCGAGCGCCATCACGCCGCCCGACAGGAACATGATGAACGAGAACAGCAGGTACAGCGTACCGATGTCCTTGTGGTTGGTGGCGAACAGCCAGCGACGCCAGCCGTGCGGGGCTTCGTGCGCGTGGTCGTCGTGCGCGTGGTCCGCGGCTACGTCGTGCCCGATGCTAGACATGAGAATCTCCTAATGCGAATACGTCGACTAACTCAGCGACACGTCAAGCCGCCGGGCCGATCTCGACACGCCGGGCTTCCTTCGCGTCAGCCCCGCCCGTGATCGTTTCCGGCTTTTTGAGAATGATGTGGTCTTCCGCCACGCCTGCTGCCTTCAGCGCATCGCGCACGGCCTGCGCCCGATGCTTCGCCAGTTCGGCGTTCGCGTCGGCCGAGCCCGTCTTGTCGGTGAAGCCCGACAGCGCGAGCTTCGCGTCCGGATGCGCCTTCGCATAGTCGGCCGCGGCGGCGATCGCCGCTTTCGCGTCGGCCGGCAGCACGCTCTTGCCCGTCTCGAAGTAGATCGTCGACAGCGCGGCCGATGCCGCTGCCGCCGGCTGCTCGGCGCCCGACGCGGCTTGCGCCGGCGCGGAAGCCGCTTCAGCCGGTGCCGCTGCCGGTGCCGCTGCCGCGCCCGCCGTGTCTTCCGGCAGCTTGCCGTTGCGTGCGTCGGCCACTTGCTTCGGCTGCAGCAGGTCGTTCTTGTGGTTGCCCCACGAGTTGCGTTCGTACGTGACGACCGAAGCGATGTCGAGGTCCGACAGCGACGCCCACGACGGCATCGCGCCCTTGCCGTGCAGCACGCGCTCGACGTGCGCGGCGATCGGGCCGTTCACGATCGGGCTGCCGTCCATCGCCGGGAATGCGCCGAGGCCCTTGCCGTTCACCTGGTGGCAGGCCGCGCAGTTCGCCTTGTAGACTTCCTCGCCGTGCGCGACGAGTTCGGCCATCGTGTAGACCTTGTTCGGATCGACCGCGGCGCTCGCCAGCTTGGCCTTCTGCGCGGTGACCCACTTCGCGTAATCGTCGTCCGACAGGACTTCGACCACGACCGGCATGTACGCGTGTTCCTTGCCGCACAGCTCGGTACAGAAGCCGCGGAACGTGCCGACCTTGTCGGCCTTGAACCACGTGTCGCGCACGAAGCCGGGGATCGCATCCTGCTTCACGCCGAACGCGGGCACGTACCACGAGTGGACGACGTCGTTCGCGGTCGTGATGATGCGGATCTTCTTGTTGACCGGCACGACGAGCGGGTTGTCGACTTCCTGCAGATAGGTGTCGGTGATCGGCTTCTTGCCCATCACTTCGTCGCGCGGGGTGGTCAGCGTCGACAGGAAGCCGATGCCCTCGCCCGGGCCCTTCACGTAGTCGTAGCCCCACTTCCACTGGTAGCCGGTGACCTTGATCGTGAGATCGGCGTTCGTCGTGTCCTTCATCGCGACGACGGCCTTCGTCGCCGGCAGCGCCATCAGCACGACGATGACGAACGGCACGATCGTCCAGATGATCTCGACGGTCGTGCTTTCATGGAAATTGGCGGCCTTGTGGCCCTTGGATTTGCGGTGCGCGAAGATCGAATAGAACATCACGCCGAACACGCCGACGAAGATCACCGTACACAGGATCAGCATCATCGTGTGGAGATCGTAGAGCTCCTCGGCGATCTTCGTGACAGGCGGCTGAAAGTTGATCTCGTTGACACGGGGGCCGCCCGGGCTATCACCGACCGCCAGGGCCGCACCGGCAAAGAGCAATCCGCTGCATGCCAGCACGCCCGCGAGGGCTCGCTTGATTGTTTTCATAGCATCCTTACCCAAAATTTCCATTCAAACCCTCCCCCGTCGCAAGCCGCCGGCCTGTTCCGGCCATTGGCCGCGCCTCGTCAGCCGCAGCGCCTGAGCGACGCACGCAGCTCGTCGGCGAACTGCGCACGCTTGTACTGCGCGAGATGCTGCCCGATCACGACGGTCTGCCCGCGCGACACCAGCCGAATCGGATCGCGTGGCGTCGCACCCGGCTCGACCCGCACCCAGCGCGGGTTGAATTCGATCTGCGTGAGCCGCTCCGCATCCATCCGCTCGATCACGAGCCGGTGCGGAAACAGCCTGATGCGCTCGTAGTCGACCGCATGGCGAGCGTAGATCGCGAATGCGACACCCACCGCCAGCAACTCGATCCCGGTGAAGGGCATGACGAGCCAGGCCCCTCTCCACATCAGCAACGCCGCGATCGCCAGCGAGAAGCCCGCGAGCGACGCGTAAAACAGCACGAACTGGCGCGGCGACACCGAACAGTTGCGTTTCATGAGCCAGTCTTCGAGGACTGGTTCGCTGTCCGCCGTCTCCGCCAAAACGTTCGCTGCTTCCATCGCCGCCTCACGCGAATGGCATGCGATGCATGCCTGCATCGGACTCGCCGGCCCGTATTGCGGGGACCCCGGGACGACAAGCTGACGCATTATAGGCGGGTTCAATGGCATCCACAAGCAAGCGCCTATCGCCCGCCAAGCCAAGCGCGACAAGCTTTCCGGCCGTTTTAGCCGCCAATTCGACCCCGCTTTGCACCGCTAATTTCGGACATAACAAAACCCCTCTTTACCGCTTTATCGATTCTTCGGGCGCCCCTTGCCGATGTCCTCGATGCGCACGATCCCGTGCCCTTCGGCGGTCGTGCGCGGCACGGCCTTCCACGCGTGGCCGTAGATCACCTCGAACGTCAGCGGGATCGTGCCGTCCTCGCGCCGGCGCGCGTCCAGCGCGTCGCCGAGCGCCGCGCGAAAGCGCCGCGCCGCGTGCGGCGGCGCCGTGCGCGCGAACGGATAGGCGCCCCAGCGGCGCACGTCGGCCAGCAGGGAATCGGCGGATTTGTACGTGACGGTCAGCACTTCCTGGTCCATCACGGGAATCTCGAAGCCGCTTTCGACGAGCATGTCGCCGAGGTCGTGCATGTCGACGAAATCGATCACGCGCGCGGCGGGCGGCGCGATGCCGAGCGCGGCTTCGGCGTCCGCGCAGGCCGCGCGCAGCTCGCGCAGCGTGTCCGGGCCGAGCGTGCTGAACATCAGCAGCCCGTTCACGCGCAGCACGCGCTGCCATTCGGGGAAGACGGTATCGGGACGCGAATGCCAGTGGAGCGCGAGATTCGACCAGATCAGGTCGAACGCGCCGCCGGGAAACGGCAGCGCCGCGAAATCGGCCTGCGCGACGCGCGGGCCGCGCTGGCCCAGCGCCCGGCCGAGCGAGGCCGGCAGCCAGCGGCGCCAGGTGGTCTGCTCGACCTCGCGCTGACCGGCCCGCGCGAGCATCGCGCCGGACAGGTCCACGCCGAACACCGGCGCCTCCGGAAAGCGCGCGCGCAGCGCCGGCAGGTCGTCGCCCGGGCCGCAGCCCGCATCGAGCACGGCCGCGGGGCTCACCTTGATGTATTCGAGGCGCTCGTTCATCCGCTGCGCGATCTCGCGCGGCAGGAACGCAACCGCATCGAACGTGGCGGCACGGCGGTCGAAGATCCGCCGCACGCGCCTGGCGTCATTGGCCGGACGGCCGGTTGAAGTCGAAGCTGGGGACATGTCGGGCACACTGGCGAAGAGCCCGAAGTATACTCGCTCGCCTCGCAAGCTTCATTGAGGCGGCATGCCAGGAGTGTTGCGATGGTCCGCGGTTCCGCCGGGCGCACGATGCGCGTCGTTTTGTCGCAGGTTCGAACGCTGGTCGTGCGCGTTGCCGCGGTCACGTTGCCGAATCGCTGCGCGTTGTGCGGCAATTTGTCACACACCGTGATTTGCGGCGCCTGCGATGCCGCGTACTGGAACGAAGCGCGGCTGCGCTGCGACGTGTGCGCGCTGCCGCTCGGCGTCGGGCAGGCACGATCGCCCGCTGGCACACGCATGGGCACCGGCCGCGCGGCCGCGTACCGGTGCGACGCATGCCGCACCGCGCCGCCGCCGTTCGATGCGACGCTCGCGCTCGCCGATTACCGCGCGCCGCTCGACGGGCTCGCGCGCGGCCTGAAGTTTCACGCGCGGCTCGCGCTCGGCGGCGAATTCGCGGCCCGCCTCGCACGGCTGGTCGACGATACGCGCGGCGCGAGCGGCTTCGACCTCGTCGCGCCGGTGCCGCTGTCGCACCGGCGGCTCGTCGCGCGCGGCTACAACCAGGCGTGGGCGATCGCGCGTCCGCTGGCGCGCCGGCTCGGCGTGCCAGCGGACGCGGCCCTGCTCGCACGCGTCGCCGACACCGCGCCGCAATCGCGGCTCGATCGGCGCGCACGGCACGACAACGTGATGGCGGCGTTCGCGGTGGCAGGCGGCGTCGCCGGCCGCCACGTCGCGCTCGTCGACGACGTGATGACGTCCGGCGCGACGCTCGCGGCGGCCGCCCAGGCGCTGAAGGCGGCGGGCGCCGTGCGCGTGACGAATCTGGTTGCGCTGCGCACCGCCAAGGATTAATTAGATGGAAAGGCCGGCCGCCCGCGCGCGGCCGTCACGAACCGGCCGGCCGGATGCACGCGCGTTGCGCCGCTCCGGCCACCCCAGCCAAACCGAAACATGTTCAACGTCGTCCTCGTCGCTCCCGAAATTCCGCCGAACACCGGCAACGTGATCCGCCTGTGCGCGAACACCGGCGCGCACCTGCACCTGATCGAGCCGCTCGGCTTCCCGCTCGACGACGCGCGGATGCGCCGCGCCGGCCTCGACTATCACGAGTATGCGCAGATGCGCGTGCACCGCGACTGGGACGCGTTCGTTGCCGCCGAAGCGCCCGATCCCGCGCGGATGTTCGCGTTCACGACGCGCGGCTCGGGCCGCTTCCACGATCGTGCGTTCCTGCCCGGCGACTGGTTCGTGTTCGGCTCGGAAACGCGCGGCCTGCCCGCCGAGCTGCTCGACCGCTTCCCGAACGAACAGCGCGTGCGCCTGCCGATGCGGCCGGACAACCGCAGCCTGAACCTGTCGAACACGGTCGCGGTGGTCGTGTTCGAGGCGTGGCGCCAGGCCGGCTTCGAAGGCGGCGCGTGACGCTCGCTGGCGCAATCCGCGGCGCGGAGCGCGTCAGGTTCGCGCGAGCCGCGCGCGGTACAGGTCGTAGATGTCGGGGGAAAAGCACGCGAACACCACGCGTGCGAGATTCGGCGCCTGCGCGAGCATCTCGGCGACGGTGCCGACCGCGATGTCGACGGCGGCTTCGGCCGGATAGCGGTAGACGCCGCAACTGATCGCGGGAAACGCGATCGACGTCGCGGCCACTTCTTCGGCCAGCTCGATCGCGCGCCGGTAGCACGACGCGAGCAGCTCGGCCTCGCCGCGCGCGCCGCCATACCAGACCGGCCCGACCGCGTGGATCACGTAGCGCGCCGGCAACCCGTGGCCGCGCGTGAGCTTCGCGTCGCCGGTGTCGCAGCCGCCGAGCGTGCGGCACTCGGCGAGCAGGCCGGGGCCGGCCGCGCGGTGGATCGCGCCGTCGACGCCGCCCCCGCCGAGCAGCGAGCCGTTCGCGGCGTTGACGATCGCATCGACGTCGAGCGTCGTGATGTCGACGAGCTGTGCATCGAGCGTTGTGGAATGGATCTGCAGCATGACAACCTCGCGGAACGCGGGAGACCGTTCAAGCGTAGTCCGCTTTGGCGCCGCGCGCCCGGCCCAACCGTGCCGGGCGATCCGGTCGCGCGCGACGCCGACCGCGCCTATTCGGCGCGCGCGTCGCGGCGCAGCAGGCCGCTCACGGCGTCGCGCGGCGCGATGCCGTCGAACAGCACGCCGCATACGGCTTCCGTGATCGGCATTTCGATCGACTGCGCGCGCGCGAGCGCCAGCACGGCCTGCGCGCAGCGCACGCCTTCGGCCACGTGGCCGAGCGCGCCGAGGATGTCGTTCAGCGTGCGGCCGGCCGCCAGTTGCAGGCCGACCGTGCGGTTGCGCGACAGGTCGCCCGTCGCGGTCAGGATCAGGTCGCCGAGGCCCGTGAGCCCCGTGAAGGTTTCCGCGCGGCCGCCGAGCGCCACGCCGAGCCGCGACATTTCGGCGAGGCCGCGCGTGATCAGCGCGGCGCGCGCGTTCAGCCCGAGGCCGAGGCCGTCGGAAATGCCGGTCGCGATCGCCAGCACGTTCTTCACCGCGCCGCCGACCTCGACGCCGACCACGTCGTCGCCCGTGTAGATCCGCATCGCGCCGTGATGGAACGCGGCGAGCGTGCGCTCGCGGCATTCGGCCGACGCGCTCGCGACCGTCAACGCGACGGGCAGCGACTGGCCGACCTCGCGCGCGAAACTCGGGCCCGACAGCACGCCGTTGCTCCGCTGTTCGGGCAGCTCGGCCGCGATCACCTGATGCGGCAGCAGATGCGTGTCGGCCTCGAAGCCCTTGCAGACCCAGACGATGTGCGCGGGCACGCAGCCTGCATCGCGCATCGCGCGACACAGCGTGCGCAGCCCGGCTACCGGCGCGGCGATCACGCACAGCGCGTCGTGAGCGGCGCCGTGCGCGAGCGCGGCGCCGAGATCGGCGTCGTAGCGCAGCGCATCAGGCAGCGCGATGCCGTCCAGATAACGGGAATTTTCGTGCCGGGCCTGCAGCCCGGCGATGAGCGCGGCGTCGCGCGCCCACAGAAGCGTATCGTGCCGCGCGGCCAGATGGCCCGCGAGCGCGGTGCCCCAGGCACCGGCGCCGAGAACGGCTACTTTCATACCCAGCACCGGTCCGGAGTGAAACGTCAGTTCAGCGTCGTGCCGTTCGGCGCACCGTTCGCGCCTGCCGCGGCGCCGGCCTGCTGCTGAAGCTGCGCGAGACGCTGCTCGTACAGCGCCTGGAAGTTGATTTCGGCCAGGTGGATCGGCGGGAAGCCGGCACGCGTGATCGCGTCGGCGATGTTCGAGCGCAGGTACGGGAACAGGATCGTCGGGCACGCGATGCCGACGAGCGGGTCGAGCTGTTCGTCCGGAATGTTGCGGATGTCGAAAATGCCGGCCTGCTTCGCTTCGATCAGGAACGCGACCTTGTCCTTCACCTTCGCGGTGACGGTACCCGACACGATGACTTCGAACACGCTTTCCGCGAGGCGGTCGGCCTTGACGTCGACTTCGACTTCAACCGACGGCATGTCCTGCTCGAGGAAGATCGCCGGCGAATTCGGCTGCTCGAGCGACATATCCTTCAGGTAGACGCGCTGGATGTTGAAGAACGGTTGGTTTTCGACGTCGGACATGGTGTTTCCCTAAAAGTGGTGACGGGGCGGCCCGGCTGTTCGCCGGCCGCCACGGATGTATCGTGCGCGCCCAAGCCGCGGCGCGGCCGGCGGCCATTCTGCCCTAATCAGGCCGCTTGCAGAAGCGGCACGAGGCCGCCTTCGCGGTCGAGCTTCGACAGATCGTCGTAACCGCCGACGTGCGTGTCGCCGATATAGATCTGCGGGACCGTGCGGCGCCCCGTGCGCGTCATCATTTCCTCGCGGCGGGCCGGATCGCGATCGATCAGCACCTTTTCGATCTGCTCGACGCCGCGCAGCTTCAGCAGGCGCTCGGCCTGCATGCAATACGGACACACCTGCGTGCTGTACATCAAAACCTTGTTCACTTCGCCACTCCTTGTTTGACGACCGGCATCCCGGCCTGCTGCCAGGCGGCCACGCCGCCTTCGAGCACGTGCACCTCGGCGTAGCCCGCCGCCTCGACCTCGCGCGCCGCCTTCTGCGACTGCTGGCCGTTCTGGCAGACGAGCAGCACCGGGGTGCTCTTGTTCTTCGCGACCTGCGCAATTTTCGCGCCGATCTCGCCCGCGGCGACCTGACGCGCCGACGGCAGATGGCCGGCCGCGAAATCGGACGGCGCGCGCAGGTCGATCACGACCGCGTTGCGACGATTGATGAGCTGCGTCGCCTCCGCGGCCGACAAGCCGCCGCGGCCGCGGCGCAGCGCCGGCCATGCAAGCAGGCCGCCGGAAACCAGCAGGATCGCGATAAGGGCCAGGTTCGTGTAATTGGTAAAGAACGTCACGGAATGTCGCCGGAAAAGAGAAATCGGATGAGGACAATCCCGCCATTATAAAATAACCGTCTTGCGCGATGGCGGGCCCGAACCGGGCGCCGCGCGACGCGCCCCGCTTCCCTCTCACTACCGACCGCAAGATCCATGTACAAACTCGTTCTCATCCGCCACGGCGAATCGACGTGGAACAAGGAAAACCGCTTCACCGGCTGGGTCGACGTCGACCTGACCGAACAGGGTCGCAACGAAGCCTACCAGGCCGGCGAATTGCTCAAGGAGGCCGGCTACACGTTCGACATCGCGTACACGTCGGTGCTCAAGCGCGCGATCCGCACGCTGTGGCACGTGCAGGACAAGATGGACCTGATGTACCTGCCGGTCGTCCACTCGTGGCGCCTGAACGAGCGCCACTACGGCGCGCTGTCGGGCCTGAACAAGGCGGAAACGGCCGCGAAGTTCGGCGACGAGCAGGTGCTCGTGTGGCGCCGCAGCTACGACACGCCGCCGCCCGCGCTCGAGCCGACCGACGAACGCGCGCCGTTCGGCGACCCGCGCTATGCGAAGGTGCCGCGCGAGCAGCTGCCGCTCACCGAATGCCTGAAGGACACGGTCGCGCGCGTGCTGCCGCTGTGGAACGAGTCGATCGCGCCCGCGGTGCGCGCCGGCAAGCAGGTGCTGATCGCCGCGCACGGCAACTCGCTGCGCGCGCTGATCAAGTACCTCGACGGCATCTCGGACAGCGACATCGTCGGCCTGAACATCCCGAACGGCGTGCCGCTCGTGTATGAACTCGACGAGAACCTGAAGCCGATCACGCACTATTACCTCGGCGACCAGGAAGCGATCGCGCAGGCGCAGGCCGCCGTCGCGAAACAGGGCAAGGCGGGCTGACGCCCGTCGCGGCGGGCGGCCCGCGTCCCGGTGCGGCCGTCCGTCCGCGGTTCGGGCCGCGGCCCGCACGCCGCGCGAACCTTCGCGGCCCTGCCGCGGTCGAATCCGCTTTCGAACTCCGCTGCGCGCCCGGCGGCGCCCTGCCGGGCCCTCAGCGGCCGTTGCGGCGCTTTTCGCGCCGTTCCACTGAGTTATCGGACGAACAGTTATACTTGTCCGCTACATCCCCGCTACCGCCACGCGCTTCCCGACCGCACCCGACTCTCTATGCGAATGAATTTGAAGAACATCGGCCTGATTGCCGCGGGCCTCGCCACGGGCGTATTCGCCACGCTGCAGGTTTCCGCATCGGCCGAGCAGACCGCCACGGCGCCGCTTCCCCTCGACCAGCTCCGCCTGTTCGCGGAAGTATTCGGGCAGATCAAGCGCGAGTACGTCGAGCCGGTCGACGACAAGAAGCTGCTGACGGCCGCGATCAAGGGCATGGTGTCGAGCCTCGATCCGCACTCGTCGTTCCTCGACAAGACCGACTATGACGAGCTACAGGAGCAGACGAAGGGCCGTTTCGCGGGTCTCGGCATCGAGATCTCGCAGGAAGACGGCCTCGTCAAGGTGATCTCGCCGATCGAGGACACCCCCGCGTTCCGCGCCGGCATCCGTCCGGGCGACCTGATCACGCGCATCAACGACAAGCCGGTGCGCGGCATGACGCTCGACAAGGCCGTCAAGCAGATGCGCGGCGAGCCGGGCACCAAGGTCACGCTGACGATCTTCCGCAAGAGCGACGACCGCACGTTCCCGGTCACGGTCACGCGCGCGATCATCAAGGTCCAGAGCGTGAAGATGAAGATGCTCGATCCGGGCTACGCGTATATCCGCATCACGAGCTTCCAGGAGCGCACGACGCCCGATCTCGCGCAGAAGCTGCAGGACATCGCGCGCCAGCAGCCGAACCTGAAGGGCCTGATCCTCGACCTGCGCAACAACGGCGGCGGGCTGCTGCAGAGCGCGGTCGGCGTGGCCGGCGCGTTCCTGCCGCCCGACTCGGTCGTCGTGTCGACCAACGGCCAGATCCCCGATTCGAAGCAGGTCTACCGCGACACGTACGACAACTATCGCCTGCCGTCCTTCGACGGCGATCCGCTGAAGAACCTGCCGCCCGTCTTCAAGACCGTGCCGATGATCGTGCTGACGAACGCATATTCGGCGTCCGCGTCGGAAATCGTCGCCGGTGCGCTGCAGGATTCGAAGCGCGCGCAGATCATGGGCAAGACGACGTTCGGCAAGGGTTCGGTGCAGACGGTGCGCCCGATGACGGCCGACACCGCGCTGCGCCTGACCACCGCGTACTACTACACGCCGAGCGGCCGTTCGATCCAGAACAAGGGCATCACGCCGGACGTGCCGGTCGATCAGTACGCGGACGGCGATCCGGACGACGTGCTCGTGACGCGCGAGGTCGACTACACGAACCACCTCGCGAACACGCAGGATCCGAACGAGAAGAAGGAACAGGAAGAGCGCGAGCAGCGCCGGATGGATCAGCTGCGCGTGCTCGAAGAGCAGAACGACAAGAAGACGCCGGAGCAGCGCCAGAAGGATCGCGATCGCAAGCCGATCGAGTTCGGCAGCGCCGACGACTTCATGATGCAGCAGGCGCTCAACAAGCTCGAAGGCAAGCCGGTCCAGGAATCGAAGTCGCTGCTCGCCGAGAGCACGACGAAGAGCCCGGCCGCGAAGGCTGCCGCGAGCGCGAAGGCATCGGGCGCGAGCGCCGCGAAGCCGGCTTCCGCACCGAAGCCCGCCTCCGCGCCGAAGTAAGCGCCGGCCGGCATCCGACGGGCCATCGCGGGAAGACCGCGATGGCCCGTTTTTCATGCGCGCCTAAAATAACGAACGTCCGCCCGCCTCGCCCACGACTGCCCATGAACGACGATCAACTCCTTCGCTACTCCCGCCACATCCTCGTCGACGAAATCGGCATCGAGGCGCAGCAGCGCTTTCTTGACGCGCATGCGATCGTCGTCGGCGCGGGCGGCCTCGGCTCGCCCGCCGCGATGTACCTCGCGGCGTCGGGGGTCGGCACGCTCACGCTCGTCGACGCCGACACGGTCGACCTCACGAACCTGCAGCGGCAGATCCTGCACGTGACGGCATCGGTCGGGCGCAGCAAGGTCGAGTCGGGGCGCGACGCGCTGGCGCAACTGAATCCCGAGGTGAAGGTGAACGCGGTCGCGGCGCGCGTCGACGATGCATGGCTCGACGCGCACGTGCCGCACGCGAGCGTCGTGCTCGACTGCACCGACAACTTCGCGACGCGGCACGCGATCAACCGTGCGTGCGTCGCGCACGGCGTGCCGCTCGTGTCGGGCGCCGCGCTGCGCTTCGACGGCCAGATCAGCACGTTCGACTTCCGCGACGCGGCCGCGCCCTGCTATGCGTGCGTGTTCCCGGAAGACCAGCCGTTCGAGGAAGTCGCGTGCTCGACGATGGGCGTGTTCGCGCCGACCGTCGGGATCATCGGCGCGATGCAGGCGGCCGAGGCGCTGCGCGTGATCGGCGGCATCGGCAAGACGCTCAACGGGCGGCTGATGATGCTCGATTCGCTGCGGATGGAATGGACGACGATGAAAATCGCGCGCCAGGCCGATTGCCCCGTGTGCGGCGGGCGGCACTGACGCGCGCATCACGCATGCGCCGGACCGCGCTTGCGTGACACTTCGCTACAATTCGCGGCCAGCGGCGGCTGAACGCCCAAGCGCGCCCAGGCTTGCCTAGGCGGCCGCGTCCGCGCGCGGCTCGGCGACCGACAGCCGCTGCAGCGCCGCCTGCACTTCTTCCGGCTCGAACGCGGCCAGCACGTCGGCCGTCGGCTTTTCGAGCGCCTTCAGGTGCGCGCGCAGGATCTCCTGCTTCACGACGAGCAACTGGCTCGGATGCATCGAGAACTCGGTGAGCCCCATCCCGAGCAACAGGCGCGTGAGCGCCGGATCGCCCGCCATCTCCCCGCACACCGACACCGACACGCCCGCGCGCTTGGCCTCGCGCAACGTGTAAGCGATCAGGTGCAGCACCGCCGGATGCAGCGGATCGTACAGGTGCGCGACCGCGTTGTCGGCGCGATCGATCGCGAGCGTGTACTGGATCAGGTCGTTCGTGCCGATCGACAGGAAATCGAAGCGCTTCAGGAACAGCGGCAGCGCGATCGCCGCGGCCGGGATCTCGATCATCGCGCCGATGCGCACGTTCGGATCGTACGCGAGCCCCGCGTCGTCGAGCTGGCGCTTCGCCTCGCGGATCAGGTCGAGCGTCTGGTCGATTTCCTGCGCGTGCGCGAGCATCGGGATCAGGATCTTCACCTGGCCGAACGCGGACGCGCGCAGGATCGCGCGCAACTGCGTGAGGAACATCTGCGGCTCGGACAGGCTCCAGCGGATCGCGCGCAGCCCGAGCGCCGGGTTCGGCGCCGTTTCGTAGCCTTCGTCGAGCGCCTCGAGCGGTTTATCGGCGCCGACGTCGATCGTGCGGATCGTCACCGGCATGCCCTTCATCCACTCGACGGCCCGCTTGTACGCGGCGAACTGCTCCTCCTCTTCCGGCATCTCCTTCTGATGCATGAACAGGAACTCGGAGCGGAACAGGCCGACGCCGACCGCGCCGGCCTCGACGGCCGCCTTCGCGTCGTCGGGCAGCTCGATGTTCGCGTACAGGTCGATCTTCGTGCCGCACAACGTTTGCGTCGGCGAGAACTTCAGGCGCTGCAGCTTGCGTTGCTCCAGCAGCTTCTCGGACTGGCGGTACGAATATTCCTCGAGGACGATCGGCGCCGGATCGACGATCACGATGCCCGCGTCGCCGTCGACGATGATCAGGTCGTCCTGGCGGATCAGCGCACTCGCATGCTGGACGCCGACCGCGGCCGGAATGCCGAGGCTGCGCGCGACGATCGCGGTGTGCGACGTGCGCCCGCCGAGATCGGTGACGAACGCCTGGAACGACTGCGTCTTGAACTGCATCATGTCGGCCGGCGCGATGTCGTGCGCGACGACGATCATCTCGTTCGTGCCGTTCCTGGCCGCGCCGTCGAGCGCCTGCGACGCCGACGGCGCACCGGCGAGCGCCTTCAGCACGCGCTCGACCACCTGCTCGATGTCGGCCTTGCGCTCTCGCAGGTATTCGTCCTCGATGTCGTCGAAATGGCGCGTGAGCAGCTCGAGCTGCTCGGTCAGCGCCCATTCGACGTTGTAGCGGCGCGTGCGGATCAAGTCGATGGTTTCCTGCACGAGCATCTCGTCGCTCAGGATCATCGTGTGAACGTCGATGAAAGCGCCGACTTCGCTCGGGGTGTCGTCGGTCAGGTCGGCGCGCAGCGCTCCGAGCTCGCGACGCACGACGTCGAGCGCCGTGCGGAATCGCTCGACTTCGGCGTCGATCTGGTTGGCCTCGATCAGGTAATGGGCGACGTCGAGCGCCGCAGGCGCGATCAGATACGCTCGCCCGATCGCGATACCTCGTGAGACGGGAATGCCATGCAGCGTGAAGGACACGCGCACCTCCTCTGTACAAGTAAAGCCGCGGCACACTGCTGCGATGCGCTTATGACCCCGGTTAGCGATTATAAATTCCGCGACTCCCTGCTGACTGCATGCACCGCAGCATTGCGCATTTCGCATCAATGCTTCCGACGAAAAAAATGCCGCGAAACCCGCGGCATTCTCAGTCGAAACGGCAACGATCGCGCGCGGCGATCACTGACCTTCGCCGAACTTGTCGGCGATCAGCTTCAGCAGCGCGTCCATCGCTTCCCGCTCGTCGGGCCCTTCGGTCTCGATCGTCACGGTGCTGCCGATACCGGCCGCCAGCATCATCACGCCCATGATGCTCTTCGCGTTGATCTTGCGCCCGTTGCGTGTCATCCAGACTTCCGACTGGAAGTTGCCGGCCAGTTGCGTGAGCTTGGCCGATGCGCGCGCATGGAGCCCCAATTTATTGACGATGGTGGTTTCTTGTTGAAGCATGATTCTCGGTCGGGTCGGTCGGGACCGCCGGCGGCGCGCGCCGGCGGGTCGGTCTAAAACGGAAAACGGATGCTCAGTGCGATTCGCTCGGGGTGCGCGGCTGCGGTTCGGGCGGAATCGGCGCGCACTGGCCGCAGCCGGTTTCCGTCGGCGGCGGCGGCGTGCCCGACGACACCTCGTGCACGCCCTTCGCGCCGCCGGACAGCGCCTTGTCGACCAGCTTGTCGAGCGGCACGGTGCGATAGCAGACGGCCCGCACGAGCATCGGCAGGTTCACGCCGGCCAGCACGCGCACGTTGTCGAGCTTCGCGAGCTGGCCCGCGATGTTCGCGGGCGTCGCGCCGTACATGTCGGTCAGCACCACGACGCCGTTGTCTTCGCGCAGCCGCGCGAGTTCCGCGTGCGCAAACGCCATCACCTGGGCCGGATCGCTGTCGGCCATCACGTCGATGCAGCCGATGCGGGCGGGCACGCCGCCGTAGATGTGCGCGATGCAGTCGCGCAGCGCGGTGGCGAGCGGGGCGTGCGCGATGATCAGGATCCCGGCCATGTCAGATCGCTCCCGGCCGCCCCTGGCGGGCCGATACCCCGCGGCGGGGCAATGAGCGTAGCGAGTGTGGGGAACGTTTCATGTTCAGCCTTGCAACAGTGTCGGCCCGACCGCCGGGCCTTCGGTGCGCCGATCACGGCACCGGGCAAGCGGGCATTGTAGCAGGCCGGTCAAGCGGCTCCGGCGACGGGGGACCTGCGCGGCCGCCGCCGGGGTTGCACGGGCGGCGGCCTACGCGGCCGCACGCTCCAGCGCGTCGATGAACATCGCGGCGACGTCGAAGCCCGTCTGCTCCATGATCTCGCGGAAGCACGTCGGGCTCGTGACGTTCACCTCGGTCAGCCAGTCGCCGATCGCGTCGAGGCCGACCAGCAGCAGCCCGCGCGACGCGAGCACGGGCCCGAGCGTCGCGGCGATCTCGCGATCGCGCTCCGTCAGCGGCTGCGCGACGCCGAGGCCGCCCGCGGCGAGATTGCCGCGCACCTCGCTGCCCTGCGGAATCCGCGCGAGCGAATACGGCACCGGCTCGCCGCCGATCAGCAGGATGCGCTTGTCGCCGGCCTTGATCTCGGGAATGAACTTCTGCGCCATCACCGAGCGCGTGCCGTCGTGGCTCAGCATCTCGACGATCGAGCCGAGGTTCATGCCGTCTGGCTTCACGCGGAACACGCCCATCCCGCCCATCCCGTCGAGCGGCTTCAGGATCACGTCGCCGTGCTCGGCGTGGAACGCGCGCAGCCGTTTCGCGTCGCGCGTGACGAGCGTCGGCGCGACGAACTGTGGAAACTCGCCGATCGCGAGCTTCTCCGAGTGATCGCGGATCGACTGCGCCTTGTTGAACACGCGTGCCCCCGCGCGCTCGGCCAGCTCGAGCAGCCACGTCGACGTCACGTATTCCATGTCGAACGGCGGATCCTTGCGCATCAGCACCGCGCCGAACGATTCGAGACGGCGCGCGTCGACCGGGCCCGCGTCGAACCAGGTGTCGCGATGCAGGTCGTCCAGTTCGCCGACGAACGCGATGCGCCGCACGTCGGCCTCGACCGCCGAGCCCGTCCACGCGAGGTGGCGCGGCTCGCACGCGTACACCGCATGCCCGCGCCGGGCGGCCTCCGCCATCATCGCGTAGGTCGAATCCTTGTAGATCTTGAAATGCTCGAGCGGGTCGGCGATAAAAAGAATGTCCATGCGGGTCCTGTACGTAGCGAAGGTCCGTTACACCTGGATGGCTTCGGGGTCGGTCTTTTCCAGTTCGATCGACGACGCGATCAGCGACAGCCGCGCGACGACGCCGTACATGTAGAAACGGTTCGGCGGCGCGGCGCCCGGCTTGGCGCCTGCATCCGGCAGCGCGGTGTGCTCGAAGCCGAGCGGCACGTAGTGCATGCCGGGCGCGTTCAGGTTCTGGTCGCGCTCGCGGCCGCCGTGCGTGCGGTAGAAGCCGCCGACCACGTAGCGGTCGATCATGTACACGACCGGCTCGGCCACTTCGTCGCCAACGCGCTCGAACGTGTAGACGCCTTCCTGCACGATCACGTCGCGCACCGCGAGGCCGGCCTTCGATTCGGCCATCTGCGCGCGCTCGGCCTTCGTCATGCGGCCGATCTCGGCCGCGTCGTGCACGGTCATCACGCCACGGCCCGCGGTGCCCGCGTCGGCCTTCACGACGACGTACGGCTTCTCGCTGATCCCGTATTCGCGATACTTGCGCGCGATCTTCTTCAGCACGCCGTCGATCGCGTCGGCGAGCGCCTGCTCGCCTTCATGCGCCTGCCAGTCGACGCCTTCCACATGCGCGAAATACGGATTCACCATCCACGGATCGACGCCGACCATCTTCGCGAACTTCTTCGCGACGTCGTCGTAGCACGCGAAGTGCGTCGACTTGCGGCGCACGGCCCAGCCCGCGTGCAGCGGCGGCAGCAGGTATTGCTCGTGCAGGTTTTCCAGCACGGCCGGGATGCCGGCCGACAGGTCGTTGTTCAGCAGGATCGAGCACGGGTCGAAATTCTTCAGGCCGAGGCGGCGCTGCGAACGCTCGAGCGGTTCGAGCACGATCTTCTGGCCGTCGGCCAGCGTGATCGGCGTCATGTCGGTGATGCCGGGGTCGAGCGAGCCGAAGCGCACGTTCAGGCCGGCCTGGCGCATGATCGTCGCGAGACGCGCGACGTTTTCCAGATAGAACGCGTTGCGGGTCGGCAACTCGGGAATCACGAGCAGATTCTTCGCGTCCGGGCAGATCTTCTCGATCGCGGCCATCGCGGCCTGCACGGCGAGCGGCAGCACTTCGGACGGCAGATTGTTGAATGCGCCGGGAAACAGGTTCGCATCGACGGGCGCCAGCTTGAAGCCGGCATTGCGCAGGTCCACCGAACAATAGAACGGAGGGGTGTGTTCCTGCCATTCGAGCCTGAACCAGCGTTCGATCGCAGGCGTCGCGTCGAGGATCTTCTGCTCGAGTTCGAGCAGCGGACCGTTCAACGCGGTAACGAGGTGGGGAACCATGAATCACTCGCGAGCGGGAGAATGAAGATTGTAGAGCAATTGCCTTGCCCATTTGGGGATTGTTCCCGGCTTCACAAGGATTATGGAGGCAGTTTTCGGCTATTGACCCGATAGAGTGAAGGGTTATCCGCTACGGCAGCCCGTGACAGGAGAAAAAAAGCCCGCCGGTGAGGCGGGCCGAAGTCGCTGCGCTCATTCGGAGCGGGCGCCGTCGTCGCGGCGGCCCGCCGTTGATTCGTGTGACTTATTCCACGTGCTCGCCGTGCAGGATCACGTCGAGACCTTCGCGCTCTTCCT
This sequence comes from Burkholderia sp. AU16482, assembly GCF_002223285.1. Taxonomy (NCBI): domain Bacteria; kingdom Pseudomonadati; phylum Pseudomonadota; class Betaproteobacteria; order Burkholderiales; family Burkholderiaceae; genus Burkholderia; species Burkholderia sp. AU16482. The sequence continues at coordinate 725,562 of NZ_NKEY01000004.1, forward strand.
CTTCGGTCACGCGCAGGCCGATGGTCAGGTCGATCAGCTTCAGCAGCACGAAGCTCAGCACGCCGCTGTAGACCAGCGTGATCAGCACGCCCTTCGCCTGCAGCAGCAGGCTGCCGTCGAAACCGCCGATGTCCTTGACCGCGAATACCCCGGTCAGCAGCGCGCCGAGAATCCCGCCGATGCCGTGCACGCCGAACGCGTCGAGCGAATCGTCGTAGCCGAGCTTCGACTTGAGCCAGGTGGCCGACCAGAAGCAGATCACGCCCGCCGCGATGCCGATCACGAGCGCGCCCGCCACGCCGACGAAGCCGGCTGCCGGCGTGATCGCCACGAGACCCGCGACCGCGCCCGACACGATGCCGAGCACCGACGGCTTGCCCTTCGCGATCCACTCGGCGAACATCCAGCCGAGCGCCGCGCAGGCGGTCGCGACTTGCGTCGTCAGCATCGCGAAGCCGGCACGGCCGTCGGCCGCGACCGCCGAACCCGCGTTGAAACCGAACCAGCCGACCCACAGCATCGAGCCGCCGATCATCGTCAGCACCAGGTTGTGCGGCGCCATCGATTCACGGCCGTAGCCGACGCGCTTGCCGAGCACCAGGCACGACACGAGGCCCGCGATACCGGCGTTGATGTGCACCACCGTGCCGCCCGCGAAGTCGAGCACGCCGTCGGACGACAGCCAGCCGGTCGGCTCCCACACCATGTGCGCGATCGGCACATAGACGATCAGCGACCAGAGCGTCATGAACACGAGCATCGCCGAGAACTTCATCCGGTCGGCGAACGCGCCGCAGATCAGCGCCGGCGTGATGATCGCGAACGTCATCTGGTAGACGAAGTAGACCGATTCCGGAATCGTCGACGCGAGGTGGCTGACCGTCAGCGTCGTCGCCTTGTCGCCCTTCACGTAGGCCATGCCGTGCAGGAACACGCGCGACAGGCCGCCGATGAAGCCGTTGCCCGGCGTGAACGCGAGACTGTAGCCGACCACCGTCCACAGCACCGTGATCAGCGCGGTGATCGCGAAGCTCTGCATCACGGTCGCGAGCACGTTCTTCTTGCGGACCATGCCCGCGTAGAACAGCGCGAGGCCGGGGATCGTCATGAACAGCACGAGCGCGGTGGACGTCAGCATCCACGCGGTGTCGCCCGCGCTGATCTTCGACGAATCGACCGAGAACGGAGCCGTCGGTGCGGCCGGGGCGGCCGGCGCGGACGCGGCGGCGGCAGCCGAAGCGTCGGCCGCGCCCGAAGCCGGTGCGGCGGCGGATGCGTCGGCGGCCGGTGCGGAAGCGGCCGGGGCAGCCGGAGCTGCGGCAGCCGATGCGTCGGAAGCGGTGGCGGCGGAAGCGGTGGCGGCGGGCGCGGAACCAGCCGCGGCGGACGCCGCGTCGTCCGCGAGCGCGGAGCCGACGCCGGCCGCGATCAGCGAGCCTGCCATCAGCAGGGACATCAGAAGTTTGCGCATCTTGGGTTTCCTCTTGTCGCTTGTCTTGTCTGTTCTGTTACAGCGCGTCGGCGCCCGTCTCCCCGGTGCGAATCCGGATCACCTGTTCGATCGGCGTGACGAAGATCTTGCCGTCGCCGATCTTGCCCGTGCGCGCCGCCCGCTCGATCGCTTCCACCGCCTGGTCGACGAGATCGTCGGAGACGGCCGCCTCGATCTTCATCTTCGGCAGGAAATCGACCACGTATTCGGCGCCGCGGTACAGCTCGGTGTGCCCCTTCTGGCGCCCGAACCCTTTCACCTCCGTCACCGTGATGCCCGAGACGCCAAGCGCCGACAGCGCCTCGCGCGTCTCATCGAGCTTGAACGGCTTGATGATTGCGGTAATGAGTTTCATGAAGTCCTCTCGCTGGGTTGTCCCGTCGAATGAGTTGGAATGTTGTAACGGACTCTTCTCAGCAACTCGCATGCCATGTTGGTCCGAACACCGTCTCGAAGGGCTCCGGAACGGGGTCGCATCGCGCGGTGTAAGGCGCCAAAGCCCGGCCGAATGGCCAACATGGGCCGGTTTGCTGGCGCGGCGAAAGGATCGTTGCTAGAGTGCACGCACGTCCCGGATCGCCGGGCCATTCACCCATGCGGGCGCCATGCCCGGAATTCGCGCCCCGCGCGCACCATTTCCGGTCATGCGTGCATCATGGGCACGTACGCAACTGAAGATGCACATTTTTTGTGCAAGGAAGGGGAATCACATGAAGCAACCCAGCGACGTTTTCAACGATCTGCAGTCGCGCGTCAGCGATTTGCTGAAAAACTCGCCGGCCAAGGACGTCGAGCGCAACGTGAAGGCCATGCTGTCGCAAGGCTTCTCGAAGCTCGATCTCGTCACGCGCGAGGAATTCGACACCCAGGCACAGGTGCTCGCCCGCACCCGCGTGCGCCTCGAGGAACTCGAAAAGCGCGTCGCGGAGCTCGAGCAGAAGCTCGCCGCCCCGCAGGCCTGACGCCCCACCCGGCCGCGAGGGCCGGGCGCGGGCCGCCACGTGCGGCCTGCGCCCGCCACCTTCCTCCACGCTTCGTCGCCCGTCGTTCTTCGCCGTACCCTCCGCTCTTCGCCGTTCATCGTTCTTCGCAGCATCCTCCGCTCTTCGCAGTTCGTCGTTCGCAACACCTCGTTCTTTCCCCGCGCCACGCCGGCAAGCGCGCACCGATTTCTCCGATTCCCGCGGCGTGCGGCCCCGAACGGCCGTCGTCCGCCCGTCATGCAGGAGCCTCGCCATGTCGCTCGCCGTGGTGCGCAGTCGCGCGCCCGCCTCCGGCCGCGCGCCGGACGTCACCGTCGAAGTCCATCTCGCCAACGGATTGCCGTCGTTCTCGATCGTCGGGCTGCCCGATCTCGAAGTCCGCGAAAGCCGCGAGCGCGTGCGCGCCGCGCTGCAGAACTGCGGATTCGAATTCCCGGTGCGCCGCATCACCGTCAATCTCGCGCCGGCCGATCTGCCGAAGGAATCGGGCCGTTTCGACCTGCCGATCGCGCTCGGCATCCTTGCCGCGAACGGCCAGATCCCGGCCGACGCGCTGGCCGGCCGCGAATTCGCGGGCGAGCTGTCGCTGACGGGCGCGCTGCGGCCGATGCGCGGCGCGTTCGCGATGGCCTGCGGCGCCGCGCGGGACTGGCGCGCGGCACAATCCGGCGCTGGCAGCGCCGGCGGCCCGGGCCTTGATTTCCCCGGCCCGCGCGATTGCACCGCGACATCGCGGCCGCCGGAGCTGTACCTGCCGCTCGACAGCGCCGCCGAGGCCGCGCTCGTGCCGGGCGTGACCGTATTCGGTGCACGCGACCTGCCCGCACTGTGCGCGCACCTCGCCGATGCGCCGGACGGACGGCTCGCGCCGGTCGCGGCGCCCTGCCTCGACGGCCTGGCGGCGCCGGCCGCCCCTGACCTCGCGGACGTCGTCGGGCAGCGGGGCGCCCGGCGCGCGCTCGAAGTCGCGGCCGCGGGCGGCCATCACATGCTGATGGTCGGGCCGCCCGGGGCCGGCAAGTCGATGCTGGCCGCGCGCCTCGCGGGGCTGCTGCCGCCGCTCACCGACGACGAGGCGCTGACCTCGGCCGCGCTGCTGTCCGCGAGCCGGCTCGGCTTCTCGCCCGCGCAGTGGCGCCGCCGGCCATTCCGCGCGCCGCACCACTCGTCGAGCGCCGCCGCGCTGGTGGGCGGCCGGAATCCGCCGCAGCCGGGCGAAATCACGCTCGCGCACCTCGGCGTGCTGTTTCTGGACGAACTGCCGGAATTCGACCGGCACGTGCTGGAAATGCTGCGCGAGCCGCTGGAAGCCGGCCGCATCACGATCTCGCGCGCGGCCCAGCAGGCCGACTTCCCCGCCGCGTGCCAGTTGATCGCCGCGATGAACCCGTGCCCGTGCGGCTGGCACGGCGATCCGTCCGGGCGCTGCCGCTGCTCGCCGGACGTGGCCGCCCGCTATCTGCGCAAGCTGTCGGGGCCGCTGCTCGATCGCATCGACATCCAGATCGACCTGCCCGCGCTGTCGCCGGCCGAGCTCGCGACGCGCGCGACGGCGCCCGGCGAGCCGAGCGCGGCGGTGGCCGCCCGGGTCGCGCAGGCACGTGCGCTGCAGCTCGAGCGGCAGGGCAAGACGAATCACATGCTGAGCGGCCGCGAAACCGACGACCTGTGCCGGCCGACCGACGAAGGCGAGCGGTTGCTGCGCGAGGCCGGCGAGCGCTTCGGCTGGTCGGCGCGCGCGTATTTCCGCGTGCTGAAAGTCGCGCGGACGATCGCCGACCTAGCCGGCGACCCGCTGCCGACGGCCGCGCAGATCGCCGAGGCGATCCGCTACCGGCGCGCGTTGACGGCGCTGTGAGCGCGCGAGGAGGACAAAATCAGGCTGTCAAGACTTGACTTATGCACAATTTCGCGAATCCGGCCCCGGATCGCGGCTCGCCGCGACCTTTGCCGGAGGGAATTCGTATCCCGTTGTTTTAATTGATTTTTCTCAAACGGCGAGCGGGCGGCCAAACGGGCCGGAAGGCCGTCCGGCGCGGCTTTGCGAGAAATGCGCGCCACTTTTCAACAAAGTTATCCACATGCGCTGTGGATAGTCGAAAAAACCCTCGCAAAATCCGGCGATTAGCGTCGAAAGCTGCGAATGAACTTTCAGTTGTCGCAGCGTGTCTGAGCGCCCTCGCCGGCCGTCGTCAATCGAGTTTGAACGAGCCGAAAAACTGGTCGAGCTGCTCCTGCGCGAGCGGCCCGTCGGCGATCACGACGGCCTGATACGCGTGCCGGCCGCGCGCGGCGAGCCGCGCGATGATCGTCTTGCGGGCACGATCGCCGCCGGCGGCCGCGCCCGCGATGCGTAGCTCGACCCCGTTCACCGCGCCGCCGGCCGCGAGCGGCACCGGCACCGCCGCCGTCCGCGGCGCGCCGTCGAGGTTGCGCGACAGCCCGGCGCGCAGGAATTCGAGCGCCGCGCGGCGCGTGTCGTCGCGATCGTCGGGCAGCGTCAGCGTGCCGACCGCGAATACCGCGCCGTCGACGTGCGCGGCCTGCATCCGCATCGGCATCGACGTGCCGCCGAGCACCACCGGCTGCTCCTCGACGGTCGGCTTCGCCGGCAGGTCGATCGTGTAGCCCGCATCGTTGTGCAGCGTGCGCCAGTCGTACGACGGCGAGCACGCGGCCAGGGCGGCGCTCAGGCAGGCCAGCGCGGCGAAGTGTCGCAGTGGACGAAAAAGGGGGCGCAACGAATCGATGAATTCCTTCGGCATGGCGTGGATCGCGGCAGGCAAAAAGGGCATTATCCGCCGAACCCGAAAACCGGGATGCGGGGACGCCGCCGGTGGGCGCGCCGCATTCGCGCTAAAATGAGCGCCGAATTTCGACGTCCTTTTGTCGACGTCGTTTGCATCGATCCGCGTCATCGACTCCGAGAGCACCAGATGAACACCACGCCTTCCACCCGCCGCAGTGCCGGCCCCGTGCGCTACCTCGTCGCGGCGGCCGTCGTCGCGGCGATCGCCGTCGCCGGCTTCTTCGCGTTCAACGGCAAGTCCAGCGTGCCGGACGCGACCTTCACGCTGCTGTCGGGCCAGAAGGTCTCGACCGCCGGCGACCTGAAGGGCAAGGTCTATCTCGTGAACTTCTGGGCGACAAGCTGCGCGACCTGCATGCAGGAAATGCCGCAGATGGTCGATACCTACAATCGCTTCAAGGGTCAGGGGCTGGAATTCGTCGCGGTCGCGATGAACTACGATCCGCCGATGTACGTCGCGAACTACGCGCAGACGCGCCAGTTGCCGTTCAAGGTCGCGCTCGACGACGGCAGCGTCGCGAAGCAGTTCGGCAACGTGCAGCTCACGCCGACGACCTTCGTCGTCGACAAGGACGGCAAGATCCTGAAGCGCTACGTCGGCGCGCCGCAATTCGCAGAACTCGACGCGCTGCTCAAGAAGGCGCTCGACGGCAACGCGGCCTGAGCGCCGCACGCCGCCCACCGCACGGCAGGACTTGCAGGGCCGCACACCGCGCCTTGCTCCGCAAAACGGACCGCACCGCGGTCCGTTTGCTTTTCAGCGCTCGGTTTCGCCTTTCGCCGACAGCCCGTAGCGCTTCATCTTCTCGTACAGCGTCGCCTTGCCGACATGCAGCCGGTCGGCCGTCGCCGCGACCGCGCCGCCCGTCTGGTTCAGCGCCTCGGCGATCACCGCGCGCTCGAACTGCTCGATGCGCTCCTTCAGCGTCTGGTCGTTGCCGGCGGCGTCGCCCGCGCCCGTTTCCTGCGGCATGTCGGCCACGCCGAGCACGAAGCGGTCGGCTGCGTTGCGCAGCTCGCGCACGTTGCCCGGCCAGTCGCGCTGCATCAGGCTCGCGCGCTGCCGGTCGGTCAGCACCGGCGCGGGCCGCCCGTAGCGCACGGCCGCGTCGAGCATGAAGTGCTCGAACAGCGGCACGATGTCCTCGCGGCGCTCGGCAAGCGGCGGCAGCGCGATCGTCACGACGTTGAGCCGGTACAGCAGGTCGCGCCGGAACGTGCCGGCCGCGACGAGCTCGCTCATGTCGCCCTTCGCGGCCGCGACCACGCGGCAGTTCACGCGGATCGGCTGGTTCGAGCCGAGCCGCTCCAGCACGCCGTCCTGCAGCACGCGCAAGAGCTTCACCTGCAGCGCGAGCGGCATGCTTTCGATTTCGTCGAGGAACAACGTGCCGCCGGACGCGTATTCGAGCTTGCCGACGCGCCGCTTCGCCGCGCCGGTGAACGCGCCGGGCTCGTAGCCGAACATCTCCGACTCGAACATCGGCTCGGGCAGCGCGCCGCAATTGACCGCGATGAACGGCTTGTCGCGGCGCGGCGACAGCTCGTGCAGGCTGCGCGCGATCAGCTCCTTGCCGGCGCCCGTGTCGCCGTTGATCAGCACCGACGCGTCGGTCGGCGCGATGTTCGCGATCAACTTGCGCACCTGCTCGATCGCCGGGCTGCGGCCGATGATGCGCGGCGCGACGACGTTCTGCCCGGCCAGCTCGCGCCGCAGCGCGTGGTTCTCGAGCACGAGCTCGCGGCGCTCGAGCGCGCGGCGTACCGTCTCGATCAGGCGCTCGGCCGCGAACGGCTTCTCGATGAAGTCGTACGCGCCGTCGCGCATCGCCTGCACGGCCATCGAGATGTCGCCGTGCCCGGTGACGAGGATCACCGGCACGTCGGGCACGCGCTCGCGGCACTGCGCGAGCACGTCGAGCCCGCTGGCACCCGGCAGCCGGATGTCGCTGACGATCGCGCCGGCGGTATCCGCGACGATCGCCTTCTCGGCCGCCTCGGCCGACTCGAAGCCGGCGACGTCGAAGCCCGCCAGTTGAAGGCTCTGCACGCTCGCCCGGCGCACGAGCGCATCGTCTTCGATATAGATCACTTGCAGCCGGTTGGCCATCTTGGTCACTTGCTCCTGACAGGCCGCGCGGCGCCCGCGCGGCTCTCGTTGATGCCGGTCGTCGCCGACCGGGCCTGCATCCTGCCGCCCGTCCAGGCTAATGCGAGCCCGCCGGCTCGGACACGGAGTCCGGATGATGCGTGCGGGCGCGCCGCAGCGTCAAGACGAACAGCGCGCCGCCCGACGGGGCATTGCGGGCGGTCAGCGCGCCGCCCGCGTCGCTGGCGATCGACGACGAGATCGCGAGGCCGAGCCCGAGCCCGCGCCCCATTTCCTTGGTCGTGAAGAACGGCTCGAACAGGCGCGGCAGCAAATCGGGCGCAATGCCGGAGCCGTTGTCGCGCACCTCGACCGCGAGCGTCGCGGCCGACACCGCGATCGTCACCTCGATGGCCGGCGCCGCGACGCCGGCCACCGCGTCGAGCGCGTTGCCGAGCAGATTGATCAGCACCTGTTCGAGGCGCAGGTCCTCGCAGCGCGCGACGAGTTCGGGATAGTCGCGCGCCAGATCGAGCGGCGCATCCCGCGCGGGCGACACGGTGGCATCCTGCAGCGTCAGCGTGAGCGCGACGCCGCGCAGGCGCTCGTCGAGCAACGACAGCACGCTGCGCAGCGCACGCACGACGAGCGCCTGCTCGTTGCGCGGCTTCGCGCGGCCGACGAACAGTTTCAACTGGTTGGTGATCTTGCCCATCCGCTCGGTGAGCGCGGCGATCGCCTCGAGATTCTCGCGCGCGGCGGCCTGCTCGCCGCGATCGAGCAGCACGCGCGTGTTGTCCGAGAAGCTGCGCAGCGCCGCGAGCGGCTGGTTCAGTTCATGCGTGATGCCGGCCGCCATCTGGCCGAGCGCGGCGAGCTTGCTCGCCTGGATCAGTTCGTCGTGCGCGGCGCGCAGCTCCTGCTCCGCGCGGATCCGGTCGCCGACTTCCTTCTGCAACTGCTCGTTCGCTTCAGACAAATCGGCCGTACGCTCCTCGACGCGCCGGTTCAGCTCCGCGTACGCCTGCTGCAGCAGCGCGCGGCCACGGATCATCTCGCGCACGCGGGCGCGGCGCATCCGCCAGTAGAACGCGAGCAGCGCGACCGACACGAAGCCGAAGCCGGTGACGATCGTCGCGTTGCGCGCGTCGGCATCGATCGGCGCGATCGGCGCGAGCGTGACGAGCAGCCAGTCGGGCTCGCCGATCCGGCGCTTGCTGGCGAGAAAGCGCGGCGCGCGCCGGCCGGCGCCGAGGCGCACGATTTCCGCATCGGCGCCGAGCGTCTGCTCGACGCGCAGCGGCAGCGGCGTGACCGGTTGCTGCGCGTACTGGCGCGTTTCGTAGATCGATGCGGCGACGGGCCCCGTGAGCGGGCGCAGCGTGTGGTACTTCCATGCGGGCACCGACGACAGGAACACGACGCCGTGATCGTCCGCGACGACGAGCGGCTCCGACGCATCGGCGCCCTGGAACCATTCGAGATTGAGCTTCACGACGACGACGCCCGCGATCCTGCCGTCGCGCCACACCGGCTGCGAGATGTAGTAGCCGGGGTCGCGCGAGATCGTGCCGATCCCGAAGAAGCGGCCGACCCGGCCGTTCATCGCATCGACGAAATACGGGCGGAAACGGTATTCGATCCCGACGAAGCTGTCGGGCGCGCGCCAGTTGCTGGCGGCGACGCACAGGCCGTCCGCGCCGATCACGTAGGTGACGGTCGCGTGCGCGTGCTCGTTGAGGTCTTCGAGATAGCGGTTGACGCGCGCGGTGTAGTCGGCGCGCTTCGGCTCGGCGAGCAGATCCTGCACGTACGGATGGCTGCCGAGCAGATAAGGCAGCGATTCGTAGCGGTCGAGCGTGCTCTTGAGCGCGTTGGTGGTGCGATCGACGCGCACCGCGGCATTGCGCTGCAGCTCGGCGACGCCGCGCTGCCAGGTGATCGTCCACGTCAGCGCGCACGCCGCGGCGAGCGCGGCGGCGAGCACGACGAGGATGAGCAGGCGGCGCGTCACGGTCGAGGCTTCCTGACGATGCGGATCGCCTATTGTGTCATAGGGCTCCGCATCGATGCCCGGGCCGCCGCGCGGCGCGCCGCCCGCGGGCGACACCGCCGCCTGCTCGCTCATGCCGTCAGACGCCGGCCGTCGTCTCGGTCGGCGCGACTTCGCCGCCGCCCTTCAGCGCCTGGCGCAGCTTGTTGCGGTCGAGCTCCTTCTCCCACGCCGACACGACGACGGTCGCCACGCCGTTGCCGACGATGTTGGTCAGCGCGCGGCATTCGCTCATGAAGCGGTCGATGCCGAGGATCAGCACCATGCCCGACAGCGGGATCGTCGGCACGACGGCCAGCGTCGCGGCGAGCGTGATGAAGCCCGCGCCCGTCACGCCGCTCGCGCCCTTCGACGTGAGCATCGCGACGGCCAGCAGCGTGAGCTGCTGCATCCACGTCAACTCGATGTTGGTCGCCTGCGCGATGAACAGCACGGCCATCGTCATGTAGATGTTGGTGCCGTCGAGGTTGAACGAATAGCCGGTCGGCACGACGAGGCCGACGACCGAACGCGAGCAGCCGGCCTTCTCGAGCTTTTCCATCAGCTGCGGCAGCGCGGCTTCCGACGAGCTCGTGCCGAGCACGATCAGCAGCTCTTCCTTGATGTACGACACGAAGCGGATGATCGAGAAGCCGGTGAAGCGCGCGATCGCGCCGAGCACGACGAGCACGAACACGAGCGACGTCAGGTAGAACGTGCCGATCAGCTTGAGCAGCGGCACCAGCGAGCCGACGCCGTACTTGCCGATCGTGAACGCCATCGCGCCGAACGCGCCGATCGGCGCCAGCTTCGTGACGATGTGCACGATGCCGAACAGCACGCGCGTCAGGCCGTCGATGAAGTCGGTCACGACCTTGCCGCGCTCGCCGAGGTGCGCGAGCACGCTGCCGAACAGCAGCGCGATCAGCAGGATCTGCAGGATTTCACCCTGCGCGAACGCATCGACCATCGTGTTCGGGATGATGTGCATCAGGAAGTCGACCGTCGACTGCCCGTGCGCCTTCGCCGCGTACGACGCGACGGCCTTGCCGTCGAGCGTCGCCGGATCGATGTTGAAGCCGACGCCCGGACGCAGCAGGTGCGTGGCCGCGAGGCCGAGCAGCAGCGCGAAGGTCGACACGATCTCGAAGTACAGCAGCGCCTTGCCGCCGACGCGGCCGACCTTCTTCATGTCCTCCATGCCGGCGATGCCGGTGACGACCGTACAGAAGATGATCGGGCCGATCACCATCTTGATCAGCTTGATGAAGCCGTCGCCGAGCGGTTTCATGTCGGTGGCGATCGACGGGTAGTAGTGGCCGAGGATCACGCCGACGATGATGGCGAAGATCACCTGCACATAGAGCACTTTGTAGAAGGGTTTCTTCTTCACGATGGTTCCTGCTGAAGTAGATGAGCCGGTGGAAACGGCGTCACGCGCGCAGGGATGAATGAGAACGGGGGGGCAATCCCCCCCGAAGGCATTCGCCCGCGCGGCTGCCGTGCCGCAACAAGCGATGCCTCAGGACATCCGGAGGGGGAGGAAGGCATTGGTCATCGGTTGTCTCCTTGCTTGCTGTAGTAGTTCGGCCGGGGGATGGCCGTGCGTTTTATATCGCAAGGTCGATGCCAGGTTTCCGGAACCCCTCAAGCCGTTGTTTTCATTGTATTTCTCATAATGCGGCAGGCAAGGAAATCCGGTATTCCGGATTTCCGGAAAATATCCGTCCGGCGATCCGGACGGATCCATCGTTTCATCGGACGAATCAGTGCTGCACGGCCCGGCTCGCGAGCACGCCCGTCTGCGCGTAGAACTCCTGCCGCGCGAACGCGTCGCGCTCGCGGCGCGCGCGCTCGCCGCGATCCAGGAGCGAGCCGACGACGATCCCGACGAACGCGAGCGGCACCGACACGAGCGCCGGATTGTCGAGGAACACCGCCGCATGCGCGTGGTGCAGCACGTCGACCCACACCGACTTCGACAGCACCGTGAGCGCGACCGCCGACACGAGGCCGAGGCCGCCGCCGAGCACCGCGCCGCTTGTGGTCATCCCGCGCCAGAAGATCGACATCGCGAGCACCGGGAAATTGGCGCTCGCGGCCACCGCCGCGACGAGCCCGACCATGAACGCGACGTTCACGTGCTCGAACAGGATCGACAGCGCGATCGCGACGGCCGACAGCCCGATCGTCGCCGCGCGCGAAATGCGCATCTCCAGCCGCTCGTCGGGCTTGCCGCGCGCCCACATCTGCGCATAGAGATCGTGCGAGATCGTGGTCGCACCGGCGAGCGTCAGCCCGGCGACCACCGCGAGGATCGTCGCGAACGTGACGGCCGCGATGAATCCGTAGAACCAGTTGCCGCCCACCGCCTGCGCGAGCTTCACCGCGACCATGTTCGAGCCGCCGAGCAGGTCGTGCGTCAGGTTGAACGTGCCGTTCGCGCCGAGCCGGAAGAATTCCGGATGCTGCGCGAGCAGCACGATCGCCGAGAAGCCGATCACGAAGGTCAGCAGGTAGAAGTAGCCGATGAAGCCGGTCGCGTACAGCACCGACTTGCGCGCCTCCTTCGCGTTCGGCACCGTGAAGAAGCGCATCAGGATGTGCGGGAAGCCGGCCGTGCCGAACATCAGCGCGATGCCGAGCGACAGCGCGTTGGCCGGGTCGCGGATCAGCTTGCCGGGCCCCATGATCGACAGCGCGCCCGGATGCACGGCCACCGCGCGGCGGAACATCGCGTCGATGCTGAAGCCGAATTCGCCGAGCGCGAGCCACGCGAGCAGCGTCGCGCCGGCGAGCAGCAGCACGGCCTTGATCACCTGCACCCAGGTGGTCGCGGTCATTCCGCCGAAGAATACGTAGACGACCATCAGCACGCCGACGATCAGCTCGGCCGTGCCGTACGACAGCCCGAACAGCAACTGGATCAGCTTGCCCGCGCCGACCATCTGCACGACGAGGTACAGCACGACGATCGTCAGCGCGTTCGCGGACGTCAGCAGCCGGATCGGCCGCTGCGCGAAGCGATACGCGACGACGTCGACGAACGTGAACCTGCCGAGGTTGCGCAGCGGCTCGGCGATCAGGAACATCACGAACGGCCAGCCGACCAGGAAGCCGATCGAGTAGATCAGCCCGTCGAAGCCGAACATGAACACCATCCCCGACAGCCCGAGGAACGACGCGGCCGACATGTAGTCGCCCGCGATCGCGAGCCCGTTCTGCAGCCCGGTGATGCCGCCGCCGGCCGTGTAGAAATCGCGCGTCGAGCGCGTGCGGCGCGCGGCCCAGCGCGTGAGCGCGAGCGTCGCGAACACGAACGCGAAGAACATCGCGATCGCGACCGGGTTCAGCTCGACTTTGTCTGGCATCGGGCCGGCGACGCCGGTCGCATGGGCGGTGGAGGCAACGAGAACGGCCAGCGCGACGGGCGCGCTCGAAATGAATCGCATGTCGGCCTCCGTCACGGACGCTGCAGGATCGCGTCGACGCGGCGGTCGAACGCACGGTTCGCGCGCAGCACGTAGCACGCGGTCAGGCCGATCGCGATCAGGATGATCGCGACGCCCGCGGCGATCCCGACCGTCGTCGTCGCGCCGCGGTACAGCGGCGCGGCGAGCACGTGCGGCGCGAGCGCGACGAGCAGGATGAAGCCGTAGTACGTGGCGATCATCAGCGCGGTGAGCGTGAAGCTGAAGCGGCGCCGTGCGCGCACGAGCTGCTGGTAGTCGCGGCGCGCCGTGACCGATTCGATGACGGAAAGCTCCATGTTGTCTCCTGTCGACCGGAGTTGGCGCTTTAGCGCTTACTCCGGTCCCATGCTTCGCGGTCGACCGGAGTTGGCGCTTTAGCGCTTACTCCAGTCCCATGCTTCGCGGTCGAACTGAGTTGGCGCTTCAGCGCCTACTCAGGTCCCCGCAGGGCAAGTCGCCTCGTCGTCGCGAGAGCTGTCTTGTGGATGATCGGCGCGTGATCGGCATCCGCCCGCGCCGTGGCGGCACATCAATGCGTTACACGACGCGATCCGCCCGCAGCCGCGCGACGTCCTCCGCCGACATCCCGAGCCAGCCGCCGAGCACCGCCTCCGTATCCGCGCCGAGCATCGGCGGCGCGCCGCGCACCGGCAGCCGCGCGCCGTCGAAGCGGTACGGCGGCGCGAGCACGTCGACGCCGCCCGCGACCGGATGCGGCTGCCGCGTGACGAGCCCGGCGCGGGTCGCGCGTTCGGACGTCAGCGCTTCGTGCAATCCGAGCACTTCGCCGCACGGAATGCCCGCCTCGGCGAGCGCCGCCAGCAGCGTCGCGCGCGACCGGCGCGCGAGTTCGCCACGAATCTCGGGCAGCAGGTCGGCGCGATTCTCCGAGCGGCCGAGGTTGGTCCTGTAGCGTTCGTCCGCCGCGAGATCGGGCCGCTCGATCGCATCGCAAAAGCGTGCGAACTGCGTGTTGTTGCCGACCGTGATCACGAGCGGGCCGTCGGCCGCGTCGAACACGCCGTACGGCACGATCGACGGATGCGCGTTGCCGTAGCGCGGCGGGTCCGCGCCCATCAGCAGCGCGTCGAGCCCGTAGTACGCGGTGATCATCAGCCCGCAGTCGAACAGCGCCATCTCGATGCGCCGCCCGCGCCCGGTCGCATGGCGTTCGTACAACGCGGCGAGGATCGCCTGCGCCGAATACATGCCGGTGAACAGGTCGACCGCCGCGACGCCGAACTTCAGCGGCGGCTGGCCGGCCTCGCCGTTCAGCGCCATCAGCCCGGCCTCGCCCTGCACGACGAGGTCGTAGCCGGGCCGCGCGGCCTCCGGGCCGGAGCGGTCGTAGCCGGAGATCGCGCAATGCACGAGCCGCGGATTCAGTTCGGCCAGCGCGTCGTAGCCGAGCCCGAGCTTCTCCGCGCCGCCGCACTTGAAGTTGTGGATCACCACGTCGGCCTGCGCGGCCAGCTCGCGCGCGATGCGCCGGCCGGCTTCCGTCTGCAGGTCGACGCAGATCGACCGCTTGCTGCGGTTCACGCTGTTGAAATAGGTGGTTTCGGTGTCGCCGATCCGCAGCCCCCAGTCGCGCGTATCGTCGCCGCGCGCCGGATGCTCGACCTTGATCACCTCCGCGCCGAAATCGGCGAGCACCATCGCGCACCACGGACCCGCGAGCACGCGCGAGAAATCGAGCACCTTCACGCCGGCCAGCGGCAGCGCGCGCGTGTCGTTCGTCATCCTTGTCTCCTCCATTCGCGTTTCGCCGCTTATTGTTTCGACAGCGCGATGTAGCGCGCGAGGTGGTGATCCTCGTCGCCGAGCTGGTGATCGATCATCACGAGACGCTTCGCGTAATGCGACAGCGGCAGCTCCCACGTCATCCCGATCCCGCCGTGCAGCTGAATGCTTTCCTCGGCGACGAGCGTGCCGATCCGGCCAACGCTGTACTTCGCCGCGGCGAGCGCGCGCTCGCGCACCACGCGCGGCGCATCGAGCTGCGCGGCCGCGTTGATCACGGCCGAGCGCGCCTGCTCGACTTCGAGCAGCAGATCGGCCATCCGGTGCTGCAGCGCCTGGAAGCTGCCGATCGGCATCCCGAACTGCTTGCGCGTGCGCAGGTAGTCGAGCGTGTGCGCCTTCGCGACGTCCATCGCGCCGAGCGCTTCCGCCGACAGCGCGAGCAGCCCGTAGCCGAGCACGCGCTCGAGCAACTCGGCGCCCGCTTCGCCGTCGAGCGCATCCAGCGCGCCGAGCGCGGCGTCGGCAGGCAACGCGACGCGCTCGAAGCGCACTTCGGCCGCGCGGCCGCCGTCGATCTTCCTGTAATCGCGCAGCGACACGCCCGGCGCATCGGCCGGCACGACGAACAGGCCGATGCCGGCCGCATCGTCGTCGCGCCCCGACACGCGCGCGCTGACGACGAAGAACGCCGCCTGCGCGGCCTGGTCGACGACGCCCTTCGCGCCCGTCAGCACCCAGCCGTCGCCCGCACGTTCGGCGCGTGTGCGCACGGTCGTCAGCTCGTAATGCGAGCCCGGTTCGTCGTGCGCGAACGCGGCGCTCGCGCTGCCGTCGATCAGCGCGGCGAGCCGCTCGCGATGCGCGTCGCCGCCGGCGAGCGCGAGCGCACGGCCCGCGAGCAGCGCGCCGAGGAACGGCTCGACGACGAGCCCGCGCCCGAGGCATTCGAACACCACGGCGATGTCGAAGCCCGCGCCGCCGAAGCCGCCGTCGGCTTCGGCGAACAGCGCGCCGACCGTACCGAGTTCGGCGAAGCGCCGCCACATCGCGCGGTCGAAGCCTTCAGCCGACTGCGCGATGCGGTCGCGCACCGGGAACGCGTACTGTTCGGCGATGAAGCGGTTCAACGTGTCCGCCAGCATCCGGCGGTCTTCTGTGTGCTGGAAATCCATCGTCGCGTCCCTCGTCACAGCCCGAGCATCATCTTCGCGATGATGTTCTTCTGGATCTCGTTCGAGCCGCCGAAGATCGACAGCTTCCGGTTGTTGAAATACTGCTGCGCGGCGCTCGCGGCTTCTTCAGGGCCGACCGGTTCGCCGTCGTAATCGGCATCGAGCGCTTCATCGACGAACGGCTGCGCATACGGCCCCATCGCGCGCCGCATCAGCGCGGCGATCTCCTGGCGGATCTGCGTGCCGCGAATCTTCAGCATCGAGCTTTCCGCACCCGGCACGCCGCCGCCCGCGACCGCAGCCAGCACGCGCAGGTTGGTCGTGCGCATGTTTTCCAGCTCGATCTCGACGCGTGCGACGCGCGCCGCGAAGAACGGATCGTCGGCGAGCGGCCGGCCGTTCTTCATGACCTTCGCGGCCACCGCGCGCAGCCGGTCGAGCGCGGCCGTCGAGAAGCCGATCCCCGCGATGTTGGTGCGCTCGTACGTGAGCAGGTATTTCGCGTAGGTCCAGCCGCGATTCTCCTCGCCGACCAGGTTCTCCACCGGCACGCGCACGTCGGTGAAGAACACCTCGTTCACCTCGTGCTCGCCGTCGAGCGTGATGATCGGGCGGACCTCGACGCCCGGCGTGTTCATGTCGATCAGCAGGAAGCTGATGCCTTCCTGCTTGCGCACGTCGGTCGCGGTGCGCACGAGGCAGAAGATCATGTTCGCGTAGTGGCCGAGCGTGGTCCATGTCTTCTGGCCGTTCACGACGTAGTGATCGCCGTGGCGTACCGCGGTGGTCTTCACCGACGCGAGATCGGACCCGGCGCCCGGCTCCGAGTAGCCCTGGCACCACCAGTCGGTGCCGTCGAGAATGCGCGGCAGCCAGTGACGCTTCTGCGCGTCGCTGCCGTACTTGATCAGCACGGGGCCGAGCATGTTCACGCCGAACGGCACGATGCGCGGCGCGCCGGCGAGCGCGCATTCGTTGTCGAACAGGAACTTCTGCGCGACGCTCCAGCCGGGGCCGCCGTATTCGCGCGGCCAGTGGCTCGCGAGCCAGCCGCGCGCGTTGAGGATGGCGTGCCATTCGCGCATGTCGTCGCGCGTCAAGTGCAGGCCGCCCTTCACCTTGCGCGCGATGCGCTCGGGCAGTTCGGCTTGCAGGAAGCGCTGCACTTCGGTGCGGAACGCTTCCTCTTCGGGAGTGAAATCGAGGTTCATCGTAGGTCCGTTGCGGATGCGGTGGGCGTTCAGTCGATGCGGTTCAGGCTCGCGAAATCCGCGCCGCGCGCGACGAGATCGACGAGCAGCGGCGACGGCTTCCAGAACAGCGGATCTTCCTTCGCGAACGCGCGGATATCGGCAAGCACGTTCGCGAGGCCGACCGTGTCCGCGTAGTGCATCGGGCCGCCGCGGTAACGCGGAAAACCGTAGCCGTACAGGAACACCGCGTCGACGTCGAGCGGGCGCAGCGCGATCTTCTCGTGCACGACGTTCGCGCCTTCGTTGATCATCGCGGCGAGGTAGCGGCGCAGGATTGCTTCATCGGTGAACGTGCGCGGCGTGACGCCCTTCTTCGCGCGCTCTTCCGCGACGATCGCCTCGACTTCCGGGTCGGGCGTGCCGACACGCGCGCCGTCCGGATACAGGTAGTAGCCGCGGCCGGTCTTCTGCCCGAACCAGCCGCGCTCGCACAGCCGGTCGGAAATCTCCACGTAGCGCGCGTTCGGATCGCGCGTCGCCGCGCGGCGCTTGCGGGTCGCCCAGCCGATGTCGCCGCCCGCGAGGTCGACCACCTGGAACGGACCCATCGGGAAGCCGAACCCGCGCACCGCGCGATCGATCTGGTACGGCGACGCGCCGTCTTCCATCAGATAGTCGGCCGCCGTCCGGTAGACGGCGAGGATCCGGTTGCCGATGAAGCCGTCGCACACGCCCGCGCGCACCGGCGTCTTCTTCAGTTGCTTGGCCAGCGCGAACGCGGTCGCGACGACGTCCGCGCTCACGCGCGCCGGCACGACGATCTCGAGCAGCTTCATCACGTTGGCCGGCGAGAAGAAATGCAGGCCGATCACGTCGGCCGGCCGGTCGATGCTCGCGGCGAGCGCGTCGATGTCGAGATACGACGTGTTGGTCGCGAGCACCGCGCCCGGCTTGCACACGCGGGCGAGTTCGGCGAACACCGCCTGCTTCACGGCCATGTCCTCGAATACGGCCTCGATCACGACGTCGGCCTGCGCGAGCGCGTCGTACGACGTGCTGCCCTTGAAGCGCGCGAGGCGCGCCGCGTGCGCGGCCGGCGTCATCCGCCCTTTCGCGACGAGGCCGTCGTACACCTTCTCGACGTGCGCCCGGCCGCGCGCGAGCGACGCTTCGTCGCGCTCGATCATCGTCACCGGCAGCCCGGCGTCGAGCGCCGCGACCGCGATGCCCGCGCCCATCGTGCCGCCGCCGACCACGCCGATCCGCTCGACCGGCCGTGCGCTCGCGTGCCGCGCCTCGGGCGCCTTCGCCGCCTCGCGTTCCGCGAAGAACGCATGAACGAGGCCCGCGCGCTGCGGGCTGTCGACGCACTGCAGGAACAGGCCGCGTTCGAGCTTCATCCCCGCGTCGAACGACTGCGTGAGCGCGGCCTCGACCGCGTCGACGATCTTCGCCGGCGAGAAAAGGCCACGCGACTTCTTCGGCAATTCCGCGCGCGCCGCATCGATCGCGGCCTGCGCGGCCGCGCGGTCGGCGAGGCCCTGCGCGTCGCGCGTGCGGCGCACCGGCGCGCCGAGCGACACGAGTTCCTGCGCATAGGCGAGCCCTTCGGCGAGCGTGTCGTCGCTGTGCGCGATGCGATCGACGAGGCCGAGCGCGAGCGCTTCCTCCGCGCTCGCATGGCGGCCCGTCAGCATCAGGTCGAGCGCGGCCTTCGCGCCGATCAGGCGCGGCGCGCGCTGCGTGCCGCCCGCGCCGGGCAGCAGGCCGAGCGTCACTTCGGGCAGCCCGAGCTTCGCACCGGGCACCGCGAGCCGGTAATGCGCGGCCAGCGCGACCTCGAGGCCGCCGCCGAGCGTCGCGCCGTGCAGCGCGACCACGACCGGCTTCGCGCCCGATTCGATCCGCTCGCACACGTCGGGCAGCGACGGCGGCACGGGCGGCTTGCCGAATTCGCGGATGTCGGCGCCCGCGATGAAGTTGCGGCCGGCGCCGACGATCAGCACCGCGCGGATCGCGTCGTCGGCCTGCGCGGCGTCGATCGCGTCGGCGAGGCCGCGCCGCACGTCGGCGGACAACGCGTTGACGGGCGGGTGATCGATCGTGACGACGAGCACCTTGTCGCGCCGTTCGCGCGTGACGGTGCCGGTGGCGGTGGCGGATGTTTCGGGGGAAGCGGGTGAATTCATCGTGTCTCCGGGTGCGGTGCGCCGGGCGGGCGGGACCGGCCGCCGGGTCGGCGGGCGACGCCGGTTCGCGAGCGGGGTCCCGCGCGGCGGGAAACGGTCCGGCGTGGTTGCCGGGCATGACTCGATTCTCGATTGATCGAGATTCATTGACAATTCCCGCGCGCCTTTACAAGCTGTCAAGTCCGACTTGACATTGAATGCTTTCGAACCGTTTCGGCCCGTTGTTTCGGCCCTTTAAGCGGGACGGATCAGGAGACCCCCGGATGGACCTGAACGCGCTGACGCTGCTCGTCGAGATCCTCGACGCGGGCAATCTCAGCAAGGCCGCGCAGCGGCTCAAGATGAGCCGGGCGAACGTCAGCTACCGGCTGAACCAGCTCGAACGCTCGATCGGCCAGCAGCTCGTGCGGCGCACGACGCGGCGCATCGAACCGACCGAGATCGGGCTCAAGCTGTACGAGCATGGCCGGCGCATCCGCAACGAATTGCTGGCCGCGCAGGAATCGGTGACGACGCTCGGGCAGGACCTGCAGGGCC
The DNA here is from genome assembly GCF_002223285.1 of Burkholderia sp. AU16482. Lineage (NCBI taxonomy): Bacteria > Pseudomonadati > Pseudomonadota > Betaproteobacteria > Burkholderiales > Burkholderiaceae > Burkholderia > Burkholderia sp. AU16482. The sequence continues at coordinate 745,277 of NZ_NKEY01000004.1, forward strand.
GCGTGCGGCTGTCGGTGCCGAGCGGCTATGGGCAGATGGTGATGTCCGAGTGGCTGCTCGCGTTCAAGCGGCTGCATCCGGGCATCGTGCTCGACGTGGTGTTCGAGAATCGCGTGGAAGACCTGATGCGCGACGAAGTCGACATCGCGATCCGCGTGATGTCGGAGCCGCCGCAGAACCTCGTCGCGCGCGACATGGGCGCGGTGCGCTACGTCGCGTGCGCGTCGCCCGCGTTCGCGGCCGCGCACGGGATGCCCGCGACGCTCGGCGCGCTGGCCGCCGCGCCGGTCGTCACCGCGACGGTGCTCGGCCGGCAGTTGCGGATCGCCGCGTATCTCGGCGACGAGCGCCACGAGGTGCTGCTCGAACCGACGCTGATTTCGGAGAACTTCCTCTTCCTGCGCCAGGCGATCCTCGCGGGGATCGGCGTCGGCATCGTGCCCGACTACGTGATGCAGGACGACCTGCGGCACGGCACCGTCGTCACGTCGCTCGACGCATACCGGCTCAGTATCTTCGGCACGCACATGTACATGCTGTACATGCCGAACCGCCACCACACGCGCGCCACCGCCACGTTCATAGAGTTCATCCTCGAACAGGCCGGAAAGACCGGCCGGGGCGGGCCCGGCGCGATGCGTCAGGGTTTCCTGTCGGATGACAAGCCGCCGGGCGCACGGCGACAATAGCGCGCCGGGGCGGGCAGCGCCGTTGCGCCCGCGCCGACCTCAACGTCAACATCAACGCCGCCGTCTCGTTCGAATTCACTGCCGCCGAGGGTTCAATGTTCGACCGGATTCGTCCGCATTCGCGTCCCTGGACGCTCGCTGCCGCCGTCGCGCTCGTCACGTTCGGCGCCGGCTGCACGTCCCCGTCCGCGCCGTCGTCCAGCGCGGTGGTGCCCGTCGCCGCCGCATCGGGCGCGGCCGTGCCGCTGCCCGGCTTCCACGCGCCCGAGCTGTCGTCCGGCTGGACCGACAAGCCGGGCTGGACCTCGCAGCACTTCATGATCGCGGCCGCGAACCCGCTCGCGACGCAGGCCGGCTACGACATGCTGAAGGCGGGCGGCACCGCGATCGACGCGGCGATCGCGACGCAGATGGTGCTCGCGCTCGTCGAGCCGCAATCGTCGGGCATCGGCGGCGGCGCGTTCATGCTGTACTTCGACGGCAAGGCGACGCAGGCGTACGACGGCCGCGAAACCGCGCCGGCCGCCGCGACCGAGCGCCTCTTCTACGGGCCGACCGGCCAGCCGATGAGTTTCTACGAAGGCGTCGTCGGCGGACGCTCGGTCGGCACGCCGGGCGTGCTGCGCATGCTCGACGCCGCGCACCGCGCGCACGGCAAGCTGCCGTGGCGGCGGCTGTTCCAGCCGGCCATCCGGCTCGCCGAGCGCGGCTTCACGATCAGCCCGCGCCTGGCGATGCTGATCGCGAACGACAGGTACCTGAAGAACGATCCGGCGGCCCGCGCCTATTTCTACAACGCCGACGGCACGCCGAAGGCCGCCGGCACGGTGCTGAAGAACCCGGCGCTCGCGACCGTGCTGCGTCAGGTCGCCGACCGCGGCGCGAACGCGTTCTACAACGGCGCGATCGCGCGCGACATCGTCGCGAAGGTACGCAAGCACCCGAGCAACCCGGGGCTGCTGTCGCTGCAGGATCTCGCGCGCTACCAGGCGAAGGTGCGTGCGCCGCTGTGCGCCGACTACCGGCGCTCGGTCGTGTGCGGAATGCCGCCGCCGTCGTCGGGCGGCCTCGCGATCGCGCAGATGCTCGGCATGCTCGAGGCGATGCCCGACTGGCAGCAGATCGGCGCGCAGAAGCCGGTGCGCAACGAAGTCGGCTACGAGCCGACGCCGTTCGCCGCGCATCTGTTCAGCGAGGCCGGGCGCCTCGCGTATGCGGACCGCGCGCGCTACGTCGCCGATCCCGATTTCGTGCCGCTGCCGGGCGGCAACTGGGCGAGCCTCACCGACAAGGCCTATCTCGCGCAGCGTGCGCGGCTGATCGGCGACACCAGCATGGGCGTCGCGCAGGCCGGCACGCCGCAGGGCGCGACGCTCGCGCTGGCCGACGACCGCAGCCCCGAATTGCCGTCGACGTCCGACATCGCGATCGTCGACCGCTACGGGCAGGCGCTGTCGATGACGACCAGCATCGAGGATGCGTTCGGCTCGCGGCTGATGGTGCGCGGCTTCATGCTGAACAACCAGTTGACCGATTTCTCGTTCGTGTCGAGCGAGAACGGCCGGCCGGTCGCCAATCGCGTGCAGCCCGGCAAGCGGCCGCGCTCGGCGATGTCGCCGGAACTCGTGTTCGACAAGAAGACGAAGCAGGTGACGATGATCGTCGGCTCTGCCGGCGGCCCCGCGATCATCAATCACGTCGCGAAGACGCTGGTCGGCGTGCTCGACTGGGGCATGACGATGCAGCAGGCGATCGCGCTGCCGAACTTCGGGTCGATGAACGGGCCGACGCAGCTCGAACGCGGCCGCGTGTCGGACGCGCTCGCCGACGGGCTGAAGGGCCGCGGGCACGACGTGCAGGTCGTCGAGATGAACTCGGGGCTGCAGGGCATCCAGCGGCTGAACGTGCAGGGGCAGACGGTGTGGTTCGGCGGGGCCGATCCGCGGCGCGAAGGGGTCGCGATGGGGGATTGAGTGCGACAGGCAGCGGCGACGCGCGTGCGCCGCCGCTGCCTGCATGACGTCAACCCCTTCCCTTCCACGGCACCACGCGCCGCTCGACCCAGCGCATCGCGAGATCGAACAGCCACGCGATCGCGCCGATGATCAGGATGCCCATCACGACGATGTCGGTGCGCAGGAAGCTCGATGCGTTGAGCACCATCTGCCCGAGGCCGGCCGTCGCGGCGACCATCTCGGCCGCGACGAGCGTCGTCCAGCCGAACCCGATCGCGATCCGCAGCCCGGTGAGGATCTCCGGCAGCGCGGCGGGCAGCACCACGTGGCGCACGATCTGCGCGAAGCTGCCGCCGAGCGAATACGCGGCGTTGATCTGCTCGACCGTCGCCGCGCGCACGCCGGCGCGCGCGGCCATCGCGATCGGCGCGAAGCACGCGAGGAAGATCACGACGAGTTTCGCCGTCTCGTCGATGCCGAACCAGATCACGACGAGCGGCAGATAGGCGAGCGGCGGCAGCGGCCGATAGAACTCCAGCAGCGGATCGAGCACGCCGCGCGCGACGCGGCTCACGCCCATCAGGATGCCGGCCGGCACGCCGATCGCGGTTGCGAGCACGAACGCGCCGAACACGCGCGCGGCACTCCACAACAGATGGTCGGACAGCGGCAGGCCGCCCTGGATACGGCCGTGCCACGCGTCGACGAACGCGGTCCACACCGCTTCGGGCGCGGGCAGGAACAGCGGCGGCAGCCACTGCAGATGCGTCGCGACCCACCACAGCACGGCCAGCGCCGCGATCGTCGCCGTGCTGAGCGCGGCCGTTTTCCCTTGCCCCGGCAACCGGTAGCGGTGCGATGGGCGTGCGGGATGCGCCGCGTGGCGCCGCTGCGCCGCGCGCGCATCCCGTTCTTCGAAATCGGCGGGCGCGCGATCGGCCGCCCAGGAATCCTGCGTGCTCATGTCGTCCTGCCTGTGCAAAGTGCTGTTCCGGCCGCGCCCGACGGCCACGCCGTGTCGCGCGAGCTCGCTCATCACGCGGGCTCCGCGACCGCGTCGTCGCGATGCAGATACGCGATCAGCCGCTCGCGCCAGCCGATGAATTCCGGCGACGACTTCACCGCGCGCGCATCGCGCGATTCGACGTAACGCCGAGCGAACGGCAGCGCGAAGGTTTCTGCGATGCGGCCGGGGCCTGGCGTCATCACGACGAGACGCGTCGCGAGAAACAACGCCTCCTCCACGTCGTGCGTGATGAAGAACACCGTCTTGCCGGTGCGCGCCCACACGTCGAGCACGAGCGCCTGCATCGTGCCGCGCGTCATCGCATCGAGCGCGCCCATCGGCTCGTCCATCAGCAGCACGCGCGGGTCGCTCGCGAGCGCACGCGCGATGCCGACGCGCTGCTGCATCCCGCCCGACAGTTCGTACACGCGCGCATGCGCATGACGCTCGAGGCCGACGAGCGCGAGCATCTCGCGCGCCCGCGCTTCGCGCTCGGCCTTCGGCACGCGCGCGAAGCGCAGCCCGAGCGCGACGTTGTCGAGCACGTCGAGCCACGGCAGCAGCGCGTACTTCTGGAACACGACGCCGCGATCGGCGCCGGGGCCCGTGACCGGCACGCCGTCGACGCGCACGTCGCCCGTCGTCGGCGCGACGAAGCCGGCCATGCAGTTGAGCAGCGTCGTCTTTCCGCACCCGGATGCACCGAGCGCGACGACGAATTCACCGGCATCGATGCGCAGGTCGACGCGCGCGAGCGCCTGCGTCGTCGGCCTGCCGCGCTCGCCCGGGTAGGCGACCGATACCTGACGGACTTCCAGCGTGCTCATGATCGAAGGGCTCCGCGACGAGTGGGCTGAACGGCCGCGCTCAGCGCGCGGCCTTCTGCACGAACTGCGGATCGACGCCGACCGAATAGTCGGCGAGCACCGTCTGGATCGTGCCTTGCGATTTGAGGAACGTGGCCGTGGCCGCGAGCGACTTCGCGGCGCCCGATTGCGCGCCGCCGCCGAGCCACGTCGGCGAAGCCTGCTCGGCCGCCGTCGGGAACGCGTAGAGCGCGAGGCTGGCCGGCACGTCCTGCGCGTTCGCGCCGGACACCTTCGCGACCGCCGCGACCTGCGGCGAGCCGACCTTCCACGCCGCCGCATGCGCGCGGTAGTCGGCGTCCGCCGCCGCGAGCACCTTCACGAAACGCGTGACGAATTCGGGGTTCTCGCGCGCGAACTTGCGGCTCACGACGAAGCCGTCGAAGGTCGCCTTGCCACTTTCTTTCGCAACCTGGCCGGACGTCGTCAGCACGGTGCCCGACTGCTTGACCTTCGCGAGCACCGGATCCCAGATGTAGGTCGCGTCGATGTCGCCGCGCGTCCATGCGGCCGCGACTTCGGGCGGACGCAGGTTGACGATCTTCACGTCGTTCGGATTGACGCCCGCGGCCTGCAGCGCGACGAGCGTATGGAAATGCGACGTCGACACGAACGGCACGCCGATCTTCTTGCCCTTCAACGCCGCGATGCTCGTGACGCCCGAGCCGTTGCGCGCGACGAGCGCCTCGGCGTCGTTGATGTTGTCGAGCACCCAGAACAGCGAGATGTCGAGCCCCTGCGACAGGCCGGCCGCGATCGGGCTCGACCCGGCTTCCCCGAGCTGCACGGAGCCCGACGCGAGCGCGCGGATCACGTCGGCGCCGCTGTCGAGCTTGCGGAACGTGACCTTGTAGCCGGTCGCCTTTTCGACTTCACCGCTCGCCTGCGCGTAGCGCCACGGCACGACCATGTCCTGGTACGCGATCACGACCTCGCGCGATTCGGCGTGCGCCGCGCCGAGCGCGGCAAAGGCGGTCAGCGCAACGACGGCGCGGCGGATGAAGCTGAAACGGGACATGCGGCTCTCCTTCGGAATACGGGCATTGCTGCGGGAGAGCCGACTTTACGGGCTTTGCGCGCGGCGGGAGCGAACTTATCCTGCGAAGCTATCGATGCCGTTTCAGCTTTGCTTTTCATGCTCGACCGGATTGCGCGTCCGGTCGGGTAACGATTGCCGTGCGCAGGCACGGATAACCGCCGCGCCAACGAAAAAGCCCGCATCGCTGCGGGCTTTGTGAATTGCGGGACTTCTGCCGATGGACGCGAACGCGGCGCTCAGACCACCCCCGCCCCATGCGCCTGCAGATCGGCGTGATAGCTCGAGCGCACCATCGCGCCGACGGCCGCGTGCGTGAAGCCCATCTTGTACGCCTCTTCCTCGTACATCTTGAACGTATCGGGATGCACGTAAGCCCGCACCGGCAGGTGGTGCTCGGACGGCTGCAGGTACTGGCCGATCGTCAGCATGTCGACGTCGTGCGCGCGCAGGTCGCGCATCACCTGCAGGATTTCCTCTTCGGTCTCGCCGAGGCCGACCATCAGGCCCGACTTCGTCGCGACGTCCGGATGCAGCGCCTTGAAGTCCTTCAGCAGCTTCAGCGAGTGCGCGTAGTCCGAACCCGGGCGCGCTTCCTTGTACAGGCGCGGCACCGTTTCGAGGTTGTGGTTCATCACGTCGGGCGGCGCGGCGTTCAGGATCGAGATCGCGCGGTCGAGACGGCCGCGGAAATCCGGCGTCAGGATCTCGATGCGCGTGTCGGGCGACTGCTCGCGCACTTCGCGGATGCATTCGACGAAGTGGGCGGCGCCGCCGTCGCGCAGGTCGTCGCGGTCGACGCTCGTGATCACCACGTACTTGAGCTTCAGCGCGGCGATCGTGCGCGCGAGGTTCTTCGGTTCGTCCGCGTCGAGCGGATCGGGACGGCCGTGGCCGACGTCGCAGAACGGGCAGCGGCGCGTGCACTTGTCGCCCATGATCATGAACGTCGCGGTGCCCTTGCCGAAGCATTCGCCGATGTTCGGGCAGCTCGCTTCCTCGCACACGGTGTGCAGGTTGTGCTCGCGCAGGATCGTCTTGATCTCGTTGAAGCGCGAACTGCCGGTGGCCGCCTTCACGCGGATCCACTCGGGCTTCTTCAGCTTCTCGATCGGAATGACCTTGATCGGGATGCGCGCCGTCTTCGCCTGCGCCTTCTGCTTGGCGGTCGGATCGTAGGCCGGGGTCGCGGCCGAATCGGCCGGTGCGGGAGAAGCGGTAACGTCAGTCATTCGATTGTTCCAGTGCGTGCGGCTTGTCGGCGGCCGCGGGTGCGCCGTCGAGGTTGGCGATCAGACGCCCCACCAGCGTGTGGGCGACGTCGTTCCAGTCGGCGGCAACCTCGAGGCTCGCCATGTCGACGGTTTCCAGTCCGGCATAGCCGCACGGATTGATCGCAAGAAACGGGCGCAGATCCATCTTCACGTTCAGGCTCAGCCCGTGATAGCTGCAGCCGTTGCGGATCTTCAGGCCGAGCGCGGCGATTTTCGCGCCCTCGTGCACGCCGGATGCCACGTAGATCCCCGGCGCGCCCGCCTTGCGGACCGAAGCGAGATTATACGCCGCGAGGGTTTCGATCACGGCCTCCTCGATCTTCGTCACGAGCGTGCGCACCATCAGCTTGCGCCGGCGCAAGTCCAGCAGCAGGTAGACGACGATCTGGCCGGGGCCGTGGTAGGTGATTTGCCCGCCGCGGTCGACCTTCACGAGCGGCACACCGCTGTCGGCCACCAACAGGTGCGCGGGGTCGCCGGCCTGGCCGAGCGTGTAGACGGGCGGATGCTCGACCACCCAGATCTCGTCGCCGGTGTCGGCCGTGCGCGTGTCGGTGAACGCGCGCATCGCGTCGAAGCTCGCTTCGTACGCCTCGCGGCCCCGCCACCGCACGGTGACCGGCTGGGCCGGCTGATCCGGGGCTCCGGCGGGCGATGCGGAAACGGCGACAGGCGTGGACACGATGGAAACCGGCGAAACGGACATGGGCGGTAGTTTACCGAAAACCCGTGGGTCTCGCCGGCCTGGGCAGGGGGACGGATCGCCGGTATCCGTCGGATGAAACGAGGGTCAGACGGTGCGCCAGCCGTCGTGGAACAGCGCGCTCACGCGTTCGCGCAGCCGGGTCAGCCCGCCGAGCGCGACCTCCCGCGGCGGCCGCGACACCGAGAACGCGACGCACGCGCCCTGGCGGCCTTCCGCGCTGAGCCACAGCCGTTCGCCGCGGCGCAGCTTGAGCGTCTCGCCGTCGGCCAGGAAGTAGTCGTCGACGTCGTTGCTGCGCGTCGCCCAGACCGGCCCGCACTGGACGGTCAGCCGCGTGCTGCGTTGCACCTTCATCGGCACGGTTTCGCCCGGGGGAATTTCGAACGTGATGCTTGAAGAGATTTCTTGCATGATCGACTCCGCCAATAAGTGCTTCGATGGCTACAATCGTAGTCATTCAAAGGCGTCCGACCAAACGACCAATTTTCACGACGATGTGAGGAAAATTAGCAAATGGACCTCCGCCAGCTCCCGGCGCTGAACGCGATTCGCGCGTTCGAGGCCGCCGCCCGCCACGAGAACTTCTCGCGCGCCGCCGACGAGCTGTTCGTCACGCACGGCGCGGTCAGCCACCAGGTGCGCGCGCTCGAGGAGGAGCTCGGCGTGCAGCTCTTCACCCGCAACGGCAAGCGGCTGTGCCTGACCGACGCCGGCATGCGCTACGCGCAGCAGGTCCGCACCGCGCTGATGGTGATCGCCGACGCGACGCGCGACGTGCGCGCGAGCGACCGCGACCGGCGGCTGGTGGTGTCGATGCTGTCGTCGTTCGCCGCGCGCTTCATCACGCCGCGCATCGGCACGTTCATCGAACGGCATCCGGAAATCGACGTCGAGCTGCAGTCGACCAACTCGCTCACCGATTTCGCGCGCGACGACGTCGATCTCGCGATCCGCTTCGGCTTCGGCAGCTATCCGGGGCTCCACGTGGAGCCGCTGTTCGAGGAGGTGTTCTTTCCGGCGTGCGCGCCGACGCTGAACGGCGGCAAGCTGCCGCAGACGCCCGCCGATCTCGTGCACTACCCGCTGCTGCGCTCGGACGACGAACTGTGGCGGCCGTGGTTCGACGCGGCCGGGCTCGATACGTTGACCGAGCCGAAACGCGGGATCCTGTACCAGGATTCGTCGAACCTGCTGCTGGCCGCGATCGAGGGCCAGGGCATCGCGCTGGTGCGCCGCTCGCTCGCGGTGCACGACCTGCTCGACGGGCGCATCGTGCGCCTGTTCGACATCGACGGGCCGAGCCCGTGGCACTATTTTTTCGTGTGTCCGCCGCCGCTGCTGAACACGCCGCGCGTGCAGGCGTTCCGGACCTGGCTGTTCGAGGAAGTGGCCGAATTCAAGCGGCTGTGCGACGAGCTGGACGCGCGGCGCGCGGCGGGGAAATGCCCCGCCGAGTGCGCGCTGGAGGGAGGATGGAAAGGGATCAGCGGCCGTTTGCGCTGATCCCGGACGCCGGAACGGACGCTTAAAGGACGACCTTGACCATCGGATGGCCGGTCAGCGCGCGGTAGATGTTGTCGAGCTGTTCCTGGCTCGTCGCGCGCACGGTGATCGTGAGGCCCGTGTAATTGCCGCCGCTCGATGCGCGCTCCTCGATCTTCTCCACGTCGATCTCGTTGTCGTGAACGGCGACGACCTTGAAGATCGTGTCCTTGAACTCGGGGTGCGCCTTGCCCATGATCTTGATCGGGAAATCGCACGGAAACTCCAGCAGCGACTCCTTCCGGGTCTCGATCGCGCCGGTCACCTCGACGGTTTTGGTCGGTTCGCTCATCACTTTCTCCGGGTTAGGTCAAACTGTTCAAACTCGCGTGCCTTCGCACGCTGGTACGCGTCGTACAACGCCGCGAACACGGGCCCCGGCTTGCCGCCCTGCACGGGCAGATCGTCGAGCGACGTGACAGGCAGGATTTCCTTCGTGGCCGACGTGATCATGATTTCGTCCGCCGAGCGCAGCTCGACCTCGCTGATCTCGCGCGCGACGAACCGGATCCCGCATTCCTCGGCCAACTGCTCGACGAGCGCGTAGCGGATCCCTTCGAGGATCCTGTTGCTGCGCGGCGGCGCGAACAGTTCGCCGTTCTTCACGATCCACACGTTCGACGACGACCCTTCGGTCACGTTGTCGTCGCGCAGCTGGATCGTCTCGAACGCATCGCGTTCGGCCGCATGCTGCGCCATCAATACGTTGCCGAGCAGCGAGATCGACTTGATGTCGCAATGCAGCCAGCGGCGATCCTCGGCCGTCACGCAGCGCACGCCCTTCGCGCGCTCCTCCGCCGACGGCAGCCGCAGCGGGCTCGTCATCGCGAACACCGTCGGCACCGCGTTCGCCGGGAACGCGTGGCCGCGCTTCGCGACGCCGCGCGTGACCTGCAGGTAGACGAGCGCGTTGCCGTCGCCGAGGCCTTCGGCGTTCGCCGCGACCAGCCGCTCGATCAGCGCGCGCCAGCCCGCCGCGTCGTGCGGGTTGTCGATGCCGATCTTCTTCAGGCTGCGCGCGAGCCGGTCCAGATGCTGCTCGATCCGGAACGGCACGTGCGCGCCGTCGTGCGCATAAACGGGGACGACTTCATACACGCCGTCGCCGAAGATGAATCCGCGGTCGAGCACCGGCACACGGGCTTCGGACAGCGGCACCAGTTCCTCCTGCGACGAGACGCTGAGGTAGACGATCGGTTCGAATTCGGCTTGGCTCATGGCTATGTCAGATGGGGATGAAGTCGTGAAAACAAAGGCCCGTCGCGCTTACTTCTTCTTGCTGAACATCAGCAGGATCGAGTCCCAGATACGACCGAAGATACCCGCTTCCGGCACGGCCTGCAGCGCGACGACCGGGAATTCGGACAGCGTCTTGCCGTCGGCGACGATCTTCACGGTGCCGACCTGCTGGCCTTGCGCGAGCGGCGCGATCAGCGGCGCGTTGACGTCCACTTCGGTCTTGACCTTGTCGCCGAGGCCGCGCGGCACGGTCGCCCACTGGTCGCTCTTCATGCCGACCTGCACGGTGTTGTCCTTGCCCTTGTAGATGCGCGGCGTCGAGATCGCCTGGCCGCCCTTGAACAGGCGCACCGAATCGAACGCGCTGTAGCCGTAGTTCAGCATCTTCATGCTGTCCTGCGTGCGGTCGCTTTCCTTCTGCTCGCCCATCATCACCGACACGAGGCGGCGCTGGCCGTCGACGCCCGGAATCGCGCGCTTGGCCGATGCGATCAGGCAGTAGCCGGCCGCCTGCGTGTGGCCCGTCTTCAGGCCGTCGACCGTCGGGTCGAGCCACAGCAGCCGGTTGCGGTTGCCCTGGCGGATGTTGTTGTACTTGAATTCCTTCTCCGAGAAGATGCCGTAGTACTGCGGAAAATCGCGGATCAGGTGCGCGGACAGCTTCGCGAGGTCGCCGGCCGTCGTGTAGTGGTTCGGATCGGGCATGCCGTTCACGTCGGCGAAGTGCGTGCCCTTCATGCCGAGGCGCTGCGCCTCGTCGTTCATCAGCGTGACGAACTGCCCTTCGCTGCCGCCGACGAGTTCGGCCAGCGCGATCGCGGCATCGTTGCCCGACTGGATGATCATCCCGTACACGAGGTCGTGCACGGACACCGGCTTGTTCGCCTCGATGAACATGCGCGACTCGTCGCGGCCGACGCGGCGCACGGCCTCGCTCGGCGTGACGATCTGCTCCATCGAGATCTTCTTCTTGTCGAGCGCCTCGAACACGAGGTACGCCGTCATCAGCTTCGTCAGCGACGCCGGCTCGACGCGTTCGTCCGCATTGCCCGATGCGAGCACCGTGTTGCTCGTCGCGTCGACGAGCACCCACGAGCGCGCGTTCACGCCCGGCGGCGGCACCGCGCCCGGCATGTAGGTCGCGGGCGCGCCGGTGAACTGCTCGGCGGCCGGCGCCGAATGCGCGGCCTTGGCCTTGGCGGCCGGCTTCGCCTCGGCGACGACGATCGTCGAGGCGAGCGCGACGGGCAGCATCACGCCGAGCGCGACGTTGCGCGCGGCGGTGCCGAAGGCGATGGAGGAAGCGAGGGACTTGAGGCCTTGGGAAGACAGACGCATGATCGATTCAGGCTGATGGCAGAAAGTGCGGTGCGAAACGCGCAGGGTTGAACGGCAAGGCGGCGGGCGTGTCGGGCGCTCGCCCGACACCGTCGGGCGACGCGAAACGCGCCGGTTGGACTCGTGCGGGCGCGTTCGGTTCGCGGCCGTCGCGAGCGGGCGGACAGGCGGCAAAACGAGCGCCGCATGGGCCCAGCCGGGCCGCGGGCAACGCGGAAGCGGCCATTATACGTGGCCGCGAACGGCGTTTTCGCGAACCGGGCGGCAGGCGCCCGGCTATCGGCTGCGAAAGCATGACACGGGAATGCAGCGGGCAGGCATGCGCGAAGCCGCGCGAAAGGCGGGCGCAGGCGGCGTGCCAGTCGCGTTGCGCGGCCCCAGAGCCGGCACCGCGCCGCGCAGTGCGGCGCGATGTCGCGCGAGGTTGCGCGCGGCAAGGAGTGCGCACCGACCGGATGCGCCGGTACGTGATACGGGCACCGGGCTCAGGCCGGCGCCCGCATGCGGGCTAGCGCCACGCGTCGACGATGATGCGCTTCAGCACGTGCAGCTTGCGATGAAGGAAATGCTCGGCGCCGGGAATCACGACGACCGGCAGCTCCTGCGGCCGCGCCCAGTCGTACACCGACGCGATCGGCACCGTGTCGTCGGTCTCGCCGTGGATCACGAGCGTGTTCTCGGGCACGTCGGCCACCTGCCAGCGGCTCGCGGCCGTGCCGACGAACACCATCCGCTCGATCGTCTCGCCCGCGTCGCGCAGGCGCTTCGCGACGTGCGACAGCACGAAGGTGCCGAACGAGAAACCCGCGAGCACGAGCGGCAGATCCGCATACGCGGGCTGCGCGCGCATGTGCGCGAGCACCGCGAGCAGGTCGTCGGCCTCGCCCGTGCCGTTGTCGTGCACGCCTTCGGTCGCGCCGACGCCGCGGAAGTTCGACCGGTAGACGACGTAGTTCAGCTGCACGAGCGTGCGCGCCAGTGTTTGCGCGACCTTGTTGTCCATCGTGCCGCCGAACAGCGGATGCGGATGCGCGACGAGCGCGATGCCGCGCGGCGCGGCGCCGCCCTCGCGCACGGCGTCGGGCAGGTCGACCGCGATTTCGATCTGGCCGACCGGGCCCGCGATCAGCGATTTCTGCGTATGAACGTTCATTGCGCCGGCCCGCTCAGATCTTCAGGCGGTCGACGACCTTGCCGTCGCGCAGGTGCGACTCGACGATCTCGTCGATGTCGGCCTGGTCGACGTACGTGTACCACGTGCCTTCCGGATACACGACCATCACCGGCCCTTCCTCGCAGCGGTCGAGGCAGCCGGCCTTGTTGATGCGGACCTTGCCGGGCCCCGCGAGACCGAGCTCCTTCACGCGCTTTTTCGCGTATTCCTGCATGGTCTGCGCATTGCATTGCGCGCAGCTCGGACGCTCGGCGCCCGGATCGCGCTGGTTCAGGCAGAAGAAGACGTGGTGCTGGTAGTAGGAATCCATGGTGATGACGAGCGGCCCGGCGCGAGGCCGTGCGCAAAGAGGGGCGATGAATTGCCGTTGCGCGACGCGGCAACGGAGGATGCGGACGATTATAGCGACCGGCGCACGCGGCTGCCCGCGGCGCGGCCGCCGCCGGCTGCCGCGTCAGCGGCGCAGCGCGGCCGGCAGCCACGCGTGCTCGACGCGCTGGCCGAGCCAGATCAGCGCCGCGTAGGGCCAGATCCACGCGAGCCAGCGCGCGAGGCTGTTGAAGTGCACGTAGCGGCCCTGCCGCCAGCCCGACAGCGTGAAGTCGAAGAACGGGTTGACCGGCAGCAGGTTCACGAGCGCGACGCCGGCCAAGAGCGCGAGCGCCGCGAGCATCGCGCGCCACGTTGCCGGCACGCGCAACGCGACGAGCGCCGCCGCGAAACCGAGCTCGATGCCGAGCCGCGCGCCGGGCGTCGCCCACACGACGACGAGGCCGGTGGCCGACTGCATGAACGTCGCGGCCGCCTTCAGCACGAGCGTGGCGACCACCAGCGCGACGAGCAGCCGGATGCGCGGCGCGCGCGGGCGCATCGCGAGCGACGCGATCGCCAGCGCCGCGAACAGCATCAGCCCGCCGAGCACGGCTTCCCACGCGGAATCGGACAGCCAGCCGTCGACCCGCTCGGGCCATTCGCTGACGTGCCACGCGGCCGGCAGCCACGCGAGCAGCGCGTCCTGCATCGACGCGTCGGCGCGCTCCCACAACGCGGCCGGCCAGTCGCCGATGCCGAACAGGAACGGCGACGGAAACACGATCGCGAACGGCCACAGCGCGGCGAGCAGCAGCGGCGTCGAACCGTCGGCCTCGAGCCACGCGAAGCGCAGCCGGCGCAGCACGCCGCGGTCGAGCAGCGCGCCGGTGGCCGGCGCGGCGAGCGCCGCGCCCAGCAGCGCGCCGAGCGCGTTGGCGCCGAGATCGAGATTCGATGCGACGCGCGTCGGCAGGTAGGTCTGCAGCGCTTCCATCGCGCCCGACAGCAGCACGCCGAGCGCGCCCGCGATCAGCGTCGCGGCCACGCCCCGCCAGCGCGGGTGCAGCGCCAGCACGCCGAGCGCGCCGAACGGCAGATAGCCGAGCACGTTCGTGACCACGTCGAACGCCGTCACGTAGCGCTGCATCGGCGCGAGCAGGTAATCGAACGGACCGATGCCGAGCGACACCCAGCCATCGAACGGATACAGCGACGCATAGACGATCAGCGCCGCGTAAGCGGCAAACGCCTGCCGCGCGAGCGGCGACGCGCGATGCGTGCCCGGCACGTTCATCGCGGATGCAATCGCGGATGCAATCGCGGCTGCGCGTCGGGCGTCACGGCGTGCCCGCGTACGCCTGCACGCCGACCCACGCGGCGATCTGCGACACGAGTTCGTCGCTGGCCGCGGCGAGCGCACGCGCGCCGCCGGCCGCGTCGGGCGTGCTCGACGGCGCGCGCGCGACGAACGTGCGCTGGCCGAGCACCTTGCCGTCGAGCGTCAGCGTCGCGCGCGCGGTCACCGCGCCGTGGCTTTGCGACTGCCCGTCGAAGACCTGCTCGAATTCGCTCAGGTCGACCTTGAGGGTCGGCGCGCGCACGCCGTCGACGCCTTCGAGCACCGTGCCGCGCGACGACAGCGCGCCGCGCAGGCGCTGCGTGAGCAGTTGCGCGGGCGGCGCGGTCCAGCGGCTGTCGCGATAGACGGCCACGTGCTGCGCATCGGCATAGGCGAGGCGGTACGCGAACTTGTCGGAATCGAGCGCGTCGGGCGCGGCGACGTCGAGCACCTTCAGCGCGGGGCCCGAACCGGTGGTCGCCACCGACGACGCAGGCCCCAGGTCGTAGCGGATGTTCGACAGCACCGCGCTGTTGCCGGCGCGAGCGTCAGTACGGCAAGCGCGGCCGCTGCCGGGCGCAGCGCGCGGTCAAGGATTCGTGGCATGGCGTATTCCTGCGTAAGGTTTCCGGTTTCGATGGGCGTCAGTGCCCGGCCGTCGCACCCGGCCAGACGAAGCCCGCTTCGCCCGGCCCGGGCGCCGCGCCGGGCGATCCGAACAACAGACTGCGCGGGTTGCGGCCGAGTTCACCGGCGACGTCCTTCAATTGCCGCGACGCGTCGCCGACGCTGTCGGCCAGCGCATTGAAGCGCGGCAGCGTGTCGTACTGCACGCGCGCGTTGAGGCCGTTCAGCGCGACGCCGACCTGCTCGGCGGCCGTGCCGGCCTTGTTCAGGTTCGACACGAGCGGCCCGTTCGGCTGCAGCAGCGTGTTCGCCGACGCCATCGCGCGGTTCACCTCGTGCATCGTCTCCGGCAGCGCGGTGACGGCCGGGCCGAGCTGCTTCGTCAGCGTCGCGGCGCCGTCGGCCGCGTGCTGCAGGCTTTCGGCGGTCGCACGCAGCTGCTCGCGCATCTCGGGCGACATCAGCGCGTTCGCGCTCTTCGCGGCCAGTTCGAGCTGCCGCAGCAGCACGTCGCCGCGTTCCTGGATCTGGTCGAACAGGCTCGGCCGCATCGGGATCTGCGCGATGGCCTTCGGCGACGACGGCAGCGGCGACAGATCGCGCCCCGTATCCTCCAACTGCACGAACGCGATGCCGGTCACGCCCTGGAAGCCGAGACTGCCGTAGGTCGACTGCGTGATCGGCGCGTCGTGATCGACGAGGATGCGGATCCGGATCTGGCCCGGATGCGTGCGGTCGAAGCCGATCGACTGCACCTTGCCGACGTCGAGGCCGCGAAAGCGCACGGCCGCGTCCGGAAAGAGCCCCGTCACGTTGGTGCGCGCGAGCAGGTCGTACGGCACGCGCACGGTGCGGTCGACGTTGAACCAGAACACGGTGCCCGCGATCGCGAGCGTCAGCGCGATCGTGAACAGGCCGGCCCAGAACGCATGTGATTTGTTTTCCATTCGCGGGTTCCTTGCTTCTACAGCTCGACGCTCGACAGCGCCGGTTCGAGGGCCGCCTTCGGCAGCTTCGCGCGCCGCTCGGGCGGCAGCGCCTGCAATGCGCGGCGCCCGCGCAGCCCCAGGAAATATTCGTGGATGAACGGATGGTCGACGTTCGCGGCCTCCTCGACGGGCGCCGCGACCAGCACCTTGCGGTCGGCCAGCACCGCGACGCGCGTCGACAGCGCGACCATCGTGTCGAGGTCGTGCGTCACCATCACGACGGTCAGCCCGAGCGTGCGGTGCAGCGTCGCGATCAGCTCGACGAATTCGTCCGACGCCTGCGGATCGAGGCCGGCCGTCGGCTCGTCGAGAAACAGCAGCTCGGGCTCCAGCGCGATCGCGCGCGCGATGCCGACGCGCTTCACCATCCCGCCCGACAGCGCGGCCGGCATCTTCGACGCGTGCTTGCACGGCAGCCCGACCATCTCGAGCTTCAGCATCACGATGTCGTGCAGCAGATCCGGCGGCACGCGGCCGAGCTCGCGCAGCGGCTGCGCGACGTTGTCGAACACCGTCATCGACGAGAACAGCGCGCCCTGCTGGAACAGCATCCCCGAGCGCGTGCGCATCATCCGCGCGCTTGCGTCGTCGATCGTCGCCGTATCCTCGCCGAACACCTTGATCGTGCCCGACGTCGGCCGTTCGAGGCCGAGGATCTGCCGCACGAGCGTCGTCTTGCCGGAGCCCGAGCCGCCGACGATCGACACGATCTCGCCGCGCCGCACGTCGAAGTCGAGCTTCTGGTGAATGATGTTGCGCCCGTAGCGCTTGGTCAGGTTGCGCACCTCGATCACGAGATCGCCGGCATCGACGGCCGTGCCCGGCCGGGGGCCGACCGACCCGGCGCCGATGGCCGCGGCATGCGCGGTCGTATCGTTCGATGCGTTCATCCAAGCCCCACGTTCTGGAACAGGATCGCGAACACCGCGTCGGCGAGGATCACGACCGTGATCGACGACACGACCGACGTGGTCGTGCCTTCGCCGAGGCTCTGCGAGTTCGCCTTGATCCGGAAGCCGAAATGGCACGCGACCAGCGCGATCAGCATGCCGAACACGACGCCCTTGCCGACGCCGATGTACAGGTTCGCGATCGGCACGACGCCCGGCAGCGAACGCACGAAATAGTTGATGTCGATGCCGAGCACGATCTTCGCGGCAAGCGCGCCGCCCGTCAGCGCGATGATGTTGGTCCACATCACGAGCAGCGGCATCGCGACGCCGAGCGCGAGCACGCGCGGCAGGATCAGCCGCAGCCCGTGCGGGATGCCCATCACGCGCATCGCGTCGAGCTCTTCCGTCACGCGCATCACGCCGATCTGCGCGGTGATCGCGGAGCCCGAGCGGCCCGCGACGAGGATCGCCGACAGCACGGGGCCGAGTTCGCGGATCACCGACAGCCCGAGAATGTTCACGATGTAGCGGTTCGCACCGAACATCTGCAGCTGCTGCGCCGACAGGTAGCTGAGCACGATGCCGATCAGGAACGCGACGAGCGCGGTGATCGGCAGCGCCTGCGCGCCGGCGCTGTAGATGTTCGCCGAGGTTTCCTTCCACGGCATCGTCTTCGGGCGGCGCAGCACCGACAGCGCGTCGAGGATCACGAGGCCGAACATCGCGATGCCGCCCTGCAGGTGTTCGCCGAACGCGAAGATCGCCTGGCCGAGCCGCGTGACGGGATCGACGCGCACCACGCGCTCGGGCGCCTCGCGCGCGCTGTCGAGCCGCTCGATGCGCTCGAAGATCGTGCGCTGCGTGGCGCTCAGCGCGACGCCCGCCGGCAGCTTGCGGCCCCACACGCGCCACAGCGCCTGGCCGCCGACGTGGTCGAGCCGCTCGATGCCGGACAGATCCCATTCGATGACGCGCCCGGCGGCGATGCTCGCGATGCGGCGCGCCACGGCGCCGCGGTTGCGCGCGAGCGAGAGCGCGGTCCACTGGCCGGTCAGGCGCACCGTCTGGCCCTGGCCGCCGGCGTCGACCGACAGGCCGGGAGGGGTCTCGAAGTCCAAGGGCAGGTTGTTTGCAAAAGGATGACAGCGGCCATTGTAGCGAACCGCCCGGCGCCGCGACGTGAGGATGTGGGCGGGGCACCGGGCTCGGGGCGCCGCCGGGGCGCCGGGCCGGAGCCGGGGCGGCTGGGCCGTGCCCCGACGCCGCCGAGCGTCGCGGGGCCTGTTCATGCCAATAACGGGCCTGGGCCCGTGGCCGGTATCGCGACCTTTCATTGTTCCGTCACGTTTCCTTTCGATACTCTCACGCGCCGCACGTCAGGCCGTCGGCGCGCCGCGCCGCCATTCGTGCGTACCTCGCGTTTGATAAAACAGAACACCGAACAGGACATCCGATGCGTCTCCCCCCGCTTTCCTGCCGCCACGTACCGGCCGCCGCCGCGCTCGCCAGCCTCGCCTTCGTCCTCGCCGGCTGCGGCGGCGACGACGTCACCGCCACGCCGCCGTCGCAGGCCGAGGCCCAAGCGCCCGTCGGCACGACGGCCACGCTTGCGCTGCTCGAGACGACCGACCTGCACACCAACGTGCTGTCGTACGACTATTTCAAACTCGCCGCCGACAATTCGCTCGGCTTCGAGCGCGTGGCGACGCTGATCGCGCAGGCGCGCAAGCAGTACCCGAACACGCTGCTGCTCGACAATGGCGACACGATCCAGGGCACCGCGCTGTCGGACTACCAGGCGCTCGTGAAGCCGGTCGGCTGCGACCAGACGCTCGCGATCTACAAGGTGATGAACGCCGCGAAATTCGACGGCGGCGGGATCGGCAACCACGAGTTCAACTACGGGCTGCCGTACCTGTCGCAGGTGACCGGCAACACGTTCGAGATCGACGGCCTGCCGGCGCCGGCCCAGCAGAAGAAGTGCGCGGGCCCGAATTTCCCGCAGGTGCTCGCGAACGTGATCAGCGCGAAGACCAACGCGCCGCTGTTCGCGCCGTACACGATCCTGACGCGCACGGTGACGGCCACGACGCCGGACGGCAAGACGGTCAGCGCGCCCGTGAAGATCGGCATCATCGGCTTCACGCCGCCCGCGATCATGAACTGGGACAAGCGCTGGCTCGACGGCAAGGTCTACACGACCGGGCTGAAGGAAGCGGCCGAGAAGTACATTCCGGAAATGCGCGCGAAGGGCGCCGATCTCGTCGTCGCGATCTCGCACGGCGGCCTCGACAATTCCGCGTACTCGCCGACGATGGAAAACGGCAGCTGGTGGCTGTCGAAGGTACCGGGCATCGACGCGATGCTGATCGGCCACTCGCACCAGGTGTTCCCGGACCCGAACAGCACCGTGTCGCAGTTCAACCTGCCGGGCGTCGACAAGGTCAAGGGCACCGTCAACGGCGTGCCGACCGTGATGGCCAACTACTGGGGCAAGCACCTCGGCGTGATCAAGCTCGGCCTGAAGTTCGATGGCAAGACGTGGGCCGTCGACCAGTCGCAGACGACCGTCGAGGCGCGGCCGATCCAGAACGCCGACAAGAGCTACGTCGCGGCCGACCCGTCGGTCTCGGCCGCGATCGCGGCCGAGCACCAGGCGACGATCGACTACGTGAAGACGCCGATCGGCTCGACCGACTACCGGATGAACACGTACTTCGCGGACGTCGGCGATCCGGGCGCGATCCAGATCGTCAACGAGGCGCAGGCCGACTACGTGAAGACCTACGTGCAGGCGAACCTGCCGCAGTACGCGTCGCTGCCGGTGCTGTCGGTCAGCGCGCCGTTCAAGAGCGGCTTCGGCGGCGGCACCGACTACACCGACGTCGCGCCGGGCGCGCTCGCGATCAACAACGCGGCCGATCTGTACCTGTATCCGAACACCGTGTACGCGGTGAAGGTGAGCGGCGCCGACGTGAAGAACTGGCTCGAGACGGCCGCGAAGCGCTTCAACCGGATCGACCCGACGCAGGCGACCGTGCAGCCGCTCGTCAGCACCTTCCCCGGCTACAACTTCGACATGTTCACGTCGGCCGATCTCGCGTATGAAATCGACGTCACGCAGCCGGTCGGCAGCCGGATCAGGAACCTGACGTACAAGGGCGCGGCGATCGATCCGAACGCGCAGTTCATCGTCGCGACCAACAACTACCGCGCGAGCGGCGGCGGCAACTTCCCGGGCCTCGACGGCAGCAAGACGATCTTCGCGTCGCCCGACGCGAACCGCGACGTGCTGATTGCGTTCATCAAGAAGCGCGGCGCGATCACGCGCGCGGCCGACGGCGCGCAGCGCAGCTGGCGCTTCACGAAGCTCGCGAGCTCGGTCGCGCACGTGCGGTTCGCGTCCGCGCCGAACCGCCTCGGCGACGCGGCGGCGGCCGGCCTGACCGGCATCACGCAGGTCGCGGCCGACGACGGCTCGGGCAAGAACCTCGCGACCTACGAAATCGACCTCACGCAATGAGACACGCGATGCAACCGATCCGGACGATGCGACCCGCCGAAACCGGCCTCGCAGCCGCCGCGCGGCGCGTGCTGCGCGCGAAACTCCCGCCGGCCGCGCTGCTCGCGGCGGCGGCCGTGACCGTCGCGGCCGTCGTCGCGGCCGCCGGCCTGCGCGGCGCCGGCCCCGCGCCGAGCGCCGCGCAGCTCGACGAATGGCAGGCGATGGTCACGCAGGCGACCGAGCCGCATGCACTGGCCCAATTGCGCACGCTCGCGCGCCGCGGCTCGGGCGCCGCGCAGGCGGCGCTCGGCATCGCGCTCGTCGATGCGCACGAACCGGGACTGCGCGACGAGGGGCGCGGCTGGCTGGAAACGGCCGCGGCGGCCGACGGCCGGGCCGACGCGCCGGCTGCGCGGCGCGCGCGGCTCGCGCTCGGCAAGGCGTTGCTGCTCGGCAGCGGCGACTTCCCGAAAGACTATGCACGCGCCCGCGCGCTGCTCGGCGCGGCGGCCGAACAGGGCGACCCGGCCGCCGCGTATTACCTCGGGCTGATCTACCGCAGCGGCTACGGCATCGCGGCCGACCCGGTGCAGGCCGCGCACTGGTTCGACGTCGCGTCGCGCGCGGACATTCCGGCTGCCGACTTCATGCTCGCGAACGCGTACCGCGACGGCAGCGGGGTGCCGCGCGACGACGCGCGCGCACTCGCGCTGTATCGCCGGGCCGCCGAGCACGAGCTACCGGAAGCCGTGCAGACGCTCGCGATGGCCTATCGCAACGGCGAACTCGGGCTTCGGCCCGACGCGGGCGAATTCCACGCGCAGTGGATCGAGACCGCGCATGCGCTGAAGCATCCGGTCGTCGCGCCGTGACGCGATAGTCCTTCGGCTCGCGCTTGCCGTGGCGCGAGTCATCCGCATGATCTAACGCCCCGCTCATCGATCGCCGTCACGCGGAATCGGTTGCGGGGCCCGGGCGAGCGCACCTCAATCCCGTTCCCGCATTTTTCCTTCCCGGTTTCTCCCCCAGACGCAACCACACCAGCCGCCGATTACCGAGACCACAGCCACGGATACCAACCAGCCGAAAAAAAACAGGTTGGCGACTCTCGGGTGCGTATCGAACAGACTGCCCCTTCCGTGAAGAATCAAAACGCCGAACAAATACAACCCACCCCAACAAACGAGTGTGGTCACGGCCGAGCCGGCAATTGCACCGATGGTAAATCCCAATAGTTTCATTTGATCGGAAAAAACAGGATTCTTTTCGAAACACGAAAATCGGACCAAAATCCAGGAATCACGATATTCCAGCGGATTCGAATTCCAGTACCGAATCCCGTGAGTTTTTCGCCATTCCATAGATCAATGTGCCCACCGCTTGCATTTGCATCTGCCTCGCCCTCGCGAGTCCAGTAGCCGTCAAACATGATGATGCCTGTTCGTCCTTCGACCCTATCCCTCCAATTGGTGCCGGTGACGTTTTCCGCCTTCCCCAGCCCTGCAAATGGTTGCAGCCTCAACCACTCGCCGAGCTCGTTGGCGCGCGTGGCAGTTGCTCGCCCGTTCAACAGGATACGCCCGATGCTCGACTGACCGCCAAGCGGCTTGACCAGTTTCGACGAAAAGGACTTCATTTCTATGCCGACCCGGTGAAGCGCGACGCTCAACCGAATGGCGCATTGATTGGTATAAGCGGGATTCTTATAAGGATTGCCCGACGGATACGCGGCCCACAGTTCCTTGAATGTTACTGCCCTGAGTTGCACACCCTTGATCGAATCAGGCGTCGTGTTCGTTGTTACGGTTGTCGGTCTGTTTGGCATGGCGGCCAGTCCTCGTGGGCAAGCGCATCCTCACCCCAATATACTTGGTAACTTCCGGAGATCTCGGTATGAATGCGCGGCAACCGACCGTTGGTATCGACGCGGCCCGCGATCGTCCGCCCATCGGCCATTTCTATCAAATACGGATAATTCTGAGATAGCGTAGTGCCGATGCAGGCGCGCACCTGTTCGTCATAGATGGGAGCAGTGCGAGATCGTGGTGCGGTATCTTCTCTTTCGTCGATCTCCCCCATTCGCAGTTTCTTCTCGGCGCCGGCTGCATCTCGTGACGTCAGAATCATCTTCATGCCACGCTCGGCATAGAAGACGGGGGGCGGACTACATCCGCATACGTTGACATCGCCACTCAATGCCCACTGCCGACCATTGGGCCCCGTACCCGACAAACGCGGACCTTCCGGCGCGATGAACCCTTCCTGTTTGCAAGCCGCGCAGTAGGTTTTCATGTAAAGCGTGGCGATCTGTACACGTGGGGGTGGACTGGAACACGTGACGAACTCCAGTCCTTCCGTAATCACGGCGTTACCGCCCCGGTCGCCTTTGGCAAGGAAATAGCGAATCATGCCGGCCAGCCACGGAACGTCCGGCCCGAACGCTTCTCGTCCGTAGCGGAATGAACCGCTGCCGACGCGATGACTGCCTTCTTGCCGTCCACGACAAGCCGACCACTCTGCGCGGCAAGCCGGCAAATAACCATGAAAGAAAATGCTGGTGACGCTTGACCGTTGCTCATCTGGATTCCTCGTCGTCAATGGCTGGAATCCAAAATGCCCAATCCGCACGAGGCAATCAATCAGACGTATTCGAAATCGCAATCAATTAATGTGGGTCGACTATATGTTTTCAACACGAACAAGAGCCGGGCGACTTCACCTATCGTGACGATGCCCTTCCGCGTGAGAACGCGATACCTTCGCCTGGCGGCGACGCAATTCGAGCGGACCTGTCGCGACGATCCGGACAAGCGCCTCGACACACGCCTGCCTGCTTGCCAACTCCCACCGCCCCCTGTCGCTACAATAGGCGCCATGAACGCCCCCACCTCCTCCGACACGCCCGAATCCGGCGACGCGCACATCGCGCGCAACCGGCTCGAGGCGCACCTGGATGCCGCGCCGCGCGCGTGGCCGCTCGACATCGTCGCCGCCACCGGCTCGACCAACGCCGACGTCGCGGCCCGGCTCAAGGCGCTGCCGCGCGGCCCGAACGCGTTGCCCGCGCCGCTCGTGCGCGTCGCGTTCGAGCAGACGGCCGGCCGCGGCCGGCAGGGCCGCCCGTGGTTCGCGCAGCCCGGCAATGCGCTGCTGTGCTCGGTCGGCTGCATCGTGCCGCGCGCCGTCGATGCGCTCGGCGGCCTCAGCATCGCGATCGGCGTCGCGCTCGCCGAAGGGCTGGCCACGCTGCCGCTCGACGCCCGCATGCGCGTCGCGCTCAAATGGCCGAACGACCTGCTGCTGACGGCCGCCGACGACGGCGCGCCGCGCATCGTCGGCAAGCTCGCCGGGATCCTGATCGAAACCGTCTGGACCACCGCCGACGCCACCGCCGTCGTGATCGGCTTCGGCATCAACGTGCGCGGCGCGCAAGCCGTGGCCGCGCAGGTCGACGCGCTGCGCGCGCGCGAAGCGACGCTCGCAAGCGGGCTGCCGCCCGCCGCGCTGTCGATCGCGTGCGCGTCGGCGAACCTCACCGATACGCTCGCCGCGTCGCTGAACGCGCTCACGCCCGCGCTCGCGCAATTCGGCGCCGACGGCCTCGCGCCGTTCCTGCCGCGCTGGCACGCGCTGCACGCATACGCGGGCCGCGAAGTCGTGCTGCTCGAACAGGGCGTCGAACGCGCACGCGGCATCGCGACGGGCATCGACGCGACCGGCCAGTTGCTGCTCGACACACCGAACGGCGTGCAAACGATCGCGGCCGGCGACGTGTCGTTGCGCGAAGCGCAATGAGCGAACCGTACCTGCTGATCGACGCCGGCAACAGCCGGATCAAATGGGCGCTCGCCGACGCGCGGCGCACGCTCGTCGACACGGGCGCGTTCGGCCACACGCGCGACGGCGGCGCCGATCCCGACTGGTCGCGCGTGGCGAGGCCGCGCGGCGCCTGGATCTCGAACGTCGCGGGCGCCGACGTGGCCGCACGGATCGACGCGCTGCTCGACGCACGCTGGCCGGGCCTGCCGCGCACGACGATCCGCTCGCGGCCCGCGCAATGCGGCGTGACGAACGGCTATACGACGCCCGAACAGCTCGGCAGCGACCGCTGGGCCGGCCTGATCGGCGCGCACGCGGCGTTTCCGGGCGAGCATCTGCTGATCGCGACGTTCGGCACCGCGACGACGCTCGAGGCACTGCGCGCGGACGGCCGGTTCACCGGCGGGCTGATCGCGCCGGGCTGGGCGCTGATGATGCGCGCGCTCGGCACGCACACCGCGCAGTTGCCGACGCTGACCACCGATATCGCAAGCGGGCTGCTCGCGGGCGCGCAGGCCGAGCCGTTCCAGGTCGATACGCCGCGCTCGCTGTCGGCCGGCTGCCTGTACGCGCAGGCCGGCCTCATCGAACGCGCATGGCGCGATCTCGCCGATGCCTGGCAGGCGCCCGTCCGGCTCGTGCTGGCAGGCGGTGCGGCGGACGACGTCGCGCGTGCATTGACGGTCGCGCATACGCGGCATGACGCGCTGATCCTGTCCGGGCTCGCGCTGATCGCAGCCGATGCGGGCGACCCGGCAACGGCGCCGGATTGACGCGCGCGTGCCGGCGCGCGGCGGCGCGGGCCGATGCAAGCCCAGGCGGGCCCGCGTCACGCCGACGATGCAATACGCGCGACGCCGCGCCTGCGGCCCGCACGAACGGTCAGGTCAACGGAAACCATGAAAAAAGCCGGCCCTTCGGCCGGCTCGACTGAACGACGTGAACCACGTCAATGACGACAAGGAGTTTCGACGATGCTGCGCTGGCTGATCGCTGTTCTCTTTCTCGCCAACATGCTCGCGTTCGTGGTGGCGCGCGGCGTGTTCGGGCCGCTGCCGGCGGCCGGCCCGCGCGAACCCGGCGTGCTGTCGCGGCAGGTGCGGCCCGACGCATTGCGCGTGACACCGCTCATGCGCGCGACCGACCAGCCCGTGGTCGGCGGCCCGATCGCGGCGCCGGCCGTCACGACCGCGCCGCTCGCGGCATCGGCCCCGTGACGGCGCCGCGCCGCGCTCAGGACTGTTGCGCGCGCACCTTCTTCAGCAACGCGGTGGTCGAGCGATCGTGCTCGAACGGAATCGCCAGCGCCCGGCCGCCCCAGCCGCGCACGAGCGCCGATTCCGGCAGCGCGTCCATGTCGTAATCGCCGCCCTTCACGAGGATGTCCGGACGGACGGCCTCGATCAGCGACACGGGCGTCTTTTCCCCGAACGTCACGACCCAGTCGACGCTTTCCAGCGCCGCGAGCAATGCCGCGCGATCCTCTTCGCGGTTGATCGGCCGGTCGTCGCCCTTGCCGAGCATGCGCACCGACGCATCGCTGTTCACGCCGACGATCAGGCACGCGCCGAGCGCTTTCGCATCGGCGAGATACGTGACGTGACCGCGATGCAGGATGTCGAACACGCCGTTGGTGAACACGACGGGCGACGGCAGCGACGCACGCAGCGCGACGAGGGCGTCACGGGTGATCAGCTTGCGTTCGAAGGTGGCGGACATGATGGCGACAGGACGGGTTGAACCACGGCGCGCGCGACGGCAGCGCCAGATAAAAAGCCCGCCGGACCGGCCGGGCGGGCTTCACGCAACACACGCGACACCGGCCGCGAGCCGGGCGCGAATCGGGCACGACGCGCGCCGGCGCCGGCACCTGCCGGCCTCAGGCCGGCTGCGCGGCCGACGACGGGCCGCTTTCGGCCTGCAGGCGGCTGGTGACTTCCTTGCGGTAGCGGTTCAGCTCCTGCGCGGTGGCGAACGTGCGCTCGAACAGGATCGACAGGTTGTGCAGGATCCGCTCGACCACCTTCTTCTCCCACTCGCCGTCGAAGCGGATCTGCTCGTCGAGCCAGCGCTCGAGCCATTCCGGATCCGGCAGGCGCGATTGCACGGTGTCGCGCGGGAACAGCGCCTGGTTCACGTGCAGGTTGGTCGGGTGCAGCGGCTTCTCGGTGCGGCGCGCCGACGCCATCAGCACGCCGATCTTCGCGAAGGCCGCACGTGCGACGTCGCCGCAGTTGTTCAGCGCCTTCTTCATGTAGCGCAGGTACGCGCCGCCATGACGCGCCTCGTCGCGCGAAATCGTTTCGTAGATCTGCTTGATGACGGGCTCGGTGTGCCAGTCGGCCGCGCAGCGGTACCAGTGGTTCAAACGGATCTCGCCGCAGAAGTGCAGCATCAGCGTCTCGAGCGGCGGCGCAGGATCGAACTGGAAACGCACCGCGTGCAGTTCCTCCTCGGTCGGCACCAGCTCCGGCTTGAAGCGGCGCAGGTATTCCATCAGCACGAGCGAATGCTTCTGCTCCTCGAAGAACCACACGCTCATGAACGCGGAAAAGTCGCTGTCGTGCTGGTTGTCGCGCAGGAACATTTCCGTCGCGGGCAGCGCCGACCATTCGGTGATCGCGTTCATCTTGATCGTCTTCGCCTGCTCGTCGGTGAGCAGCGAAGCGTCGAACTTGTCCCACGGAATGTCCTTCTCCATGTCCCAGCGGACAGCTTCGAGCGACCTGTAAAGTTCCGGATAAAGCATGGTGTTCATGATGGTCCCACCCCTGTTCTGCGCAATGCGACTTCTCTAAACGTGACTGTTGCCGCGCAAGCGCGCCACGCGCGCTTTTTGCAGCCAAGACTCTAATTTTACGCGGGAAACCGGCCCGCCGGACGCTGATTCCTCGTCCGGCTGCCGGGCGGCCGCGTCGCCGCCGTTGGGCATGCCGCAACCCGCTCCGTTCGGACGGAGCCGGCCGCGCTTGCCTGAGTGGGGGGCCGGCGCTGGCCGGCTCGTTGGCGCGCCCGTCCCCTGCCCCAGGCGGGTTCCCCGAAAGGTCCCGTGCGGATGCCGGATCGGCGGGCTGCTCGATATGGTGTATACGGCGGCGGCCATGATAGCACGCGTGCATGACGCTTCCGAGACGCCGGCCCGATCGCGCGCCGCCAACCGGGATGCGGCGATCGGTCGCGGCCGGCCGTCGCGAAAACGCAACCTTGCATTGCGCCTGCGCGTGTCAGACCCGTATTTCGTCGGTCGCGAGGCCGTCTTCGGGCGGCGTGCCGGCCGCCGGCGCGCTGCTGCCGTCCGCCTGCGCGATCCAGCCGGCGAGCGTCTCGCGCTGCGCGCGGCCGTCGCGGTAGCCGAGCTCGATCAGCTCGCGCGTGAAGGCTTCCTCGAACAGCAGGTAGCTGGCGAACGACGCGCCGGCCGGCTGGCTGCCGCCGATCGCGCCGAGCAGCCCGCGCATCGTCGCCGGCATCTGCTTCAGGTGCTTCGCGGCAATCAGCTCGATGCGCTCGGACGGCGCGATCGCGAGCACGTCGACGTGCCGCCAGCCGCTGTCGATCTCGACCTGGTGCGGCAAGTGCTCGATCATCCGGTTGATGTGCTCGATCCGTTCGATGTCCGAGCCGATCGAGTCGAGGAACACGCTCGCGAGCACCTGCTGGCCGATCTGCGCGGGCGTCGGGTAGCCACGCGCCCGGCCCGCGCCGTTCGCGGCCGGAATCTCGGGCCGCGGGTCGGCAGCGCCCACGACGACGATCCGGTCCGCGCCGAAGTGGATCGCCGGCGACAGCGGCGCGATCTGCCGGATCGAGCCGTCGCCGAAGTACTCGACCTGTCCGTCGAGCACGAGCGGCACGGCGGGAAACACGAACGGAATGGCCGACGACGCGAGCAGGTGCGACGCCGACAGATCGACGAGCCGCGCGGTGCGCTGCGCGCGCCGCCACGCCTGGATCGGCTCGGCTGCCTGGTAGAACGTGAGGTGCCGGCCACTCGAATAGCTGAGCGCGGTGACCGCGAGCGCGTGCAGCAGGCGCGCCTCGAGCATCTGCTCGATCCGGTGGAAGCTCAGCTCGCGCTGCAGCAGGTGCGCGAGCGGCGTGTTGTCGAGCAGCCCGCGCGGCGAGCGGCGGGCCGCCCAGCCGAACGTCATCGTCGCGAGCCAGCGCGCGCCGGCGCCCGCGATGCCGAGCCAGTCGGTGCGATACACGTAATCGGCGCGCAACGGCTCCCAGAATTCGAGCAGGCGCCGCACGCCATGGGAAAAGTCGTCCGCGTGGCTCGCGATCGACGTCGCGTTGATCGCGCCGGCCGACGAACCGCACACGACCGTGAACGGCACCGTGTGCCGCTGCGGATCGGCCTCGCGCGCGATCTCGGCCAGCGCCTTCAGCACGCCGACCTGGTATGCGGCGCGCGCGCCGCCTCCCATCAGAACGAGCGCGAGTCGCATGATCGACCTGCTACCTGCGCCGCATCACGTCGAGCGCTTCGGCGGACGCGTTTCGGGCGACGAAGCGGCCGCCGCGCGCGCCGCGGCCGAACCGGACGGCTTCGCGGCGCGCTTGGCCGCGGGCTTGCGCGGCGCGGCCGCGGCGGGCTTCGCGACGGGTTCCGGCGCGGCGGCGGGCTCGGGCGACGCGGCGCCCGGCGCCGCAGGCTGCATGCCCGGCTGCGCCATCGCGAGGCTCGCGAGTTGGTTGAATTGCGTCTGCAGCAGGTTCCACCAGCCGGCCGGATCGAACGGCTGCTGCGCGGGGTCGCCTTCCGGCGCATCCGCCGCCGGAGCCGCTGCATCCGGTGCGGGCGCGGCCTCGCCCGCCGAGGTTTTCGCGGCCTGCGCGGCGGCGACCGCCGCGTCCTCGGCCGCCGACATCGAGCTCTGCGCGAACGCGCCGAACGCGCGCAGCGTCGCGAGCGTCGCGCGCTGCACCTCGAGCGCCTGGATCGCGGACTGCAGCATCCCGAGATTGAGCTTCAGCCACTGCTCGACCGCGCGCAGATCGGTGATCCGCTTGTCGAGCTCCTCGACGCTCGTGAGCGGCGACATCATGTCGGACATGCTCGACAGCGACGGCGGCAGCCCGTGCGCGGCGCCCGGAAACGGCGCCATCCCGCCGAACGGCGACATCCGGATCATGTCCCACATCCGGTCCATCATGTCGGCGGGCTGGAACCCGGCAAAGCCGGCGAAAGGGTTGGCGCCGGAGGCATCGGTCGTCATACGGGCATCCTGGTTGACTGGGGGAGCGAGGCGGCCGTGCGTCGCGCGGCCGCCCATGATTCGATCATAGCGCGCGCGTCAGAACGGCGCGTCGCCGGGAAACGCGGGCGGGCGCCGCTCGCGCAGCGAGCGGATGCCTTCCTGCACGTCGGGCCCCGAAAAGCCCATGAATTCGAGCGCGAGCGACGTATCGAAGGTCGGCCCGGCCGTGCGCAGCCAGTTGTTCAGCGCGTACTTGGTCCAGCGGATCGCCGACTGCGAACCGTGCGCGAGCCGTTCGGCCACGTCGTACGCCTTCGGCAGCAGGTCGGCGGGCTCGACCGCGAGCGAGACCAGCCCGATCCGTTCGGCCTCCTCGCCGCTCACGGGCTCGCACAGCATCAGGTAGTACTTCGCCTTCGCCATCCCGCACAGCAGCGGCCACACGATCGCCGCGTGGTCGCCGGCCGCGACGCCGAGCCGCGTGTGGCCGTCGATGATGCGCGCATCCTTCGCGGCGATCGAGATGTCGGCGAGCAGCCCGGCGACGAGCCCCGCGCCGACGGCCGGGCCATGCATCGCCGACACGATCGGCTTGCTGCAATTGATCACGTTGTAGACGAGGTCGCGCGCCTCGCGCCACACGCGGGCGCGCACGTCGAAATCGTTCGCCATGTCCTCGACGAGCGCGAGATCGCCGCCCGCCGAAAAACCCTTGCCTTCGCCGCGGATCACGGCGACGCGCGTGTCGGGATCGCGATCGACGTCGCGCCAGATGTCGGCGAGCTCGCGATGCATGCGCGCGTTCGCGGTCGCGAGGCCGCTGCGGTTCGCCCCGTCGCCGCTCATCACGATATCGAGCACGCCATGATCGCGGCGCGTCACCTTCAGTGCTTCGTAACCGCCGTACGCGGCGAGATCGGCCATCTGCTGCTCCTTGTTCGAGGCGCTCGAACGCTTGAATCGAGTGTAGCCAAGCCCGCGCGGTCAAACATCGGGCGAAACCCGGCGCGCGGGCCGAGGCCGGGTGCCGCCGCCGCGTTGCCTATGCCGCGCCGTCGGGTGGGGAAACCGACTGCTCGATCGCGCCGAAGATCGACTTGCCGGCCGCATCGAACATCTCGATGCGCACGGTATCGCCGTAACGCATGAATTCGGTCTGCGGCGCGCCGTGCTCGATCGTCTCGAGGCAGCGCTTCTCGGCGATGCAGCAGTAGCCGCGCTTCGCATCCTTGTTCGATACCGTACCGGAGCCGACGATCGAGCCGGCACGCAGGTTGCGCGTCTTCGCCGCGTGCGCGATCAGCTGGCCGAAGTGGAACACCATGTCGGTGCCCGCATCGGGCTGCCCCACCTTCTTGCCGTTCCAGTGGACGATCATCGGGCGGTGCACGCGGCCCTCGCGCCATTCGTCGCCGAGCTCGTCCGGCGTGACGGCGACCGGCGCGAACGCGGTGGCGGGCTTGCTCTGGAAGAAGCCGAAGCCCTTCGCGAGTTCGGCCGGAATCAGGTTGCGCAGCGACACGTCGTTCGCGAGCGTGACGAGCCGCACGGCCTTCAGCGCGGCGTCGGGCGACGCGCTCATCGGCACGTCGCCGGTGATCACCGCGACTTCGGCCTCGAAATCGATGCCCCATTCCTCGGACGGGCACACGACGTCGTCGCGCGGCCCCAGGAAATCGTCGCTGCCGCCCTGATACATCAGCGGATCGGTCCAGAACTCGGGCGGCATCTCCGCGCCGCGCGCGCGGCGCACGAGCTCGACGTGGTTCACGTACGCGGAGCCGTCGGCCCACTGGAACGCGCGCGGCAGCGGCGCCATGCAGTTGGCCGGATCGAACGCGAACGCGTTGCGCGCGCGGCCGTGGTTCAGTGCGTCGTACAGGTCGCGCAGTTGCGGCGCGTAGAACGCCCAGTCGTCGAGGACGCGCTGCAACGTCGGCGCGACCGCATCGGCGATCGCCGCGGTGTGCAGGTCGCGCGACACGACGATCAGCTGGCCGTCGCGCGTGCCGTCCTTCAGCGAAGCAAGTTTCATAGGGAGGATCTGCCGTTGTAGTGACGATGGAGGGAATCTATTTTACGATGGTGAATCCATGCGGCGCGCCCCGATCGCGCGCGCCGTTTTCACCCCGTTTCCTGCCGCATTTTCGCGCACCCGTTGCCCATGCCCGCCAGCCCGCTTCCCGACGACGATCTCACCGACTCCGATACCGACGACACCGCGTCCGGCGAACACGGCGAGAAGGTCCGTTCCGGCATCCAGTCGATCGAGGTCGGCTTCCGCCTGCTCGACGTGCTGACGAGCGAGCCGCGCGCGATGATGCTGCGCGATCTCGCGCAGCGCGCGGGCATGAGCCCGGCGAAGGCGCACCGCTACCTGGTCAGCTTCTCGCGGCTCGGCGTCGTGTCGCAGGATCCCGTCTCGGGCCGCTACGAGCTCGGCGGCTTCGCGCTGCAGATGGGCCTCGCGCGGCTCGCGCGCGTCGACGGCGTGAAGCTCGCGCGGATCGCGCTGACCGAATTCCGCGACCGCCTCGACCAGACGGTCGGCATCGCGGTATGGGGCAACCAGGGGCCGACGATCGTGCACTGGATGGAATCGAGCCATCCGGCGAAGGCGTCGCTGAAGCTCGGCGACGTGATGCCGCTGCTCGGCTCCGCGACGGGCCTGCTGTTCGCCGCGTACCTGCCGCGCAGCAAGACCGCCGCGATGCTCGAGCGCGAACTCGCCGATACGCGCCGCTCGCCGCACCACGGCGGCCCGCGCACGCTCGACGAAGTCGACGCCGTGCTCGCCGACGTGCGCCGGCACGAGGCCGCGCGCGTCGAGGGGATGCTGCTGCCGACGATCCACGCGTTCTGCATGCCGGTGTTCGACGCGGTCGGCGAACTCGCGCTCGCGATCGTCGCGCTCGGCCAGGAAGGCTCGTTCGACATCGCGTGGGGCGGCGAGATCGACACGGCGCTGCGCGCGTGCGCGCGGAAACTGTCTTACGAACTCGGCTATAGTCCCGACGCACGCGACGCCTGACGCCTCCGGCTCACCCCACGTCACGCGTCGCGAACGCGCGGCGCATCCGGCGGTCCGATTCCTGTGGCGCGCGCCGCGCGCCCGACGTCACGCACGCGCCCCGACCCCGTTCCGATGCCCATGCAGCCTGCCGACCTTCGCCCGAGTTACGCCCCGCCCCGCCGCTGGCTGCGCGTGGGCGTCGCGCTCGTCGCCGTGCTGGTGCTGCACGCGCTCGCGGGGTTCTGGCTGATGCGCAACCGCGAATCGTTCACGCCGCCGCCGCCCGCCGACATCCCCGTGCAGATCGAACTGCTGAAACCGCGGCCGATCGAACGCCAGCCTGCGCCGCCAGAGTCGAAGCCGGTCGAACGTCCGGCCGCACCCGCCGCGCCGAAGGCGGCCCCGCCGAAACCCGCGCCGCCGGACGAACCGGTCCTCACGTCGACGCAGACGGCCGAGCACGGCGAACCGCCCGCTGCCGCCGCGTCCGCCGCGAGCGGCGTACCGGGCGCGTCGGGCGCGCACGCCGCGCCGGCCGCCGGCGCCAGCGCCGCGACGCCGGGGCCTGCCGCGAGCGGCGTGAAGTTCGCCGCGCCGCCGTCCGGCGACCTGCAGTACGACACGTTCTACAACGGCATGCAGAACATGATCGGCACGATCCGCTGGCGCACCGACGGGCACACCTACGACCTGTCGGTGTCGATGCCCGTGCCGTTCGTCGGCCCGTTCGCCTATCGCAGCGAAGGCCGCATCGATGCATTCGGCGTCGCGCCCGACCGTTACGTCGAGAAGCGGGGCAAGCGGCCGGAGGACATCGCGATCTTCAACCGCGAGATCCGGCAGGTCGTGTTCACGCGCACGCCGAACAACGCGCCGCTGCCCGATGGCGTGCAGGACCGCTTCAGCATGCTGATGCAGTTGTCGGGGCTCGTGCGCGGCAATCCTTCCGCGTACAAGCCGGGCGTCACGCAGCAGTTCTTCGTGATCGACAACAACAGCGGCGAGACCTGGCCGATCACCGTGATCGGCGACGAGCAGGTGCAGACGCAGGCCGGCATCATCGCCGCGCGGCACTTCATGCGCCTGCCGCGCCGCGACGGCGACACGCGCCGCATCGACATGTGGCTCGCGCCGTCGCTCGGCTGGCTGCCCGCGCGGCTCGTGCAGACCGAGCCGAACGGCGCGCAGATCGAGCTGCTGTGGCACGGCCGCCTCGCCGCACCGGACGTGCCTGCGGATGCAGCACCGCCCGGCGGCGCAACGAGCGCGCCCGACGCCGCACCGGCGCCCGATGTGCCGGCCGCGCCGCCCGCGCAAGCGGCGCCGTCCACGCCCGCTGCAACCGTGCAACCACCGGCCTCCTCGGTTGTCACACAGTAAAAAACATGCACGAATCGGCAATTTCGACCGATTACAGTTTTCCCGGAAATGGCCGATGACACTCTTTAACAACTATTTCAGTCCACCGGCTCACAATGAGAAACGTTTGATAGACATCGGCTTCTAACCGATACACCCCACGCGAACGGGAGGAACGGGGTGTGCAGCGCAAGCCCCTTGAAACCGGCAAGGCTTGCCCCACCTAGGGGACAACAAGGCCAGATGCCACTGCGAAGAGGAGTGCCGCCATGCAAATGATCTACAACAGCCCCAACTACTGCGTCGTCGAATTTGCGCCGCAGGCCGGCCATCACCTGATGAATGCCGGCGGATATGAAATCGTCGACAAGAACGCGCAGCGCGAGATCTTCATCGACGGCGAACTTGCCGAACGATTCCGCGCGCACGTGAAGCAGTTGATCGAGGATGAACCGTCGCTCGACGAGGTCGACGAATTCCTCGGACAATTCGACAGCCTGATGATGATGCCCGTCGTGCTGCACTGACGACTCGCGGCCCGGCGCGCCACGCGGCCGGGCCATTCGCCGCGCATCGACGCGGCGCCGCGTGCACTCCGATCCTGCCCCCGTCCGGCTCGCCGGCGGGGGCTTTCATTTGGCGGCCGCCCGGCCGGCGCGGCCAGGGCGGCGACCGCTTGACGCACCGGCTACAATGACGGTTTTCCGTCTTCGCCGGTCTTCCGCCCATGTCTGCGACTCCTCTCGCCGCTTCCGTCCCGCTCGACGCGCGCTACACGCGCGGCGCCGCCCTGCCCGCGCTGCTCAAATCGCGCATCCTGATCCTCGACGGCGCGATGGGCACGATGATCCAGCGCTACAAGCTCGACGAGGCCGCGTATCGCGGCGAGCGCTTCAAGGATTTCCCGCGCGACATCAAGGGCAACAACGAGCTGCTGTCGCTCACGCAGCCGCAGATCATCCGCGAGATCCACGACCAGTACTTCGCGGCCGGCGCCGACATCGTCGAAACCAACACGTTCGGCGCGACGACCGTCGCGCAGGCCGACTACGGGATGGAAGATCTCGTCGTCGAGATGAACGTCGAATCGGCGAAGCTCGCACGCGAATCGGCCGCGAAATACGCGACGCCGGACAAGCCGCGCTTCGTCGCGGGCGCGATCGGGCCGACGCCGAAGACGGCCAGCATCTCGCCGGACGTCAACGATCCGGGCGCCCGCAACGTCACGTTCGACGAGCTGCGCACCGCGTACTACCAGCAGGCGAAGGCGCTGCTCGACGGCGGCGTCGACCTGTTCCTCGTCGAGACGATCTTCGACACGCTGAACGCGAAGGCCGCCCTGTTCGCGCTCGACGAGCTGTTCGAGGACACCGGCGAGCGCCTGCCGATCATGATCTCGGGCACCGTCACCGATGCGTCGGGCCGGATCCTGTCGGGCCAGACCGTCGAGGCGTTCTGGAATTCGCTGCGTCACGCGAAGCCGCTCACGTTCGGCCTGAACTGCGCGCTCGGCGCGGCGCTGATGCGTCCATACATCGCCGAGCTCGCGAAGCTGTGCGACACCTACGTGTCGTGCTACCCGAACGCGGGCCTGCCGAACCCGATGAGCGACACCGGTTTCGACGAAACGCCGGACGTCACGTCGGGCCTGCTGAAGGAATTCGCGCAGGCCGGGCTCGTGAACCTCGCGGGCGGCTGCTGCGGCACGACGCCCGAGCACATCGCCGAGATCGCGAAGGCGCTCGCCGACGTGAAGCCGCGCCGCTGGCCGAACCAGTACAGCGACAACGCCTGACCCGCCTGCCCCACGTCCTTCATCACCAAATTCGCACCGCCATGACCGATCACATGATGCGCCTTGCCGGCCTCGAGCCGTTCAACGTCACGCCCGGGACGCTCTTCATCAACGTCGGCGAACGCACCAACGTCACCGGCTCGAAGGCGTTCGCACGGATGATCCTCAACGGCCAGTTCGACGAGGCGCTCGCCGTCGCGCGCCAGCAGGTCGAGAACGGCGCGCAGGTGATCGACGTCAACATGGACGAGGCGATGCTCGATTCGAAGGCGGCGATGGTGCGCTTCCTGAACCTGATCGCATCCGAGCCGGACATCGCGCGCGTGCCGATCATGATCGACTCGTCGAAGTGGGACGTGATCGAAGCCGGCCTCAAGTGCGTGCAGGGCAAGGCGATCGTGAACTCGATCTCGCTGAAGGAAGGCGAGGACGCGTTCCGCCACCACGCGAACCTGATCCGCCGCTACGGCGCGGCCGCGGTCGTGATGGCGTTCGACGAGACCGGCCAGGCCGATACGTACGAGCGCAAGACCGAGATCTGCAAGCGCTCGTACGACTTCCTCGTGAACGAAGTCGGCTTCCCGCCGGAGGACATCATCTTCGACCCGAACATCTTCGCGGTCGCGACGGGCATCGAGGAGCACAACAACTACGCGGTCGACTTCATCGAGGCGACGCGCTGGATCAAGCAGAACCTGCCGTACGCGAAGGTGAGCGGCGGCGTGTCGAACGTGTCGTTCTCGTTCCGCGGCAACGACCCGGTGCGCGAGGCGATCCACACCGTGTTCCTGTATCACGCGATCCAGGCCGGGATGGACATGGGCATCGTGAACGCGGGCCAGCTCGGCGTGTACGCCGATCTCGACGCGGAGCTGCGCGAACGCGTCGAGGACGTGATCCTGAACCGCCGTGCGGATTCCACCGATCGCCTGCTCGAGATCGCCGACAAGTTCAAGACCGGCGCCGCGAAGAAGGAAGAGAACCTCGAATGGCGCAACCAGCCAGTCGAGAAGCGCCTCGCGCACGCGCTCGTGCACGGCATCACGACCTTCATCGTCGAGGATACCGAAGAAGCGCGCGCGAAGATCGCCGCGGCCGGCGGCCGTCCGATCAACGTGATCGAAGGGCCGCTGATGGACGGGATGAACGTCGTCGGCGACCTGTTCGGCCAGGGCAAGATGTTCCTGCCGCAGGTGGTGAAATCGGCGCGCGTGATGAAGCAGGCGGTCGCGCACCTGATCCCGTTCATCGAGGAAGAAAAGCGCCTGCTCGCGGAAGCGGGCGGCGACGTGCGCGCGAAGGGCAAGATCGTGATCGCGACCGTGAAGGGCGACGTGCACGACATCGGCAAGAACATCGTGTCGGTCGTGCTCCAGTGCAACAACTTCGAAGTGGTCAACATGGGCGTGATGGTCCCGTGCAACGAGATCCTCGCGAAGGCGAAGGTCGAAGGCGCGGACATCATCGGGCTGTCGGGCCTCATCACGCCGAGCCTCGAGGAAATGGCGTACGTCGCGTCCGAAATGCAGCGCGACGACTACTTCCGCGTGAAGAAGATTCCGCTGCTGATCGGCGGCGCGACGACGTCGCGCGTGCACACGGCCGTGAAGATCGCGCCGCACTACGAAGGCCCGGTCGTCTACGTGCCCGATGCGTCGCGCTCGGTGTCGGTCGCGTCGAACCTGCTGTCCGACGAAGGCGCGGCGAAGTATCTCGACGAGCTGAAGTCCGACTACGAACGCATTCGCGACCAGCACGCGAACCGCAAGGCGCAGCCGATGGTCACGCTCGCCGAGGCGCGCGCGAACAAGACCAAGGTGGACTGGGCCGGCTACCAGCCGGTGAAGCCGAAGTTCATCGGCCGCCGCGTGTTCAGGAACTACGACCTGAACGAGCTCGCGAACTACATCGACTGGGGCCCGTTCTTCCAGACCTGGGATCTCGCCGGCCCGTACCCGGCGATTTTGAATGACGAGATCGTCGGCGAATCGGCGCGGCGCGTGTTCTCCGACGCCAAGTCGATGCTCGCGCGCCTGATCCAGGGGCGCTGGCTGACCGCGAACGGCGTGATCGCGCTGCTGCCGGCGAACACCGTCAACGACGACGACATCGAGATCTACAGCGACGAGTCGCGCTCCGAGGTGCTGCTCACGTGGCGCAACCTGCGCCAGCAGAGCGTGCGCCCGGTGGTCGACGGCGTGATGCGGCCGAACCGCTCGCTCGCCGATTTCATCGCGCCGAAAGAGTCGGGCGTCACCGACTACATCGGGATGTTCGCGGTGACGGCCGGCCTCGGCGTCGACGTGAAGGAAAAGCAGTTCGAAGCCGATCACGACGACTACAGCGCGATCATGCTCAAGGCGCTCGCCGACCGCTTCGCGGAAGCGTTCGCCGAAGCGATGCACGCGCGCGTGCGACGCGAGCTGTGGGGCTATGCGAGCGGCGAGACGCTCGACAACGACGCGCTGATCGCCGAGAAATACGCGGGCATCCGCCCGGCGCCCGGCTACCCGGCCTGCCCCGACCACCTCGTGAAGCGCGACATGTTCGACGTGCTGCACGCGGACGAGATCGGCATGAGCGTGACCGACTCGCTGGCGATGCTGCCGGCGGCGAGCGTGTCGGGCTTCTACCTCGCGCATCCGGACAGCCGTTACTTCTCGGTCGGTAAGATCGGGCAGGATCAACTCGAGGACTATGCACGGCGCATGGCGCTGTCGCTCGACGACGCACGCCGCGCGCTCGCGCCGCAGTTGTAATCGAGCCGCGGCGCGCAGCCGCGACTTACCGTTACGCGCCCCGATCTCGGGGCGCGTTGTCTACCCCACCACTTATTCAGGATAACTAATCTCAATATTCGTCGATCAACGCTGCAATCTCTCGACCCGACACTCGCCCAGCCATGCCTTCCTTCGAGATCAGGATCACCGAAACACCGATCGACGCCGCCACCCCGTTCCCGCCCACCCGCTATCGCGGCGAAAGCTGGGACCTGAGCCACTTGCGCCCGTTGACGTTCACCTGCGATCTGGAAACCGGCTTCGACGTGACGGTTCTGGTCCTGTTCTCCTGTCACTGCTTCACACGCAGCCTCAAATGGGACGGGCGGACCCGCGACACCATTCCAGACGACGAGATCTACGACGACGGCCGCGAGACACGTGTGCTCTGCGCGGACCGGTATCGCGCGTCACGGCAGCTGTTGCGCGGCATGATCGTCGGGCTGGCGACGCGGCGGATCGTTGTCGCGGATGAACGGCAGCCCAATTTCGTGACGGTGGAAGAGGTCGCGTCAGACGGCACGCAGCGCGTGTATGCCGTGTTCTTCGAGGTGGCGAAGGACCGGATCAGGAAACGCCGGCTCATCCTGCGCGTGCAGTCGGCCTACGTGCTGGATGGCGGACTCACCCGACGCCAGCGGGAAGCCCGGAAAGTCGCGTTGCGCACGTTGCTGCGCGCAAGCCTGGAAGGCCGCAAGATCCGGGCGTAGAAAAACCAACGGCCGCCTTTCGGCAGCCGTCGCATGCGGGATTCTCTTTCCGTCTTTCGACGAAATACCCACTC
The DNA here is from genome assembly GCF_002223285.1 of Burkholderia sp. AU16482. Taxonomy (NCBI): domain Bacteria; kingdom Pseudomonadati; phylum Pseudomonadota; class Betaproteobacteria; order Burkholderiales; family Burkholderiaceae; genus Burkholderia; species Burkholderia sp. AU16482. The sequence continues at coordinate 784,521 of NZ_NKEY01000004.1, forward strand.
CAGGTGGGACCCGGTTGCCCGGGCGGCGCTATGTTTTCGCACCCGCTTTCACATAGTCTTGCATTGAATTATAAGGAATTTCACCTATCGGTCAAGGCAGGCCCGCACTGCCGCCCCATTTCGTCGCGCCCGCCTTCTGCCCCGTCGCCATTTCATCAGACAAAATAAAAAGCCCGCTCGAAAGCGGGCTTTTTCCTGTCTGGCCGACCGTTCGATCCGCCCGGCAAGGAAGAAGGAAGCTCAGAAGCCCCAGTGCACGTCGGCTTGGCCAGCCTTCGCTTCGCGCAGCATCGTCAGGAACGGCGCGACGCGCTGCGCCAGGCTCGGCGGCACTTCGTGGTGCGCGTGGTCGGCTTCGTCCTCGTGGAAATGGCCGGCGTGCTCGGCGCGCTCCTGCTTCGCCTGCGCGACCGCGCCTTCCAGCTTGGCGATCGCGTGGTCCAGTTCGTCGTGCGTAATGACGCCGCGCTCGCCCAGCTGCTTGCCGACGAGACCCAGCACATACACGGCGAAATCCTTCAGCACGTCGAGATCCTGTGCCGCCTTGCTCTTGAACGTAATCATGACAATTCCCTTTTCATCTTGTTGTGCCTGCGCGGCGAGGTTGGGGAACGCCGGCAGACCGGCGTCCGGCCTCGCGGACGCGGGCCGCCTGAGCGGCATATTAGCACCTGTTAAAATTCTGCGATCCCTGAAACGCGCGCTTAAAAAGCGCGCCGGCGGGCCGGCATTTCCGGCCGCCACCAACGAAGCCTTCTACCAGCATGCTGCCAGCACACAAACAGACCCTCGAAGCCCTGCTCGCGGATAGCGTCAAGCAGGTCGCACACGCGCTGAAAGGCGCCGACGCAGCATTCGTCGCCCCGACCATCACGCTGGAGCGCCCGAAGGTCGCCGCGCACGGCGACGTCGCGTGCAACGTCGCGATGCAGCTCGCGAAGCCGCTCGGCACGAACCCGCGCCAGCTCGCCGAACGGATCGTCGCCGCGCTCACCGCGCAGCCGGCCGCGCAAGGCCTCGTCGAAGCCGCCGAGATCGCCGGCCCCGGCTTCATCAACCTGCGCCTGTCGGCCGCCGCGAAGCAGGCGGTGATCGCCGCCGTGTTCGAGCAGGGCCGCGCGTTCGGCACGTCGGATCGCGAGAAAGGCAAGCGGGTGCTGCTCGAATTCGTATCGGCCAACCCGACCGGCCCGCTGCACGTCGGCCACGGCCGCCAGGCCGCGCTCGGCGACGTGCTTGCGAACGTGATCGCGAGCCAGGGCTATGCGGTGCACCGCGAGTTCTACTACAACGACGCGGGCGTGCAGATCGGCAACCTCGCGATCTCGACGCAGGCGCGCGCCCGCGGCCTGAAGCCGGGCGACGCGGGCTGGCCGGAAGCCGCGTACAACGGCGAGTACATCGCCGACATCGCGCGCGACTACCTGAACGGCGAAACGGTCGCCGCATCGGACGGCGAGCCGGTCAAGGGCGCGGGCGACGTCGAGGATCTCGACGCGATCCGCAAGTTCGCGGTCACGTACCTGCGTCGCGAGCAGGACATGGACCTGCAGGCGTTCGGCGTGAAGTTCGACCAGTACTACCTCGAGTCGTCGCTGTACAGCGAGGGCCGCGTCGAGAAGACGGTCGACGCGCTGGTCAAGGCCGGCATGACCTACGAGCAGGACGGCGCGCTGTGGCTGCGCACGACCGACGAAGGCGACGACAAGGATCGCGTGATGCGCAAGTCGGACGGCACGTACACGTACTTCGTGCCGGACGTCGCATACCACGTGACGAAATGGGAGCGCGGCTTCACGAAGGTGATCAACATCCAGGGTTCGGACCACCACGGCACGATCGCGCGCGTGCGCGCCGGCCTGCAGGGGCTGCACATCGGGATCCCGAAGGGCTATCCCGACTACGTGCTGCACAAGATGGTCACCGTGATGCGCGACGGCCAGGAAGTGAAGATCTCGAAGCGCGCGGGCAGCTACGTGACGGTGCGCGACCTGATCGAATGGTCGGGCGGCGCGGCGGCGGGCCAGGAAGCAGCCCCCGACCTGATCGACGAAGCAACCATCACGCGCGGCCGCGACGCGGTGCGCTTCTTCCTGATCTCGCGCAAGGCCGATACCGAGTTCGTGTTCGACATCGATCTCGCGCTGAAACAGAACGACGAAAACCCGGTCTATTACGTCCAGTACGCGCATGCGCGGATCTGCTCGGTGCTCAACGAACTGAAGTCGCGCTACAACGTCGACGTCGCGCAACTGCCGGGCGCCGACCTGTCGCAGTTGACGAGCGCGCAGGCGGCATCGCTGATGCAGAAGCTGGCCGAGTATCCGGACATGCTCACGCACGCGGCGAACGAGCTGGCGCCGCACGCGGTCGCGTTCTACCTGCGCGATCTCGCTGGCGAATTCCACTCGTTCTACAATGCGGAGCGCGTGCTGGTCGACGACGAAGCGCCGCGCAATGCGCGCGCCGCGCTGCTCGCCGCGACCCGGCAGGTGCTCGAGAACGGCCTGACGGTGCTCGGCGTGTCCGCCCCCGCCAAGATGTAAGGATGTCCGCGCGGCCCGAACCGGGCCGCGACTGGCTGCGGCAACGCCCGCCGTCGGATTGCCCGCCGTCGGGCGCCCGTCGCAGCCCTCTCACGATTCTTTTTGCAGGTGACTCAAGCAATGGCACAACCACGCCGAACTTCGAAGCAATCGAAACAAGCCGGAGGGACATTTCTTGGAATCGTACTGGGCCTGATCGTCGGCCTCGCGATCGCCGTGGTGGTGGCGCTCTACATCACGCGTTCGCCGTCGCCGTTCGTGTCGAAGGTCGCGCCGCCGCAGGCCGACAACGGCGCGAGCCAGCCGCAGCAGTTCGACCCGAACCGTGCGCTGCAGGGCAAGACGCCCGGCCAGCCGGTGCCGCAGGCCGCGCAATCCGCACCGCCGAACACCGCGCCCGGCCAGGCCGCGAACCAGACTCAGGGCGGCGGCCTGCTGCCCGAGCCGCAGATCGTCGAAGTGCCGCCGTCGGGCAACGCGAACGGCGCCACCGGCTCGAGCAACGCCACCGCGTCGAACAATCCGTCGTCGGGCAACGGCGTCGCCGTCGCACCGAAGCCGGCCGACACCACGCCGCCGCCGAAGAAGACGCAACAGGCGCAGCAACAGCAGCAAGGCGGCGAGGACGACCTCGCGCGCTTCGCCGCGCAGAAGCAGGCGCAGCAGGCCGCCGCGCAAAAGCAGCAGCAACAGCAGCAGGCCGCGAACACGCCGAAGCCGACGTCGTCGGCCGCCGCCGCGGCGGCAGCGGCGAAGCCGCCGACCGCGAACGACGCGAACACCGGCTACTTCCTGCAGGTCGGCGCGTACAAGACGGAAGGCGATGCCGAACAGCAGCGTGCGCGCCTCGGCTTCCAGGGCTTCGAGTCGAAGGTGTCGAAGCGCGACGTCAGCGGCGTGACCTATTTCCGCGTGCGCGTCGGCCCATTCTCGAAGTTCGAGGATATGAACTCGGCCCGTCAGCGCCTGTCCGATGCAGGTGTCGACACGGCGGTGATCCGCTTCACGAAGCAGTAAGCCACCCGGCCGCGCCCACGCAGAACCCGTTACGTTCCGTAACCCGAGCAACCGATTCGACGTTCACAACATGAAAAAACTGCTTAGCACGCTCCTTCTGTCCCTGGGCCTGGCCGCCGGCCTCGCCCAGGCTTCGCCCGCCGCGCCGGCCGCCGGCAAGGACTTCGAGGTGATGAAGTCGCCGCAGCCGGTGTCGGCGCCGGCCGGCAAGGTCGAGGTGATCGAGTTCTTCTGGTACGGCTGCCCGCACTGCTACGAATTCGAGCCGACGATCGAGGCCTGGGTGAAGAAGCAGGGCAACAACATCGACTTCAAGCGCGTGCCGGTCGCCTTCCGTGACGATTTCCTCCCGCACTCGAAGCTGTTCTACGCGGTGTCCGCGCTCGGCATTTCCGAGAAGGTCACGCCGGCGATCTTCAACGCGATCCACAAGCAGAAGAACTACCTGCTGACGCCGCAGGCGCAGGCCGACTTCCTGGCGACGCAGGGCGTCGACAAGAAGAAGTTCATGGACGCGTACAACTCGTTCAGCGTGCAGGGCGAGGTGAACCAGTCGGCCAAGCTGCTGAAGGACTACGCGATCGACGGCGTGCCGACGGTCGTCGTCCAGGGCAAGTACAAGACGGGCCCCGCTTACACGAACAGCATCCCGGGTACCGCCCAGGTGCTCGACTTCCTCGTGAAGCAGGTTCAGGACAAGAAGCTCTGATCCCCGCCCGCGCGCCGGCATGACTACTCCGCTGAAGGTCTTCATCACCGGCGCGTCGAGCGGCCTCGGCCTCGCGATGGCCGAGGAATACGCCCGCCAGGGCGCCACGCTCGCGCTCGTCGCGCGCCGCACCGATGCACTCGATGCGTTCGCGCGGCGGTTCCCGAAGCTGTCCATCTCCGTCTATTCCGCCGACGTGCGCGACGCCGATGCGCTGGCCACCGCCGCCGCGTCGTTCATCGCCGCGCACGGCTGCCCCGACGTCGTGATCGCGAACGCGGGCATCAGCCAGGGCGCCGTCACGGGCCAGGGCGACCTCGCGACGTTCCGCGACGTGATGGACATCAACTACTACGGGATGGTCGCGACGTTCGAGCCGTTCGTCGGCCCGATGACGGCCGCGCGCCACGGCACGCTGGTCGGCGTCGCGAGCGTCGCCGGCGTGCGCGGGCTGCCCGGCTCCGGCGCGTACAGCGCGTCGAAATCGGCCGCGATCAAGTATCTCGAATCGCTGCGCGTCGAGTTGCGCCCGGCCGGCGTCGGCGTCGTGACGATCGCGCCCGGCTACATTCGCACGCCGATGACCGCGCACAACCCGTACCGGATGCCGTTCCTGATGGACGCCGACCGCTTCGCCGCGCGCGCGGCGCGGGCGATCGCCCGGCAGCACGCGTTCCGCGTGATTCCGTGGCAGATGGGCGTCGTCGCGAAGGTGCTGCACGTGCTGCCGCGCTGGCTGTACGACCGCCTGTTCGAGAAGGCGCCGCGCAAGCCGAAGGCCGGCGCGCACTAAGTGCGCCGTGGATCCGGCGAGCGCCTCGCCGGGTCGCTGTCGGGCCTTGGCCCGGTCTGCCTCGCCATACCGCGCGAATCCGCGCGGGCCTCTACCTTCGTGTCGCGCCACATACCGCGCACCGCTGCCGCGATCCTGTCCGTTCCGTCGCTCGCGCCGCGCATTCGCATTCGCATTCGCAGCCGCCCGCCTCGCCCCTCGCCTTCCGCGCCGCGCTCGCCCTCTCCGCACGGCCGCATCAACACCCGTTCCGTCGCCATCGCAGCCGTTTTTCGGTCAATTCGTCGCGTTCCGGCGCCTTTTTCCACGCGTCGCGCGCTTTGACGGTATCCTATTCGCCAGCCGCGCCGGCCCTGCCCGCTGCCGGGCCGCGCCCGCCTCCGTCATCCAGCGAAAAACACAAGCAACGTGGGAGATCCTATGCACGTCAAGCTATTCGCCGCGGCCGCCGTGGCCGCGGCCCTTGCCGCTCCCGGCCTCGCCGCCGCCAAGCCGCTCACCGTCTGCACGGAATCGAGCCCGGACGGCTTCGACGTCGTGCAGTACAACTCGCTCGTCACGACCAACGCGTCGGCCGACGTGATCTTCAACACGCTCGTGTCCTACGACGAAGCCGCGAAGAAGGTCGTGCCCGCGCTCGCGGACAAATGGGAAGCAAGCGCCGACGGCCTCACGTACACGTTCCACCTGCGCCCGAACGTCGCGTTCCAGACCACCGACTACTTCAAGCCGGGCCGCCCGCTGAACGCCGACGACGTCGTGTTCACGTTCACGCGGATGCTCGACGATGCGAATCCGTGGCACAAGGTGGCCGGCGCGAGCGGCTTCCCGCATGCGCAGTCGATGGGCCTCGTGAAGCTCGTGAAATCGGTGACGAAGGTCGACGACAGCACGGTGAAGTTCGTGCTGAACGAGCCGAACGCGACGTTCGTGCCGATCCTGACGATGGGCTTCGCGTCGATCTACTCGGCCGAGTACGCGGACCAGTTGCTCAAGGCCGGCAAGCAGGCCGACCTGAACGCGAAGCCGGTCGGCACCGGCCCGTTCGTGCTGAAGAGCTATACGAAGGACGCACTGATCCGCTACGACGTGAACCCGACCTACTGGGGCGCGAAGCCGAAGGTCGATCGATTGATCTACGCGATCACGCCCGATGCATCGGTGCGCATGCAGAAGGTGAAGGCCGGCGAATGCCAGATCGCGCTGTCGCCGAAGCCGCAAGACGTGCTCGCCGCGAAGGGCGACAGCGCGCTGAAGGTCGTGCAGACGCCTGCGTTCATGACCGCGTTCGTCGCGCTGAACACGCAGAAGAAGCCGCTCGACAACGACAAGGTGCGCGAGGCGCTGAATCTCGCGTTCGACCGCGCGACCTACCTGAAGGTCGTGTTCGACAACACCGCGACGGCCGCGAACAATCCGTATCCGCCGAACACGTGGAGCTACGCGAAGGACATCGCGCCGTATGCGTACGATCCCGCGAAGGCGAAGCAGCTGCTCGCGCAGGCCGGCTTCCCGAACGGCTTCTCGACGACGATCTGGACGCGCCCGACCGGCAGCGTGCTGAACCCGAATCCGAAAGCCGGCGCCGAACTGCTGCAGGCCGACCTCGCGAAGATCGGCGTGAAAGCGGAAGTGAAAGTGATCGAATGGGGCGAACTGATCAAGCAGGCGAAGCTCGGCCAGCATGACATGCTGTTCATGGGCTGGGCCGGCGACAACGGCGATCCGGACAACTACCTGTCGCCGCTGTTCAGCTGCAACGCGGTGAAGTCGGGCATCAACTTCGCGCGCTTCTGCGATGCGCAGCTCGACAAGCTGATCGCCGACGGCAAGGCGACCGCCGACCAGGCCAAGCGCGCGAAGCTGTACGAAAGCGCGCAGAAGATCATCCACGACCAGGCGCTGTGGATTCCGCTCGGCTACCCGACCGCGGCCGCGCTGACGCGCACGAACGTGAGCGGCTATCACGTGAGTCCGTTCGGACGGCAGAACTTCGCGACGGTCGCGGTGCAGTAACCTCGCGTGGCGCGCAAGCGACGGCGCACATGCCGCTCGCTTGCGGCCCGCGCGCCGCGCTTGCTACACTGCGCGCTCATTCCTCATACCGGACGCCGGCCAAAGTGAACAACTAAGCCTTCCCGAAATGTTTTCGCCGCCCGTGCCACGCACGCCGCGCGCGAAGGTCTTCACGCATTTTTGGAGGTGCTTATGGCTGCAGCCACGCCCACCGGCGCGCTCGTCGCGCTTCATCACGTTTCCTTCCGCTTCGACGACGGCGTCACGCTGTTCGATTCGCTCGACCTGTCCATCGATCGCACGCCGACCGGCATCGTCGGCCGCAACGGCGTCGGCAAGAGCGTGCTCGCGCAACTGATCGCGGGCCGCCGCGCGCCGAGTGCGGGGACGGTCGAGCGACATGCGCAGGTCGTCTACGTCGCGCAGCAGCACGACCACGACGCCACGGCCGCCCCGCGATCCGTCGCGCAGATCGCCGCGCTCGATGCGCCGCTCGGCGCGCTCGCGCGTCTCGCGGACGGCCGCGCGGCGCCGCACGACTTCGACCTGATCGGCGATCGCTGGGATCTCGCGGAGCGGCTGCGCGCGGCGCTCGACGCGGCCGGCCTGCACGATGTCCGCGCCGACACGCCCGCGCACACGTTGAGCGGCGGCCAGCTCGCGCGCGTCGCGTTGATCGGCGCGCTGCTGTCCGGCGCCGGCCTGCTCGTGCTCGACGAACCGACCAATCATCTCGACGCACCGGGCCGCGCGTGGCTGCGCACGGCGCTCGACGGCTGGCGCGGCGGCGTGGTCATCGTGAGCCACGACCGTGCGCTGCTCGCCGGCGTGCAGCGCATCGTCGAGCTGACGCCGCACGGCGCGCGCTCGTACGGCGGCAACTACGCGCTCTACCGTGCGCAGCGCGACGCGCAACAGGAAGCCGCGCACGCGGCGCTCGACCATGTGCGCAGCGAGCGCGAGCGCGTGCGGCGCAGGCTCGAACAGGAACACGACACGATCCAGCGCCATGCGGCCGCGTCGCTGCGCGACGCGAAGACGGCCAACCTGTCGTCGATGGCGCGCCAGCGCCGCAAGGGCGCCGCGCGCGCCATCATGGGGACGGTCCGGCGTCATCAGAGCGACTTCAAGGCGACGCTCGACACGCGCGTGCAGGAAGCGGCCGCGCGCGTCGAGACCGACGCGCCCGTACTGGTGTCGCTGCCGGGCACGGAGGTCAGCGCGCGCCGCCAGCTGTTCACGCTCGAACGCGCGCAACTGCCGTGGCGCGTCGCGGGCGACGCCGACGCGATCACGTGGTCGGCCAGCGGCGCCGTGCGCATCGCGCTGACGGGCCCGAACGGCTGCGGCAAGTCGACGTTGCTGAGGATGCTCGCGGGCGAGCTGGCGCCGCGCTCAGGCACTTGCACGACGCACGTGAGCGCCGCGTATCTCGACCAGCGGCTCGCACTGCTCGACCCGGAGCGCTCGATCGTCGAGCAACTCGGGCTGCTCGATACGCCGCTCGCCGAAGGCGACCTGCGCAGCCGTCTCGCGCTGCTGCAGCTCGACGCGACACGTGCGACGCAACCGGCGCGGCAACTGAGCGGCGGCGAACGGTTGAAGGCCGCGCTCGCGTGCGCGTTGTGGCGCGGCACGCCCGCGCAACTGCTGCTGCTCGACGAGCCGACCAATCACCTCGATCTCGAATCGGTGCGTGCGATCGAAGCCGCGCTGGCGGGTTTCCCGGGCGCGCTCGTGGTCGCGTCGCACGACGCCGCGTTTCTCGCGGCGCTCGAACCGACGCACACGATGCAGTGGCATCCCGACGGATGGCGTTACGAACCCGTCGCGTAACGATGACGAAGCGCGCTCAGCTGGCGGCGCGGAACCGCAGCACGCCGTCGTCACCCTGCTCGCGCACGAGTTCGCCCGCGAGCCACAGCAGGTTCAGATGCGCGAGCGCTTCGCCGAGCGCGAACGTCATCTGGTGGATGTCGAGCTCCCGGCGGCGGAACATGATCGGCACGATGTCGGCCGCGCTCATCGGCTTTTCCGCGCACGCGACGCGCACTTCGGCCAGGCGCGCATCGTGGTGTTCGCGCAGTTGCGCGATGCGCGTGCGCACGCCGCGGAACGGCTTGCCGTGCGACGGCAGCACGAGCGTGTCGGGCGACATCGTCTCGTAGCGGCCGAGCGATTCCAGGTACAGCGCGAGCGGGTTCGCTTCGGGCTCGAGGTCGAACACCGACACGTTCGTCGAGATGCGCGGCAGCACCATGTCGCCGGAAATCAGCACGCCGTCGGCTTCGCTGTGGAGCGCGCAATGTTCAGGCGAATGGCCGTAGCCGGTGACGACGCGCCACGTGCGCGCGCCGATCGTCACCGCGTCGCCTTCGCGCAGGCGCCGGTAACGCGGCGGCACGGCCGGCACCAGATCCGAGTAGTAGCTGCGGCGGTTGCGCAGCTTGTCGAGCGCGGCCGGATCGGTCAGGCCGTGGCGCGCGAAGTGATCAGCGGCGGCCGCGCCGCCCGCGTTCGACCCGTTGCCGGCCGCCATCAGGCAACCGAACAGGTATTCGCCGAGCGTCATCCACAGCCGCACGTTCCAGCGGCCCTTGTCGCCGCCTTCGCACAGCCAGTTCGCGAGGCCGAAGTGATCGGGGTGACAGTGCGTGACGAGCACGCGCAGCACGGGCAGGCCGTCGAGCTGCGTGTCGAAGATGTGCTCCCAGTGCGTGCGGATCGCGTCCGACGCGATCCCGCAATCGACGACCGTCCAGCCGGCCTGCCCGTCGATCTCGTCGCGCAGCAGCCAGAGATTGATGTGATCGAGCGAGAACGGCAGCGGCATGCGCAGCCAGCGCACGCCGGGCGCGACCTCGAACGTGTCGCCCGCGGCGGGCAGCGTATCGGCGAAGGGGTAGTCGAGTTGGTGTTCCAGGGCATTCATCGGTGGGGCGTCTCGTCGTTATCGGTGCGAAGGCGCGCCGGCGGCACGGCGCGGCGGGCGGTGCGTCGATTCTATCGCCGTCGCGCGAAACACGTGCCCGGCCCCTGCCGACGCGCCAAAAAAAGTTCGTGTCAGAATCGGTTCCGTACCCGTATCTTTACGCGAAGATGCGTCGAACGGCGCCCAACGGCGACCAACACGCCGATAGACGACCATTCGCGCATCACCGCGAAAGTCATTGAAACGCCGACTTGGGCGCTAAAATGGCGAGTGCTTACAGCCCCTTGAACGAGCCTGCACGCGATGAATCACTTCCCCAAACTGCTGTCGTCGCAGATCGGTTTCGACGTCGCGCAAACGATGCTCGAATACTTCGATCGCCATTACCGGATCTTCCGCGAAGCGGCGGTCGATGCGAAGACGCTGTTCGAGCGCGGCGACTGGCACGGGCTGCAGCGGCTCGCGCGCGAGCGGATCACGTCGTACGACGATCGCGTGAAGGAATGCGTCGAGGTGCTGGAAGACGAATACGACGCGGAGAACATCGACGACGAAGTGTGGCAGCAGATCAAGCTGCACTACATCGGCCTGCTCACGTCGCACCGCCAGCCGGAGTGCGCGGAAACCTTCTTCAATTCGGTGTGCTGCAAGATCCTGCACCGCTCGTATTTCAGCAACGATTTCATCTTCGTGCGCCCGGCGATCTCGACCGAGTATCTGGAGAACGACGAGCCGGCCGCGAAACCGACGTACCGCGCGTACTATCCGGGCACCGACGGGCTCGCGGCCACGCTCGAGCGCATCGTCACGAATTTCCAGCTCGAGCCGGCGTTCGAGGATCTCACGCGCGACATCGGCTGCGTGATGCAGGCGATCGACGATGAATTCGGCCACTTCGACGAAGCGCCGAATTTCCAGATCCACGTGCTGTCGTCGCTGTTCTTCCGCAACAAGAGCGCGTACATCGTCGGCCGCATCATCAACGCCGACCGCGTGCTGCCGTTCGCGGTGCCGATCCGCCACGTGCGCCCGGGCGTGCTCGCGCTCGATACCGTGCTGCTGCGCCGCGAGCAGCTGCAGATCATCTTCAGCTTCTCGCATTCGTACTTCCTCGTCGACATGGGCGTGCCGTCCGCGTACGTGGAGTTCCTCTGCACGATCATGCCGGGCAAGCCGAAGGCCGAGATCTACACGTCGGTCGGGCTGCAGAAGCAGGGCAAGAACCTGTTCTACCGCGACCTGCTGCACCATCTGTCGCATTCGAGCGACCGCTTCATCATCGCGCCCGGGATCAAGGGCCTCGTGATGCTCGTGTTCACGCTGCCGTCGTTCCCGTACGTGTTCAAGATCATCAAGGATCAATTCCCGCCGCCGAAGGAAACGACGCGCGCGCAGATCATGGAGAAGTACCAGCTCGTGAAGCGCCACGACCGCCTCGGGCGAATGGCCGACACGCTCGAGTATTCGAGCGTCGCGCTGCCGCTCGCGCGGCTCGATCATGCGCTCGTGCGTGAACTCGAGAAGGAAGTGCCGTCGCTGCTCGAGTACGAGGACGACAAGCTCGTGATCAAGCACCTGTACATCGAGCGCCGGATGACGCCGCTGAACCTGTACCTGCAGAACGGCAGCGACGCGGACGTCGAGCATGGCGTGAAGGAATACGGCAACGCGGTGAAGGAGCTGATGAAGGCGAACATCTTCCCCGGCGACATGCTGTACAAGAACTTCGGCGTCACGCGCCACGGCCGCGTCGTGTTCTACGACTACGACGAGATCGAGTACCTGACCGACTGCAACGTGCGGCGCGTGCCGCCGCCGCGCAACGAGGAAGACGAGCTGTCCGGCGAACCGTGGTATACCGTCGGCCCGCACGACATCTTTCCGGAGACCTACGGGCCGTTCCTGCTCGGCGACCCGCGCGTGCGCAGCGTCTTCATGAAGCATCACGCGGACTTTTTCGATCCGGCGCTGTGGCAGGCGAGCAAGGACAAGCTGATGCAGGGCGAATTGCCCGATTTTTATCCGTACGATGCGGCCCTGCGCTTTAGCGTGCGCTACCCTGCGCGCTTCGGCGCGACGGGCCTCGACGACGGCGCGGGCGACGCACAGCGCGCCGCCTGACGCCGGCAACACCGAATCCGATATCGACCGATTTCCGCCAACGGAAGCCACACCGATGACTACTCAAGACAATCCGCTTTCACATCTGTTCGACAACAACGATGCCTGGGTCAAGCGCCAGCTCGCCGACGATCCCGATTTCTTCGCACGACTCGCCGACCAGCAGGCGCCGGAATATCTGTGGATCGGCTGCTCGGATTCGCGCGTGCCGGCGAACCAGATCATCGGCCTGCCGCCGGGCGAAGTGTTCGTGCACCGCAACATCGCGAACGTGGTCGTGCACAGCGATCTGAACTGCCTGTCGGTGATCCAGTTCGCGGTCGACATCCTGCGCGTCAAGCACATCATGGTCGTCGGCCACTACGGCTGCTCGGGCGTGAACGCGGCGCTGCACAACCGCCGTGTCGGCCTCGCGGACAACTGGCTGCATCACGTGCAGGACGTACGCGAGCGCCATGCGGCGCTGCTCGACGAATGGCCGGTCGGCGAAGCGCGTTACCGTCGCCTGATCGAGCTGAATGCGATCGAACAGGTCGTCAACGTGTGCCGCACGACGATCGTCAACGACGCGTGGGCGCGCGGCCAGTCGCTCACCGTGCACGGGCTCGTGTACGGCGTGCATGACGGCCGGATGCGCAACCTCGGGATGGCCGTGTCGAACTTCGACGCGCTCGACTCGACTTACCGGCGCTGCGTGGCCGCGCTCACCGCCGGCGGCGAGCATGCGCCGGACAACGACATGGTCGCGGCGGACGCCGCCCGGCTCGAAAGCGTCGCGCAGGCGGTCGCCGCGACGCTCAAGCCGTGCGACGACGCGCAGCAGTAACGCGCCAGCCGCCGGGCGGCGGCTGCGACGCGGCCGCGGCACGCGTCGAACGGATCTGACAACGGCACTGCCTCGGTGGCGCCACCGCAAGGAGCGACAGGCATGAAAACCGTATTGATCGTCGGCGCATCGCGCGGCCTCGGCCGCGAATTCGTCCGGCAATACCGGCGCGACGGCTGGAACGTGATCGCCACCGCGCGCGACGCGGCGTCGCTCGATGCGCTGCGCGCGCTCGGCGCGCAGCCGCATGCGCTCGACATCGCGCAGCCCGAGCAGATCGCGGCGCTCGGCTGGAAGCTCGACGGCGAGCGGCTCGATGCGGCCGTGCTCGTGTCCGGCGTGTACGGGCCGCGCACCGAGGGCGTCGAGACGATCACCGCCGAGGATTTCGACGCGGTGATGCACACGAACGTGCGCGGGCCGATGCAGCTGCTGCCGATCCTGCTGCCGCTCGTCGAGGACGCGCGCGGCGTGCTGGCCGTCGTGTCGAGCCGGATGGGCAGCATCGCCGAGGCGACCGGCACGACCGGCTGGCTGTACCGCGCGAGCAAGGCCGCGCTGAACGACGCGCTGCGCATCGCTTCGCTGCAGACGCGCCATGCCGCGTGCATTTCGCTGCATCCCGGCTGGGTGCGCACCGACATGGGCGGCGCGCAGGCCGCGATCGACCCGGAAACGAGCGTGACCGGCATGCGTCGCGTGATCGCCGAATCGGGTTCCGACGTGTCCCAGGCGAACGGCCGGTTCTTCCAGTACGACGGCGTCGAGCTGAGCTGGTGAGCGGCACCGGCAACCGATCGTTGTTAATTCACATTTCGCATGATTTTGAACCGACCTGACGCGTGCCCGTGCGGCGGCGCGTCTCCCGCGCCCGCCCGCAAAGCCCCGGCGCCGCGCTACGCGGCCTGCTGCGGCCGTTTCATCGACGGCGGCGAGGCCGCCGCCACCGCACTCGAATTGATGCGTTCGCGGTATAGCGCGTACGTGCTCGGCGCGACCGATTACCTGCGCGCGACGTGGGCCGCGCGCACCTGCCCGCCCGATCTCGACACCGACCCGGAAGCACCGGACGCGCCGCGCTGGCTCGGCCTCGCGGTCAAACGCCACGTGCCGCTCGACGAGCGGCACGCGGAGGTCGAATTCGTGGCGCGCTACAAGGTTGGCGGGCGCGCTTACCGGCTCCACGAGACGAGTCGTTTCGAGCGCGACGAGCACGGTTTCTGGCGCTATGTCGACGGCGAAGTAAGTGAACGCTGACAAATAGTTGCCATGTCAGACGCCGGGTAATTCCCGCATTGCACAACCTGATTTTGTCGGGCTACGATGGCCTCGGATTGGTCATGTTGCGTGGCAGGGCTTACGGATGGCGTTCAGCAAGGTATTGGTGGGATGGATGGCGGCCTGTGCGCTGTCGGCCGCTCAGGCCGGTACGCTGCCGGGCGCCGCTACGGGGGCGGGCGCCAGCGGATCGCTCGCGCACGCCGAGCGCTTCGACTACGCCGACGCGAACCTGCCGCAGGTCGCCGCCGACCTCAACGAACAGATCCTGCGCATTCCGGCCGATGCTTCGGGCGCCGTCACGCTCGAGGCGACGCTCTTCAAGCCGAACGGCCCCGGCCCGTTCCCGCTCGTCGTCTTCAACCACGGTAAAAATACCGGCGATCTCCATCTGCAGCCGCGCAGCCGGCCGCTCGCGTTCGCGCGCGAATTCGTGCGGCGCGGCTATGCGGTGATCGCGCCGAATCGCCAGGGCTTCGCCGGTTCGGACGGCACGTACCGGCAGGAAGGCTGCAACGTCGGCAAGAACGGGCTCGCGCAGGCCGCCGACGTCGACGCGACGGTGCGCTACATGTCGCGCCAGCCGTACGTCGATGCGTCGCGCATCGTCGTCGCCGGCACGTCGCATGGCGGGCTCGTGTCGGTCGCATACGGCACCGAAGCGGCAGCCGGCGTGCGCGGCATCATCAACTTCTCCGGCGGGCTGCGCCAGGACCTGTGCGACGGCTGGCAGCGCAACCTCGTCGACGCGTTCGACCAATACGGCGCGCATACGGCCGTGCGGTCGCTGTGGCTGTACGGCGACAACGATTCGGTATGGACGCCCGCGCTCGTCGCGCAGATGCACGATGCGTACGTGTCGCACGGCACGCAAGCCCGCTTCATCGATTTCGGCCGCTACAAGGACGACGCGCACCGGCTGATCGTCGATCGCGACGGCGTGCCCGTGTGGTGGCCGGCCGTGAACGCATTCCTCGCCGAACTGAACCTGCCGACCGCGGTGCGCTATGCGGTCGCGAACCCGCACGAGCCGAAGGCCAGCGGCTATGCGTCGATCGATGCGGTCAACGCGGTGCCGTACGTCGACGAAGCCGGCCGCGAAGGCTACCGCCGCTTCCTGAGCCAGCATCCGAGCCGCGCGTTCGCGGTGTCGTCGGAAGGCGCGTGGTCGTGGGCCGAAGGCGGCGACGACCCGATGGCGCTCGCGCTCGACAACTGCGCGAAGCAGGGCGCGGGCGCGTGCCGGCTGTACGCGGTCAACGACCGCGTCGTGTGGAACGCGAGCCCGACGCAGACGGCCGACAACGGCGACGATCACATCCGCGACACCGATACGCGCGCGCTGGCTTCGCGCTGACGCGCGGCTGTCGTTCTTCCCGCCTCGCACGCCCAGTCCTTTCAAGGTCATCGCGGCACGCCCCCGCCTGCTCGTCAAATCGAGCACTCACCGCGTAATGCTCGTTTTTACGCGCAATCGGCTTGAATTCGAGCTGGCATGATCTATCATGATCGTTATTTCGATCATAATCGACTTAACGATCGATTTTACGAGCATGAAGGTCAATCAAGCTGCGGCCGCCAGCCCCACCGTTCTCGCGGAAGCCGCGCGTGTCGGAAAAGCGCTCGCCCGTCTGCGCATCTCGCGGCGCATCCAGCAGAGCGAGGCGGCCACCCGGGCCGGGCTTTCACGCAATACCGCCTATCGCATCGAGAAAGGCGATCCTGGCGTCGCGCTGGGACAGTGGCTGCGGTATCTCGACGCGATTGCACCGGAAACGACCCTGCTGGAACTGCTCTCCGGAACAGACCCGTCGCTCAAGGCACAGGCGGCCCGCGAACGCAGTCGACGCGTACGATCTCTCACGGACAACGAACTCAAGGATCTTGATTTCTGATGGTCGCCGTCGTCAAAAGACTCGCCGTGTTTGCCTATCTCGACGATGACTGGGCACCCGCGGGCCTGCTTCAAATGACCGAAGACGGTGCGGATCTACAGGCATCGAGCTTCGCGTACGGGTTGCGCTATATCGATCGGCCCAACGCCATCGAAATCGACCCGGTGAGCCTGAGTCTGGCGAGAAAGAACGAGACACGCGGCAAGATGAACTTCCCGGCGGGCGGGTTGACGCAGTTCGGCGGGATTCGCGACGCCGCGCCCGATGCATGGGGACGGCGTGTCATCGAAGCCAAACTCAAAGTCCGGGCCAACACACTGCCCGAATCCACCTATCTCCTCCACGCGGGCAGTCAGCGGATTGGTGCGCTCGATATCCGGGCGAATCTGGACACCCCTCCAGGCCCGCAAGCCGGCAATGGCCTGCACAGGCTCGAATATCTGATCGATTCGGCAGCGCGCATCGAGGAAGGCGAGCCCGTGCCGGCCGAACTCGAAGCCATCTTCGTACAGGGCAGCGGTCTCGGCGGCGCCCGGCCAAAGGCTACGGTGCGGGACGAAAACGGCGTGCTTTGGCTGGCCAAATTCCCGAGTCGTAGCGACCGGCTGAACGTGACGGTCATCGAAGAGGCCACGCTTCGTCTTGCGGCCCTGTGCGGCATTCGGGTCCCACCTACCCGCATCGTCGACGTCGGCGGCCGACAAGTCATGTTGATCCGCCGATTCGACCGGTACTGGACTCACCCCGAATTCGACGCCCTTCGAGGGGACGACGCGCTCTATCTGCCTCCCCGTGCCGGGGCAACCGAGCGAAGAGTGCCCTTCGCGAGCGCATTGACGCTGGTCGGCTATTCCGAGATGGAATCGATGGAGAAAAGTTATCAGGACGTGGCTCACGCGATCCGGCAGCACGGGCACGTGGACGCAATTCGAGCCGACAACCGGGAACTGTTCAAGCGGATGGTCTTTAACATCCTCGTGAGCAACGACGATGACCATTTGCGCAACCACGGATTCATTCGCGACCCGCGTCTCCCCGGCTGGCGTCTCAGCCCGTTATACGACGTTCTGCCCCGGCCGAGCAGTGCACACGAGCGCTATCTCCACCTCGGCATCGGCCCGCAGGGGCGGCTCGCCACCCTGGATAACGCGTTCAATGCCCGGGATGCATTCGGCCTTTCGAAATCGGACGCCGGACTCGCGATTGCTGAAGTCTGGCAACCGACACGCGAATGGAAGACGTGTTTCGAAGAGCATGGCGTGCCTGACAAGGAAGTCGACAAGATTGCGCCGGCGTTCCGTCACATCGACCACGTGGCCGACGCGGCACTTCGCAAAGCATTGCCCTGAACCTGCCCGCTCGATTTCGCTCAATGGTCCGGCATTGCACCACCCGGTCGATCGACCCTGCGCGCAGCAAGTTCGCCCCTTGTCGCCGCCAACACCGCACCATCATCCTTCCCCATATTTCGCCACCCGGCCGCCCCCCGCCCCCGCCCCGCGATTTTTTTCTGTCGGGGGGTGTCACTCGACCGTCGTCATCTGCGTGCATTTCGGCCGATCCGCCGCGTTCCGTTCCGAGCAACCCCGAACTGCGCCGAACTCCCGCCCAGCAAGGCTGTGCGGCGTTTGTAACCGCTAGTGCAACGTCCGGCGGAACACGCTAATCTCTGCGCGTTTCGTATCCCGCCGCGCGGCGCCCGTCGATACAGCGCGGCCGTTTTACCCCCGGAGTCGCCTTGAGTACGCCAGCCACCGACGACTGGGTCGCGCGCAGCCTGCGCGCGGTCTGGCACCCCTGCACCCAGATGAAGCATCACGAGCGCCTGCCGCTCGTCCCCGTCGCGCGCGGCGCGGGCGTGTGGCTGGTCGACCGTGACGGCCGCCGCTACTTCGACGCGATCAGCTCGTGGTGGGTCAACCTGTTCGGCCATGCGAACCCGGACATCAACGCGGCGCTGAAGGACCAGCTCGACACGCTCGAGCACGCGATGCTCGCCGGCTGCACGCACGAACCGGCGATCGAGCTCGCCGAACGGCTGCACGCGCTGACCGCCCGCACGCTCGGCCATGCGTTCTTCGCGTCGGACGGCGCGTCGGCCGTCGAGATCGCGCTGAAGATGAGCTTCCACGCGTGGCGCAACCGCGGCCGCGCGAACAAGCAGGAATTCGTCTGCGTCGCGAACAGCTATCACGGCGAGACGATCGGCGCGCTCGGCGTGACCGACGTCGCGCTGTTCAAGGATGCGTACGACCCACTGATCCGCCACGCTCACGTGGTCGCGTCGCCCGATGCGCGCGGCGCGCTGCCGGGCGAGACGGCCGCCGACGTCGCGGGCCGCGCGCTCGTGGACGTGCGGCGCCTGTTCGTCGAACGCGGCGACCGGATCGCCGCGCTGATCGTCGAGCCGCTCGTGCAATGCGCGGCCGGCATGGCCATGCACGATCCGTCGTACGTGCGCGGGCTGCGCGCACTGTGCGACGAATTCGGCGTGCACCTGATCGCCGACGAGATCGCGGTGGGCTGCGGCCGCACGGGCACCTTCTTCGCGTGCGAACAGGCGGGCGTCTGGCCCGATTTCATGTGCCTGTCGAAAGGGATCAGCGGCGGCTACCTGCCGCTGTCGCTGGTGCTCACGCGCGACGACGTGTTCGCGGCGTTCTACGACGACGACACGACGCGCGGCTTCCTGCACTCGCATTCGTACACGGGCAACCCGCTCGCGTGCCGCGCGGCGCTCGCGACGCTCGACCTGTTCGCGCGCGACGACGTGCTCGCGAGCAACGCCCGCAAATCGGCGACGCTGCGCGCGGCGCTCGCACCGCTGGGCGCCCATCCGCACGTACGCCACCTACGCGAGCGCGGCACGCTGTTCGCGTTCGACGCCGCGCTCGACGGCGACGCGGCGCGTGGCTTCTCGCGGCGCTTCTTCGAGCGCGCGCTCGAACGTGAACTGCTGCTGCGCCCGATCGGCACGACCGTGTACCTGATGCCGCCGTACGTGATGAGCGACGACGACATCGCGTGGCTCGCGCGGCGCACGCGCGACACGCTCGACGCCACGCTGGAGGATCTCGGCCGATGAGCCTGCTCGACACCCTGCAACGCGGCCTCGCCGACCTCGACGCACAAGGGCTGCGCCGCGTGCGCCGCATCGCCGACACCGCGTGCGACGCGCGCATGACCGTGAACGGCCGCGAGATCGTCGGCTTCGCGAGCAACGACTACCTCGGCCTCGCCGCGCATCCGGCGCTCGTCGCCGCGTTCGCGGAAGGCGCGCAGCGCTACGGCTCCGGCAGCGGCGGCTCGCACCTGCTCGGCGGCCATTCGCGCGCGCACGCCCGGCTCGAGGACGAACTCGCGGGCTTCGCGGGCGGCTTCTCCGATGCGCCGCGCGCGCTGTATTTCAGCACCGGCTACATGGCGAACCTCGCGGCGATGACCGCGCTCGCCGGCAAGGGCGCGACGATCTTCTCCGACGCGCTGAACCATGCGTCGCTGATCGACGGCATGCGGCTGTCGCGCGCGAACGTGCAGGTCTATCCGCACGCCGATACCGCCGCGCTCGCCGCGCTGCTCGACGCATCGGATGCGGAAACGAAGCTGATCGTCAGCGACACCGTGTTCAGCATGGACGGCGACATTGCGCCGCTCGCCGAACTCGTCGCGCTGGCGGAACGCCACGGCGCGTGGCTCGTCGTCGACGACGCGCACGGCTTCGGCGTGCTCGGCCCGCAGGGTCGCGGCGCGCTCGCGGCCGCCGCGCTGCGTTCGCCGCATCTCGTGTACGTCGGCACGCTCGGCAAGGCGGCCGGCGTCGCCGGCGCGTTCGTGATCGCGCACGAAACCGTGATCGAATGGCTGATCCAGCGCGCGCGCAGCTACATCTTCACGACGGCCGCGCCGCCGGCCGTCGCGCACGCGGTATCGGCGAGCCTGAAGGTGATCGCGGGCGACGAAGGCGACGCGCGCCGCGCGCACCTCGCCGCGCTGATCGAACGCACGCGCGCGCTGCTGCGCAACACGCGCTGGCAGCCGGTCGATTCGCACACGGCCGTGCAGCCGCTCGTGATCGGCAGCAACGACGCGACGCTCGCCGCGATGCGCGCGCTCGACGCGCACGGCCTGTGGGTGCCCGCGATCCGGCCGCCGACGGTGCCGGCCGGCACGTCGCGGCTGCGCGTGTCGCTGTCGGCCGCGCATTCGTTCGACGATCTCGCCAGGCTCGAAGCCGCGTTGATCCAGGCCAGCGAGGAGGCCCCAGCATGACCGCCCCGCTCTCCGTCTTCGTGACCGGCACCGACACCGAAATCGGCAAGACCTTCGTGTCGGCCGCGATGCTGCACGGCTTCGCGCGGCACGGGCTGCGCGCGGCCGCGCTGAAGCCGGTCGCGGCCGGCGCGTACGAACGCGACGGCGTGTGGCGCAACGAGGACGCCGACCAGCTCGACGCCGCCGCGAACGTCGTGCTGCCGCCCGAGCTGCGCACGCCGTTCCTGCTGAAAGCGCCGGCCGCGCCGCATATCGTCGCCGCGCGCGAAGGCGTGACGCTCGACCTCGACACGATCGTCGCGTGCCATCGCGAAGCGCTGACGCGCGCGGACGTGGTCGTCGTCGAAGGCGTCGGCGGCTTTCGCGTGCCGCTGAACGACACGCAGGACACCGCCGATCTCGCGGTCGCGCTCGGCCTGCCCGTCGTGCTCGTCGTCGGCGTCCGGCTCGGCTGCATCAGCCACGCGCTGCTGACGGCCGATGCGATTCGCCAGCGCGGCCTCACGCTCGCGGGCTGGGTCGCGAACCACGTCGACCCGGCGATGTCGTTCGCCGACGAGAACGTCGCGACGATTGGCGACTGGCTCGCGCGCGAGCACCGCGCGCCGCTGATCGGCCGCATCGCGCACCTGACGCCGGCCGCCCCCGAATCCGCCGCGGCGATGCTCGACATCGCCGCGCTCGTCGAGTCGCTGCGCGCCGCGCGGCCTTGACCCAACCGATCCCCCAATCCCGCCCAGGACAGGAAAAAGAAATGACCCAAGCCCAGACCGCCGCCGTGCAACCCGACGCGATCCCCGTGGCCGCTCCGGCGCCGCAGCGCTGGCGCGTCGCCGACGTCGTCGCGCTGTTCGAGCTGCCGTTCAACGACCTGATGTTCCGCGCGCAGCAGGTGCATCGCGAGCACTTCGACGCGAACGCGGTGCAACTCTCGACGCTGCTGTCGATCAAGACGGGCGGCTGCGAGGAAGATTGCGGCTACTGCTCGCAGTCGTCGCATCACGACACGGGCCTGAAGGCCGAGAAGCTGATGGACGTCGACGCGGTGCTCGACGCCGCGCGCGCGGCGAAGGCGAACGGCGCGAGCCGCTTCTGCATGGGCGCCGCGTGGCGCAATCCGAAGGAGCGCCACATGCCGGCGCTGACCGAGATGGTGCGCGGCGTGAAGGAGCTCGGCCTCGAGACCTGCATGACGCTCGGCATGCTGGAAGACGAGCAGGCCCGGCAGCTCGCCGACGCGGGCCTCGACTACTACAACCACAACCTCGACACGTCGCCGGAGTTCTACGGCCAGGTGATCTCGACGCGCACGTACCAGGACCGCCTCGACACGCTCGACCGCGTGCGCGACGCGGGCATCAACGTGTGCTGCGGCGGCATCATCGGGATGGGCGAGTCGCGCCGCGAACGCGCGGGGCTGATCTCGCAGCTCGCGAATCTGAACCCGTATCCGGAATCGGTGCCGATCAACAACCTCGTCGCGATCGAAGGCACGCCGCTCGAAGGCACCGCGCCGCTCGACCCGTTCGAGTTCGTGCGCACGATCGCGGTCGCGCGCATCACGATGCCGAAGGCCGTCGTGCGCCTGTCGGCCGGCCGCGAGCAGCTCGACGACGCGATGCAGGCGATGTGCTTCCTCGCCGGCGCGAACTCGATGTTCTACGGCGACCAGTTGCTGACGACCAGCAATCCGCAGACGCAGCGCGACCGCGCGCTGTTCGAGCGCCTCGGCATCCGCGCGAGCCAGGCCGACGCGCTGGCGGAACACGCGTAAGCGGTAGCGGCCGGCGCGCCGCGCCCGCCAAGGAGAAAGCCGGGGCATGCCCCGGCTTTTTTCATCCGATCGTCTGCACCGGGTCGCCCCGCGTGTCTCGAATCGAGAGTCTTCTCGCCGCGCCAACGCGCAGCTTCGGCAGGCGCATCACACGTGCGACGCCGCGCCGTCGAGCGCCGCGCGCACGCGCTCGACGCGCTGCCCGTCGACGGGTGCCAGCACCTCGCCGCGCGGCCGCACGCCCGAGCCGAAATGCACCGCGCGCACGCCGGTGGCGCGAACGAAATCGCCGACCGCATCGATCGTGAGCCCCGAACCGGCCAGCACCGTGCAGGTCGTGCCTGCCGCCTGCCGCACGAGCCGCGTGATCGTCGCGGCCGCGTCGAGCACCGACGGATGGCCGCCCGACGTCAGCACGGACGTGACGGCCGGCACGCGCAGCAGCGCATCGAACGCGGCGTTCAGGTCGCGCGCGACGTCGAACGCACGGTGGAACGTGAGCGCGCGCCCGTCCGCGGCGGCCGCGACGCGGGCCAGCGCGCCGAGATCGATGTCGCCGCGCGCGTCGAGCGCGCCGAACACGACGCCGTTCGCGCCGGCCGCGACGGCCGCACGCACGTCGCGCTCGATCGCGCGCATGTCGTCGGCGTCATAGACGAACGAGCGGCTGTGCGGACGCACGATCACGTTGACGGGAATCGGCACGGCGGCCACGACGGCCTCGATCAGGCCGACGCTCGGCGTCAGCCCGCCTTCGGTGATCGCGGTCACGAGTTCGAGGCGGTCGGCGCCCGCGCGGGCGGCGGTCCTTGCATCGCCGACGGTCGTGGCGATCACTTCGAGGAGGACGGAAGAAGCGGCGGGTCGGTTCATGGCGGCTCGCGAATCGTCAGGACAATTCGCGCATCCTAGCCGAGCCGCGTGACGGACGCCAGCGTGCCGGCGGCCGCGTACTTCCGCCGCGTATTTCAGCCGCGCCGCACGCGCCACACGCCGACGCGCGCGGACACCACCGTCACCGCCGTGGCGGGCACGAACCGGAACGGCGCGGCCGCTCGCCGCGTGCGAGCCGCACCTCGCTACGCGACTTGCGCATCCTCGTCGATCCAGTCGATGTCGCCGCACAGCACGCGCTGCGCGTCGCCGACGCGCACGGCCACCGACAGCGTCACGCACGGCTGCGCCTCGTTGATCGACAGGTACGGCCGCGTGACCTGCACGCGCCCCGGTTCGGCGATCGCCGAGCGGAAATACGGCCGGCGCAGCCAGTTCGCGCCCTGCGCGTCGGCCAGCGGCGAAAAGCGCGCCTCGGCCAGCGCGCGATCGGCGCGCAGCACGACGTTGCGGCCCGACTGCCGGCCGTGCGCATCGAGCAGGAAGCAGCGCGCGGCCGCGTCAAGCGCGAGGAAGTTCCAGCACACCTCGTCGAGCGGCTCGCCGGCTTCGAGGCGCTCGGCGGCCCGTTCGAACGCGCGCAGGTACGGTGCGAGCCGCTGCGCGTCGCGCCGCTCGCGCGCTTCGGTCTGCTGACGATAGCGCTCGGTCAGCTCGCCGATGCAGCCGGTCGCGGTCGCGCTGTCGGGCAGCCCCGGTGCCGGGCGGCCGAAGTAGTAGCCCTGCACGAAATCGGCCTCGCACGACAGCGCGATCTGCGCTTCGTGCTCGGTCTCGATCCCTTCGACGAGCACCAGCTTGCCGGCCTCGTGCAACAGCGTCACGAGCCCGTGCAGGATCGCGGTGAGCCCTGTACGGTGCGCCGCGTGCGACAGCATGATCCGGTCGAGCTTCACGATGTCCGGGTTCAATTGCCAGATCCGCTCGAGATTCGAGTGGCCCGCGCCGAAATCGTCGAGCGCGATCAGGAAGCCGTGCGTGCGGAACTCGCGCACGGCCTCCGCGAGCCGCTCGACGTCGTCCGCGCGCTGTTCGAGCACTTCGAGCACGATGCGCCGCGGTGGCATGCCGAGCCGCTTCAGGTTCGCGAGCAGCGCGGCCGCCTGGAACGGATCGGTGAGCACGCCCGGGTGGACGTTGAGAAACAGCCACTCGCGCTCGGCGCCGAGCAGCGCGAAGTTCTCCAGATGCAGCGCCTGCGCGAGCCGGTCGAGTTGCAGCAGTTCGCCCTGGCGCGCGGCTTCGCCGAACACGTCGAGCGGCGACACGGCGCGGTCGAGCGCATCGTGCGCGCGCAGCAGCGCCTCGTAGCCGACCGCGCGCTGGTGCGACAGGCTGAATATCGGCTGGAACACGGTCGTGAGCGTCAGGTCGCGGTGCTGCGTCGCGAGCCGTTCGAAGCCGGAGCTCATCTCCCGCTCGAACCGGTACGGCGACGCGGCGGCCGGACGCTCCTGTTGCACGATCGTCATGCCTTCCTCCTGGTGGTGCAGTCGAACGCGACGTCCGGCGTCATGGACGACGACCGGGACGGCGCGCGCAATGTCATGGTTGGACCCTCGGTTGCCCGACACGTGCCGGGCGGCTGCCCACCTTCAAGCAAGCTCCGTGCAAGGCGTGCGGAACCCATGCGCCGCATGGCCGCGCCGCGCCGCCGCACCATCGTGGCGCGCCATTCGCGCACCGTTTCCGTGCGCACGCACCGGCCGCTCGAACGCATTGGTTACGTCGGCACGCTACACTCCGTACGATCGTTTCATTCCCCGCATCCGCCGTCTCGATGGAAATCGTCTTCACCGTCCTCATTCTGCTGCTGACCGTCGCGCTATCCGGCGCCGTCACGCGCATCCTCCCGTTGCAACTGCCGCTGCCGCTGATGCAGATCGCGTTCGGCGCGATGCTCGCGTGGCCGAAGCTGAACCTGCACGTCACGTTCGACCCCGAGATCTTCATGCTGCTGTTCATCCCGCCGCTGCTGTTCGCGGACGGCTGGCGGATTCCGAAGCGCGAGCTTTACCTGCAGCGCCGCGCGATCCTGATGCTCGCGTTCGGGCTCGTGTTCATGACGGTACTCGCGGTCGGCTACTTCGCACACTGGCTGATTCCCGAGTTGCCGCTGCCGATCGCGTTCGCGCTCGCGGCCGTGCTGTCGCCGACCGACGCGGTCGCGCTGTCGGGCATCGCCGGCAAGGGTCGCATTCCACCGCAACTGATGCACATTCTCGAAGGCGAGGCGCTGATGAACGACGCGTCGGGCCTCGTCGCACTGAAGTTCGCGATCGCGGCCGCGCTGACGGGCGTGTTCTCGCTGCGCGCCGCGTCGGTTACGTTCGTGATCGTCGCGGCCGGCGGGCTCGCGACGGGGGCGATCGTCGCGTGGTTGTTCAGCGCGCTGTCGACGCGCTTCCTGAACGCCGAGCAGGAAGGCGACCCGGCGCCCGGCATCGTGATGACGCTGCTGGTGCCGTTCGCGGCCTACCTGTTCGCCGAGCATCTCGACCTGTCGGGCGTGCTCGCGGCCGTGTCGGCCGGGATGATGATGAACTACACGAGCTTCTCCCGCAAAAGCACCGTCGCGTCGCGCGTGCGTGCCGAAAGCACGTGGGCGATGATCGAGTTCGTGTTCAACGGCATGGTGTTCATCATGCTCGGGCTGCAGTTGCCGCACATCATCGGCCGCGCGCTCGTTGACGCGCACCACACGAGCGACGTGCTGGTCGGCCGCATGATCTTCAACGTGGGCGCGATGATGCTCGCGCTGTACGCGATCCGCTTCCTGTGGGTGTGGCTGCTGCGCTGGTTCGCAAGCCGCCGCGCCGCGCGTCGCGGCCTCGCCGGCACGATGGCCGGCGTGCGCACGATCGCGGTGATGACGGTGGGCGGCGTGCGCGGCGCGGTCACGCTCGCCGGCGTGCTGTCGATCCCGGTCGCGCTGTCCGACGGCGCACCGCTGCCGGGCCGCGACACCGCGATCTTCATCGCGTCGTCCGTGATCCTCGGCTCGCTGATCGTCGCGGTGATCGGCCTGCCGCTGCTGCTGCGCGGCGTGCGCTCGTCGCGCAACCCGCTCGGCGACGAGGAGCGCATCGCTCGCTCGGCCGCCGCGCAGGCCGCGATCCGCGCGATCGATTCGTCGCACGATGCCATTTCGGCCGAGCTCGACGAATCGGGCGCGGCCCGCTGCGCCGACATCTCCGCACGCGTGATGGACCAATATCGCCGCCGGCTCGCCGCGCTCGCCGACGACGGCCCCACGCCGCGCGCGGAAGCGAAGCAGGCCGAAACGATGGAATTGCAGATGCGGATCGCGGCCGTGCGCGCGGAACGCTCGGCGCTGTACCGGCTGCGCAGCGACAGCAAGATTTCCGACGAAACGCTGACGAAGCTGCTTCGCGAGATCGATCTGTCGGAAACCGCGCTGTCGACGCGCAAGAAAGGCATTCTTTGAAGGATCGACCGCGGCCCGCGCGCAGCCGCCGACGGGCATAAAAAAACGGCGACGCACCCGCGTCGCCGTTTTCACGTCCGCTCACGCTCGCGTTACTTCGCGACGACGACCGGAATCCCCTTCAGCATCCCCGCGCCCTTCATCTCGTCGAGCGCATGCTGCACGGCCGCGCTCGTCGCCGCGTCGATGCCGAGCTGCAACGCGAGCTCGCGTTCAGCGCGCTTCACGCCGGCCAGATTGCGCACCTTCACGTGACCGAAGCCGCGCACGCGGGCGTGCAGGTCGGCCAGTTGCACGACCTGCGCGGCATTGCCGGCCGTCATCGCGGCGAACGCACGCGTGAGCGTGGTCTCGTAGTCGTCGGCCAGCGCGCGCTCCATCTTCCGCTCGACCGTGCGGCCGAACGGATCGAGCCACGTGCCGCGCAGGCCGCGCACGCGCGCCAGCATGCCGAGCACCGGCCACATCCACTGGCCGAACACGCGCTTCTTCGGCGTGCTGCCGTCGCTGCCGGCCTTCGCGACCGCGGGCGGCGCCAGGTTGAACTTCACGCGGTACGTCTGGCCCGGCACGCCTTCGAACTGCGCTTCGAGCGCCGTGCGGAACGCGTCGTCCGCGTACAGCCGCGCGACTTCGTATTCGTCCTTCACCGCGAGCAGCCGATAGAACGTCGTCGCGACCGCGCGCGTCAGCGTGTCGTCGCCCTTCGCCTGCGCCGCGGTCACCAGCGCGCGGTAGCGCTCGACGTAGCGCGCGCCGCCGTAAGCGTCGAGACGCGCTTCGCGATCGGCGATCAGCTCGGCGAGCGTCTCCGGCGCGGCGTGCGCGGCCACCGCATGACGCGCGTTCCACAACGCGTCGAGACCGGCCGCATCGCCGGCCGCCATCCGGCCGATCGAGAACGCGAGCTTGTTCATCGGCACCGCGACGTTGTTCAGCTCGATCGCGCGCATCATCGCGGCGAGCGACACCGGCACGAGGCCGAGCTGCCACGCGTAGCCGAGCATCAGGATGTTCGCGCCGATCGAGTCGCCGAGGAACTTCGCGGCGAGCGCCTGCGCGTCGCAGCTCGACAGGTAGCCGTCGCCGGCCGCGTGATGCATCTTCTCGAGCAGCGCGTCCGCATGCAGGTTCGCGTCGGGGTTCTGCACGAACGATGCATTCGGGATCCGGTGCGTGTTGACGACGATCCGCGTGCGCGCGTGGCGCACCGTCTGCAGCGCCTCCGCGCTCGCCCCGACGACCATGTCGCACGCGAGCAGCACGTCGGCCTGCTGCGTGTCGATGCGCACCTGGTTCAGCCAGCGGTCGCTCGACGCGATCCGCACGAACGACAGCACCGAGCCGCCCTTCTGCGCGAAGCCCATGAAGTCGAGCACCGATGCGCTCTTGCCTTCGAGGTGCGCGGCCATGCTGATCAGCGCGCCGACCGTCACGACGCCGGTGCCGCCGACGCCCGTCACGAGCATGTCGAACGGCGCCGCGTCGAGGTGCGTCGCCGGCACCGGCAGCGCGTCGACGCGCGCGGCAAGCGCCGCTTCGTCGAACGCGGCGCCGGCCGCCTTCTTCAGCGCCGCGCCTTCGACCGTCACGAAACTCGGGCAGAAGCCGTTCACGCACGAATAGTCCTTGTTGCACGACGACTGGTCGATGCGGCGCTTGCGGCCGAGCGGCGTCTCGAGCGGCTCGACCGACAGGCAGTTCGACTGCACGCCGCAGTCGCCGCAGCCTTCGCACACCGCGTCGTTGATGAACAGGCGCTTGTCCGGGTCGGGGAATTCGCCTTTCTTGCGGCGGCGGCGCTTCTCGGCCGCGCAGGTCTGGTCGTAGATCAGCACGGTGACGCCCGGCGTCTCGCGCAATTCGCGCTGCACCGTATCGAGTTCGCTGCGGTGATGGAACGTCGTGCCGGTCGGGAATTGCCCGTGATGACCGTCGTACTTCTCCGGCTCGTCGGACACGACGACGAAGCGCGACACGCCTTCGGCCTCGACCTGCCGCGCGATCTGCGGCACCGAGATGCTGCCGTCGACCGGCTGGCCGCCCGTCATCGCGACCGCGTCGTTGTAGAGGATCTTGTACGTGATGTTCGCCTTCGCGGCGACGGCCTGGCGGATCGCGAGGATGCCCGAGTGGAAGTA
Organism: Burkholderia sp. AU16482; assembly: GCF_002223285.1. Classification (NCBI taxonomy): domain Bacteria; kingdom Pseudomonadati; phylum Pseudomonadota; class Betaproteobacteria; order Burkholderiales; family Burkholderiaceae; genus Burkholderia; species Burkholderia sp. AU16482. Next base: position 813,183 of record NZ_NKEY01000004.1, read on the forward strand.
GGTGCCGTCGCCGAGGTTCTGGAACACGTGCTTCGTGTGGGTGAACATCGCGTGCGCGGCCCAATCGACGCCCTCGCCGCCCATCTGGATCAGGCCGGTGGTATCGCGCTCCATCCACGACGCCATGAAGTGGCAGCCGATGCCGGCCTGCGCGATCGAGCCTTCGGGCACCTTCGTCGACGTGTTGTGCGGGCAGCCCGAGCAGAAGTACGGCGTGCGCTTCACCGCGTCGGCCTCGTTCGACAGGATCCGCGGCGCAACGAGATCGACGACGCGCTCGCGCCGGTCGAGCGCCGGCTTGTGCTGCGCGAGCCAGTCGGCGAACACCGGCAGGATGCGCGACGGACGCAGTTCGCCGAGCTCGGACAGCAGGCACGCGCCGGCGGCGTCGTGCTTGCCGAGCACGCGCGGGCGCGCGCCTTCGGTGCGGTTGTACAGGTGGTCCTTGATCTGCTGTTCGATGACCGGGCCCTTCTCCTCGATCACGAGCACTTCGGCGAGCCCGTCGACGAAGGTCTCGATGCGCGTCATTTCGAGCGGATACGACAGGCCGACCTTGTAGATCCGCACGCCGGCCGCGTCGAGATCGGCCACCGTCAGGTCGAGCCGGCGCAGCGCTTCCATCAGGTCGAGGTGCGCCTTGCCGCAGGTGACGATGCCGACGTTCGCGTGCGTGCTCGGCGCGATCCACTTGTCGATGCTGTTGGCGCGCGCGAAATGGCGGACCGCGTCGAGCTTCGCCGCGAGACGCGCCTCGATCGTCAGGCTCGGCAGGTCGGGCCAGCGGTTGTGCAGGCCGCCCGCCGGCGGCGTGAAGCCTTCCGGCGCCGGCCAGCGCGTCTGCAACGCATCGAGGTCGACGGTGGAGCCCGATTCGACCGTTTCCGAAATCGCCTTGAAGCCGACCCACGCACCCGAATAGCGCGACAGCGCCCAGCCATACAGGCCGAATTCGAGCATGTCGGCGATGTTCGACGGGTTCACGACCGGCATGTGCCACGCCATCATCGCGAAATCGCTCTGGTGCGGCATCGACGACGACACGCAGCCATGGTCGTCGCCCGCGACGACCAGCACGCCGCCATGCGGCGACGAACCGTATGCGTTGCCGTGCTTGAGCGCGTCGCCCGCGCGATCGACGCCCGGCCCCTTGCCGTACCACATCGCATACACGCCGTCGACCGTGCGCTCGGGGTCGGCCTCGACCCGCTGCGTGCCGAGCACGGCCGTGCCGCCGAGTTCCTCGTTGATCGCCGGCAGGAAGCGCACGCCGCTGGCGTCGAGCAGTTTCTTCGCCTTCCACAATTGCTGGTCGACCATGCCGAGCGGCGAGCCGCGATAGCCGCTGACGAAGCCGGCCGTGTCGAGGCCCTGCTCGGTGTCGACCGTGCGCTGCATCAACAGCAGGCGGATCAGCGCCTGCGTGCCGGTCAGGAAGATCCGGCCGCGCGTCGCGGTCAGGTTGTCGGTCAGGCGGTAGTCGGACAGGGCAGGCGTGCCGTCGACGGGCAGGCGGGCGGTCATGGGGGGAAGTCTCCGGATGGTGCTGTTCTGGGCCGTGCGCGGCGGGGCGCCGGGTGACGCATGAGTGCGGCAGCGAATGGCTCTATTTTTTCGCGCGCGGCCGAGAATGTTTTTCCTCATCTTGCTCGGACCGGCGCACGGCGAGAAAAACCGCGCAGGTTTTTGCCGGGATTTGAGAGAGTTTTCGCGCGGGGTGGCGGGTGGCGGTCCGGGGTTGGGCGGGATGGGGGAGCGCTTGCGTCGACATCGCGGGTGACGAGCGGGACGCCGGCCGCGGGCCCGGCGGCGCTCGCTCGGGGCCCGTGCGACAAGGGTTTGGGCCGGGAAACGACGGCGCGCTCACCGATGGAATGCACAGCGTTTGGAGTGAGTGAGGGCGCGGGATGTCCACAATGCCGGGACTGTCGGCCGAGCGGGTGATCGCGCTCACCGTTCGATCGCACAGGGTTTCGAGTCGCGTCGGGCGCCGGATGTCCACACCTCGATCTGTCCGCCGCTCATGCGGACGGCGACGCTCACCGTCGAAATCCACAGCGCGACGAGTCGATGCCGGCAGGAGATATCCACACCGCCGGATGCCTGCGTCGCCGCCGCGACGTTGGCGCTCAGCTCCCTGATGCACAGGCGCGCGAGTCGGCTCGGCGGCAGGATATCCACATGTCCGTCCCTTCGTGCGTGCCTCGTGTGCCGTGGGGTAGTCGAACGAGAGGTCGGTACGGGTGTGGATATCACCCACCCGCAGACACTCAAAGCCCTGTGAATTTCGACGGTGAGTGATGGCACGCGCTCGAACGACGGTGCCGATTCGGGGGTGGGCAGCCCGATCCGCGACGACTCCAAACGCTGTGAATTCCAATGGTGAGCATCGACAGCGCACGAACAACGGCGCCGATTCAGGCGTGGACCGCCCGCGCCACGACGACTCCAAACACTGTGAATTTCAATGGTGAGCGACGGCGCGCGTTCGAACAAGGGGGCCAATTCGGGCGTGGATTGCCCGATCCGCGACGACTCCAAACACTGTGAATTTCAACGGTGAGCGACGGCGCGCGTTCGAACAAGGGGGCCAATCCGGGCGTGGATTGCCCGATCCGCGACGACTCCAAACACTGTGAATTTCAACGGTGAGCGACGGCACGCGTTCGAACATGGGTACCCATTCGGGTGTGGACAGCTCGCCCCGAGACAACCCTGAACACTGTGAATTTCGGTGGTGAGTGACGGCAAACGATTAGACGAGTGCGCCGGCTCGGGTGCGAATCGCTCGACCCTGCGACGACACCGAACACTGTGAGTTCCAGCGGTGAGCGAGGCACGACGATCGAACCACAGCGCCGATCCGAGTGTGGACAACCGCGCCCGAGGCCAGTCGAGACGCTGTGAAATTCAACGGTGAGCATGGACCTCCGGTCGCACGAAGGCGGCGCCTCGGCGCGAACAGCCGCGCCCCCCCCGCCCACGCTGCGCTCCGTGGACCGGGATCCGCACAGACGCGGCCGCGCCGCATGCGCGCGCCCCCTCACCGCTGAAATACACAGCAGGTCGACTGGCTTCGGCGACCGGCTATCCGCATCGGTGCACGAACTCGAACGGAACGCGCGATCGCATGTGCGGTTAGAATGCGCAACCGCTCGAAGCGGTGCCGAAGATCACGAACGGACACGCCATTCGGTCGCCCCTCCGACGCTCACCATTGAAATACACAGCGTTGCGAGTGAATTCGGCCACGAGATATCCACACCGCGATACGCATCCAGATCTATCGCCGACCCGCGCGTGCCGTTAGAATGCGCGGCGCCCCCGCATTCCCGCGCGACGCGCGCTCGACGCCCGGAAATCCGCACCAGGCAAGCCTCACCCGCAATCGGTCGCCGACACTCACCCTTCAAAAGCACAGCATTTTTCGTCGTTCAGGGCGCGGTTGTCCACACCCTGCATCGCGCTCACCGATGGAAAGCACAGCGTGGCGAGTGATTCGGGGCCGGGATATCCACAACCGACGCCGCGCAGGAATGTGCGGCCAGCGCATCGGCAACGTCGGCTCATGCGTCTGCCCTCGATCGGTGTCGAATGCCGGGAAGTCCTGCCAATGCTGGCTCCAGCCATACACTCACCGTTCGCATCCACAGCGTTCAGAGTGGTCGGCGGGCCGGTTGTCCACATTCACCTCCCCGCTGAAGAGGCCGTCAGCCATCGTCACTCGGTAATCGATCGAATGATCTGCGCCGGATTTCCACCGACCGGCGTATCCGGCGGAACCTCCCGCATCACGACCGAACCCGCGCCGACCACGGCGTTCTCGCCGACCGTCGCGCCGCCGCCGATCGTCGCACCGGTCCGTTCGCATGTCGTCCGGCCGGGCTGGCCGGCGTAAGCTTCGGCGCTACTTCGACGGCAAGTCGGATACGGCGTTGCGCAGTTGCTCAACGCGTGCGCCGTTGAGTGCCGCGACACAGGCCAAGCGCCCCATCTCGTGGGCGTTACCCGCTCCGCCGCCGCTCAGCGAAGCGGAGAATTCACATTGAGCCGCGCGATACTTTGCGAATTCCTTGTTCGATGCCGCCAAAGCCACCTCGGATGCATGAATATATTTATTACCCTCGTCCCATTTCTTTATGACAGCGAGCGCGTCGTCTTCGGCCTTTTTTAAATACTCTCGACTTTCACTGGCCTTCTTCGCAAGACAATCCTTCATTCCAACCTGAGAATAAGCACCGCACTGCTCGTACAGCCCCTTCTCGGTATTGATGGTGTTGTCAGATGCGGCGATCGAGAGTAACGAAAACGATAGCGCAAGCCCAAATCCGATACTTCTTATTGCACGCATGAAGTCTCCTGTCCCTTTCGCACGATGCCCCATGCAAAATCTAGTTTCCTTGCATAGTTCGGATCTCGACGCATTGAATTGTAACGTAACGCCACTGATGTCGCAGAGAACGGCCGCCATCCTGTAATGACACGTTGAATCGACGCCTTCTGATACTTTAAGACTTGCCCTGGTCGCAACACCGTGATCATCGGATTCAGTTTCTTCAGCACGTCGGTTGTGCTGCCATGTACTTTCGCGATTTTGTCGAAGCTATCGCCCGGCTTGACTGTGACGTCATACACCCTAGCGTCTGCATTAGGCACACTACGGTGCTCAAAGATTGCCATGCGCATCAGCAGATAGCCGATTCCTGCCCTGAGATTATGCGCAGGGTTCGTTCTCGCCGATCCCACAGTCAGTTGCGCTCTCCACGCGGAAGGCAGAATCAAGTCGCCGCCTTCTTCGCCCGAAAGAAACGACGTCAAACCCGGGTCACCCGATACGCCAATCTGCAATGGTTTGATCTTCCACTCCGAGCTATTTGCCCCGGTTTCAACCCACAGCATTGCCTTGATCAGAAGCCAATCCAGCGGCCTGTAGCCGGCAGCGCCTGACAAATGTCGATTGTATTCGCTCACTGCCATCTGAATTTCGCAATCCCATATATCCCATTTGACATCGCCAACAGCCGCGCCAATACCATCCTGCCATTTTTCGAAGCCGCTCTTCGCTGGCTCTTGAACCGGCATATTTTCACCCTCCGATTGAATTGGTTATGTTGTTCGCGTCCAGCACAAGACAGGTAGTTGCATACGCGTTCGACCCATACCCGACACGTCAGCACCGAAATAAAACGCTAGAAACGATGCACGGTCGCCGTTTGTATTTCAATTTTCGAGATAGCTTTTAAACAACAGAACGACAGCGAGAAAGCACTCAAAGCCAGATAGACGCGAAAAAAAAGTTGCAAAACGTCAACAGCCGTTGCCCGGTAGCGATACCCAAGCGGCGCGCGTTCCACCGAACGCGTCGCACACTCGGTCACATAACGAACGACACATTCGGCGAACCGACTCGACTACACTGGACCGTCACCGCATATAGGGCGCACGCGATGAAGCTCTACTACTGGCCGACGACCGGGCATTCCGGGCGCTGTGGATGCTCGAGGAAATAGGCGTGGGGTACGAACTGGTGCCGATCGACTTGCGCTCGCACGAACAGGGCAGCGACGCGTTCGTGCAGGTCAACCCGATGGCCAAGCTGCCCGCGCTCGACGACGGCGGCGCCCGGTTCGCCGAATCGGGCGCCGTGCTGCTCCATCTCGCCGACCGTTGCCCGCGCGCCGGGCTCGGCGTCGCGCCCGACGATCCGCTGCGCGGCCGTTTCCTCCAGTGGATGTTCTTCACGCCGACCTGCCTCGAACCGGCGATGGTCGAGAAATTCACCGGCGCGTCGGGGAATCCGGTCGCGTTCGGCTGGGGCAACATCGCGCGCGTGCAGTGCGCCCTCGCGCAGGCGCTCGCCCACGGCCGCCGGCTCGTCGGCGAGCGCTTCACCGCGGCCGACCTGCTGCTCGCGAGCACTCTGAAGATCGCGTTCGACGCGCATCTGCTGCCGCACGAAGGCGTGCTCGGCGACTACGTCGCGCGCGCCGAGGACCGCGACGCGTTCCGCCGCGCGGTCGCGATCGAACAGCGCGAAGCGTCACGCCCGCTGCACTTGAGACGCGCAACGGGGCGGCGCCCGGCCAACGTCGATCACGCCTGTGCGCCCGGCCCCGGCGCACCCGCGTCGATCACCACGCCCGGCGAACCGCGCTCGTCGGTATCGGCGTCGATCGGCACGACGTCGTGAAAATGCGTGTAATCGATGTGCGTGATGCCGTCCTCGTCGTGCATCAGGTCGACGTAGCGGTGATGCCAGCGGATGTCGCCATGCACCCACACATGGCGCGCCTGCATGACCTGGGCGGTCGTCTCGTCCGATCCCTCGATCGTGATCAGCAATTGCGCATCTCGCGCGGCGAGCGATTCGGGCGTCTCGCCGAACAGCGCGCTCGACTCGTCGATCACGTGCATCAGGTTCCAGCCGAGCAGGAAGATCGGATGCTCGTTGCGCACGAGCGGCAGGTCGTGAATCTTGCGCAGCGAGTAGCCCTCGTGCGTGCCTTCGACGCGCATCAGCCGCAGTTTCGCCTGCGCCTCGGCAATCACGTTCTGGCGGGCATTCGCGGCGCGCACCATCAGCGTCATCCGGCCGTTCAGCGGCCGCACGATCGCGTGGCGCGCGAACAGGATCTTCGCTTGCGGCCGAGAAAACCGCGCGAACACGAGCCCCGTGGCCAGCGCGATGCTCGACATCCCGACGAAGATCTCGAACGTCGCGACGAGGTGCGCATAAACGGTCTGCGGATGCATGTCGCCGTAGCCGACGGTCGCGAGCGTCTCGACGCTGAAGAAGAACGCGCCGCCGAAGCCGGCCGGCGACTGGTTCGCGATCGGCGCCTGGCCGAGCAGGTAGAGCGCCGCGAAGCCGCTGTTGAGCAGCAGGAACAGCACCGCGAGCGACAGGAAGAACACGGGCCAGCTCACCGTCAGCGCGCGGTGATAGAAGTCGCGCCAGCCGAGCGGCGGCATCCCGTACGCGATCACCAGGCGGGTGCCCGACCAGATCTTGCGGCCACGGCCGCGGGAGGCTGGGGAGGACGAATCGACGTTCATCGCGCGGCGCCGGTTGCAGGAAGGCGATGAGCGTAGCACGCGCGGCGGCGGCCGGGAATGCGGACCGGTTCGGCACGGCAATCCGCCGCGTCGTCATAAAAAAACCGGCCGCACATGCGGCCGGCTGCGTCGTCATGCGAGCCCGCGCGTGGCGCGCGCCGCGCTCACTTGCGGTCGACGATTACCTGGTCGAACGTGCCGCCGTCGGCGAAATGGGTCTTCTGCGCGTTCGCCCAGCTGCCGAAAACCTGCTCGACGCTGAACGTCTTCAGCGCCTTGAACTCGGCCGCATGCTTCTGCAGCACGGCCGCGTCGCGCGGGCGCAGATGATGCTGCGCGATGATCTCCTGCGCTTGCGGCGTGTACAGGTAGTCGAGATACGCCTGCGCGACCTTGCGCGTGCCTTTCTTGTCGACCACCTTGTCGACGACGGCGACGGGCGGCTCCGCGAGGATGCTCGCCGACGGATACACGGCGTCGAACTGCGCGCCCGACGCGCCCGTGTCCATCAGCGCGACCTCGTTCTCGAACGTGACGAGCACGTCGCCGATGCCGCGCTGCGTGAACGTCGTCGTCGCGCCGCGGCCACCCGAGTCGAGCACCGGCACATTGCGGAAGATCGCCTTCTCGAAGTCGAGCGCCTGCTGGTCGGTCGCGCCCTTCTGCTTCTGGAAGCCCCACGCGGCGAGATACGCGTAGCGGCCGTTGCCCGACGTCTTCGGGTTCGCGATGATCACCTGCACGCCCGGCTTCGCGAGATCGCTCCAGTCCTTGATCGCCTTCGGGTTGCCCTTGCGCACGAGGAACACCATCGTCGTCGAGTACGGCGAGCTGTTGTCGGGGAAGCGCGCGCGCCAGTCCTTCGGCAGCAGTTGGCCGCGCTCGGCGAGCAGGTCGATGTCGTTCGGCTGGTTCATCGTCACGACGTCGGCCTGCAGCCCCTGCAGCACCGACAGCGCCTGCGCGCTCGACGCGCCGTGCGACTGCTTGATTGTGACCGTCTCGCCCGTCTTCTGCTTGTAGGCGGCGGCAAAGCTCGCGTTGATGTCCTTGTACAGCTCGCGCGTCACGTCGTACGACACGTTCAGGATCGACGTGTCCGCGTGCGCGGCGGTCGCCGCCACGACCAGCGCCGCCGTCGCGCCCGTGTGCAGCCAGCGGCCGATCCCCTTGATGCTTGCCATCGTGATATGCCCCGTTTCCAGTGGTGGTGAATGTGCGTGACCGTACGTGTACGTGCTGTCATCGAAACGTAAGCGGGCATTCTAGCGGCCGGCCGCAGCGCGCCTTCCAATCAGTCGTGGAAAGCAAATCTCGAATTCTGCTAAACGGCGGCCGCGGCTCGCGCGCGCCGCCGCTCCGGTGTTAAGATCGCCGCTCAGCCCATTCACGGTTCATCCATGTCCGCTACCCTGCGCTCGCCCTCGATCCTCGCCGCCGTCGCGGCAGGTGCGCGCGCGGCCGGGCTGAAACTGAAAAAACGACTCCTCGACTGACGGGGACGTCGCGTCCCGTCAGGCGAATGCCGGACGGGATGCCCGCAGGTCGTTTCTTTCTCCTTGCATGCACGCCTCGCTCCGGCACGCCGCCGGCGGAACGGTTCCTTCCCACTCCGTTTCCACCATGAGGCTTTGCATGAACACACGTTTCGAAGGTATCTGGCTGCCGATCATCACGCCGTTCCACCGCGGCGAGGTCGACCATGCGGCGCTCGCGCGGCTCGCGCGCCACTATGCGGGCGCCGGCATCGCGGGTTTCGTCGCGGGGGCGACGACCGGTGAAGGCGTGCTGCTCGACGCGCGCGAACAGGACGCGGTGTTCGCGACGCTGCGCGACGCGGCCCCCGGGCTGCCGATCGTCGTCGGGCTGACCGCGAGCGCGACGCACTTCGCGGCCGCCCGCGCGCGCGAACTCGCGGCGCTGCGCCCCGACGGGCTGCTCGTCACGCCGCCCGTCTACGTGCGGCCGACGCAGGACGGCATCCGCCGCCATGTCGAAGCGATCGTCGACGCGGCCGACCTGCCGGTGCTCGTCTACAACATCCCGTACCGCACGGGCGTGAACGTCGAACTGGACACGCTGCAGGCGCTCGCGCGCGACTCGCGCGTCGCCGGCATCAAGGAATGCGGCGGCACGCTCGACCGGATGAGCCGGCTCGTGCACGACACGCCGCTCGCGATCCTGTCCGGCGACGACAACCAGAACTTCGCGGCGATGTGCGCGGGCGCGCACGGCGCGATCGCGAGCAGCGCGCACGTGCTGCCCGAATGGCACGTGCGGATTCACGCGTGGCTGCGCGACGGGCGGCTCGCCGACGCGCGGCGCCTGTCGGTCGCGCTGCAGCCGCTCGTCGCGGCGCTGTTCGCGGAACCGAACCCGGCGCCGGTGAAGGCCGTGCTCGCCGCGCAAGGATGGTGCGAGGACGGGTTGCGGCTGCCGTTCGTGCCGGCGAGCGAGGGATTGCGGGCGCGACTGGCAGCCATTTCCGCGGAACTGCATGAAATCGAGCCGGACATCGCCGTCGCATGAACCGCAACGCTACGTGACGTGCAGGCGACCGATGGATCGCGCACCGACAGATTGCTTCAAACTGTCAAAACGAGAGACAGGTCATACCGTGCAAGATGAGCGTCGGCCGTCACGAGCTGAAGCGGCTCGAGCCGCGCCTGGGCAACCAGCAAACGATCGAAGGGATCACGATGGTGATGCGGCAAATCGCGGACCGCGGCCCCATGCGCCGCCCGAACCGGCAGCTCGCGGATCCCGCTCGGCCCGATCGCCCGCATCAGCTCGCCGACGTCGATATCGAGCTTGCCCAGTCCGGCCTTGATGGCAGCCTCCCAGATACTTGCGCTGCTGACGAAACGCTCGTCGGCGGCCGAGATCACGCTGCGCGCTCGTGCGCTGAGCTTGGGGTCATTCGTCACGATCCACAAAAATATGTGCGTATCGAGCAACAGCCGCATCAGCGCCCTTCGAATGCATCCAGCAAGCCATCGGGCAGCGGGGCATCGAAGTCGTCCGCGATCCACGCCTGCCCTTGCAGGACACCGAACCGAATGGGCGGATTGACGGGCACGGGGCAATCGGCTGACGGCCCGCCGTCGCGGATCGAGGCTTCCGCCCTTTGCGCCGGATCGACCGCCCTGGCGCCCGGTGTATTTGCGTTTTGCATGATGACCTCCGTTTCAAGTGATCATCACTGTAGTCAGGTTTGCCCGATCGATCCATTCGGCCGATCGGCAGAGGGACGACCGAACCGCGGCCCGCGACGGCAATCGAGCGTTTCATCACGCCGCCACCGCCCCCTCCGTCGCCCCCCGCACCGCCTGCGTGACGATCCGCGCGAGCCGATCGACCGTCGGCGTCGCCGACGACGTACGCCGCAGCAGGATCAGCGGCAGGCTCGGCAGCGCCGGCAGCCCGCACGACGCCGCATCGAGCCCGCGCACCGACGCGGGCAGCCCGTAATGCGAGCGCACCGTGAGCCCGAGACCGGCCGCCGCGGCCGCCCATAGCCCGGCCAGGCTCGGCGTCGTGAACGCGACGCGCCACGGCACGCCCGCGCGGTCCAGCGCATCGGTCGCCGCGCCGAAGAACCGGCACGGCCGGTCGAACACGACGAGCGGCAACGGCTCGCCCGCCGCGCGCACGGCGCGATCGCGCGTTTCGTCGCCGCCGCTCGCACCGCCCCGCGCGCCCGCGTCCCCGCCGCCATCCGGCACGCCGAGACCACCGCCCGCCGCGCCGATCCACTGCATCGGCACGTGCGCGATCGCTTCGCTGTCGATCCCCGCCCGCGACACGAGCGCCGCCGACGCCGGATCGCCCCATACGAGCGCCAGATCGAGCTGGTTCGCATCGAGCCGGTCGAGCAGATCGGCGTTGCGCGCCACGCGCGCCTCGATCTTCACCTTCGGATGCGCGCGCGCGAAGCGCCCGAGCACGTCGGGCAGGATCGCTTCACCGAAATCCTCCTGCAACCCGACCCGTACCCAGCCGTCGAGATTCACGCCGCGCACGGCCGCGGCCGCCTCGTCGTTCAGCTCGATCATCCGCCGCGCGTAGCGCAGCATCGCGTCGCCGGCGTCGGTCAGCGCGAGCCCGCGCCCGGCCTTCACGAACAGCGGCGTGCCGGCCTGCTCCTCCAGCTTGCGGATCTGCGCGCTCACCGCCGACGACGAGCGCGCGACGCGATCGGCCGCCTTCGCGAAACTGCCGAGATCCACGCCCGCGACGAGGCTGCGCAACGCCGCGACGTCGAAGTTGGGCCGCGCGAGCGCGGCATCGGCGCCCGCGACGGCCTCGCCGCCATCGCGCGAAGTGTCTTGTCCGACCATCTCAACCATCCTGATTTATCGAACGATTCATCAAAAACTTTCCGATTTTCAGGATGAATGTAGGCCGCCAGACTGTGGACGTCAACTTCGAACCGGGCCTGCCGTCATGGACACCTCGTGCATCGCTTCCCCCTCTTCGCCTGCCCGCGACGGGCGCGGGCCAGCCCATCGCTGGCGCGTGCTGGCCGCCGGCGTCGCCGCGAACATGAGCTTTTCGGCCGCCGCGGCCGGCATCCCGACCACGGCCGTGTGGATGCGCGCCGCGTATCACCTCGACAACGGCGCGCTCGGCCTCGTGCTGGGCGCGCTCGGGTTCGGCGTCGCGCTGTCCGAGCTGCCGTGGGGAATCGCCGCCGACCGCTTCGGCGACCGCCGCGTGCTGCTGACCGGGCTCGTCGCGACGGCCGCGATGCTCGCGCTGATGATGTGCACGATCGCGCCGACCGCGCACGCGGTGCCGCCGCTGATGCGGGTCGTCGCGGCTATGTGCTGCGTCGGCCTGCTCGGCGGCAGCGTGAACGGCTCGAGCGGACGTGCGGTGATGCGCTGGTTCGGCGAGCGCGAGCGCGGGCTCGCGATGAGCATCCGCCAGACGGCCGTGCCGCTCGGCGGCGGCCTCGGCGCGGCGCTGCTGCCGTCGCTTGCGTCGCATGCGGGCTTCGCCGCGGTGTACGGCGCGCTGATGCTGCTGTGCGCCGGCTCGGCCGCGTTGACGTGGCGCTGGCTGCACGAGCCGCCCGATGCGCCGGCTGCGACGCCCGTCACCGCAGGCCGTCCCCTCGCGCCGCCATCGCCGGCCGCACCGATGCGCAGCCCGCTCGCGAGCGGCCGCGTGTGGCGCATCGTGCTCGGCATCGGCGCGCTGTGCGCCCCGCAGTTCGCGGTGCTTACGTTCGCGACCGTGTTCCTGCACGATTTCGGCCTGCTCGGCCTCGCCGGCATCAGCGCGGCAATGGTCGCGCTGCAGGTCGGCGCAATGGTGATGCGCGTGTGGAGCGGCCGCCATACCGACCGGTACGGCAACCGGCGTGCGTACCTGCGCGGGTCGGTGTGCGTCGCGGCCGGATCGTTCGCGCTGCTCGCGGCCGCGACGGCCGGCAGCCCGCACGTGCCGCTCGCGGCGATCGTCGCGATTCTCGTGTTCGCGGGCATCTGCGTATCGGCGTGGCACGGCGTCGCGTACACCGAGCTCGCAACGCTCGCGGGTGCGAACCACGCCGGCACCGCGCTCGGGATGGCGAATACGGTCGTGTATCTCGGCCTGTTCGCGACGCCGCTCGCGATTCCGCCGCTGCTGGCCGTCAGTTCGTGGAGCGTGGTGTGGCTCGCGACCGCGCTGATCGCCGCCGCGACCTACCCGCTGTTCGCGCGATAGCGGGCCGACGCGGCGACGTTCGCGGCAGCGTGCGCGAGACGGTCAGAACTTGTACACGGCCGACAGCATCGCCGAACGGCCGTCGCCGAACTCGACGGCCGACGATCGCGACTCGCTTCCCAACACCTGCCGCACGCGCTCGACATACGCGCGGTCGAACAGGTTGTCGATATTCAGCTGGAAACGCAGCCGGCGGTTCACTTCGTAGCCGGCCATCAGGTTGTGCACCCAATACGCGCCGAGCTGGCTGCCGCCTTCGGACGTCACGTTGCGCCGGCCGACGAAGTGCGAGCCGTAGCCGATCGTCCAGCCTGCCGGCAGCCGATAGGTCGTCCACAGGTTGAGCGCGTGCCGCGGCGTGTTGCCGAGCGCCTGCCCATCGCGGCGCGGCGTGGCCGGCGAACTGAGCGTGACGCTCGCCAGGTACGTGTAATTCGCGAACACGTCCCACTGCGGCGTCACCTTGCCGGCCGCGCCGAGCTCGATGCCGCGCACGCGCTGCCGGCCCACGAGCGCGTAGCTGCCGTCGGCCATGCGCTCGCGCGCGTTTTTCTTCTCGGTCTGGAACAGCGCGCCGTTCAGCGCGATGCCGGCCAGCCCTTCCCATTTCGTGCCGAGCTCGAAGCTCTCGTTTTTTTCGGGCGCGAGCGACTCGGTCGCCGCGTTGAGGCCCGAGCCGTTGCTCACGAGAAATTCGGCGGACGGATTGAACGACGTGCCGTACGAGAAATACACGCGGCCGTTCTCCGTCGGCTTGAACACGAGCCCCGCGCGCGTGCTCAGATGGCGGTCGCTGTTCGCCGCGCGCTCGGTCGGCTTGCCGGCCGGCGTGCTTTCGGCCCAGCCGTCGATCCAGTCGTGACGCAGCCCGACGTCGATGTCCCAGTAGCGGCCGAGCGAGAGCGTGTCGAACGCGTACAGCGCCTTCACGATGAGCTCGGTATCGCTGCGCGCGCTGTTCTCGCGCTTCGCGGGGCCGAGCCACACGCCGGGCGGCGCGGTGAGCGCGAAACCGTTGGCCGGATAGAAACGGTTGAGCCCGTAGGAATACGTGGTGCGACCGTACGTTTCCCGCGAAATTTCGAAGCCCGTGACGAGCGTGTGCCCGATGCCGAACGTCGCGAATTCGCTCGTGACGTTGGTCTGGTTCGCCCACATCGCCGTCGACGCATCGCGGCCGTAGCCCTGCGGCCCGGCCGGCTTGTAGCGCCCCGGCGGCAGCCCTTGCAGATTCACGTGCGACGCGGACACCACCGTATCGCGATTCAGGTGCGTGTAGCGGCTCAGGTTCTGCACCTTCAGGTGCGGCGACACGTCGTGCTCGGCCTTGACGGTGAACGTGTCGGACATGATGCGTTCGCGATCGAGATTGCGCCAGCCGAAGTAGCTGTCGCGCGACACGCCGGCCAGCACCTGCCCGTCGCGCGCGGGCAGCCCGTAGTCGGGCAGGTTGTTGTCGTACTGATGGAAATAGCCGAGCGTGACGCGCGTCGGCGTGCCGAGGCCGAACGCGAGCGACGGCGCGACGCCCCAGCGCCGCTTGCGGATGTCGTCGCGGCCCGGCACGTCGTTGATGTGCGCCATCGCGTTCAGGCGGAACGCGGCCTTGCCGTCGGCGCCGGGCAGCGGCTGGTTCGTATCGAGCGTCACGCGGCGGTAGTCGGACGTGCCGAGCACCGCGCCGGCTTCGGTCAACGCGCCGGCCTTCGGCGTCTTGCTGACCAGGTTCACCGAGCCGCCCGTGGTGCCGGCGCCGCCGAACACCGAGTTCGGCCCCTTGATCACCTCCACCGCGTCGATGTTGAAAAGGTCGCTGCGATTGTTCTGCGCGCTGTCGCGCAGCCCGTCGAGCTGCATGTTCGCGTTCGCGCCGAAACCGCGGATATTGAAACTGTCGCCCGAGCCCCCGCCGCCCTCGCCCGCGTTGAACGTGATGCCGGCGACGTTCGACAGCGCTTCGCGCAGGCTCAGCGCCTGCTGTTCGTCCAGCACCGCGCGCGGCACGACGGTGATCGTCTGCGGCACGTCGAGCAGCGGCGTCGCATATTTGGCCGAGCCCGACCGATCGACGCGCGAGCCTGCGTCGTGCGCGCCGCGAACGAAGATCGGATCGAGGTGCGGCGCCTGCCCCGGCTCGCCTTCTTCCGCGCACGCCGGCGCGGCCGCACAGGCGATCATCGCGAACGCGACGGACGCGGTCGCGCGACGCGGCGGCGTCGCGCTCGACAAAATGCAACTGCTCATGCTCACTCCATTCCATTGATGATAATGATTCTCATTTAAATGGAATGGCGTCGACGCCGCAATTGGACACGTCCGAACTTCGCGGTCCGAACGAACGCGCGACCGAAACGCCGGAGCAGCGCGTCGCGCGTCGGCCGCTCAGGTCGCTTGCGCGGCCTCGCGCGCCAGCGCGCGCCGCGCGGCCGGCCGTTCGGCCTCGCGCTGCGCATGCGCGGTCCATGCGGGATGCCGCGTCATGTCGAGCCCGATCGCGACGCCCCAGCGATACAGCACGAGCAGGAACGGATCGACGATCGAATGCGCGCCCGGCTCGGCCCACGTGCGGCCGTCGGCCAGCAGGGCTTCGATCGACGCGTTCGCGGCCTCGATCGTGCTGCGCCCATGCGCGCTGATCGCGCCGTGCAGCGCCGGATCGTCGATGAAACGGCCCGGCCGCCACAGCGCGCCGTAGCCGACGCCGTGCACCCAGCCGACCAGCCAGGCGAGCCATTCGTGGCAGCGCGCCTCGCGCAGCGGATCGTCGAGCGGCAGCAATTGCGCGTCCGGATAGCGGCGCGCGAGATACGTGAGGATCGCCGGCGTTTCGGTCAGCACGCGCGGCTCGCCCGGAATCGCGAGCACGGGCACGCGCGCCTTCGCGTTGATCGCGAGGTAGCGCGCTTCGAGGTTCTGCCGCTGCTTCACGGAGACGATCTCGACGTCGAACGGCGCGCCGGTTTCCTCCAGCGCGATGTGAGCGGCGAGCGAGCAGGCGCCCGGCGAAAGATAGAGACGATAGGGGTTCATGGCGGTGGGGCCGACGGGGCTGTGGAAGACGGAACCGAGTGTAGGAACGCATGCCGGCACGCAGCAAACGATGAATTGTCGTGCTCAAGCATTAGTGTTACTAATACCCGCATGCGACGCATCCATCTCCCTCCGCTGCAGACGCTGCGCGCGTTCGAAGCCGCCGTGCGGCTGCAGAGCTTCACGCGCGCGGCGGACGAGCTCGCGCTCACGCAAGGCGCGGTCAGCCAGCACATCCGCGCGCTCGAGGCGCAGCTCGGCTATCCGCTGTTCACGCGCGAACGCAACGGCGCGACGCCGACGCACGCCGCGCACGCGCTCGCGCTGCAGGTGCGCCAGGGCCTGAGCGTGCTCGAACGCGCGTTCGAGCCGGCGCTGGCGGTGCGCCGCCGCCCGCGCACCTGCGACGCGACGCTGAACGTGAGCGTGCTGCCGAGCGTCGCCGAGCGCTGGCTCGCGCCGCGCCTGCCGCGTTTCTCGGCCGCGCATCCGCACATCTCGATCGTGCTGCATCCGGACGTGGCGCTCGCGCCGCTGCGCAAGCGCGACCGCATCGACGTCGCGCTGCGCTACGGGCCCGGCACGTGGCCCGGTGTGGTCGCCGAGAAGCTGATGAACGAGACGATCTTTCCGGTCGCGAGCCCCGCGTACCGCAATCGCGACGGCGTCGCCCCGCGCGCGCCGGCCGATCTCGTGCGCGCGACGCTGCTGCGCCATCCCGCGCAACCGTGGGAACCGTGGTTCCAGGCCGCGCGGCTCGACCTTACCGAATCCGCGCGCGCACCGCGCTTCACCGATGCGAACGCGCTGATCGCCGCGGCGCTGCAAGGCCGCGGCGTCGCGCTCGCGCGCCGCTCGCTGATCGAGCCCGAACTCGCGAGCGGCACGCTCGTGCGTGTGTCGAGCGTGCGCATCACCGACGTGTATGCGCACTACGTCGTGTGGCGCCCCGGCCATCCCCGCGAAGCGGCGATCCGCACGTGGCTCGACTGGCTGCGCAGCGAAGTGCGGCGCAGGACGCCGCGGCGCTGACGCCGGCGCTCACGCGCGCACCGGCATCGCCACCTTGTCGAGCGTGATCGGCAGATCGCGCACGCGCACGCCGGTCGCGTGATAGACCGCGTTGGCTATCGCGGCCGGCACGCCGGTGATCCCGATCTCGCCGATGCCGCGAATGCCGAGCGGATTGAAATGCGTGTCGCTTTCGTCGACGAATCTCACGTCGAGCTCGCCGATGTCCGCGTTGACGGGCACGTGGTATTCGGCGAGATTCGCGTTCGTGAAGCGGCCGTGCCGCACGTCGAGATGCGAGCCTTCCTCGAGCGCGGTGCCGAGCCCCCACACCATCCCGCCGATCAACTGGCTGCGCGCGGTCTTCGCGTTGAGCAGGCTGCCGACGCTGTAGACGCCGACGATGCG
Source organism: Burkholderia sp. AU16482 (assembly GCF_002223285.1). Classification (NCBI taxonomy): domain Bacteria; kingdom Pseudomonadati; phylum Pseudomonadota; class Betaproteobacteria; order Burkholderiales; family Burkholderiaceae; genus Burkholderia; species Burkholderia sp. AU16482. The sequence goes on from NZ_NKEY01000004.1 coordinate 830,403, forward strand.
CGGTACGCGAATCGTGCCGAGCTCGGCGTCCACGTGCACTTCGGCAAACACCGCGCCGAACGAATGGGACGCATAGCGCGACTTCTCGTCGCCGGGCTTCGCCGTCGCCTGCGCGTCGATCGGCTGGCCGCCCGCCCGCGCGATCACCGCCGCGGCCGGATCGCGCCGCGACGGCTCGCCGCGATGCACGACCCAGCCGTTGTCGACCGTCACGTCGTCGGCCGCGGCGCCGTGCAGCGGCGAGCCGGGATCGGCGATCGCCAGCGCGATCAGCTTCGCACGCGCCTGCAGCGCGGCCTCGCGCACGGCGGGCGCCACGCTCGCGGCCGACTGCGAGCCGCCCGATACCGGCGCGCGCGGCAGGCTGGAATCGCCGAGCGCGAAGCGCACGTTCCGCGGCGCGAAACCGAGCGCGTCGGCCGCGACCTGCGTCATCACCGTGTAGGTGCCGGTGCCGATGTCCTGCGTGCCCGACGCGACTTCGGCCGTGCCGTCCGGCAGGATGCGCGCACGCGCGGACGCTTCGCTGCGGTTCGCCGGATACGTGGCGGCCGCCATCCCGAGACCGATCAGCGTGTCGCCGTCGCGCATCGTGCGCGGCGTATCAGTGCGCCTCGACCAGCCGAAGCGCCGCGCGCCGACCTCGTAGCACGCGCGCAGCTCGTTGCTCGACCACGGCTTGCCGTCCTGCGGATCGACCTCCGCGTAATTCGCGAGCCGCAGCGCGACCGGGTCCATGCCGAGTTGCCATGCGAGCTCGTCCATCGCCGATTCCAGCGCGAACGAGCCGGACGCCTCGCCGGGCGCGCGCATGAACGTCGGCGTGCCGACGTTCAGCGACACGATCCGGTGCGTGGTCGCGTGGTTCGGCACCGCGTACATGATCCGCGACGGCATCCCGCACATCTCCATCCAGTCCTCGAACGTCGACGTGGTGGCGATCGTGTCGTGGCGCATCGCGGTCAGTTTGCCGTCGCGACGGGCGGCCAGCACGACGCGCTGTTCGGTGAACGGCCGCCCGCCGACCGGGCCGAACATCTGCGGCCGCGTCAGCGCTAGCCGGACCGGGCGCCCCACCTGCTTCGCCGCCATCGCGCACAACGACACGTGCGACCACGACGAACCCTTGCAGCCGAAGCCGCCGCCGAGGAACGGCGAAATCACGCGCACGTGTTCCGGCGCGATGCCGAACACGGCGGCCACGGCCGTGCTCGCGCCCGACACGCCTTGCGTCGCATCGTGCAGCGTGAGCGTCGGGCCGTCCCAGCGCGCCATCGTCGCGTGCGGCTCGATCGGGTTGTGGTGCTGCATCGGCGTCGTATAGGTTGCGTCGACGCACACCGCGCCTTCGCGCAAGCCGGCATCGACGTCGCCGCGCTGCGTGTCCATCGCGCGGCCCTGCTGCTTCGGCGGCACGCGCGCGCCGCGCTTCGCGTGCGCGAAATCCACCACGGCATCGCCCGCGCGATAGCGCACCTGCACGGCATGCGCGGCGTCGGTCGCCTGCTCGAGCGTTTCGGCCACGACGACCGCGACGGGTTCGTTGCTGTAGCGCACCGTGTCGTCCTGCAACAGCGTGAGCCGGCGCCCCGCGGGCGGCGACAGCGGCGGCCGGCCGCCGTTGGGCAGCCGCATCGCGTTCTCGTGCGTGATCACGAGCAGCACGCCGGGCATCGCGCGCGCACGCGCCGTGTCGATCGACTCGATGCGGCCGGATGCGATCGTGCTCGTCACGAGCACCGCGTGCGCGAGCCGCGTATCGGGGAACTCGGCCGCGTAGTGCGCGCCGCCCGTCACCTTCAGTCCGCCGTCGACGCGGTCGAGCGGCTGTCCGGTCAGCGTGTTCATGCGGTACCTCCGGTCGGTCCGGCGGCGGTCTTCACCGCACGCACGATCGCGCGCTGCGCGAGCGCGACCTTGAAGCCGTTGCCATCGAGCGGCGTTGCGTCGCGCAGCGCGAGCGATGCCGCTTCATTCAGCGCGGCATCGCTCAACGCGTGCCCGGCGAGATGCTGCTCCGCGACCGTCGCGCGCAACGGCTTGTGCGCGACGCCGCCGAGCGCGATCCGCGCATCGGCGATGCGCGGGCCGTCCATCCGCAGCGCGGCCGCGACCGACACCAGCGCGAACGCGTAGCTCGCGCGATCGCGCACTTTCAGATAGTGCGCATGGTCGGCGAAGCGCGGCGGCGGCAAGTCCACCGCGGTGATCAGCTCGCCCGGTTCGAGCGTCGTGTCGAGATCGGGACGATCGCCCGGCAAGCGGTGGAACGACGCGATCGGAATCTGCCGCGCGCCGCGCGGGCCGCTCACCTGCACGACGGCGTCGAGCGCGGCGAGCGCGACGCTCATGTCCGACGGGTTCACCGCCACGCACTGCGGGCTCGCGCCGAGGATCGCGTGCATCCGGTTGTGGCCGCCGATCGCCGCGCAGCCGCTGCCCGGCTCGCGCTTGTTGCACTGCGCGAACGCGGGATCGTAGAAATACGGGCAGCGCGTGCGCTGCATCAGGTTGCCGCCGACGGTCGCCATGTTGCGCAATTGCGCGGACGCGCCGGCGAGCAGCGCCTGAGACAGCAGCGGATAGTCGGCGCGCAGGCGCGGATGATCGGCCGCATCGCTGTTGCGCACGAGCGCGCCGATGCGCAAGCCGCCGCCGGGCAGCGCATCGACCGCGTCGAGGCCCGCGATGCGCGTGATGTCGATGAGCGCGACGGGCCGCGCGACGCCGCCCTTCATCAGGTCCAGCAGGTTCGTGCCGCCGCCGATGAAGGCCGTGCCGGGCCGCTGCGCCGCGCGCACGGCGCCGGCGACGTCCATCGCGCGTTCGTAGGAGATCGCTTCCATTGCCGTGCCCTCCGCCGCTAGCCGTGCGCCGCATGCGCGGCGCGCACGGCGGCGACGATGTTCGGGTACGCGCCGCAGCGGCACAGGTTGCCGCTCATGCGCTCGCGGATCTCGTCGTCCGACAGATGCGCGGGGCGGCGCCGCACGTCGTCGGTGGCGGCGCTGCCGGCGCCCGCCGCGAACTCGTCGAGCAGCGCGGTCGCCGAGCAGAGCTGGCCGGACGTGCAATAGCCGCACTGGAACGCATCGTGTTCGACGAACGCGCGCTGCACCGGGCTCAGCTCGCCGCCGCGCGCCAGCCCTTCGACGGTCGTGATCCGCTCGCCTTCGTGCATCACCGCGAGCGTCAGGCATGCGTTGATGCGCCGCCCGTCGACGAGCACCGTGCACGCGCCGCACTGCCCGCGATCGCAGCCCTTCTTCGTGCCCGTGAGGCCGGCGTATTCGCGCAGCGCGTCGAGCAGCGTGACGCGCGGTTCGAGCTGCAGCGTGTACGCACGCCCGTTGATGTCGAGATGCACGGGCTGCGCCGGCACCGAATCGCGGCGGGGCGCGGCCAGCGCGGCTGCCGCGTGCGGCGACTGCGGATGAACGTGCGAGGCGGCGCTGACGGTCGCGGCAGCCGCCGCGGATTGCAGGAAGCGGCGCCGCGCGGCGCTGGGCGGCGTATCGTGCGGCGACGGCGGCGCCGCTGACTGGCCGGGCCCGCGCGGCGCCGCGGCGGCGTCGCGCGCCGGCTCGGCGGACGGAGAATCGGATCGATCGCTGGACATGACTTCTGCTCGCTCCATGGTTGATGGACGCGGATGTGCCGCCCGCGCCCGGAGGGCGGCGCGGGCGGCACGCGCATCGCGCAACGAGCAATTCCCGTGCCGCGAAACGGAGGGAGCAGCGCCCATGTGCAATGCCGGCCCCGCCTCGTGGCGCGCACCGGGCGGCAAACGGGCCGGGGCGTCGGTGACTGCGCGTCCATGACGCCGCGCTGGCGCACGGCTGGCCGTTCGCTGACGAAGCGGCAATAACGCCCGGATTTTTCGACGTGACCGGCAACGCATCGGTCACAAATTGCCGGCCGCATGTGCCGTGCCGCGCATGGCGTCCGCGTCGCCACGGCCGGGCCGCGGCGTTGCGCGCCGTGTAAATGCGCGCAGCATCCGCGTTCGCTCGAAAATTCCGCCATGCACGCCGCGGCCGATTACCGCGAAGGCAGCCGGTCAGCGTGACGAAAACATGTCGCGACCCCGCCGGAATCGCAAACGATTCACCGAAACGTCGCATCGCGGCGGCATACTCGAAAACGTTTCCCGATCAGCCTGCCAGGAGAGAAGTCATGCGTCGCGTTTTCGTCGCCGTCGTTCTGTGTGCCGCCGTGTTCGTCGCCGCCTGCAGCGACGACGCACCGCACGACGCCAACGCGACCGACGCCGCCGCGCCGCAGGCCGGCGCATCGAACGGCGCCGCCAGTGCGTTCAACAGCGACGCGAGCGCGAACGCCGCCGCGTCCGATGCCGCGCCGCTCGCGCCGCCCGTCGTGCACTACCCGCCCGATGACGACGACGATGCGAAGCCCGCCACGAACGCGGCCGCGTCGAGCGCCGCCGCGTCGATGCCGGGCTGATCCCGCTGTCGCCTGACAGAAGTCGGTACCGCTCGGGGAGAGCGGTGCGCGCTCGCGTCGCGCCGCCACCGGCATGACGACACGGTGGATGGCGGCGTGAACGGCACGGTGCCGCGCCGCTTCGCGGGCCGTATCGAGCATGGCCGCGCCGCTGTTCGGCCCCGGCCGCCGCCGGGCCCGTTTCCGCGCCGTAGGCGCGACAGCCACCGCGCGGCCTGCGCGTCAGACCGCGTGCGCGAGCGCGCGGTCGACGCGCGCGGCCTCGAAGCCGTCGTCCGCGTCGCGAAAGCGCAGCGGCGCCGCGCAATGCACGAGCGTGTCGATGAAGTACTTCGCGCGCGGCCACGGCCCGAAGCCGGCCGCCGTGTTGATGTGCCCGGCGTCGCCGAGGTTCACGAACGCGCTGCCCAGGCGCTGCGCGAGCGCGCGCGCATCGGCGAGCGGCATCCACGGATCGGTCTCGCTGCCGATCACGATCGACGGCACCGCGAGCCGGCGCGCGTCGAACGGTCCGGCAAACGTGAATTTCTTCGGGCTGGCCGGCGCGACGAACAGCACGCCCGCCACATCGCCCACGTGCGGCCACTGCGCGAGCGCATGCGCGGTCGCGAGGCAGCCGAAGCTGTGCGCGGCGAGCACGAACGGGCCGCGCTCGCGATCGAGCAGCGCGCGCACCGATTGCGCCCAGCCCGCGAGATCGGGCGCGTCCCAGTCGTGCTGCTCGACGCGCAACGAGCGCGGGAACTGCCGCTCGAGCCACGTCTGCCAGTGGGCGCCTTCGCTGCCGTGCAGGCCCGGAACAGTGACGAGCCGCGGCGGCCACGCCGATTTGCTGCATGCGCGCATGATTGCCCTCGCTTGCTTGAACACGAGGTTCGATTGTGGCGTCGGGTACGCGGCGGCCGAACCAATATTTTGTGCTTTGCTTTTGCGCGGGGCGATGACCGCCGGCGGCCCGGCCACCGCGCGACGACGGCCCGCATCGGCCGCACGCTCCGTGCGGCGGCGCAATGTGCGGCGAAACCGTAGAATGTGGGCTTCCCGTCAGCTTCACACGGAACCGGGCCCCGCGCCGACGCGCCGGGCCGTCCGTCAGGAGACGCCCGATGTCCGCCATGTCCGCCGGCGCGCCGCGCCCGGCTCCGCTCACCGTTCCCGTGACGCGCCTCGCCGGCGCGCGCGCCCTCGCGCAATGAAGATCCTGTTCCATTCACCGCATCAGGAAGCCGACGCATGGCGCGACGAGATCGCGCGGGCGCTGCCGGAAGCCGAACTGCGCGCGTGGCAGCCGGGCGATACGGCCGCCGCCGACTACGCGCTCGTGTGGCGCGCGCCGCGCGCGTTCTTCACGCCGCGCGACGGCCTGCGCGCGATCTTCAACCTCGGCGCGGGCGTCGATGCGCTGCTCGCGCTCGAGCACGCCCATCCGGGCACGCTGCCCGCGCACGTGCCGCTGGTGCGGCTCGAAGATTCGGGCATGGCGCGGCAGATGGTCGAATACGTGACGCACGCGGTGCTGCGCTACCTGCGCCGCTTCGACGAATACGACCTGCTCCAGCGCGAACGCCGCTGGCAGCCGCTCGAACCGCACGCGCGCGCAAGCTTCACCGTCGCCGTCCTCGGGCTCGGCGTGCTCGGCGCGCAGGTCGCCCGCGCGCTCGCCGCACTCGGCCTGCCGGTGCGCGGCTATAGCCGCAGCGTGAAGCAGCTCGACGGCGTCACCACGTTCGCCAGCGACGGCGCGTTCGACGCATGCATCGACGGCGCGAAAGTGCTCGTCAATCTGCTGCCGAGCACGCGCGACACCGACGGCATCCTGTCGGCGCACGCATTCGCGCGGCTCGCGCGCGGCGCATACGTCGTCAACGTCGCGCGCGGCGCGCATCTCGTCGAAGCCGACCTGCTCGATGCGCTCGCGAGCGGCCAGGTCGCCGCGGCCACGCTCGACGTGTTCCAGCACGAACCGCTGCCGGACGACCATCCGTTCTGGCGCGCGCCGCGCGTCACGATCACGCCGCACAGCTCGGCCGAGACGCTGCGCGCGGAAGCCGTCGAGCAGATCGCCGGCAAGATCCGCGCGTTCGAGCGCGGCGCGCCCGTCAGCGGCATCGTCGACTACGCACGCGGCTACTGAATTCCGCCACAAAGAGAAACCAGGAGACAACCATGACGTTCCCCACCGCCGTCAAGATCGTCGAAGTCGGCCCGCGCGACGGCCTGCAGAACGAGAAGACCTTCGTGCCGACCGACGTGAAGATCGCGCTCGTCGACCGGCTGTCGCGCGCCGGTTTTCGCAACGTCGAGTCCGCGTCGTTCGTGTCGCCGAAATGGGTGCCGCAGATGGCCGACGGCGCCGACGTGATGGCCGGCATCGAGCGCCGCGCGGGCACCGTGTACTCGGTGCTCACGCCGAACCTGAAGGGCTTCGAGCATGCGCTCGCCGCGCGCGCGGACGAAGTCGTGATCTTCGGCGCGGCGAGCGAGGCGTTCTCGCAGCGGAACATCAACTGCAGCATCGCCGAGAGCATCGCGCGCTTCGAGCCCGTCGCGAAGGCCGCGAAGGATGCGGGCCTGCGGCTGCGCGGCAGCGTGTCGTGCGCGCTCGGCTGCCCGTATCAGGGCGAGGTGCCGGTGGCGTCGGTGGTCGACGTCGTCGAGCGGTTCGCCGCGCTCGGCTGCGACGAGATCGACATCGCCGACACGATCGGCGTCGGCACGCCGAAGCGCACGCGCGAAGTGCTCGCGGCGGTGACGCGCGTGTTCCCGCGCGAACGCCTGTCGGGCCATTTCCACGATACCTACGGCCAAGCGCTCGCGAACATCTACGCGGCGCTGTTCGAAGGAATCGAGATCTTCCACGCGTCGGTCGCGGGCCTCGGCGGCTGCCCGTACGCGAAGGGCGCGACCGGCAACGTCGCGACCGAGGACGTGCTGTACCTGATGCAGGGCCTCGGCATCGAGACCGGCATCGATCTCGCGCAGGTCGTCGCCGCCGGCGACTTCATCTCCAACGCGATCGGCCGCGCGAACGTGTCGCGCGCCGGTCGTGCACTGCTCGCCAAGGCGCAGAGCGCGGCCGACGCCGCGAACTGCGCCTGATCGCGCCACTCCACGGATTCTCCAACATGACGACACCCGCTTCATTCGATTCCCTGCCCGATTCCGCGCGCCGCGTCGCGCTGCTGCTGCGCGAGCGCGGCCATGCGAAAGGCATCGTGATGCTCGCCGAAACCGGCAAGACGTCGGCCGAGGCCGCGGCCGGGCTCGGCTGCTCGGTCGCGCAGATCGCGAAGTCGATCCTGTTTCGCCGGCAGGCCGACGACGCGCCCGTGCTCGTCGTCGCGAGCGGCGTCAACCGCGTCGACGAAAGGAAGGTCGCCGCGCAAGTCGGCCCGGTTGGCCGCGCCGATGCGAAGTTCGTGCGCGACAACACCGGCTACGCGATCGGCGGCGTCTGCCCGATCGGCCATCTGGTCGAACCCGTCACGCTGATCGACGCCGACCTGCTCGCGCTCGACAGCCTGTGGGCCGCCGCCGGCCATCCGCACGCGGTGTTCAACCTGTCGCCGCACGAGCTCGTGTCGCTGACGGGCGCGCCCGTCGCGGACGTCGCGTTGCGGGAGCCCGCATGAGCGACGTGACGATGCCGGTCGCCACGGTCGCGTCGCCGTGCACCGACGTCTGCCGGATCGATCCGCGCACCGACTGGTGCGCGGGCTGCCTGCGCACGCGCGGCGAGATCAAGGGATGGCGTGAGTCGGACGACGACGCGAGACGCGCGCTGCTCGCGCAGCTCGACGCGCGGCGGCGCCTGATCGCGGGCAGCGAGACATAAAAAAAAGCCGTTCAGCCTCACGGGCGAACGGCGTCGAGATCGGAATCCTGTGAACGTGATCAACGTCACAGCCCGCATCATACGAGCGACGCGGCCGCATCGCATCGGGTGTTTCCCTACAACTTCCTGCCGCGCCTTTCGCGGCTGCACGCGACGCCCTCTCGCGCGCAATCGCCGTTCCCGACACGCGTAGTCGGCGCGCCGCGGCGCGACCGCGCAGCCGCGCCGAATCGTCCGACCGTATCAGTTACCGACCGCCTCGCGACGCGCGGGCACGATGCGCCAGCCGAGGTTCACGCCGGCCGCCGCGAGCAGGATCAGCAGCGCGCCGAACATCTGCGTCCACGCGAGCGTCTGCCCGAACGCGATGCGATCGACGGCGATCGCGACGACCGGATAGACGAACGACAGCGCGCCCGTCATCGCGGTCGGCAGCTTCTGCACCGCGCCGTACAGCAACACGTACATCAGCCCCGTGTTGACGATGCCGAGCACGATCAGGTCGGCCCATTGCCCGGCCGTCGCCGGCAACGTGTCGAAGTGCGCGAACGGCGCGAGCAGCACGATGCCGAGGCCGACCTGCAGCAACGCGAGCAGATGCGGCGGCGTGCCCTTCAGGTGCTTCGTGATGATCGACGAGATCGCATACAGGAACGCCGCGCCGAGCGACAGCGCGACGCCTTCCAGATATGCGCCGGGCACCGCGAGCACGGCCGGCTCGACGCGCACCACGAATACGAGCCCCGCGAACGCGAGCACGAGCCACGCGACCGTCGACGCGGTGATCCGCTCGCGGAACACGATCGCGCCGAGCGCGACCAGCATGAACGGCTGCGTGTTGTAGACGGCGGTCGCCATCGAGATCGACGCACGCGAATAGGCGGCGAAAAGCAGCAGCCAGTTCGCGACGATCGCGAGGCTGCCGAGCGTCACGAGCACGAGCATCCGCGGCGAGAACAGCGAGCGGCGCAGGAAGCCGAACGCCGCGCAGACGATCGCGAGCGTCGCCGTGCCGAATACGCAGCGGAAGAACACGACATTGGTCAGCGGCTGCTGCGACGACATCACGAGCCAGCCGATCGTGCCGGACATCAGCATCGCGACGATCATCTCGGCGGCGCCGCGGCGAATTTCATTCGTGGCCATCATGGATTCCGTTGAAGAGAGGGGATGACTTCGATTCTAGAAACTTGCCTTCGCCACAACCACGGCTAAACTGAAGCGAATCAGCCGATTCACCTTCGAAACCAAAGCAATCATGCCGAAACGCCTTTCCCCGCCCGCCGTCGCGTCGCTCGACGCGACCGACCGCGCGATCGTCGCCGCGCTGGCCGACGACGCACGCATCGCGACCAGCGAACTCGCCCGGCAGATCGGTCTGTCGGCGCCCGCCACCGCCGACCGCGTGCGGCGGCTCGAGGCGCAAGGCGTGATCGCCGCATTCACCGTCGAGCTCGACCCGCGCGCGCTCGGCTATACGCTGCAGGCGATCGTCCGCGTGAAGCCGCTGCCGGGCCAGTTGCATCTGGTCGAGGAGTTGCTGCGGCGGATTCCGGAATTCGTCGAATGCGACAAGGTCACCGGCGACGACTGCTTCATCTGCCGGCTCTACCTGCGCACGATCGAGCACCTCGACGACATCCTGTCGAAGGTGACGGAGCGCGCGGAGACGAGCACCGCGATCGTGAAATCGACGCCCGTGCCGCGCCGCCTGCCGCCGCTCGTCGAAGACGACCACGCGCGCCGCTAAGCCGCTGGCGGCGCACACCGCCGAGCCGCTGGCGGCGCAGACCGCCGAGCCGCCGGCGGCGCACACCACTGAACCGCGGGCGGCACGCCCGCACGCACCGTCACGCGGCTGGGTCGCGCGCCTCGAAGAACGCGAGCAGTTCGTCGATCAGCGCGGCCGGCGCCTCTTCCGCAATGTAGTGCCCGCAGTCGAGCGCGCGGCCGCTGACGTCGCGCGCGACGCGCCGCCATTCGTCGAGCGGATCGAAGCAGCGGCCGACGACCCCGTGCTCGCCCCACAGCACGCGCAGCGGGCACGCGACCTTGTTGCCGCGTTCGAGGTCCGCACGGTCGTGCTCGAGATCGATCGTCGCCGACGCGCGGTAGTCCTCGCACATCGCATGCACGGCGCCCGGCTGCGCGAGCGCCGCCCGGTACGCGTCGAGCGCCTCGGGCGCGAACGGCGCGAGCCCGGCCGACCGGTTGCCCATCACGCGTTCGATGTACGCATCGGTGTGCCCGCCGATCAGCGTCTCGGGCAGCGGCTCGGGCTGGATCAGGAAGAACCAGTGGAAATACGCGGTCGCGAACGCGCGATCGGTTTTCTCGTACATCGCGAGCGTCGGCGCGATGTCGAGCAGCATCATCCGCTCGACGGCATCCGCGTGATCGAGCGCGAGCCGGTGCGCGACCCGCGCGCCGCGATCGTGCGCGCACACATGGAAATGCTCGAAGCCGAAGTGCCGCATCACGGCGACCTGGTCCGCCGCCATCGCCCGTTTCGAATACGGCGCGTGCCGCGCGTCGCTCGGCGGCCGGCCCGATGCGCCGTAGCCGCGCAGGTCGGTGGCGATCACCGTGAAGTGATTCGCGAGCGTCGCGGCAACGCGATGCCAGATCATGTGGGTCTGCGGATGGCCGTGCAGCAACAGCAGCGGCGGCCCCGCGCCTCCTTTGACACCGAAGATGTCGGTGTCCTGCACCGTCACGCGAAACGATGCAAACGCGTCAAACGACATGGTTTGTTTCTCGTTGGTTTGTTATGGCGGCTATTTTAAAAGTGCCGGCGCGTCTTCACAGCGAGGTCACCGCCCGAAACCGTAGAAAGAGAACACTCACTCGATTGCCGGCCCACCGCGCCTTTTGCTAAGCTCGCGTAGAATCGCACGACCGTTCGTATTAATATGACCGAATGCGTTCCGCGGCTACACTCGAATCACCGTTCGACCGCCACGCCCCCGGAGACTGGAGACATCACATGGCATTGCCCACCGTCCTGCAGAACCTGACGCTCCCCGTCATCGCGTCGCCGATGTTCATCGTCAGCTACCCCGAACTCGTGCTCGCGCAATGCAAGGCGGGCATCGTCGGTTCGTTCCCCGCGCTCAATGCGCGCCCGGCCGAACTGCTCGACGAGTGGCTCACGCAAATCCAGTCGGAACTCGCCGAGCACAAGGCGAAACATCCCGACGCGGTGATCGGCCCGATCGCGGTCAACCAGATCGTCCACCAGTCGAATGCACGGCTCGAGCACGACGTGCGCGTGTGCGTCGAGCACAAGGTCCCGATCTTCATCACGAGCCTGCGCGCGCCGGCGCGCGAGATCGTCGATGCGGTGCACGGCTACGGCGGCATCGTGCTGCACGACGTGATCAACCTGCGCCACGCGCAGAAGGCGCTCGAAGCGGGCGTCGACGGGCTGATCCTCGTCGCGGCCGGCGCCGGCGGCCACGCGGGCACGACGTCGCCGTTCGCGCTGGTCGGCGAAGTCCGCAAGATCTTCGACGGCCCGATCGTGCTGTCCGGCTCGATCGCGAACGGCGGCTCGATCCTCGCCGCGCAGGCGATGGGCGCCGACTTCGCGTACATGGGCACGCGCTTCATCGCGACGCAGGAAGCGCACGCGATCGACGACTACAAGCACGCGATCCTGAACGCGAAATCGTCGGACATCATCTACACGAACCTCTTCACGGGCGTGCACGGCAACTACATCCGCGAGAGCATCGAGAAGGCCGGCCTCGATCCGGACGCGCTGCCGGAATCCGACAAGACCAAGATGAATTTCGGCAGCGACAAGACCAAGGCGTGGAAGGACATCTGGGGCGCCGGCCAGGGCGTCGGCCTGATGGACGATCTGCCGAGCGTGGCTGCGCTCGTCGAGCGGCTCAAGCGCGAGTACGACGACGCGAAGGCGCGGCTCGGCATCCCGCGCTGACGGATGCGGCGGCCGTGGTGGCCGCCATCGGCCGCCATCGGCGCGAGATCGTCGCCCCAACGAAAAAAGCGCGAACCGCAGCGGTTCGCGCTTTTTTATTGCCCCGCCGCGGCGGAACGACGCGGCTCAGCCCGCGCGCTTCATCCGCGTGATCGGCAGCACGCGCAGACGCGATTCGATCGACGGGCACAGCGACTGCCCTTCGAAACGCGCGGCGAGGAAGTCGACGAACGAGCGCACCTTCGCGGACACGTGACGACGGCTCGCGTACACCGCATAGATCGGCGCCTCGTGCGGCGGCACCGAATCGAGCAGCACCGGCACGAGCCGGCCCGCTTCGATGTCGTCGCCGACCACTTCGGTGCCGAGCAGCGCGATGCCCGCGCCGGCGAGCACGGCCGCGCGCAGCCCTTCGAGATGGTTCACGATCAGGTTGCCGTTCAGGCTCACGCGCGACGCGGCGGCCGCGTCGATCACCAGCGAATCGAGCATCGTCGAATTCGAATCGCGCCGCAGGTAGTTGTGATCCGCGAGATCGGCGATCGTCCGGGGCGTGCCGTGCTTCTCCAGATATGCGGGCGACGCGACCAGCAGGATGTGCGCGGTCGCGATCTGGCGCGCGACCAGCGACGACGATTTCAATCCGTTCGGCGCCGCGCGCACCGCGACGTCGTAGCCTTCCTCGATCAGGTCGACCACGCGATCGGACAGCGTCATGTCGACGGTCACGTCCGGGAACCGGCCCGCATAATCGGTGACGGCCTGCATCACGTGCCGCAGCCCGAACGCGGACAGCGACGTCACGCGCAGCCGGCCCTGCGGCACCACGCTCGCGGCGCCGACGGCCTGCCCGGCCTCGTCGAGTTCGGACAGCGCCTGCACGAGGCGCTCGTAGTATTCGCGTCCCGCCTCGGTCGGCGCGACGCGTCGTGTCGTGCGATGCAGCAGCCGCGCGCCGAGCTGCTGCTCGAGGTGCATCACGTGCTTGCTCGCCATCGCCGCCGACATCTGCATGCGCTCCGCCGCGCCGACGAAGCTGCCCACTTCGACGACGTAGCGAAACACATTCATGCTGACGAGGGTATCCATCGAACTAGCTCGCAATCCCGGGAAATCGACCAATTACGAGATAGGGTAACAAAGGCGGGGAAACAGAAAGGTCAAGAAAGGCAAAACGGCGCCGCGGGTGGCGGCGCCGCTTCGGACTGAAAATGACGGGCAGGAAAACATGCAGCCGAAACGCGCGATTGACGCGCGGCCGGCGCACCGATCGCGCGTGCGCGTCAGAACTTCGCGCGGATGCCGGCGCCGAACGTGTTGCCGGTCGACAGGCCGCTGATGTGATCGTTCATGTAGGCCGCGTAGACGTCGGTGCGCTTGGACAGCGGATAGTCGTAGCCGACGGCCCAGGTCTGGCGCGTCTGGTCGAGGCCGCCTGCGTCGCGCGAGTACGCATACGACGCCATCGCGTTGCCCACGCCGATCGGCACCGACACGCCGCCCTGCGCGGTGTTCACGTGCCAGCTGCCCGCGACTTGGTCGTTCTTCGTATACATGTACTGGCCGAACAGCTTCACGAGCTTCAGGTCGTAGGTGGCGCCGACCAGCGCGATGCCCTGGCTCTTCATGCCGGTCACGAGCGCGCTCAAGTCCTGCGGGCCGTTGTTGAAGTTCACGTACTGATACACGGCGGTCGCCGCGAACGGGCCGTTCGCGTAGTTGAACTGCGCGCTCCACTTCTTCGAACGGTTGTCGCCGGCCTGGTTGCCGAGCGCGTACATCGCGCCGAAGTTCAGGCCCCCGAACGAAGGCGACGTGTAACCCAGCGCGTTGTTCCAGCCCGAATCGCCCACCGCGCCCTGATCGCTCGGATAGGTCGGGAACGTGCCGAGGCCGAGGAACACGTGATACACCATCGGCGAGAAGGTGTACGAGTCGTAGAACGGGTTGAACAGGATCGTCGACAGGAACAGGTGCGTCGTCAGGCGGCCCGCCGTCACCGTGCCGTACGGCGAGCTGATGCCGACGTATGCGTTGCGCGCGAAGAACGTGTCGCCCTGGAAGCGGCCGTACTGGCCGTTCTGCGCACGGAAGAAGCTCTCCAGCGTGAAGATCGCCTTGTAGCCGCTGCCGAGATCCTCGGCGCCGTGCAGGCCCCAGTACGACGTCGACATGCCGCCGCCCGACACGTTCCACGCGCGATCGCTGCCCGGGAACTTGGTGGCGCCGACCCATTCGTCAACCTGCCCGTAGAGCGAGACGCTCGACTGCGCATGGACGGGTGCGGCAGCCGCCACGCAGGCGGCTGCGGCGATCAGCTTGACGGACGTGCGCGACGCACGGCGGGCGAATGCTTTCATGGGATCTCCAGGTTTTGTCGAATAGTCGATAAGTGGCGCGAGCGTTGTTGTATGGAGCCGAGTGCTTGCGTCGTATGGGGCGCAGCCATCTTTACGGATCATTCGTCCGGTCAAAATTGCGCACGCTTATTGCGGGTATAGCGTCGGCATTAACTTCGCGGCAGGTATCCATGGCCGCACGCACGGCGGCGGCCCGGCACGAACGCGGTCGCACGGGCGGGCGGCGGCGCGGCATGGCGTGCCGGGCGCGAAAGATAGCGCAATGCGGCGGGAAAATCAGCGGGAATCTGCGCGCGACTGTGGCGAATTCGCATCAGCCGGCAGGGGGACGAGCGCCGGTGCGCTCAGTTTCGGTAGAACGGGGAGAAAAACGGCGAGTGCGCAGGCTCTTCCTGCGAGCGGGGCGGCGGCATCGGGCGGCCGCCGCGCTCCTCGTTGTAGCGCGCGACGTCGGCGCGGATCGAGCCGGCTCGCAGCGGGACGTTGCCGCCGCCCGGCGGGCGCGGCATCTGGCGGACTTCGGCGTTGATCGGCCGATACGGGCTTTGCGCGGCGTAATGGCCGTACGACGGTGTCGGGCGCAGCCCCCAGCGGGAGCCGGCGCCGCTCACGCCGCCGGGACGCACGCCGGCAGACGGCGGCACGCGACGCCACACCGGCGCGCCGCCGGCGGGCTGACCGTACGCGCGCATGTCGCCGCCGCCGAAGCCGTGGCTGCCGAACCCGTGACCGCCGTGGGGAGGCTGGGCGAGCGCGAGCGGCATCAGCAGCGTGCCGAGCACGCCTGCCACCCATCGTCCGATCTTCCGTTTCACCCGTTCCGTCATCGTTCCGTGCCCATCGACGCCCGCCGTCGGCTCCTTTCGGCCGACCCAAGGCTTTCAGCAGTAATTTATGAGCGGGGGGAAAGCGTGTCGAGCCAAAAAGTGTTATGTCGCCGGCATCGGTGTAACACCATGTTACTGCTAGGTTTTTTCACTTCCGGGCGCGATCGCGACGGAACGTTCTTCCGCGGTTTTGGCCGCCGCCGCGACTCGTACGGCGGCCGCCGTTGCATGCCACCGATTCATCAATCGATTCGCACAATGAATTTGTGTAGTGAATCATCAACCGGGACAATAACGCCATCCGCGCGCGCGACGCGCGCCTTCGTCGTTTCCGAATCGAGTTCCCGATGGCCCGTCCCCGTTTTCTTCCCGACAACTTCACGCTCGCGCTCGTCGGCACCGTCGTGCTCGCGAGCCTCGTGCCGTGCCGCGGCCCGGCCGCCCATGCGTTCAACTGGGCGACCAACATCGCCGTCGGCCTGCTGTTTTTCCTGCATGGCGCCAAACTGTCGCGCGAAGCCGTCGTCGCGGGCGCGACGCACTGGCGGCTGCACGCGCTCGTGCTGCTCAGCACGTTCGCGCTGTTCCCGCTGCTCGGCCTCGCGCTGAAACCCGTGCTGCAGCCGCTCGTCACGCCGACGCTGTACGCGGGCGTGCTGTTCCTCTGCACGCTGCCGTCGACGGTCCAGTCGTCGATCGCGTTCACGTCGATCGCGAAGGGCAACGTGCCGGCCGCCGTGTGCGCGGCCTCCGCGTCGAGCCTGCTCGGGATCTTCGTCACACCGGCGCTCGTCGGGCTGATGATCACGTCGCAGTCGGCCGCGGCCGCGTCGCCGTGGAGCACCGTCGGCAGCATCGTGATGCAACTGCTCGTGCCGTTCATCGCCGGGCAGTTGCTGCGGCCCGTGATCGGTGGCTGGATCGACCGCAATCGCGGCGTGCTGCGCTTCGTCGACCAGGGCTCCATCCTGCTGGTCGTCTACGTCGCGTTCAGCGAGGCCGTCAACGAGGGGCTGTGGCACCAGATTCCGCCGCGCGCGCTCGGCGGCCTGCTCGTCGTCAACCTCGTGCTGCTCGCGATCGCGCTGCTGCTGACCGCATTCGTCAGCAAGCGGCTCGGCTTCAACCGTGCCGACCAGATCACGATCATCTTCTGCGGATCGAAGAAGAGCCTCGCGGCCGGCGTGCCGATGGCGAAGGTGATCTTCTCGGCGAACGCGGTCGGCGCGATCGTGCTGCCGCTGATGCTGTTTCACCAGATCCAGCTGATGGCGTGCGCGGCGCTCGCGCAGCGCTGGGGCGCGCGCGACACGAGCGGCGAGCACGACGAGGGCGCCGCGACGGCCGCATCCGGCGCGCTGAGCGCGGGCAAGCGCTGACGCGCCCGGGGGCGCGATGGCCGCCGCGGGCGGCTTTCCGCTTTCCGCTTTCCGCTTTCCGCTTTCCGCTTTCCGCCTACCGCTCATCGCCCCCCGTTTTCGGTCCCTCGCCACTTCCGGCCACGCCCCGACGCGCATCCGGCGCGATGCACCGGCAACGCCGGTCATGTCACGAAATCTTCATTCAATTCTCCGCGCGCGATGCCGTTAAGCCGGACGTCCCGTCGATTCGGCTGCCCTCGCCCATGCCCGCGCCCCACTCCGGTTCCGCCGCCACCCGCACCTCGCGCCTGATCGCGGATCGCGCGCTCGCCGCCGTCTTCCAGCCGATCGTCGACCTCGGGTCGGGGACGGTCGTCGGTTACGAAGGGCTGATTCGCGGCCCGCGCGGCACCGACCTCGAGCCGCCCGCCGCGCTGTTCGCGCAGGCCGCGCGCGAAGGCGAAACCATCGCGCTCGAACGGGCGGCCGCGCTCGCCTGCCTCGACGCGTTCGCGGCGCTCGGCTGCGATGGCAAGCTGTTCCTCAATTTCAGCGCGGGCACCATCCTCACGCTCGCCAGCGAACGCGAGCGCGCATGCCAGTTCCTCGGCCGCGCGCACATCGGCGCCGAACGCATCGTGATCGAGCTCACCGAGCAGAACGCGATTCCCGATCTCGCGGACATCGGGCCGGCGGTCGCGTCGCTGCGCGACGCCGGCATCCAGTTCGCGCTCGACGACTACGGCACCGCGAACGCGAGCATGAACCTGTGGCTGCGCCTGCACCCGGACCTCGTGAAGATCGACCGCTTCTTCATCCACGACATCGCGCGCGACCCGCTCAAGTTCGAGGCCGTGAAGGCGATGCAGCACTTCGCGCAGGCGAGCGGCGCGAAGCTGATCGCGGAAGGCATCGAGAACGAATGCG
Source organism: Burkholderia sp. AU16482 (assembly GCF_002223285.1). NCBI lineage: Bacteria > Pseudomonadati > Pseudomonadota > Betaproteobacteria > Burkholderiales > Burkholderiaceae > Burkholderia > Burkholderia sp. AU16482. The sequence goes on from NZ_NKEY01000004.1 coordinate 848,123, forward strand.
ACCTGATCGTCGTGCGCGACATGGGCATCTGCTGCGTGCAGGGCTTCCTGCTCGGCCGGCCGAACGCGCAGCCGTCGCGGGTGGTCGCGCCGGCCGCGCGCGACGCGATCCGCGCGCCGCACATCGCGGTGTTTCCCGGCATGACGCGCGCGGTGCGGCCGGCCGGCACGATCGCCGGGAAGATGCTCGTGCCCGCCCCGGCGCTGCCGCGCGACGCGACCAGCAACGACGTGCTCGACCTGTTCAACCGGATGCCCGACCTGCACGCGGTCGCGCTCGTCGAGCGCGGGCGGCCCGTCGCGCTCGTCAATCGCCGCGGCTTCATCGACCGTTTCGCGCTGCCGTATCACCGCGAGGTGTTCGGGAAGAAGCCGTGCCTGCAGTTCGCGAACGATGCGCCGCTGATGATCGACAACGCGACGACCTTCGAGCAGCTCGCGCTGCTGCTCGCGAGCCACGACCAGCGCTATCTCGCGGACGGCTTCGTGATCACCGAACACGGCCGCTATGTCGGGCTCGGCACCGGCGAGAGCCTGGTGCGCACGGTGACCGAAATGCGCATCGAGGCCGCGCGCTACGCGAATCCGCTGACCTTCCTTCCCGGCAACATCCCGATCAGCGCGCACATCGACCGCCTGCTCCAGCGCGACGCCGGCTTTCATGCGTGCTACGTCGACCTGAACCAGTTCAAGCCGTTCAACGACCAGTACGGCTACTGGCAAGGCGACGAAGTGCTGAAGTTCGCCGCGACCGTGCTGGCCGCCGTATGCGACCCGCAGCGCGACTTTCTCGGCCATGTCGGCGGCGACGATTTCCTGGTGCTGTTCCAGCGCGACGACTGGCGCGAGCGCGCCGCCGACGCGATCGCGCGCTTCAACGACGGCGCGCGGCTCTTCTACACGCAGGCCGACCGGCAGGCGGGCGGGCTGCATGGCGAGGACCGCCACGGCAACCCGGCGTTCTTCGGCTTCGTGACGATGGCGATCGGCGCGGTGGGCGTGCCGGCCGGCGCGCACGGCGCGAAACGCTACGGCAGCGACGAGATCGCGTCGGTCGCCGCGCTCGCGAAGCGGCGGGCGAAGCAGCAGCCGGACGGGCTCGCGGTCGTCGATCTCGATGCCGGCCGCGCCGCGCTGCGGCATCGCGGCGAACCGCCGGCCGTGGCGGTGGCGGCCGGCTGAACGACGGACGGTCGCCCGCGACGCACGGAAAACCGGCGCACCATGCGAGGGGGCCGATGCCCGGCCGCTGCAACGTTCGGCTGTCGCGCAACGGCCTCTCATCGTCATCGGTCACGGCCACGGCCACGGCGCCTCCACGCTCGCACGGGCGCGCGATCCGACTGCCCATTTTGCGGCGCTGCGTCGGCACCGCCGGACACCCGCACGCCCACCTTGCCTTTTTCGCGTTTTGTTTAGTATTTTTAGTAACGGTGTTTTCGCAGATTAGCGCTTAAAAATCCGCTATTTGCGGGTATTCCCCGGTTATCCGGCCCGAATTCCGCAATGCGTTTTACTATACAATCGCCTCCACCCTAAACAAACCGGACCCCGAACGATGGGTACGACCATTCGCGATGTGGCGCGGGCGGCTGAGGTTTCGATCGGCACCGTCTCCCGCGCGCTGAAAAACCAGCCCGGCCTGTCCGAAGCCACGCGCGCGCGCATCGTCGGGATCGCGCAGCAGCTCGGCTACGATCCCGCCCAGTTGCGGCCGCGCATCCGCCGGCTCACGTTCCTGCTGCACCGGCAGCACAACCGCTTTCCCGCGAGCCCGTTCTTCTCGCACGTGCTGCACGGCGTCGAGGACGCGTGCCGCGAGCGCGGCATCGTGCCGACGCTGCTCACGGTCGGCCCGAACGACGACGTGCTGCGCCAGATGCGCCCGCACGCGCCCGACGCGATCGCGGTGGCCGGCTTCATCGAGCCCGAGACGATCGAGGCGCTCGCCGCCACCGGCCGGCCGCTCGTGCTGATCGACCTGTGGGCGCCCGGGCTGCGCTCGGTCAACATCGACAACGCGACCGGCGCGGCGCTCGCGATGCGCCACCTGCTCGCCACCGGCCGCTCGCGGATCGCCTTCATCGGCGGCTCGGCCGCGCACTACAGCATCGCGCAGCGCGCGATCGGCTATCGGCGCGCGTTCTTCGAAGCCGGGCGGCTGTTCGATCCCGCGTACGAAGTGACGATCGACGCCGGGCTCGACCCCGACACGGGCGCCGCGCGTGCGATGGAGCAACTGCTCGACGCGCCGGGCCCGCGGCCCGAAGCCGTGTTCGCGTACAACGACGCAGCCGCGCTGGCCGCGCAGCGCGTGTGCATCGCGCGCGGGCTGCGGATTCCGGACGACATCGCGATCGTCGGCTTCGACGACATCCCGGCCGCCGCGCACGCGAGCCCGCCGCTCACGACGCTCGCGGTCGACAAGGAAGCGCTGGGCCGCCGCGGCGTCGAGCTGCTGCTCGCCGAAGCGCCCGAGCGCACCGAGATTTCCCTGCCCGTCGAGCTGATCGTGCGGGCCAGCAGCCAGCCCGCCGGCTCCCCGGCACTCGATACCGCCACGGTCCAAGAATCATGAACATGCCTCCGGTCCAACCCCGCGCCGCCGCGCCGGCCGGCCACGCGCCAGCCGCACCGTTCGTCGCGAGCTTCCGCGATCCGTCGTTCCTGCTGTCGCACGTCGAAGACACGCTGCGCTTCTACGCGGCCAACGCATTCGACCCGACGGGCGGCTTCTACCACTACTTCCGCGACGACGGCAGCATCTACAACCGCACGTCGCGCCATCTCGTCAGCAGTTGCCGGTTCGTCTTCAACTACGCGATGGCGTACCGGCATTTCGGCGATCCGCGCCACCTGGAATACGCGCGCCACGGGCTGCGCTTCCTGCGCGACGCGCACTGGGACGACGCGCTGCAGGGCTACGACTGGGAGCTCGACTGGCGCGACGGCGCGAAGCGCGCGACGCTCGACGGCACGCGCCACTGCTACGGCCTCGCGTTCGTGCTGCTCGCGGCCGCCCACGCGACGATGGCCGGCATCGACGAAGCGCGCCCGCTGATCGCGGCCACCTACGAGCTCGCCGAGCACCGCTTCTGGGATGCGGCCGCGGGCCTCTATGCGGACGACGCGACGCCGAACTGGAACGTATCGACGTATCGCGGCCAGAACGCGAACATGCACATGACGGAAGCGCTGCTCGCCGCCTACGAGGCGACCGGCCACCTCACGTACCTCGATCGCGCGGAAAAGCTCGCCACCCACATCACGCAGCGCCAGGCCGCGCTGTCGGGCGGGCTCGTGTGGGAGCACTACCATGCGGACTGGTCGGTCGACTGGGACTACAACAAGGAAGACAGCTCGAACATCTTCCGCCCGTGGGGCTTCCAGCCCGGGCACCAGACCGAATGGGCGAAGCTGCTGCTGATCCTCGAGCGGCACCGCCCGCTCGACTGGCTCGTGCCGCGCGCGACCCAGCTGTTCGACGCGGCGCTCACGCACGCATGGGACGCCGATCACGGCGGCCTCTGCTATGGCTTCGGCCCGGACTTCACGATCTGCGACCACAACAAGTATTTCTGGGTGCAGGCGGAGACCTTCGCGGCGGCCGCGATGCTCGGCGCGCGCACCGGCAGCGAGCGTTTCTGGGACTGGTACGACGAGATCTGGCGCTACAGCTGGGCGCACTTCGTCGATCACCGCTACGGCGCGTGGTACCGGATCCTCACCTGCGACAACCGCAAGTACAGCGACGAGAAAAGCCCGGCCGGCAAGACCGACTATCACACGATGGGCGCCTGCTACGACGTGCTCGCGACCCTCGCGCGCGCGCAACGCAGCGAGCCGACGCAATGAGCGGCGGCACGTTTCCGGCTTTCGTGTCGGCGGGCGACATCCTGACCGACATGGTGCGCGCGGGCGACGCGCAGTGGACGTCGGTGCCGGGCGGCGCCGGCTGGAACGTCGCGCGCGCGGTCGCGCGGCTCGGCGTGCCGAGCGCGCTTGCGGGCGCGATCGGCGAAGACTGCTTCTCCGACGTGCTGTGGCGCGCGAGCGAAGCGGCCGGCCTCGACCTGCGCTTCCTGCAGCGCGTCGCGCGGCCGCCGCTGCTCGCGATCGTCCACGAGACGCGCCCGCCCGCGTACTTCTTCATCGGCGAAGCGAGCGCGGATCTCGCGTTCGATCCGGCACGGCTGCCGGCCGGCTGGACCGATCACGTGAAATGGGCGCATTTCGGCTGCATCAGCCTCGTGCGCGAACCGCTCGCGAGCACGCTGGCCGCGCTCGCGGCCGACCTGCATGCGCGCGGCGTGAAGATCAGCTTCGACCCGAACGTGCGGAACCTGATGACGGCCGCGTACCGGCCGACGCTGGAGAAGATGGCCGCCCTCGCCGACCTGATCAAGGTGTCCGACGAAGACCTGCGGCACCTGTTCGGCGGCGACGGCCCCGACGCGATCGCGGCGGTGCGCGCGCTGAACCCGCGGGCGGCCGTGCTCGTCACGCGCGGCGCGCAGGCGGCCACGCTCCATGCGGACGGCGACGTGCACGAAGCCAGCCCGCCGCGCGTCGAGGTGGCCGACACCGTCGGCGCGGGCGACGCGTCGATCGGCGGCCTGCTGTTCAGCCTGATGGCCGCGCCGCGGCGCGGCTGGCGCGAGCATCTCGCGTTCGCGGTGGCGGCCGGCGCCGCCGCGTGCCGGCATACGGGCGCGCACGCCCCGACGCTCGACGAGGTCGTCGCGCTGCTTGAAGGGTGAAGGCACGCTGAAGAGGCGAAGAAGGAACGGTGGCCGGCCGCCGATCGGTCACCGATAAACCGCATTCACCATGCTGCGCCGCAGTGCTACGATGAAGCGTCCTATTGCGGGAGAGGCACGATGGACACGAACACGTTCACCAAAGGCATCTACACGGCCAAGGCGCATACGCACCGCTCGGACAACGGCGAGTTTCAGGGCTACGTGATCCTGGCGCGGGACGACGGCGACGAGACGGAAAACATGCGCTACGACGTCCACACGACGAGTTCGAGCGAGGAAGAAGCGTTCGAGGAAGCCAAGGCGCTCGCGCACCGGATCCTCGGCGAGATCGAGCTGTGACGCGCAGCACCCTCACGCGCGCGCCGCGGTGCGACCGCGACGCGCCGTCCCGCTCGATTCAGAGCAGCCGCGCCACCATCGATACCAGCATCGTCAGCACCAGCGTCGACATGAACGGGAACGGGTAGCGCCGCCCGCCGAGCGTCAGCGTGACGTCGCCCGGCATCCGCCCGATGCCGAGCTTGCCGAGCCACGGCCAGCAGCGCGTGAGGATCATCACCGCGATGAACGTCGTCAATAGCCAGCGCAGCATGCCTGAGGCCCGTTTACATGGGGAACGTACATGTGTCGCGCCCGTCAGAGCGCGTGCGAACGGTCGCCGCGCGCGAACGCGTCGAGCGTGCCGTCGATCCCGCGCGAAAACGCGATCACCTTGAACAGCTCGCCCATCTCGGCCTCCGAGATCAGCTTCTGCACCGCGTTCGCGGCCGGCAGGAACGCGTGGACGTCGGACGGATCGATCGCGGCCAGCGCGTCGGTGATGCCCGCGTTCAACAGGAAGCGCGCCTGCGACGTGTAGCCGAGCAGATCGGCGCCGGTCGCGACGCCCGCGTCGTAGATGCCGGTGAATTCGACGTGCGCGGTGATGTCCTGCAGGCCCGGGTACACGAACGGGTCGTCGTGCGCGTGGTGGCGGTAGTGGCACATCAGCGTGCCGCGGTCGCGCTGCGGGTGGTAGTACTCGTGCGCGGGGAAACCGTAGTCGACCAGCAGCACCGCGCCGCGCGCGAGCATCGTGCAGACGGTGCGCGTGAACGCCAGCGCGGCCTCGTGCGTTTCGGTCACGTAGCCGTCGCCGACGTCCAGCCCCGTGAGCACCGCCGGCAACGCGGCCGCGCCGACCGGCCGGTCGTCGAACACGAACGCCTGCCGCGCGTCGAGCGCGACGCCGCGCTCGCGCCACGCGCCGTCCGCCTTCGCGAAGAGGCGCACCGGCATCGCGTCGAGCACCTCGTTGCCGACCACGACACCCTCGAACCGCTCGGGCAGCGCGTCGAGCCAGCGCACCTTCGCGGCCCGCGCCGGCACCGCGGCTTCGATCGTGTCGCGCTGCCGTTCGCGCAGTTCGCCGGACAGGTCGACGATCAGGTATTCGTCGAGTTCGACGCCCGGCGCGTCGAGCGCCGCGAGCAGCCCGGCCGCGAGCTTGCCCGTGCCGGCGCCGAACTCCATCACGCGGCGCGTGCCGCTCGCCGCCAGTGCTTCGGCGACCGGATTCGCGAGCGTCTGCGCGAATAGCGGCGACAGCTCGGGCGCGGTGACGAAGTCGCTGCCGTCGTCGGCGCGACGCCCGAACTTGCGCGCGCCGCCGCTGTAATAACCGAGGCCCGGCGCATACAGCGCGCGCTCCATGAAGCGGTCGAACGGCAGCCAGCCGCCGGCCGTCGCGATCTCGTCGCGCAGTTGCGCGGCGAGGGTTTCGGACTGCGCGAGCGCGTCAGGGCCGGGAGCAGGTAAACTAGCGGGTTCGTGAGCTTTCGGGTTCATCCCGGCATTGTAAATGACCGTTTCAGCCGATACGTCGACCCCACGCGTGGTGCTCGTCACGGGCGCCCTGGGCAGCGCGGCCGACGCCGCGTCGATCGGCCGTGCGCTCGCGACGGGTTTCGCCCGCCGCGGCTGGGACGTCGCGCTGCAGCGCGGCCACGGCGCGCCGCGCGCGGCCGCCGACGCGCTCGTCGCCGAAGTCGCGGCGCTCGGCCGCCGCGCGGCCGTGCTCGACGCCGATCTGGCCCTGGAAGCCGATGCCGCGGGCCTCGTCGCCGCGTGCGGCGAAGCGCTCGGCCGGCCCGCGTGCGCGGTGTTCGTCAGCGCCAGCGCCGGCGCCGACGACGCGCACACGGTGGACGGCGCGTCGCTCGCTGCTGCGCTCGCACGCAACGTGACGGCGCCGCTCGCTGTGGCGCGCGCACTCGCCGACGCGACGCCCGACGCCGCGCGCGACGACGAAACGCTGCGCGCGTGCGCGATCCACGTACTGGATCAGGCCCTGTTTCACCCGGCACCGGCGCAACTGTCGCACGCGCTGATGCAGGCCGCACTGAACCGCGCGACGTCGGCGCTCGCGCTGGCGCTCGCGCCGAAGGTGCGGGTCGCGGCGCTGGTGCGCGGCCACGCGCCGCACGCGGACGACATCGCGGCGGCCGCCTGCTATCTCGCGAGCGCGCCCGGCGTCACCGGCGCGACACTGACCGTCGACGGCGGCGAGCACCTGGTGCCGCCGGCCGCCGGCCCGAATGAATGAACCGCGCGGGCGCGGCCTGAGAGCCGCCGCCCGCGCCGCTTTGCGTGCGCGCACGCCAATTTGACTGGGACGACCATGTTTTCCGCTCTCCTGCACCCCCGCCTCGCGGATTGCCGCAGGCTCTACCTGCGCGACTACGAGGTGCACATCAACATCGGGGCCTTCGAACACGAGAAGCGCGGCGAACAACGCGTCGTCATCAACATCGACCTGTTCGTGCCGCTCGCGCTGTCCACCCCCGTCGACGACCGGCTGCACGAAGTCGTCGACTACGACCTGATGAAGCAGAGCGTCGCGCAGTGCCTGGCGCGCGGCCACATCCACCTGCAGGAAACGCTGTGCGATTCGATCGCCGCGCACCTGCTGGCGCACGACACCGTGCGCGCGGTACGCGTCCGTACCGAGAAACCGGACGCCTATCCGGACTGCGACGCCGTCGGCGTCGAAGTCTTTCGCATCAAGGACGAGGAGCGCGCATGAACGCCCCCCACATGAACGACACGGCGGCCGACGCCGCCACGCTGGACGACGCCGCCGCGTCGGCCGGCCGCCCCGCGCTCACGCGCCGCGAGCAGAAGGAAGCGTACGAGAACAACAAGCTGTTCAAGCGGATCGTGCGCCAGGTCGGCCAGGCGATCGGCGACTACAACATGATCGAGAACGGCGACAAGGTGATGGTGTGCCTGTCGGGCGGCAAGGACAGCTACGCGATGCTCGACGTGCTGCTGCGCCTGCGCGAGCGCGCGCCGATCGACTTCGACATCGTCGCGGTGAACCTCGACCAGAAGCAGCCGGGCTTCCCCGAGCACGTGCTGCCCGAATACCTGACGCAGGTCGGCGTGCCGTTCCACATCGAGAACCAGGACACCTACAGCATCGTCAAGCGGCTCGTGCCGGAAGGCAAGACGACCTGCTCGCTGTGCTCGCGGCTGCGCCGCGGGATCCTGTACCGCGTGGCCGGCGAGCTCGGCGCGACCAAGATCGCGCTCGGCCATCACCGCGACGACATCGTGCAGACGCTGCTACTGAACATGTTCTACGGCGGCAAGCTGAAGGGGATGCCGCCGAAGCTGCAGTCGGACGACGGCAGGAACATCGTGATCCGCCCGCTCGCGTACGTGAAGGAAACCGATCTCGAGAAATACGCGGAATTGCGCGAATTCCCGATCATCCCGTGCAACCTGTGCGGCAGCCAGCCGAACCTGAAGCGCGCGGAAATGAAGGCGCTGATCCGCGACTGGGACAAGCGCTTCCCGGGCCGCGTCGACAACATGTTCAACGCGCTCGCGAAGGTCGTGCCGTCGCACCTGATGGACACGACGCTGTATCCGTTCCAGTCGCTGCGCGCGACGGGCGAGGCCGACCCGCAAGGCGACATCGCGTTCGACGAGGAACCGTGCGCGTCGGGTGACGAGTCGGCGGCTTCGGGCGCCGCCCGGCCGATCTCGATCGTCCAGTTCGACGACCTGTAAGCAGGGGCGGAACACCCGCCGGAACCGGGCGCCGGCAGCCCTTTCCGGCGCCGTCGCCCCGCCGCGACAGGCCCGGAGCGCCAGGGGCCGCATGCTAAAATGGACGGCTTCAAACTCCTCTGACAAGCTGGCGCCATGAATATCGTGATTTTGGCGGCAGGCACCGGCAAGCGCATGCGCTCCGCGCTGCCGAAAGTGCTTCACCCCCTGGCCGGCAGGCCGCTCCTCTCCCACGTCATCGACACCGCACGCACGCTGCAGCCGTCCCGGCTGGTCGTCGTCGTCGGCCACGGCGCCGAGCAGGTCCAGACCGCCGTCGCCGCGCCCGACGTCCAGTTCGCGGTGCAGGCCGAACAGCTCGGCACCGGCCACGCGGTGCGCCAGGCGCTGCCGCTGCTCGATCCCGCGCAACCGACGCTCGTGCTGTACGGCGACGTGCCGCTCACGCGCGCGTCGACGCTGCGCCGTCTCGTCGATGCCGCGCACGACGGCCGCTACGGGATCCTGACCGTCACGCTCGACGACCCGACCGGCTACGGCCGGATCGTGCGCGACGCGGCCGGCTTCGTCACGCGCATCGTCGAGCAGAAGGATGCGTCGCCGGACGAGCTGAAGATCGCCGAGATCAACACCGGCATCATCGTCACGCCCACCGCCCAGCTGTCGATGTGGCTCGGCGCGCTGAAGAACGAAAACGCGCAGGGCGAGTACTACCTGACCGACGTCGTCGAACTCGCGATCGAGGCCGGCTTCGAGGTCGTCACGTCGCAGCCCGACGACGAATGGGAAACGCTCGGCGTGAACAGCAAGGCGCAGCTCGCGGAGCTCGAACGCATTCACCAGCGCAACGTGGCCGATGCGCTGCTCGTCGACGGCGTCACGCTCGCCGATCCGGCGCGCCTCGACGTGCGCGGCGCGCTGCGCTGCGGCCGCGACGTATCGATCGACGTGAACTGCGTGTTCGAAGGCAACGTGACGCTCGCCGACGACGTGACGATCGGCGCGAACTGCGTGATCCGCAACGCATCGATCGGCACGGGCACGCGCATCGACGCGTTCACGCACATCGACGGCGCCGAACTCGGCGCGCACACCGTGATCGGCCCGTACGCGCGGCTGCGCCCGGGCGCGCAGCTCGCGGACGAAGCGCACGTCGGCAACTTCGTCGAGGTAAAGAACGCGGTGATCGGCCATGGCTCGAAGGCGAACCACCTCACGTACATCGGCGACGCCGACATCGGCGCGCGCGTGAACATCGGCGCGGGCACGATCACCTGCAACTACGACGGCGCGAACAAGTTCCGCACCGTGATCGAGGACGACGTGTTCGTCGGCTCCGACACGCAGCTCGTCGCGCCCGTGCGCGTCGGCCGCGGCGTGACGATCGCGGCCGGCACGACGATCTGGAAGGACGTCGCCGAAGGCGTCCTCGCATTGAACGAGAAGACGCAGACCGCGAAGAGCGGCTACGTCCGCCCGGTCAAGAAAAAGAGCTGAACCTTTTGCGGGCGCCCGCGCGGCGCCCGCTTCGACTGACAGGATTGACCATTCATGTGCGGCATTGTCGGCGCAGTTGCGCAACGTAATATCGTTCCGGTGCTGATCGAAGGATTGCGGCGCCTCGAATACCGTGGTTACGACTCGTGCGGCGTCGCCGTGCTCGAGCCGGGCGCGCCGAAGCGCGCGCGCAGCGTCGAGCGCGTCGCCGATCTCGATGCGCAGGTGCGCGAGACGCACCTCGAAGGCTCGACCGGCGTCGCGCACACGCGCTGGGCTACGCACGGCGCGCCCGTCACGCACAACGCACACCCGATCTTCTCGTCGAACGCGCTCGCGCTCGTGCACAACGGCATCATCGAGAACTTCGAGACGCTGCGCGAAACGCTGCGCGCGAAGGGCTACGAATTCGTGTCGCAGACCGACACCGAAGTGATCGCGCACCTCGTGCACAGCCTGTACCGCGGCAACCTGTTCGACGCGGTGCGCGAAGCCGTTCACCAGCTGCACGGCGCGTATGCGATCGCCGTGATCCACAAGGACCAGCCGCACACCGTCGTCGGCGCGCGCCAGGGTTCGCCGCTCGTCGTCGGTCACGGCGACGGCGAGAACTTCCTCGCGTCCGATGCGCTCGCGCTCGCGGGCAGCACCGACCGCTTCACGTTCCTCGAGGAAGGCGACGTGTGCGAGCTGTCGCTCGACGGCGTGACGATCGTCGATCGCCACGGCGCCACCGTGCAGCGCGAGATCCGCGTGGTCAGCGCGTACGGCGGCGCGGTCGAGCTCGGGCCCTATCGTCACTTCATGCAGAAGGAAATCTTCGAGCAGCCGCGCGCGATCGGCGACACCGTGCCGCAGACGGAAGCCTTCGACGCGACGCTGTTCGGCGAAGCTGCCCCCGCCGCGTTCGCCGAGATCGACAGCCTGCTGATCCTCGCGTGCGGCACGAGCTACTACTCGGGCCTCACCGCGAAGTACTGGCTCGAATCGATCGCGAAGATCCCGACCCAGGTCGAGATCGCCAGCGAATACCGCTACCGCGAGTCGGTACCGAACCCGCGCCAGCTCGTGCTCGTGATCTCGCAATCGGGCGAGACGGCCGATACGCTCGCGGCGCTCAAGCATGCGCAGTCGCTCGGCCATACGCATACGCTCGCGGTGTGCAACGTCGCGACGAGCGCGATGGTGCGCCTGACCGAGATGCAGTTCCTGACGCACGCGGGCACCGAGATCGGCGTCGCGTCGACGAAGGCGTTCACCACGCAGCTCGTCGCGCTGTTCGTGCTGGCCGCGACGCTCGGCAAGCTGCGCGGGCACGTGGACGCCGCGCAGGAAGCGCAATTCGTGAAGGAGCTGCGCCACCTGCCGGCCGCGCTGAACAGCGTGCTCGCGCTCGAGCCGCAGATCATCGCGTGGTCGGAGGAATTCGCGCGCAAGGAAAACGCGCTGTTCCTCGGCCGCGGGCTGCACTACCCGATCGCGCTCGAAGGCGCGCTGAAGCTGAAGGAAATCTCGTACATCCACGCCGAAGCCTATCCGGCCGGCGAACTGAAGCACGGGCCGCTCGCGCTCGTCACCGAAGCGATGCCGGTGGTCACGGTCGCGCCGAACGACACGCTGCTCGAGAAGCTGAAGTCGAACATGCAGGAAGTGCGCGCACGCGGCGGCGAGCTGTACGTGTTCGCCGATGCCGACACGCAGATCGTCAACGACGACGGCCTGCACGTGATCCGGATGCCGGAACACTACGGCCAGTTGTCGCCGATCCTGCACGTCGTGCCGCTGCAACTGCTCGCGTATCACACCGCGTGCGCGCGCGGCACCGACGTCGACAAGCCGCGCAACCTCGCGAAATCGGTGACGGTGGAGTAATGCCGCGCGACGGGATGGCCCCTCGCCGGGCCGTCCCCGCCGCGTGCGCGCGCAAGGCAGGCCATTCGGCCAGGTCGAAATATGTACCACGTAGTGGTATATAATCCGGTGCTGACTCGACCGGCTCGACATGCCTGCTTCCGTACGACGCGTGTTCAAGACGAAGGGGTTTCACCAGGCAGCCGGGAAAGCGGGAATCGCCGATGGCGAGCTCTGCCGCGCGGTGCGGGAACTGGCCCGCGGCCAGGGCGTCGATCCCGGCGGCAATGTCTGGAAGAGGCGCCTCGGAAAGCGCGCCGCGGACGTAGGTCGACACACCGACAGCGACATCGCGACGCCGGTCGCACTGAAAGCGCTTGTGGAGATTTGCAATGGCCAAGGGTCGATTCAAGAGCGACGCAACGGAGGCGATCCACAGCGCCGCGTCGGGGCTTTATCGCGCCAACCTGCTCGACAAGAAGACGATGCGGGAATACGACGATCTCTGCATCGAAGCCGCGCCGCAGTTCGATCCGGAAGCGATCGCCCGCATCCGCAAGTCGGTCAACGTCAGCCAGAGCGTGTTCGCGCTCTACCTGAACACGACGACGTCGACGATCCGCCAATGGGAACAGGGCGACAAGCGGCCGAGCGGCATCGCCGCGCGCATGCTCCAGATCGTCGAAAAACACGGGCTCGAGGTGTTCTCCTGAGCCGGCTTCCCCGACTGCCCATGCACGGCCCGGCCGCACGCGCGCCGCAACGAATATGACGGAGAGACAATGGTAAGACTGTTTGGATGCGGATTGCTGGCGCTGACGTTCGCGTCGACGAGTTGGGCCGCCGAGCACTATGTCGAGGTCTGGAACCCGCCCGAGGCGCGGCAACCCGCGGCTCGCACGCCGGCTGCGCGCCCGGGCGCCGACGCGCGTACCGGCAAGAGCGCGGAGAAGCACGCGAGCGCCACGCCGAAAGCCGCCGCGAAACCGCACAAGCGCCGCGTCGCGCAGGCCGTGAAAGCCGGCCCGCACCGCCCGGCCGCCACCGCGACCGACACGCCGGCCGCCCCGCCGCGCCCCGTGGCGCAACCCGCGCCGGGGCATCTCACGGTGATGCAGCCGGGCGCACCGGACGCGACGCATGCGCTCACGTTCTCCGACATCCCGCGTCAATACACGCCGGACGGCAACGTGCTGCAGGTCGGCACGCACGGCCGCTCCGCGGAGGTGACTCGATAATGGAAGCGCAGACCTACCACGGCTACCAGATCTGGGGCCACGCGATCCTGCAGCAGGACGAGATCATGCAGCCCGAGCGCTTCGCGGCGAGCGGCACGATCACCCAGAACAACCGGCTGGTCGAGGCGTCGGGCGTGCTCGGCGTATTCGACACCGAAGACGACGCGCGCGATGCAGGACTCGAATGGGCGCGCGCGTGGATCGACAACCACAGCTGACCGAACGCAAGCGCGCATCCACGGCCGTCACCGATGAGGCCGCGCAGGTGCGGCGCGCACCGCAAATGAAGAAGGGGCGTCCGCGACGCCCCTTCTTTCATTCGAACCCCTCGACTCACGCCGCGGCGTGCGGCGGCCTCACCGTCTCCCGCGGCCGGCCGACGAGCCGTGCCAGTACGACGATCGCCACCAGCGTCGCGACGTACACGGCGATCTGGATACCCGCCGGGCGCGCGGTATAGCCGACGAGCGTATGCAGCGCCTTGCCGACGATGCTCGATTCCTTGAGCAGCCACGACGTGTCCCACACCGCATCGCCCCACGACGGCACGAGGCCCGCGGCCAGCAGGAAGCCGACGCACTGGCTTGCCATGCCCGCCGCCAGCAACACGATCAACCCGTTCGTGACGGAGAACAGGCGCTTGAGCGGAATCTGCAGCAGGCCCGCATACATCGCATAGCCGAGGCCCGCGCCGCCGAGCACGCCGAGCAGCCCGCCCGCGATCATCTGCGGCGTCTGCCCCGGGTCTCCCGCCGCGATCCCGTACAGGAACAGCACGGCCTCGGAACCCTCGCGCAGCACCGCGACGCCGACCACGATCGCGAGCCCGGTCAGCGGCCGGCGGCCGGCCGCGACCGCGCGGCCGACCTCGCCCATGTGCAGCGCCATTTCGCGGCCGTGCCGGCTCATCCAGATGCAGTGCCACGCGAGCATCAGCGTCGCGACGAACATCACGCCCGCGTTGAAGACCTCCTGCCCCATGCCGGACGCCCATTGCGAGATCACGTCGGCGAACGCCGCGATCAGGCCGGCGCCGACCACGCCGCCGACCAGCCCGCCGCCCACCCACCAGCCGCGCCGCGGCACGCCCTTCGTGGCGGCCATCACGATCGAGACCACCAGCGCGGCCTCGAGCACTTCACGAAAGACGATCAGGGCAGTGGACAGCATGTCGGTATCGGCTTACTTGACGGTCAGGTGCGTCTTCGACTGCGCTTCGTGATACTCGTCGTGGAACTCGTAGGTCCCGGCCTTCAGCGGCCCGACGAGGATCTCGACCGACTTGCCGGCCGGCACGACCTTCTCCGCCTTGAAGTCGTCGCTCTCGAATTCGGCGGGCGTCGCGTCGAGATTCTTCACGACGAATTTCACCTTCTTGCCGGCAGGAATCGTCACGCCGTCCGGCGAAAACTTGTGGTCCTTCAGCGTGAGGTTGACGACGTCGTCGGCAGCGAAGGCGGACGTGGCCGACGCGCCCAGCAGGGCCAATGCGAAACCGATAGCGAAACGGGTCATGTGCGTAATGGTTTGAAATATGGAAGGGAATCGATACTAAGATCGATTCGCATTTTCACCTCGAAGTACCCTTACTCGCGGCATGGAGATCGTGCACCATCGATGCGACGCGCGCGTTGCCGCGCAAGGCTCTGCCGGGTTTTGCCGGCAATGCACGGCCGTCAATCGGGAAAGATTCGGACTGACGCCCGCATGCAAATGCCCATTCGTCAGACCTCAGCATTACAAATGGCTGATGGGATGCACACCGCCGTATGCGGCGCACTTGACCTTCCCACCATGGCAAGCTTCATGCTGAACGTACTCGTCAACCACCAACCCGGAGAACACACGATGGAATTCGAAGTCCAGGACATGACCTGCGGCGGTTGCGCCAACGCGATCACGCGCGCGGTGACGGCCGCCGATCCCGCCGCGAAGCTCGACATCGACGTCGCGGCGAAGATCGTCAAGGTCGAGTCGGCGCAAGGCGCCGAACGCGTGCGGTCGATCATCGAAGCCGCCGGCTTCCATCCCGCGCTGCGCAGCGCGTAACGCGCTCGCGATCGCCGGCGCACCGCCGAACGGCGAGGCGCCGGCGGCCGGCCACACGTCAGCGCAGCCGGATCAGCGTCGACTTCAGTTCGGTGTACTTCTCGAGCGCGTGCAGCGACTTGTCGCGGCCGTTGCCCGACTGCTTGTAGCCGCCGAACGGGAAGTTCATGTCGCCGCCCTCGTCATAGCAGTTCACCCACACGGTGCCCGCGCGCAGCCGGCGCGACACGTCGTGCGCGGTCGTCAGGTTCGACGTCCATACGGCCGCGGCCAGCCCGTATTCGGTGTCGTTCGCGATCCTGACGGCCTCGTCGACGTCGTCGAACACGATCACCGACAGCACGGGCCCGAAGATCTCCTCGCGCGCGATCTTCGCATCGGGCTTCACCTCGAACACCGTCGGCTCGACGTAGAAGCCGCCCGTTTCCGCATGCACGCGTGCGCCGCCGGTCACGAGCCGGCCTTCGCCGCGCCCCGCCTCGATGTAACCGAGCACGCGCTCGAGCTGGATGCCGTCGACGATCGCGCCCATCGACACCGACGGATCGAGCGGATTGCCCGGCACGTACGCGCGCGCGGCCGCGACGAGCTTCTCGATGAACGCATCCTTGATGTCGCGATGCACGAGCAGCCGGGAGCCCGCCGTGCACATCTCGCCCATGTTGTAGAAGATCGCGCCGGCCGCCGTCTGCGCCGCGCGGTCGAGATCGGGGCAGTCGGGCAGCACGATGTTCGGCGACTTGCCGCCGAGCTCCAGCCACGCGCGCTTCAGGTTCGACTGCGCCGCATACTGCATGATCAGCTTGCCGACCGCCGTCGAGCCCGTGAACGCGATGCAGTCGACGTCGCGATGCAGCGCGAGCAGCTTGCCCGGCTCGCCCGCGCCCGGCACCACGTTGAACACGCCGGCCGGCATGCCGGCCTCGAACGCGAGCTGCGCGACGCGGATCGCGGTCAGCGGCGATTTCTCCGACGGCTTCAGCACGACGCTGTTGCCGGCCGCGAGCGCGGGGCCGAATTTCCATGCGGCCATCAGGATCGGGAAATTCCACGGCACGACGGCGGCCACCACGCCGACCGGCTCGCGCGTGACGAGGCCGACGAGATGGTGATCGGCCGGCGCGACCTCGCCGCCGACCTTGTCGATCGCCTCGGCGAACCATTCGACGCAGTACGCGGCGCCCGGCACGTCGACCGTCGTCGTGTCGCCGATCGGCTTGCCCGCGTCGAGCGTCTCGAGCAGCGACAGCTCGTCGAGATGCGCGCGCATCAGTGCGGCCCAGCGCAGCAGCACGGCCTTGCGCTCACGCGGGTTCAGGCCGGCCCACACGCCCGCGTCGAACGCGCGGCGCGCGGCCGCGACGGCGGCGTTCACGTCCGCTTCGCCGCAATCGGCGACCTTCGCCAGCACGCGGCCGTCGATCGGGCTCACGCAGTCGAAGGTCCTGCCGCCGTGCGCGTCGCGCGGCGCGCCATCGATGAATGCGCGCCCTTCGATCTCGAGCGACGCCGCCTTGCGTTGCCAGTCAGCCAAAGTCAACTTGTTCATCAGGATACCTCAATGTTGTGGCATTCGCGATGCGGCACGCCGCGCGCGTGGCACGCGGCCGGCCTGCAGCGAATGCGGTGACGCGCGGTCAGAAGGTCGCCGGCGAATTGGCCGAGACGACCTCGCAGATCAGTTCCGCGCTGGGATTGCGAAAACGATGCGGCAAACGGCTTTCGAAGTAGTAGCCGTCTCCGGGGTCGAGCAGCCACGTCGCGCCGTCGACGGTCAGCTCGAGCCGGCCCGACACGACGACGCCGCCCTCGTGCCCCGCGTGCACCAGCATCTCGGGGCCCGTGTCGGCCAGCGGCTGATAGGTCTCGCGCAGGATGCACATGTTGCGGTCCTTCACGTTCGCGCCGACGAGCTGAAACGCGAGCGACTCGTTGCCGAGGTTCGGCATCTCGTCGCGACGCGACACGATCGCGCGCGATTCGACGAGCTCGAACGTGAAGAACTCGGCGAGACTCATCGGAATGCATTCGAGCAGTTTCTTCAGCGAGCCGACCGACGGGCTCACGCGCCCCTGTTCGATCAGCGAGATCGTGCCGTTGGTGACGCCGGCGCGTTTCGCGAGTTCGCGCTGCGACAGGCCATGCTTGTTGCGCACGAAACGCAGGCGCTCGGCGACTTCGGTGGACATCGATTCGGTTTCGGACACGATAAGTGCGATGACAAAGTGAAACGACGCATGGGACAGCCGTTGAATATTCTAATCACTTTATGACGCACATCAGCGGGGAAAACCCTGAAAGGCGTTCGAAATAATGGACGGCGCGCCGACTATTCCCTTTACGAATCTTTTATTCATACTGCTCGGGAAAGCCCTGATGCAGGACCATTAAAAAACATTTGACGCCGTTATTGGCTCGTATATGCTGGCTCTCAGGTCGGCGTCAAAGCGGCATCGCAATGCAGCAATCGATGCCCGTCAATGTTGAATGACGCAGGGCCGGCGCCTCGATTATTTTAAACGCCCCGCGCGTCGAAACGATCAGGTGTTCAATACTTTCAACAAACCAGTCGAGTGTAATCGTGAGAGTCCGTGGCCCTCTGGTGAGGTGGGATCGAGGCGATGTGCGAAGTTTGCGCAGCGCCGGTCCCGCTTCCGACGGCAGTTGCGGCTGGCATAGTCCTCGCCTGCTTCACCTGTCGATCTACACCATCCTGTCCCGTCGTTCCGTTCGGCGCCACAACGCCGTTTCCGCACGCGCATTCGTCGCCGTCGATACCGACGAAGTGGCGTCGCTGCTGCCGTAGCGCCTCTCCTTTCTTTACGCCGTTCGTTTCGTCCGCCGATTCGCCAACCGCATCGTCCATGCGGTGACGGAACGCGTGCGCGCACGCGTTGCCGCGTCGCGCATCGCGTATCGCGTATCGCGTATCGCGTATCGCAATGAAACGAACGACGGCCTGACCGTCGCGCGCAGCGCGGATCGCCACGCCATCCCGTTGCGCCCATTCACCAGCGGCCGTGCGCCTCGCGCCCGGCTGCGGGGTCGTGTCGCGCCCGCGTTTTGCCGCATTCGGCTCGATGCACGTCACGTCCCTACGGATTACTGATTGACGTCATGGAAAGGAAACCTCTCGTCGGCATCACCGCCGACCTCACCCAGATCGGCGCCCACGCGTCGCATACGGTCGGCGACAAGTACGTCGCCGCGATCGTCGACGGCGCGCAGGCGCTCGCGATGGTGCTGCCGGCCCTCGGCGAGCGCCAGTCGACCGACGACGTGCTCGACGCGGTCGACGGGCTGCTGTTTACCGGCAGCTACTCGAACGTCGAGCCGCATCTGTATGGCGGCGAACCGAGTGCGCCGGGCACGAAGCACGACCCGGCGCGCGACGCGACGACGCTGCCGCTGCTGCGTGCGGCCATCGTCGCGGGCGTGCCCGTGCTCGCCGTATGCCGCGGCTTCCAGGAGCTGAACGTCGTCTTCGGCGGCACGCTGCACCAGCACGTGCACGACGTGCCCGGCCTCGCTGATCATCGCGAGGACGACGACGCGCCGCTGGACACGCAATACGGCCCCGCGCACGTCGTGCGCCTGACGCCCGGCGGCAAGCTGCATGCGCTCGCCGGCGGCCGCGACGAAGTGCACGTGAACTCGCTGCACAAGCAGGGTATCGCGCGGCTCGGCGCGGGCCTCGCGATCGAGGCCGTCGCACCGGACGGCCTGATCGAGGCCGTGAGCGTCGCCGACGCGCCGGCATTCGCGCTCGCCGTGCAGTGGCATCCGGAATGGCGGCACGCGCAGAACCCGCTGTCGAGCGCGATCTTCCGCGCGTTCGGCGATGCCTGCCGCGCCCGCCGCGCCGCCCGTGCGCGGGCCATGGCCGCCGCCGCGCTCGCCTGAGCGCGCCCACCAGACAACGAGAACAGACATGCAAGACATCGAAGGCTTTCTGAAGCAGCACCGGATCACCGAGATCGAAGCGATCATTCCCGACATGGCCGGCATCGCGCGCGGCAAGATCACGCCGCGCAACAAGTTCACGTCCGGCGAATCGATGCGCCTGCCGCAGGCCGTGATGGTGCAGACCGTCACCGGCGACTATCCGGAAGACGGATCGCTCACCGGCGTGACCGACCCCGACATGGTGTGCGTGCCCGACACGTCGACGATCCGCCTGATCCCGTGGGCCGTCGACCCGACCGCGCAGGTGATCCACGACTGCGTGCATTTCGACGGCTCGCCGGTCGAGATCTCGCCGCGCTACGTACTGCGCCGCGTGCTCGACCTGTACAAGGCGAAGGGCTGGAAGCCCGTCGTCGCACCCGAGCTGGAGTTCTACCTGGTCGACATGAACAAGGACCCCGACCTGCCGCTGCGCCCGCCGGTGGGGCGCACGGGCCGCCCGGAAACGGGCCGCCAGTCGTATTCGATCGAGGCCGTCAACGAGTTCGACCCGCTGTTCGAGGACATCTACGAGTACTGCGAAGCACAGAACCTCGACATCGACACGCTGATCCACGAAGTCGGCGCCGCGCAGATGGAGATCAACTTCATGCACGGCGACGCGCTGTCGCTCGCCGACCAGGTGTTCCTGTTCAAGCGCACCGTGCGCGAGGCCGCGCTGCGTCACAACATGTACGCGACGTTCATGGCCAAGCCGATGGAAGATGAACCGGGCTCGGCGATGCACGTGCACCAGAGCATCGTCGACGAGGAAACGGGCCAGAACCTGTTCACGTCGCAGGAGACGGGCGGCGCGACGTCGATGTTCTACAACTACCTCGCGGGGCTGCAGAAGTACACGCCGGCGCTGATGCCGATCTTCGCGCCGTACATCAACTCGTATCGCCGCCTGTCGCGCTTCATGGCCGCGCCGATCAACGTGCAGTGGGGCTACGACAACCGCACGGTGGGGTTCCGCATTCCGCATTCGGGCCCGGCCGCGCGCCGCATCGAAAACCGCATCCCGGGCGTGGACTGCAACCCGTACCTCGCGCTCGCCGCGACGCTCGCGGCCGGCTACCTCGGCATGACGCAGCGCCTGGAGCCGACCGAGCCGCTGGTGAGCGACGGCTACAGCCTGCCGTACCAGTTGCCGCGCAACCTCGAGGAAGGGCTGACGCTGATGGCCGCGTGCGAGCCGCTCGGCGAGATCCTCGGGCCCAAGTTCCTGAAGGCGTATTTCGCGCTGAAGGAAACCGAATACGAAGCGTTCTTCCGCGTGATCAGCTCGTGGGAACGCCGCCATCTGCTGCTGCACGTTTAAGCGCGCACGACCGCATACGGAATCACGGAGGAAAACATGACTTACCGCAACGAATCTGCCTGGATCCAGCCGGCCGCGCCGAGCGCCGCGGCCGCCGCGCCGCGCGCGACGCAGGCACGCACGACCGCCGAATACCGCGCGCTCGACGCCGCGCACCACATCCACCCGTTCTCGGACATGGGCGCGCTCAACCGTGCCGGCAGCCGCGTGATCGTGAAGGCCGACGGCGTCTACCTGTGGGACTCGGACGGCAACAAGATCATCGACGGGATGGCCGGCCTCTGGTGCGTGAACGTCGGCTACGGCCGCAAGGAACTCGCCGACGCCGCGTATCGCCAGATCCAGGAACTGCCGTTCTACAACACGTTCTTCAAGACCACGCATCCGCCGATCATCGAGCTTTCCGCGATGCTCGCGGAAGTGACACCGGCCGGCTTCAACCACTTCTTCTATTGCAACAGCGGCTCGGAAGGCAACGACACCGTGCTGCGCCTCGTGCACCAATATTGGCGCGTGCAGGGCAAGCCGCAGAAGAAATACGTGATCTCGCGCAGGAACGGCTATCACGGCTCGACGATCGCGGGCGGCACGCTCGGCGGGATGGGCTACATGCACGAGCAGATGCCGTCGAAGGTCGAGCACATCGTGCATATCGACCAGCCGTATTTCTTCGGCGAAGCGCAAGCCGGCGAGACGCCCGAAGCGTTCGGCCTCGCGCGCGCGCGGCAGCTCGAAGCGAAGATTCTCGAACTCGGCGCGGACAACGTCGCGGCGTTCATCGGCGAGCCGTTCCAGGGCGCGGGCGGCGTGATCTTCCCGCCGTCGACGTACTGGCCGGAAATCCAGCGGATCTGCCGCAAGTACGACATCCTGCTGGTGGCCGACGAGGTGATCGGCGGGTTCGGGCGCACCGGCGAATGGTTCGCGCATCAGCACTTCGGCTTCGAGCCGGACCTGATCACGATGGCGAAGGGCCTGACGTCGGGCTACGTACCGATGGGCGCGGTGGGCATCCACGAGCGCGTCGCGCGCCCGATCATCGACAACGGCGAATTCAACCACGGCCTCACGTATTCGGGCCACCCGGTGGCGGCGGCCGTCGCGGTCGCGAACCTGAAGCTGCTGCGCGACGAAGGGATCGTCGAGCGCGTGAAGACCGACACGGGCCCCTACTTCCAGGCGCTGATGCGCGAAACCTTCGCACGTCATCCGATCGTCGGCGAAGTGCACGGCCACGGGATGGTCACGAGCCTGCAACTGGCCGAAGCGCCGGCCGAACGCCGCCGCTTCGCGAACGGCGGCGACGTCGGCACGATCTGCCGCGACTTCTGCTTCAACGGCAACCTGATCATGCGCGCGACCGGCGACCGGATGCTGCTGTCGCCGCCGCTCGTGATCTCGCGCCAGGAAATCGACGAGCTCGTGTCGAAGGCGAAGAAGGCCGTCGACGCCACCGCCCAGCAACTGGGTATTTCGTAACGGTTTTGCCTACAGGCGTGCGGCGGGCGCCGCACGCCGCCATCATCCAGGGGAATTCCACCATGCGTGCCTGCTTACTTCGCCAAGCCTGTTCCATCGCGGCCCTTGCCGCAGTGGCCGCGTTCACGTCGGTCGCCAGCCCGTCGGCCCATGCCGAGGACCTGAACGTCTACAACTGGTCCGACTACATCGCGCCGGACACGATCCCGAACTTCCAGAAGCAGACGGGTATCCACGTCAAGTACGACAACTACGACAGCGACGACACGCTTCAGGCGAAGCTGCTGGCCGGCAGCTCGGGCTACGACATCGTCGTGCCGACGTCGAACTACATGGCCAAGCAGATCCAGGCCGGCGTGTACCAGAAGCTCGACAAGTCGAAGATCCCGAACCTCGCGAATCTCGACCCGCTGCTGATGAAGATGATCGCCGACGCCGACCCCGGCAACCAGTACGGCGTGCCCTGGGCGTACGGCACGGACGGCATCGGCTACAACGCTCAGGCGGTGAAGAAGGCGCTCGGCGACAA
This sequence comes from Burkholderia sp. AU16482, assembly GCF_002223285.1. Taxonomy (NCBI): domain Bacteria; kingdom Pseudomonadati; phylum Pseudomonadota; class Betaproteobacteria; order Burkholderiales; family Burkholderiaceae; genus Burkholderia; species Burkholderia sp. AU16482. Next base: position 870,853 of record NZ_NKEY01000004.1, read on the forward strand.
GGCGCCGGTCGACAGCTGGGCGCTGGTGTTCGACCCGGCCAACATGGAAAAGCTGAAGAGCTGCGGCGTGTCGTTCCTCGACCAGGCCGTGGACGTGTTCGCCGCCACGCTGCAGTACATGGGCAAGGATCCGAACAGCAAGAACCCGGCCGATTACCAGGCTGCGTTCGAGGTCCTGAAGAAAGTCCGCCCGTACATCACCCAGTTCAATTCGTCCGGCTACATCAACGACCTCGCGAACAACGACGTGTGCGTCGTGCTCGGCTGGTCGGGCGACGTCGGCATCGCGCACCGCCGCTCGGCCGAGGCGAAGCGCTCGTACGACATCAAGTTCGCGAACCCGAAGGAAGGCGGCCTGCTGTGGTTCGACGTGATGGTGGTCCCGAAGGATGCGCCGCACCCCGAAGCCGCGATGAAGTGGATCAACTACGTTTCCGACCCGAAGGTCAACGCGGCGATCACCAACACGGTGTTCTACCCGACCGCGAACAAGGCCGCACACCCGTTCGTCACGCCGGCCGTCGCGCAGGACCCGACCGTCTACCCGCCCGAAGACGTGCTGAAGAAGATGGTGCTGATGAAGCCGATGCCGGCCGACATCCTGCGCCTCGAGAACCGTCTGTGGGCGCAGTTGAAGACGGGCCACTGACCGCCATGCATCGCGGCGGCGCAGGCATCGCGGTACGCCTGCGCGCCTGAGATCCGCGGACGTCCGTCCGCCCGCGCGCCCCGCGCGCTGTTCCATCCGGCACGAGCCGTTGCTCGCGAGTCGCGTTGCGCGCCTCGCGCGGGGACGCTCACGCCTGCAATCCGTGAAGAACGAATGGTGACTCCCATGCAATCGATACCCTCTTCCGCTGCCGCACGCCAGACCCAACCGGCCGCCGCGCCCCGTACGCAGAACGATGCATTCGTGCGCATCGAAAACGTCGTGAAGAAATTCGGCGACAGCACGGCCGTCGACAACGTGAACCTGACGATCGCGAAGAACGAGCTGTTCGCGCTGCTCGGCAGCTCGGGCTGCGGCAAGTCCACGCTGCTGCGCATGCTCGCCGGGCTGGAAACGGCCACCTCGGGCAAGATCTTCGTCGACGGCGAGGATCTCGCGTCGCTGCCGCCGTACCGCCGCCCGGTCAACATGATGTTCCAGTCGTACGCGCTGTTCCCGCACATGACGGTCGAGTCGAACGTCGCGTTCGGCCTGAAGCAGGAAGGCACGCCGAAGAACGAGATCAGGGAGCGCGTGGCCGATGCGCTCGCGCTCGTGCAGATGAGCAAGTACGCGAAGCGCAAGCCGCATCAGCTGTCGGGCGGCCAGCAGCAGCGCGTCGCGCTCGCGCGTTCGCTGGTCAAGCGCCCGAAGCTGCTGCTGCTCGACGAGCCGATGTCCGCGCTCGACAAGAAGATCCGCCAGAAGACCCAGCTCGAACTCGTGAACATCATCGAGAAGGTCGACGTGACCTGCGTGATGGTCACGCACGATCAGGAAGAAGCGATGACGATGGCGAGCCGCCTCGCGGTGATGAGCGAAGGCAAGATCGTGCAGATCGGCTCGCCCGGCGAGGTCTACGAATACCCGAACAGCCGCTTCTCGGCCGAATTCATCGGCTCGACGAACCTGTTCGAAGGGCGCGTGGTCGAGGACGAGCCCGATCACATCTTCGTCGAGAGCGACGACCTCGAAACCCGCATGTACGTGAGCCACGGCGTGACCGGCCCGCTCGGGATGCCGGTCGGCATCTCGGTGCGTCCGGAGCGCATTCACGTGTCGCGCGAGAAGCCGGGCTCGAAGCACAACTGGGCGCGCGGCGTCGTCACCGACATCGCGTACATGGGCAGCTATTCGCTGTATCACGTGCGCCTGCCGAGCGGCAAGACGGTGGTGTCGAACCTGTCGAGCTCGCACCTGATGAACGACGGCGCGCCGGCGTGGAACGACGACGTGTTCGTGTCGTGGTCGCCGGCCAGCGGCGTCGTGCTGACGCAGTGAGGACGCCGCGATGAGAACCTCCGCTTCCACGCCTTCCGCGCCGGTGTCGACCGGCGCCGCGCGCACCGGCGCGGGCCGCGCCCGCCCGGGCCGCTTCGCCGCGCTGTCGCGCTTGCTTCCGTCGGGCCGCACCGTCGCGATCGGCGTGCCGTTCCTGTGGCTGGCCGTGTTCTTCGCGCTGCCGTTCGTGCTGGTGCTGAAGATCAGCTTCGCCGACCAGGTGATGGGCATCCCGCCGTACACGTCGCTCGTCGAGATCAAGGACGGCGTCGTGCACTTCGCGCTGCAACTGTCGCACTACGCGTTCCTGCTGCAGGACGACCTGTACATCGCGACCTACCTCAGCTCGCTGAAGATGGCCGCCGTGTCGACGGTGCTGTGCCTGCTGATCGGTTACCCGATGGCGTACTACATCGCGCGCTCGGAGCCGAACCGCCGCAACGTGCTGATGATGGCCGTGATGCTGCCGTTCTGGACGTCGTTCCTGATCCGCGTGTACGCATGGATCGGCATCCTGAAGGACGACGGCCTGCTGAACCACACGCTGATCGCGCTCGGCATCATCCACACGCCGCTGCGGCTCTATCACACCGATGCGGGCGTCTACATCGGGATGGTCTATTCGTACCTGCCGTTCATGGTGATGCCGCTCTACGCGCACCTCGTGAAGATGGACCTGACGCTGCTCGAGGCCGCGTACGACCTCGGTGCGAAGCCGTGGGTCGCGTTCACGCGCATCACGCTGCCGCTGTCGAAGAACGGGATCATCGCCGGCAGCCTGCTGGTGTTCATCCCGGCGGTGGGCGAGTACGTGATCCCGGAGCTGCTCGGCGGCGCCGACACGCTGATGATCGGCCGCGTGATGTGGGATGAATTCTTCAACAACATGGACTGGCCGATGGCGTCCGCGGTGACGGTCGCGATGGTGCTGCTGTTACTGGTGCCGATGGCGCTGTTCCAGTACTACCAGGTCAAGGAACTGGGAGACGCGAAATGATCAAGCCGAACAAACCGCTGTCGACGGGCGTGCTCGCCTTCGGCTTCCTGTTCCTGTACATCCCGATCATCAGCCTCGTCGTGTACTCGTTCAACGAATCGAAGCTGGTGACGGTGTGGTCGGGCTTCTCGCTGAAATGGTACGCGGCGCTGCTGGACGACGACGAGCTGCTCAACTCCGCGTGGCTGTCGCTGAAGATCGGTCTCCTGACGGCCACCGCGTCGGTCGTGATCGGCACGTGGGCGGGCTTCGTGCTCGCGCGCTTCGGCCGTTTCAAGGGCTTCACGCTGTACACGGGGATGATCAACGCGCCGCTGGTGATTCCGGAGGTGATCCAGGGAATCTCGCTGCTGTTGCTGTTCGTCGCGCTCGAGCAGATGTTCGGCTGGCCGAAGGGGCGCGGGATGGTGACGATCTGGATCGGCCACGTGATGTTGTGCGTGTCGTACGTGGCGATCATCGTGCAGTCGCGCGTGAAGGAGATGAACAAGTCGCTCGAGGAGGCCGCGCTGGATCTCGGCGCGACGCCGCTGAAGGTGTTCTTCGTGGTGACGCTGCCGCTGATCTCGCAAGCGCTGCTGTCGGGGTGGCTGCTGTCGTTCACGCTGTCGATCGACGATCTGGTGCTGTCGGCGTTCCTGTCCGGGCCCGGCTCGACGACGCTGCCGCTGGTGGTGTTCTCGCGCGTGCGGCTGGGCTTGAACCCCGAGATGAATGCGCTGGCGACGCTGTTCATCACGGCCGTGACGATCGGCGTGATCGTCGTGAACCGGATGATGATCGCGCGCGAGCGGCGCCGGATGGCCGACTTGAAGGCGGCGTTCGCGGCGGCCTGACGGCCCGCCGCCCGCTTCGACGATAACAAGCACTGCAGACAAGCAACACGCGCTGCCCCAGGGGGGGCGCGCGATTCGATCCCGATTTGACAGGCGCACGACTAGGAGAATCCGCAATGAAGAAGAAACTGATCTGCCTGCTGGTGGCCGGCGCGTTGCCGGGCGTCGCGCTGGCCGGTTCGACATCCGCCGAAATCAAGGCGCTGCAGGCGCAGGTCGCGGCGCTGCAGAAACAGATGAAGGCAATGCAGGCGCAGCTCGCCGCGAAGCCGGGCGGCGCGGCGGCCGTCGCGGCGTCCGGCGCGAGCGGCGGCATGGCCGGCGGCGGCAGCGCCGTCGCGGTCGCGGCCGATCCGGGCTCGCCGGATTACGGCCGCGCGCGCGCCATGCTGACCAACGACGAGGTCAGCGAAATGAAGCAGCAGATCGCGAACCAGCAGTTGAAGGTCGACTCGCTGACCGACGCGGCCAACACCGGCCCGCTCGCCGGCCTGTCGGTCACCGGCTACATCGATCCGACCTACGTCTACAACCGCGCGGCCGGCACGTCGTCGTTCCTGTTCGCGAACCACGAGAACGCGTACAACTATTTCAACAGCACGTTCGGCGATCTCTACCTCGACATCAAGAAGACGTTCGGCGTCGGCCCGATGGCGCCGTCGGCCGAGATCACGCTGATGCCGAACCGCGGCAACGGCATCACGCTGCTGCAGAACTCGCGCGGCTCGATCACCGACAACCTGCTGAACACGGCGGTCGTCAACGTGCCGATCACCGCGTCGACCACGCTGGTGGCCGGCCTGATCCCGAGCTTCGGCGGCTACGAGGTGCAGCAGTCGAACCAGATGCTCACGCTCACGCACAACCTGCTGTACGATTTCTCCGATCCGGGCAGCTACGTCGGTGTCGGCGCGAACTACACGAAGGGCGCCTGGGCGTGGAAGTTCTTCCTCGGCAACGAGCAGTACCGCACGTACGGTTCGGTCACGCAGACGGGCACCAACGCGCTCGGCGATCCGATCACCACCAGCAACAAGGTGCCGACCTTCACCGCGCGCGCGGACTACACGTGGTCGAGCGCGCTCGACATCGGCGGCTCGTTCAACATCGGGCGGCAGACGCTGGCGAGCGCGATCGACGATCAGGGCAACGTCCACTACGGCCCGGGCGGCGCGGCGCCGAGCGGCTACGGTTCGTTCTTCTTCGGCGAACTCGACGCGACCTACACGCTCGCCGACGTCCAGTACAACGCCGAAGTCGACTACGGCCGGCAGCAGCATGCGGCGTTCAACGGCGGGCTCGCGCAGTGGTACGGGCTGTCGCTGCTCGCGCACCGCAAGTTCAACGCGCCGGTGGTCGGCCGCATGGGCGTGACGCTGCGCTACGACCTGCTCGCGAACTCGAAGAACGGCGGCGGCGGCGGCGGCATCGCGCTGAACGGCAACGGGATGGACCCGAGCAACGGCTTCGGCGTCGACGCGGACTGCCTCGCGATGTCGAAGGCCGGCGGCGGCCTGGGCTTCGAGTGCAAGGGCGCGGTGCGCCAGGACGTCGCGCTCGACCTGCTGTTCTATCCGACCCAGCAGATCACCGTGAAGGTCGAATACCGGCACGACTGGGCGAACAACAAGGTGTTCCTGCGCAACGACGGATCGTACGGCAAGTCCAACGACCTGCTCGCGACGCAGTTCATCTATTCGTTCTGATGCGGCACGCGCGGGGCGCCGTGCCGCACGCACGGCGTCCCGCGCCGTTTTTTGGGTGGCCGCGCGCAGCGCGCGGCCTTGTCGAGGGAGTCGGTTTCATGACGCAGTCTTTCACCCGCCGCGCCGATGCGCTCGCGCGCGACTCGTACTACGAAGCAACCGCCGCGCGGCCCGCGGCGGACGATCCGACGCTCGAAGCGGCGATCGACGTCGACGTGTGCGTGATCGGCGCCGGCTTCGCGGGCCTGTCGACGGCGCTCGACTGTCGCGCGCGCGGGCTGTCCGTCGCCGTGATCGATGCGCACCGGCCCGGCTGGGGCGCATCGGGCCGCAACGGCGGCCAGGCGATCACGGGCTTCGCGAAAGACGAAGCGATCGAGCGGCAGCTCGGCGCCGACGGCGCACGCGCCGCGTGGTCGCTGTCGCTCGACGGCGTCGCGCTGATCGCCGAGCGCATCGCGCGCTACGGAATCGACTGCGACTTCACGCGCGGCTACCTGACGGTCGCGACGAAGCCGCGCCGCATCGACGACCTGCGTGCGTGGATGAACGCCGCGACGTCGCGCTGGGGCCATCCGTCGCTCGCGTGGCTCGATACCGGTGAGATCCAGGCGCGCATTGCATCGACGCGCTATCTGGCCGGCGTGCACGATCCGCTGTCGGGCCATCTGCATCCGCTCAAGTACTGCCTCGGGCTCGCCGATGCCGCGCGCCGCGAGGGCGTCGCGCTGTATGCGCACACGCCCGCGCTCGACGTCGTGCGCGGCGCGCGGCCCGTCGTGCGCACGCCGTCGGGCGAGGTGCGCTGCCGCTTCGTCGTGTCGTGCTGCAACGCGGGCCCCGGCGGCGTGCTGCCGGCGGCGACCGCCGCGCGCATCGCGCCGATCGCGTCGTACATCATCGCGACCGAGCCGCTCGGCCGCGCGCGCGCCGACGCGCTGATCGCCCGACGCGAAGCCGTGTGCGACAACAATTTCTTCCTCGACTACTTCCGCCTGTCGGCCGACCACCGGATGCTGTTCGGCGGCCGCGCGAATTCGGCCGGCGCATCGCCCGCCGCGCTCGCCGAAGCGATCCGGCAGCGCATGGTCGGCGTGTTCCCGCAGCTCGGCGGCGTGCGCGTCGAGCACGCGTGGGGCGGCTTCGTCGACGTCACGCGCAACCGCGCGCCGGATTTCGGCGCGATCGATCCGAACTTCTTCTACGTCCAGGGCTTCAGCGGGCACGGCGTCGCGCTCTCCGGCATCGCCGGGCGCGCGGTCGCGGGTGCGATCGCGGGCGACACGCGCGCGTTCGACCTGTTCGCGCGCCTGCGTCACCGGCGCTTTCCCGGCGGCGACGCATGGCGGCAGCCCGCGCTCGAGCTCGGCATGCTGTACCACCGCGTACGCGAGCTGTTCTGAGCCCTTTCACTCCGCGCTTCCTATCATGCAGACATTCGCCAACCAGCCGCACGTCGCGTCGTACTACGCGGCGACCGCCAACGATACGACCCGCCACGCGCCGCTCGCCGGCACGACCGACGCCGACGTGTGCGTGATCGGCGCGGGCCTCACGGGCCTGTCCGCCGCGCTCAACCTCGCCGAGCGCGGCCATTCGGTGACCGTGCTCGAAGCGTCGCGGGTCGGATGGGCGGCGAGCGGCCGCAACGGCGGCCAGTTGATCGGCGGCTTCGCGTGCGACATCGACACGTTCGCGCGATTCATGCCGGAAGGCGACGTGAAGCGCATCTGGGACATGGGGCTCGAAACGCTGTCGCTCGTGAAGTCGCGCATCGCGCGGCACGGCATCGACTGCGCGCTGATGCCCGGCTACCTGACCGCGGCCAACACCGAGCGCGACGCCGATGCGCTGAAGCGGTGGCGCGACGAAGCCGCGAAGCGCTTCGGCTACGACCGCTTCCACTTCGTCGAAGCCGACGCGCTCGGCGACTACGTGCAGTCCGAACGCTATCGCGGCGGCCTGTACGACCCGGACAGCGGCCACCTCCATCCGCTGAACTACACGCTCGGCCTCGCGCGGGCGGCAACCGAAGCCGGCGTGCGCATTCACGAGGACAGCTGCGTGACGCGCGTGCGCGACGTGTCCGGCGGCCACGTCGTCGAGACGAGCGGCGGCAACGTGCGTGCGCGCTTCGTCGTGCTCGCGTGCAATACGTACGTCGGCACGCTCGCGCCCGCGCTGGCGAGGAAGATCATGCCGGTCGGCACCTACGTGATCGCGACCGAGCCGCTCGGCCAGGCGCGCGCCGACGCGCTGATGCCCGCGCGCGCGGCGATCTGCGACAGCCGCTTCGTGCTCGACTATTTCCGGCCGGCGCCGGACACGCGGCTCGTGTGGGGCGGCAAGGTCAGCTATTCGACGCGCGAGCCGCGCGATCTCGCCGCGGCGATGCGCGCGGACATGCTGAAGACGTTCCCGCAGCTCGCGGACGTGAAGGTCGATTATGCGTGGGGCGGCTTCGTCGACATCACGATGAACCGTGCGCCGCATTTCGGCCGCATCACGCCGACGACGTACTTCGCGCAGGGGTTTTCAGGGCACGGCGTGAACACGACCGCGCTTGCGGGCAAGCTGATCGCCGAAGCGATCGACGGACAGGCGAGCCGCTTCGACCTGTTCGACAAGATCCGGCATCGCGACTTCCCCGGCGGCGAGGCGCTGCGCACGCCGGCACTGGTGCTCGCGATGAGCTGGTACCGGCTGCTGGATGCGTTCGGCGTGCATTGAGCGTGATTGCGCGGCACTGCATTGCGATACGGCCGTGAGCGCGAAAACGCGGCAAACACACCGCGCGCGCACATGGTGCAGCCGTTCGGCTGGATTGCATGCTGTCGGCACGGCGGGCGCATGAAGCGCCCGCGCGCCCTGCGCCGCTCAGTCCGTGCCGTACTTCGGCGAATGCGGACCGTACAGCAGCCCGTTCGGCGGACCGGCCGACAGCAGTCGCGTGCTGGTGTACGCCGCAACGTCGTGGCTCTGGTCCATCAGCGTGTTCGCGATCTGCTTGACCGCGGCCACCACGAGCATGCCGATCAGGCTGCCGCCGCCGTTGTTGTTGCCTTCGTCGCTGCTCGCGCTCGCGCGGCCCTGCCACAGCACGTCGCCGGTACGCAGGTCGACGAGCTTCGCCGATGCCGACACGACCGTCGCGCTCGCGAGAACCCGGTAGACGGTGCCGTACTGCGACACCTTCGAATACAGCGCGGCGTCCGCGCCGAAGATCTCGCGCAGCTTCGCGGGCGATGTCTCCTGGATCTCGGCCGGGTTGGTCAGGCCGTTCTGCTTGAACGTCTCGTCCATCACGGCGACCGGCACGACGTAATAGCCGGACTCGGCGAGCGGCAGCGTCATTTGCGACAGCAGCCCGTAGGTCGCGCCCACGTCGGACGTCTCGTTGAGCGGCGGCAGCACGAGGATCGAGCGCGGCTGGCTCTTCTTGAACGCCGTGTAGTCGGGCCGTTTCACCGGTTGCGCGCACGCGCTCAGCAGCGCGACGAGCGACAGCACGGACAGCAGCTTGAATGAGAGTGTCTTGAACATGGCGGGTGCGTCGCTCACTGTTTGGCGGTGGTCGGATCGGCGTTCTTCTGGCCGGCGACCGTCTGGTCGACCGCCTTCTGGCCGGCCGCCTTCGGGTCAGCGGCCTTCGGCGCACCGGTTTTCTTCTTCAGCAGGAAATCCATGTAGGTCGCGGACTCCGGAAACAGCTGTTTCTCGGCCTGCAGTTCCTGTTCGGCCTGCTGCTCGCTGCCGATGCTCGCGTACAGCATCCCCAGATGCGCGTGGAAGCCCGGCGGCGGCGTATGGCCCTTGCCGCGAATCTCCTGCAGCGCTTTTTCGAGCGCGTCGATCTGCTCCTGCGGCGACTTCTGCCCCTTGAAGTATTCGTACACTTGCGGCTGATAGCCGGTCCACTGATAGAGCGGCGGCGTGGAGCTCGCGCAGCCGGCGAGCAGCAAGGCGGCGGCCGTCGCCGGCAGCCAGTTACCCCGTTTCATGGTCTTTTCTCTTGTGATGTCGTGTTGAATCGGTCGAGCGCGGCGCCGGCCCCGGCGCCCGCTGCGGCGGGTTGCGACGCTTACTGCGCGACCTTCAATGCGCCGGCGTCGACCTGCTCCGCCAGATGGTTCACGGCTTCCTGGATCGCGAGATCCAGCACCTTGCCGTTGAGCGTCGAGTCGTAGCCGGCCGTGCCGCCGAAGCCGATCACCTCGCGGTTCGACAGGCTGAACTCGCCCGCGCCCTGGCTCGATGCGACGACTTCCGACGTGGTCGTGTCGACGATGTTCAGGTTGACCTTCGCGTACGCGACCTGCGTCTTGCCGCGGCCGAGAATGCCGAACAGCTGATGATCGCCGACGTCCTTGCGGCCGAACTCGGTCACGTCGCCGGTGACGACGTAGTTCGCTCCCTTCACGGCCTGCGCCTTCTTCATGAAGCCCGCTTCCTGCTTGATCTCGTCGAGGTTCTCGCGATCGAGCACGTTGAAGCGGCGGCTCTGCTGCAGGCGCGTGACGAGGATCGTCTTCGCCTGTCCGCCGAGGCGGTCGATGCCGTCGGAGAAGATGCCGCGCATGTAGCTCGAACGGTTGTCGAACTTGCCGACGGCAATCGCGACGGGCTTGCCCGCGTACGGCTTCTGCGCGCTGCTGACGGCCGGCACGTCGAGCGTGCGCGACGATTCGGTCGCGCAGCCGGACAGCGCCGCGACGACCGCGGCCGCCACGAGGACGGTGCGTCGTGTCTGAATGTTCACTGCTGGTCTCCTTGCGTGGAAAGATGGCCCGGAACGGGCATGCCGGCTCACAGGCTGACTGAAGAGCCGGCGGTTGATGCGGTGATCGAAACGGCCTGGGCGTGCTTCGGCGCGCGCGACTTCATCGCCCGGACGGCGACGGAGAGGGCGGCATGCGAAGAGAAAATGCGCGCAACGGATCGGTCGCGGCAAGATGCGAACGCGCGGCGCATGAATCGGCGCTCCCACGTGCGCCCGCTACGCGATGATTCTGGTTACTGCGCTGTTGTTCGCGCATGATCGGCCCCGTATATGATTTTTGTCGATCATACCAAGCCTGATTATTGAGACGGTATTTCTTGAGAAGAATGGACGTGCTTTCCGAATCGTCGGCCAGCGCGTGATATACGACGCGCCGACCGAGCATGGGCGAAACGCGCACGGCGGCCCCGCGAGCCGGCGCGCCGGTGCGTCCCGGCGCGTGTTCACGCCCTAGTCGGCCACCTTCTGCCGCATCGTCACGAATTCCTCGGCCGCGGTCGGATGAATGCCGATCGTGTCGTCGAACTGCGCCTTCGTCGCGCCCGCGCGAATCGCGATCGCGATGCCCTGGATGATCTCGCCCGCATCGCGGCCGACCATGTGCGCGCCGACCACGCGCTGGCTGTCGCGCGCGACGACGAGCTTCATCAGCGTGCGCTCGTCACGGCCCGACAGCGTGTGACGCAGCGCCTTGAACGACGTGCGGTAGATATCGACGTCGCCGTGCGCGTGACGCGCATCGGCCTCGGTCAGGCCGACCGTCGCGACCTCCGGCTGGCTGAACACGGCCGACGGCACGTATGCGTGGTCGACCGCCACGCGCGAGCCGCCGAACAGCGTGCGCGCGAGCAAGCCGGCGTCGCGCGTCGCGACCGGCGTGAGCTGCGGCCGCGACGTGACGTCGCCGATCGCGTGGACCGACGGCACCGACGTCGCCGAATACGCATCGACGGCGATCGCGCCGCGCGCATCGAGCAGGATGCCCGCCTGCTCGAGCCCGATCCCGTCGACGTTCGGCACGCGCCCCGTCGCATAGAGCACCTGATCGTACGGCCCGTGCCGCGCGTCGCCGACGCGCACGAACAGCGTGCCGTCGCTCGCGCGCTCGATCGATTCGATCACCGCGCGCGGGTGAATCGTGACGCCCTGCTTCGTCATCTCGTCGGTCAGGAACTGGCGCACGTCGTCGTCGAAGCCGCGGAGGATTTTTTCGCCGCGATAGAACACGTCGACGTGACTGCCGAAACCGTTGAAGATGCCCGCGAACTCGACCGCGATATAGCCGCCGCCGACCACCGCGATGCGCTTGGGGCACGTCGCGAGCGACAGCGCCTCGCGCGACGTGATCGCGTGTTCGATGCCGGGCCGCGGCGGCAGCACCGGACGCGAGCCGGTCGCGATCGCGATGTGGCGCGCACGGATCGTGCGCGCACCGACCGCGACCGTGTGCGCATCGACGAGCGTCGCGCGGCCGGCGTGCATGTCAACGCCGGATTGCCGCAGCAGGCTGATGTAGATGTCGCTCAAGCGGTTGATCTCGCGATCCTTCGCGGCGATCAGCGCGGGCCAGTCGAGCGTGCCGGCGCCGAAAGTCCAGCCGAAGCCCTTCGCGTCGTCGACTTCGTGCGGGTAGTGCGACGCGTAGACGAGCAGCTTCTTCGGGATGCAGCCGCGCAGCACGCAGGTGCCGCCGATCTGCTCTTCTTCCGCTATGCCGACGCGTGCGCCGTATGACGCGGACACGCGCGCGAGCCTCACGCCGCCCGAGCCGGCGCCGATGACGAACAGGTCGTAGTCGAAATCCATCGCATTCCCTCATCGCAGTTCGGATGGGGGCACGATAGCAAGATTCGGGGATTCGTGCGGCGCATGGCGCGCGCCCGATAAAAAACGGCGAGAGACGATGCCTCTCGCCGGTCAAACCGGCTGGCGGTTGTGCCATGCGTCACCGATCGACCGCATGCCCGACCTGCCGGTTGCGCGGCACCGGCCGGCCCGGGCGCGCGAAGGGCGCGCCCGCGGCCGGACCGGCCGCCATGCTCATGCCTGCGACGTGTCGCTGCCGTCCGTCGCCTGCGTATCGTCTGCCTGCCGCGGCTGCTCGTCCTTCTTCTCGAGCATGCCTTCGATCGCCTCGGCGCCCTTGAAGCCGGCGACGGCCGCGGCCGCCTTGGTCAGCAGGCCCGCATCCGGGTCCAGCTTTTCCACGCCTTCGACGGCGGCCACTGCGCCGGCGATTTCACCCACGACGTTCAGGATACCCATCGTCATCCCCTTTCAAGAAAATCGTGAGCGCATCGTCCCACGAAAGAAACCGGCGAACCGCGTTTGTCATCGCCGGATACACAAGTTACGCACCGGGCCGGCCGCGCTCGCGGAGCGCGATCGGAACGACGCACGCGCACGCCGGACGGCATGCCGCGCGCGATGCACGCAGCGTAGCGGAAAGCCCGCGCGCGGACTGTAAAAGTGTGTTCTGGATTGCCGACGGATCGCTTACGGCGCGGGACCGCCGCAATGGAGCGTTCGCCGAATAGTCGAACGCGCGCATGAAGGTCGCGCGACGAAAAAAAAGAGGCTCCGCGGAGCCTCTTCGATGCACGCCGGACGAAGCCGGCGCATGCATTTTCCGACGTTCGTCAGAAGATATTGCGCAGGCCGATCGCGATGCCGGTCTGGTTGCTACGGCCAGGCAGCTCGACGTTCGCCGCGCCGTTCGTCTTGTTGAAGTCGACGGTGCCGTAGATTTCGGTGCGCTTGCTCAGCGCGTACTCGGCGATGCCGACGATCGCGTAGCGGTTGCCGCTCGCGAGCGTGCCGTTCGTGGTCATCGCATTGCGCATGTGGTCGTAGTAGAACGCGCCCGTCAGCGTCAGCGGCGCGCTGACCTGCCAGCTCACGCCCGCGAACGGACCGTCGTCGATGCGGCCCGTGCCCTTCGCGACCGGGATCGACTGCTGCGCGAGCAGGCTGTCGACGAAGCCCGTGTCGTCCTTCGAGCGCAGGTAGCCCGCGTAGATCTTCGCCTTGCTGAACGCGTACACGACGTTCGCGTGGTAGATCGTCTGCTTGCGCGCCGAGTTGTCGCTGTTCTGCTGCGCGCCGGCCGCGATGCTGAGCGGGCCCATCACGTACGACAGCGACACGCCCCATGCATTGCCCTTGCCGAGCGAGCCCGGAATCTGGCCCGAGAAGCCGCCGGCGCCAGTCGATTCGTAGTTGGTGCCGGTCGAGTACATCGCCTTCGCGGTCAGGCCCGCGAACTTGCCCGTGTACTTGATCTGGTTGTCCGCATACAGGCCGCCGCCGAGGGCGACCGGCAGCCACGCGTTTTCGAGGTAGTTGCCGACGGTCAGGGGATCGTAGGTGTCCGCCAGCAGGTCGAACAGCGGCGTCTTCTGGCGGCCGAGGGTCACCGTGCCGTACGGGCTCTGCAGGCCGACGTACGCCGCGCGGTTGAACAGGCGGCCGCTGTCGGCGAATGCGCCGTTCTGCAGGTTCACGCCGCTCTCGAGGTTGAACACGGCCTTCAGGCCGCCGCCGAGGTCTTCCGTGCCGTAGATGCCGAAGCGGCTGTTCGTGATCGCGCCGTTGCTCATCGACAGCAGGCCGTCGTTCTTGGCGTTGGCGTTGGTCAGGTAACGAATGCTGGCGTCGGCGACGCCCCACAGCGTGACCGAGCTTTGTGCTGCTGCGTACTGGCTGGCGAAGGCCAGCGCCGCGCCCCCTGCGATAGCGGCGAGTCGGGTGGTCTGCTTCATGAGCGTTCCTTTTTTAGGTGTCTCCATTCGTGACCGGCCGCGTGCGCAGCCGGGTGGCGATCGCACACGTTCATGGCGCGCGCGATGTGGGCTGAATCATAAGACGAGTGCGAACGCTGAAAGAAATTGAAATACGCGGCAAGCGCGCGATTGTCGTCCGGGAGCAACGTTTCCCGCGCGGGGCCTGGCTCGCGCGGTGGGTGGACGGGAGGTGGCGGTGCGCGGCGGCGCCGGCGGGCGAGTACGGCACTGCGAGGCTCGACGATGGTGCGGTGCGGTCACGCGGATTGCGGCGAAAGAGCCGGCGAAATCGTTGCGCTTGCTGCCGCTTGCTGTCCGCTGCTTGCCGATTGCCGCCCGCCGCCGCCGCCTGCTGCCTGCTGCCTGCTGCCTGTCGCCCGCCGCTTACCGTCAGGCCGTTTGCGTCGCCCCGTCGCTGCCGGTGCCCGCGTCGCCGTCACCGTCCTCGCTACCCGCACTGCCGTTCCCCGCGCGCCGCCACGCCCGCCGCACGATCTCCGCGAACGCACCGACGAGCAGCAGCACCGCGCCCCACAGCGCGATGTCCGGCACGAGCCGCGTCACGAGGCCGCCGACCACCGCGCCGGCCAGGAAACAGAAACTGATCGTCGCGAGCAGCGCCGAGTCGTGCAATGCGCCGGCGTCGTAGCGCGGGATCAGCCCGACGAACAGCTTCTGCGCGGCACGCCGCAGATTGCCGGTCGTCATCACCGACGTGTACGACAGTTCCTCGAGATGCGTGAACGACAGCGTCTGCAACGTCGCGACGAACGAGATGCCCGGAATCAGCCATGCGCTCGACGCACCGACGAGGCCGCTCGCGGCGACGCCGAGAAACGCGATCTCGACGATCAGGCTCACGAACGCCGTCTGGCGCATCCAGCCGCGCCGCGCGGCGAGGCCGAACAGATGCGCGACGAATACCGCGAGCACGAAGCCGCCGAGCGGCGGCACGTGGTGCAGCGCGGCGGCCCATTCGCCGGCCGACAGGTTGATGCCGAGCAGCGCGACGTTGCCGGTCATCGTGTTCGCGAACACGTGGCCGTGGCCGACGTAGGTGTACGCGTCGAGATAGCCGCCGGACAGCGTCAGCAATGCGGCGACAGTGAGATTGCGGCTGGCGCCGTCGAGATCCATCGATCCTCCGTGGTGTGCGCGGCGGGCGGCGCGAATGTCGGTCGTGCCGGCAGGCGCGGCGCGCCGCCGGCACTGCGCGGCCGGGCTTCGCCGCCTGCCGTGCGCCAATATAACGTGCGCCACGGGGCGCCGCGCGTCGCACTAGCCACTGAACCGTCGCGTACAACGGCCGGCGACGTGCGACACGCCAGTCACTGCCCGATGCCCGTGAGCCCGATCAACGCGCCGCCCGCGAGCAGCCACAGCGGATGAATGCGCGTGCGCCACGCCAGCACCGCGCATGCGGCCGTGATGCCCCACTGGATCGCGGTGCGGTTCGACGCGTCGGAAATCAGCACCGCGCTTGCCGCGACGAGTCCGACCGTCACCGGCATCATCCCCTGCTGCACGTAGCGGCGCCACGGCCGGTCGCGAAAGCGCTCCCACGCATGCAGCGCGAGCACGGTGACGATCGACGACGGCCCGAACTTCGCGAGCGACGCGACCAGCAGCCCGGCCCAGCCGGCCACGTGCCAGCCGACCAGCGACACGATCATCATGTTCGGCCCCGGCGCCGCCTGGGCCAGCGCGAACAGCGCGGTGAACTCGTGCGCGCTCATCCAGTGATGCACGTCGACGACCTGCCGCTGCATCTCCGGCAGGATCGTGTTGCCGCCGCCGAACGCGAGCAGCGACAACTGGCTGAAGATCGTCGCGATGGCGATCAGCGTGTCGCTCATGGCCGGCGCTCCTGTTGCCCGTGGGGCGAATCGTGCGAATCGTGCGTGCCCCGCGCGGCAGCCGGCGCCGGCCGCGGCGTGCCGGCCGCGCGGCGGCGCGACGCGAGCCAGATGCTGACGGGCGTCAGCACCAGCATCGTGGTCAGGAGCGGCATGCGCAGCACCGCGATCGCCACGAACGCGAGCCCCGCGATCGCGGCCGCCGCGCGCGGCGCCTGAAGCAGCGGCTTCGCGACCTTCACGGCCATCGCGACGAGCAGGCCGGCCGCCGCGGCCGCGAGCCCGGCGAACAGGTGCTGCACGCGCGGATCGTTCTGCGTCTTCGCGTACAGCACGCCGAGCGCGACGACGACGAGCGTCGGGCCGGCGATCAGCCCGAGAATGCCGGCGAACGCGCCGGCCACGCCGCGAAAGCGCATGCCGACGGCGACCGACAGGTTGATCACGTTGCCGCCCGGCAGGAACTGGCAGAGGCCGAGCAGATCGGTGAATTCGTCGGCGGAGAGCCACTTGCGCTCGTCGACGATCGTGCGCCGCGCGAACGGCAACGCGCCGCCGAACGACATCAGGCCGAGCGACAGGAAACCGGTGAACAGCTCGGTGAGACCGACGCTGCGGGGGGACGCGGCAGGCGGCGGCGAGGCCGGCGGGAAGGCGGATTGCATGGGGCTCCTCATCAAGCGGTGAACCGAGGTTACCGCCGTTCGGGATGCCGTCAAAACGATTTTATCGGCGCGTCCTTGTGATCTAGAATCACAAGCATGGCACGCGATCTCCCACCCTTTTCCGCGCTTCGGGCCTTTGAAGCCGCGGCACGACATGAAAGCTTCAGCGCCGCGGGCGACGAACTGCATGTGACCCACGGTGCCATCAGCCGGCAGATCGCCGGGTTCGAGGCATGGCTCGGCAAGCCGGTGTTCCATCGCCACGGCAAGCGCGTGAAGCTCACCGACGAAGGCCGCCGCTACCTGGACACCGTGCGCGCGGCGTTCGACAGCATCGCGCACGCGACCGAACAGTTGCGCAGCACCGGCGCGGCGCGCGTGCTGCGCATCAATGCGCTGCCGACCTTCGCGATGAAATGGCTGCTGCCGCGCCTGTCGCGGTTCCAGCGCGACGTGCCGAACGTCGAGCTGAAGCTGTCGACGTCGAACGCGCCGCTCGACACGCTGAACGGCTTCGACGTCGCGATCCGCCGCGGCCCCGGCCACTGGCCGAATTGCACGAGCGGCCACTTCCTCGACGAAAGCGTGATCCCGGTGTGCAGCCCCGCGCTGCTCAAGCGCGCGCCGATTACGCGCGCGGACGATCTCGCGCGGCACGTGCTGCTGCATTCGGATACGCGGCCGGAAGGCTGGCGCGACTGGTTCGCGGCGGCCGGCGTGACGATGAAGGGGCGCAAGCGGCAGTCGTTCGACCACTTCTACCTGGCGCTGCAGGCGGCCGTCGACGGGCTCGGCGTCGCGCTCGGCCCGTTGCCGCTGATCGACGACGAGCTCGCCAGCGGGCGCCTCGTGATGCCGCTGCCCGGCCCGCGCATCGCGACGCGCAGCTACTGGTGGATCGCGCCGGGCGCGCCGGCCGACGATCCGCTCGTCGCGCAGTTCTGTGCGTGGCTCGCCGCGCAGTCGAATGTGAACGCATGATGCGCGGTGCCGCCGACACCTGACCGAAACGGCCGCGCGCACGTTGCACGAATGAAACCGATCGGCCTGCGGCGCGTGCGATTCCCCAGCGGAATCGCGGCCGCGTGCGCCGTGAGCCGCCCCCGTCATCCCGCCATCGCCCGCCCGCCGGGCCCGCCGCCGGCCAGCCCGCGCCGCGCCGTGTTGCACGACTGAAACATTTGCGCGCGCACACCGTCGCCGACGGCCCCACGCGGTCCTCCCTGCCCCTGTTTGCGCGGCTCTGCGCGCGTTGGCCCGTTGCTTGCTGATGCAGCGGTGCAGACAACGACACTGCACGGGCCGGCGGCTCGATGCAGGCGACGAACAATCATCAAGCGGGTCGGGGAAATCATGTCGAATCTCATATCGGCCGTCACACGGCTGCTGTCCTGCATCACTGCTCCTGTCACGCATCCGCTGATGCCGGCGGCGCGGCTTCGCACCGTCGCCGTCCGATGCGCGCACACGGCCCACACCGTTACCCGAAGTCACGACGCGCCGATCCGATAGGCGAACCCCGGAAATCCCTCGCCGCGCGCATGCGCGCCGCGCCGAGTCGTGCCGCTCGCCAGGGCGGCGCCGCCCGCGTGCCGACGCGCACGCGAGCGGCAACGGCCACGGCTCGCGCGGTACGCGCTGCAGCAGCGGCCGGCTGCCCGGCCGCGCGCCCGATTCCGCACGACGACACAAAGGAGGTGCCCGCCCAGCAAGCGACCCGATTCCGACACGACCAGAAGACGCATCGCGCGCTGACGATCGAGATCCCGTCCCGAACGGCTCGACGCACCGGCCGCACATTCCAGCTCTCAAGGGAGAACTGCATCATGAAGCACTCCGTACTGACCCACGCGGCGCTTGCCGCATCGCTCGCCTGCACGGCCCTCTCGGCATCGGCCGGACAGACCACCACGACGTTCGGCGTATCCGCCACCGTCAACGCAACGTGCCTGATCGACTCGGCCGGCGCGCTGACTTTCCCCGCCTACACACCGGGAACCGGCGATCAATCGGCGCAGTCCGCGATCACGGTTCGCTGCACGAACGGGACGAACTTCAACATCGGCCTGAATGCGGGCACGACGTCCGGCGCCACGGTCGCCAACCGCATCATGACGAGCGGCTCGAACCAGCTCAACTACTCGCTGTACCAGGATTCGAACCGCACGGTCGTGTGGGGCAACACGCCGCCGAGCGATACCGTCAACGGCACCGGCCAGGGGATGGCGATGGCGCAGGCGATCACCAAGACCGTGTACGGCAAGGTGCCGGACCAGCCCAATGCGGTGCCGGGCAGCTATGCGGACACGGTGACGGTCACCGTCACGTTTTAGTGCCGCGCGGAGGGCGTGCGGCAGCGCAGATGCGCGCCCTCCCGACCGGCAGACGTCGAACATCCAGCAGCGCCCCCCTGGAGGTGGATCCGTGATGAAACCGAACGTGTACAAACTCGCGACCTGGCTCGCGGCCGTGACGCTCGCCGCCGCCTCCGCCGACAGCCGGGCCACCGACTTCACCGTGTCGCCCGTGCGCGTCGAGCTGTCGGCCGCGCAACGCAGCGTCGCGCTGACGGTGCGCAACGAATCGCCCGACCAGCCCGTGATCGTCCAGCTGCGCACCGTTGCGTGGTCGCAGAACGCGGGCGACGACGTCTATGCGTCGACCGGCGACCTGATCGCCGCGCCGCCGATCTTCACGATCGCGCCCGGCAGTGCGCAGGTCGTGCGCGTCGGCCTGCGGCATCCGCCCGCCGCTGACCGCGAAACCAGCTACCGGCTGTATCTGCAGGAGATTCCGCCCGCGCCGAAGCCAGGTTTCACCGGCGTGCAGATCGCGCTGGAAATGAGCCTGCCGATCTTCGTGAAGCCGGCCGTCGACACCGCCCCGCGGCTGCGCTGGAGCGCGGAGCCGCGCCCGGGCGGCTCGGGCACGCTCGCGTTGCGCGTGACCAACGACGGCACCGCGCATGCGCAGGTGGCGAACCTCGCGCTGCTCGCGCCGGGCAGCGATCGCCCCGTCGCCACGCATGCGGAATTCGCGTACGTGCTGCCCGGCCAGTCGCGCGAACTGACGTTCAAGCCCGGTGCCGGAACCGCGCCGGCCGTTGCCTCCGGCATGCACCTGATCGGCTACTCCGATGCGGGCGACATCGATACGACGCTCGCGCCGAACGCGCGCTGACGCGGCGCTGCTGATCGCGATTCTCATGAGCGCGCAGACCCCACACGCACAAGAGCGTCTCGTCGCGGCACCGGCCGCCGCGGCCGCGCAGGCGTCGCATGGCGCGGCGGGCGGCCCGGCCGAGCTGCTGTACCAGGTCGACATCAACCGCCAGGGCCTCGACGAAACCGCGTTGCTGATCAAGGCGGCCGACGGCGCGTTCTACGTGTCGGCCGACGACCTGAAGCGCTGGCGGCTCAGGCGGCCGGACGTCGCGCCGCTGGCCGGCAACGACACGCCGTACTACCCGCTGAACGCGATCGCGGGCCTCACATACACCGTCGACGAGCAGAATCTGACGATGGCGATCAGCGCTCCGGCCCAGGCATTCGTCGGCGCGACCTTCGACGAGACCGAGCGGCACCGCGCGTCGGCCGTCGAGCCGGGCATCGGCGGCTTCTTCAACTACGACCTGCTTGCCGAACAGGCCGCGGGCCAGACGCACGGCTCCGGGCTGTTCGAGCTTGGCTTCTTCAACCGCTTCGGCGTGGGCGTCGGCACGTTTCTCGCGGACGAAGCGGGCCCGACGCGGCGCCTCACGCGCCTCGAAACCACGTGGACGACCGATCGGCCCGGCCATCTCGCGAGCCTGCGCATCGGCGACGCGATCAGCCGCGCGGGCATGTGGGGCCGCGCGGTCCGCTTCGGCGGCATCCAGTACGCGACCAATTTCGCGACGCAGCCGGGGCTCGTCACGATCCCGCTGCAGGGCGTGAGCGGGCAGGCCGTGCTGCCTTCGACGGTCGACGTCTACGTCAACAACGCGCTGACGTCGACGCGCGAGGTCGCCCCCGGCCCGTTCGCGATCAACAACGTGCCGGTGGTGACCGGCCAGGGCGACGTGCGGGTCGTGGTGCGCGACGTGATGGGTCGCGAGCAGGTGATCACGCAATCGTTCTACGCAAGCGCGAATCTGCTGAAGCGGGGGATGCAGGATTTCTCGTACGAGATCGGCAAGGAGCGGCGCGATTTCGGCCTCGCGAGCAACGACTACGGGCGCTGGTTCG
Organism: Burkholderia sp. AU16482; assembly: GCF_002223285.1. Classification (NCBI taxonomy): domain Bacteria; kingdom Pseudomonadati; phylum Pseudomonadota; class Betaproteobacteria; order Burkholderiales; family Burkholderiaceae; genus Burkholderia; species Burkholderia sp. AU16482. Next base: position 891,691 of record NZ_NKEY01000004.1, read on the forward strand.
CCAGCGCGACGCACCGGATCGGCATGACCGACCGGTTCACCGGCGAGATCCACGCGGAAGCCGAAGCGTCGCGGCAAAACGTCGGCGTCGGCGGCGTGGTGCTGGCCGGGCCGCTCGGCGTCCTCAACGCGGCGGCGGCGGCGAGCCGCAGCGCCGATGGCGCGGGCGCGCTGGCGACGATCGGCGCCGAGAGCCAGGCCGGCCTCGTGGAGATCGGCGCGCACGCGCAATGGGCGACCCCGCATTTCGCGCAGATCGGGCTCGAGCCGGGCAGGCTCGCGCCGAAGCTGCTGACGAGCGTCAACGTCGGCCTCGGGATGGGCCGCTTCGGCTCGCTCGGGCTCGCGCACGTGTTCCTCGACGATCGCGACGGCTACAAGACCCAGTTGCTGTCGCTCAGCTACAGCGCGCAGCTCGGTCGCTTCGGCTTCGCCAACGTCAGCGTCAGCAAGCCGCTGAGCGGCGCTGGCGCGACGATCGTCGGCGTCGCGTGGACGATTCCGGTCGACAACCGCACGAGCGCATCGGTCACGATGACGCACCAGCAGGGCCGCACCGAAATGCTCGCGCAACTGCAGCGCAGCCTGCCGGTCGGCGAAGGTTTCGGCTACGCGCTGCAGGCCGGCAACGATACGCAGGACGCGAGCGCGACGCTGCAGACGCGCACCGGCACCTACAGCGTCGAGGCGGCGGCGTATCGCGGCCGCGCCGGCGTGCGCGCCAACGTCGCGGGCGGCGTCGCGTTCGTCGACGGCACCGCGCGCCTGTCGCGGCAGATCACCGACAGCTTCGCGCTGGTCAAGGTGCCGGGCTTCGCCAACGTCGGCATCCTCGCGGACAACCAGCTCGTCGCGCACACGGACGCGAGCGGCGTCGCGCTGCTGCCGCGGCTGCGCGCGTATGAAAACAACCCGATTTCGATCGAGCAGGCCGACTTGCCGTTCGACGCGACGATCGGCACGCTGAAGCTCGACGCGGTGCCCTACTTCCGCAGCGGCATGGCGCTCGTGTTCCCGATCACGCGCTCGCGCGGCGCGATGCTCACGCTCGATCTCGCGGACGGCGCGCACCTGCCGGCCGGCGCGATCGTCACGATCGACGGGCGGAAGGACGCGTTTCCAGTCGGCCGCGACGGCGTCGTGTACGTCACCGGACTGTCGGAGCAGAACCGCCTGCATGCGGCGTGGCGCGACCGGCAGTGCGACGTGACCGTGCGCTTTCCCGCCGGTGACGATCCGCTGCCGGACCTCGGCACCCATCTTTGCAAGGGAGTCACACCATGAGACATCGCAAGCATGCCGGGCGGCCGGTCCGGCTCCCGCGCGTCCGCGCGACGGCCGCGACCTCCGCGGCGTCCGCCGCGTTCGCGTTGTTCGCCGCCGGCGCCGCGCTGATGGCCGCGCCGGCCGCGCGCGCGGCGACGACGTGCACGATGGCGGCACCGTCGTCGATGGTGTTCGGCACGTACGACACCATCAACGCGGCGACGTCGGCCGTCACCGTTTCGGTGAACTGCACCGGCAGCGGCAACGCGACGCCGACGGTCACGGCGAGCGCGGGCGGCGGCACGTTCGCGAACCGGCTGATGACGCGCACCGGCGACACGCAGACGCTCGGCTACAACCTGTATCTCGACAGCGCGCACACGTCGGTCTGGGGAGACGGCACGAGCGGCACGTCGACGATTTCATGGGGCAAGATCACGGGCGCCGGCGCATTCAGCGCGACCGTGTACGGGCTGATCCGCGGCGGCCAGAACGCCGTGCCGGGCAGCTACGCGGACCACAACATCACGATCCTGTTCAACTACTAGGCGAGCCAACGGCGCGTGCGTCGCGCATGCCGCCATCGACCACCATCACGGACTCGGACAACGGGGGCAGACATGAATCGAACCCAGACAGCGAGCGCCGCCGCAGCGCGGCGCGCCCGCGGACGGACCGGTGCGGCGCCACTCGGGGCGCCACTCGCGCCACGCGGTGCGGGCCGCGCGCGCGGGCTGCTGGCCGCACTGGCCGCGCTCTCGATCGCGCTCGTCGGCGCGGCGCCCGGCCCGAGCGCCGCGAAGCAGGCCAGCCGCCCCGTGCAGGTCGGGGCAACGGTCCAGGCGTATGCGCGGCTGAACGCGAGCAATCCGGCGAAGCTCGTGATCGCGAACAAGGACACGAGCATCGGCTACCTGGCCGTGCCGAACGCGAACAACCCGTCGGGGACGACCCTCGCGGTCCAGACCAACGACCGGGCCGGTTATACGGTGCGCGTACAGGTTGCCGCCGCGAGCCTGTCGCAGTTCAGTTCGATCGAGATCAGCGGCTTCGGCGGCAAGGTGGTGCTGCCGGGAACGGGCGGCACGATCAACGTGCCGTATACGGCGCTGAACACGACGTTCACGCTGACCTATCGGTTCGTGTTCGCGCCGAAGGCGAAGGACGGGACCTTTGCGTGGCCGCTCACGTTTTCGGTGCAGCCGAATCCGTGACGGCCGATGCGCCGGCCTCCCCCGCGCCTCACACCACCGGCCCCGGCTCCTTCTCCTTGCGCAGGATCGCGTACAGGATGATCGCGCCGAACGTCGCGGTGCCGATCCCGCCGAGCCCGAAGCCGCCGATCTTCAGCGAGAAGTCGCCGGCGCCGAGCACCAGCGTGACGGCCGCGACGATCAGGTTGCGGTTGTCGGAGAAGTCGACCTTGTTGACGACCCAGATCCGCGCGCCCGTCACCGCGATCAGCCCGAACACCACGATCGACACGCCGCCGAGCACGGGGCCCGGGATCGTCTGGATCACCGCGCCGAACTTCGGCGAGAAGCCGAGCCCGATCGCGATCAGCGCGGCAACCGCGAACACCAGCGTCGAATAGATCCGCGTGACGGCCATCACGCCGATGTTCTCCGCATAGGTGGTCACGCCCGTGCCGCCGACGCTGCCCGACACGATCGTCGCGAGCCCGTCGCCGATGAACGCGCGGCCGACGTAGCGGTCGAGGTTGGTGCCCGTCATCGCGCTGACGGCCTTGATGTGGCCGAGGTTCTCCGCGACCAGGATCACCGCGATCGGCGCGAGCATCAGCATCGCGTGCGGATCGAACACCGGCGCGCGGAAGCCCGGCACGCCGAACCACGCGGCATGCGCGACGATCGCGAAATCGATCGGCTTGCCGAGGCCCATCCCGTTGGTCGCGATCGCGTAGATCAGGTAGGCGATCGCGAGCCCGACGAGGATCAGCAGGCGCTGCACCGTCCCGCGCGCGAACACCGCGACGCCGCCGACGCACAGCACCGTGACGAGCGCCATCACCGAGTCGAAGGTCGAGCCCGACACGCCCTTGACCGCGATCGGCGCGAGGTTCAGCCCGATCACCGCGACCACCGCGCCGGTCACGACGGGCGGCATCAGCGTCTCGATCCAGCGCGTGCCGATCGCCTGCACGAGCGCGCCGAGCGCCACGTACACGACGCCGCACGCGACGATCCCGCCGAGCGCGACCGGAATGTTCGGGTTCGGGCCGCTGCCGCCGTAGCCCGTCACCGCGATCACGAGGCCGATGAACGCGAAGCTCGAGCCGAGGTAGCTCGGCACGCGCCCGCCGACCAGCACGAAGAACAGCAGCGTGCCGATGCCCGACATGAAGATGCACAGGTTCGGGTCGAAGCCCATCAGCAGCGGCGCGAGCACGGTCGAACCAAACATCGCGACGACGTGCTGCACGCCCATCGCGACCATCTGCGGCCACGCGAGGCGTTCGTCGGGGCCGACCACGCGCGAGGCCGCGCCGGTCGGTTGGACCCGCCAGCGCGGGAAGTAGGAATCGGACATGGGGAAAGCGCTCCTGTCGGTCGTCGGTCGTCGGTCGCCGGCTGCCAGGGATGCGCCGGTCTGGAATCTGGCGCGAGTTTACGGAGCGGAAATGGGGCTGGCAAGCGAACCGGCAGGCGGGGCCGGCAAGCGGAACGGCCAGGTGCCGGAGCGGCAGGTCGCGCCAGAGAACCGGTGCGCGGGCGCGCGGCCCGGTGAAGCGCCCGTCCGCGCCCGACGCGCGGGGCGGCGGCGCGCGCCGGCCGCGAAGTAAGCATGCGCCCACATCGCAGCCGGCGCCGCGTACGTCACGGATTGATGTACTGGAACAGCGACATGTTCTGCAACTGCACGTAGGCCTTCTGCGCGCCGGTCAGCGCGTTCTGCACCTGCAGGTACTGGCTGATCGTCGTCACCATGTTGGTGCTCGTCAGATCCGACAGGTTGCTGCTCGTCTGCAGCGCCGCGGACTGGTTGACGGCCTGCATCGCCTTGACTTCCTGCTCGCGGCCGCCGACCGACGCCTGGATCGTCGTGACGTTGCGCATCGTGTTGCCGAGCTTGGTCGAGCCCGTCATCAGCGCATTCGTCAGCGCGGCGCTCGCCACCGGGTTGCCGGTCACGGGCTTGTTCAGCGCCGAAATCATCGCGTCGAGTGTCGAGAATATGTCGGCGCCGCCGCTCGCCTGCGGCGCCGGGTCGACCGCGAACGTGTCGCCGACGGCCGGCGTGCCCGACACCGCCACCGTCATGCCGTTGCCGAGCGAGATCGCCGAGCCGGCCGAATAGGCCTGCGCCGGCGTGGTGCTCGGCGGGCTGACCGAGTTGTCGGTCACCGTGTAGGTCGGCGCGGCGGGCGTGCCGCCGAACGTGATCGCGAACTGATGGCCGTTCGTCGCGGCCGCCGGGTTCGTCACGGCCACCGTGCCGATCGTGGCGGTGCCCGCATTGGCGGCGCCCGCCGACGGCACGGGCGTGCTGCCGATCGCCGGCACCGACATGAAGACGGCCGCCCCCGTGTCGCTCTGCGACACGGTGCTCGAATCGGCGATCTGCACGTCGCGCGTGCCGGTGTCGCCGACATACGCCACGCTGCCGTTCGGCGCGGCCTTGAACGGCGGCGCGGAATTGTTCGTGCCGGCGAACAGGTAGGTGCCGGCGCCGTCGTTGGTGTTCGCGAGCGTCAGCAACTGGTCGCGGTAGCCCTGCAGCTGCGTCGCCAGCGCCGCCCGGTTGCTGTCGGACAGCGAGCCGTCGCCCGCCCGCACGAGCAGCGTCTGCGCGCTCGTGAGCACGCCGCTCACGTTCTGCAGCGCCTGGTCCTCGGCCTGCAGCGACGCGAGCGCCGTGGTCTGGTTGGTCGCGTACTGCGACAGCGTCGCCGACGTCATCGACAACTGCACGGCCTGCGCCGCACCGACCGGATTGTCCGCCGCCGTCTGCAGGCTCACGCCGCTCGCGATCTGCTGGTACAGCTGCGCAAGCTGGGCCTGCTGGTCGTTCATCTGCGTGACGTTCAGCTGGAAATACTGGGCGCTGGAGATCCGCATCGTTTCTATCCTCTCGAATCCGGTCAGTTGAACAGGCCAAGGACGGTCTGGAACAGCGTCGCCGCCGTCTGAATCACCTTCGCGTTCGCCTGGTAAAGCTGCTGGTACTGCATCAGGTTGGCCGCTTCCTCGTTCTGGTTCACGCCCGACACCGACTGCTGTGCCTGCGTGATCTGACCGACCAGCGCGGTCTGCGCGGTGCTCGACGATTTCAGCTGCGTCGCCGTGTTGCCGATGCCGTTGACGTAGGTCGCGTACGCGCCCGTGAGGGTCGTCGTGCCGCCGCCGAGCGCCTTCGCATTGACGAGTTGCGACAGCGCCCGTGCATTGGAGCCGTCGCTGGTGCCGCCGGCGTACGGCCCGATCGTGAACGAATCGCCGGTCGCCGGCGCGCCGGACAGCGACACGCTCACGCCGTTGAGTGCGCCCGCGGCCGTCCCCGACATCGTCATCGTCGCGCCGGACGCCGGGTCGTACGGGACGGTGTCCGTCGGATTCACGATGGTCACCGTCGTCGGCGGCGTCGTCCCGACCGTCACCGTCGTGCCGACCGGGAAGCCCGTCAGCGTCTTTGCCGTCGCGTCGAAGGTCAGCTTGGTCGTCGGCACCTGATAGCCCGAGGTCACGCCGCCCAGCGTGATCTTGCCCGTGCCCGTGTTGGTGCTCGCCGCCGACGTGACGGCCGGCGACGCGGCCGCGATCGCCGAGAAGCTCGTCGTCGCAAGGCCGAAGCCGTTCAGCGCGCCGCGCGTCGGCAGCACGGTGAACTTGTCGCCCGGCTGCATCTGCGTGCCGGTCGCGGCCGAGAAGTTCAGCCCGCCGAGCGAAACCGGCATCGGGCCCGCCTTCTGGTCGACCACCGCGCCGCTCGCGCGGTCGGTCAGCGTGTAATTCGCGCCGTCGAACGAGAGCGTATAGTCGCTCGTCGTCGGCCGCGACGCGTTCGCGAACGACACCGACAGCGACGCGTTGCCGGTATTCCCCTGGGTCGCGTACACGGTCGGCGACGGCACGTTGAACAGGTTGCCGCCCGGATTGCCCGACAGGTCGATGCCGAGCGCGTTCTGCGCGTTGACCTGCGCGGCGAAGCTGGTCGCGATCGCGCCGAGCTGCGCCTGCGCGGGGTCGAGTGTCTGGCTGCGGAATGCGAGCAGGCCGCCGAGCGTGCCGCCCGACAGCGACGAATCGGGCAACGCCTGGTTCGGCCCCTGCGGGTTCGCGCCGGCGATGCCCTGCGACACGACGGTCAGCTCGCTCGGATCCGACGGCGACGAGACGGTCGCGAGCTGGTAGCTCTTGTCGGCGACGACGAGCGGCTGGCCGCCCGCGAGGAACAAGCTGTAGCCGCCCTCGTTGCGCACGACCTGGACGCCGGCGAGGCTCGACAGGTTCGACACGGCGAGGTCGCGCTGGTCCATCAGCTGGTTCGGCGGCTGGCCCTGGCTGCTCGCCGCCGAGATCTGCTGGTTCAGCTCGGCGATCTGAGCGGTGTACGTGTTGATCTGCGACACCGTGCTGGTGAGCTGGGTGTTCACGCTCTGGCGCAGCGCGTCGTACTGCTGGCCGGCCGCGTTGATCTGGTTGGCCAGCGTCTGCGCGTTGCTGATCGCGGTTTGCCGCACGGACGGGTCGGACGCGTTGTTCGCGACGTTCTGCAGGCCGGTGAAGTAGCTCGTGATCGCGGTCGAGATGCCGGCCGTCGGGCTACCGATGTAGTTGTTCAGCTGCGCGACGAGCGTGTACCAGGTCGACAGCGCGCTGCCCTGCGTCTGCGCGGTGTTCAACTGGTCGCTCAGGTACTGGCTGTACTGCCGCTGCACGGTGACGGTGTTCACGCCTTGCGGCATGTAGCCGCTGCCCGTGTACTGGCCGCTCGCTTCGGCATACACGGGCCGCTCGACCGAATAGCCGGGCGTCGCGGCGTTGCTGATGTTGTTGCCGGTCGTCGTGAGGCCCCAGAGCGCGGCATTCAGGCCGCTGACGCCGAGGTTCATGAGTGTGTTGGACATGCGCGATCCTGATGAGCCGGCCGCGCGTTGCGGCCGCCGGGTTGCGTGACTCCCGGTATAACGGCCGCGGATCGAAAAAATTGAGGAAAAAATGCACGCGCGGCGCACGAGCGTGCGTCGCCGTCGGAAGCGGCCGGCACGAGGCGCCGGCGCCGCCGCGTGGGCCGCCCGTGGGGGCCGCCCGCTGGGGCGCGTCAGGCCCGCACGAGCGAGCGGCGCTTCATTTCGAGCTGCGTGATCAGCCGCTGCAGCGTGTTCTCCGCGCTGCCCGGCAGCGACATGTAGCGGAAGCCGAGCTGGTAGCGCCGCGCGCCGTTCGGCATCTGCGTCGAACGCTGCGACACGAGCTGCAGGTCGAGCGACAGCTTGCCGTGGCCCGTCAGCTCGAGCTCGACGTCCGGCAGCAGCGTGCCGACCTCGAGCGCCTCGACGCGCTCGTCGGCCGTACGCAGCCCCACGCCGCCGAGCGACAGGTTGTGCACCTCGAACAGGAAGCTTTCGCCGTCCGGCAGCTTGCCGCGGCACAGGAACGGATCGACGATCGGCGCGTCGACGCGGAAATATTCGCGGCGCTGGATGCAGACCAGCACGTCGGGGAAATCGGCGACGAACGCGGGCAGCCCCTCGTAGCGCGTCTCGCGCGGCGTGCCCGTGGTGAATTCGACGCGCACGCCCTCCGGCGCGGCCGCGAACGTGCAGTGCGACGCGCCCAGGATGCCGGCGTTCTGCTCGGACAGCGCGCCCCAGTCGAACGTGAACGTCCGCGCGCCGACGTCGACCTCGAGCAAACGCGTGACGAGCTGGCCGCCCGGGTACTGGACGGTCAGGAAATCGCCGCGATTCACCAGGTTGCGCAGCTGCACGCCGATTTCCAGCGGATTGCGGCGGGCATAGTCGGGCCCGGAGTGGCCTGCATCCAGGCTGGGGTCCGTCGACGTTTCGATATTCATGGCTAGCCGGTCTTTCTTGTCATGGGCGCCCGGGGCAACCGGTGCGCAATAAAACCGGGCCAGAACGGGGGCCCGGTCGCAGGTCTCTCACACTTAGCGGCAGTGCTGACCGAAAGTTTAGATCGAAACGGCCATTTATTTGTCGCAAACGTTGAAACCGCGCGCGGCAAGGTGCCGGGCGCGGTCCGAAGGGGTCGATCGGTGGCGGGCGGGCCGTCAGCCGATCTGCTGCATGATCGAGATCAGCTTCTTCGCGTAATTCGGGTCGGTCGCGTAGCCGGCCTTCTGCATCCCGTGCGCGAAGCCTTCGACGCTGCGGCTCGCGCTGAGCACGCCCGCGTAGCGCGGGTTGTTCTTCAGCAGGTTCGCGTAGTCGGTCATCGCGTGCTCGTACGAGTCGTACGCGCGGAACTTCGCGACCACGCGGCGCGGCGTGCCGTTCACGTATTCGGTGGTCAGCGCCGACACGGTGCGGCCGGTCCAGCCCTTGTTCGCCTTGATGCCGAACACGTTGTAGCTGGTCGAGCCGTCCGTCGCGCGGATCTCGCGCTTGCCCCAGCCCGATTCGAGCGCGGCCTGGCCGACGATGAACCGCGCCGGGATGCCGGTCGTCGCGCTGGCCGCCTGCGCGGGGCCCGCGAGCCGGTCGACGAACGCGTCCGCGTCGCGCACGCCGCTCGCGCCCTTGAGCGGCGGCGTCAGCGCGCTGCCGGCCGAATAGCCGCGCGCGCCGGCAAGGCCGCCGTTGTTCGCCGCGTTCGCATAGGCCTTCGCCATCGCGTTCATCGCGGCGAGGCCGCCTTCGTTGCCGGCCGTGCCGAGGCCGCCCGCGCCCATGCCGCCCATGCCGCCCGCGCCAACGTCCGCCGCGCCGCCGCCGGCGCCGACGCCCGCGTTGCGCAGCAACTGCTTCATCAGCGCGTCGGCCACGCCGATCCCGCGCGTCGACATCTGCTGCGCGAGCTGCTGGTCGAGCATCGACGTGTACATCTTCGACGTGTGCGAATCGAGCAAGCCGCCGTCGGGCGTTGCGTCGCGCATGCTCTTGAGCATCATCTGCGTGAACATCGCGTCGAACTGGCCGGCGACGGCCTTCGCGCCGGCCTGCGGCGACTGCTTCGCCTGCGCGCGCAGCGCATCGAAACCCTGCACGTCGAGCGCGAAGCGCTGCGTGAGGTCGTTTGCGTTGGGGAGCGTGGCTGCCATTTAAATCACCTCCAGGTCGGCGCGCAGCGCGCCGGCCGCCTTCATCGCCTGCAGGATCGACATCAGGTCCGCGGGCGTCGCGCCGAGCGTGTTCAGCGCCTTCACGACGTCGGCGAGATTCGCGCCGGCCGTCACCATCTTCAGCGCGCCGTTGTCCTGCTTCAACTGGATCTGCGACTGCTGCGCGACCACCGTCTGCCCGTTCGAGAACGGCCCCGGCTGCGACACCACCGGCTGCGTGTTGACGACCACCGACAGGTTGCCGTGCGCGACCGCGCAGCTTTGCAGCGTGACCATCTGGTTCATCACGATCGAGCCGGTGCGCGCGTTCAGGATCACCTTGGCCGCGGCCTTGTCCGGGCTCACGTCGAGGTTCTGCAGCCGCGCCATGAACGCGACCTGCTGCGCGGAATCGGCCGGCGCCGCGAGCTGGATCGTGCGGCCGTCGAGCGCCGTCGCGGTGCCCGGGCCGAAGCTCGCGTTGACTGCGGACACGATGCGCTGCGCGGTGCCGTAGTCCATGTCGTTCAGTTGCAGTTGCAGCACGCCGTTCATCTGCGCGACCGCGTTCGGCACCGCGCGCTCGACGATCGCGCCGCCGACGATCCGGCCGGCCGCGAGCTGGTTCACCTGCACGCGGCTGCCGTTCGCGCTGGCGCCCGCGCCGCCGACCGCCATGTTGCCCTGCGCGAGCGCGTACACCTGGCCGTCCGCGCCTTTCAGCGGCGTGAGCAGCAGCGTGCCGCCGCGCAGGCTCTTCGCGTTGCCGAGCGACGACACGGTGACGTCGAGCGCCTCGCCGGGCCGCGCGAACGGCGGCAGCGTGGCCGTCACCATCACGGCCGCGACGTTCTTCAGCTGCATGTTGTTCAGCGACGACGGGCCGCCGTTGGCCGAACCGTTGTTGATCGAGATGCCGAGGTTCGCGAGCATGTTCGCGAGCGTCTGCGTCGTGAACGGCGTCTGCATCGTCTGGTCGCCCGTGCCGTCGAGGCCGACGACGAGGCCATAGCCGATCAGCGGGTTGTCGCGCACGCCCTGGATCTGCGCGAGATCCTTCAGGCGTTCCGCGTGCGCGGGCGCGGCGCCGAGCACGCACGCGGCGGCCACCGCCGCGAACGCGACGGCGAGCCGCGCGGCCGTGTGCGCGCGGGCCGACAGGCGGCTGAACAGGGTCGTTCGCATCGTCATCACCACGGCGCGATGTTGAGGAAGAAGCGCTGCAGCCAGCCCATCGTCTCGGCTTCGTTGATGTAGCCCTTCGACGAGTATTCGATCTTCGCGTCGGCGACCTGCGTCGAATAGACGGAGTTCGCGCCCGAGATCGTGTTCGGGTTGACGACCCCCGAGAAGCGCACGAATTCGTTGCCCTGGTTGATCAGCATCTGCTTTTCGCCGCTCACCACGAGGTTGCCGTTCGGCAGCACGCCCGTGACGGTCACCGTGATCGTGCCGTTGAACGTGTTCGCCGCGCTCGCGCCGCCGGTGGCCGCGAACTTGTTCGCGCCGGTCGCCGACAGGTTCGCCTTCGCGAACAGCCCGCCGAGAAAGCCGGCCGTCGGCACGTTGAAATCGGTGTTGCCCTGCCGGTTCGTGTTCGCGCCCGACGACTTGGTCGCGTTGATGTTCTCCGCGATCATGATCGTCAGGATGTCGCCGACGTTGCGCGGGCGCTGATCCTCGAACAGCGGCCGCCCCGCGAAGCCGGGGTTGTAGATCGAGCCGGGCGCCTGCATCGACATCGGCATCGGCGGCTGCGCCGTCATCGGCTGCTGGATGATCGGGTCGCGCGGAATCTGCGCGCAACCGGCGAGCGCCGCCACCACGACCGCGCAGGCGGCGCGGACGGTGGCTGACGAGGGGAGGCGAACCTGCTTCATGGCGACGACGGGACTTCCGGTTAGCTCTTCATCTGCGTGACGGTCTGCAGCATCTGGTCGGACGTCGTCACGGCCTTGCTGTTGATCTCGTAGGCACGCTGCGTCTGGATCATGTTGACGAGTTCCTGCACGACGTTCACGTTCGACGCCTCGACGTAGCCCTGGTTGAGCACGCCCGCGCCGTTCAGCCCCGGCTGCGACACGTTCGGCGCGCCCGACGACGTCGTTTCCGCGAACAGGTTCTCGCCCTTCGCCTCGAGGCCGGCCGGGTTGATGAAGGTCGCGATCTGCAGCGAACCGATCTGCACCGCGTTGCTCGAGCCCGGCTGCGTGACCGACACGACGCCGTCCTTGCCGATCGTCAGCGACTGCGCGTTCTGCGGCACGGTGATCGCCGGCAGCACCTGGTAGCCGCTCGACGTGACGAGCTGGCCCTGCGCGTTGGTCTGGAACGAGCCGTCGCGCGTGTACGCGTTGGTGCCGTCCGGCATCAGCACCTGGAAGAAGCCCGCGCCGTTGATCGCGACGTCCTTCGAGTTGCCGGTCTGCGTGAGGCCGCCCTGCGTGTACAGGCGCTCGGTCGCGACCTGCTGCACGCCGGTGCCGAGCTGCAGGCCGGACGGCAGCTCGGTCTGCTGCGTCGAATTCGCGCCGGGCTGGCGGATGGTCTGGTACAGCAGATCCTCGAACACCGCGCGCGACGCCTTGAAGCCGTTCGTGCTGGTGTTCGCGAGGTTGTTCGAGATCACGTCCATCTGCGCCTGCTGCGCATTCATGCCGGTGGCGGCGATGTAGAGCGAACGGTTCATTTGAATCTTCTCCTGATAGCGAGGGCCGTGCCGCTCAGCTGAAATTGAGCAGCTGGTTCGCCGTCTGCTCGTTCTGGTCGGCCGTCTGGATCAGCTTCGACTGAAGCTGGAACGCGCGCGCGTTGTCGATCATCGCGACCATCGCGGTCACCGGGTTCACGTTGCTGCCTTCGAGCGAATTCGGCGTGACGACCACGTTCGGGTCGACGTCGGCCGGATTGCCGTCGGCGGTGCGGAACAGCCCGTCGTTGCCGCGCGTGAGCGTGGCCGGGTCGGGATTGACGAGCTTCATCTGGTCGACGATCGCGACGGCGGTGGGCGGGTCGCCCGGCATCAGCGCGGACACCGTGCCGTCCTTGCCGATCGTCACTTCCGCGTTCGGCGGCACCGAGATCGGGCCGCCGTTGCCGATCACCGGCAGGTTGCTCGCGTTCACGAGCTGGCCGTTCTCGTCGACGTGCAGGTTGCCGGCGCGCGTGTACGCCTCGCTGCCGTCGGCCGTCTGCACCGACAGCCAGCCGGCGCCCTGCACGGCCACGTCGAGCGGGTTGCCGGTGCGCGTGATCGGACCCGGCGCGTAATCGGCGCCGGGCGTGGACGCCAGCACGTAGGTGCGCGTCGTCGTCGGGTCGATGTTGCTGCCGTCGCCGAAATTCATCGGCACCGCGCGATACGTCGCGAGCTGCGCGCGAAAGCCCGTCGTCGACGCGTTCGCGAGGTTGTTCGCGACCACCGCCTGCTGGTCGAGCGACTGCGACGCGCCCGTCATCGCCGTATAGATCAGTCGGTCCATGGCTGCCGGTTATCCGCGCTTACAGGTTGATGAGCGTCTGGTCGACGGTCTGCTGCGTCTTGATCGTCTGCGCGTTCGCCTGGTAGTTGCGCTGCGCGGTGATCAGGTTGACGAGCTGCGCCGTCAGATCGACGTTCGAGTTCTCGAGCGCGCTGCCCTGCAGCGTGCCGTGGTTCGTGCTGCCCGGCGCCGACACCTGCGGCACGCCCGACGCCGACGATTCGGCGTACTGGTTGCCGCCGAGGTTCACCAGCCCGTTCGGGTTGTTGAAGTTCGCGATCGCGATCTGGCCCAGCACGGCGGTCTGGCCGTTCGAGTAGTTGCCGGTCAGCTTGCCGTCGGCGCCGATCGTGTAGGTCGTCAGCGTGCCGCTCGCGTAGCCGTCCTGCGCGAGGTTGTTCACGCCGTTCTTGCCGCCGTACTGCGTCGTGCCGGTCAGGTTGAGCGTCAGTTGTTGCGGCGTCGTGGAGCCGTCGGTGGTCGGCACCGTGAAGTCGAACTGGCCGAGCGACGTGGTCGGCGTGGTCGAGCCCGGCAGCGTCGTGCTCTTGATCGCGCCCGACGAATCGAAGGTGATCGTGCCGAGGTCGGTCGGGGTCGCGGCGCCCTGCACGTTCGCATACGCTTCCCACGTGCCGGCCGCCGACTTCACGAAGTACATGTTCACCGCTTGCGAGCCGCCGAGCGAGTCGTACACCTGGATCGACGTCGAATAGTTGTACGTCGTGTTGTCGTTCGGGTCGAACGGCGTCTTGGCCGGCACCTTGTCCTGCGAGTTCAGGTTGAACTGGCCGGTGATCTTGGTCGTCGCGGTCGGCGCGATGTTGCTGGTCGGCGCCTGCAGCGGCACGGTCTGCGCGGTGTTGATCACGCCGCCGCCGTTGGCCGCGTAGCCCATCAGGTTACGGCCCTGCGAGTCGATGATGAAGCCGTTCTTGTCGCGCTGGAACGTGCCGTCGCGCGAGTACGTCGTCACGCCGTTGTTCGACATCTGGAAGAAGCCGTTGCCGTTGATCGCGACGTCGAGCGACGAGTTCGTCGTGTTGATCGTGCCCTGCCCGAAGTTCTGCTGCACCGCGTTCAGCGACGTGCCGATGCCGATCTGCGTGTTGACCGACGTCGCGACCGAGTTCGCGTACATGTCGGCGAATTGCGCGGTGCTCGACTTGAAGCCGACCGTGTTCGCGTTCGCGATGTTGTTGCCGATCACGTCGAGCGCGTTCGATGCGCCGGCGAGGCCGCTCAGACCCTGTTGATAACCCATTTCGGTCTCCGTTAGGAAAAAGCTCGATCAATCAGTTGGTGGTGGTGTCGCCGGACGAGGACGACTTCGTGTTCGGGAAGATCGACGCAACCTGGGTGAGCCCCACCGTCGTGCCGTTCGACAGCACGAGCCCGGCGGTGCCGTCCGCCTGCTTGATCACGCTCTGCACCGTCGCGGCCGCGAGCACGGTCGGCGCATACGTCTTGCCGTCGCTGCCCGTGTACTGCGCGCTCACGGTGTAGGTGCCGTCGGGCAGCGCGTTGCCGGCCGCGTCCGTCGGCGTCCAGTTGAACGGCACGGTGCCGGCCGACTGCTTGCCCGCGTCGATCGTGTTGACGACGGCGCCCGTCTTGTCCTTCACGGTGATCGTCAGGTTCGACACGTCGTTCGCGAGCGACACGCCGAACGGCGACGCCGCGCCGCTCTTCACGCCGACGCTGTTGCCCGGCGCGAGCACGTTGGTGCCGATCAGCAGCGCAGCCTGCGTCTGCTGGCCGGCCGCGAGCTGCGACGACAGCGACGTGAGCGACGTGTTCAACTGCGCGATGCCGCTCACCGTGTTGATCTGCGCGAGCTGCGACGTCATCTGCGAACTGTCGACGGGGCTCGTCGGATCCTGGTTCTGCAACTGCGTGACGAGCAGCTTCAGGAACGTCGCCTGCAGGTCGCTCGCCGACGTGCCGTTGGTCGACGACACTTTGTTGGTGTTCATCGTGTCGGTCGGCAGCGTCGACACGTTGGTGCCGTTGCTGCCGATCGTCGTGTTGGAGGAAGTCATCCTGGGTGGCCTTCTGTCGGAACTGTCGGTGTCGGGTCGGTCGGGTCGGCGGCGCGCGGCTTACGAGCCGATCGTCAGCGTCTTGAGCATCAGCGTCTTCGCGGTGTTCAGCGTCTCGACGTTGGCCTGGTACGAGCGCGACGCCGAGATCATGTTCACCATCTCCTGCACCGGATCGACGTTCGGCATCTGCACGTAGCCGTTCGCGTCGGCGGCCGGGTTCGCCGGGTCGTAGGTCGATTTCATCGGCGACGGGTCGTCCATCACCTTCGTCACGCGCACGCCGCCCACGCCCTGGCCGGACGCGGTGCGCGCGCCGCCCATCGGGTCGGTCGCGAACACGACCTGCTTGGCCTTGTACGGCTTGCCGTCGGGGCCGGTCGCGCTGTCGGCGTTCGCGAGGTTCGACGCGGTCACGTTCAGGCGCTGCGATTGCGCGGACAGCGCCGAACCGGCGACGCCGAAGATGTTCATCAACGAAGGCATGGAGGCTCCTTGTGCTTGGGTCCGGGTCCGGATTCGGAAGCGGCGCTTACGAGTTCGTCGAGATCGCGGCGATCATCGCCTTGATCTGCTGGGTCATCACGGTCATCCCGGTTTCGTAGTGCAGCGCGTTGTTCGCGAACTGCACGCGCTCGACGTCGAGATCGACCGTGTTGCCGTCGAGCGACGGCTGCAGCGGCATCCGGTATTGCGCGCGGCCGTAGTCGTCCGACGGGCCGCCGGTCGGAATCAGCTTCGCGGTGCCGGCCATGTGGCCCGGCGCCGTCGACACCATCGACATGCCGCTCGTCACGCCCGCCGGCTGCGCCATCGGCAGTGGCGCGGCGTTGCTCGGCGCGAGGCCGCCGCCCGTCTGCTTGAGCGAGCGCGCGAGCGTCGACGCGAAATCGACGTCGCGGGCCTGGTAGCCGGGCGTGTCGGCGTTCGCGATGTTCGACGACAGCAGTTCCTGCCGGTAGGCGCGCACGTCGAGCGCCTGTCGGCCGAACGCGAATTCCGCATCGAGTTTGTCCAGCATGTGTGCGTCTCTCCGTATGAAGCGCTGCACGCCCCTCGCGCCGGATGGCGGCCCGAGCGGCTTTTTTCCATGACAGCGATGGTAGGCGCGGGACGCAACCGGCAATCGGGCGAATAACGCGGCAAAGGCCCCCTCTATTCATCGTTTGCGCGACGCTCGCGCTCCCTAGAATGCGAAGCGGATCAACGGATCGAGGACACGGCGATGACGGGCGGCGCACTTCGCGACAGGAACGGGCGGCTCACGCACGTCCGGCGTGCATTCGCGCTCGCCGCGGCGCTGTGGATCGCCGCGCCCGCCGTGCACGCGGACGACGGGATGATCGTGATTCCCGGACGCGGCGAGACGGCCGAAACCGCGCTCGCGCACGCCAACGCGGCGAGCGGCGGGCAGTTCGGCGCGAATGCGGGCGCCGCTTCCGCTTCGGGCGCGCAGCGCGCGGCCGGCGGAGCGAGCGCCGCGACCGGCGCCGGCTACGCGGCGCAACCGGCCGGCCAGATGGTCGTGACGAGCGTGCCGCCGCCGGCCGCCGCGCCGGCTCCCGCGCCGGTCCCCGTCTACGCAGCCCGCGCGAACGCCGGGTACGGCACGTCGCCGCGTGCGGCGGACCCGGCCGCCATCGCGACGGTCGTCGCCGGCACGGCCGAGCCGGCATCGAATGCCGCGCGGCCGGCGCCGCCACCGGCAGCATCGGCCCGCCTCGCGGCTGCCCGCGCCGCGTCGGTCGCGGCGGCGCCGCGCACGGCGGCCGCCTCCGCCCACCCGGCCCCGGCTGCCGCCACGTCTCCGCCCGCGACGCCGCCCGGCCAGCAAGATCCCGAAACGATCCGGCGCGCGGCCCTCGCGTTCCTGCAGCAGCAGATCGCCGGCCTGCCCGGCAAGACCACCGCGACGGTCACGACCGCCTTTCCGCGCGGGCTCGCCGCGTGCACGACGCTCGAACCGTTCCTGCCGACCGGCGCGCGCCTGTGGGGCCGCACGACGGTCGGCGTGCGCTGCGCGGGCGAGCGGCCGTGGACCGTCTACCTGCAGGCGAAGGTCGCCGTGCAGGCTACCTATTACGTCGCCGCGCGCCAGATCGCGCCCGGCGAGCCGCTCTCCGCGGCCGATCTCGTCGCGCGCGACGGCGACCTGACGGTGCTGCCGCTCGCGGTGATCACCGATCCGGCGCAGGCGATCGGCGCGACCGCGCTCGCGCGCATCTCGGCCGGGCTGCCGCTGCGGCAGGACATGCTGAAGAGCGCGGCGTCGGTGTCGGCCGGCCAGACGGTGCGGGTCGTCGCGGCCGGCCCCGGCTTCACGATTTCGGCCGAGGGCAGCGCGCTCGCGAATGCGGCGCCCGGCCAGTCGGTGCGGGTGCGGATGGCGGCGGGCCAGATCGTCACGGCGATCGTCAAGGACGCCGGCACCGTGGAAATTCCGCTGTAGGGACGGATCGGCCGCAAAAATGTAAAGAATTGTTTATTCGGAGCCTGTCGGGCTCGCGATGCTAAAGTTCGGGCCGACCCGGCCGTTATCTGGGTCAAACCGTACAGGAAACCCATCGTGAAGATCGATTCCACTCCGAAACCGAGCCCCCTCGCGCCGACCGGCAACGGCGCGGCCCGTGCGCCGTCCGGCACGGACCAGCCGTCCGCACCGGCAGCCGACGCAGGATCGACCGGCGGCGACGCGACCGTGAATCTGTCGGGTCTGTCCGGCCAGTTGCGTTCGGTGTCCGCATCGGGCGACGCCGATATCGACGCGGGCCTGGTCCAGTCGATCAAGGACGCGCTGAACGACGGCACGCTGACGATCGACGCGAACAAGATTGCCGACGGCGTATTGAACACCGCCCGCGAACTGCTGCAGCAGCAGCGTCCGGGCAGCTAATCCCCGGCCTCGTGGCCGGGTCACCCCGGTTTGCCGGCGCGCGCAGCACTGCGCGCACCGGCGTGACGAGCATGACGCGATGAGAGAAGAGCTGCTGGCCACGGTCAACGACGAACACGCGACGGTCGAGGCGTTCGCGTCCCTGCTCGTCTACGAGGAAAAGGCGCTGACGACGGCCGAGCCGCTCGAGATGCTGCCCGGGATCGTCGAGAAGAAAAGCGCGCTGATCGACCGGCTCGCGCAGCTCGAACGCATGCGCGACACGCAGCTTTCCGCACTCGGCTTTCCGGCCGGCAAGAAAGGCATGGACCAGGCGGCCGAGCGCGATACGCGCCTCGCGAGCCGCTGGCAACTGCTGCAGCAGGCCGCCGAACGCGCGCGCCAGGCCAATGCGAACAACGGGATGCTGATCCGGATCCGGATGGACTACAACGAGCGCGCGCTCGCGGTGCTGCGCTCGGCGCCCGCGCCAGCCGGCGTGTACGGCCCCGACGGGCGCGTGTCGGCGCTCACGCGCTGACCGGCCGGCGTCGCGCCGCGCGGCCGCCCCGCGGCCGCGCTCCCTGCTTTCCCCTTCGTTACAACAGCGGACACGCGGTGACCTGCGTGCCGCGTTCCACGCACAGCCGCTCGTAGTCGCGCAGGTACGCGCGCTCGGCGTCGTCCAGCAGATCGAGATCGATCAGGTCCCAGTCGTAGCCGACCGTCACGATGTTCTCGAACGTCACCGTGCCCGGCTGCGCGTCGTCCGGCCGCACGATCACGATGTTCTCGATCCGCACGCCGCCCTTGCCCGGCAGGTAGATGCCCGGCTCGACCGAAATCACCGCATTCGGCACCAGCCCGTACGTCGCGCCCGGCGCGAACCGCACGCCGCCCTCGTGCACGTGGATCCCGACGCCGTGCCCGGTGCCGTGGCCGAAATCGTGGCCATGATCGCGGCACACCTGGCGCACCAGCGCATCGACGTCGCCGCCCGTCGCCGTGGCCGGAAAGCGCGCGACGAGCCCCTTGATGCAGGCCTTCAGCGCGACCGTGTAGATCTCGCGCTGCCACGGCTGCGCGACCGTCTCCGGCCGCGTGCGGCGCAGCACGACGCGCGTGCAGTCCGTCGCGAAGCCGGCTTCGTAGTACGCGCCGCTGTCGAGCAGCACGAGCTCGCCCTCGGTCAGCTCGACGTCGGCGCTCGCCGCCGTGTAATGCGCGAACGCGCTGTTCGCGCCGTTCGCCGCGATCGACGGGAACGACAGCGCGACCGCCGAACGGGCGCCGTACGCGTCGTTGATCCTGCGCGCGAGGTCGTACTCGGTGTGGCGCACGCCCGGCTCGCCGGTCTTCGCCCAGCGCATCGTCTCGGCGATCGCCGCGGAGCTGCGCGCGAACGCGTCGCGGAAGCGCTCGAGCACCGCCGGCGTCTTGCTTGCCCGCATCGCCTCGACCGGGTTGAAATCGGCATGCCGCGCGTGCGGCCACACGCGCTTCACCGCGTCGACGAGCGCGCAGTTCACCGATTCGAAGCCGTAGCACACGTGCTCGACCGCGAACCGGGCGAGAAACCGTTCGAGCGCCGCGACGTCGCGCCGGATCACGTGCAGCGCCGGATACGAATCGAGCGCGACCTCGCAGCGGTCGCAGCCTTCCGGCAAGAACAGCGCCACCTGGCCGCCGATCGCGAACAGGAAGCCGAGGTGCGACGACGCATTCGGGATGTGATAGCCGCGGCTGTTCAGCAGATACGCGAGATCGTCCGACGCGCAGGTGAAGAACGCCGTCCTGCCGTCCGCCGCGCCGGTATGCGCGGCGAGCCGGCGGTTCAGCGCATCGAGGTTCTGCGCGACGCTCGCGCCGGTCATCGCGGCCGGAATCTCGAAGATCGGCCGCTCGACGCTCCAGCCCGGCAGCGCGATCGCGCGATCGATCTCGCGATCGGCGAAGCTCGCCCAGTCGAGCGACGCAGCCTGCGTCTGCTCGAACAGCCGGTCGCGCTGCGCGACGCTGATCCGCCGCGCGTCGTAGCCGACCCGCGCGAGCCGGCTCGCGTGCGCGAGCAGCCAGTCGGCCATCGCCTGCCAGATCGTCACGTCGATGCCGAGCTTCTCGACGCGCACGCGCGCCGGATCGCACTGCTCGTCGGCCTGGAAGTGATAGCGGCCGTCGACGAACAGCACGAACGGCGGCAGATCGAGCGCCTGCGCGGTCGCCGCGCTCAGAAAGATTCCGCAGCCGGCCGATCCGTCGAAACCGGACACCGCGTAGCGCGGGTTGTTGCCGCGCGGCAGGTATTCGGTCACGTATTCGTCCTGCGACGTGATCACCACCGCGTCGAGCCGCGCGGCATCGAGCAGGCGCGACAGGCCGGCCTGCGTGTCGGCGACGGACGCGTCGTACGGGGGAAGGCCGGAGAAGCTGTATTTCAGTCGATCGATCATCGGATGCCCGTTATTCGTTGCTGTCGGCGGCCGGAAGCATGTCGCGGCGTCGCGCCTGCCTGACGCGACACGTCGCCGCGGTTCAGGTCACGCACGGCACGACGCGCGGCCGCGGCCGCGCCGCCGTTCAGGCGGCAGGCCCACGGTAAAATTTTTGTCTCACTTAACTTTGTTTGATGCGCGACAGAATCTAGAGCACGCTGAAATCGAGGTCAAGCCAAAATTTTCGTAGCACTAAAATCGGCGCCCCGCCCGCGGATTCCGGCACAACGCCAATTCGGCCGGCGACGCCGCGCGGTACAATGCGCCGGCCCAGCCGCCGCCCCGCCCCGGCGGCCGCTTAGCCCCTTCGCCCGCGTCCCGACTCGTTGCCACACGAAAGAGATTCATGGATTCAGACCTCATGCGTATCGGCCAGCGCATTCGCCGCCTGCGCCGGGAAGCGAAGAAGACGCTGCTGGAAGTCGCGTCCGAAGCGAAACTGTCGGTGGGGTTCCTGTCGCAGGTCGAGCGTCATCTGACGGGCATCTCGCTGTCGTCGCTCGTCAACGTCGCGAAGGCGCTGGGCGTGCCGCTCGGCGCGCTGATCGACCAGCCGCGCCAGGCGCAGCCCGATTCGCACGAGGGCAGCCGCAGGCCGTACGCGCTCGACGCCGCGTCGCAGTGGTACGAGCGGCTGTCCACCACGTTCGACGGCAGCCAGATCAACGCGCTCAAGGTGCAGATGATGGAAGGCTACCGGTCCGAATGGGTCGCGCACGCCGGCGACGAATTCGTGTACGTGCTGGCCGGCCGCGTCCGCTACACGGTCGGCAAGAAGCATTACCCGCTGACGGCCGGCGACTCGCTGCACTTCGACGCGCGCAAGCGCCATCGCGTGGCCAACGTCGGCGACGGGCCGGCCGAGCTGATCACCGTCAGCACGCTGCCGCTGTTCGACGACAGCGGTGCGGAATGCGTGCCCGCGACGACGGATATCGGGCAGCCGGCCGCTGGCGCGCCGCGCGTGCGCGGCCGCGCGCCGGCGCCCGAACGGAATGGCCGCGACGCCGCCGCGGCACGGCCGTCGAGGGCCGGCGCAGCCGAAAGGAAGGGGACGGCGAAGGCGCGCGCCGCCGCCGCCGGCAAACGCCCGGCGGCCGCGACCCCGGCACGCAGGAAGAAACCGTAACGGCCGACGGGCGCGCACGCCCTGCGCGCTGTTCCGCGCCGCCTACTCGCCGATCGCGAGCGCCTGCGCGACAGCCTGGATCCGCGCGCGGTGCACGGCATCCTTGATCTTCTCCGTGTCGCTGCCGATGCCGCGCGCGATCGCGCCGGCGTCGACGCTGCGCGCCGCCGCGAGCGCGACGCGCAGCCGCTCGGCCTGCGGGTACGGCTGCGCCTCGAGCCCGAGCCGGCCGCGCGCATCCGATTCGCAAGCCTGCAGCAGCTCGGCGAAGCGCGCCGGCTTGCGCAGCGCGTCGCTGCGCTCGAAGAGCCGCACCAGCGCGGCCGCGCCCATTTCCATCACGCGATGCAGGTTGCCGTGCTCGCGCGCGACCACCAGCGCGAGATCGCGGCATTCGTTCGGCACGCGCAGCCGCTCGCACAACGGCTTGAGCAGTTCGACGCTGCGGCCTTCGTGGCCGACGTGGCGCGGCAGCACGTCCGCGGGCGTCGTTCCCTTGCCGAGATCGTGCGTGAGCGCCGCGAAGCGCACCGCCAGCGAATAGCCCTGCTTCGCCGCGTAGTCGACCACCATCATCACGTGCACGCCGGTGTCGACTTCCGGGTGGTAATCGGCGCGCTGCGGCACGCCCCACAGCGCGTCGACCTCGGGCAGGATGCGCGCGAGCGCGCCGCAGTCGCGCAGCACCGCGAACATCCGCGACGGCTTCGCCTCCATCAGCCCGCGCGCGATTTCCTGCCAAACGCGCTCGGGCACGAGCGCATCGACCTCGCCCGCGTCGACCATGCGCCGCATCAGCGCGAGCGTTTCGTCCGCGACCGTGAAATCCGCGAACCGCGCGGCAAAGCGCGCGATGCGCAGGATCCGCACCGGATCCTCGACGAACGCGTCGCTCACGTGCCGGAACACGCGCGCGCGCAGGTCGGCCTGCCCGTCGAACGGGTCGATCACCGGGCCGACCAGCGCGCCATCCGGGCTCACCTCGCGCGCCATCGCGTTGATCGTCAGGTCGCGCCGCGCGAGATCCTCGTCGAGCGTCACGTCCGGCGCGTAATGGAACTGGAAGCCGTGATAGCCGGCCGCCGTCTTGCGCTCGGTGCGCGCCAGCGCGTATTCCTCCTGCGTCCGCGGATGCAGGAACACCGGGAAATCCTTGCCGACCGGCCGGAAGCCCTGCGCGGTCATCTGCTCGGGCGTCGCGCCGACCACCACGTAGTCGCGGTCCTGCACCGGCACGCCGAGCAATTCGTCGCGGATCGCTCCGCCTACTGCGTAGATGTTCATCACTGGGGCTCGTATTCGGCGATCACGTTGGTTTCGCGGCGCGCGCCGTCGATCCACTGCCGCACCGCCGGCAGCGCCGTCACGCGCGCCGCATAGCCGGCGGCTTCCGGCGACAGCGCCGGCGCGTACGTGTTGAAGCGCATCACGACGGGCGCGTACATCGCGTCGGCAATGCCGAATTCGCCGAACAGGAACGGCCCGCCCGACGCCTCGATGCATTCGCTCCACAGCGCGTCGATGCGTGCGACGTCGGCGAGCGCTTCCGGCGTCGCGCCGCGCCCCGGCATCGACGCGCGGATGCTCATGCCCATCTGCGTGCGCAGCGCCGCGAAGCCCGAATGCATCTCGGCGGATATGCAGCGCGCATGCGCGCGCGCGCGCGGGTCGGCCGGCCACATCGGGAATTGCGGATAGCGCTCGGCGAGCGTCTCCGCGATCGCGAGCGAATCCCAGATCGCCGAGCCGTGATCGTCGACGAGGCACGGCACCTTGCCGGTCGGCGAGTATTCGCGGATGCGCGCGGCCGTGTCGTCGCGGCGCAGCTCGACCACGATCTCGTCGAACGGGATGCCGAAATGCACGAGCAGCAGCCACGGCCGCATCGACCACGACGAGTAGTTCTTGTCTCCAATGACGAGCTTCATGACGGGGTTCCCGAAAACGCGAAAAGGAAAAGAAAGGGGCCGGCCGACGTCGCCCGGCGCGCGGGCTAACGACGCGAGCGGAACCAGTCGAACCGCGAGCGTTTCGTCGCTTCGCCGAGATACGCGGGCGCGATGCTTTCGAGACTCGCGGGCGAGAGACCGAGTTCCGGCGCGAGCGGCCCCGACAGCACGTTCGGCACCGACATCGTCGCGAGATTGTCGCGCGTGAGCACCGGCTCGCCCGGCAGGCATTCGAACACGCTTGCCTGCAGCCGCGCAAGCGCGTCGGGCAGCCGCACGATGCGTGCCTGCCGCCCGACCAGCGTGCCGCAGTAGCGCACCAGTTGCTCGAGCGTGTAGACGGTCGGGCCGCCGAGCTCGTAGGTCTTGCCGTGCGCGCCCGCGAGATCGAGCGTGTTGACGAACGCGCGCACGACGTCGCCGACGAACACCGGCTGGAAGCGCGCGTCGGGCATCGCGAGCGGCAGCACGGGCACCGTGCGCTGCAGGGTCGCGAACGTATTGAGGAAGGCGTCGCCCGGGCCGAACACGACCGACGGACGGAAGATCGTCAGCGCGAGCGAATCGGTGGCCGCGATCGCATGCAGCGCGGCTTCGCCGTCGCCCTTCGAGCGCTGGTACATGCTCGCGCCGTGGGAATCGGCGCCGAGCGCGCTCATGTGCAGCAGACGCCGCACGCCGGCCTCCGTGCAGGCCGTCGCGAGCGCGGCCGGCAGCGCGACGTGCGCGCGCTCGAAGCCCGGCCCGTACGGCGTGCCGCGCCCGCCGTGCAGCACGCCGACCAGGTTGATCGCCGCGTGCGCGCCGGCGACGAAGCGCGCGAGCGTGCGCGTGTCGAGCGCGTCGAGCTCGACGATGTCGACCGGCAGCATCTGCAGGTGGCGCGCATGGTCGCGCCGCCGCGTGCCGATCCGCACGTGCTTGCCGGCGTCGATCAGCGCATTGACGAGCCGGCTGCCGATGAAGCCGGTGCCGCCCAGCAGCGCGACGGTCTGGCGATCCATGATGTGGGCCTCGAAAGAACACTGCCGCGTCTCGCGCGGCAGTTCATGTATCAGGGCGAGATCATGCCTAGACGCTTCTTCAACGACTGCGGTTTGCCCTCGAAGAGCGCCGCGTAGTAGACGGTGTTCGACAGCACGTTCTTCACGTAGTCGCGCGTCTCGTTGAACGGAATCGTCTCCGCGAAGATCGCGCCTTCGACCGGCTGCGTCAACACCTGGCGCCACTGGCGCGGCCGGCCCGGGCCCGCGTTGTAGCCGGCGGTGGCGAGCACCGGCGAGCTGTCGAAGTTGTTGTAGATGTCCGCGAGATACCAGGTGCCGAGCTGGATGTTGGTGTCGATGTCGTGCATCTGCGCACGCGAGATCGTGCCCATGCCCAGCTTCTTCGCGACCATCTGGGCCGTCGCCGGCATCAGCTGCATCAGGCCGCCCGCGCCGACCGACGAACGCGCGCTGATGATGAAGCGCGATTCCTGGCGGATCAGCCCGTACGCCCACTCGACGTCGAGGCCCGTCGACTGCGCATAGCGCTCGACGGTCGTGCGGTACGGGGACGGATAGCGCAGCGTGAAGTCGTGCTCGGCCTTCGTGCGGTCGGCCGTGTTGACCGTGCGGTCGAGCAGCTCGACGCGCTTGCCGTATTCGGCGGCCGCGAGCAGCTGGCGATCGGTCATCCCGCGCAGCGGCCAGTTCCATTCGCGATTGCCTTCGAGGCGCAGGTTCAGCGCATAGAAGCGCTGCGCGAGCGCGAAGCCCGGGATCTTGCTCATCGCGTCGATCTCGGCGTCGCTCACCCTCGTGCGCGGCGGAATCGTCGTGCGCTGGCCGAGCTCCTCGCCGGCCAACTGCCCGTAGAAGTTGAACTGGCCGGCCACCTGCTCGAATTCCTGGTTCGCCTGCAGCGTGTCGCCGCTCTGCTTGAGCGCGCGCGCATGCCAGTAGATCCACGCCGGATCGTTGCGCAGCGACGGCGGCATCTGCTCGATCGACCAGCGCACCATCGGCCAGTTGCCGGCGAGCAGCGCGGCGCGCGTGCGCCATTCGTAGCCCGGGTTCGACAGCGGCGCGTTCGCCGATTTCGCATACCAGACCGAGGCCATCGGCGAGCGCTTGATCGCGCCCTGGTAGCCGATCGCGCCCCACGCGATCGCCTGTTCCTGCTTGGTGAGCGACGGCGCGACCGTCGTCAGCATCCCGGCGGCCGCGTCCGGATCGTTGCGCGCCATGCGGCCGAGCGCGATCAGCGCGAGCTGATGCGACGCGGCGTCGGGGCCGACGCCGCGCGCGAGATACAGCGGCGGCGCGCTCGTCGCCTGGTCGAAGCCGGCCGGGCGCGGGCCGAGCGCGTCGACGATCTTGCCGCCGAGCGTCGTGTAGTTCTGCTCGTACGCGAGGCGCGCCTGCTGCCACACGTCGTCGCTCGTGAACTGCTGGTTGACGGCGAGCGCGGTGATCAGGTCGACGCACGCGTCGCCGTAGTTCTTCGGCTCGACGAGCAGCGCGCGCGCCGCGTCGGCGACGTTCTCGTTGCGCGCCGCGCGCGATTCGAGCGCATAGCACTTGACCTGCGTGTCGTCGTCGAGCACGAAGCGCTTGTACTGGTCGTCGAAATTGCGCCAGTCGTGACGCGCGCCGAGCACGAGCAGGTAGTCGTTGCGCAGGCGATCGGCGATCGCCTGCCCGTCGTAGCGCTGCAGGAACGACTGCACGGGCGCGTCCGGCGCATCGACGCGCGCGCGGCCCGTCGAATCGAACAACTGCGGCTTGATCTGGAAATACTCGACGTAGGACGGAACCGGATAGTTCGGGATCATCGACGCGAGCTGCGCGGCCTTCGCGGCGTCGTTGCGGCGTGCGGCTTCGCGAAGCTGCACGAAGATCTGGTCATCCCCGGCGAGCGTGTCGTCGTTCGGTGCGGCGCATGCGGCCGTGCCCGCGACGAGCGCGGCGGCCGAAAGCGTCAGCGCGAGCGCGCGATATACTCGGAAAAGGCTGTTCGACATCGTTTTGAATGGAGCACGAAGTGAGCGAAAGCATAGCACGCAACCCTGTGCCGAACCCGAAGGTTGCGCTGCGCAAAACGCTGTCCGGCGCCCGTCGCGACGCCGCGTCGCAACCCGCCGCGAACGCCGCGCTCGACGCGCGGCTGCGCGCGCTGCTCGACCGTCTGGCGCCGCGCACGGTCGGGTTCTACTGGCCGCTGCCGGGCGAATTCGATGCGCGCGACGCGGTGCTCGCATGGTGCGCGGCGGGCGCCGGCCGGCGCGCCGCGCTGCCGGTGATCGGCGAGCGTCACACGCCGCTCGCGTTTCACGCGTGGGATGCGCACACGCCGATGCGCGAAGGCCATCACCGGATTCCCGAACCGGCGTCAGGAATCGTCGTCGTGCCCGATCTTTTGCTGATTCCCTGCGTGGGATTCGATCTCCAGCGCTACCGGCTCGGCTACGGCGGCGGCTACTACGACCGCACGCTCGCCGCGTGGCCGGGCGACGCGCTGCCCGTGACGGTCGGCATCGCGTACGAAGCATGCCGCGTCGATGCGCTGCCGGCCGAAGCGCACGATCTCGCGCTGCGCTGGATCGTCACCGACGGCGCGCTTTACCCGGGCGCCGGATAATGCCGCGCGCGGCGCCGCGATCGTCGCCATGCGCCCGTGAGCGCATCGCCGCGCGCGCCCCTTTGCGCCGGCGCCTACAGCGACGCCGCCGCGCGCGCGGCCGTGTCGTAGAGGCCCGAAGCGTGGCGCAGCAACTGCGCCGCGTCGCCGATCTGCTCGTTGGTGAGGCCGCTGTCCTTCAGCGTCTCGATCAGGCAGTGCTCGCGCACCTCGCGGTATTTCAGGCACAGCTCGCGGCCCGCGTCGGTCGCGAAGAAGAACACTTCCTTGCCGCTCTTCTCGCTCTTCACATAGCCGCGGGCGATCAGTTTTTTCAGCGCATAGGTCGCGACGTGCGTATCCTCGATATTGAGCACGAAGCAGATGTCGGCGAGCTTCTTCTTGCGTTCGCGATGGCTGACGTGATGCAGCAGCGAGACCTCGACCGCCGTCATGTCCTTCGCGCCCGCCGCCGACATGCAGCGCACCATCCAGCGGTTGAACGCGTTGCCGGCCATGATGAGCCCGTATTCGAGCTCCGACAGTTCCGCGCTCGATTCGGAGACGAGGTGTTCGGATGACACGATCTTGGTCGCAGGACGCTTCATGGAAAGGCGGCGCAAGCCGGATGACAGGATGTGCCCGAGTGTACGCCAGAAGCCCCGGCCGACGAGCTAGGCGAAAACGCTTATTGAGAAGTTGTCGATATTTTATTGACAATGTGCGCTAACATTGCCGTCCGAACCGTGCCAGTCCGATGACGCAACCCCGCATTTATCCGCTCGGCGATGCCGCCCTCGTCTGCGAGGTGCCGCCGCCCGCCACGCTCGATTGCCAGCGCCGCGTCTGGGCCGTGGCCGAGGCCGCGCGCGCATGGCCTGACGTGATCGACGTCGTCCCCGGCATGAACAACCTGACCATCGTGTTCGACGCGCTCGCCGCGACGGCCGACTCGCTCACGCCCGCGCTGCGCGACGCGTGGGAGACGGCCGACGTGGAGCACGCGGACGGCCGCGAGGTCGAGATCCCGGTCGAATACGGCGGGGCCGCCGGCCCCGACCTGGCCGCCGTCGCCGCGCACACGGGCCTGTCGGCCGATGAAGTCGTCGCGCGCCACGCGGGCGGCGCCTACGTCGTGTTCTTCGTCGGCTTCCAGCCGGGCTTCGCGTATCTGGGCGGCCTCGACGCGTCGCTGCACACGCCGCGCCGCGCGGCGCCGCGGCTCGAGGTGCCGGCCGGCTCGGTCGGCATCGGCGGCGCGCAGACGGGCATCTACCCGGCCACGTCGCCCGGCGGCTGGCAGTTGATCGGCCGCACGTCGCAGGTGCTGTTCGATCCGGCGCGGCAGCAGCCGACGCTGCTGCTGCCCGGCGACCGCGTACGCTTCACCATCGCCGGAGTCCACACACGATGACCCAGAGCAACGCACCGGGCACCATCGAAGTCGTGCGGGCCGGGCCGCTGTCGACCGTGCAGGATCTCGGGCGCCGCGGCATGCGCCATCTCGGCGTCGCGCAGGGCGGCGCGCTCGACGGCCTCGCGCTCGAGGTCGGCAACCGGCTCGTCGGCAACCGCCCCGACGCCGCGGCCGTCGAAATCACGATCGGCCCCGCCGCGTTCCGCTTCCCGCGCGCCACGCGCATCGCGATCACCGGCACCGAATTCGGCGCGACGCTCGACGGCAAGCCCGTGCACGCGTGGTGGAGCCTGCCGGTCGACGCCGGGCAGACGCTCGTGCTGCCGGCCGCGAAACGCGGGATGCGCGGCTACCTGTGCATCGCGGGCGGCATCGACGTGCTGCCGATGCTCGGCTCGCGCAGCACCGATCTCGCGTCGCGCTTCGGCGGCCTCGGCGGCCGCGCGCTGCGCGACGGCGATCGCCTGCCGGTCGGCGTGCCGCCGGCCGGCGCGGGCTGCCTGGCGGCCGATGCGCCCGAATTCGGCGTGAAGGCGCCCGCGTGGTGCGCGTTCGTGCGGGTCGACGAGCCGCCGCGCCGTCACCGCCCCGCGCATGCGCCGTGGGCGATGCCCGTGCGCGTGCTGCCGGGCCCCGACTACGCGTCGTTCGCGGCCGATGCGCAGCAGGCGTTCTGGGACGAGGAATGGCTCGTCACCGCGAACAGCAACCGGATGGGCTATCGCCTCGCCGGCGCCGAGCTCGCGCGCGAGCGGCCGGTCGAGCTGCTGTCGCACGCGGTACTGCCCGGCACGGTCCAGGTGCCGCCGAACGGCCAGCCGATCGTGCTGATGCACGACGCGCAGACCACCGGCGGCTACCCGAAGATCGGCACGGTGATCCGCGCCGATCTGTGGAAGCTCGCGCAGGCGCGGCTCAACCTGCCGATCCGCTTCGTGCGCACGACGCCCGATGCCGCGCGTGCCGCCCTCGTCGCGGAACGGGCGTACCTGCGGCAGATCGACGTCGCGATCGAGATGCGCGAGGAGGCGCGCCGCCGCGCCGGATCGCGCGCGGCGTGACAATGGCGGAAGCAGCAGCGAAAGACGCGCCACGCAACCAGTGGACGAGGAACATATGGAAATCGATCTGAATGCCGATCTCGGCGAAGGATGCGGATCGGACGAGGCGCTGCTCGACCTCGTCACGTCGGCGAACATCGCATGCGGCTGGCATGCAGGCGGCGCGAACGCGATGCGCGACTGCGTGCGCTGGGCCGTGCGCAAGGGCGTGTCGATCGGCGCGCACCCGAGCTTTCACGATCCGGAGAATTTCGGCCGCAAGGAAATGCAGCTGCCGGCCGGCGACATCTATGCGGGCGTGCTGTACCAGCTCGGCGCGCTGTCGGCGATCGCGCAGGCCGAGGGCGGGCGCATCGCGCACGTGAAGCCGCACGGCGCGCTGTACAACCAGGCCGCGCGCGACCCGATGATCGCCGACGCCGTGGTGTCCGCGATCCACGATTTCGATCCGTCGCTCGCGGTGTTCGGCCTCGCGAATAGCGTGTTCATCGCGGCCGCGCGGCATGCGGGGCTCGCGGCGGTGGAAGAAGTGTTCGCCGATCGCGGCTACCGCGCGGACGGTTCGCTGGTGCCGCGCAGTCAGCCCGGCGCGTTGATCGACGACGAAGACGCGGTGCTCGCGCGCACGCTCGACATGGTGCGCAACCGGCAGGTGCGCGCATTGAGCGGCGAGTGGGTGCCGCTCAATGCGCAGACCGTCTGCCTGCATGGCGACGGGCCGCATGCGCTGGCGTTCGCGAAGCGGATCCGCGCGGCGCTCGCGGCCGCCGGCGTCGACGTCGTGGCGCCCGGCGCGCTGCAGGCCGACGAACGCGCGTAACGAAGCATTCGGCGTATTCGGCACATTGCCGCGGGCCGCACGTTTTCGTCGCGGCAAAGAAAAAAGCGCCCTCGCGGCGCTTTTCCGTTGGTGCAATCGCCGCGGCTTCGCCGTCTGTCGATTCACCCCCCGAAACCGTCTTTCGACGGTGACCGGAAAAATATTCCGGATTAAAAAACGTCCGCCGCCGCCCGATCACTGCCTTCCCCGGTCAGACGACGGAACGTCGCTTATGTGCAAGTCGGCCCGCATGCATGTGTTGTAGACGACGTTGGCCCCGCCGTGCATGCAGACTCTCCGCGGCCGGCACGTGCTTCACGTGCCGGCGACGCTCACCCCGCGCTTTATTTCTGCTACCCCGTAGAACTTATCTATTCTTTTCATTTTTTCAACTTGTGGGATGAAGAATAGAGATCGGCCGAACGGGATGTCAATCGTTTTAAACGCTATTTTCCGACGATTCAAGGGTTTTCCTTATCGACCGGCGCCACCGCGCAGGCGCGTCGCGCGGCGCGCGAGTCGTCGATCAAACAGGGGATGATCAGGGCGGGCAGCCGGGCGCGATCAGTTCGCGTCGACCCGGTATCCTTGCTGGCGCAACAATTCGAGCACGCCGCGCGGGCCGCCCAGGTGCAGCGCGCCGATCGCGACGAACAGCGGCCGGTTCGGCGCGGCGATTGCCGTCATCCGTGCAACGAAGCGCCGGTTGCGCTCGTACACGATCTTGTTGTCGAGCGACGCCGACAACGCCTTCGAACGCGCGAGCCGTTCGCTCTTCGCGACGGCCCACGCCGAGATCGCATCGGCGTCGCCAATTCGCCACAGCCGGTGCAGCGCCTTGATGTCGTCGGCGTTCTGCGCGGGCGTCTGCACCATGTCCTGCGCGAGCATCTCGCGCTGCTCGGCGAGCGTCAGCCCGGTGAACGCGCGCATCTGCTCGGCGAGCGTCTCGAGCCCGATCACGCGGCCGCCCTTCTTCCTCAGGAACACGTTCTGCAGCTGCGCCTCGGTGCCGTATTCGGTCTGCAGGCCGGCCGACAGCGAATCGTAGGTCTCGACGACGAGCGCCGCGAGCCACGGCCGCATCTTGCGGATCTCGGCGAGCGCGGCCGGGTTGCCGCGCAGGCGCGCCGCGAGCCGCTGCCACAGCGGCTCGGGCAGCAGGCGCTGCAGGCACGGATAGCGGCACACGCCGTACTTCGACACGTCGTCCTGCGATTCGAGCAGATCGTCGGGCGACAGCTCGAGCGCGAGCGTCGGCGACGCGGCGAGCGCCGCGAGGATGGGCGGCCGGAACGGCTGCGCGCTCGGGTAGTCGGACGGATCGCCCGTGTGCAGCGTGCCGAGCACGTAGAGCGTGACCTTGCCCCGGGTCGCGACGTAGAACGGCATGCGCGCCGGCTGCACGCGCACGGTGCCGCGCGACACCGTGCCGTCGGACACGGCCGGCGCATGGAAGCCCGGCAGGCTCATGCCGGGCGGTGGAACCTGTGACGGACGAATCGGCGCGGTCGCCGGCGCACGCCCTTCGGCACGCGCCGGTTCGACGGGGGCCACGACGCTGGTCGCCACGCACGCGCCGGCCAGCGCCGCGCCCGTGACGGTACGCACGCTCCAGCGCCGCGCGTCGCGGTACGCGCGCATTGCGCGCGCGCCGCCTGCCCCCGCACGGCGCGCGCCGGACACGCGCGCCGCCAACGCTTCAGGCATTCGCCTCCCCGACTTCCTCGGCGCGATGGCAGGCCACGCGCCGGCCGTCCACTTCGCGCAGTTGCGGCTCCTCGACGCGGCACCGCTCGATCGCGTACGGGCAGCGCTGATGGAACGCGCAGCCCGACGGCGGATTGAGCGGCGACGGCAGTTCGCCCTGCAGCTTGATCTGCACGCGGCGGTCTTCCTCGAAGATCGCTGGCGTCGCCGACATCAGCGCCTGCGTGTACGGATGGCGCGGCCGTGCGTAGATCGTCGCCTTGTCGCCGAGCTCGGCGACGCTGCCGAAGTACATGACCATCACGTCGTCCGCGACGTGCTCGACCACCGACAGGTTGTGCGAGATGAACACGTAGCTCGTCTTGAACTGCTCCTGCAGATCCATGAACAGATTCAGGATCTGCGCCTGGATCGACACGTCGAGCGCGGACACCGGCTCGTCGGCGACGACGATGCGCGGATCGAGGATCATCGCGCGCGCGATCGCGACCCGCTGGCGCTGGCCGCCGGAGAACATGTGCGGATAGCGCTTCGCGTGCTCGGGCCGCAGGCCGACCGTGCGCATGATCTGCGCGACGCGCGCGGCGCGCTCGGCGGCCGTCAGGTTCGCGTTGATCTCGAGCGGCTCGGCGAGCGTCTGCTCGACGGTCTTGCGCGGGTTCAGCGACGCGAACGGATTCTGGAACACCATCTGCACGCGGCGGCGCAGGTCGGCGACCGTGTCGCGGCTCGCGCCGGCCACGTTCTTGCCGTCGATCACGAGGCTGCCCGCGGTGGGCGCCTCGATCATCGTGAGCTGGCGCGCGAGCGTCGACTTCCCGCAGCCCGACTCGCCGACGACGGCAAGCGTCTTGCCGCGCTTCAGCGAGAACGACACGCCGTTCAGCGCCTTCACCGTGCCCTGGCCGAACATCCCGCGCTTCACCGTGTAGTGTTTCGCGAGGCCGTCGGCCACCAGTACCGCTTCCTCGTCGTGCGATGCGCGAGGCGTTTGATTGACTGCATTCATCGTGCCCCTCCCGTCAGGTCGAGGTTGGAAACATTGAGCGGCTTGATGCAGCGCGCGCGCATCGCATCGTTGGCCGGCACCAGCGTGTCGAGCGCCGGCCGCGCCTTGCGGCAATCGTCGACGACGTACTTGCAGCGCGGCGCGAACAGGCACCCGGACGGGCGATCATCGCGGCCCGGCACCATGCCGGGCAATGCGGCAAGGCGACGCGCCCCCTGATTGTGCTCGGGAATCGCCGCGAGCAGCGCTTCGGTGTACGGATGATGCGGCGCGCGGAAGATGTCGGGCACGCGGTTGGTCTCGATGATCTCGCCCGCGTACATCACCGCGACGCGATGCGCGACCTCCGACACCACGGCCAGATCGTGCGAGATCAGCACGAGCGCCATCCCGCGTTCCTTCTGCAGCTTCACGAGCAGATCCATGATCTGCGCCTGGATCGTCACGTCGAGCGCGGTGGTCGGCTCGTCGGCGATCAGCAGCTTCGGGTTGCACGCGACGGCCATCGCGATCATCACGCGCTGGTTCATCCCGCCCGACATCTGGTGCGGGAACGACGCGATGCGGTTCTTCGCATCGGGAATGCCGACCTGGTCGAGCAGCTCGAGCGCGCGCCGGTGCAGCGCGTCGCCGCGCAGCCCTTCGTGCAGCTTCAGCACTTCCTTGATCTGGTAGCCGACCGTGTAGCTCGGGTTCAGGCTCGTCAGCGCGTCCTGGAACACCATCGCGATGTCCTTGCCGACGATCCTGCGGCGCGCCTTCGGCGACGCCTTCAGGAGATCCACGCCGTTGAACGTGACCTCGTCGGCCGTCACCTTGCCGGGCGCGTCGATCAGGCCCATCAGCGCCATCATCGTCACGCTCTTGCCCGAACCCGATTCGCCGACGACGCCCACCACCTCGCCCGGCGCGACCGACAGGTTGATCCGGTCGACCGCGGGCAGGCCGTTGAAATTCACCGCGAGATTGCGGATGGTCAGAAGATTCTGGCTGCTCATGTTCACGCCATCCGTTTCAGTTTGGGATCGAGCGCGTCGCGCAGCCCGTCGCCGAGCAGGTTGATCGCGAGCACCGAAATCAGGATCGACAGGCCGGGCATCGTCACGATCCACCATGCGTTGTCGATGTAGTCGCGCGCGGAGGCCAGCATCGCGCCCCACTCGGCGGTCGGCGGCTGCACGCCGAGGCCGAGGAAGCCGAGCGCGGCCGCGTCGAGAATCGCCGACGAGAAGCCGAGCGTCGCCTGCACGATCAGCGGCGCCGTGCAGTTCGGCAGCACCTGCGAGAACATCAGGCGCAGCGTGCCGGCGCCGGCCACGCGCGACGCGGTCACGTATTCCTTCTGCAGCTCGCCGAGCGCCGACGCGCGCGTGAGGCGCACGTAGGCCGGCAGCGCGACGATCGCGATCGCGAACATCGTGTTGGTGAGGCCCGGGCCGATGATCGCGACGACCGCGACCGCGAGCAGCAGCGACGGCAGCGCGAGCAGCACGTCCATGATGCGCATCACCGGCGTGTCGGCCCATTTCTGGAAGAACGCGGCGACCAGCCCGAGCACGATGCCGGGAATCAGCGCGAGCACGACCGACACGAAGCCGATCCAGAACGACATCCGCGCGCCGAACATCAGCCGCGAAAGGATGTCGCGGCCCGCTTCGTCGGTGCCGAGGATGAATTGCCAGTTGCCGCCGGCGAGCCACGCGGGCGGAATCTTCACGTAGTCGCGATATTGCTCGACCGGGCTGTGCGGCGCGATCAGCGGTGCGAGCAGCGCGACTGCGATCAGCACGATCACGACGATGCCCGCGCCGACGGCGCCGCGGTTGCGCGAGAAGTTGGCCCAGAACTCGCGCAGCGCGAGCGCACGGCCGCCGGCCGGCGCGGATTCGGTCGGCAGGGTATTTTGCAGATTGCTCATGGAATTACCTCGTGTGGCGGATGCGCGGATTCAGCACGCCGTACAGCAGGTCGACGACCAGGTTCACGACGATCACGAGCGTCGCGATCAGCAGGATGCCGCCCTGGACGACCGGATAGTCGCGGCGGCCGATCGCGTCGATCAGCCACTTGCCGACGCCGGGCCACGAAAAGAGCGTCTCGGTCAGCACGGCGCCAGCAAGCAGCGTGCCGATCTGCAGGCCGATCACGGTGACGACCGGGATCAGCGCATTGCGCAGCGCATGCACGACGACCACGCGCACGGGCGACAGCCCCTTCGCGCGAGCCGTGCGGATGTAGTCCTCGCGCAGCACTTCGAGCATCGACGAGCGCGTCATCCGCGCGATCACCGCGAGCGGGATCGTGCCGAGCACGATCGCGGGCAGGATCAGGTGGCTCACCGCCGACTTGAACGCGCCTTCGTCCGGCGCGAGCAGCGCGTCGATCAGCATGAAGCCGGTCGGGTGCGGGAAATCGTATTCGACCGCGATGCGCCCCGACACGGGCGTCCAGCCGAGAGTCGACGAAAACACCATGATGAGGATCAGCCCCCACCAGAAGATCGGCATCGAATAGCCGGTGAGCGCGGTGCCCATCACGCCGTGATCGATGACCGAGCCGCGCCGCAGCGCGGCGATCACGCCGGCCGGCAGCCCGACCGCGAGGGCGAACACGAGCGCGCACAGCGACAGTTCGACGGTCGCCGGGAAGCGCGCGAAGAATTCGCCCGCGACGCTCGTGTTGGTGATGATCGACATGCCGAGGTCGCCGTGCAGCGCCCGGCCGATGTAGTGCAGATACTGCAGCGGCAGCGGCTGGTCGAGCCCGAGGCGTTTCATCGCCTCCGCATGCATCGCGGGATCGACGCCGCGCTCGCCCATCATCACTTCGATGGGGTCGCCCGGTATCAGGTGAATCAGCGCAAACGCCAGGATGGTGATGCCGATGAAGGTCGGGATCACCATCCCCACGCGGCGCAACACGAATCTGAACATGATGCGTCTCGTATTTTCTTGTGGGAAATGTGCGACCGGCGACGAGGGGCTTCTGGCCCCTCGCCGCCGGATGGTTTCAAGCCGGTTTTCTCAATGACGACAGCTTACGCCAGCCCCGTTACTTCACGCTGACACCGTCGAAACGCGCATAGCCGAGCGGCTCGATACGCATGTCGACCACGTTCTTGCGCACCGGCTGGTAGACCGTCGAGTTCGCGATCGGCGAGAACGGCAGCTGTTGCGCGAAGATCTGCTGCGCCTGCGTGTAGAGCTTCGTGCGCGCATCCTGGCCCGTCGTCGTGCGGCCCTTCTGGATCAGCTCGTCGAACGGCTTGTAGCACCAGTGCGAGAAGTTGTTGCCCTTGATCGCCTCGCAGCCGAGCAGCGTGCCGAGCCAGTTGTCCGGATCGCCGTTGTCGCCCGTCCAGCCGATCAGCATCGTGTCCTGCTCGCCCGCGTGCGCGCGCTTGATGTACTCGCCCCATTCGTACGTGACGATCTTCGCCTTCACGCCGATCTTCGCCCAGTCGGCCTGGATCATCTCGGCCATCAGGCGGGCGTTCGGGTTGTACGCGCGCTGCACCGGCATCGCCCACAGCGTGATCTCGAAACCGTTCGGGAAGCCGGCCTTCGCGAGCAGCGCCTTCGCTTTCGCGGTGTCGTAGGCGGCCATCTTCAGGTTCTTGTCGTACGACCATTGGGTCGGCGGCATCGGCGCGGTCGCGGCCTGGCCGGCGCCCTGGTAGACCGAATCGAGGATCGCCTTCTTGTTGATCGCCATGTCGAGCGCCTGACGCACTTCGAGCTTGTCGACCGGCTTGTGCTCGACGTTGTACGCGAGGTAGCCGAGGTTGAAGCCCGGCTGCGACGGCATGTCGATGCCCGAGTCGGCCTTCAGCGTCGCGATGTCGGCCGGGCGCGGATAGCTCATCACCTGGCATTCGTTGCGCTTGATCTTCTGCACGCGCACGCCCGGATCCGGCGTGATCGAGAAGATCAGCTTCGACAGCTTCACTTCGCCCTTCTTCCAGTAATCAGGATTCCCGTCGAAGCGGATCGTCGCGTCCTTCGTATAGCTGCGGAAGATGAACGGGCCCGTGCCGACCGGCTTCTGGTTGATGTCGGCGGCCTTGCCGGCCTTCATCAGCTGATCGCCGTATTCGGCCGACAGGATCGACGCGAATTCCATCGCCATGTTCTGGATGAACGGCGCGTTCGGCTCGGCCAGCGTGAACTTCACGGTGTACGGATCGACCTTCTCGATCTTCGTGATCAGCTTGTCGAGGCCCATGTCGGTGAAGTACGGGAACGACACCGGGTACGCCTTGCGGAACGCGTTGTTCGGGTCGAGCATGCGCTGGAACGTGAACAGCACGTCGTCCGCATTGAATTCGCGCGTCGGCTTGAAGAAGTCGGTCGTGTGGAACTTCACGCCATGGCGCAGGTGGAACGTGTACACCTTGCCGTCGGACGAGACGTCCCACTTCTCGGCGAGGCCGGGCTCGACCTTCGTGCCGCCGCGCTCGAATTCGACGAGGCGGTTGTAGACGGTGAACGTGGCGGCGGTGAAATCGACGCCGGTCGTGAATTGCGCGGAATCGAAACCCGCCGGGCTGCCTTCTGAGCAGTAGACGAGCGTTTTGTTCGGGATCTGTGCGAATGCAGAACCCGCGACGCCGAGCGATGCCGCTGCCACGCCTGCCATGGCGGTAACACGCAGGGTGTGCAACAGACGGTTGTATTCCATGTTTCCTCCAGGTCTCC
The DNA here is from genome assembly GCF_002223285.1 of Burkholderia sp. AU16482. Classification (NCBI taxonomy): domain Bacteria; kingdom Pseudomonadati; phylum Pseudomonadota; class Betaproteobacteria; order Burkholderiales; family Burkholderiaceae; genus Burkholderia; species Burkholderia sp. AU16482. The sequence continues at coordinate 929,483 of NZ_NKEY01000004.1, forward strand.
AGATCGGAACCGGTCCCGCCAGGGAGCCGGCGTACGCGGATATTACTTGAGCTAGCGATTCTGCAACAAGCTGGAGAAAAAACTCTTCCAGACGCCCGCCGGGTTTTTGCCGATGTTTAGTGTGGGTAAAAAATGCGACAGCGCGCGTGAGCGGCGATTCCGTTCATTTCGCGCGTGTTTCGTTCGGCGACTAAACAATCCGGACGCGAACACGAAGGTGCGACACGCGTCCTCGTCGTTCGGCCGCCGATCGTTGCGTTTTGCGAAACGATGTAATGACGGCATTCGATCCGTCACGCGCTCACGCCGGCGCATCGAGGTCGGCGCTGCGCGCGGGCACGAACGCGACCGCGACGATCGACAGCGCGATGCCCGCCATCACGTAGTAGGTGGGCGCGAGCGGCGTGCCCGTGACCTTGATCAGCCACGTGACGATGAACTGCCCGAAGCCGCCGAACAGCATCACCGCGACGTTGTACGCGATCGACAGCCCGGTCGAACGCACGTTGGCCGGGAACAGCTCGGCGATCATCGCGCCGAACGGCCCGTAGTAGCCCGCGAGCGTCACCGACAGCACGGCCTGCACCGCGATCAGCCGCCCGATGCTCGGCGCCGCGTCGAGCCACGCGAACAGCGGATACATCAGCGCGAGCGTCAGCACGAGCGACCACAGCGACAGCCCCTTGCGGCCGATGCGGTCCGACCATGCGCCCGCGACCGGCGACAGCACCATCAGCAGCAGGTTGCCCGCGATCACCGCGTAGAACGATTCCGCATAGGGCAGCTTCAGCTGCTTCACCGCGAACGTCGGCAGATAGCTGATCAGTACGTAGATCGTCACGGTGAGCGCGATCACCGAGCCGAGCCCGCACAGCACCTCGCGCGGGTGGCGCGTGAACACTTCGCCGAGCGTCGCGCGGCGCGCGCTTTGCTGCGCATGCAGGAATGCTTCGGAATCCGCGAGATGGCGGCGGATGTAGAAGCCGATCGGGCCGATCACGAGCCCGAGGACGAACGGCACGCGCCAGCCCCAGCTGCGCAGCGCGTCGGGCGACAGCCCGCGCGTGACGGCCGCGCCGACGAGCGCGCCGATCAGCAGCGCGGCCGCCTGGCTCGCCATCTGCCAACTGCCGTAAAAGCCGCGTTTCGAGAACGGCGCGGCCTCGATCAGCAGCGCCGTCGCGCTGCCGAATTCGCCGCCCGCGGAGAAGCCCTGCAGCAGGCGGCCGAGCACGATCAGAAGCGGGCCGCCGATGCCGATCGCCGCATAGGGCGGCGCGATCGCGAGCAGGAAGATGCCGGCCGTCATCAGCAGGATCACGAGCGACAGCGCGGCCTTGCGGCCCGCGCGGTCCGCGTACAGGCCGAACACGATGCCGCCGATCGGACGCATGAAGAATGCGACGCCGAACGTCGCGGTGGTGAGCAGCAGCGACGAGTATTCGCTGGAGGTGGGGAAGAACAGCTCGGCGATCACGACCGTCATGAAGCCGAACACCGTGAAGTCGTACCACTCGAGCGCATTGCCGATCACGGCCGCCACGACGGCACGCCGGTTCAGCGCGCGCTCGGGCCGGGTCGTTTTCGTTGAATTCGCAATCGTCGCCATGCGTGCCTCGTCCTCGTGGATTCGCCGTATCGGGCGGTTCGGCGCGCGGGGTGCCGCGGCGCGCTGGTGTGCAGCGAGTGTAGAAAGCGACGGAACCGTTTTCAAGCATTAAAAAAACGCCCGCCATCGAACGACGGCGGGCGTTTGCGGTTTTCGCCGCATTGCGGCATCGCACGATGCCGCACGGGCCTCAACCCATCTTCGAGAAGGCGCTGCACCAGCCCTTCGCCGACACCTGCTTGCCGGGGAATGCGCCGCACGGGCCCGAAGCCGAGCCCTTCTTGCCCTGGTACAGCATGCAGGCCGCGCAATCCTGGCCCGCGGCGTATTTCGGGTACTTCGTCTTGTCGACCTTCGTGGCATCGGCCTTGTAGCCGAGCGCCACCGCGGTCGGATCGGTTTCCGACAGCATCGGCGCATCGGCCAGTGCTTCGCGCGACAGCGCCAGCGCGGACACGGCACCAATGCTCGTGATCAGGAAACTCCGACGGGATGTTTTCATGGGGACTCGCTCCAACGTTATCGGTTTGAAAGCCGTTCTGGCGACGGCGTCCAACAGAATAACGCTCAAGCGAATAAATGTGCGCGCCGAAATGCCGGAGATAAGGGATTTCACACGGGCTTCACACGCGCTTCACGCGGCCGGCCCGCGCGGCGGCGGGCCATGCGTCACACCCGCGACACCATGTCGCCCACGCGCTGCGCGAGCGCGAGCGACGCGGTCAGCCCCGGCGACTCGATGCCGAACAGGTTCACGAGCCCGCGCACGCCGTGCTGCGCGGCGCCCTGCACGATGAAGTCGGCCGGCGACTCGCCGGGCCCCGCGAGCTTCGGCCGGATGCCCGCGTACGCGGGCTGCAGCGCATCGTCGGGCAGGCCCGGCCAGAATGCGCGGATCGACGCATAGAATGCCCCCGCGCGCGCCGGATCGACTTCGTAGCGCAGCGAATCGCACCACTCGACGTCCGGGCCGAAGCGCGCCTGCCCGCCGAGATCGAACGTCAGGTGCACGCCGAGCCCCGCGCGCTCGGGCATCGGGTAGATCAGGTGCGAGAACGGCGCACGGCCCGACAGGCTGAAATAATTGCCGCGCGCGAGATAGAGCGGCGGCACCCAGCGCGGATCGAGGCCGCGCGTACGGCGCGCGAGCGCCTGCGCGCCGAGCCCCGCGCTGTTGATCACGCACGCGGCGTCGATCTCGGCCGGCGCGGCGCCGCCGGTGCGCACGACGAAGCGCCCGCCGCGCAGCACGTCGATCGATTCGACCGGCGCGTGCAGCGCGCATACGGCGCCGTCGCGTTCCGCGTCGCCCAGCAGCGCGAGCATCAGTTGATGGCTGTCGACGATGCCGGTCGACGGCGAGAACAGCGCCTCCACGCATTCGAGCGCGGGCTCGAGCGTCTGCGCCTCGGCGCGCGTGAGCGGCAACAGGTCGAGCACGCCGTTTTCGGCCGCGCGCGCGGCGATCGCCTTCAACTGCTTCACCTGCGCGGCGCTCGTCGCGACGAGCAGCTTGCCGGTGCGCCGGTGCGGCACGTGATGCGTGTCGCAGAACTCGTACAGCAGGTCGCGCCCATGCACGCACGACGTCGCCTTCAGCGACCCGCGCGGATAGTAGAGCCCCGCGTGAATCACCTCGCTGTTGCGCGAACTCGTGCCCGTGCCGATCGCGTCGGCCGCCTCGAGCACGATCGTTTCACGCCCGCGCGCGGCCAGTTCGCGTGCAATCGCCAGACCGACGACACCCGCGCCGATCACGACACAATCCGTCTGCTCCATGGCTTTTCGCGCTGCTCGCGCGTCGAAGGGAGAGAGGACGATTGTACGTCCCGGTTCGCCCGCTTGCCGAACGCCCGCGCATCGCGACGAGGCCGACGATGCGGGCGCGCGCGCCACGAACGCCACGCGCGCACGCCGCGGCCGTGCGCGCGCGGCCGCGTCAGAAGCCGATCGGCCGGCGCTTCGCCGCGCCTTCGTCGGCGCGGATGTCGGCCGGCCCGATCGCATCGCGGCCGTCGAGCCGCGCGGCGCCGAACGCGTGCAGCAGCGCGCGGCGCATCGTGCGCGGCGGCGTCGCGGCCAGCACGTCGAGCGCATCGTCGCCGAGCGTCTCGGGGAAGCGCCGCCCCCACGCATGCGACGTGCGGATCTCGTCGTAGATCGTCTGCGCGATCCGGCGCGCGCCGGCCGCATCGGGCGGCGCGATCTCGTACACGTTCATCCGGTTGAGCAGCGGCTCCGGAATCGCCTGCGCGTCGTTCGCGGTCGCGATCCAGATCACGTTGCCCGCGTTGATCGGCACTTCCGCGAATTCGTCGACGAACGCGCGCGCGGTGTCGTGCTCGAGCAACGCGTACAGCGCGCCGAGCGGATCGTATTGCGCATCGCTGCCGGCCTTGTCGATCTCGTCGACGGCGATCACCGGGTTCGCGTAGCTGCCGTTCACGAGCGCATCGAACACCTTGCCGGGCTTCGCGTTCTTCCATTGCGACGACGCGCCCGACAGGATCCAGCCGGCCGTCAGCGAACTCATCGGCACGTAGTGATACGCGGTGCCGAGCAGTTGCGCGAGCGCCTTCGCGAAATGCGTCTTGCCGATCCCGGGCGGCCCGAGCAGCAGGATCGGCATCAGTTCGAGCCGGTCGTCCGTTTCGAGGCACAGCGCGATCTGCTTGCGCACGTCGTCGAGCGGCTCGCCGAAATTCGGCAACGCCTCGCCGAGCGCGTCGAACGACGGCATCCGGTTCGGCTTCACGCAGAAACGCAGATTCCCCGTCTTGAGCATCTTCTCGTAGGTCGAGCGCAGTGCGTCGCTCGCGCTCTCGTTCAGGTCGCCCAGCGCCGTCTCGACCTGCTCGAGGTCGTACACCGTGCTGAAGGACGCCACCGCCAGTTCATGTTTCACCATCGCCGTCGTCATACTCACCTCGCTGCACTTGCCGTCATACATGCATCAGACCCTTACGATTTCAGTGTAGCGATCCCGCATCGCCGCGCAAGCAAGCAGCCGGGCGCGTCTGCTGCTAACAGCGCGCGCACGCTGCACGGCCGCGCGCCGCGGCGTATCATCGAAGATTCACGACGCTCGCGCGGGGCTCGCCGATGGCGGCCGCGCGCATGCCGCTCCGCACCTCGCCTGACACCTCGCCCGAAGGGTTGCCGATGTCCGTCCCCGCTTCCCCGCGCGTCGACGCCGACGCGCTCCGTTGCGTCGATGCGGTCGATGCCGTCGACGCCGCGCTCAAGTCGCGCCGCGCGGTCCGCGCGTTCCTGCCGACGCCCGTGCCGCGCGACACGATCGAGGCGATCCTCGAAGCCGCGAGCCGCGCGCCGTCGGGCACCAACATCCAGCCATGGCGCGTGTACGTCGCCACGGGCGCGACGCGCGACGCGCTCGCGGCCGCGCTCACCGCGGCCTACGACGATCCCGCGCGCGACGAGAAATACGTCGCCGAATACGACTACTATCCGCGCGAATGGGTGTCGCCGTATCTCGACCGGCGCCGCAAGGTCGGCTGGGACCTGTACGGGCTGTTGAACATCCGCCGCGACGAGAAGGCGCGCATGCACGCGCAGCACGCGCGCAATTTCCGTTTCTTCGATGCGCCGGTCGCGCTGTTCTTCACGCTCGAGCGCATCATGGCGCAGGGCGCGTGGCTCGACTGCGGGATGTTCCTGCAGGGCGTGATGACGGCGGCGCGCGCCCGCGGCCTCGACACCTGCCCGCAGGCCGCGTTCGTGCCGTTTCACCGGATCGTCGCCGAACACCTCGGCATTCCCGCCAACGAGCAGTTCGTCTGCGGCATGGCGCTCGGCCATGCGGACCCCGACGCGATCGAGAACCGCCTCGTCACCGAGCGCGCGAGCGTCGCCGAGTTCACGCGCTTTTTCGCTTGAAAACGCATGACGCGGCCTCACTTGTCGGGCAGGACCGCATCGTGCTGCGAACCTGCCGCGGCACGTCCTGTCACATCACGGCCGAAATCGATCGGGCGTAAGATGTGCGTCCGTTCCCTGCTATCGCGCGTTTCCGGAGACGTTTCATGCTGAAACACGGCCTGGCCGTCCTGCTTGCGAGCATCGTGCTCGCCGCCCATGCGCAGAGCCCCGCGCCGGCCGTCGTCGCATGGGAAATCCAGGTGGTGCGCGACGGTCAGACGATCGACACGTTCCAGCAAAACACCACCGTGGGTCAGTCCCGCACCGATACCCATCGCTATCCGTCCTCCGTGCCGGTGGGCTGCGGCAATGCCGCGCGCGTCGTGCCGACCGAGCGCTCGCGCTCGGTGACGGTCGCCCCGCTCGCCGTCGACGCCAACGCGCACACCGTGTCGCTCGGGCTCGACGTGCAGGAAACGCTCGACGACGACAATGCGACGCATGGCGATGCGTGCGTGCCCGCGGCGCCGCGGCAGATCGTCGCGAGCCACCCCGGCCTGGCGGTCGGGGGCGATGCATGGACCGACTGGACGCTCGTCGAGCAGCATCCGCATCTCGTGTACCGCGTGCGTGCGCACGTCGCGAAGGATTGAGCGTCATGTCCGCCGACGCCCTGTCCCTGCCGTTCGCCGAGCCGCACGCCACGCCCGATGAAATCACCGCCGTGAGCTGGAACTTGCACAAGGGCCGCTCGCCGCTCGGCTTCACCGCGTGGAACGCGATGCGCGACTGGATGCAGTCGATGCATGCCGACGTGTATTTCCTGCAGGAAGCGATGGCGCGCCGCATGCCGCGCCCGATGCTCGCACCGGGCTTCGGCTCGCCGATGGACGACGCGGTCGACGACGTGTGGCATTGCCAGGCCACCGAGATCGCGCAGGCGCTCGACTGGCAGATCGCGCTCGGGCCGAACGTGTTCAAGCCGTCGTGGCGGCACGGCAACGCGATCCTGTCGCCGCATCCGCTCGACCTCGGCGGCCGCTGGGACATCTCCGCGCACCGCTTCGAGCGGCGCGGGCTGCTGGTCGCGCGCGCGACGCTCGCGGGCGCGCGCCCGGTCACGCTGCTGTGCGCGCACCTCGCGCTCACGCGCGCCGCGCGGCTGCGCCAGATGCACTGGATCGCGCACTGGATCGTGCGCAACGCGGGCGACGGCCCGTTGATGCTCGCCGGCGACTTCAACGACTGGCGCAACGACTCGGTCGCGCTGTTCGGCGAGATCGGGCTGTCCGAGGTCGCGACGCTGCTCGGTGAATCGGGCCGCACGTTCCCCGCGTTCTCGCCGGCGCTCGCGCTCGACAAGATGTTCGTGCGCGGCCTGACGCCGCTCGAATGGCGCGCGCCGTCCGGCGAAGCCGCCTGGCTGTCGGACCACCTGCCGTACATCGCGCGGCTGCGCCTCGATCCGCAGTAACGCGCCGGCGGCCGCGCGCTCCCGTCAAGGCGCCGCCCGAACGTGTCGGCCTCGGCGCGAAACGCATGGTCGAGCGCGGCCGATCGACGAAAGCCCGTTGAAAGGATGCGTTGCGCCAAATCCGCGCGGCCGCGCGGGTCAAGCCCGCATCTGCCCCAAGCAGGGTAAAATAACGAGTTCCTCAAACGTCTGTCATCGAGAAGGCGCGTGTCCGACGCGCCGGCCGGCCGGTCCGCGATCGGGCCGACGCACTCGGTTTTTTTGCCCGTTTTTGGGCCCGTTACACGCGTCCGCTACGCGCGTCCGTTTTCAAAGCCATGAGCAAATACGACACCGCCACCGTCCAATCCGTCCATCACTGGACCGACACGCTTTTCAGCTTCACCTGCACCCGCGAGCCGAGCCTGCGCTTCAACAACGGCGAATTCACGATGGTCGGCCTCGAAGTCGACGGCAAGCCGCTCGCGCGCGCCTACTCGATCGTCAGCCCGAACTACGAAGAGCATCTCGAATTCTTCAGCATCAAGGTGCAGAACGGCCCGCTGACGTCGCGCCTGCAGCACCTGAAGGTGGGCGACACGGTGCTGATCGGCAAGAAGCCGACGGGCACGCTGGTCGCCGACAACCTGCTGCCGGGCAAGACGCTGTGGATGCTGTCGACGGGCACGGGCCTCGCGCCGTTCATGTCGATCATCCGGGATCCGGACATCTACGACCGCTTCGACAAGGTGATCCTGACCCACACGTGCCGCCTGAAGGGCGAGCTCGCGTACATGGACTACATCAAGCACGACCTGCCGGGCCACGAGTACCTGGGCGACATCATCAAGGAAAAGCTCGTCTACTACCCGACGGTCACGCGCGAAGCGTTCGACAACGAAGGCCGGATCACCGACCTCATCGCGACGGGCAAGCTGTTCACGGATCTCGGCGTGCCCGCGTTCTCGCCGGAAAACGACCGCGTGATGCTGTGCGGCAGCACCGCGATGCTGAAGGACACGACCGAGCTGCTGAAGCAGGCCGGCCTCGTCGAAGGCAAGAACAGCGCGCCGGGCCACTACGTGATCGAGCGCGCGTTCGTGGATTGACCGATCCCTCAGGGCCGTTCCCGCCAATAACGGGAACAGGCCCTCATTGCGCGTCATCAAGAACCGGAGCAAAAGCTCCGGTTTTTTTTCGTCCCCACTTGGCGAATTCGTAACAAACTGGGACCATTCCATCTCAAATAGTTACATTTGGATACGTCATCGCCCGGTGGTCGGATGTCAGTGTTTTTCCTACAACACCTTCATTCCGATTATTCACATTTACCCTTAAATGTCCGCCCGACATGACGTTTTCAGTAGTTTTGAGATATTATTCGGCGCGCGTGGTTGCCGTTCGGAAGAGCATGGAAGGGTCGGATGCATGTGTTACAAGATGTAACTTTTGTTACCTCGGCATGGAGCGATTCTCTGGCGGCGACCGTCATCGAAACGGCAGCCAGCGCACGCAGCCAGCCGGTGTCTGAACCGCTTTCTGAGAGCAGGAGAGTCATGGATACGTCGCTTAACGCGCCCTCGGGCGCCCACGCCCCGTTCCCGTCACGGCAGCGCATGCCTGGCTGCGCTGCTACTCCGCCCATGGCCGACGCCGCGTCGAAACGCGACGCGTCCGCCGCACGGATCGCCGCCCTTTCCGCCGAGCTTCTGGCCGCCGACGAAGCGGCCCGCCGCCATCTGGCCGGCGAGCTGCACGACGGGCTCGGCGCCGAACTGACCGCCGCCCGCTTCGCACTCGCAAACGTTCAAACGTGGCTGCCGGCCGACGCGCCGGAAGGCTGCCTGCGCGCGCTGGCGCTGGCGCAGCAGGCGCTCGATGCCGCGACCGACGCGAATCGCCGGCTCATCGACGAACGCGATACGCCGGCGCTGGACGCAGGCGTGGTCGGCGCGCTGTCGTCGTGGATCGACACCCATGCGGCGCGCACGGGCCTGCGCACGAGCTTCGTGTGCGCGGCCGACGCGCGCCTGACGCAGATCGCCGGCGCCGGTGCGCTCGCGGTGTTCCGCGTCGCGCAGGAAGCGCTGTCGAACGTCGCGAAGCACGCCCGCGCGACGTCGGTCGACGTCCGGATCGTCACCGACGGCACCCATCTGTCGCTGAGTGTCACCGACGATGGGACCGGTTTCGCCCGGCGCCGCCGCAACGGCTACGGCCTCGCCGGCATGCGCGCGCGCTGCGAGGCGTTCGGCGGCAGCTTCGAGACGGTCACGCCGGCAACCGGCCGCGGCACGCGCGTCATCGCGCGCTTCGCGTGGAATTCGCTGCTCGCGGTGCCCGTCGCGGCACGTCGCACGTCGCTTTCGTGAGGCCGCGATGAGCCTGAACATCCTGCTCGTGGACGATCACGCGATTGTCCGGCAAGGGATCCGCCAGTTGCTGATCGATCGCGGCGTCGCGCGCGACGTGACCGAGGCCGAGAACGGCGGCGATGCGATGGCCGCCGTCGACAAGCAGGAATTCGACGTGATCCTGCTCGACATCTCGCTGCCCGACACGAACGGCATCGAGCTGCTCAAGCGCCTGAAGCGCAAGCTGTCGCGCACGCCGGTGCTGATGTTCTCGATGTACCGCGAGGACCAGTACGCGGTGCGCGCGCTGAAGGCAGGCGCGTCCGGCTACCTGTCGAAGACGGTGAACGCCGCGCAGATGATCGGCGCGATCCAGCAGGTCGCGGCCGGCCGCAAGTACGTGAGCCCCGCGATGGCCGAGGCGCTCGCCGAATACGTGTCGTTCGAGAACGAGCCGCTGCCGCACGAGAAGCTGTCCGACCGCGAATACCAGACGCTCTGCATGCTCGCGTCGGGCAAGCGGCTCACCGATATCGCGAACACGCTGTCGCTGTCGGTGAAGACGGTGAGCGTGTACCGGTCGCGGCTGCTCGAGAAGATGCGGCTGTCGAACAACGCGGAACTCACGTTCTACGTGATGAGCAACCAGCTCGTCGACATGGCGCCCACGGCCGGCGCCTGATCCCCCGGCCAGTTCGAATTCGTCCGATCCGGCGGCGCGGTGCATGCCGCGCCGCGCCCAGGCGCGCCCGTTGCGCACGCAGGCGCTTGTTTTCTCGGCCGATTCCGCGGCGCGCCGCTGCACCGCAGCAGGGCTTGCACGCCAAATCGGCTAAAATTACGGGTTTTCACTCAATCGGCGCGCCGTGCCCGCGCGTGCCGGCGATTCCTCCGCAATGTCTCTCTTCCGCAAGAAAAACGTCGATCGCATGATCGCCGGCGCGCAAGCCGCCGGGCTCAAGAAAGCGCTCGGCGCGATCGACCTCACCTTCCTCGGCATCGGCGCGATCATCGGCACCGGCATCTTCGTGCTGACGGGCACCGGCGCCGTCCAGGCCGGCCCCGCGCTGATGCTGTCGTTCGTGATCGCCGCGATCGCGTGCGGCCTCGCCGCACTGTCGTACGCGGAGTTCGCGTCGACGATCCCCGTCGCCGGCTCGATCTACACGTATTCGTACGCGACGCTCGGCGAGCTGGTGGCGTGGATCATCGGCTGGGACCTGATGCTCGAGTACGGCCTCGCGTCGTCGGCCGTGTCGGTCGGCTGGTCGGGCTATCTGCAGTCGCTGCTGCAGGGCTTCGGGCTCACGCTGCCGGCCGTGCTGACGGCCGCGCCGGGCGCGGTGCCGGGCGTCACCACGTGGTTCAACCTGCCCGCGTTCCTCGTGATGATCGTGATCACGACGCTGTTGTCGATCGGCATCCGCGAATCGACCCGCATCAACAACATCATGGTGTTCATCAAGGTGTCGGTCGTGCTGCTCGTGATCGCGGTCGGCCTGTTCCACGTAACGCCCGCGAACTGGCAGCCGTTCATGCCGCACGGCTGGAACGGCGTGTTCGGCGCGGCGGCCGTGATGTTCTTCGCGTTCATCGGCTTCGACGCGGTGTCGTCGGCGGCCGAGGAAGTGAAGAACCCGAAGCGCGACCTGCCGATCGGCATCATCGCGTCGCTCGCGGTGTGCGCGGTGCTGTACGTGACGGTCGCCGCGGTCGCGACCGGCATCGTGCCGTCGGCCGAGTACGCGAACATCTCGCACCCGATCTCGTATGCGCTGCAGGTCGCCGGCGAGAAGTGGGTCGCGGGTTTCATCGATCTCGGCGCGGTGCTCGGCATGCTGACCGTGATCCTCGTGATGAGCTACGGCCAGACGCGCGTGATCTTCGCGATGTCGCGCGACGGGCTGCTGCCGGCCACGCTGTCGCGCGTGCATCCGCGCTTTGCGACGCCGTTCCTGACCACCTGGCTGGTCGGCCTGTTCTTCGGGCTGATCGCCGCGCTCGTGCCGCTCAACGTGCTCGCCGAGCTGATCAACATCGGCACGCTCGCGGCGTTCTCGATGGTGTCGATCGCCGTGCTCGTGCTGCGCCGCACGCACCCCGAGCTGCCGCGCGCGTTCCGCTGCCCGGGCGTGCCCGTGGTGCCGATCCTCGCGGTCGCGTCGTGCCTGTTCCTGATGCTGAATCTGCAGGCCGTCACGTGGGCCGCGTTCGCCATCTGGCTCGTGATCGGCCTCGTGATCTACTTCCTGTACTCGCGGCACCACTCGAAGCTCGCGCACGGCCACCCCGACGCGCACTGAGCGCCGTCATGGCGCGATGACGCCTCCCGCGCGGGGCCGCTGCCGGCCCCGCACGCCCCCTTCTCTCCCGCCCCCTCGGCGCCCGCGCGATCACTGTCCGATCGTCGCGAAATCTTGCCCGATCCTCCGGATTTGCCCGCGCGAGCCGCGCGCCGCCTGCACGCGCGCGCCGGGCGGTTCATAATCCCGCCATCGAACGACGGCGCCGCGCGGCGGGCCGTCCGGCAACAGGAAAAACGATGGAAAGCGTCGATCTCGATGTACTGAAATCCAGCGCGCGCTGGCTCGAAGAAGGGCGGCGCGTGCTGCTCGTGACAGTCGTGAAAACGTGGGGCTCGTCGCCGCGCCCCGAAGGCGCGATGCTCGCGGTGCGCGAGGACGGCCTCGTGGTCGGCTCCGTGTCCGGCGGATGCATCGAGGACGACCTGATCGCCCGCGTGCATGCGAGCGGCATCGCGGCCGATGCGCGCCCGGAAGCGCTCAAGTACGGCGTGACCGCCGAGGAAGCGCACCGCTTCGGGCTGCCGTGCGGCGGCACGATCCAGCTGGTGCTCGAACCGCTCACGCGCGACAGCGGGATCGCCGCGCTGTGCGCGCAGGTCGAGGCCGGCCACCTCGTCACGCGCACGATGACGCTCGCGACCGGCCGCGCGTCGCTGTCGCCCGCGCAGGCGACCGACGGGCTCGCGTTCGACGGCGAACGGCTCGTGACGATCCACGGGCCGCGCTACCGGATGCTCGTGATCGGCGCCGGCCAGTTGTCACGCTATCTGTGCCAGATCGCGGTCGGGCTCGACTACCAGGTGACGGTGTGCGATCCGCGCGACGAATACACGGATGCGTGGGACGTGCCGGGCACGCGCGTCGTGCACTCGATGCCCGACGACACGGTGCTCGACATGAAGCTCGATGCGCGTTCGGCCGTGATCGCGCTCACGCACGACCCGAAGCTCGACGATCTCGCACTGATGGAGGCGCTGAAGACGCCCGCGTTCTACGTGGGCGCGCTCGGCTCGCGGCGCAACAACGCGGCGCGGCGCGAGCGGCTGCGCGAATTCGACCTGAGCGAAGCGGAACTGGCCCGGCTGCATGGGCCGGCCGGCATCTACATCGGCAGCCGGACGCCGCCGGAAATCGCGATCTCGATCCTGGCCGAGATCACCGCCGCGAAGAACAACGTGTCGCTGCCGACGATCCTGCAGGTCGAAGGCGCGAAGGCCGCGCGCGAAATCGCGGCGAACGGCGGCGCGGCCTGCGGCCTCTGACCCGCGGCGGCGGGCGGCCGTGCTCGCGCCGGGCGCCGGCGCAGGCCGGCGCCACCGCCGATCAGGTGAGGCCGGCAGCCAGCGCGGCGGCAACCGAACCGACCACCAGCACGACGCCGACCGTGCGGCGCTTGTTCAGCTCGGTCCACAGCAGCACGCCCGTCAGCGACAGCAGGATCAACGAACCTGCGATCGTATCCATCAGCAGCACCCAGCCGAGGTTCATCCCGACGCCGCGATGCAGGTTGTTCAGCGTCGTCAGGAACGTGTTGCCCGTGCGTTTCACCGACACGTAGCCGTTGCCGACCCAGTACTCGGCCTGCAGGTTCTGGTGCGGCCCGAACACGCCGAATTGCCAGTGCTCGGGCTGCATCACGCGCTTGTCGCCCCACGCGACGGCCTGCGCCGGCTCCTTGCGCATGCGGCCGGGCTTGCCGTCGAAATGCAGCTCCTGCTGCAGCCACTTCGTCATCGCGGCGGGCGTCTTCGGCACCGGATCCGGCAGCGCGATCTGCATCTCCTCGACCTGCGGCTCGCCGGTCGGAATCTTCAGCGGCGGCGCGCGGTGATTCAGCACCACGCCGGTCACCCCGAACAGCAGCCCGAGCACCGCGCCCCACAGCCCGACCCAGCCGTGCACCTTGCGCAGCCACTTGATGAAGGTCGCGCGGCGCGAGCGCTGGCGGCGCGCGGCCAGTTCGTCGTCGCTCAGCGGGCGGCCCGCCGGGTGCAGCATGGTGACGCCGGCGCGCGGCATGCCCGTCTTCGGCGGGTCGATCGTTTCGGGCGCGTTCACGCGAAAGGTTCCATTCGTTCAAAACAACGGGCGGCGCGCAGGAAGTGCGCACCGCCCGGGCAGCATGAAAATGAGAATGGATATCATTACATAAATCAAAAGCCGGCTCAATCCGTGCGCGTGCGGAACGGCGGGTTCCCTGCGCGCCGGAACGCGAAAGAAAGGTGTCCGTTGCAGCACGAAGCCAATCGATCGGCGCACGATGCCGGCGGAATGATCCCGCCGACCACGAGCCGCATGTCGCAAGAAGCCGCGCGACGGCAGGCCGTTCAGCGCAACGGCGGCAGCGGGAAGCGCGGCGCGGCCGCGTCCGGCGCGGGCTCGGTGCGATCGAGCGCGTACAGCCATGCGAGCAGATCGGCGACCGCCTGATAGAGCTGCGGCGGGATCCGGTCGTCGAGATCGACCTGCATCAGCAGCGACACCATCTCCGGTGCCGTATGCACGTACAGCCCCGCGTCGTGTGCGCGCGCGACGATCATCTCGGCGAGCACGCCGTAGCCCTTCGCGACCACCCGAGGCGCCGCGTCGCCGCCCTTCGGGTCGTAGACGAGCGCGGCCGCGCGCTTGCGGGACGTCATGCTCATCACAGCGCCTCGTCGTCGTCGCCCGGCACCCGCACGTCGGCCGCGCCGCGCGCGTACGCGGCGGCGGCGGCCTGGGCGGCAAAGAGGTCGAAGCCGTCCGGCCCGTCGTCGACCGCGCGAATCGACAGCCCGCCCACCTTGAGCCCCGAACCCTCGAGCCGCTGCCGCAGCGCGGCTTCGTTGCGCGTGAGGCGGTCGGCGCCCGTCTGGTTCGCGCGTAGCCGCGCGACGAGCTGTGCGCCGTTCAGCACCAGCTCGGCGTCCACCGTGCCGAGCGAGGGCAGCGTCAGCGTCAGGCGCGTGCGCCACGCGATGCCGTCGCCCGTGTCGTCGTCACCGCCGCCGCGCGGTGCACGGTGGCCCGGCTCGTCGGGTTCGATCGTCCAGTCGAGCCGCGCGCCGGGCCACGCCTCGCCGGTCCAGCGAAACTGGTCGGTCGCGAGCGCATCGAGCTGCTGCCGAACGAGCGGCACGGCGGCCGGGTGCACGGGCGCGAGCGGTTGCGCCTGCGGGTCGGACGATGCGGCGGCCAGCCCGGCACGCGCGGGCGTCCAGTGGGTATCGGCGTGCGCGGCCAGCGGATCGGCGGCGTCGGGCGGCGACGGTGCGCCCGGCCGGGCGGCCGCCGGCGCGGCCTGGGCGGGGTCGCGTGCAGGCGCGCCGCCCTGGGCCGGCGGTTGCGCGGTGGCCCGCGCGGCGGCGGGCAGCGGCGGGCGCGGTGCGAGCAATTCGTCGAGCACGTCGGTCGGCTCGCGCGGGACGGCTTCCGGGTCGGCCGGCACGGGCGCGAGCGCGGTCGCGAGGCGCGCCTGCGGCTCGCGCATCAGTGCCGCGAGCGGCCGCTGGCCGGCCAGCCATTGCGCGAGATGGGATTCGTAGAAGAGGCCGCTTTCGCTCACGGCCTGCGCCAACGCCGCCCGCAACGCAGCGACCGGCGGCGGCGCGGCCGCATCGCGCGCCGCTGCCGTGGACGACGCTTCAGCGGAAGCCGGCGTGGAAGACGCAGCGGGACCGGACGCAGCCGGCGCGCGCGCCGGCACGGGCGTCTCGGTGAGCAGCACGGTGGGATCGGCGAGCAGCGGCAGCCGGCCGACGATCGCCGGCGTCGCGTCGCCGCCCGAGCGCGAGATCGCGTCGAGCACGCGCCCGACGTCGGACAGCGCGGTCTGCGTGGAAGCGGGCGGCGCGGCGCTCGGGCTGCCGGCCGGCGGCGAGGACGACGCGCCGGCGCCGGGCGTGCCGACCTGCGAGGCCGCGCCGCCGCCCGCCGGCGCCGATACGGTGCCGGTCAGCAGGCTGTCGAGGCGGCTCGCCAGCAGCGCGGCCGCAACGGAGTCGATACCGGTCATGATCGAAGCCTGCCTATATCAGCCACATCGTTGCGAATCGGGGCGCGGCACGCCGGTGCCGCCCGCGGGACCGGCACGCGCCGCGTGCGGCGCCGGGCCCGGGCGCCCCGCACCCGCCTCCGGACCACGGCCCTACCCGCGCGCGCGGTACAGATCGGTCAATACCTGGGTCGAGCGCCGCGCCTCGAACAGCGCGGACAGCCGCGCGACGTCGGGACTCGCGAGATCGCGGATCGCGGCGTCGTCGGCCAGGATGCGACGGATCAGGTCGAGCTTGCGGCCGAGATCCGACTCGTCGAGCGCGACGCCCGGATCGGCCTCCTTCAACCCGTCGACGAGTTGCATGAATTCGGCCTGCAACTCCGGCAACGCGCTCCAGTCGGCGTCGCGCGCGGCGCACAGCATCCGGCCCGACACGGCGGCGAGCGCCTCGTAACGCGCGAAGTATTCGGCCTTGTGATTCATCGTGATGCTTCCGCTACCTGTTGCGCGGCCATCCGCGCGACTTCCGGGGCGATGCCCGTCCATGCTTCCTCGAGCGTCGCGAGCAGGCGGTCGACCTCGACCAGCATCGCGTCGCTCGCCTGCGTGTTCGCTTCGAGCAGGCGCCGGCCGATATACGCATACAGCGCATCGAGCCGGTCGGCGATCTGGCCGCCCGCGTCGCGGTTCAGCGACGCCTGCAGGCCGCTCTCGACGATCCGGATCGCCTTGCCGATCGCCTCGCCGCGCCCGGACACGTTGTCCTGCTGCAAATGCATGCGCGCCAGTGCGATCGCCTGCCGTGCGCCCTGGTACAGCATCGCGATCAGCCGGTGCGGGGAGGCGCCCATCACCCCCGTCTCGACGCCGACACGCGCGTACGCATTGGCTCCAGCGTGTCCTGGGGAAAACATGCGCTTCTCCTTGTTATTTGCGTTGGCTAGTCAGGAGCCGCGGCCGTGCGTTGCACGGGACGGCCTTCACCGGAGTTATCGGAAGGGATTTGAAAAGCTTTAGGTGCGCGGAGGCTGCCGTCGGGCAAGCGATGCCGGCCGCCCGCCTCACCCGGCAAGCCCCGAGCCGTCGCCGGACGGCCGTCCCCGGATGGCCGTCACACCGCCATCTGCATGATGTCGTTGTAAGCGCTCACCAACTTGTTGCGGACCTGGAGCCCGAACTGGAAGCCGATATTGGCTTTCTGCATGTCGACCATCACGTCGTTCAGCGAGATGTTCGGCGCGCCGACCTCGAACGCCTTCGCCTCGCCGAGCGCGTGCTGCTGGTCGCCGCTGATCTTGTCGAGCGATGCCTTCATCGCGCTCGCGAACGTGCCGGCCGTCGCCGCGCCCGCGCCGGCCAGCGCCGCCGTCGGGCTCGCGACGCCGCCGGACGCCTGCGCGGCCATCGACTGCATCTGTTGCAACACCGAACCGATTCCGCTGACGTTCGCAGTCATGCTGTCCCCAGACATAGAGAAGAGACCCGGACACACCGGGCGACCCGCCGGCGCCGCACCACGCGCACCATGCCGGATCGCGACAAAGGATAGCAGCGCGGTGCGCGTCAAAGCCGCGAAAGTACGGGGGAAACCCCGCTCTTTTCGGTCGATCGGAGTGCGCCGCGGGTCCCGATAATCGCATCGTGTCATTGTCCGCCCGCTCGTCCGAGCGAGCTCAGTCGTCCCGCTCCGGAGAAACTCGACGCATGGATTCGCAGGCCAACTCGCTGATCAACCCAGACGCCCGCGCGGGCCTCAGCCCGGTGCCCGGCGCCGCCGCGGCCGCCGCGTTGCCGGGCGCGGGCGGCGCAGGCGCAGGCGCGGACTTCGGGCTTGGCGGCTTCGCGGAACGCATTCCCGGCATCTCGCGGATGAAGGGCAACCCGAAGCTGCCGTTCGTGATCGCCGTCGCGTTCGCCATCGCCGCGATCACCGCGCTCGTGCTGTGGAGCCGGGCGCCCGACTACCGCGTGCTGTACAGCAACCTGTCGGACCGCGACGGCGGCGCGATCATCGCCGCGCTCCAGCAGGCAAACGTTCCCTACAAGTTCGCCGATGCCGGCGGCGCGATCCTCGTGCCGTCGAGCCAGGTGCACGAGACGCGCCTGAAACTCGCCGCGATGGGGCTGCCCAAGGGCGGCTCGGTCGGCTTCGAGCTGATGGACAACCAGAAATTCGGCATCAGCCAGTTCGCCGAGCAGATCAACTACCAGCGCGCGCTCGAAGGCGAGCTGCAGCGCACCATCGAATCGATCAATGCCGTGCGCGGCGCGCGCGTGCATCTCGCGATTCCGAAGCCGTCGGTGTTCGTGCGCGACAAGGAAGCGCCGAGCGCGTCGGTGTTCGTCGACCTCTACCCGGGCCGCGTGCTCGACGAGGGCCAGGTCCAGGCGATCACGCGGATGGTGTCGTCCGGCGTGCCGGACATGCCGGCCAAGAACGTGACGATCGTCGACCAGGACGGCAACCTGCTGACCCAGACCGCATCCGCTTCCGGCCTCGACGCGAGCCAGCTCAAGTACGTGCAGCAGGTCGAGCACAACACGCAGAAGCGCATCGACGCGATCCTCGCGCCGATCTTCGGCGCCGGCAACGCGCGCTCGCAGGTCAGCGCGGATCTCGATTTCTCGAAGATCGAGCAGACCTCGGAAAGCTACGGCCCGAACGGCACGCCGCAGCAGGCCGCGATCCGCAGCCAGCAGACCAGCAGCGCGACCGAACTCGCGCAGGGCGGCGCGTCCGGCGTGCCGGGCGCGCTGTCGAACACGCCGCCGCAGCCGGCCTCCGCGCCGATCGTCGCCGGCAACGGCCAGAACGCGCCGCAGACCACGCCGGTCAGCGACCGCAAGGACCAGACGACCAACTACGAGCTCGACAAGACGATCCGCCATACCGAACAGCCGATGGGCAGCGTGAAGCGGCTGTCGGTGGCGGTCGTCGTCAACTACCAGCCGGTGGCCGACGCGAAGGGCCACGTGACGATGCAGCCGCTGCCGCCCGCGAAGCTCGCGCAGGTCGAACAACTCGTGAAGGACGCGATGGGTTACGACGCGAAGCGCGGCGACTCGGTGAACGTCGTGAACAGCGCGTTCTCGACCGTGAGCGACCCGTACGCCGACCTGCCGTGGTGGCGCCAGCCCGACGTGATCGCGATGGCGAAGGAAGCCGCGAAGTGGCTCGGCATCGCGGCGGCCGCGGCGGCGCTCTACTTCATGTTCGTGCGCCCGGCGATGCGCCGCGCGTTCCCGCCGCCCGAGCCGGCCGCGCCGGCGCTCGCGGCGCCGGAGGACACGGTCGCGCTCGACGGCCTGCCCGCGCCAGAGAAGGCGGCGGAGGAAGCCGATCCGCTGCTGCTCGGCTTCGAAAACGAGAAGAACCGCTACGAACGCAACCTCGACTACGCGCGCACGATCGCCCGCCAGGATCCGAAGATCGTCGCCACCGTCGTGAAGAACTGGGTGTCCGATGAACGCTGAAGGCTTGACCAAGAGCGCGCTGCTGCTGATGTCGATCGGCGAGGAAGAGGCCGCGCAGGTATTCAAGTTCCTCGCGCCGCGCGAGGTTCAGAAGATCGGCGTGGCGATGGCCGCGCTGAAGAACGTCACGCGCGAGCAGGTCGAGGACGTGCTGCAGGAGTTCGTGAAGGAAGCCGAGCAGCACACCGCGCTGTCGCTCGATTCGAACGAGTACATCCGCTCGGTGCTGACGAAGGCGCTCGGCGAGGACAAGGCCGGCGTGCTGATCGACCGCATCCTGCAGGGTAGCGACACGAGCGGCATCGAGGGCCTCAAATGGATGGATTCGGCCGCGGTGGCCGAACTGATCAAGAACGAGCATCCGCAGATCATCGCGACGATCCTCGTGCACCTCGACCGCGACCAGGCGTCGGAAATCGCGTCGTGCTTCACCGAACGGCTGCGTAACGACGTGCTGCTGCGGATCGCGACGCTCGACGGCATCCAGCCGGCCGCGCTGCGCGAGCTCGACGACGTGCTCACCGGCCTGCTGTCCGGCAGCGACAACCTGAAGCGCAGCCCGATGGGCGGCATCCGCACCGCGGCCGAGATCCTGAACTTCATGACGAGCGTGCACGAGGAAGGCGTGCTCGAAAGCGTGCGCCAGTACGACGCCGATCTCGCGCAGAAGATCATCGACCAGATGTTCGTGTTCGAGAACCTGCTCGACCTCGAGGATCGCGCAATCCAGATGATCCTCAAGGAAGTCGAGTCCGAAACGCTGATCATCGCGCTCAAGGGCGCGCCGCCCGCGCTGCGCCAGAAGTTCCTCGCGAACATGTCGCAGCGCGCGGCCGAACTGCTCGCCGAGGATCTCGACGCGCGCGGCCCGGTACGCGTGTCCGACGTCGAGACGCAGCAGCGCCGCATCCTGCAGATCGTGCGCAACCTCGCCGAGAGCGGCGCGATCGCGATCGGCGGCAAGGCGGAAGACGCCTATGTCTGATTCGGCGAGCGATCGCGTGGGCACCCTCACCGCGTACCAGCGGTGGGAGATGGCGTCGTTCGACCCGCCGCCGCCCCCGCCGCCGCCCGACGACGCGGCGGCCGCTGCGGCCGCGCTCGCCGAGGAGTTGCAGCGCGTGCGCGACGCCGCGCACGCCGAAGGCCATGCGGCCGGCCACGTCGAAGGCCAGGCGCGCGGCTACCAGGCCGGTTTCGAACAGGGCCGCGAACAGGGTTTCGAGGCCGGCCAGGCCGAAGCGCGCGAACAGGCCGCGCAACTGGCGGCGCTCGCCGCGTCGTTTCGCGAAGCCGTCTCGGCCGTCGAACACGATCTCGCGTCCGACCTCGCGCAGCTCGCCCTCGACATCGCGCAGCAGGTCGTGCGCCAGCACGTGAAGCACGACCCGGCCGCGCTGGTCGCCGCCGTGCGCGACGTGCTCGCGGCCGAACCGGCGCTCGCCGGCGCGCCGCATCTCGCGGTGAATCCGGCCGACCTGCCCGTCGTCGAGGCGTATCTGCAGGACGACCTCGACACGCTCGGCTGGAACGTGCGCACCGACGCGTCGATCGAGCGCGGCGGCTGCCGCGCGCACGCCGCGACCGGCGAGGTCGACGCGACGCTGCCCACGCGCTGGCAGCGCGTCGCCGCCGCGATCGGCAAGGTGAGCACGTGGTGACGCGCTCGCCCGACGCGCTCGCGCACGACGGCATGACGCCGCTCGAACGCGAGCTCGCGCTTGCGTCGTTCGGGCCGGCTGCCCCGCACGATCCCGCATTCGACGCCTCGCCGCACGCGGCATCCGAGGCCGCCGGCGCCGCCCCGCGCGCGCCGCACAATCCGCACCTCGCGCACTGGCGCACGCACCTGAACGGGCTCGCCGCACGCAGCCACCGCGCGCTGCCGCTGCGGCCGTGCGGCCGCCTCACGCGCGCGGCCGGCCTCGTGCTCGAGGCGATCGGGCTGCGCCTGTCGGTCGGCGCCGAATGCACGATCGAACTGCCGCCCGGCAGCACGCTGCCGCACGCGCAAGCCGAAGTCGTCGGCTTCGCCGGCGACCGCCTGTTCCTGATGCCGACCACCGACGTCGCCGGCGTGCTGCCCGGCGCACGCGTGTGGCCGCTCGAGGCCGCGCCCGTCGCCGATCCGCTCGCGGGCGCGAAGCGGCTGCCGGTCGGCTGGGAAATGCTCGGGCGCGTCGTCGACGCATCGGGCCGCCCGCTCGACGGCCTCGGCCCGCTCGCGTCGAAAGTCGACGCGCCGCTGTCGGCGCCGTCGATCAACCCGCTCGATCGCGAGCCGATCCACCATGTGCTCGACGTCGGCGTGCGCGCGATCAACGCGCTGCTCACCGTCGGCCGCGGCCAGCGGATGGGCCTGTTCGCCGGCTCCGGCGTCGGCAAGTCGGTGCTGCTCGGCACGATGGCGCGCTACACGAGCGCGGAAGTGATCGTGATCGGGCTGATCGGCGAACGCGGCCGCGAAGTGAAGGAATTCATCGAGCAGATCCTCGGCGAGGACGGGCTCGCGCGCTCGGTCGTCGTCGCCGCGCCGGCCGACGTGTCGCCGCTGCTGCGGATGCAGGGCGCCGCGTACGCGACGTCGCTCGCCGAGTACTTCCGCGACCAGGGCAAGCACGTGCTGCTGCTGATGGATTCGCTGACGCGCTATGCGATGGCGCAGCGCGAGATCGCGCTGGCGATCGGCGAGCCGCCCGCGACGAAGGGCTATCCGCCGTCGGTGTTCGCGAAACTGCCCGCGCTCGTCGAGCGCACCGGCAACGGGCCCGAAGGCGGCGGCTCGATCACCGCGTTCTACACGGTGCTGACCGAAGGCGACGACCAGCAGGACCCGATCGCCGATTCGGCGCGCGCGATCCTCGACGGCCACATCGTGCTGTCGCGCGCGCTCGCCGAGGCCGGCCACTATCCCGCGATCGACATCGAGGCGTCGATCAGCCGCGCGATGACCGCGCTGATCGACGAAACGCATCTCGACCACGTGCGGCAGTTCAAGCAGATGCTGTCGCGCTACCAGCGCAATCGCGACCTGATCGCGGTCGGCGCCTACGCACCCGGCCGCGACGCGCAGCTCGACCGCGCGATCGCGCTTTACCCGCGCATCGAGGCCTTCCTGCAGCAGGGCTTTCGCGAATGCGCGCCGTTCGCATCGAGCCTCACCGCGCTCGATGCGCTGTTCGACGCTTACGGAGGCTGATCCCGATGGCCCACGGCTTTCCCCTTCAGTTGCTGCTCGACCGTGCGCAGGAAGACCTCGACTCGGCCGCGAAGCAGCTCGGCACCGCGCAGCGCGACCGCACCGCGGCGGCCGAACAGCTCGACGCGCTGCTGCGCTACCGCGACGAATATCACGCGCGCTTCGCGCAATCCGCGCAGAGCGGGATGCCGGCCGGCAACTGGCGCAATTTCCAGGCGTTCATCGACACGCTCGATGCGGCGATCGCACAGCAGCGCACCGTGCTCGCCGCGGCCGACGTCCGCATCGACGAGGCGCGCCCGAACTGGCAGCAGAAGAAACGGACCGTCGGCTCGTATGAAATCCTGCAGGCGCGCGGCGTCGCGCAGGAGGCGAAGCGCGACGCCCGGCGCGAACAGCGCGACGCCGACGAACATGCCGCGAAGATCCTGCGCATGCGGGCCGACGCGGCCCGCTCGTCGTAACCGACCACCGCCTTCGAACGAGAGAACCGTCATGCCTCCCCTGCCCCTGCTCGGCGCGCTGCTCGACACCGCCGGCGCCGCACTCAAGGCCACCCGCGGCCCGGGCGCGTCCGCCACTGCCAACGATGCGCCGGCTGCCGCGAGCGCCGTGCCGTTCGCGCAGACGCTGAAGCAAAGCGTCACCACGCGCGGCGACACGGCCAGCACCGGTGCGCCGGACGTGCCGGCCAAACAGGCTGCGTCGAAGCCGGCCGCCGGTGCGAAGCCGTCCGGCACGGACGACGACGACGCAACCGACGCCACGGCCGCGAACGCCACCGCCACCGCCAACCCCGATGCCGCCGCGCTCGCGGCTGCCGCGGCCGTGCAGGCGCAACTGCAGGCGCGCCCGGACACCGCGACGCCGGCCGACGCGACGACCACGGCCGCGGCGGCTGGCGCTGCCGCCGCGCAAAAGACGGCCGTGCCGGGCCAGCCGGACGCCGCGGCCACGCTCGCCGACCATGCAACCCAGGACGCAGCCGCCCTGCCAACCGACCCGGCATCGAGCCGCGACGCGCTGCAAGCGGCGCTCGCCAAGCTGACGGGTGGTGCGAACGCGATTGCGATGCCTGCGACCGGCACGAGCGCCACCGCCACGCCGACGGCGCCGGCCGCGACCACGTCGAACGCCGCCGCGCCGCTCACGCCGAAAGTCCCGACCTTCGACCGTACGCTCGCCGACGCGAAAGGCGCGCTCGCCACCCAGCAGACGCCGGCCCAGGTCACGCCGCAGACGCTGCAGGCCGACGCGAACGCGCAATCCGGCGCACAGCACGCGCTCGCGGCAGCCGGCAACGCAACCGACCCGGCCGCCAGCGCGACGCTCGCGGCAGGCGCGGCGGCCACGGCCGCCGCGCAGGCGAACCTGCAACTGTCGCCGGCTGCCGGTGCGATCGCCGCCGCCAACGCGCACGCGCTCGCGCCGCACGTCGGCACGGCCGACTGGACGGATGCGCTGAGCCAGAAGGTCGTGTTCCTGTCGAATGCGCACCAGCAGAGCGCCGAGCTGACGCTCAACCCGCCCGATCTCGGGCCGCTGCAGGTCGTGCTGCGCGTCGCGGACAATCACGCGCACGCGCTGTTCGTGTCGCAGCACGCGCAGGTGCGCGACGCGGTCGAAGCCGCGCTGCCGAAGCTGCGCGAGGCGATGGAAGCGGGCGGGCTCGGGCTCGGCAGCGCGACCGTCAGCGACGGCGGCCTCGCGTCGCAGCAACAGCAGCAAAACCCGCAGCAGACTTTCGCCGGCGGCCAGCCGTCGCGACGCGGGAACGGCGGACCGTCAGCCGTCGATGCACCCGTCGACGCCGCGCGATCCGCACCGGTCGCCGCACCCGTGAGCCGCGCCGGCCTCGTCGATACGTTTGCCTGAGCATGGTCGCTGCCGTGCGCGCGCCGCGTCTAGCGACCGTGCACCGCCGCGGCCGCCTCGCCGCGCGGCACGCCGCCCTTGCGCGCCGCGGCGATGAAGTCCGCCGCGCGTTCGCCGATCATCACCGACGGCGCATTCGTGTTCCCGCCGACCAGCGTCGGCATCACCGACGCATCCACCACGCGCAATCCGTCGACGCCGCGCACGCGCAGTTGCGGATCGACGACCGCGCGCGCATCCGAGCCCATCCGGCAGGTGCCGACCGGGTGATAGATCGTGTCCGCATGCGCGACGATCGTCGCGCGCAGCTCCGCTTCGCTCTGGTCCGGCCGCGTGTACAGCTCGCGCCCGCCCTGCGACGCCAGCGGCGCCTGCGACAGGATGCGGCGCATCGCCTGCGTGCCGCGCACCAGCAGGTCGAGGTCGCGTGAATCGCTGAAGAAGCGCGGATCGATCAGCGGCGCATCGCGCGCATCGCCGCTCGCGAGCGCGACCGTGCCGCGGCTGAACGGCCGCAGTGCGCACACGTGCAGCGAATAGCCGAAGCCCCAGTGCATCTTGCGGTTGTGATCGTCGACGAGCGCCGTGCAGAAATGCAGTTGCAGGTCGGGACGCTCGAGCGACGGGTCGCTCTTGATGAAGCCGCCGGCCTCCGCGACGTTGCTCGTCATCATCCCCGTGCGGCGCGAGAAATAGCGCACGAGCGCCGGCGTCATCTTCGCGATGCCGCGCAGGCACACGCCGACCAGCTCCGACGAATTCACGCGCGTGTTGATGATGAAGTCGATGTGGTCGATCAGGTTCGCGCCGACGTCCGGCGCATCGTGCACGACCGCGATCCCGTGCCGGCGCAACTGCTCGGCCGGGCCGATCCCCGAACACATCAGCAGTTGCGGCGAATTGAACGCGCCGGCCGACAGGATCACTTCCGCACGCGCGCCGAGCGTCTCGAGCCGCCCGTCGCGCGACACGACGACGCCGACCGCGCGCTTGCCGTCGAAGCCGACGCGCAGCACCGTCGCATCGGTGATCACGTGCAGGTTCGGCCGGTTGCGGCCGTAGATATACGCGCGCGCCACGCTGCAGCGCGAGCCGTCGCGATGCGTGACCTGATAGAAGCCGACGCCTTCCTGCGTCGCGCCGTTGAAGTCGTCGTTCAGCGGATAGCCGGCCGCATGCGCGGCCTGGATGAATCGTTCGGAGAACGGATTGCGAAAGCGCAGATCGGACACCGTGAGCGGGCCGTCCGCGCCGTGCCATGCATCCGCGCCGCGCTCGTTGCCTTCCGCGCGGCGGAAATACGGCAGCACGTCCTGCCAGCCCCAGCCCGTCGCGCCCAGTTGCGCCCACTCGTCGTAGTCGCCCGGGTGGCCGCGCGTATAGATCATCGCGTTGATCGCGCTCGAGCCGCCCATCCCGCGCCCGCGCGGCTGGTAACCGCGCCGCCCGCCGAGGCCCGGCTGCGGCACCGTCTCGTAGCCGTAGTTCGTGCCGAGCTTGAACGGCACCAGCGCCGCGATGCCGACCGGCATGTTGACGAGCAGATTGCGCTCCGTATGCGAGCCGGCCTCGATCAGCGCGATCGTCGCATCGGGGCAGGCATCGGCGAGACGGCCGGCAAGGCTCGCTCCGCCCGAACCTCCGCCCACGATGATGTAGTCGTATTGCATGTCACGTCTCCGTCGTGTCATGGAGGTCGCCCGGCACTGCCGCGCGACCGTGTCTCCTCTTTGGAGGGTCTGTTTGCAGATGGAACACGCATGCGAATGCCCGAAATCGCTCGTAGGGCAAGGAGCGACGAGCGACGCCGCCATACGCCCCGAAGGAAGTCCCCTTGGCGGACGGGCGATTTCGGGCATTCCCGTGACATGATCTTTTCAATTTGGGGTTGCCACGAGAACGGCCGCTCGCCGCGTTGTGCTCCTTGGCGATACGTCGGTATTCGCGGCGTCGCGTGCCTCGTGAGCGGCCGTTCTCGCGGCAACGCATGCGTGTTCCATCTGCAAACAGACCCTCGGGGCATTGTAGGAATGGCCGTCCCGTGCGCGGCGCGCCGATTCAAGAGCGATTCCTCTAAACGCCCGCGTGAACTAAATTTAAGATGTGTCGATGCGCTTCGCGCGATGCACCGGCCACGAGAAGCCGATTCGTCGCGAAACGGGAAGAATGACGATGCAGCGCCAGATCCTGCAGGCCGCGTGCCGACCGGGTGATCCAGAGGTCAAGCGCGCGGCCCGCATTTCATTTCAAACGGCGGCCCGCGCGACGCTGCGCGGCGTGATGCGCGCCCTCGGTCGAAATCGAACGGCGCGTGTCGTCGCCGACCGTTTGGACGGTGTCTCGGCGCCGTCGCACGACGCGCGGCGACACGCCGTCACGGACCCGTCGCGCGACGCTGCCGCGGTGCACCGGCACACGCTCGCAAGACGGCGTCGCGTGCCCGCGCGTCACCGCATCGAGCCGTGCTCGCCTGCCGTGCGGCACGACTTTCGGACACGGACACCGTCGCGCGGATACGACGCCGGCCGCATGCATCAACCGGTTTTCGAGCACCCGTCGCATCCGGCCCCGTGCCGCGCGACACGCATCACCCGATCCGCGTCGCCGCGCTCGCCGAGCGTGCGGCGTGACGGCCGGCCGACCAGCCAGGCCCAACTGGAGGAGACGACATGAAGAACGACCTGCCCGAACTGGCTCCGCAAGCACGCCCGTCGGTCGATGCGCTGACGTCGCTGCTGCACGACCAGCGCGCGGCGTACCTGCGCGCACCGTACCCGGCGTGGGACACGCGTGCGCAGCACCTGCGCGCGCTGCGCACGATGCTGATCGACCATGCGGATGCGCTCGCCGACGCGATCAGCGCCGATTTCGGCCATCGCGCGAAGCAGGAAGTGCTGCTGTCGGAAATCTGGATGGCGAAGGAAGAGATCGACGACGCGCTGAAGCACGGCAAGCGCTGGATGAAGCCGATCCGCAAGCCGATGAACAAATGGCTGCGCCCGGCGCGCGCGAAGGTCGTGCCGCAGCCGCTCGGCGTGATCGGCATCGTCGTGCCGTGGAACTACCCGGTGCTGCTCGCGGCCGGCCCGCTGATCTGCGCGCTCGCCGCCGGCAACCGCGCGATCATCAAGATGTCCGAACTGACGCCGCGCACGTCGGCGCTGTTCGAGCAGCTCATCGGCAAGACCTTCACGCGCGACCACGTCGCGGTCGTCAACGGCGACGCGGAGGTCGGCGCCGCATTCAGCGCGCTGCCGTTCGATCATCTGCTGTTTACCGGCTCCACGCAGGTCGGCCGCCACGTGATGCGCGCGGCCGCCGACAACCTCACGCCCGTCACGCTCGAGCTCGGCGGCAAGTCGCCGGCGATCATCGGCCCGAATGCGCGCTTCGACGCGGCCGTCGACGCGATCGTCGCCGGCAAGACGCTGAACGCCGGCCAGACCTGCATCGCGCCCGACTACGTGCTGCTGCCGCGCGGGATGGAAGGCGCGTTCATCGAACGCGCGCGAACCCGCTTCGCGAAGCTGTATCCGGACCTGTCGGCCAACGGCGACTACACGACGATCGTGTCACCGCGCCACTACGCGCGTCTGCAGCAACTCGCGAGCGACGCGCAGGCGGGCGGCGCGCAGCTGCATCCGCTGTCCGACGCGCAGTCCGATCCCGTGTCGCGCCGCTTCGTGCCGTGCGCGCTCACGCGGGTGCCGGCCGCGTCGCAACTGATGCAGGAGGAAATCTTCGGGCCGCTGCTGCCGCTCGTGCCGTACGAACGGCTCGACGAAGCGATCGCATACGTCAACGCGCGCCCGCGTCCGCTTGCGCTGTACCTGTTCGACGAGGATGGCGGCACGGTCGACCGCGTGATGCACGAAACGATCTCCGGCGGCGTAACGGTCAACGAAACGCTGATGCACATCGCGTGCGGCAGCTTGCCGTTCGGCGGCGTCGGCGCGAGCGGCATGGGCGCGTATCACGGCTACGACGGCTTCGTCACGTTCTCGAAGATGAAGCCCGTGCTCACGCAGGCGCGGCTGAACGCGCGCAACCTGCTCGCGCCGCCATACGGCAAGCGCTTCGCCGCGCTGATCAAGCTGATGCTGAAGTTCTGAGGTAGACGGGCCGCGCGCGTCGCGCCGCGGCCCTTGCCGCACGGCATGGGATGCCGCGCACGCAGCCGTCGTCCATCACACGGGCCAGAGCGGCCCTTCCTGCATCGCGCCGATCTGCTCGCGCAATTCGAGCACGCGCGCTTCCCAGTAACGATGCGTGTTGAACCACGGGAACGCGGCCGGAAACGCCGGGTCGTCCCAGCGCCGCGCGAGCCACGCCGCATAGTGGATCAGCCGCAGCGTCCGCAGCGCTTCGACCAGATGCAGCTCGCGCGGCTCGAATTCGCAGAAATCCTCGTAGCCGGCGAGCAGGTCCGCCAGCGCGCGCGACGCGCCTTCGCGATCGCCCGGCAGCAGCAGCCACAGATCCTGAACGGCCGGCGCCATCCGGCTGTCGTCGAAGTCGACGAAATGCGGGCCGGCATCGGTCCACAGCACGTTGCTCGGATGACAGTCGCCGTGCGTGCGCAGCAGGCGGATCTCGCCCGCGCGCTCGAACGCGGCCTCGACGCCTTCGAGCGCGAGTGCGACCGCGGTCTCGTACGCCGGCCTTACGTCATCCGGAATGAAATCGTGCGCGAGCAGGTAGTCGCGCGGCTCGTAGCCGAACGTACCGATGTCGAGCACGGGACGCGCGGCATACGGCTGCGTCGCGCCGACCGCATGAATGCGGCCGATGAAGCGGCCGAGCCATTCGAGCGTGTCGCTGCGGTCGAGATCGGGTGCGCGGCCGCCGCGCCGCTCGAAGATCGAGAAGCGGAAGCCGTCGAACGCGTGCAGCGTGCGGCCGTCGAAGGCTCGCGCGGGCACCGCCGGAATCTCGTGCGCGGCGAGTTCGGCGACGAACGCATGCTCTTCGAGAATCGCGTCGTCCGACCAGCGCGCCGGGCGATAGAACTTCGCGACGACCGGCGGGCCGTCTTCGATACCGACCTGGTAGACGCGGTTTTCGTAGCTGTTGAGGGCGAGCAGGCGCCCGTCGGTGCGCAGGCCGGCCGGCATCAGCACGCTGTCGAGCGCGTCGAGCACGCACTCGGGCGTGAGGCCGGCGAACGGCGGGCTGGCGGGAGAAGCGGGAGCGGAAGTGGTGTCGGTCATGCCCCGCATTGTGCCGCCAGCCGGACCGAAAGACGAGCGTCCGGTACGAGCGTCCTTAGTGAAGCGCCGCGCCGGCCGGCAAGACGGATTCGCCGGTGTCGATCAGGTCCTCGAGAAAGAACGGCTCGGTGTTGAGTTCTTTCGACTCACCCGGCACGCCCGCGTACCAGGTCACCATGGCCATGTCGCCCAGGATGCGCTGGACGATGCCGCGCGCGCCCTTCGGCACCGCGATATGGGTAGTGCAGACGATCGACCCGATATGCATGATGGTTCCCCACTCTTGAATCTTGAAACCCGGCCCGCTGGCGAGCCGGCAAATGCACGATCCGCGCCGCTCTCGGCGGAGCGTTGCGCGTGATCCCATTGTTCACGGTTTATCGAAGCGCGAAAAGAAGAAGAAGCGGGCGAAGTGCCGCGAATTCGTCGAATGTCTCCAATCAACCACTGCGCCGGGCATGCACTTGCCCGCCCGGTTACCCCCATCATACCCTGTCGAATGCGGCTGCCTACCGAAACCGTCCGGCGCCGCCGCGCACGCGCGATCGACGCAACGCGCGTCCCGCTTCGCTTGCGCCGCGCGCAATCGTCGGAGCACGCCCGCGATCGGCGCTCACATCACGTCCCGCGCGTCGCTTGCCGATCGCCTTCTTCCGTTCGCCGAAAGCTTGCATGCGCATCGGCCAGAGAGCGGGCGCCGTCTTGCATCGCCCCGCCCGCGATGCGCCGCCGCCGACAGCAGTTGCGTTCGACGGCTGCCTTGCGGTACCTTTGGCTTTCATTCGCGTTCAATCGCATTCCGACACGATGCATCCGCTCACGTCCGCCCGCGCAACATCCCGGCCGCAGTTCGACTCGCGGCCGCGGGCGTGCGTGCATCCGTCGGTCCTTCCTCCTCCTGTCGCACCGCCGCGCGTCTGCGCCGCGCCGCCCCCGCCGGCGGCACGCGCCGGCTGACTCGCCGGCTTCTTCGTCTTCCATTCGCCCCGTTGTCTGCACGTGCGTGCGTCATGACGCACGGCACGTTGCCGCGCGCGGATGGAACGTTTCGATCCGTTCGACAGGTGGATTCACATGGTTTCGTTCAAACGCGCGCTTGCCGCGCATGGCGCGACGTCGCTCTTCGTGCTGCTGTGGAGCAGCGGCGCGATCTTCGCTGAACTCGGTTTGCGGCACGCCTCCGCGTTCGCCTTTCTCACTGCCCGTTTCGCGCTCGCCTCACTCGTGCTGATCGTGCTGGCCTTCATGCGCAAACGCTGGCTGCCGCCGCGCGGCGAGCGGCGCATGGCCGCGCTGACCGGATTGCTGATGATGGGCGGCTATTCGATCTTCTATCTGCTCGCGCTCGAGCGCGGCATCGCGCCCGGCGTGCTCGCGACGATCCTCGGCGTGCAGCCGATCCTCACGCTCGCGATCGTCGAGCGGCGCTGGCAGCCGGCGCGCATCGCGGGGCTCGCGCTGTCGCTCGCCGGCCTCGCGCTCGTCGTCGGTCGCGGCGTGAGCGGCGGGACGGGCGGCCTGTCGGCGGCCGGCGTCGCGTGCGCGCTCACGGCGCTCGTCGCGCTGACCGTCGGCTCGCTGCTGCAAAAGCGCGTGCGCGCGGCGCCCGCCGACGTGCTGCCGATGCAGAACGCGATCGGCCTCGCGCTGTGCGTCGCGATCGTGCCGTTCCGGCCGGTGTCGTTCGAGCTGAACTGGGCGTTCGTCGTGCCGCTGCTGTGGCTCGGCATCGTGATTTCGGTGATCGCGCAACTGCTGTTCTACCGATTGATGCAGCGCGGCGATCTCGTGAACGTGACGAGCCTGTTCTATCTCGTGCCGGTCGTCACCACGCTGATGGATGCCGCGTGGCTCGGCAACCGGCCCGAGCCGCTCGCGCTCGCCGGCATGGGCGCGATCATCGCCGGGCTCGCGCTCGTGTTCCGCGCGCCGGCCGGCCGCCCGCAATCCGACCGCGCGTGAGCGGGCCGGCCGCCGCGCCCGCGGGTGCGGCGGCCCGTATCGGACACATACGACGATTCCGCGAAAATCGAAAGGAACGGGAAAGATGCGT
Organism: Burkholderia sp. AU16482; assembly: GCF_002223285.1. Taxonomy (NCBI): domain Bacteria; kingdom Pseudomonadati; phylum Pseudomonadota; class Betaproteobacteria; order Burkholderiales; family Burkholderiaceae; genus Burkholderia; species Burkholderia sp. AU16482. Next base: position 960,871 of record NZ_NKEY01000004.1, read on the forward strand.
GCAAGGCGTTCGTCTTGTTCGCACGAAAAATGCGAGATTCCCGGGGCTTTCCGCTGATTTTTAATGGTTCGGATAGCGAAAAACGCCGCCGGTTGCCTATACTCGAATGGACCGGCCTGCTCGTAACGGGCCGGACCAACTAGAAACACCCGGCATGGGGCCGGGGTGAGCGCACGCGTGCCGGCTTCGGCCGATATCCCGCGGGGATGGAGCCGCCAAGGCACGCACTGAAGCGCTCACTTCGGCCGACACTGGAGACACGCATGACGACCTATTTCACGATCGGCGACTTCATCCTGTTGATTCCGATGGCGCTGGCCGGAGCGCTATTTCTCGGCGCGGTGCCGTGCGCCACCCAGTTCCGTCACAACCTGCTGCGCGTACTCGGCGTCATTCTCGGCGTCGGCGTCGCGGTATTGCTCGTTGAAGGCCTGCCCGCGCTGATCTAGCGCCACCGCCGTGCGCGACACACCTCGCTGCACGGCAGCGAGGTGACGCACTGCCTGCGCGTCGACGATACGGCGCGCGATGTTTCGCATGCCGTATCGAGTTCCGGTCAGATCGCCTGATCGGTGGACGGCTTTTCCCACAGATTGATGCCGCCTTCCGTCGCGTAGCGATCGATCTCCGCGAGCTCCTCCGCCGAGAATTCGAGGTTCTTCAACGCACCGAAGTTCTCGCGCACCTGCTCCGCCCGGCTCGCGCCGATCAGCGCGGACGTCACGCGGCCGTCACGCAGCACCCACGCCAGCGCCATCTGCGCGAGGCTCTGCCCGCGCCGTTCGGCGATTGCGTTGAGCTTGCGTACATGCTCGAGGTTGTCCGCGCTCAGGTGCTCCTGCTTCAGCGAGCCGCCGCCCGGCTTGTTCACGCGCGCGTCGGCCGGCACGCCGTTCAGATACTTCGACGTGAGCAAGCCCTGCGCGAGCGGCGTGAACGCGATGCTGCCCGCGCCGACGTCGTCGAGCGTGCCGAGCAGGTCGCGCTCGATCCAGCGGTTCAGCAGGTTGTACGACGGCTGGTGAATCAGCAGCGGCACCTTGTACTGCGCGAGCAGGTCGGCCATCTCGCGCGTCTTCGCGGCCGAGTACGACGAGATGCCGATGTAGAGCGCCTTGCCCTGCTGCACGGCCGAGGCCAGCGCGCCCGCCGTTTCCTCGAGCGGCGTATGCGCGTCGAAACGGTGCGAATAGAAGATGTCGACGTAGTCGAGCCCCATCCGCTGCAGACTCTGATCGAGGCTCGCGAGCACGTACTTGCGCGAGCCGCCGCCGCTGCCGTACGGGCCCGGCCACATGTCCCAGCCGGCTTTCGTCGAGATCAGCAGCTCGTCGCGATACGGCCGGAAATCCTCCTTCAGCAGCCGGCCGAAGTTGGTTTCGGCGCTGCCGTACGGCGGCCCGTAGTTGTTCGCGAGGTCGAAATGGTTGATGCCGAGATCGAACGCGGTGCGCAGGATCTCACGCTGCGTCGAGATCGGCGTCGAATCGCCGAAGTTGTGCCACAGGCCGAGCGACAGGGCGGGCAGTTTGAGCCCGGATTTGCCGCAGGTACGGTATTGCATGTCGGCATAACGTTCGGAAGCTGCTTCGTAGGCCATGAGTCTGTTCCGTCAGGACATCGGGGGAAGGGACGCGCGCCGGCCGCGCCGATGGCGCGACGGCGGCGAAGGAGTCATACGACGACTATGGTAGCGAAAGCGGCCGAATCGCGCACGGCGGCACGGCGATGGACGCGACCGCGGCGCTCGCCTACACTGCGGCGTCTCGAATCACCGTTTCAGCGAGGTTGGTATGTCCCGGGTCATCTCGGTTGCACTGCTCGTCGGCGGCATCGTGCTGCTGTATTTCGGCGGCCAGTCGTTCCATTCGATCAACGACAACGTGTCGCGCTTCTTCACCGGCTCGCCCGCGACGAAGACGATCCTGCTGATCGTCGGCGGCGCCGTCGCGTCGTTCATCGGCCTGATCGGCCTCGCGATGCCGGGCGGCAAGCGCTGATCGCGACGCATCCGCGGCTCGCGTCACGCGCGGGGGCCGCGCCAAACGAAACGGGCGGCCAGGCCGCCCGTCGTTTCATCCGCCCGCGATGCGCCGCATCGCGTGGCCGCGGCGGCTTCACCGGCCGCCAGATCCGCGCCTAGAACTGCACTTCCGGCTTCGACGCCGAGCGCGTGCCGGGCACCGGCCGGTTGCTTGCACCGTGGTACGTGTACACGAGCGAGAACTTCACCTGGTCGGAACGGTTCTGCCCGGCCGAATGCAGCGTGTTGCAGTGGAAGAACACGACGTCGCCCGTCTGCAGCGACGGGCACGTGGCCGCGTCGATCATCCTGCGATTTTCCGGCAGATCGCCGCGGAAGAACTTCGCGTCATCGAACGCTTCCGGCCCGAATTCGGCCGTATGCGAGCCGGGCACCAGCCACAGCGCGCCGTTCTCGTTGGTTTCCGGCCCGAGCGCGAGCCACACCGACACCATGTCCGGGCGCTCGAACGCCCAGTAGCGGAAATCGCGATGCCAGCCGGTCAGGCTGCCGTACGCCGGGTGCTTCGTCATCATGCAGTTGTGATGCGCGCGCGACAGCACGGGTTGCTCACCGAAATACTCGCGCATCCACGCGCCGATTTCGGGCGCGATCGCACGCTCGGCGAATGCCGGATCGCGCGCGTACGCATCGAGCAGGCGCCGCACCGTATGCCCGCCGGGCGCATGCTTCGATTCGGGCGCGCCCGGGTAGCGCAGGTCGGCCTCGAATTCGATCGGCTCGGCGGCCTCCCGCAACTGGCGCTCCGCGATCTGCCTGAGCGTCGCGCACTGCGCTTCGCCGACGAGGCCGCGCGCGACGACGAAGCCGCGCTCGCGCAATTCCGCGACTTGCGCGCGGATCGATTCCGACTGCAATGGAGACGACATGGGATGCCAGACGTTTATTGTGTGAATGTGACGATTGTAAATCGGCGCCGGATACCGCGAACAGCGCCATTGTCGTGCGCAGGGGCATGCCAATCGCGGATTTGATCCAGCGCAAGGGAACTGTGCGGCGCGGCACCTGCCTGAGCGACAGGCGGTATGCGGCACACGCGTTGCGGCACAAGGGTTTATCGCGACTTTTGCCCGTCACGAATCCCCTGTAGCCTGACGCGGCCTGTCAATTCTGGCGGGCGCGGCGCGCAACGGGTTTCGGTAAGATCCGTTGCGTCATCCGAGGCCGTTCATACCAGTGCGCTCTGCAGGGCGCCATCCATACAAGCGAAGCATCGTTCACATGCCATTCCGTCTGACTTCCCGTTTCAACCGCGCCGCGAAGCGCGTCGTGCCGTCCGCTCCCGCCCGCCCGCTGCGCCACCACCGCGCACGCACGCAGGCGCTGGCCGAACGTACGCACCCGCACAGCCGGCTGGACGGCATCCGTGCGTGGTTTCACGCGTTTTTCTCGATGATGAGCACGCAGGCGTTCGCGCGCCGCGCCGGCCTGCGCTCGCTGCTGCAGAAGCCGTCGTCGCTGCGCGCGCTCGCGCTGCGCCGCAAGCTCGGCCCGCAGCGCCGCATCAACCGCCCGCGTCGCCTCGCGGCCAGCAACGGCTGGTTCGGGTTCGGCGCGCGCTGAGAATGTACCCGGCGGGCGTCGTCCGCCCCGATCGGCCGCCATTGCTTCGGCGATCGAACCCATAAAAAAACCCCGGCTTGGCCGGGGTTTTTCATTTCAGGCGAGCGACGTTCACGCGACGCGTGCGGTCGGCTCCACGCCGGCCGCTTCGGCCAGCGCGAGCGCCTTGTCGGTCGCTTCCCACGAGAACTCCGGCTCTTCGCGGCCGAAGTGACCGTAAGCCGCGGTCTTCTCGTAGATCGGGCGCAGCAGGTCGAGCATCTTGATGATGCCCTTCGGACGCAGGTCGAAATGCTCGCGCACGAGCTTCGTGATCACCGCATCCGACACGCGGCCCGTGCCGAACGTGTTGACCATCACCGAGGTCGGCTCGGCCACGCCGATCGCGTACGACACCTGGATCAGCGCGCGCGACGCGAGGCCCGCGGCGACGATGTTCTTCGCGACGTAGCGGCCCGCATACGCGGCCGAACGGTCGACCTTCGACGGATCCTTGCCCGAGAACGCGCCGCCGCCGTGCGGTGCGGCACCGCCGTAGGTGTCGACGATGATCTTGCGGCCCGTCAGCCCGCAATCGCCCTGCGGGCCGCCGATCACGAACCGGCCGGTCGGGTTCACGAGGAACTTGATGTCGCCCTTGATCAGTTCGGCCGGCAGCGTCGGCTTGATGATTTCCTCGATCACCGCTTCGCGCAGCGCGGGCAGTTCGATGTCCGGTGCGTGCTGCGTGGACAGCACGACGGTGTCGATCGAATCGGGCTTGCCGTCGACGTAGCGGACGGTGACCTGCGACTTCGCGTCCGGACGCAGCCATTGCAGGCGGCCGTCGCGGCGCAGGCTGGCCTGGCGCTCGACGAGGCGGTGCGACAGGTAGATCGGCAGCGGCATCAGTTCCGGCGTTTCGTCGCACGCATAGCCGAACATCAGGCCCTGGTCGCCCGCGCCTTGATCGAGGTTGTCGTCGTGTGCACGATCGACGCCCTGCGCGATGTCCGGCGATTGCTTGTCGTATGCGACGAGCACCGCGCAACCCTTGTAGTCGATACCGTAGTCGGTGTTGTCGTAGCCGATGCGCTTGATCGTATCGCGCGCGATCTGGATGTAATCGATGTTCGCCGTCGTGGTGATTTCACCGGCCAGCACGACGAGACCGGTGTTGCACAGCGTTTCCGCCGCGACGCGGGAGTATTTGTCCTGCTCGAGGATGGCGTCGAGAATCGCGTCCGAGATTTGGTCCGCGACTTTGTCCGGATGGCCTTCGGAGACGGATTCGGACGTGAAGAGATAATCGTTTGCCACTTTTTCAGGCTCCTGTGTGGTTACGGTTGGTTTCACGTAGCCAGCTTCGTTGGGCCTGAAGCGGCGACGCTTTAGCGGATTACCAGGACCGGGCAGCGTGTGTCGCGCCAGCCGGCTTCGCCCCGCAAGTTGTCAGTTAACTCGGCGAAGCCCGTATTATAGCGGCTTTCCTGAATTGTCACAGAGCGCCGCCCGTGCTGCATCTTCCGCTGTCTTACCACCCTGTTCGCAACGTGCCGGCCAGCCGGCCCCACGGAGATTCCGCATGCTAGGCCGCCTCGGCACGCACCTCGCCATCGGCTTGCTGAAGCTGCTCGCGCTACTGCCGTACGGTCTGACCGCACGGTTCGGCGATGGCCTCGGCTGGCTGCTGTATCAGATCCCCAGCCGGCGAAAGCGCATCGTACATACGAATCTGAAACTCTGCTTCCCCGACTGGAGCGACGAGCGGCGCGAGGACGTGGCGGGCCGGCATTTCCGCCATGCGATCCGCAGCTACGTCGAGCGCAGCGTGCAGTGGTTCGGCTCGGAGAAGAAGCTCGCGAAGCTGATCCAGGTCGACAGCGCGGTCGATCTCACCGATCCGGACCTGCCGCCGACGCTGTTCCTCGGCCTGCACTTCGTCGGCATCGAAGCCGGTTCGATCTGGCTGAACCGGTCGCTGCACCGCCGCTGCGGATCGCTGTACCAGCCGTTCTCGAACGCGGTGCTCGAGGAGGAGGCGAAGAAGGCGCGCGGGCGCTTCGACGCCGAGATGGTCGGCCGCGCGGACAGCGCGCGCGTCGTGCTGCGCTGGCTGCGCGACCGCAAGCCGGTGATGCTCGGCGCCGACATGGACTACGGGCTGCGCAACTCGACGTTCGTCCCGTTCTTCGGCGTGCCGGCGTGCACGCTGACGGCCGTCGGCCGGCTCGCGAAGACGGGCCGTGCGCAGGTCGTGCCGTTCATCGGCGAGGTGTTGCCGAACTACAAGGGCTACCGTCTGAAGGTGTTCAAGCCGTGGGATCACTACCCGACCGGCGACGACGATCTCGACGCGCGGCGGATGAACGCATTCCTCGAGGAACAGATTCCGCTGATGCCCGAGCAGTACTACTGGGTGCACAAGCGCTTCAAGACGCGCCCGCCCGGCGAGCCGAGCCTGTACTGACCCTGCCGCGAGACGTTCGCGGGCGCGCCGTCATGCGCGTGCCCGCGCCCTCGCCACCTTCGGCGCGCCCTTGGCGCGCGCGCGCCAGAGATCGTAGGCCGACTGCTGCGCGAGCCACAGATCGGCCCTTCCCCCGTTTTCCTCGCCGAGCCACGCTTCGAGGCGCAACGCCATTTCCGGCGAGATGCCGGCATGGCCGTGCAGGATCCGCGACAGTGCGGCACGCGTCACGCCGAGTTGCGACGCGGCCTCGGTGACGGTCAGGCCGAGCGCCGGCAGCACGTCGTCGCGCAGCGTTTCGCCCGGATGGGGCGGATTGAAGATGCGGGTCATGGTGTTGGATCAATTCAGTGACGAGGCGCGATGCCGGAAACGCCGGCAGCGCATAGCCGCACTATACGAATCACCGGATTGGGACATCAATTTGACGGGTACGAAATACACATCGCGTACCGGCCACAGCCGAGCCCGCCACGCCGCCCCCTGTCAATCCGCCCGCTCATCATCCGCGCGACCAGTCGGCGCGATCGGCAGACAAGGCCCTCGCCCCCCGCACAACGGACGCCGGCCCGCCCGGCGCAGGACGCCCCTGTCGGCTGCATGTATCATTTGCGGTTGAGATCGGCACGACGAACGAGGCCGCCCGGCATGGCAGCCGGCCGTCCGTGTCGTGCCGACCGCCTTGTTCGCCATGGAATTCCGGACCCAGTGAAACTCTCGTTCACCAAGATGCACGGCGCGGGCAACGACTTCGTCGTGCTCGACGGCTATTCGCGCGCGCTGCCGCCGCTCACCGAAGCGCAGGTGCGCGCGCTCGCCAACCGCCACTTCGGTATCGGCGCCGATCAGTTGCTGCTCGTCGAGAAACCGACCGTCGACGGCGCGGATTTCAAGTACCGGATCTTCAATTGCGACGGCGGCGAGGTCGAGCACTGCGGCAACGGCGCACGCTGCTTCGTGAAGTTCGTCAGCGACCGCGGCCTGACCGACAAGCGCAGCGTGCGCGTGCAGGTCATGAAGGGCCTGATCACGCTGACGCTGCAGGAGAACGGCGAAGTCGTCGTCGACATGGGCGCGCCCGTGTTCGCGCCCGCGCAAGTGCCGTTCGAGGCGTCGGGCCTCGACGGCCGCAAGGAAGGCAACGACACGCTGTGGCCGCTCGACGTCGGCGGCGCGACGCGCTGGATCTCGACGGTGTCGATGGGCAATCCGCACGCGGTGCAGGTCGTCGACGACGTCGAAGCGTATCCGGTGCTGGAAGAAGGCCCGCTGATCGAGCGCCATGCGCGCTTCCCGCAGCGCGTGAACGCCGGTTTCATGCAGATCGTGTCGCGCCACGAGGTGAAGCTGCGCGTGTACGAACGCGGCGCGGGCGAGACGCTCGCGTGCGGCACCGGCGCGTGCGCGGCGGTCGCGGCCGGTATCCGGCGCGGCCTGCTCGATTCGCCCGTGACCGTGCACACGCACGGCGGCACGCTGACGATCGGCTGGGACGGCGCGCGCGACGAAACCGCCGCGCTGATGATGGCCGGCCCCGCCACGACCGTGTTCGAAGGCGAGATCGACCTGAACGCCTGACCCTGCAACGTCCCTGATAACTGAACGCTCCAGCCACATGAACGATCGCGAAGTCGCCGACTACCTGCTCGCCAATCCCGAATTCTTCGCGCAGCACGCCGAACTGCTCGCGACGATCCGTCTCGCGAACCCGCACGGCAAGGCCGCGATCTCGCTGCAGGAGCGGCAGATGGAAATGCTGCGCGACAAGAACAAGCATCTCGAACGCCGGCTCGCCGAGCTCGTGCGCTACGGCCACGAGAACGACAGCCTGTCCGCGAAGTTCAGCCGCTGGACCGCGCGCGTGATCGCGGAACGCGATCCGTATGCGCTGCCGCGCACGATCGCCGACGGCATCGCCGACGTGTTCGACGTGCCGCAAACGGCGCTGCGCGTCTGGGACGTGGCCGACACCTACGCGCAAGCCGATTTCGCCCGCCAGGTCGGCGAGGAAGTGCGCCTGTTCACGAACGGGCTGTCGACGCCGTACTGCGGCGCGAACACGGGCTTCGAGGCCGCCCAGTGGCTCGCGCCCGCGCGCGCCGCCGCGAGCGCGGCGGAAGGCGCCGAAGCCGCGCCGGCCGGCGACGGCTCGGCCGCGTCGGTCGCGCTGCTCGCGCTGCGTGCGCCGCTCGCCGGCAACGATGCACCCGCGTTCGGCCTGCTGGTCCTCGGTTCGCCCGACCCGCGCCGCTTCCACGACGGGATGGCCACCGACTTCCTCGCGCAGATCGCGACGCTCGCGAGCGCGGCGCTCACGCGCCTGCTGCCGCACTGATCCGCCGCACGCGATGACCGACGATCCGATCGCCGCCTACCTGTCGAACCTGAAGCACGTCAGGCAACTGTCGGAACACACGCTGCGCGCATACACGCACGAGCTCGACGAACTGAGGAAGCTTGCCGCCGGCCGGCCGCTCGAAGCATTGACCGCCGCCGACATGCGCGGCGCGGTCGCGCGCGCGCATGCGGGCGGGCTGTCCGCGCGCTCGATCTCGCACCGGCTGTCCGCCTGGCGCGCGTTCTACCGCTGGCTCGCGCAACGCATCGAGATGCCCGCGAACCCGGTCGCCGCGGTACGCGCGCCGAAGCGCCCGAAAACCCTGCCGAAGGCGCTGTCGGTCGACGACGCATCCGCGCTGATGGACGCGCCGCTCGCCGGCACGACCGAAGGCATCCGCGATCACGCGATCCTCGAGCTGTTCTATTCGTCGGGGCTGCGCCTCGCCGAATTGATCGGGCTCGACGTCCGGTACACGCAGGCCGACGGCTACCGCTCGGCCGGCTGGCTCGATCTCGCCGAGGCCGAAGTAACCGTGCGCGGCAAGGGCAACAAGGAGCGCAAGGTGCCGGTCGGCCGCAAGGCGATCGACGCGCTGAACGCGTGGCTCGCGGTGCGCGGCGAGTTCGTGAAGCATGATCCGCATCCGCTGTTCGTGTCGGTGCGCGGCAACCGGATGTCGCCGGGCGTGGTGCGCGAGCGCGTGAAGCGCGCGGCGCTCGCCGCCGGCATCCCCGCCAACGTCCACCCGCACGTGCTGCGCCATTCGTTCGCGACGCACGTGCTGCAGTCGAGCGGCGACCTGCGCGCGGTGCAGGAACTGCTCGGCCACGCGAGCGTCGCCGCGACGCAGGTCTATACGTCGCTCGACTTCCAGCATCTCGCGAAGATTTACGACAGCGCGCATCCGCGCGCGAAGAAGCGCGACTGACGCGCGTCCCGTGTTACCCGCCGCGCGCGGCGGCCGGCACCGGCCGGCGTCGCGCCCGGCCCCTTTCGATCTCACCATGCAAACCGTCACCCTCAAGCCGTCCAAGGAAAAATCGCTGCTGCGCCGCCATCCGTGGATCTACGCCAATGCGATCGACCGCGTCGACGGCAAGCCCGCGCCCGGCGCGACCGTGCTCGTGCGCGCGCACGACGGCCGCTTCCTCGCGCGCGGCGCGTACAGCCCGCAGTCGCAGATCCGCGTGCGGGTGTGGAGCTTCGACGAGCACGAACCGATCGATCACGCGTTCTTCAAGCGCCGCGTGCAGCGCGCGGTCGCGCACCGCACGACGATGGTGTCGGGCACGGGCGCGGTGCGGCTCGTGTTCGGCGAAGCCGACGGGCTGCCGGGGCTGATCGTCGACTACTACGTCGCGGACACCGCCGAAGCTGGCGCCGCGCCGCGCGGCCAGCTCGTGTGCCAGTTCATGGCCGCGGGCGTCGAAGCGTGGAAGGACGCGATCGTCGCGGCGCTCACCGGCGCGACCGGCTGCCCGAACGTGTACGAGCGCTCGGACGTGTCGATCCGCGACAAGGAAGGGCTCGAACAGACGACGGGCGTACTGGCCGGCGACGCGCCGCCAGCGACGCTGATCGCGAACGAAAACGGCGTGCGCTACCACGTCGACGTGCCGAACGGCCACAAGACGGGCTTCTACGTCGACCAGCGCGACAACCGCGCGCTCGTCGCGCAGTACGCCGAGGGCCGCGACGTGCTGAACTGCTTCTGCTACACGGGCGGCTTCTCGCTCGCGGCGCTCAAGGGCGGTGCGAAACGCGTCGTGTCGATCGACTCGTCGGGCGACGCGCTCGCGCTCGCGCAGCAGAACGTCGTGGCCAACGGCTTCGACGCCGAACGCGCGACCTGGCTCGACGCCGATGCGTTCAAGACGCTGCGCCGCCTCGTCGACGAAGGCGAGCGTTTCGACCTGATCGTGCTCGATCCGCCGAAGTTCGCGCCGACGCGCGACAGCGTCGATCGCGCGGCGCGCGCGTACAAGGACATCAACCTGAGCGGCTTCAGGCTGCTGCGTCCGGGCGGCCTGTTGTTCACGTACTCGTGCTCGGGCGCGATCGACATGGACCTGTTCCAGAAGATCGTCGCGGGCGCCGCGGCCGACGCGAAGGTCGACGCGCGGATCCTGAAGCGGCTCGGAGCGGGCGTCGATCACCCGCTGCTCGCGGCGTTCCCGGAAGGCGAATATCTGAAGGGCCTGCTGTTGCAAATCGTCTGATCGCCCCGATCTTGGCGGACACCCCGGTCCGCCGGCCCCGCCTGTCGGGCCGACGCTTGCCCCTGTCGTCCGGACGACGGGCGGGGGCTTGACAGGTATGTTTCAATGGATGGTTGTGCGCCCCGGCTCGCAGCGCGAGGGCGCGACGCACATCCTGGTTTTGACCCCGATTCACGAACCACAGGCGACCGACATGGCCACTCCCGTCACCATCCTTACCGGCTTCCTCGGCAGCGGCAAGACGACGCTGCTCAAGCGCATCCTGAACGAACAGCACGGCATGAAGATCGCCGTGATCGAGAACGAGTTCGGCGAAGAGAACATCGACAACGAAATCCTCGTGCAGGATTCGAACGAGCAGATCATCCAGATGAGCAACGGCTGCATCTGCTGCACGATCCGCGGCGACCTCGCCCGCGCGCTCGGCGATCTGGCCGCGAAGAAGCGCGAAGGCAAGCTCGATTTCGACCGCATCGTGATCGAGACGACCGGCCTCGCGAACCCGGGCCCGGTCGCACAAACGTTCTTCATCGACAGCGAAATCGCCGACGATTTCCTGCTCGACGCGGTCATCACGCTGGTCGACGCGAAGCACGCGAACGCGCAGCTCGACGAACACGAAGTGGTGCAGCGCCAGGTCGGTTTCGCCGATCGCCTGTTCATCACGAAGTCGGATCTCGTCGACGATCAGACCGTCGCCGGCCTCAAGCACCGCCTGATGCACATGAACCCGAAGGCCGCGATCAAGGTCGTGAATTTCGGCGAGGCGGACATCAAGGAAATCTTCGACCTGCGCGGCTTCAACCTGAATGCGAAGCTCGAGATCGATCCCGATTTCCTCGCCGAGGACGATCACGCGCACGACCACCACGATCACGACCATGATCACGATCACGCGAATTGCGACCACGATCACGGTCAATGCGCGCACGATCACGACCACGGCCACGGCCACCACCATCACCACCACGCGCACCACGACGACAAGATCAAGTCGTTCGTGTACCGCAACGACCGCCCATTCGACCCGAACAAGCTGGAAGACTTCCTCGGCGGCATCCTGCAGATCTACGGCGAGCGGATGCTGCGCTACAAGGGCGTGCTGTACATGAAGGGCGTCGACCGCAAGGTCGTGTTCCAGGGCGTGCACCAGATGATGGGCAGCGACCTCGCGGCGAAGTGGCTGCCGGTCGAGAAGAAGACCAACAAGATGGTGTTCATCGGCGTCGACCTGCCGCAGGACCTGATCACCGACGGCCTCGACGCCTGCCTCGCCTGACCCGCGCGGGCGCCCGCCGCGCCCTTGCTGCCCGGCCGCCTGCGAGGCGGCGGGGGCTGCCGCGCGACGCCTTTGCCGGGCAGGGTTTCGCCGTCATCGCTTTTTCGCGATTTGCGCGTTATATTTTCTAGATATTGGCGCAGCCGACGGGGATCGACCCGATACGGCGCCCGCTTGCGATTCAGTTACAATACGTGCCCGCTGGAGTACGGCAACAAACAGGCCCGGTTCTTGCTGAACCAGTTTTCCGGGCATCGCAACCGCGCCGGATCGCCAATCCGCCTCCCGGCCGCGGCCGATGCGATGTGCCGCGCAGCACACCGGTTCGCAGCGCGCGCAAATCTGCGCCAGGCCTATCCTGGTATTTGAGAACCGGTTTTCCAGAGGCTTTCGGCCCCGCGGCGGCAAATCGCAAATGATTGCAAGCGCGGTTGCGGGTAATCCCAAAGTGCAGGCAATATCTGTTGATTTGCCGCACATTGAAGAAGCAAGCAGATGACGAAGAAACTCTTGACCGAAGCCGAAATCCTGAAGATGAGCGACAAGGATTACATGAATGAGGATCAGCTCGCCTTCTTCAAAAATCGGCTCGAACAGTTGCAGGCGGACATCCTCAAGAATGCAGGCCAGACGACCGAGAACCTGCGCGAGACGGTGATCGTCCCCGATCCCGCCGACCGCGCGACGATCGAGGAAGAGCACGCGCTCGAGCTGCGCACGCGCGATCGCGAACGCAAGCTCCTCAAGAAGGTTCAGCAGTCGCTCGCCCGCATCGATTCCGGCGATTACGGCTGGTGTGAGGAAACGGGCGAGCCGATCGGCATTCCGCGCCTGCTCGCGCGTCCGACCGCCACGCTGTCGCTCGAGGCGCAGGAGCGCCGCGAGCTGCGCCAGAAGCTGTTCGGCGACTGATCGAGCGGCATTCCGCTCCGACACACGCTGCTTCCCGAAAGCGCGCGGCCTGCCGCGCGCTTTTTGTTTTCCGGCACCGGTTCAGGGCCTGTGCCCCTGATAACGGGCTTGCGCCGACCGATTTGCCTCCCCCTCTTGATATCCCGGCGCCCGCCCTAAAATGAAACGGACGCGCGCCGGGCCGCTCCCTGGCGCACTGCGGATTCACGCGGCGGCGCGTCGCGCCGCCCGACTCTTCCCCGTTTTTCTCAAGGAACGCAGATGGAGCAATTTCACGGCACGACCATCGTTTCGGTCCGGCGCGGCGACAAGGTCGCGCTCGGCGGCGACGGCCAGGTAACCCTCGGCAACATCGTCATGAAGGGTGGCGCGCGGAAAGTGCGGCGGATCTACAACAACCAGGTACTGGTCGGATTCGCGGGCGGCACCGCCGATGCGTTCTCGCTGCTCGACCGCTTCGAGGCGAAGCTCGAGAAGCACCAGGGCAACCTGACCCGCGCGGCGGTCGAGCTCGCGAAGGACTGGCGCACCGACCGGATGCTGCGCCGCCTCGAGGCGATGCTGATCACGGCCGATGCGAACACCACGCTCGTCATCACCGGCAACGGCGACGTGCTCGATCCGGAAGGCGGCATCTGCGCGATCGGCTCGGGCGGCGCGTACGCGCAGGCAGCGGCCCGCGCGCTCGTCGAGAACACCGAACTGTCGCCGCGCGAGATCGTCGAGAAGTCGCTCGGGATCGCCGGCGACATGTGCATCTACACGAACCACAACCGCATCATCGAAACGATCGAGTAAGGACCGCCCCATGAGCACCATGACCCCTGCCGAGATCGTCTCGGAACTCGACAAGCACATCATCGGCCAGAACAAGGCGAAGAAGGCCGTCGCCGTCGCGCTGCGCAACCGCTGGCGCCGCCAGCAGGTCGCCGATCCGCTGCGCACGGAAATCACGCCGAAGAACATCCTGATGATCGGGCCGACGGGCGTCGGCAAGACCGAAATCGCGCGCCGCCTCGCGAAGCTCGCCGATGCGCCGTTCATCAAGATCGAGGCCACCAAGTTCACCGAAGTCGGCTACGTCGGCCGCGACGTCGACAGCATCGTGCGCGACCTCATGGAGACCTCGGTCAAGCAGACGCGCGAGACCGAAATGCGCAAGGTGCGCAGCAAGGCCACCGACCAGGCGGAAGACCGCATCCTCGACATCCTGCTGCCGCAACCGCGCGCGGTGGGTTTCGGCGGCAATGCCGATCACGCCAACGACGACAACAACGCGACGCGCCAGACCTTCCGCAAGCGCCTGCGCGAAGGCCAGCTCGACGACAAGGAAGTCGAGCTCGACCTCGAGCAGCCGTCGGTCGGCATGGACATCATGGCGCCGCCGGGCATGGAAGAGATGACCGAGCAGATCCGCTCGATGTTCTCGAACCTCGGCAGCGGCAAGAAGCAGCGCCGCAAGGTGAAGATCAAGGAAGCGCTGAAGCTGCTGACCGACGAGGAAGCGGCGAAGATGCTGAACGAAGAGGAAGTGAAGACGAAGGCCGTGCAGAACGTCGAGCAGAACGGCATCGTGTTCCTCGACGAGATCGACAAGATCACGTCGCGCAACAACGAAGGCAGCGGCGGCGAAGTGTCGCGCCAGGGCGTGCAGCGCGACCTGCTGCCGCTCGTCGAAGGCACGACGGTCAACACGAAGTACGGGATGGTGAAGACCGATCACATCCTGTTCATCGCGAGCGGCGCGTTCCACCTGGCGAAGCCGAGCGATCTGATTCCCGAACTGCAAGGCCGCTTCCCGATCCGCGTCGAGCTCGATTCGCTGTCGGTGAACGATTTCGAAGCGATCCTCGTCGCGACCGACGCAAGCCTCGTCAAACAGTACCAGGCGCTGCTCGCGACCGAGGACGTGCAGCTCGAATTCGCCGACGACGGCATCCGGCGCCTCGCCGAGATCGCGTTCGCGGTCAACGAGAAAACCGAGAACATCGGCGCGCGCCGGCTGTACACGGTGATCGAGAAGCTGCTCGAGGAAGTGTCGTTCTCGGCCGGCAACCATGCGGGCGAGCGCGTGACGATCGACGCGAAGTATGTCGATCGCGCGCTCGGCGAAGTGTCGCAGGACGAAGACCTGTCGCGCTACGTGCTGTAACGCGCGCAGTGCGGGACGAGAGACGGGCGGCCCCTTCGGGGGTCGCCCGTTTTCATTGGTGCGCCCGCTTACTGCCGCACCGGCTTCTTCGCGAGCTTGCGCTGCAGCGTGCGGCGGTGCATGTTCAGCGCGCGCGCGGTCGCCGAAATGTTGTTGTTGTTCTCGGCCAGCACGCGCTGGATGTGTTCCCATTCGAGCCGGTCCACCGACAGCACGACCGGATTCTCGAGCGCCTCGTCGGCCTGCACTTCGGTCGCGTTGGTCTGCAGCGCGGCCAGGATCGACTCGACGTTCGCCGGCTTCGCGAGGTAGTTGTCGGCGCCTTCCTTCACGGCCTGCACGGCGGTCGCGATGCTTGCGTAGCCGGTCAGCACCAGGATCCGCGCATCGGGCTGCAGGTCGCACAGCGGCGCGATCAGGCTCAGCCCCGAATCCTCGCCGAGATGCAGGTCGACGGTGATGAACTGGAACTTGCCGCCCGCGGCGAGCCTGAGCGCCGCCTCCTTGTCGTGCGCCTGCTGGACCGCGTAACCGCGGCGCTCGAGGCCGCGCGCGAGCGTGCCCGCGAACACCTCGTTGTCGTCGATCACCAGGAAATTGTTCTCGCTCATGTGGTTTCTCCGTCTACGTGTTGGTTGAGGCCGCCGGCATCGCGACGCGCACGACCGGCAGGCGCAGCACGGCCCGCGTGCCGCGCCCGGCCGCCGCGCCGGCCGGGCGGCTCTCCGGCGTGCCGGCTGGCCGGTCGACCGTACGTGCGCCCGTGCGTTGTCCCGATGCGGCCGCCGCGTGGCCGTTTGCCGCGCCGCCGGCCCGCCCGTTGCCGCTCGCGGCGCGCGGCGCGACATCGGACAGCTCGATCTCGCCGCCGAGCCGCGCGGCCGCGCTGAACGCGAGGTACAGGCCGACGCCGTGCCCGCCCTGCGTGCTGTCGACCGGCATCGCGCCGAGCGATTCGCGCAGCGCGGCCGGAATGCCGGGCCCGTCGTCGCATACTTCGAATTCGATTTCGTCGGCCGTGCCGCCATGCGCGACCTTCGCGGCGAGCGTCACGCGCTGCGGGCTCGCGCGCGCGGCGTTGTCGAGCAGGATCGTCAGGATCTGGCCGGCCGCGACGGTATCGTCGAGCGCGACGCCGGCCGGGCGCGCACCGAGCAGCTCGAACTGCACGTGCGGATGCCGCAGGCGCCAGTGCTCGACGAACGTGTCGAGCCAGTCGTCCACCGGCTGGCGGCTCGCCGGCGCGCTCGCGCGGCTGCGCAGGCGCGCGAGCGCCGACGTGCAGAGCGTCATCTGTTCCTCGAGCACCTTCAGGTCGGCCTCGTAGCGCGCGAGCCCCGGATCGGCGCGCGCCGCATCGCGCAACTCCTCGGCGAGCATCGCGATCGTCGACAGCGGCGTGCCCATTTCATGTGCGACGGTGGCGGCCTGCACGCCGAGCGCAACCGCCCGCTCGTCGCGCAGCAGGTGCTGCTGCGCCTCGCCGAGCGCCGCGTCGCGCTGGCGCAGCGCATTCGACATGCGCGCGACGAACCACGCGATCAGCCCGACGCTGACCATGAAGTTCGCCCACATGCCGGTACGGTAGTAGTCGAACAGGTTCGCCGGATTGTCCATGTTGAGCGGCACCGAATCGAAGCCGAGCGCCGCGTAGCAGGCCACCGCGAACGCCGCGAGCCAGATCATCAGGTGCCACGGCAGCACGGCCGCGGCGATCGCGAGCGACGGCAGGTACAGCGACACGAACGGATTGGTCGTGCCGCCCGACAGGAACAGCAGCGCGGACAGCGCGCCGAGGTCGACCCACAGCTGGCCGAGCAACTCGAAATTGGTCTCGGGCCGCGCGCGCAGCACGCGCACCCAGGTCAGCGCGTTGAAAACGATTTCGAGCGCGATGACCATCAGCATCGCCGGCAACGGCAAGTGCACGCCGAAATAGGCCTGCACGACGCCGATCGTCACGAGCTGGCCGATGATCGCGAGATTGCGCAGCCAGAACAGGTGGCTGAGGTTGACGCGCCCGGTGGTGGTGATTCGTTGCATCCGAGCAGTTTACCCGTTTAGCGGGCGGCGCCTCCACGGGGCCGGATCGGGAAGGACGAATGGACGGTCGGACGCCCCGGCGCGGCGTCCGGGGGCGCGAGCGAGCGACGTCAGCCGGGCGCCGCCGCCATGCGCCGCGCGATCTCGTCGGCGAGGCATTCCGGGCAGAGGCAGCGCGCGCGGGCTGCCGGGGCCGTGTCGCCCGGCAAGACCGGCATCGCAGCGCACCAGCAGTCGAACGGCTGCGTGTGCGCGCCGCAGTCGAAACCGCGCCCGCAGTGCGGACAACGCGCACGGCGCGGGGCCGAACGGGCGTCGGCGGCGGAATCGGTCATGGTCGAGGTGCGGAAGCGGGCACGAACGTCGCCCTACGCGACTAGCATAGCGCGGCCGACGGATTTTGCACGTCGGCCGTCTGGCCGACGGCTGCCGCCGACCCCGCCTGATGCGCCGGGCGCGGCCCCGTCCCGCGCGCCGCCGCGGCAGCGGGAGCCTTGGCCGGCGGGCCGCCGCGCGTGCCGTCCGACCTGCGCGACCCACCGTCCGGCCAGCCCAAAAACCGATGCTGCGCTGCGCCACTCCTGTACAATTCGGCCTGTTTCAACCGTTCCCAGCCAGAGCCGCCGCCATGTCAGAGCCCATCGACCTCTCGCAGATCGCCCCCACGCTGAAAGCAGAAATCCTCGCGGAGGCGCTGCCGTACATCCGCCGCTACCACGGCAAGACCGTGGTCATCAAATACGGCGGCAACGCGATGACGGAAGAGCGGCTCAAGCAGGGCTTCGCGCGCGACGTGATCCTGCTGAAACTGGTCGGCATCAACCCGGTGATCGTCCACGGCGGCGGTCCGCAGATCGATCACGCGCTGAAGAAGATCGGCAAGGCCGGCACCTTCATCCAGGGCATGCGCGTCACCGACGAAGAGACGATGGAAGTCGTCGAATGGGTGCTGGGCGGCGAAGTGCAGCAGGACATCGTGATGCTGATCAACCACTTCGGCGGTCACGCGGTGGGCCTCACGGGCAAGGACGGGGGCCTGATCCATGCGCGCAAGCTGCTGATGCCGGATCGCGACAACCCGGGCCAGTACATCGACATCGGCCAGGTCGGCGAAGTCGAGGCGATCAACCCGGCAGTCGTGAAGGCGCTGCAGGACGACGCGTTCATCCCGGTGATCTCGCCGATCGGCTTCGGCGAGGACGGCCTGTCGTACAACATCAACGCAGACCTCGTCGCGGGCAAGCTGGCCACGGTGCTGAACGCCGAGAAGCTGCTGATGATGACCAACATCCCCGGCGTGATGGACAAGGACGGCAACCTGCTGACCGACCTCTCCGCACGCGAGATCGACGCGCTGTTCGAGGACGGCACGATCTCGGGCGGCATGCTGCCGAAGATTTCGTCGGCGCTCGACGCCGCGAAGAGCGGCGTGAAGTCGGTACACATCGTCGACGGCCGCATCGAGCACTCGGTGCTGCTGGAAATCCTGACCGAGCAGCCGTTCGGCACGATGATCCGCTCGCATTGAGCGCGCGCCGCCCGCCTGCCAGCCCCGGCCTGCCGGCGTCGCTGCGGCGCCGGCGCATCTCCCGCAGCCGGCCGCGCGCCGGCACGCCCGTGTGGCTGTTCGATCTCGACAATACGCTGCACCACGCGTCGCACGCGATCTTTCCCGAGATCAATCGTGCGATGACGCAATACATCATCGACGCGCTGCAGGTCGAGCGCGCCGAAGCCGACCGCCTGCGCATCGGCTACACCGAGCGCTACGGCGCCGCGCTGCTCGGCCTCACGCGCCATCATCCGATCGATCCTCACGATTTCCTGCGCGTGGTCCACACGTTTTCCGACCTGCCCGCGATGGTGCGCGCCGAGCGCGGCCTTGCGCGCATCGTCGCCGCGCTGCCGGGCCGCAAGCTGATCCTGACCAACGCGCCGGAAAACTATGCGCGCGCGGTGCTGCGCGAGCTGGGCATCGAGCGGCTGTTCGAGCGCGTGATCGCGATCGAGCACATGCGCGACCGCCGCACGTGGCGCGCGAAGCCCGACCCTGCGATGCTGCGCCGGACGCTGCGCGCCGCGCATGCGCGGCTCGCCGACGCGATCCTCGTCGAGGATACGCGCGGCCACCTGAAGCGCTACAAGCGTCTGGGCATCGGTACCGTATGGATCACCGGCCACCTGCCCGGTCATCTGCCGGCAACCGGACGCCCGCATTATGTCGACCAGCGCATTCGTTCGTTAAAATCGCTGCGACTGGGCACACGATCGGGGCGACAGAAATGCAGCCGACTTACCCGCAGGACCAAGCCGTAACGGAAGGCCAGGCCACACCCTCTCGCCCGCGCCCGAAGCCGGGCGAGCGCCGCGTGATGATCCTGCAGACGCTCGCCGCGATGCTCGAGGCCCCGAAACCCGAGAAAATCACGACCGCCGCGCTCGCGGCCCGGCTCGACGTGTCCGAAGCCGCGCTGTACCGGCACTTCACCAGCAAGGCGAAGATGTACGAAGGGCTGATCGAGTTCATCGAGCAGGCGCTCTTCGGGCTCGTCAACCAGATCGTCGCGAAGGAGCCGAACGGCGTGCTGCAGGCGCGCACGATCGCGCTGACGATGCTCAATTTCGCCGCGAAGAACCCGGGCATGACGCGCGTGCTGACCGGCGAGGCGCTGGTCGGCGAGGACGAGCGGCTGACCGAGCGCGTGAACCAGTTGCTCGACCGCATCGAGGCGACGGTCAAGCAATGCCTGCGGGTTGCGCGCACCGAGGCGAATGCGCCGCACGAGGGCGCGGCGCCGTTCGTGCTGCCGGCCGACTACGATCCCGGCGCCCGCGCGAGCCTGCTCGTCAGCTACGTGATCGGCCGGTGGCATCGATTCGCGAAAGGCGGGTTTCAGAAGCCGCCGGGCGAGCAGGCGGATGCCCATCTGAGGCTGATCCTGCAATAGGCGACGACGATGCGCGCCCGATGCCCGCCCGATACGCGGCTCGATACGCGGCTCGATACGCCGCACGGAGCGAGCGCCTCGTATCGGGTGGTACCGATGTGCGTCAATCGCCCGCGTGCGCGTAGGATGCGCGGAACACGAAGGCCTCCGCGGGTACCGCGTTCGCGTCGATCACCTCGAGGTCGACACGTGCGAGTGTGCGCTGCGACGCCAGCGCATCGAGCCAGTGCGAGGCGAGCCGCGGCAGCACGTGCTGCTCGATGAAGCCGATCAGCAGGCGCGCACCGGTTTCCTGGACGAGACAGCGCTCGACGATGTAGTCGAGCACCGCTGGCGCATAGCCGAACGCCACCGCGTGCCCGTCCGCCATGCGCGTCACTACACGATCCAGATGCAGCCGCACGATTTGCGCCAGCGCCGCCTGTGCGAGCGGCCTGTACGGCACCACGGTCACGCGGCCAAGGAACGCGGCCGGGAACGTTTTCAGCAATACCGGCCCGAGCGCCGCGCACAGCGCATCCGCGCGAGGCGCGAGCGTCTCGTCGGAACACAGGCTCGCGATCAGCTCGGAGCCCGTGTTGCTCGTCAGCAGGATCGTGGTGTTGCGGAAATCGATGTAGCGCCCGTCGCCGTCCTCCATGTAGCCCTTGTCGAACACCTGGAAGAACATTTCGTGCACGTCGGGATGCGCCTTCTCGATCTCGTC
The DNA here is from genome assembly GCF_002223285.1 of Burkholderia sp. AU16482. Lineage (NCBI taxonomy): Bacteria > Pseudomonadati > Pseudomonadota > Betaproteobacteria > Burkholderiales > Burkholderiaceae > Burkholderia > Burkholderia sp. AU16482. The sequence continues at coordinate 981,527 of NZ_NKEY01000004.1, forward strand.
GAGCAACACCACCGAGTACGGCCGGCGCCGCACCGCCTCGGTCAGGACGCCGCCCTCGCCGTAACCGACGTAGCCGGGCGGCGCGCCCTTCAGCCCGGACACCGTGTGGGCTTCCTGATACTCGCTCATGTTGATCGTGATCAGGTTCTGCTCACCGCCGTACAGCGCTTCGGCCAGCGCCAGCGCCGTCTCGGTCTTGCCCACACCGGACGGGCCGGCCAGCATGAACACGCCCAGCGGTTTTTTCGGATCCGTCAGCCCTGCGCGCGCGGTCTGCACGCGCTCGCCGATCTGCTGCAGCGCGTCCGGCTGACCGATCACGCGCGCCGCGAGCGTGTCGGGCAGCGTGCGCACCGCGGCAACCTCGTCGGTGACCATCCGGCGCACCGGAATACCGGTCCAGTCCGACACGATCGCCGCGACGATCGCCTCGTTCACTTCCGGGAAAACGAACGCGGCCTCGCCCTGCCGATCCACGAGCGCACGCTCGAGCGCCTGCAGCCGGTCGGCCGACACGCTGTCGGCGGCCTCGCGCACCGCCTCTCGCGCGCTCAACAGCGCCTGCGCGGCCTCGGCCTGCGCGCGCCAGCGTGCATCGACGTTCGCCGCCTCGCGCTCCAGCTCGGCGATGCGCGCCTGCGTGCGGGCCAGCGCGTCCGCGTCGCCCAGGCCGATGCATCGCTCCTGGTCGAGCAGGTCGCATTCGACTTGCGCCGCCTGCAGGCGCTGGCGCACGTTCTGCAGCTCGCGCGGCGGCGCGTGCTGCGACAGCGCCACGCGCGCGCAAGCGGTGTCGAGCAGGCTGATCGCCTTGTCCGGCAGTTGCCGCGACGGGATGTACCGATGCGACAGCGTGACCGCAGCGCGAATCGCCTCGTCAAGCACCACGACGCCGTGATGCCGCGAGAATGTGCGCGCGAGCCCGCGCACCATGTCGATCGCCGCCGCCTCCTCGGGCTCCGGCACCTGGAGCACCTGGAAGCGCCGCGTCAGCGCCGGATCCTTTTCGATATGGCGCTTGTACTCGGCCCAGGTCGTCGCGCCGACCGTGCGCAGCGTGCCGCGCGCGAGCGCCGGCTTCAGCAGGTTTGCCGCGTCGCCCGTGCCGGCCTGGCCGCCCGCACCGATCAGCGTATGAATCTCGTCGACGAACAGGATGACGGGTACCGCCGACTTCGTTGCCGCCTCGAGCACGCCCTTCAGGCGTGCCTCGAATTCACCTTTCATGCTCGCGCCGGCGAGCAGCGCGCCGACGTCGAGACTCAGCAGACGCACGTCGGCCAGCTTCGGCGGCACGTCGCCGTCGACGATCGCGCGCGCGAGCCCCTCGACCACGGCCGTCTTGCCGACGCCCGCCTCGCCTGTCAGCAAAGGATTGTTTTGACGCCGCCGCAACAGGACATCGATCACCGTGCGGATCTCGAGTTCGCGGCCGACGACCGGATCGATCTCGCCGGCGCGCGCGCGCGCCGTCAAATCGCTGCAGTACTGCTCGAGCGGCGAGCCGCCGGCCCCCGCGGGCGCAAGCGCGCCGGCGGCCTCGCCGGGCACCGCGCCGCCGAAGTCGGTCCCGTCATACGGCGCATCCGCTGCCTCCGGCGAGCCGTCGATCCACGCGGGCAGCATCTCGCCGAGGTTCTCGACCGGGATCTTGCCGAACGCCGGAGAGATCGACAGCAGCACCCGGCGCAGTTCGGGCGTCCTGACCAGCGCGGCGACGAGCCATGCGCCGCGGATCCGGCGGTCGCCGAAATCCAGGGATGCCAGCACCCATGCGCGCTCGACGGCGGTTTCGACGTGATGGGAGAAATCGCTGATCGAACTCGCGCCGGCCGGCAGCGCGGCCAGCGCGCGCAGCACGTCCCGATCGAGTGCTTCTGAGTCGACGTCGCAGTGCCGGATGATCCGCTGGAGGTCGCCGTCGGGCGCCTGCAGCAGTTGATGCAGCCAATGCACCAGTTCGACGTAAGGATTGCCGCGCAGCTTGCAGAAAGTCGTGGCGGATTCGACGCTTCGGAACAGCGAATGCCCGAGTTTGCCGAATAAGGCCTGCCTTGAAATTGTCATGAGATCGATCTGGAAATAAGTCGCGCCGCAAGCAAGACCAACGTGAATACAGTCACGTCATCCGTCGCCGCGGATGCTAAATCAAAACCGCCAACATTACCTCCCACATCATTCATCGATCAATCGGACAAGTATTATTTTTTCATCCGCTTTTTCACGAAAAGGACCGCGCGCCTCCATCCCCGCGCGTTCGTCCCAAATTGCCTCGCAAGGCGCCCTGGCGGCTCACATCGCCGCCGCCACGGGCGTCCCGACATCCGTCGCGACTGCCACGCCGGCCCGACTTTCGAAGTCGTTGCACGAAATACGCCCCGTACATTTAGAACAATTCCGATATACCTCGAAACCGGCGCACGATAATATTCCCGCTCGAATCGTCGATCGCACCTTCATTCTCGCTTGTACGCCGGATTTATCTCGAATTAATCCGCAACGAAGCGCCCCTTTATCTCGAATTAATGAGGCACGTGCGCCATGCCGCTGCACCGATAAAACCCTCGCTTTTTACTGATCAACCGTTATGCCGAAAATGAGCAGGAACGCGGCCCGCGAGCCCGATTGCACGACGCCCGACCATCAGCCGGCCGATCCCGCGCCGCCGCCGTTCGCGAAGCTCGTCCGGCGGGGCGGCCGCGCGCCGCGCGCGCCGGTGCAGCACGCGCTCGGCCGGGACCGCTGCGCGTATTCGGCGTCGTCCGGCGAATTCGCCGCGGTGTCGGGCGATGCGAATCCGCTCACCGACCACGTGGTCTTCCTCATCGACGCCGATGGCCGCATCCAGTTCGAAAACCACTGCGAAACACTCGCCTGCCGCGTCGGCGCCACCCTGGTGCCGCGACATCGCGCATGTGAGGTTCGGCTCGGCGAGACGGTCACGGTCGGCGTCGACGAGTTGACCATCGGCCTGCCGTCCTCCGCCATCGCGCAGGACGACGCGCCGGCGCCCGTCGACCTGATCGCGCTGGGCAATGCGCTGCCGCGCAGCGAGCCGGCCGGGTTCGTCGATCTGACGGCGCTGGCGGACGCGAAATCGAACGGCGCGCACGGCGACGCGCCGCGCACCGTGCTGGACGAGGAACCGCTCGGCGTGGTCGCACCGGTCTCGCCCGATCTCGACAACGGCGATCCGCTCGACGCGCTGCTCGCAGAATACCGGCGGGCGCTGATTCACCGCGAGCGGTCCGCCGTGCACGCGATGAAGGAAATAGAGCAGCCGCAGATCGCGGTCCCGTTGCCGCCCGACCCGTTCCTCGATACCGAGCGCTATCGGACCGGCTCGCTGCTGAGCGATCTGCTGGACGCGCGCCAGCAAATCGATCGGGTGCTCGACGGCATGAACCCGTTCCTGTCCGACGAGTTGTTCGTCGACGACGCACGCCACGACGTCCTCCACCTGCTCGCGCCTGCGCAACGGCGGCGTCCGCACTTTCCGACGGCGGCGCTGCTCGCGCGTCGCGAGCATCACCTGATCAGCGTCGATAGCCATTTCCCGATGCTGACCACCTTCACCGACACTTCAACGACCGAACAACATGACGATGAACGCCCCTGATACCGCCACGCCAGCCACCGGCCGCCCAACGGTACAGAACCTGCAGCAGACCCAGTCGCTCGACGCGCTGAAAGAGCAAACCATCGAAGCGGTGCGGCGGCGACCGTCCGATCCGGCGGAACGCTGGCTGCTTTTCCAGTTGCTGTGCGTCTACGGCGACTGGGAACGCGCGCTCAAGCAGTTGCAGACCTGGGCGACGCTCGAGCCCGAGGGCACCGCGCGCGCGCAACTGCATCGCGGGCTCATCGAAAGCGAGATGTTTCGCGCCGAGGTATTCGCCGGCACGCGCACGCCCGGCTTCGTCGATGAAGCGGCGCCCGCGTGGGTCGAGCGGTTGCTGCAGGCGAATGCGCGTCTGGGCGCCGGCGACGTGGCGGGCGCCGACGCACTGCGCGAGTTCGCGCTCGACGCGGCGCCCGCGAGCCGGGGCGAAAGCGCCGAAATGGGCGACTTCGACTGGCTGACCGACAGCGACACGCGCCTCGGTCCGATCTGCGAAATGGCCGTGGCAGGTGGTTACCGGTGGATTCCGTTCGCCCATATCAAGTCGCTCACGCTCACCCCGATCGGCACGTTGACCGATCTCGTATGGCGCCCTGCCACGCTGATCCTGCGCGACGCGACGGTTCTCCGCGGCTACGTACCGACCCGCTACCCCGGCTCCGAGCACGGCCCGGCCACCATTCGGCTCGCGCGCGAAACCCGCTGGCAGGATCTCGGCGACACGAACGTGATCGCGCTCGGCCAAAAAACCTGGACGACCAACCGCGGCGACTGGGGTCTGCTCGATATCGGCGGCTGCCGCTTCACGGACGAAGACACCGATGGCACGTCATCCTGAAGACCCGCACCGGCCCGCGTACCTGCCGTCCCTGCTTGACCGGCTGCAGGACGACGCGCCGCACGCGCGCCACGAAACCGCCCGCGCGTATGCGCCGAACGGCGAAGGCATGCGCCGGATCATTCAACGCGATCTCGCGCTGCTGCTGAACTCGACCAATCTCGATGGCGAGCTGGACGCCGCGCGCTATCCGCAGGCCGCCGCGTCCGTCGTCAACTATGGCGTGCCGCCGTTGTCGGGAAGCTACCTGAGCGACCGCAACTGGGAAACGATCGAGACGCTCGTCAAGACCGCGATCGTCCGCTTCGAGCCGCGCCTGCTCGCGGATTCGATCGCGATTCGCCCCATCGCGGGGCGCGAAGCCGCCAGCTACAACAAGCTCGCGTTCGAGATTCGCGGGCTGATGCAATGGTCGCCGTACCCCCTCGAATTCCTGATCCAGAGCACCTTCGACATCGAATCGAACAAGGTGACGCTCGATCCTGGCGCTCGCATCGAACATTGATATGGATCCCAGATTTCTCGACCACTACAACCGCGAACTGACTTACATGCGCGAGCTGTCCGCGGAGTTCGCCGCGCAGCATCCGAAGATCGCCCGCCGCCTCGGCATGCACGGCATCGAGACAGCCGATCCTTACGTGGAGCGGATGATCGAGGCGTTCTGCTTCATGTCGGCCCGTACGCAGCTCAAGCTCGACGCGGAATTCCCGCGCTTCACGCAGCGCCTGCTCGAAGTCGTGTATCCGAACTACGTTGCGCCGACGCCGTCCATGGCCGTGGCGAAGCTGCGCCCGAGCCTGCGCGAAGGCAACTTCAGCAAGGGTTTCACGGTGCCGCGCCACAGCGTATTGCGCTCGTCGATCCCGCCGGGCGAGCGGACCGCGTGCGAGTTCCGCAGCGGCCATGAAATCACGCTTTGGCCGATCGAGATCGTCGACGCGAAGCTGACGGCCGTCCCGCCGGACCTTCCGGACCTGCAGCGCACACTGATGCCGCACATGCGGCTGCGCGGCGCGCTCCGGTTGCGGCTGCGCACGGTGGGCGAGATCAAGTTCTCGCAAATCACCGGGCTCGACAGGCTGTCGCTCTATATCGGCGGCGACGAACGGATCGCGTCGCATCTGTTCGAACTGATCCATGCCGGCGGCATCGCATCGGTCGTGCGCGCACACGGCGCCACCCGCGACGATTGCACGGTCGTCGCCAAGCATCCGGTCGATTTCGAAGGCCTTCGCCCCGACCAGAGCCTGTTGCCGCAAATGTGGAATACGTTCCACGGGCACAACCTGCTGCACGAGTACTTCACCTGCCGGCAACGCTTCTATTTCTTCGTGCTGACGCAGTTGCAGGCCGGCTTGTCCAGGATCGACGGCCAGGAAGCGGAAGTCGTGCTGCTGCTCGACCGACTGCCCGACGAACTGACGACACACGTCGATGCGTCGAGCTTTCAGTTGTTCTGCACGCCGATCGTCAACCTGTTTCCGCGGCGTACCGACCGGATCGAGATCAACCGCGCGCTGACCGCGTTCCACCTGATTCCGGACCGCAGCCGCCCGCTCGATTACGAAGTCTTCTCGGTGTCGCGCGTATTCGGCCAGAAAGCCGAAACGTCGACCGAGGTGACGTTCAATCCGCTGTACCAGACGCTACACAGCGACATCGGCAATTACGGGCGCTACTTTTCGATTCTGCGGGAGCCGCGCGCGATGTCGGCCAACGCGCGCAAATACGGCACCCGCAGCGAGTACGTCGGCACCGAAGTATTCGTGTCGCTCGTCGATCAGGCCGAAGCACCCTACGACGACGCGATCCGCTATCTGTCCGTCGACGCGTGGCTGACCAATCGCGACCTGCCGCGCCTGATTCCGCGCAACGGATTCAGCGACCTCACGATGCAGGACTCGGTGCCGATCGAGGGCGTGAGTCTCGTGCATCCGCCGAGCACGCCGCGCGAACCCTATGCGACGGGCGAGACGGCATGGCGGCTGATCCGCCAGTTGAGCTTCAACTACATGCCGCTCGCGGAGCTCGACCATCGCGACGGCGGCCAGGCGCTGCGCAACATGCTGCGGCTGTTCGTCGGGACGAGCGAGCACGAACAGCGCACGCAGATCGAGAGCCTCGTCGGGGCGCGCACCGAGCCGGTCGTCCGGCGCCTTCCGGATCACGGGCTGCTCGTCTACGGGCGTGGCGTGCGCTGCGAACTGACGGTCGACGAGACCGGCTTTTCCGGAGTGAGCCCCTATCTGTTCGGCCTCGTGCTCGAGCAATACCTGGCCCGACACGTATCGATCAATGTCTTCACCGAGACGGAGCTGCGCTCGATGCAGCGCGGCCTCGTGACACGCTGGAAACCGCGCATGGGCGGGCGGGGGGCCGTGTAAGCGATGGACGCATTCGACTCGGTGCCGGTCAACGACGGCTCGCCGCTGCATCCCGATTCACTGCGCGCGTGGTTCGACGAGCACACGCCGTGGCAGGCCGGCTTCCTCAGCCTGCTGCGCGCGATCAGCGCGCGCGACACCGTCCAGCCGCTGCCCGGCACGGCGCGTTTGCCGCGGCAGGAACCCTTCCGCGTCGGCCAGCAACCGTCGATGGCGTTCGCGCCGCGCGAAATCGCGGCGCTCGGCGTGCAGGGCGGACGGCTCGACGTCCGGCTCTTCGGGCTTGGACTGTGGGGTCCGCAGGGCCCGCTGCCGCTCCACATGACGGAACTGGCGTACAGCCGTGCGGAGAGCCATCAGGACAAGACGCTCATTGCATTCGCCAACCTGTTCCATCATCGGGCGCTCACGCTGTTCTACCGGGCGTGGGCGTCGGCACAGGCGACCGTCTCGCTCGACCGGCCGTCGCAGGAAACCTTCTCGTTCTATATCGGCAGCCTGATGGGCACCGATCCGGACGAAGCCGCGCGTACGCACCCGCCGCCGCATGCGCGCTATGCGGCCTCGGCGCACCTGGTGCGCGAGGCGCGCAATCCGGACGGCCTGGCGGCAACGCTGTCCCATTACTTCGGCGTACCGGTGGCCGTCGACGAGTTCGTGCCGCACTGGATTCAGATCACCGGCCCCGAGCGCTGCCTGCTCGGCGCGCCCGCACCGTCGACGATCATGGGCGAGGGTGCGCTGCTGGGCGACATGATCCCCGACTGCCAGCACAAGTTCCGTCTCGTGATCGGGCCGCTCGATCTCGACCAGTACCTGCGTCTCACGCCGCATGGCGACGATCTCCCGACGCTGGTCGACTGGGTCCGCGCGTTCGTCGGTCTCGAATACGACTGGGAAATCAAGCTGCTGGTCAAGCCGCGTGCCGCGCCGCCGGCGCGCGCCGACAGCTCGCACCGGCTCGGCTATTCGACCTGGCTCGGCCAATCGCTGGACGACAAACCGGTGGTCGGCATGGTGTTCGAGCCCGAGAAATACTGCGATCAACTGGAGAATCCGGCATGAATGCTCCCGCACACGACCCGCTCGCGCGCTACATCGACCTGCTCGAACCCGTATCGGCCGACGATCCATGCGGCCCCGATCTCGAATACGACCCGGCCTTCGTGATGCTGCAAGCGGCCGTCGCACCACGCACGGATGCGCAATACGGCGATTTCGTCGATGCGCCGCAGCAGGCGAACTGGGCCGAAGCCGAGCGCGACTGCCGCGCGCTGCTGCTACGCACGAAGGACCTGCGGCTGCTCACGATCCTGACCCGCTGCCGGATCCGCCAAAGCGGCGCCGAAGGGCTGCGCGACGGCATCGCGGTACTGCTGCAGATGCTCGAGCGCTACGGCGAGGCGTTGCATCCGATGCCGGTGCTCGACGGCGAGCGCGATCCGATCGTCTACTCGAACGCGATCGCCGCGCTCGCCGACGCCGACGCGGCACTGGCTGACGCCCGCGACATCCGGCTGCCGAAAACCGCCGGTCTGCAACTGCAGTTGCGCGACATCGAGAAGGCGTTCGCGGTCCCGCGCGCGAAGGACGCGCTCGCGCCGGAATCGGCGAGCCGGCTGCTCGGTGAACTGTGGAACCGGCGCGACGCCGCGATCGTCGCACTGGCGGATGCGCAACGCGCCGTCGCCGAGATCGTCGCGCTGACACGCGACACGTTGCAGGCCGATGCGCCCGATCTCGACGGTATCGTGAAACTGCTGCAGCCGTTCGCGCGGACGGCCCTCGACGCGGGCCGCGCACCGGTTGCCGCCGGTCCGTCCGATGCGCCGGTGGAGCCGGCTTCGGCACCGGAGGCGACGGCGAGCCCGCCGACCGAAGCGGCGCCGCACGAAGCCGGCGCCGCGGCCCGGACCACGCAAGACGCGCGGCCGATGGATCGCTGGAGCGCGCTCGCGACGATTCAGGAAACGCGCCTGTGGTTCGAGCAAAACGAGCCGAGCAGCCCCGTCGTCGTGCTGCTCCGGCAATCCGAACGCATGGTCGGCAAGCGCTTCTCGGAGCTGGCGAACGTGATCCCTGCCGAGCTTCTCGCGCAATGGGACGCCGTCGACATCTGAGCGCCTCGCCCTCTCATCGTCTTCAGCGCATTCAAATGATGAAAAAAGCCCGATTTATCCTTGCTGCCGCGTGCCTGCTGTCCGCGTCGCCGGCCGTGCTGGCGGCGTGTCGGCCCGTTACTCAAGCGGAGTCGGAGCGGTGGACCGAAACACGGCCCATGCCGAACCAGATATTGACGACGTTCAATATCAGCTTTCCGGCCGGGGTCGTCGACGTCGACCCCGATCTGCCGATCGGCAGCCCGCTCGTCAGCGGTGAGTCCGCTCCGACGCCCGAGATGATTTTCATCGCCTGCGATCCGCCGACCGGCACGATCAATGTGGAGTTCATCACGCCTCCCAAGCTTTCGTCGCTCGGCGGCAAGATTTACGATACCAACGTGCCAGGAGTCGGGTTTCGGCTCAACTACGTTCGCGCCAGCGGCAGCACCAGCGTCGTGCCTTACACGAACAACTGGAAGGAAAATCCGTCCACCCCGGGCACGCAGCCGGTCAACTACGGCAACGGCGCAAAATACAGGATCGATCTGGTCAAGACCAGCAACGACATCCCGAGCTTTTCGACGACGAGCTTCGGCCATGTCGCCCGAACCTATGGCGACGGCAATCCCGGTGTGGCCGTCACCAACATCTACTCCGGCAACGTGTCGCTCCGGGTGTTGCCGAGCTGCCGCGTCGACAGCAGCACGCTGAACATCGACTTCGGGCAGTTCGGCCCCTATGACGTTTCGCAGACAACCGGCCCGACGCGCCCCGTGAACTTCCGGGTGCTCTGCTCGGGCCCGACGCCCCCGGCGTCGATCACCGCCACGCTCAGCGCGCCTCGGGACTCGGACAACCCCGCGCTGATCCAGAATACCGGCGCCCAGCACCTCGCGATCCGTCTGCGCGACAAAACGACCGGCACCCTGCTCAAGCCCGGCGACGCGAGCAGCATGCTCGTTCAGAAGCCGGGCGGCGCGATGGAGTCAGGTTTCGATCTCGAAGCCACCGTGCTGCGCGTCGGCAACCAGCCGCCCACCACGGGCAAGATCGACGCGACTTCGGTCATCACGCTGAACATTCTCTAACTTTTCCAACGGGATTCACGAAACCCGACTCATCGACCATGGAACGCACCATTTTCGTCCAGATCGCCAGCTATCGCGATCCGCAGTTGATCCCGACGCTGCTCGACCTGATCGAGCGCGCCACCCGACCCGACCAGCTCCGCGTCGTCGTGTGCTGGCAGCACGCACTGGACGAGACCATCGGCGCCTTCTTCGCGCACGGCTTCTCGCGTTGGCATGCGTGCCACGATGGCGCGTTCCCGACTCATACGCTCTCCTATCGAGACGCCACCGTCGAGCTGATCGACGTGCCCCATCGGCAATCCCAGGGCGCGTGCTGGGCACGCAATCTGATCCAGCAACAGTACCGCGACGAACGCTACACGTTGCAGCTCGACTCTCACCACTACTTCGTCGACGCGTGGGACGATCAGGCCATCGCGATGCTCGAGTCGCTGCGCCCGCGCAGCGCGAAGCCGCTCCTTACCACCTACCTGCCCGGCTTCCAGCCCGGCGCGCAGCGCGACACGCTCGCGCATACGCCGACCGGCCTGTATTTCCAGCGCTTCATGCCGGAAGGCGTGCTGTCGCTTCGTTCCGGCTGGCTCGATAACTGGCAAGCGTTGGAGGCGCCTGTCCCGGGCGCGTTCTACAGCGCTCACTTCGCTTTTGCGGACGGGCATTTCGCCGTCGATGTGCGGCATGATCCGAACTACTTCTTTCTGGGCGAGGAAATCTCGATCGCCGCTCGTGCGTTCACGCACGGCTACGATATCTACATCCCGCATCGCGTGTTGGCGTGGCACGAATACACGCGCGCCAGCCGAGTCAAGATATGGGACGACCACACGCCCGAGGCGCAAGCCAGCGGCCTCGTCGCGGAGAACTGGCATGTCCGCAACGACCGTTCCCTGGAGCGAAACCGGGCGCTGCTCGGCGTGGATGGCGCGTCGTCCGACGGCATCGATTTCGGGCCGTACGGCCTCGGGGTCGAGCGCACGCTCGCACAATACGAAGCCTACGCAGGCATCAGCTTCGCGCACCGCGGCGTGCGCCGGGAAACGCTCGATGGCTTACCGCCGAATTCCGATACGCCGGTTTGCACATCCGATGAGGAATACAAGGCCACGCTGCTGCGCGCCCACGACTTCCGCGTCTGGGCGCATCGGGCCCGGTTCACGGATATCCTGCCGCAGCTCGATCATTTCCGCATGAACGCCCATGCGCAGGACGGGACGGTGATTCACCGCGGCGAAATGCTCGATGCCGGCAAGTTTCACAAGCACATCAAGCGTGAATGGTTCGACATGCATCTGTACTTCGCCACCGGATTCGAACAAGTCCCCGACCACTACACGATCGAATTATTCGACCGCGACGGCACCCTGCTGCGCGCACTCCAGCGCTCGATCTGATCCGCTGCGGCGTGAAGCATGGCCGCAATACCGGCCGGTGCAGGGAAAACGCCGTCTGCTTCACCGAAATGAAACGGGGGGCCGACCGCCCCCCACCTGATACGCCGCCCCGCCTCAACGGTCCAGCCACGCCAGCCATTCGCCGCCCGACATGACATCGCACTCGTCGATGCCGCCCGTCAGCCGCGTCGACAGATCAATCGGGCCGTCCGCGCATGATGCGCCGTCAACGTCCCCCTTCGGCCGCCTCAGCGAAACGGCGCGACCGTTCGGGTTCGCGACGCTCAACGGACTCGACACGTAGCGATACGGGCTCACGCCCGCCGGCGCGGCACGATCCGGGCTGAGATAGCGGCCCGCATCGGGGTCGTAGTAGCGACGGCCATTCAAATGCAGCCCGGTCTCGTCGTCCAGATACTGCCCCGCGAACCGCAACGGCTGCCGCACCGGCGTGGCCAGTTGGGTCCACGGTATCACCTGCCCCCATGCCTTGTAGCGGCCGCTCCACACGAGCTTGCCCGCCGCGTCGGTCAGCGCGACCGCCGTGCCGGCGAGATCGGTCTGGTAGTAATACACGTGCATTCCGGAAAACGTGCCGTCGTCCTTGCGTCGCCGGTCCACGCAGGCAAGCGGCGCATAACCGACGGCCCCGTCCCGTGCCGGCTGATACAGATAAATCCGCACGTTCTCGCCCGTCGTTTCCTGGACAAGGCGCTCGCCATGCCAGACGAAGCGCGTGACCTCCGCGTTGTCATCCAGGCGTCGCGCGCCGCCCGCTTGCGATTGTCCGAACGATTTACTGACGCGGCGCCCCAACGCATCGTAGCGATAACGCACCTCGCCGCGCCGGCTCCGTACGCTCATCAACCGGCCGTCCGCGTCCCACGTGAACGTCTGTTCGTCCGCCGCGCCGCGCTTGGCGGCCACCTGCCCCCACGCATCGTATTCGTAGCGATAGCCTCGACACTCACGTAGCCGATGATCGGGATACACGGCAGGCTGCCATCCGGTGCGCGGCGTCTCGAGCAGGTTGCCCGCCGCATCCCACGTGAAATATTCGATGCCGAGTTCGTCCGAGACGACGCGCAGCAGACAGCCCCGACGATCGTAGTCGTAATAGGTCCGGCCGTTGAAACGATCGTCGACCTGCACGAGATTGTCGGCCGGGCTGTAATGAAACTCGCGCCAGAATTCCGCGCTGCCCGGCAACATCTCGTTGTCGGCCGTCCGGATCACCGTCATCGCGAACCAGCGCTCGATCAATGCGCCCGCGTAAACCGAGCGCAGGTACAGTTCCCCTTGAGAGCGCAACAACTGGCGCGTGGCCGCTTCGTAACTCAATGCGGCGATACCATGCATTTCGTCGCCATGGCCCAGTCCCATCAGCGTGACTACGCCAGCCTCGTCGCGCTCCGATTTCAAGATGTGCCCGTCCGGCAGCGTCACGGCGGCGAGCCGTCCTGCGTCGTCGTACACGTAGCGCAGCGCGCCATGCATGTCGTGTTCCGCCGTCAGACGCCCGGCCGCATCGTATTCGAAGCGCAGCGTGTCGGGTTCGACGCCGATCGCCGCCCCGGCTTCGGTCGGCAGGCAGTGCACCATCCCGAGCTGGCCGTCGCGCACGTACGTGTAACGATAGCGCGCGTGTTCGGTGTCGCGGCCAACCATCCGCCCGAGCACATCGTTGGCGAAGGTTTCGGTGCGCGTCTGTCCATCCGACGTCGATGTGATCTGCTGCAGCGCGCCCGATGCGGCATAGCTGAACGACCGGGTCACGCCGTCCGCGTCGACGATCGACGTCAACCGCTTGACCGGGTCCCAGGTCAGGCGCTGAATCCCGCCGTTGCCGGCGACGGTGCGAATCCTGCGGCCGTGCGCATCGAACTCGTGCGCCGTGACGTTTCCTTCCTCGTCCACCGCGCTCACCACGCATCCGTACTGGTCGCGATGCCAGTGCCGCGCCTGCCCGTCAACGCCGGTCGACGTGGTCAACTGCCCCGCGGCGTTCCAGATCCGCCGCTCCTGCCGGCCGTCCGGCAGCGTCACGATCAACGGCCGCCCGAGCAGATCGGGCTCGATCTTCGTCACGGCCCCGAACGGGTCCGTGACGGCCACGACATGTCCGTTGCCGTCGCGCAGATAGCTCACCGTGCGCCCCGCCGCATCGGTCCGCTTCGACACGAGCCCGCGCCCGTCGTATTCGAGCACGACGGCGCCGCGCTGCTCGTGCGTGTCGGTCCGAATCTGGACGCCGTCCTGTTCCGAATACGTCGTCTGCGTCACGCCGTCGGACGGCGACTGGAACTGGGTCGGCCGCAATTCGTCGTCGCGCTGCCAGAGCCACGTCCGGCCGTCCTGCAGGCGAATGCTCAGCGGCTCGCGGCTCGCGAACGCGTAGACCGTCGAGCGTTCGCCGCTCAATGGCGCCTCCTCACGGATCGGCCGGCCCAGGTTGTCGTTGACGACGCGCACCTCGCGCTCGCCCGGCAACGTCAGTGCGCTCGGCCAGCCTGCGTTGTCGTACTCGAACGCGTACCGCCGCCCGTCGAAATCGACATAAGCGAGCACGCGGCCCCGCGCATCGTATTGCCAGTGTGCCGTATGGCCGAACACGTCGGTTGCCTGCGTACTGCGTTCGGCCAGTTCGTACGTGCAGTGCTCGCGCGCGCCGCGGCAGGTCGAGCGCTCGACGACGCGCGACGCACCGCCGATCGTCTGCCACGTGTAACGCATGGTCTGCCGAAGCGGACCGATTTCCTCGACCATGCGGCCGCTGTCGTCGTAGGCGAAGCCGCGGACGACGTCGCCGAGCCGATTACGCACCTCGGCTAGCCGGCCGTGCTCGTCGTACGCATAACGAACAAGAAAACCGGTCGGTCCGCCGTCGACACATTCGATGCCGGTCAAGTGCGATCCGTCACGCTCGTAGTGCATCCGCAATTCATGCCCGCACGTGCCGCGCACGCGCAGCAGGCGCCCGCCGTCCCAGATGCATCCCACCCGGCGGCGCCCCAGATCCTCGACATACTTGACACGTGCGATGCCGTGTTCGTCGAATTCCCCGAAGACGGTGTAACGCGGCGTCAGATCGGCGACTACGATCCGGTCGTCCGACAGGCGGGCCACATGAAGCTGCTCGGATGAAACGATGATCTGGTCGCCGCGTTCAGGCATCGGCAGCGATACGATCCGGCCTTGTTCGTCGATGTAGTCGAGCCGGTCGTCGTTCCGGCGTCGCAGCGTGACGTCCCATGCAGTGCGCCAGCCGACCCCGAGCATGCCGTTCGCGGACAGCGCACTCGAATAGAACCTTGACCATTCGATCGGCAAGCGGCCGGGCAGCCTGAAGTCGACTTCGTTTCGCGGCAGGCAAATCTTGTTGCCCGAAACCATGTCGACCGACTCGCAAAGGAGGCCGGACAACGCCCGCTCCACCCCGTGGCGGCCGGCCAAATCACTCGGCTGCCCGCGATGACGATCGAGACGCGGCGCGACGTCGAGCGACTCCAGCACCGTGCCCTGCAACCCGGCAAGCACGCCGCCCAACCCTCCAATTCCACTCATTTGAACTCCCTGACCTGCCGTTACCCGCCGATGAACACGTCGCCCGACCCCGACGCGACCGGGGCGCCGCAGGACGTCGAGCATGCAACGAAAGCCGCCGGCGAGCCGTTGATGAAGACAGACCCCGAACCGGTTACAACCGCCTGGGCCGAACAATGAAGGCCGCAAACCGCGGCGCTGCCGACATAGGCGGCCGATATTCCGTTGGTGAACACGTCGCCCGAACCGGTCACGATCGCTCCGCCATGGCCGATCGCGTCACCGACTCTGGCTGCTGGATTGCTCATGGTGATTTCTCTCCCCGTAAAACCCATCACTTTGGTGTCGCCGCACCCGTGCAGGGTGCGGCGACACACGGTTTAGCCACGCAATCAAAATTCCGATTCCGGTGGCTCTTCGCTCGGCGGTGGCTCTTCGCTCGGCGGTGGCGTCTCGCTCGGCGGCGGCGTTTCGCTCGGCGGCGGCGTTTCGCTTGGCGGCGGCGTTTCGCTTGGCGGAGGCGTCTCGCTTGGCGGCGGCGTTTCGCTCGGCGGCGGCGTTTCGCTCGGCGGCGGCGTTTCGCTCGGCGGCGGCGTCTCGCTCGGCGGCGGCGTTTCGCTCGGCGGCGGCGTCTCGCTTGGCGGCGGCGTCTCGCTTGGCGGCGGCGTCTCGCTTGGCGGCGGCGTCTCGCTTGGCGGCGGCGTCTCGCTTGGCGGCGGCGTCTCGCTTGGCGGCGGCGTCTCGCTTGGCGGAGGCGTTTCGCTTGGCGGAGGCGTTTCGCTTGGCGGAGGCGTCTCGCTCGGCGGAGGCGTCTCGCTCGGCGGCGGCGTTTCGCTCGGCGGCGGCGTCTCGCTCGGCGGCGGCGTCTCGCTTGGCGGAGGCGTTTCGCTCGGCGGCGGCGTTTCGCTCGGCGGCGGCGTTTCGCTCGGCGGCGGCGTTTCGCTTGGCGGCGGCGTTTCGCTCGGCGGAGGCGTTTCGCTCGGCGGCGGCGTTTCGCTCGGCGGCGGCGTTTCGCTCGGCGGCGGCGTCTCGCTCGGCGGAGGCAGCTCGCTCGGCGGCGGCGTTTCGCTCGGCGGCGGCGTCTCGCTCGGCGGAGGCAGCTCGCTCGGCGGCGGCGTTTCGCTTGGCGGCGGCGTTTCGCTCGGCGGCGGCAGCTCGCTCGGCGGCGGCAGCTCGCTCGGCGGCGGCAGCTCGCTCGGCGGCGGCAGCTCGCTCGGCGGCGGCAGCTCGCTCGGCGGCGGCGTCTCACTCGGCGGCGGCGGCTCGATACTCGGCGGCGGCGGCTCGACACTCGGCGGCGGCGGCTCGATGCTCGGTGGCGGCGGCTCGGTCGGCGGCGGTGGTGCAACGCTCGGCGGCGGCGGAACAACCGTCGGCGGCGGCGGCGGCGGCGGCAGAAGCGGCTTGGTGATCTTGAACATGAAAGTCGGGAATGGAATCGGCGGAATCGCCCCGCCCCCACCGCCGCCGCCCGCACAGCCGTCGCCACATCCAGGATTCAACTGCAGCGGCGAACCCTGAACCACGACCTCGTTGCTGCCGACGATCCGGATCTTCGTGCCGACCAGCTTGATCGTGCCGTCGGCCGTCATGTTGATGGCCGACGCACCGCATACGATGGAAAGCGCACCACCGACGTTCAGCGCATAGGCACCGCCCACCGACGTCGACATCGCACCGCCCACCGCAATCGCATACGCGCCGCCGACGTTCAGCGCACAAGCACCGCCGATCATCGTCGACTCGGCGCCGCCCACCGCGTAGCTGGCGGCGCCGCCCACGATGCTGGTGAACATGCCGCCCACCGCGCGCGTGTGTGTCAGCGCGACGCCGACCGACAGACTCGCACCGACCGTGAGCGACTCGTTGCGCTTCGTCAGGCGGTTCATGTCCCGCTCCGCCTGCATGTGGAATTCCTCGGCGCCCTTCTTGTCTTCGAAGCGAATCCCGCTGTAGTTTTCGCGGCCGCCGGTGATCGTCTTGCTCTTGAAGCCGCTCTTCGTCGCTTCTCCGGGCAGATCCCACGGAGGCGGCGTCACGGTGTTGTACAGGCTGCCGAGAATCAACGGACGATCGGGATCGCCGTTCATGAAGCCGACGATCACCTCCTGCCCGATGCGCGGGATATAGATGCCACCGAAATTCACGCCCGCCCATGCCTGGCTGACACGCACCCAGCACGAATCCGTCGCGTCGTTGCGCGCATACCGGTCCCACAGGAAGCGCACCTTCACGCGGCCGAACTCGTCCGTCCACACTTCGTGTCCCGGCGGACCCACGACGATCGCCGACTGCGGGCCACTCGTGGTCGGCTTCGGCGTCTCGCGCGGCATCCGGAACACTTCGCTCGTCGGTTGTACGATCAGCTCGTTATTGCATTCGTACCGGTAACCGCTGCCGGATTCGTCGGCGATTTCGGTCAGCATCAACGCCGCTTCGATGATCAGATACTCGCGGTTGGCTTCCTCGTGCTTGTGTTTCGTCAGCGTGAAGGTTTGGCCGCACGCGAGGCCGCGCACGTTGCCCTTGCCGAACGCGCGCGTGCCGGGCGCACGGCGCTCTTCCATCCGGACGCGGCTGATGAGATCGCCATGCTTGCTGTCGGTATAGTCGCCGGGCCACTCGAACAGTTCGCCTTCGCCCCAGTTCGTTTCGCGCGGCTGATGGTTCGACGTCACGAGCTGCGCCCTCGGCCGCGTGAAATCGAAATCGTCGACCACCACGCGCCCCGGCCGCAGCGATTCGTCCGTCGAGAAATAATTCAGATACTCGATGTCGATCTTGCCGCCTTCCGGGTGGTGCCTGATTTCGTGATAGGCGGCACTCGGCGAGCGGCGGTGCGCGCCGATGTGATCGCACAGCACGAGCCGGTGCTTGCCGTCCGAGTGCTCGAAGAACCAGTAGATCCCCCACTCCTCCATCAGGCGCTGGATAAAATCGAAATCCGTCTCGCCGTATTGCACCTGGAATGCCCGCGGCTCATTGCGCGTACTCTCGCCCTGCACCGTGTACTTGTCGACGTCGAGCCGCTTGTCGACCGGATACGGATAATCGCTCAGCACGGTGTCGATGATCTCGACCACCGTCTTGTCCTGAAAGATCTTGTAGTCGCTCGTCAGCGTGGCGAGCCAGAGCCACGGCCGCAACACGATGCGGTAAACGTTGTAGCGCCCTTCCGTGCGCAGGAAACCCGCTTTCACGACGAGGCCGCTGATTTCCCGCCCGCCGGCGCCGACACCGCCTTCCACGCCCGTCCCGATGCCCTCCAATTGCACACTGACGGTCATCTCGGTGCCGATCATCGCCTTCAGATCGAGATTCGCACTGGTCGACAACGGCACGTGAAAATCGTCCGGCGTGCGCAGCAGCAACTCGTACGTGTAAAGTTTCCCGAGATGCTCTCCACCGCGAAGCGACAGGAATCGGAGCGCGGGCTTGCCAAGCAGCCGTGGCATCGCATCGCTGCGAATCACCACCGTGCGCTCCTGATTGATCAGTCCTTCCGAAGAATTGATTGACATGCGATCTATTCGCTCCCACTCACCCAAAACAAAGATGCGCCCACGCGCATTGCCCTATATCCGCATGCAGCAGCCGTATGGCGCCGCCCTGCGGTTGCCTGCGTCATGTGCCGGATGCGCGCGCCGGATACCGGACACGCACCGCCGCGAGCTTCAGCAGCACGTCGATCAGCAAATCGGCGCCGATACTCGTCGCGGCATCGACCAGATAGCTTGCGGCCAGGTCGAGATCGCTCGCGTCGCGCGCATCGATCACCTTCCGTCCGAATGCAACGACGCGGCGCATGCAGTAGACCGCGCGCACGCCCGGAACCAACGGCGCGCCACCGCCGGGATCGATTCCCGCCACCCACTCGACCGGCGCGGCATGTACGCCTAACCATTCGGCCAGCATGCTGGCGATCGTCGCCAGGTTGCCGTTCGCGCATAGCGCGGCCACCTTCGCGTCGTCCACGTCGTGCAGTTGCCACGCAGCCAACCACAACGTGCGCTCGAGCTTCTTGATGTGCGGCGTGCGACGAAACGCGACAATCTCGCGATATTCGCGGTGTCGGCTGCGCAAGGTCGTGCAATTCGAAGCAATCGCCCGCTCCAGCGCACGCGTGCCCTGCTCGTGCTCGCACGGCAGTTGATCGAACGTGTATGTATCAGCGTTCCGTATGTTCATGAGTCCGCTCTTGCTCGACATCGACGGTGCAATCCGAATCCGGTTCGTCGGCGTCGCGCGCGATCGCCGCCGCGCCCGCCGGCAAACCGGCGATCCACCTCTGATCGACGAAACCGCCGCGATCGTCCTGTTGCCAGAACCACCCGCCTTCGCCCTGCGTCGTACACCGCGGCCACGCCGCCCACGGCACCTCGGGTACGCCGGTCAGCACGCGCGCGGGATCGTCGCCGCAGCCCGCCCCTTGAATTTCCGAATCCGCCGACGGCACGACCGCCTTTCGGCCGCGCCTGCCCATGCGCGGCCATACGAATGCGTGCGCCGCGTCCCACAGCGCATCAAGTTGCGTGTACAACGACGACACGAAGCGATCCGGATCGGCCGGTTGCGCACGCGGCGGCACGTACCTCGCCAGCAGGCGCGCCATCTGGAACAACACGCCGCGCGGCTCGCGCAGCCGGCGTTCCAGCCAGCGGCGCGACACGGTGCAGCAGACGATGCATGGATGCCGCCGTCCGGCCCGATCGCACGAAGCGGCCATCACGCCGACGACATATCGCCCATCGGCGAACGGCGAACAGGCGGGCGTCAGCACGAAACTCCACGGCAACGCATGTGTGCCGCCTTCGCCGGACAGATGCGCCGCCCATTCGGGATGACGCGTCAGCCAGTGTTGCCATTGAAGAGCCTGCATGACGGTCGTGCGGTGCCGGATCTGCTCGACCGACGCGGGGAGACGCCCCCACAGCGCCGGCATGCCGACCGTCACGCGAGCCCCCCAGGGCAATGAAAGCTCGTCAGCAGATTGCTCGTCAGCGGATTCGACTGCCCGCTCGTCATCAGCTCGAGCGCCGCATGCCGACCATCGAAATCGAACGCCAGCGTCAGGCGGCTGGCCGATGCCGTGCCGGTCAACTGGCCGCGCTCGATCAACCGGAACAGCGCCCAGGGCCCCGTCGCGACGATCGTCGACGTATCCGGCCGGATCGCCGGTCTTGCCGCGATCTCCGCTACCGCGCCGCCGCGCGGTCCGGGCCAGCTCAGCGCGAACGGCGTGACCGGGCCGTGCACGTAGCGCTGCGTCTGACCGTCGACGTCAATCAGCAATTCGGTGATCTCCGGGTCGATCGCGGCCACCTTCGCATCCATCTTCCACGCCATCCGTTTTGCACCCTGATCGCGGAAGAACACTTCGCGGATCGCCGCCGCACGTTCGAACGGTGCGAGGCTCGGCCCCTTGATCGGCGGCATGCCGGGGCTCAGTGACTTGTAGCGCCACGGCTTCGCGTTCGTATCGACATAGCTCGCCAGCGATTTCTGAAAGAACTCGTCGAATACGCCGCCGCTTGCGAACATCCGGTTGAAGTCCTCCACGTCGACTTCCTGGCTGCTGCGCACGAACGGGTATTTGCCGTCGATGGTGCGCCGGCAGGTTTGCCCGACGCTCGTATCGACCTGCATCGCGAGCAGCCCGCCGACCTCCTGCCCGACCTTGTCCGCCACCTGCGTCGCGATACCGCCCAGGACGAGCCGCAATGGCGCCGGCAGCTTTTCGGCTTCGGTCTGCAGCGTCGTGCCGATATCCAGCGCCGGCGGCATGCTGTTGGCCGACAGTGCGTTGCTCGCGACGACGAGACGCGTGTATTGCTCGTTGATCAACGTCAGGATCGCGTCGAGCTGCAAGGCCTTGCCGCCCACCGAAATCGGCTTGTCCGTCATCGCCGGACCGCTGCCGGTGTCGGCCTGCCCGGTGGTGACTTCGCGCAACGCCGCAAAGCGGTTGTCGACGAACTCCTTCTCGAGTCGCGTTTCCGGCCGCTGCGCGGCGATCTTCCCGGCTTCGACCGCCGCCGTTCGCGCCGCCGAGGATCGCCGGCCGACCGCTGCCAGCGCGAGGTCGTTCAGCGACGACGGCTCCGGTGCATCGATGACCGACAGCGACGTTTCCCGGACCACCGCGCGCGCCAGCCTCACCAGCGGCGAATCAGGGGCGGCGAGTGCGCGCAGCGTCGCCTGGTCGAGCGCCAGCGTGCCGTCCCGGCCGTTCTCGCCGCTCGTGGCCGGCCGAATGTCGGCGAGAAACTGCTGCCAGTAGTTTCCGTAATCGATCAAATACTGGCGGCGAATCTCGTCGGCGAGCGACGATCTGGCCGCCACGATCCGGGTGCCCTGTATCGATGCCACGAGATCGTTGCGCTTCGACGCGCGTCCCATGACCCAATCGTCGTCGTCTTGCGCGCGCGTGAGAAATTCGGGCAGACGCTGACTGAACAACGCGTGATAACCGTCATACGTGTAAAGCCCCGGCACGCCTTGCTCGAAGCGCGACCCGTCCACCAGCTTGAAAAGCGACGCGCCCTGCAGCCCAAGCGCCTGCGCGAGCGTGAAGTTTTCGGGCGCCTCCTTCTGCATCGCGCCGATCGCCCGCTCGTACAGCCGCCTCGGCGCGGGGTTCTGGCTCAGGAAGAGGCGTGCGCGCTGCACGAGCGCGGCATCCTGCTTCATGGAAGGTTTGACCGGACGGCCGTCGACGAACAGCGCCTCCAGGTGCCGCGTCATCGCATTGCGGCCGCCCATCGCCGCCGCGCTGTCGGCGCGCTCCCAGTCCCGCAGCACCCAGGCCCGGACTGCCTTCGCGTCGTAACGCCCGGCTTCGTACAACATCAGGTAGATGGTCAGCGTGCGATATACATCGTCCGGGTTTTGCGCGGCGATCTGCGTGTTCAGATCGCCTTCGACGCGCGCCACGATCTGCGGCATCAACGTCTGCTGCAACAGGCTCAGATAGGTCGTATCCGACGCCGAGACGATGGCCGGGACCACATAAAGGCCGTAGCGGTACGCAAGGCCCGGTGCATCGAGATCGAAATCGCCGTGGCGCGGGAGATCCCTCGACCTGTCCAGCAGGCCGCCGATCGCCGCCGCTTTCGGTGCCTTGTTGTATGCCGCAGCCCGTGCGGCCAGCGCCGACGTCTTGCCGGAAATCGCGGACAGATAGTTCCGGTTGTTTTCGTAGCTCACCGTGAGCGAAAACGCGAGCCAGACGAACAGGGCCACGGTCAGCAGATGGCCAGCCCAGCGCATCGTTCTGAAGCGAATCTCCCACTTCAGATCTGCGCGGACCAGATGCGCCTCCGGCACGATCACGTGCTGGAACACGTTGCGCAGGAAATAGCTGCGATGCCCGGCGATCGCATCGTCGCCACGCACGTGCGCTGCCGTGTCGCTGGTCGTACGCAGGCGTGCCAGCTTGCGCCTCAGGCGCTGCAGCACCGTGTCGCGGTCGACGGTCATCACCTGATCCGTCTGCTCGGCGCTCGTGAAATAGACGCCGCGCAGCATGTTCTGCAACTGCGCGTCGTCGTAGCGGGAATCGAGGAACACCAGTTCCACCAGATCCGCGAGCAACGCCGACAGGCTGCGGAACTCCTGTGCCAGCGGGTACAGCCGCTTGCGACGCTCTCCCTCGTATTCTTCGAGCAAGCGGTTGTTCAAGCCGGCGTCGACCCGCGCTTCCAGCAGCGTCAGTTCACGCATGCAGTGACGTCGCAGCCCGTCGACGCTCGCCGCGCCCGACTCGTCGCACGGCAGCGTGAAACCCCAGATCTGCGTGCGCCCGTCGGCCGTCAACGACTGGAAATACTCGGTAAAGCCCGGCAACAGATCCAGCTTCGTGACGAATACGTAGACGGGGAACCGAATCCCGAGTTGCTGGCGCAGTTCGCCGAGCCGGGCCCGCAAGCTCGCCGCGAGCGCGGTGCGCTCGACTTCCGACCGGTTGACCAGGTCCGCCACGCTCACGGTCAGGATCGCGCCATTGAGCGGCGCGCGCGGCCGATGCTTGCGCAACTGGCCGAGCAACGCCTTCCATTCCGCGGCGTTGACCGTCGTAGCCGTTTCTTCCCGCGCGTCGTCCTGCTCGACATAGCGACCTGCGGTGTCGATCAGCACCGCCTCGTTCGCGAACCACCATTCGCAGTTCGCGGTGTGCTCGATCCCGTGCGCGGACACCGCCGCCATCTGGTCGGTCAACGGAAACTGCAGGCCCGACCCGAGGATCGCGGTCGTCTTCCCGGCCCCCGGCGTACCGAGCATCATGTACCACGGCAGCCCGTACAGATGACGGTCCACCTCGAGCAGGCGACGCCATCCGAGCGTGCCGCCGCGCAAGCGCTTCAACTGCGCGATGGCCTTGGACACCACCATCGCAACCGCACGCACTTCGTCGCGGCCGATTTCGGCCGGCTCGTCCCCCTTCGGCTCGAGAAAGCGCTTCAGCAGCGCATCGTTCGACCGCAACGCCTGCCACAACTTGTACAGACCGTAGAGCGCATAGCAGAACACGATCGCCGCGACGATCAACACGCGCACCCAGATCGGCTGGAGCGGATGATGCTCCGCGAACCCGAACAGCGGGCCGACGTGCCAGAGCGCGACGCAAAGCGCGATCACCCAGACCGGACTCAGCGGCCACCTTCTCAGCCACAGGACGAGCAGGCCCGCCAACAGCGCGATCACGATCGAGCGGATCACGGCGCCGGCGAACGGATGCAGCTCGCCGAACACGAACAGCGGCCCCAGAAACCAGACCGCCACGCATGCCAGCAGAATCGCCACGCACGCCAGCATCCGCCACGAGACCAACCATCTGAAAAGACGTTTCAAATAAGACATGCTGAATTCCGGTACTACGGGGTGACCATGATTTCGACGCGACGGTTGAGTGCTCTGCCGGCCGCCGTCGCGTTATCGCCGATCGGCTGCGTGTCACCCTTGCCGACCGCGCGAATCCGCTCCGCGGGCGTACCGTCCCGTTGCAGGATTTGCGCGACAAACGCCGCGCGCTTTTCCGACAGAACCTGGTTGTTCGCGAAAGCCGCGCTACGAATGGGCTGGTTGTCGGTATGCCCGCTCACGAGCACGTTGCCGCCGACGCGCGCCACTTCGCTCGCGACCTTGTTCAGGATCGGCTCGATCTCAGGCAACACCACGCTCTGGCCCGACGCGAACATCGAATCGCCCCTGAACACGACGACGCTGCGCCGGTCGTCTTCGTCAACGGTCAGCAGGCCGCGCGCGATCTCGTTCGTCAGCAGCTGCGACAGGCGCAGACGCTGCGGCGCGGACGCCAGCCGCTCCTTGCCGATCTCGAGAATGCGCGCCTCCAGCAAATGCCGCTCGGTCAGCAGGTGGTACTGGTAGAACACGAACAGTGCGAACAGAAGGAGCGCCGCGAGCGCGACGGACGCCCATGCCGGCACGCTGCGCAGCAACGGCAGTTTGCCGGGCGGCGCCCCCCGCCAGTGCGGCGACAGCTCCGGCTGCAGCGCGTCTCGCGCGCCGGTGATGAGCGTCCACAGACGCTGGCGAATCTGCTCCAGATAGCGGCGCCCATCGGCCATCACGCTGTAGCGGCCCTCGAAGCCGAGACCGAGCACGCGATACAGGATTTCGAGGATATCGACGTACTCCTGCGGATCGGTCGCCATCCGGCCGATCAACAGGAAGAACTTCTCGCCGCCGTCGACTTCGCCCTCGAACGTGATCAGCAGGCTCCGTGCTGCCCATACGCCGCTCCCGCCCCAGCTGGTGCGGTTGGCCGCCTCGTCGAGCGCGGTGCACAGACAGTAGCGGACGACCGCCATGTGCTTCCACGGCAGATCGACCTTGTCGCATACCTTTTGAAACAGGTTGACCTCGCGCACGAGCAGCGTCCTCAGCCCCTCCACCGCTTCGGACGTATCGAGCGTCGCCGGCATGTCGGCGAGCATTCTGAGCAACGGGCGCGCCGCCTCGAGCAGCGGATTCGCGGCTGCGCGCACCTCGTCGACACGCTGCTGAATATCCACGACCGCATCGAACTCGCCAGGATCGACGGGTGCGCTCGCGGCACGCCTTTCGTCTCCGGCGCGTTCCTTCTGCGGATCGAGCACCGTCCCGGAATCCCCCGCGAGAAAGTCGAACGCGTCCTTATCGAACGTACCGGAGTTCATTTATGGCGCACTCCCCACAGTTCGAGTTTCAGTTCGGGGAAGTGGCCGGCGATATGCATCGCGAGCCCGCCTTGCTGCGCGATCTGCTCCCAGAACGGCCCGCTGCGCGACAACTCGTAGTAGATGTAGCTCGAATTGAACGGAATCTGTCGCGGCGGCACCGGCAGCGGCACCATCGTGAGCCCGGGAAGGTGCGAACGAATCAACTCGGGCAAACGCTGCGGCTGGCTGATCTTCGTCT
Organism: Burkholderia sp. AU16482; assembly: GCF_002223285.1. Lineage (NCBI taxonomy): Bacteria > Pseudomonadati > Pseudomonadota > Betaproteobacteria > Burkholderiales > Burkholderiaceae > Burkholderia > Burkholderia sp. AU16482. The sequence goes on from NZ_NKEY01000004.1 coordinate 1,006,920, forward strand.
GCGCGGCGAATTGCTGCTGAAGCACGTCCGGCGACATCTGCGCGCCGACGGCCAGCACGAGGCTCGAATAGCCGGAGAGTTCCGCGGGCATCACGGCCGCGACGCGGATGCCGTGCGGCTGCTCGGTAAGCGGAATCGGCTGCGCACCGCGGATCAGCACCTGGTTGAGCAGATAGTGGACCTCCTCCACGAGCGGCCGGATGCTTGCGTACAGTTGTGCGTGATCGTAGCCGGGAGTCGGGAGCGGGCGGCGCGTCTGCGGGCGCACGAACGTCGACAGCTCGCCCGCCATGATCGCGAGTTCACGATAGAACACCATCGGCGGCGTCTCGCGAATCCGGCAGATATGTTCGAGCAGCGGTTCATAGCGATTCAGTACCTGCAGGAGCAGGTAATCGGCGACTTCCGCCGCCGCGCCCGCCCGCCCGTCGCTACCGGACAGACGGGTGGCCAGCGCATCGGCTCGCAGCTTCGTGAGGCCATGCAGTTGCGTCGCCCATTCGCGCAGCAGCGGATCGGCGCCGTACCGGCTGACCGGCGGAATGTGATCGGTCACGTGCAGCGACACCGATCCGTCCGCATGCAAGGTCTTGATGCGCGTCAGCGCGATGCCGATCCACGACTGCGTCAGTTCTTTTTCGGGCAGCAGCCGCAGGCGCAGGTTCGCCAGTTGCACGGGCTTCGGCCCCTGCCCGATCGTGTTGCTGTCCCGCAGTTCGTTTTCGAACGCCAGATAGCGGGCCAGCGACGCCGTCTCGTCGCGGAACACCGTCTCTTCGGTATTGGGCTGCCGCAACGGGACAGCCAGATAGATGACCTGGTTCTGATGCTCGGGCACGATCGTCAACGGCGGCGGCGGCGGCGCATGCGCCGGCACGTCGAACGGCGTCCCGTCGGGAAACACGCCTGCACCGCTCTTCAACACCAGCTTGCCGAACGCAAGCGATTCCTGATCGGTCTCGAACTGACTGAAGCCCCAGAAGAACGGGCTGAGCGGCGCGGAACGCTTGTGCGCGAAATGTTCGAAATAGCGCTCTTGTTGCTGGAACAGCTGGGGCAGCAGGAAAAGACCCTCGCTCCACACGACCTTGTTATGCCAACTCATGTCAATCCAATTCAGTTACCAGAACGGCCCGCTGGCCGATATCCACGTTCAATTTGATTTTTGTACGCGCCGTCAGCACCCGAAGCCATGCTTCCTCCGGCGGCGGCGGCAAGCGATACGTGCCGCGCCACACCGATTTGCCCAGCTCGCGGTATCCGGCCAGCACGCCGATCGCGGTCGTCGCGCTATTGATACGCCGCCGAATATCCCGGACGTCGCCGGGGCGCAGCACGAACTCGTCGATCACGATCGCGTCTTCGCCGAGCACCTTCTTGCTGTCGTTCTGCAGCGAGAAGAAGTCGGCGTTGTCGAACGTATAGGCCGACTTCAATTCATAGATCCGCACCATGATCGGCGCCGGCCGCCCGAGCTCGTCGGGATTGACGCCATCGCTCACCTTGATCTTCAGATTCAGCGACGCGGCCAGATCCTTCCGCGACGGCACCCCTCCGCACGCAGCAAGCGACAGAAATGTCAGTCCGGCCGCGATACGTTTCAGTGCATTGCGGCGCGTCGCCATACCTGGCGGAAATCGAGAAAACATAGGGAAGATCCTGTCGTACCCGGGGCAGCCGTTGACCGAGGCCCCCACGCATCGCGAAGACGCCTTGGTCAACGGCTTGCGATGCCGCCCGCGCGAGCACAGGCGGCATCGCCCTGAACTACGGGCGTCGACGCTTACGCCGCGTTCCGCTTGATGTCGAACGTCGCCGTGATCGCACCGCCGCTGCCGCCTTGCGCGTTCTGCACGACGTATTCCTGCTTCAGGCGCGAGAACGACAGGCGAACGATCTCGCGCGGACGCGATTCGTCAGCCGCGACGCCAGCCGGGCTCACCTGCGTCACCAGCACGTCATTCATCGTCAACATGATGTATTCGAGCGGATTGCCGCCGGCCTTGCGCACCGTGAGCTTCGCCTGATCGATGTGCTTGCCCAGCAGACAGTACTGAATCAGGTTCGGGCTCGCACGGTCGATGTAGTGTTCGAACTGCAGATCGTCGACGGTCGCGCGGCCCGCCCCGCCGCCGGAGCCCAGGTGCATGTTCGATTGCTGCGATACGTTCCACGACCAGCTCAAGACCTCGATTTCGTCATGGTGAGTAGCATCCTTGGATTCGCCGTCGATTCCGTTGATCTTGAGGAAAATGTCGTGTGCCATGGCATCACTCCTTACGTCTTGGTTGAATTTTTTGTACAACTAACTTTGCGATCAGGTTTATTTACGGAGCGCCTGATCACCACTCCCCCGGGGTCGAACATCACATCGGAATACGCGGGACGAGGAACGTCGCCGACGCGACGGTCAGCGCGCGTGCTGGGGCTTGCCGATCAGCAACCGTCCCCGCGGCAATCGCTCGCTGGGATCAGGCGGCCGCCTTGACCGACGGAAGCTTTGCGACGAGCCGCAGCGACACCGTCAGACCTTCCAGCTGGAAGTGCGGGCGCAGGAAGAACTTCGCCTGGTAGTAGCCGGGGTTGCCCTCGACTTCTTCCACGACCACCTCGGCAGCAGCCAAGGGACGACGCGCCTTGGTTTCCTGCGACGAGTTCGCGGGATCGGCGTCGACGTAGTACATGATCCATTCGTTGAGCCATTGCTGCATTTCGTCGCGCTCCTTGAACGAGCCGATCTTGTCGCGCACGATGCACTTCAGGTAGTGCGCGAAACGCGAGCAGGCAAACAGATACGGCAGACGCGCGGACAGGTTCGCGTTGGCCGTCGCGTCCGGATCGTAGTACTCGGCAGGCTTCTGCAGCGACTGCGCGCCGATGAACGCCGCGTAATCGGTATTCTTGCGATGAATCAGCGGAATGAAGCCGTTCTTCGAAAGCTCCGCCTCACGGCGATCGGAAATCGCGATCTCGGTCGGGCACTTCATGTCGATGCCGCCATCGTCGGTCGGGAACGTATGGCACGGCAGATTCTCGACCACGCCACCGCTCTCGACGCCGCGAATCAGCGTGCACCAGCCGTAGTGCTTGAACGAGCGATTGATGTTCACGGCCATCGCATACGCGGCGTTGGCCCACGCGTATTTGCGGTGGTCCGATCCGTCGGTCGATTCCTCGAAATCGAACTCGTCGACGGGATTGGTGCGGATACCGTACGGCAGGCGCGCGAGGAAGCGCGGCATGGCCAGACCGATGTAGCGCGAGTCTTCGGAGTTGCGCAGCGAGTTCCACGGTGCGTACTCGAGGTTCTGCGTGAAGATCTTGGTCAGATCGCGCGGGTTCGCGAGTTCCTGCCACGAATCCATCTGCAGCACGGATGGCGACGCGCCGGTGATGAACGGCGCGTGCGCGGCCGCGGCGACCTTGCCGATCGACGCCAGCAGATCGACGTCCGGAGGCGTGTGGTCGAAGTAATAGTCGGCGACGAGACAGCCATACGGCTCGCCGCCCAGCTGACCGTACTCCTCTTCGTAGATTTGCTTGAAGAACGGGCTTTGATCCCAGGCCACGCCCTTGTAGCGTTTCATCGTGCGACGCAGATCTTCCTTCGACACGTCCATGAAGCGGATTTTCAGCTTCTCGTCGGTTTCCGTGTTCGTCACGAGATGATGCAGCCCGCGCCACGCGCTTTCCAGCTTCTGGAAATCGTCGTGGTGCAGGATCAGGTTGATCTGTTCCGACAACTTGCGATCGATCTCGCCGATGATCGCCTCGATGCTCTTGTAGGCATCGTCGGACATCGTCACCGAATTGGCCAGCGCCTGCTCGGCGAGCGTCTTGACGGCGGATTCCACCGCCTCGCGCGCCTGCTCCGTCTTGGGCTTGAACTCGCGCGACAACAGTGCGTTGAAATCCGATTGGGCGCCGAGCTGCGCCTCGGCAGCGCGCGCCTGCGATTCACGTACAGCCATTTTTTACCTTTACCTGTGTTAGATCGTGGTTGAGCATCCAGGGCCGCGTCACTGCTCTTGCGGTTCCCGAGCGTCCGGCTTCCGTGCTTCAGGCTTGGGTGCCTTGGCGAGCGCGCTCAGCAGCGCCGGATCCTTCAGCACCTTGCTGACAAGATTTTCCGCGCCCGACTTGCCGTCCATGTAGGTCTGCAGATTGGCGAGCTGCGTGCGCGCGTCGAGCAACTGCGACAGCGCGTCGACATTTCTCGCAATCGCCGCCGGAGAAAAGTCGTCCATGCTTTCGAACGTGATGTCGACCATCAGCTGGCCGTCGCCGGACAGCGTATTCGGGACCGAGAACGCGACGCGGGGCTTCATCGCCTTCATCCGCTCGTCGAAGTTGTCGATGTCGATGTTGTAGAACTTCCGATCGCCGACGGCCGGCAACGACTCCAGGGGCTTGCCGGACAGATCGGCGAGCACGCCCATCACGAACGGCAGCTCGACCTTCTTTTCGGAGCCGTAGATCTCGACGTCGTACTCGATCTGGACGCGCGGAGCACGATTTCGCGCAATGAATTTCTGTGCACTGCTGGATATGGCCATAAACTTTCCAGATGAATTCAGATTGGGAAAAAATCAATGAGCGAATGCTCGTCCGTTTCGCCCTTTCAGCGTAAACTCCGGGCATCTTAAGACACTCGTCGGCGCCGTTATATAGGACCAGTACTAACTTAATTGCCGATAATTGGAGATATACGAAATATCGAAAAAATCTCTAATCTCAATAAAGCGACGAATTGAAAACGCCGCATTCGGCTGAGTTGAATCCCTATCTGGAATGGCTATGGGGCGTGCCTGGACGAGTCGTTGCCACGCGGCGGAGCAAGCACCGCCCCGGCCGCATGGATCGTCACAGCGATGATGCGATGCGCTACCGTGTCGAGCGCGTCACCGCGCACTTAGCGGCGCAGGCCGTCCGGAATCAGCGAAATGTCGACGCGCCGGTTCAGTGCCCGGCCCGCTTCACTCCGGTTGTCCGCGATCGGGCGGACGTCGCCCATTCCCTGAATCGCGAAACGCGTGACCGGCAATCCGCCTTCGACGACAAGCCAATCGCGAATCGCGCGCGCCCGCGCCTCGGATAGCCGAAGATTCGCGTCGGATGAGCCCTCGCTGTCCGCATGCCCTTCGATCAGCACGCGCTGGTCCGGATTCTCCCGGATCAACCGAAGCACATGTGCGAGTTCACGATGCGCGTGCGCGGGGGAAAACGTCGCCTTGCCGCTTGGAAACAGCGAAAGGCTATCGATCTCCACGGTCGTGAGCGGCGGCCGATAGGCCGCCAGCGCCACGTCGACGCGAGGCAGCAGCGCACGCCCCGGATATAGCCCCCATCCCGCGCCGAGCGGCGCACCGTCGCGCAAATTGCGCGCCACCTCGTCGCGCGCCGCGCGCAACCGCTCGAACGAGTCGATCGATGCCGTGATGCGAACCGACGGCGTGTTCCAATAGGTAGACAGGTCGCCCGAGATCCGCTCGACGAGCCGATAATTCACTGTTCCCGATATCACCACGGCCAGCGTCACGGCCGTCGCGCTTGACAGCGCCACGTGGGATGCAAGCGGCCATGCCCGCCGGTCGGCCGGCGATGGCGCAGGCGGCCGCCCGGCCGTATCCGCCGATACGGACGCCGATGCCTGAATGCGCGGCAACGGAAGCGGGCCCGCGACCGGCTTCGTCACGCGTGGCTGCAGGCCCGTTTTCGCGATCAGCCAGCGCGTCCACGCGCCCGGCCGAACGGGCGTGTGGTCGATGTCCGCCAGCGACGCACCCTGCAACGCAAACGGCACGGTATTCGACAGCGCGGAAATCGACGACAGCAACGCCGCCTCGTCGAGCCATTCGAATACCGCGAGCCCCAGAGCGCTCCGGCCCGCCGCATCGGCATGCCGCGACTCGGCAAGTTGGCTACGGATCGCCGGCAACCGGTCTGAAACGCCGATCGCGTTCTTGAGGCGCGGCGCGTCGAACTCGAGCGAATCGCCAAACCATCGCGTTTGCGGCGCGCCGCCCTCGCCCGGCCCCAGACATGCGTATACCGCGACATGACAAGGCAGCACGCATTCGGGATGGCAGTATGCTGCCTGCAGCGCAATCCGCCATTGCGCAAACTCCCTGCGCAACACGCTTTCGTCGTCGCCCTCCGGTACCACGGGCAGCAGCGCGGCGTCCGGGAAACGCCCTCGCGCCACCTTGACTTGCGTCATCACATCGTTGAGCCGCGCTGGCGTATCGGCCAGCAGCCACACTGCCCGATCGTCGCGCCTGATCGTGGCTCGGCCGCCCTCGCGCGGGAACAGCGCGGCGGCGTAGGGCCCGACGACGACGATCACGTCGAGTTCGCGCGCGGTGCCGCCGATATCCTCCACGGCGGATTCGGCGGGAGCCGCTGCCGGACGCCGGCGCTCGTACCATGTAACAAACCACGCCGCGAGCGCGACAGCCGATCCGATGCATAGCGCGCTCAGCCAATCCGGCAGCCCCGCGAGTGCCCATGCACCGCCGAACACCACGATCGGCATTGCGATCCAGACGAGTCCGATCTCCCTGATTGACCGCATGCTCATTGGCGCCCTCCGTCGCTGTTCTGCGTCACGCGCGGCCCCGAGTCGGGCAAGCGCTCCACCGCACGACGCAACGAGACGTCGCAGAAGATCCACACGGCCGCCAGTACCACCGTTGCGAACAAGATCGGCCGAAGCGGCTTACCTGCGCGTGTCGCGACAGTCGCAACGGCGCGCGCCGGCCACGGCAACCGCTGCGCCGGCTCATCCCCCACGTCGGCCGCCCGCGGGCCTGCCTGCAATGTCACGGGACACCCCGCATCCGGGCGCGCCCGAGCAGCGTCTCCCTGACGCGATAGTCCAGGCCCAAGCAACGTCGTATACATACTCAGCAGCGACGCTTCCGAATGGGGTGCGTCCGGCAATGCGCCGGCTTGCGCCGAAGACCGCGACGCAACGCCGTGCGCACGATGAAATCGGAACAGCAGCGTCTCGCGCAGCCATTCGTCGCGCGTACCAGCGGGCAAATGACGCAGCGTCGCCTCGTCCAGCAGCATGCATTGCGCGATGCCGACGTCCCGTATGACGTCGGCTGCTCGCCCGTCGTCGCGCATCGCCTGCTCGAGCCGCTCGACGAGCCCGATGCACCGTGCTCGCCACGCATGGACCTCCGGTATCGACGCACCCTGCGCAAGCAGCGCGACGTGCAGTAGGGTCTCTTGAAGCGACGCGCGCAACGCGGCGCCTGAACTGTCGAATGTCATGCGAATATCAAGAAAAACTGCCGATGGAACACCATCACGGCATCTGAATCACGAAAGTCGCGTACGTACGAACCGTGCCGGCGCGTGCCGCGCCGGTCGCGTAATACTGCGCCCCGAACGGCACCAGCGTCGTAGTCGACTCATCGACGTTCACCGTCTGCATCGTCGCCGCATTGCCGATCTGGATCGGCGAACCGTCGCCGTTCATCAACTGGACCTGGACATTTCTGGCGCTTGCAGGATCGTTCGGCGTCTCAACGTCGAGATTTCCGTTCGCGTTCGTCGTGGCGCCCCGTTGAAAATAAATGCGGACCGAATCGATGCTGCCGTCGCAGCGCAACGGAATGGTGAAGGCCGTGGAGCCCGCTGTCTGTCCCGGCGACGTCAACGACGACGTCGAGATCCGTGGCAGCTTGATCGTCTGATTCTCCTGACCGCCTACGATCGTGCACGTCACCGAGTTGTACGAACCCTGAAACTTGACCGTGACGGTCGGATTACCGGCGCCCCAGGCTGTGCTCGCGGCCCCCGCGACCAGCGCGACCGTGGCGCCCGATGCAACGCGACGGACCCATTTCGAAGCATGCATGCGTATCATTTTGTCCATGACTCCTGTGCCTCACCTTGATACGGGCGCGTCATCGCATCGCCGCCGGCTCGCAACGCAAGCGCACACGCGTCGCCATCCTGACCTTCCCCGCATTCGCCGTTGCGGCCGGGACCGCATAAGGCAAGCTGCACCGATCGGCAGCGCTGATTCCCCACTTCGCGGTCAGCTCGCCAGAGCCTTCCAGCCCGCGCAGGAATGCCATGCCGCCCTGACCGACGCCGCCGATCGATTTGCCGGACGCATCGAACAATTGAGTGCCCATCGGCAGCGGCGAACCATCCTGCCGCTCCATCGTCGCGAACACCGGGCGGCCCCGCACCGTACTCATCTTCACGAAGACGACCGAGTTGTAGCGCGGCACCACCTCCTCGCTCGTGTTCCCGAGTTCGACGTCGTCGGGCAACCTGGACGGGTCGATCTCGACCGTGTTGACGCGATACGGCGTCAGCGATGGAATCACCGCGTAGCCGAAACGATCGATCGACGCGCCTTGCCCGTTGACGATCTGCCCGCCGGTTGCACCCTTCGCCTCGATCAGCGCAGCTGCCTGACCGAGCGGCGGACTGAGCGTGACGCCGCCTCGATGGACGATCATCGCGCCGTTTGCGCCGATCGACGCCTGACGCATCCGATTGCTGAGCGATGCGTTCGCGCTGTAGGTGCCGACAGGCGACCGATAGGTACCGTATCCGCCGAACGACGACAGCGCATTGGTATCGCCGCCGGCAACGCGCGATGCGGTAACCCCGTAGCTGAACGGTGCAACGGTTCCCTTGCTGCCGGACATATCCATCTGAATGGCGCTGTTGCCGCTCGAATCGCGCGAGGCCGAGGTGGTCAACGAATTGAAGAGACTGCTCTTCGTGTACGACTGCTTGCCGAGTGGGATAGTCAGGTTGATCCCGACCTGGGTGACCGTCCGGTTGTCGCCGTTGCGGGCACGCTGCGCATACACCGCATATGACACTTGCCGGAACGTGCTGTTGAAGCCAACCTGATACTGCAGATCGCGCCCCCTCTCGCCGCCCCAATAGTCTTGCGAACTGCCGGTGACGTAGATTGCACTGCGATCCCCCAGGCGCTGGTTGACGTTCAGTTGCAGCCGCGTCCTGGCCCGGTAGTTGTACTGACCAATCGATCCGTTCCAATCTTTTCGTGCGTTCACCGCGTCCTGCAGACTGAAGAAGTTCGACGTCGAATAGCGGTACGCGGCCACCGAGAAATTGGTTCCGGTCGGCACCAGCATCTTGCTGTACGTGACGCGCGAGCTGAGGCCGTGGTACGTGCGCCGGCCCGGCACGCTCGCGTGTGCGGACGTGACGTCGAACGCGAACGCACCGACCGACGTATTGAGCGCCATGCCGAGCAGGCCCGAACCATAGCCGGCCGACGACAGTACGCCGGCATAGCCGGTCACGAGATTCGTGATGCCTCGCTGATAAACCAGTTGGGCAACCCACGGCTTCGTATCGACCGCGTTGTCCCGATACTGGCCGACCGTCACGTTGAAACGGTGCCGACCTGGCCGCAACAGTTGCGGAACGGCGGCAAACGGCACCGAGAAGCGCCGCACGCGCCCGTCGGCTTCGGTGACCGTCACGTCGAGATCCCCGCCGTAGCCGGTGGCCGGCAGATCGTTGAACTCGAATGGCCCCGGCGACACGGTCTCTTCATACACCGTGTTGCCGCCCTGCCGCACGACCACGCGCGCATTGGTGTCCGCTACACCCCGGACGGTCGGCGCATAAGCCTGCAGCGAATTCGGCAGCATTCGGTCGTCGCTCGACAACTGGACGCCGCGCACGCCGAACGAATCGAAAACCTCGCCGCTCGTGAAACTGTCGCCGAGCACGATCTGGCTGCGCAATGGCGTGATGTCACGCTGAACGAAGGTTTCGAGGCTGCGCCACGATACGCCGGCACTGCGGCTAGCCCAGTTCAGCGTCGAGCGATGACGAAGGCGCCACGGCCCGATATTCACGCCCGATTGCAGGCCGGTATACAAGCTGCTGAAGTTGTGCCCGAAAAAGTTGCTCTCGCTCGTATATCCGTTGACGTTGTACTGCAGCAGCCCGACGTTGATCCCTTCGTCCCAGCGCGAAGGATCGACGTAGCCTTGGGCCGTCCTGCTCATCGCGGTTTGCGGGATCGTCAGATCGAGCTTCAGATCCGCGCTGTCGAAGGTATAGGTCGCATCGGGTATCGTGTCGCGAAGTGCCAGGCAGGCGTCGGGCGCCGATTCGGGCGTGGCGGGAGCGCCATCGTCGTCCTGCTTCAATCGCCGAAGCCGGTTCGCGAGCTTGTCGCCGTCGACACCGAATTGCTCCAGCATCGCAGGCGTGAAGCACGGCGCGGCAACGTCGCTGCCGGGCACCGCGAGGAACGGTACGTCGTGACGTCCACGCCCTTTGCCGTTGACCGTCACGTCGACAGCATAATTGCCCGGCTCGACCGGATTGCCCTTCGCGAAACGAGACAGATCGACGCCACCGCCGGCGAACAGTCGCGGGTTGAATGCAACCGCCGCCAGCTCCGTCGGCGCGCGAGACGCCACCTGCATCACCGGCTCAGTCGGCGCGCGGGACGCCATCTGCATCACCGGCTCGGTCGTCCCGCGGGACGCCATCTGCATCCCAGGCTCGGTCGTCGCGCGGGACGCCACGATCATTACCGGCTCGCCCCCCGCTTGCGGCCCGATGTCAGACCCACCGGGTTCCGCCGCGCCAGCGTCATCACCGGGAAAACCGATGCCGAACGCCAAACCGACTGCCAAAGCGACCCGCCGGCGGCGGAAGACGCTCAGATCGACATCATGGCTACCGCCAAGCGCGATATTTCGTGCTGCTTGAACCACTCTTCGATCCTCATCGTTTCCGGAACAGTCGGCTGGTTATTCGACGGTGGCCGAACCCGCCACCTCCGCGCCGTAATCGTTGAGCAGTTTGTACGACACCGTGCCTCGCTCGAACGTACGATGCGCCCCCTGCGATTGGGTGAGCGACACATGGTCGAACGGTGGAACCATAGCCGGGTCAAACTGGATTTCCTTGTCGCCGGCCTTCAGCGCCACACGGCCGAACGACACGTAATAGGGCGACGGATTGTCGACGCGCAGGATGCTCCGCCCCTTGTCGTCATGCGCGACCTTCCACGTCAGCAATTGACCCGAAGGGCCGTCCTGAAGCGCGGCCGGCCGAAAAAACAGCTTGATGCGAGTGCGAAATGCCAGTTGCAGCAGATTCGTTTCTTCCGCGTTGGCGGGCTGCGGCGGAATCTCCTGCACGTTGAGCCAGAACACCGACTCGCGATCCGCCGGCAGATTCGCACCCGTATACATGATGCGCAACGTCTGCCCCTTTTTCGGCTCGACGCGGAACACCGGCGGCGTCAACACGAACGGCACCTTGATCTGATCGGGATTGGCATCCGCATTCCCGTCGTCGATCCATGCCTGCACCAGCACGGGCGCCGTCTCGACGTTGCTCAATCGGACGTTGACTTCGCGACTTTGCTCCGGGTAAATGACCCGCGTACCCGTAATCACGATCGCCGCCTGGGCCGACAGCGCCATCGCGCCCAACGCAAAAGCCGCCGCGACGCCCTTCCATTTCCATAACCGCACGCATACCTCCTTGATCCATCGCCGCAGCGAGTTCCGGAGGCCGAACGACAAAATCTCCGGAGCCCGCTTGCGCGCTACTTGCGACTCGAGATCACTGATAGGCGAGCGTGAAGCGAGCGAAGGTGTTCACCTTACCCGCCGTGGTGGCGCCGGTCGCGTAGTACTGACCGCCGTAGAGCATCGTCGCGCCGCGCGTGTCGCCCGTGCCCGTCACGTCGAAGTACGCGCCCGTCGTGCCGGCCCGAATCCCCGTACCGTCGGCGTTCACCAACTGGACGACGACATTCGTCGCCGCGGTCTGTGGATCCGTCAGCAGGTTCTTCAGGAAGCCGGTAGCCGGATCCATGTTGGTCATCTCGAAGTGAGCGGCGACCTTGCTCACGTCAGCAGCGCACTTCTCCGCGGTGATATCGAACGAAGTCGAGCCAGCCGTGTCGCCCTTCTTCGCCAGCGTCACCGTCGAAATCTTCGGCAGCAGCACCTTCCTGTCTTCGTCCCCGGCCTTGATCGAGCACGTGCTCGCGGTCAGTTCGCCGTCGAACGTCACCTTGCCTTGCGTCACGGCCTGCGCGAACGCCGGCGATGCAGCCAGCACACCCAGCAGCATCGCAGCGGAAGCACCCAATACCTTCTTCTTCATTTAACACTCCTACTTAAATAGAAATACGCCAAACAGGTCGACCGGGTTCACGAGGCGTCATGCCGCCCATCTGCACCACGGTTATCTCGCGCAATCGAACCCGCGAAAAATCTTATCAATCCCCGAATATCGGGGATATAGGACGAGTTCAAACCTCAAAGGAATCCGGGCCGGACTCTCGTAAAAGACCGAGTGAATTGTGTAATTTGTCAGGAAATCGATGACCGCCTCTCGATGGCCGAGCGCGATCGCGATCGGCGGCGCATGCATCAGGGCGCCGCCGAAACGCAAATCCGGTCGTGCGGCCAACGGGGCGTGCTCGATCCGCAGCGGGAAGCGACGCTGCGGATTCCTGTGCCATTGCCGCCATGCCGCCGGTCGATCGTCCGGGTTCGACCGACACACTCGCATCCGATAGCGCGGCCCCGATGGCGCGGCCCGCGTCAATACACGTGGCCGATCGTCACCGCGCGCTGTTGTTCGGCATCGACGGACGGCCCGCTCGACGCCAGGATCACGCTCGTCGCGACGTCGCGGTATGGGCGCTGCGGCGGCATGTCGATCGCGACGCTGCGATGCCGCGCGGTGGCCACGGAGGCCATGACGTTGTCGTAGAGCGGATCGCCTCGGCGAAAACGCCCGTACCGCTGGTCGCCGTCGGTCTTCATGGCCGCGGTGCGCCAGCCGGTGTCCCGCGCCGCATCGGCATGCGCCGTGCCGCGCGCGATCCGTGAAGACGCTCGCGCCCCCTTGGACACGCGCCCGCTCGTTTCGGGCCGGACCAGCGCCGCGGCCATCTCCACCGCGCTCGGCAAACCGTCGATGACGGCCGGCCGCTCGGGTGCGCGCGACGCGTACGCCAACACGTTCCGTGTATCGGCAACGATCGTCGGGAGCCCTTCGGAAGCATGTCCGTTTTTCGCGCCGCGCGCGCCGCGACCGGGCTGGCTTCGTTCTCCGGCACCCGCGCCGAGCACCGCCCTCGTGGAGACGCGCGTCGTCACGCGCCACGCTTGAGAAGCGAACGCGGTGCCGCCCTGCGGGCGCGCGCCAAGCTCCGGCAGTGTCTGACGCTGCCCGGCGATGCTTGCGACCCGGGCCGCAAGCTCGGGAAGACTCGCCGACGTCGCCAGCATCGCGGCCCGTTGGCCGTCGAGCGGCCGCGCCGATCCGGCCACGCGCACCGCAGGCGATAAGGGCGACGCGAAGGCTGCGTCACTGATCCGTGCTTCGGCAGGCTCGGCGCCGCCGTGCGCGACCGTCGAGACCGCTCCCGTCGCCGGCTTGGGCAACGCAGCCAAAACCGGCTTCAACGTATCGAGCAAGCCGGTCAGCGACCGCGGCTCGACGGACGCCGCACGTCGCTCGGACAACGCGTGATAGGCCACCTCGCCGCCCAGCGTGGACAACGCGATACTGGGCGGCGCGGCACGCGTCGGACCCGACAGATCGAACGGGAATCGCGAAACGAGTGACGCGACGCCTTCGCTCGCGTCGGCCGTGAGCGCTGGCGCGCCGCCGGGCGACGGGTGTGTCCGCGCATACGCGATCTGATCCGCGTAAAACGGTTCTCCGGCCAGGCCGCGCCCCGATGCGTCGCCGCGGTCCGCACTCGCCGTGCGGACCGCCCCGGCTTCGTCGTGCACCGCCGCACCGCCCGCCGCGGCGTAGCGCGCGAGCGCGTCGGCCACCTGATCGGCATAGAACGGGGAATCCGTCGCGCCGGCCAGTTCGACGGCGACGCCGGGCAATGGGGGCAGGTCCGGGGACGCGACGCGGGCCAGACGCTCACCGTCGAGCATCCGCGCGCGCAACGGCTCGGCCGCGCCTGTATAACTGAGCACGGGCCCGCCGCGATGTGGCCGGAACAGATCGAAACGTTCGTCCGGCAGCGGACCATTCGGCAGCGGCGGCCGGTCGGCCAGGCTGTCGGCCGCGAGCGGGCCGCCGAGCGGACGATCGTCGAGTCCGGCGGCGATGGCCGGCCGCCGCACCGGCGCGAACGGGGTCGCTGGAAACGCGGATGGCGGCGGGACGGGATGGGGGGCCTTCTCTTCGTCGACGCGAGGCTGCACAGGCGGATCGGTCCGCTCGTCGACATCGCGCACGCCCGCCGGCGGTGCCACCGACGACGCGGGCGCCGGCACGCTGCGCGGCACCTCGGACGCCGGCGCCCGTGCCGCTCCGGAGTCGTCCGGTGCGCACGAACCGAGATACGGCGCGGTGGCCATCAGCGCAGCCGTCATGACACCGGTGCCGCCCGCGCTTCGCTTCGCCCATTCCACCGCTGCGGCTCGCGCGCGCCGGCCTTTCCTGCTCGTTCCGTTCGTCATGCTCGTATCGGCCGCCCCATGCCCGCCGGTGTGCGCCCTTGTCCATTCGAGGTAAGCCGCAAATCTAGCCAAGGGCACCGGCATCAACAATGGGACAGATATTTGAAATCAACACCGAGACACGCAGACACGTCTGATTTATCGACACAAAGCGCCCCGCCCCACCCTGATCGCATGCGTTGGATCAACCGTCGAAAGGCGCTGCCGCTCATGCCTGCAAGCCAACGCGGGCCGGGTGCAGTCGGCGATTGGGCGCCCGGGCATTCGGTGCAATGCGCGTCGGGTTCCGATCGAACGTGCCGCATCCGGCCATTGCGATCGTGCGACTCGTCTGCTTGAACCAATTCGACGCAAATGCCGCCGCCGGCCGTCGCCCGTTCCTGACCGTCTTCATGCAACTGCCGGGCCGTTGCTCATGGATTCCGCAAGATTCGAACTCGTCCAATTTCCAAACTCGCGCTGGAAAGTTACTTTTCGCCCGTCGCAACAAGGAGGTACACGGGTGAACCACCGTCGTTTTCCATTTTCCCGAGCACGCACCGGCCGCCATCTCGCGCATTCCGCACTGATCGCCGGCGCCGTGATACCGTGGCCGTCCGCCGCGCAAGTCACCGGCGGCCCGCAACAGGCCAACGGCATCGAGCTCGAAGTCGCGCCGGGCGACTATTCGACATCCCAAATCGGCCAGTCCGTCCTGTCCGCGATCAACGGCGGCCGCCTGACGACCGCCGGCAAAACCCGCGCGTTCTCGACGGGCCACGTCGCGGCCGGTGCCGCCGCATCGGGCGCCGGTTCGAGCGTGGAACTGCGCGATACCGAAATCCGTACGCGCGGCCGCAACAGCATCGGCATCGACGTCCGTCAGGGCGCCAGCGCGTCCGCGCAACGCTCGTCGATCGACACCGACGGCGATTTCGCGCACGGTGCGTACGTCAACGGCGCGAACGGCCAGCTCCGCATCTCGGACAGCGTGATCGTCACGCGCGGCAAGGAAGGCTCCGGCATCGCGGTGAATGGCGCGCCGGGCGGCACCGTCAACGTCGCCGATACGTTGATCAGAACCAGCGGCCTGATCGCGACCGGCCTGTCCATCAGTTACGACGGCGCGCACGCCACGCTGGATCGCACCGATATCCGGACGGACGGCGACTACGCGTCCGTGTTGTACCTGCCGAGCGCGTCGACGGTCGCATTCAACGACTCGTACCTGGAAACGGGCGGCGACGCCGCCGTCGGCGTCGATACCCGCGCGGGCGACGTCGCACTCGCACGCACGCGCGTCGTCACGCACGGCACCAGCGCGCACGGGCTGTATGCGTCGAAGGAGTACGCCGACACGCCGGTCGTCGACGCAACCGATACGCACGTGACGACCACCGGCGACCGCTCGATCGGCGCGATCGCGCGGCTCGGCGGCAAGATCGCGATGACGCGCGGCAGCATCGCAACCGACGGCGAGCGTGCACGCGGCGCGATGTCGAGCGGCACGGACTCCGTCGTCGCCCTCACCGACATGACCGTCGACACGCGCGGGCCCGGCGCGAGCGCACTTCATGCGAGCGCCGGCGGCCGGATCGACCTCGTGCGCACCGCCGCGCGCGCGAGCGGCGACGATGCCTATGCCGCAAGCGTGTACGACGGCGCACTGACCATCGACGACGGTTCGCTCGTCAGCGAGCGGCACGGCGCAATCGATGCATCCGGCGCGACCATCGTGCTGCGCAACGGCACGCGCGCCGGTGGCGGCAACGGCACGTTGCTGTCCGTGCATGCGCAACCCGACGCGCCGGTGCGGCTGACGCTCGACACCGGCTCGCATGCCAACGGCGACATCGTGAATCACCCCGCCGCCGACGGCAGCCCGACGCATGCGACAACAGACGTCACGCTGTCCAATGCGTCGGCCTGGACCGGCGCGACGAACGCGGTGCGCACGCTGGCGCTCGACACGGACAGCCGCTGGACCGTCACCGCGAACTCGTCGGTCGGCTCCGTCGCGCTGAACGACTCGACGATCGCGTTCGCCGATCCGGCTGCCGGCGCGCCGGCGACGCCGCGCACGCTCGTCGTATCCGGCGACTACGCCGCGCGCAACGGCAAGCTGGTTCTCCATACGACGCTGCAGGACGATGCATCGCCGACAGACCGGCTCGTGATCGACGGCGGCCATGCGTCGGGCGACACCGGGGTCGTCGTCAAGCGCGCCGGCGGCAACGGTGCGCCGACGACCGTCGGCATCCCGATCGTCGAAACGCGCAACGGCGGTACGACGGACGTGTCGGCATTCACGCTCGACGCGAGTTCCGACGGCTACCGGCAAGGATTCGGCACGTTGTCCGCGGGTGGCTATGACTACATGCTGAAGCGCGGCGGCGGCGGCGACGGCGGGCGGGACAACGACTGGTATCTCGTGTCCGCGGCAAAGCCCGAACCGCCCGTACGGCCCGTACCACCGCTGCCGCCCGGCCCGGTGAACCCGGATCCGCCGATCGAACCCGAAACCACGCCGCCTGCGCGCACGACCGCCCCGGAGCCGGACGCCTATCTGGCGAACGCGGATGCGGCATCGACGATGGCAGTCCATACGCTGCATCAGCGCAACGATCGCTCATTGCGCACGGAGGCCGCCGGCCCGCTCGACGGAGCCGTGTGGCTGCGCGCCGAGGGCAATACGACGTCGATGTCGGGCAATGGCCGCAGCGTGTCGGGTAACGGTCGCCTGATTCACGCGGGCGCCGATCTGCTCCGCTTCGACGATGGTCGCGGCGGCAGCTTCCGAATCGGCGCGATGGGCATGTACGGTAGTCAGACCAGCTGGTCGACGCGCCCGCTGTGGAATGCGATCGAGCATCGCGTGATGAACGCCACCGCGCGCGGCAGCGTGTCGGGCTACAACGCGGGCGTGTACGGCACGTGGTACGGCAGCCGCGACATCCTGACCGGCCCTTACGTCGATGCGTGGTTCATGTACGGCGCCTACGCGAACAGCGTCGGGGGCAGCCTCGCGGCCGATTCGTATCGCTCACGCACCGTGACGGGTTCGATCGAGACCGGCTATTCGTTCGGATTCTACGAGCGCGGCGACACGCGGTTCTTCGTCGAGCCCGAAGCGCAGCTCGTCGTGTCGGACTACCGCGCGGAGGCGCACGGCACGGCCGGCGGCCGTCTCGACGGGCAGGGTGCAACCGACGTGCTGACCCGGCTCGGCGTGCGCGTACACGGCGTGACCGCGATGCCGAACGGGCGTGAACTTCGGCCGTTCGTCGAAGCGAACTGGTGGCACGGTCCCGGCTCACGTACGCTGACGCTCGACCGCAACGCCTTCTCGTTCGACGTGCCGCGCGACCGCGTCGCGGTCAGGTTCGGCGCCACCGGGCAGGTGAGCCGCCAATTCTCGATATCGGCGAGCCTTGGCGTCGAAGGCAATCTGTCCGACTACTCGGTGGTAACCGGGCAGCTTTCGGCGAAATATCGCTGGTGACGGCCGCGGCGGCCGACGAGCGGCGGAATTCGCGCGCCCGCCGAATTCCGCTATACTTTGCCGACTTGCCGCCCCTGGCGGCAGGTCGGAAGCGCGCCGATTTGCTGACTCGATTGCGGGCGCGCGAACCGGCCGGGGTTTGATGCGTCGATGCGTCGCTCCCCCGGTGGGTTCACTACAAATGCGGCTAAAGAGGTCGTCAGCCGCGCACCTTCGCCTCCGCGCATCGCCGACACCGTTTAGCCGCCCAGTCATAAGGCGGAACGAATGGAATCGATCGGCATCGTCGCTCCACAGACCATGCACTTCGCCGAACCGCTGCGCTTGCAAAGCGGCAGCGTGCTCGGCAACTATCAGCTCGTCGTCGAGACGTACGGCGAGCTCAACGCCGCGCGCTCGAACGCGGTGCTCGTCTGCCACGCGCTGAACGCGTCGCACCACGTCGCCGGCGTCTATGCGGACGATCCGCGCAGCACCGGCTGGTGGGACAACATGGTCGGCCCGGGCAAGCCGCTCGACACCAACCGCTTCTTCGTGATCGGCGTGAACAACCTCGGGTCGTGCTTCGGCTCGACGGGCCCGATGAGCGTCGATCCGTCGACCGGCAAGCCGTACGGCGCCAAGTTCCCGGTGGTCACCGTCGAGGACTGGGTGCACGCCCAGGCGCGCGTCGCCGACGCGTTCGGCATCGAGCGCTTCGCGGCCGTGATGGGCGGCAGCCTCGGCGGGATGCAGGCGCTCGCATGGAGCCTGATGTATCCGGAGCGCGTCGCGCACTGCATCGACATCGCGTCGACGCCGAAGCTGTCCGCGCAGAACATCGCGTTCAACGAGGTCGCGCGCTCGGCGATCCTGTCCGATCCCGATTTCCACGGCGGCGACTATTACGCGCACAACGTCAAACCGAAGCGCGGCCTGCGCGTCGCGCGGATGATCGGCCACATCACGTACCTGTCCGACGACGACATGGCCGAGAAATTCGGCCGGGCGCTGCGCCGCGCGGACGGTGCGCTCGACGCGTACAACTTCAGCTTCGACGTCGAGTTCGAGGTCGAGTCGTACCTGCGCTACCAGGGCGACAAGTTCGCCGACTACTTCGACGCGAACACCTACCTGCTGATCACGCGCGCGCTCGACTACTTCGATCCGGCCAAGGCGTTCGACGGCAACCTGACGGCCGCGCTCGCGCATACGCAGGCGAAGTACCTGATCGCGAGCTTCTCGACCGACTGGCGCTTCGCGCCCGCGCGCTCGCGCGAGATCGTGAAGGCGCTGCTCGACAACAAGCGCACGGTCAGCTACGCGGAAATCGATGCGCCGCACGGCCATGATGCGTTCCTGCTGGACGACGCGCGCTATCACAACCTGATCCGCGCGTATTACGAACGAATCGCCATCGAGGTGGGAGCATGAACCAGCAAGCGCTGAATTCCCTGTCCGCGCGCGCGGACTTCCGCACGATCGCCCGCTGGGTCGAGCCGCGCTCGAGCGTGCTCGACCTCGGCTGCGGCGACGGCTCGCTGCTCGCGCTGCTGATGGAAGAACTGGACGTGACCGGCTACGGGATCGAGCTGAACGACGCGGGCGTGCTCGCGAGCGCGAAAAACGGCATCAACGTGATCCAGCAGAACCTCGAGGACGGCCTGCGCCTGTTCGAGGATCACAGCTTCGACATCGCGATCCTGTCGCAGACGCTTCAGACGATCCACCAGACCGCCGCGATCCTGCGCGAAACCGCGCGGGTCGGGCGCGAATGCATCGTGTCGTTCCCGAACTTCGGCTACTGGGCGCACCGGCTGTCGGTGCTGCGCGGCCGGATGCCGGTGTCGAAGTCGCTGCCTTATCAGTGGCACAACACGCCGAACGTGCGGGTGCTGACGATCAAGGATTTCGAGGCGCTCGCGCCCGAAGTCGGCGTCACGATCCTCGACCGCGTCGTGCTGCACGAAGGCCAGCCGATTCGATGGGGAGCGAACTGGCGTGGTAGTCTTGCTGTCTATCGCGTCAAGCGCAGCTGAGCCGGGGAGCCGTTGACGGAAGATCCGGCCCGCCCACGCGCGCGGCCGCCCCACCTTCGCCGGCCGCGCCGCCCGCGCTGCCGCCGCCTTCAGTCAACGCTACCCAGTTCCAGTCCATGTCGAAAACGCCACATGAGGCGCCCGCACTCACCGCTCACGAGGATCACCCCGGCTGGCGCGCCTATCTGAACAAGCACATGCTGATCTGCGTGTTCCTGGGGTTCACGTCGGGTCTGCCTCTGTTCACGCTCGTCTACCTCGTGCAGGCATGGCTGCGCTCCGAGGGCGTGAACCTGAAGGAGATCGGCCTGTTCGCGCTGATCCAGTTCCCGTATACGTGGAAGTTCCTGTGGGCGCCGCTGATGGACCGCTACATCCCGCGGCTGCCCGGCTGGCGGCCGGGCCGTCGGCGCGGTTGGCTGCTGCTCACGCAGGTGCTGGTCGCCGGCGCGATCGCCGCGCTCGGCTTTGTGTCGCCGCGCGACTCGATCTGGACGGTCGCCGCGCTCACGACGCTCGTCGCGTTCTTCGGCGCGAGCGCCGACATCGTGATCGACGCGTACCGCCGCGAACTGCTGCGCGACACCGAGCAGGGCCTCGGCAACGCGGTGCACGTGAACGCGTACAAGCTCGCCGCGCTGATCCCCGGCTCGCTGGCGCTGATCCTGTCCGACCACATGCCGTGGGACGCCGTGTTCGCGATCACCGGCGCATTCATGCTGCCGGGCATCCTGATGACGCTCGTCGTGCGCGAGCCGGAAGTGGCCGGCGCGCCGCCGCGCAACCTGCGCGACGCGATCGTGCTGCCGTTTCGCGAATTCATCCAGCGCGACGGCTGGGCCGGCGCGCTGCTCGTCGTCGCGTTCATCTTCCTGTTCAAGATCGGCGACACGATGGCCACCACGCTGTCGACGTCGTTCTTCCTCGACATCGGGTTCACGCGCACCGAAATCGGCATCGTCGCGAAGACCACCGCGCTCGTCGCGAGCGTCGCCGGCGGCATCATCGGCGGCATCTGGCTCGTGAAGATCGGCATCGGCCGCGGGCTGTGGATCTTCGGCGCGCTGCAGATGGTGTCGACGCTCGGCTTCGCATGGCTCGCGCAGCTCGGCCCCGGTTCGCCCGTGCTCGCGATGCTGTACGACTTCACCGTGTCGACGAGCCACGCGATCGCGGCCGCGCTGTCGGTGTTCGGCATCGCCGTCACGCCGCAATTCAGCCCGATGACGGTCGCGCTCGCGATCGTCTACGGCTTCGAAACCTTCACGACCGGGCTGACGATGGCCGCGTTCGTCGCGTACATCGCCGGCACGACCGATCCGCGCTACACGGCCACGCAGTTCGCGCTGTTCACGAGCCTGGCCTCCGTGCCGCGCACGCTCGCGTCGGCGGCGAGCGGCTTCATCGTCGCGAAGATCGGCTGGTTCGACTACTTCATCGTGTGCACCGCGCTCGCGATTCCCGGCATGCTGCTGCTGTTCAGGATCGCGCCGTGGAACGGTGCCGCGCGCAACGGCGAGGCGAGCCGTGCGCGGTAACCGCCTGCGCCGTCTCGCACGCGTGGCGGCCGCGTTGGGCGTCGGCGCCGCGGCGCTCGCCGCGCACGCGACCGACACCGGCGCGACGGCCGCGGGCTCCGCGCCGGCCGCGGCGCAAGCCACGCCGCCCGCCGCTGCCACGTCTGCCGCGCCCGCCCCGCCGTCCGCCGCCGAAGGCGCGCAGCCGACCGGCGCCGCGGTGCCGGCGAAGGCCTATACGCCGACGCCGCAGCAGGTCCGCTACGGCAACGCGATCGCGTTCCGCACGCTGATTCCGTCGCCGCTGCTCGAACAGCTCACCGCGAACGAATACGCGCAGATCGTGCAGACGGCCGCCGACAGCAACCGCCTGCTGCCCGCGAACCAGCCGCGCGTGAAGCGCCTGCGTGCGATCGTCGCGAAGCTCGCGCCGTATTCGGTGAAGTGGAACGACCGCGTGAAAAGCTGGGCATGGGACGTCAATGCGATCCGTTCGCGCGACATTCGCCTGACCTGCCTGCCGGGCGGCAAGGTGCTCGTGTACGGCGGCATGCTCGAGCGTGTGCGCCTGAACGACGACGAGCTCGGCGTGCTGCTCGCGCACGGCATCGCGCATGCGCTGCGCGAACACGCGCGCAGCAACTTCGGTGCGACCTCGCAGACGTCGCTGCGCGCGGCCGCGCTGCCGCCGCTGTTCGGCGTCGGCGATCCGCTGCCGCAGGCGCTGAACCTCGGCGAGCGCCTGCAGTCGCTCCACTACGATCCGACCGACGAGACCGAAGCCGACGTGATCGGCGGCGACATCGCCGCCCGCGCGGGCTTCGATCCGCGCGCGGCGATCACGCTGTGGGACAAGCTCGCGGCCGCGACGCGCGCGAACAAGGCGACGGGTTTCATCTACACGCATCCGTACGGCGCCGCGCGCCGCCAGGATCTGCTGAACCGGCTGCCGGACCTGATGCCGCTGTACGCGAAAGCAACGGGCAAGCGCGTCGAATCGCTGCCCGACTACGCGGGCATCAGCGCGCAGCGGCGCAAGGTCGTGCGGCGCTGAGCGCTACGCGTGCGCGTCGGCCATCGCCGGGCGCACGCCGCTGTCACGCATCCAGCGCACCTCGTCGCCGGGGCTGCGGCCGAACAGCCGCTTGAACTCCCGGCTGAACTGCGATGCGCTCGCGTAGCCGACCCGCGCGGCCGCCGCGCCGGCGCCGAGCCCGTCGCGCACCATCATCAGCCGCGCCTGGTGCAACCGCGCGGTCTTCACGTACTGCATCGGCGACGTCGCCGTCACGTGCTTGAACTGCGCGTGGAACACCGCGAGGCTCATCCCGGCTTCGCGTGCGAGCGTCTCGACGTCGAGATCGGCCTTCAGCTCCGCGTGGATGCGCCGCAGCGCCTTCGCGATGCGGCCGAAATGATGCTGCTGCACGAGCGCCGCGCGCATCGCGTCGCCCTGCTCGCCCGTCAGCACGCGATACGCGATCTCGCGCATGATCGCCGGCCCGAGCACGCGCGTGTCGTGCGGCGACGCGAGCGCTTCGAGCAGCCGCACGACGGCATCGGCCAGCGGCGCATCGAGCGGCGTCGAGTACACGCCGAGCGGCTCGCTGACCGCCGCGCCGAGCGTCTCGTCGAGCAGGATCGCGAGCTCGGCGATCACCGCGAGATCGACGCGGATCGAGATCGCGAGAAACGGCTCGTCCGTGCTCGCGAACGTCTCGCATTCGAACGGCAGCGGCACCGACAGCACCAGGTATTGCTGCGCGTCGTACACGAACGAGCGGTCGCCGAGATAGCCGAGCTTGCGCCCCTGGCACACGACGATGATGCTCGGCTCGTACAGCACCGGCATGCGCGGCACGGGATGCGTCACACGGATGAAGCGCACGCCGTCGAGCGCCGCGAGCGTGTCGCCCTCGTTCGGCGCGAGGCGCGTGTGCAGCTCGATCATGCGGCGCTGCAGGCGTTCGCCCGCGTCGGCCAAAAGGGGCTGGAAGCTCATCGGCGTGGTCCTGTCCGGCAAGAGAATCTGGCTCGCAATGTAGCACCTTGAACGTATTTTGACGGCCGTTCGCGGCCAATTCGAGAGGAATAGGCAAATCTTCCAGACCTTCGTGTATTTCGCCGCGGCGCCGCGCTCCTTACGATGAGGGCCTGTCTCGCCGCATCGCCACAGGGTGCGGCGGCAGTCTGTTTCGCCGGATGTTTTCCGGACAAGGAGCCCATTGCATGAGCACGACCTATGCCTACGCGGCGACCGATTCGCAATCGCCGCTCGCCCCGTTCGAATTCCAGCGTCGCGCGCTGCGCGACCTCGACGTCCAGATCGACGTCCTCTACTGCGGCGTCTGCCACTCGGATCTTCACCAGGCGCGCAACGAATGGCGCAACACGATCTACCCGGTCGTACCGGGCCATGAAATCGTCGGGCGCGTGACCGCGACCGGCCCGCAGGTGTCGCGCTTCAAGGTCGGCGAGCTGGTCGGCGTCGGCTGCCTCGTCGATTCGTGCCGCACCTGCGCAAGCTGCGAAGAAGGCCTCGAGCAGTATTGCGAGAACGGCTTCGTCGGCACCTACAACGGTCAGGACCGCGTGACGGGCGACATCACGTACGGCGGCTATTCGACGCAGCTCGTCGTCGACGAGGCGTTCGTGCTGCGCGTGCCGGACACGCTCGACCCGGCCGGCGCCGCGCCGCTCTTGTGCGCGGGGATCACGACCTACTCGCCGCTGCGGCAGTGGAACGTCGGCCCCGGCAAGAAGGTCGGCATCGTCGGCCTCGGCGGCCTCGGCCACATGGGCGTGAAGCTGGCGCGCGCGATGGGCGCGCACGTCGTGCTGTTCACGACGTCGCCGTCGAAGATCGAGGACGGCAAGCGGCTCGGCGCGCACGAAGTGGTGATCTCGAAGGACGAAGCGCAGATGAACGCGCACCTGAACAGCTTCGACTTCATCCTGAACACGGTCGCCGCGCAGCACGACCTGAATCCGTTCCTGAACCTGCTGAAGCGCGACGGCACGATGACGCTCGTCGGCGCGCCGGAGCACGACCATCCGTCGCCGCAGGTGTTCAACCTGATCTTCAAGCGCCGCCGCCTCGCGGGTTCGCTGATCGGCGGGATCGCGGAAACGCAGGAAATGCTCGATTTCTGCGCGGAGCACGGGATCACGTCCGACATCGAGACGATTCCGATGCAGCAGATCAACGCCGCTTACGAGCGGATGCTGAAGAGCGACGTGAAGTACCGGTTCGTGATCGACATGGCGTCGCTCAAGCAGTAAGCGCCGCGGCAAACGAAACGGGCCGCCTGTCGGACAGGCGGCCCGTCTTGCATCCGGCGACCGGACGAATGGCTCGGCGGCTGCGCGCCAGGCGCGGCGCCGGCCATCACTTCGTGTAGTCGTAGTCGATCGTCAGCGGCGCATGGTCGCTGAACTTGATGTCCTTGAAGATCGACGTGCGTTTCGCGGTGCCGGCCACGCCCGGCGTCGCGATCTGGTAATCGATCCGCCACCCGACGTTCTTCGCGTACGCCTGGCCGCGGTTGCTCCACCACGTGTACTGCTCGGGACGCGGGTCGAGCGTGCGGAACACGTCGACGTAGCCGACGTCGTCGAACAGCTTCGTGAGCCACGCGCGCTCTTCCGGCAGGCAGCCCGAGTTCTTCTGGTTGCTCTTCCAGTTCTTGATGTCGATTTCCTTGTGGACGATGTTCACGTCGCCGCACAGGATCACCTCGCGCTTCTTCTTCAGCGCGGCGAGGTGCGGCATGAATTCGGCCATGAAGCGGTACTTCGCCTGCTGGCGCTCCTCGCCGCTCGAGCCGGACGGCACGTACACCGACACGACCGACAGCTTGCCGTAGCGCGCCTCGACGTAGCGCCCTTCCGGATCGAATTCGCTGCTGCCGAAGCCGATGATCACGTCGTCGGGCTCGCGGCGGCTGTACACGCCCGCGCCGCTGTAGCCCTTCTTCTCCGCGTGGTGGAAATAGCTCTTGAAGCCGTGCGGCTCGACGAATTCGGCCGGCAGGTCGTCGGCCGATACCTTGATTTCCTGCACGCACACGCAATCGGCGTTCTGTTCGCCGAGCCAGTCGAAGAAGCCCTTCTTCGCGGCGGAGCGGATGCCGTTCAGGTTGGCGGTAATCACTCGCATCATGTCGGGTTCCGTTCAGTTCGATGTTTTTACAGGGTTAACGGATCTTCACGCCTTCGAGCTCGGGCTTCGGCGGCGGGAATTCCAGCTTCATGTCGGTCATCGTGCGCAGCAGCAACTCGGCGATCATCACGTTGCGGTGCGTCTTCGAGTTCGCCGGGATCACGTACCACGGCGCATGCTCGGCCGACGTCGCGGCGAGCGCGTCACGGTACGCGGACTGGTAGGCGTCCCAGTGCTTGCGCGCGTCGAGATCGGCGATGTCGAATTTCCAGTGCTTGGTCGGATCGTCGATGCGCGCCTGCAGCCGCTCGCGCTGCTCGTCCTTCGAGATGTGCAGGAAGCACTTGACGATGGTCGTGCCGTTCTCGAACAGCATCGTCTCGAAATCGCGGATCTGCCGGTAGCGGCGCTCGCACTCCTTGTCGCCGATCGCGCCGAGCACGCGCGGCACGAGGACGTCCTCGTAGTGGCTGCGGTTGAAGATCGTGAGCTCGCCCGCGGCCGGCACCTGCGCATGCACGCGCCACAGGAAGTCGTGCGCGGCCTCGATCGGCGTCGGCGCCTTGAACGGCACGATGCGCAGGCCAAGCGGATCGACGTCGCGAAACACCGCGCGCACGGTGCCGTCCTTGCCGCTCGTATCCATGCCCTGCAGCACGAGCAGCACGCGCTTCTTCTGCTGCGTGTGCAGGCGCTCCTGCTGCACGTCGAGCTCGGTCGACACGGCCGACAGCCGTTCGCGGTCGGCCTCCTTCGAGCCGGACGAAAACGGCTTCGCGGCCGGGTCGAACGCGTCGAGCTTGAATGCGGCGGCTTCCTTCTCGCGCGTGCTGTACGGCACGCGGAAATCGTCGAGCGACGGTTGTTTCGCCATTCGTTCCTCCGTTGGGCGGTGCGATGCATACGATAACGCATCCACCAAATGCGACGGGCCGCCCCGAACGCGTCCGGTGCGGCCCGTCGTCAAGCGCGGGTCAGGCGCGCGCGCATGCTCAGCCGAGCTTCTTCTTCAGCAGTTCGTTGACCTGCTGCGGATTGGCCTTGCCCTTCGTCGCCTTCATCGCCTGGCCGATCAGCGCGTTGAACGCCTTTTCCTTGCCCGCGCGGAATTCCTCGACCGACTTCGCGTTCGCCGCGAGCACTTCGTCGATGATCGCTTCCAGCGCGCCGGTGTCGGAGATCTGCTTCAGCCCCTTCGCGTCGATGATGCGATCGGCCGCGCCTTCGTCGGTCGCCTTCTCGTCCCAGATCGTCGCGAAGATTTCCTTCGCGATCTTGTTCGAGATCGTGCCGTCGGCGATGCGCTGCAACAGCTGTGCGAGCTGCGCGGCCGACACCGGAATCGCGTCGATCTCGATGCCGTCGCGGTTCAGCTGCGACGACACGTCGCCCATCAGCCAGTTCGCGGCGATCTTCGCGTTCGCCGCGCCGGCCTTCGCGACCACCGCCTCGAAGTACGCGGCCATCGCCTTGCTCGACGTCAGCACGCCCGCGTCGTACGCGGACACGCCGTATTCGTCGACGAAGCGCTGCTGCATCGCGGCCGGCAGCTCGGGCATGCCGGACTGCACGCGCTCGATCCAGTCCTGGCCGATCACGAGCGGCATCAGGTCGGGATCGGGGAAGTAGCGGTAATCGTGCGCGTCTTCCTTGCTGCGCATCGAACGCGTCTCGCGCTTGTCCGGATCGTACAGGCGCGTTTCCTGCACGACTTCGCCGTCGTCCTCGATCAGCTCGATCTGACGGCGCACTTCGTAGTTGATCGCTTCCTCGAGGAAGCGGAACGAGTTCAGGTTCTTGATTTCCGCGCGCGTGCCGAACTTCTCCTGGCCGACCGGGCGCACCGACACGTTCGCATCGCAGCGGAACGAGCCTTCCTGCATGTTGCCGTCGCAGATGCCGAGCCACACGACGAGCGCGTGCAGCGCCTTCGCGTACGCGACGGCCTCGGCCGCGCTGCGCATTTCCGGCTCGGTGACGATCTCGAGCAGCGGCGTGCCCGCGCGGTTCAGGTCGATCCCGGTCATCCCGGCGAAGTCTTCATGCAGCGACTTGCCCGCGTCTTCCTCGAGGTGCGCGCGGGTCAGGTTGACCGTCTTCTCGTACGCGGGCTTGCCGGCCTTTTCGTTGGCGGGCACCTGGATCGTGATCCGGCCGCCCTGCACGACCGGAATCTCGTACTGGCTGATCTGATAGCCCTTCGGCAGATCGGGGTAGAAATAATTCTTGCGCGCGAAGATGCTGCGCGGCGCGATGGTCGAGCCGATCGCGAGGCCGAAGCGGATCGCGCGCTCGACCGCGCCGCGGTTCAGCACCGGCAGCACGCCCGGCAGCGCCAGGTCGACCGGACACGCCTGCGTGTTCGGCTCGGCGCCGAACTGCGTGGATGCGCCCGAGAAAATCTTCGAGACGGTCGACAGTTGCGCGTGCGTCTCGAGACCGATGACGACTTCCCACTGAGTAGCCATATGCTTACACCCCCGCCGGAACTTGCTTGTGCCAGTCGGTCGCGCGCTGGAACGCGTCCGCGACCTGCAGCATCCGGGCTTCGTTGAAATAGTTGCCGATGATCTGCAGGCCGACCGGGCGCTTCGCGTTCGCGCCCGCGCCGAAGCCGCACGGCACGCTCATGCCGGGCAGGCCCGCGAGGCTCACCGACAGCGTGTAGATATCCGCGAGATACATCTGCACCGGATCGTCGCCCTTCGCGCCGAGATCCCATGCGACCGTCGGCGACGCCGGGCCCATGATCACGTCGCAGGACTTGAACGCTTCCTGGAAATCGTTCGCGATGATGCGGCGGATCTTCTGCGCCTGCAGGTAGTACGCGTCGTAGTAGCCGTGCGACAGCACGTACGTGCCGACGAGGATCCGGCGCTTCACTTCCGGCCCGAAGCCTTCGGCGCGCGACTTCTTGTACATGTCGAGCAGGTCGCCGTACTGCGCGGCGCGGTGGCCGAAGCGCACGCCGTCGAAACGCGACAGGTTCGACGACGCCTCGGCCGGCGCGATCACGTAGTACACGGGGATCGACAGTTCCGTCTTCGGCAGCGACACCGGCACGAGCGTCGCGCCGAGCGCTTCATATTGCTTGAGCGCCGCATCGATCGTCGCGCGCACGTCGTCGGCGAGGCCGGCGCCGAAATACTCGTTCGGCAGGCCGATGCGCAGGCCGGCGAGCGGCTTGCCCGCGTCGTTGCCGGCCGCCCACGGCTGGCCGAGGTGACGCGTGAAATCTTCGTCGTCGCGCTCGAGGCTCGTCGAGTCGCGCTCGTCGAAGCCGGCCATCGCGTTCAGCAGCAGCGCGCAGTCGGACGCGCTCTGCGCCATCGGGCCGCCCTGGTCGAGCGACGACGCGAACGCGATCATCCCGTAGCGCGACACGCGGCCGTAGGTCGGCTTGATGCCCGTCACGCCCGCGAACGACGCGGGCTGGCGGATCGAGCCGCCGGTGTCGGTGCCGGTCGCGGCCGGCGCGAGGCGCGCGGCGACGGCGGCCGAGCTGCCGCCCGAGCTGCCGCCCGGCACCGCGTTCGTGTCCCACGGGTTCTTCACCGCGCCGAACGCCGAGTTCTCGTTCGACGAGCCCATCGCGAACTCGTCCATGTTGGTCTTGCCGAGCGTGACCATGCCGGCCGCCTGCAGGCGGGCGACGACGGTCGCGTCGAACGGGCTCTCGTAGTTCGCGAGCATCTTCGAGCCGGCGGTCGAGCGCCAGCCGCGCGTGACGAACACGTCCTTGTGCGCGATCGGCAGGCCGGTGAGCGCGCCGCCCGCGCCGCGCGCGAGCTCCGCGTCGGCGGCTTTCGCCTGCGCGAGGGTGAGGTCGGCGTCGACGTGGACGAACGCGTTCAGGTCGCGCGCGGCGTCGATCCGTTTCAGATAGTGCTGCGCGAGCTCGACGGCCGAGCATTCCTTGGCGGCGAGCGCGGCGCGCAGTTCGGTCAGGCTTTTTGCGTGCATTGAGTGGTTTTCCTGGGAATTCTGGGTAGCGCGCGGCGCTGGACGGCCGGCGCGCTTGTCATCGAATGCTTACTCGATCACCTTCGGCACGAGATAGAGGCCGTCCTGGACGGCCGGCGCCGGACGCTGGTTGTCGTCGCGATTGACGAGCTCCGTCACGGCGTCGTCGCGCAGGCGCTGCGCGACTGCCTGGATCTGTTCGATCGGGTGGGCGAGCGGCGCGATGCCGGCGGTGTCGACCGCCTGCATCTGCTCGACGAGGCCGAAGAATTCGTTGAGCTGGCCGAGCATGTGCTCGGCGTCGGCGTCGGCCATTTCGAGTCGCGCCAGGTGCGCGATGCGTTTCACATCGGTCAGGGTCAGGGCCATGCGATCACCGGAAAAACAAGGCTGCGCAGTGCATCGAAGCAGCACTGCGGCGGGGGGTTGGAGGGTGCGATCCCACCCTCAAAAATCGGGGCCGAAGCGGCAAAAATACCGCCCGTTTCGATTCAAATACCGTGAAATTATAAGGTATCATTACGCGTTCGACCCAAACCCGGCAGCCTTTTCCCGCACCGTTTCGCCTTGTTTCGGCAAGCCGTGCGTGCTTCGTGCGATCCCCGGTAGACATCACTCGCAGCTTCGTGCGCCGCGGCGGCCGCTTCCGCCACGCTTCCCGAGGCTGTTATTTTTTCCGCTGCCGCCCTCAGCGCTCGCTATGCAGGGCCGGCCCAGAGCGAAACAGGATTCTGAATGTTCGGTTTTTTGCGCAGCTACTTCTCCAACGATCTCGCGATCGACCTCGGCACCGCAAACACCCTGATCTACATGCGCGGCAAGGGCATCGTGCTCGATGAGCCGTCCGTCGTGTCGATCCGCCAGGAAGGCGGCCCCAACGGCAAGAAGACGATCCAGGCGGTCGGCAAGGAAGCCAAGCAGATGCTCGGCAAGGTGCCGGGCAACATCGAGGCGATCCGCCCGATGAAGGACGGCGTGATCGCCGACTTCACCGTCACCGAGCAGATGATCAAGCAGTTCATCAAGACGGCGCACGAGTCGCGCATGTTCTCGCCGTCGCCGCGCATCATCATCTGCGTGCCGTGCGGCTCGACCCAGGTCGAGCGCCGCGCGATCAAGGAAGCGGCGCACGGCGCCGGCGCGTCGCAGGTCTACCTGATCGAGGAGCCGATGGCGGCCGCGATCGGCGCGGGCCTGCCGGTGTCCGAAGCCACCGGCTCGATGGTCGTCGACATCGGCGGCGGCACGACCGAAGTCGGCGTGATCTCGCTCGGCGGCATCGTCTACAAGGGCTCGGTGCGCGTCGGCGGCGACAAGTTCGACGAGGCGATCGTCAACTACATCCGCCGCAACTACGGGATGCTGATCGGCGAGCAGACCGCCGAGGCGATCAAGAAGGAAATCGGCTCCGCGTTCCCGGGCTCCGAAGTCAAGGAAATGGAAGTGAAGGGCCGCAACCTGTCGGAAGGCATCCCGCGCAGCTTCACGATCTCCAGCAACGAAATCCTCGAAGCGCTGACCGATCCGCTGAACCAGATCGTGTCGTCGGTGAAGATCGCGCTCGAACAGACGCCGCCGGAACTCGGCGCCGACATCGCCGAGCGCGGGATGATGCTGACGGGCGGCGGCGCGCTGCTGCGCGACCTCGATCGCCTGCTCGCGGAAGAAACCGGCCTGCCGGTGCTCGTCGCGGAAGATCCGCTGACCTGCGTCGTGCGCGGTTCGGGCATGGCGCTCGAGCGCATGGACAAGCTGGGCAGCATCTTCTCGTACGAGTGATCGCCCAGTGATCGCCTAGGCAGTCCCGTTTGATATGACGCACCCGCGGCGTGGCCGGATCGCTCGTTCAGAACGAACCGCCGCGCCGTTTGCGCGTCTGAGCATTATTTAACCGATCACACGCGCCCGGCGCCGACCATGGAATACAGTCCGCCGCCCCTCTTCAAGCAAGGTCCGCCCGCGCTCGCGCGGCTCATCTTCTTCGTCGCCCTCGCCATCGCGCTCCTCGTGTCGGACGCGCGCTTCAGCACGCTCGAAATCGTGCGCGGCGTACTCGGCACCGTGCTGTACCCGCTGCAACGCGCGGCGCTCGTGCCGCGCGACCTGTTCATGGGCGCGGCCGACATCGCCGTCACCGGCGCGTCGCTGCGCCACGAGAACGACGACCTCCGCAAGCGCAACCTGCAACTGTCCACGCAGGCCAACCAGGCCGCGGTGCTTGCGCAGGAGAACATCCATCTGCGCGCGGTGCTCGAGCTGCGCCAGCACATCGCGACGCAATCGACGCCGGTCGAGATCCAGTACGACACGAGCGACCCGTTCACGCAGAAGATCGTGATCGGCCAAGGCTCGCAGCAAGGCATCCAGGACGGCTCGCCCGTCGTCAGCGAGGACGGCGTGGTCGGCCAGGTCACGCGCGTGTTCCCGCTGCAATCCGAAGTCACGCTGGTCACCGACCGCGATCTCGCGATTCCCGTGCAGGTGCTGCGCACCGGCCTGCGCAGCGTGATCTACGGCACGCCGAAGGGCGATTCGCTCGACCTGCGCTTCGTGCCGACGAGCGCGGATCTCGTCGCCGGCGACGAGCTCGTCACGAGCGGCCTCGACGGCGTCTATCCGCCCGGCCTGCCGGTCGCGAAGGTCGTGCGCGTCGACAAGCTCGCCGATACCGCGTTCGCGCGCGTGACCTGCGCACCGGTCGCGGCCGTGCGCGGCGCGCGCCAGATGCTCGTGCTGCATTACCGGAACGACATCCCGCCGCGCCCGGCCGAGCCCGATCCCGCCGCCGAGAAGAACGCGAAGGGCAAGAAGGGCGCGAAAGCCGCCGCAAAGGGCGAGAAGGCCGAGAAAACCGACAAGGCCGACGCGAACGCGAAGCCGGCCGCCGCGGCCCAGCCCGGCGCGAAGCCGGCGCCGGCGCCGGCCCAGCCCGCCGCCGCGCCCGCGAAGCCCGCCGCCGGGCAATCTGGAGCCCAGCGATGAACCGCCCGCAATACATCCTGCAGCCGGTCAATCCGTACTTCATCGTCTTCAGCCTCGCCGCCGCGTTCCTGCTGAACCTGATGCCGTGGGGCCGCCTGCCCGGCGTGCCCGACTTCGTCGCGCTGGTGCTGCTGTTCTGGAACATCCACCAGCCGCGCAAGGTCGGGATGGGCGTCGCGTTCGCGCTCGGCATCCTGATGGACGTGCACGACGCGGGGCTGCTCGGCGAGCATGCGCTCGCCTATACGCTGCTGTCGTACGGCGCGATCACGATCCACCGCCGCGTGCTGTGGATGCCGATCGGCGTGCAGGTGCTGTACGTCACGCCGCTGCTCGTCGCCGCGCAGCTCGTGCCGTTCGTGATCCGCCTGCTGATGGGCGCCGCGTTCCCCGGTTGGCGCTACCTCGTCGACGGTTTCGTCGAAGCCGCGCTGTGGCCGATCGCGAGCCATCTGCTGCTGATGCCGCAACGCCGCCCGGTCGACCCGGACGATACGCGCCCGATCTGAGCCGGACCGACCTTGAATACCCGCCGCCCCCACGCCCGCCGCGCGCCGCGCTCCGGGGCGGCACCTCGCCCTCGCCCGCGCGCGGGCCAGATTGCCAGTAAATGACCGAATTCAACGACACCCAACAGCAGCTCTCGAGGTTCCGCCTGCGCGTCGCGGCGGCGGGCGTGTTCGTGTTCGTCTGCTTCGGGCTGCTCGCGAGCCGTTTCTTCTATCTGCAGTTGATGCAGCACGGCAAATACGCGCTGCAGGCCGAGGAAAACCGCATCTCGGTCGCGCCGATCGTGCCGAACCGCGGGATCATCACCGACCGCAACGGCGTGATCCTCGCGAAGAACTACTCGGCGTACACGCTCGAGATCACGCCGTCGAAGCTCGACGACACGCTCGACAACACGATCGACAAGCTGTCCGAGATCGTCCCGATCGACGCCCGCGACCGCCGCCGCTTCAAGAAGCTGCAGGAAGACTCGAAGAACTTCGAGAGCCTGCCGATCCGCACGCGGCTCACCGACGCCGAAGTCGCGCGCTTCACCGCGCAGCGTTTCCGCTTCCCCGGCGTCGACGTGCGCGCGCGGCTGTTCCGCCAGTACCCGCTCGGCATGACGGCCGCGCACGTGATCGGTTATATCGGCCGGATCTCGAAGCGCGACCAGGATCGCATCGACGCGATGAGCGACGACAACGACAGCGACCAGGAACACTACGATCCGCGTCGCGACGCGAACAACTACAAGGGCACCGACTACATCGGCAAGATCGGCGTCGAGCAGAGCTACGAAACCGAGCTGCACGGGCTCACGGGCTTCGAGGAAGTCGAGGTGACGGCCGGCGGCCGGCCGGTGCGCACGCTGTCGCGCACGCAGGCAACGCCCGGCAACAATCTCGTGCTGTCGCTCGACATCGGGCTGCAGCAGGTCGCCGAGCAGGCGTTCGCCGGCAAGCGCGGCGCGCTCGTCGCGATCGAGCCGAAGACGGGCGACGTGCTCGCGTTCGTGTCGTCGCCGAGCTTCGACCCGAACTCGTTCGTCGACGGCATCGACCAGCAGACCTGGGACGAGCTGAACAACTCGCCCGACAAGCCGCTCCTGAACCGCCCGCTGCACGGCACCTACCCGCCCGGCTCGACGTACAAGCCGTTCATGGCGCTCGCGGGCCTGACGCTCGGCAAGCGCACGCCGGGCTGGGGCTTCCAGGACCCGGGCTACTTCACGTTCGGCGGCCACACGTTCCGCAACGACGTGCGCTCGGGCCAGGGCTGGGTCGACATGAACAAGGCGATCATGGTGTCGAACGACACCTACTTCTACATGCTCGCGCGCGACCTCGGCGTGAACGCGATCGCGAACTTCATGAAGCCGTTCGGCTTCGGCCAGATCACCGGCATCGACATCCAGGGCGAGGCGCGCGGGATCCTGCCGTCGACCGACTGGAAGAAGAAGGCGTTCAAGAAGCCGGCGCAGCAGAAGTGGTTCGACGGCGAGACGATCAGCCTCGGGATCGGCCAGGGCTACAACTCGTTCACGATCCTGCAGCTCGCGCACGCGACCGCGACGCTCGCGAACAACGGCGTCGTGATGAAGCCCCACCTCGTGAAGGAAGTCGAGGATCCGATCACGCGTGCCCGCCACCTGACGGTGCCGAAGGAAAGCGACGTGATCCCGCTGAAGGCAGCCGACATCGACGTCGTGAAACGCGGGATGGAGAACGTGATCGAGAACCCGTCCGGTACCGCGTACAAGGTGTTCCGCGGCGCGCAGTACCTCGCCGCCGGCAAGACCGGCACCGCGCAGGTGTTCTCGCTGCAGGGCTCGAACTACAAGGGCCACCTGCTCGCCGAGCACCTGCGCGACCACGCGCTGTTCATCGCGTATGCGCCGGTCGACCACCCGCAGATCGCCGTCGCGCTGGTCGTCGAAAACGGCGGCTGGGGCGCCCAGGCCGCCGGCCCGGTCGCGCGTCGCGTGCTCGACTACTACCTGGTCGAGCGCCAGAACCCGAAGAACGAAGCCGCGGCCGTGGCCGCCGCGGCGTCGGCCACCGAGCCGGTGAGCGCGCCCGTGGTCGGCGACACATCGAAGCCGGCCACGATCGCGGCCGGCTTCACCGCGCTGCCGCAGCCCGTCGTGCCGTCGGCAGCCAGCGCGGCCGACGCGGCCACGGGCGCCTCGGGCGCCTCGGGCGCGGCAGGCGCCAGCGCCACGGCGCCGGCCGACGCGAGCGCCGCGGCGCCGATGGCCGCGAGCCTGCCGCCGATCCGGCGCCCGCACCGCCCGCGCCGGCCCGCCAGCGACGCGCAGCCTGCCGTCGCCGCGCCGCGGGACGACAACCATCGTGCGACGGCCCCCGCGAAAGCGGCGGACGCCGGCACCGCTCATTAACGGAGAAAGGCATGCAATTCGACAAGCGCGCCTGGCTCGACAAGATCAAGCAGATGTTCGCGGGCTTCGACCGCCCGCTCGCCCTCATCGTGTTCCTGCTGCTGTGCGTCGGCATCGTCACGCTGTACAGCGCGTCGATCGACGTACCGGGCCGCGTCGAGGACCAGTTGCGCAACATCCTGCTGACCTTCGTGCTGATGTGGGTGATCGCCAACATCCCGCCGACCACGCTGATGCGCTTCGCGGTCCCGCTCTACACGTTCGGGGTCACGCTGCTGATCGCCGTCGCGCTGTTCGGGATGACCAAGAAGGGCGCGAAGCGCTGGCTGAACGTCGGCGTCGTGATCCAGCCGTCGGAAATCCTCAAGATCGCGACGCCGCTGATGCTCGCGTGGTACTACCAGCGCCGCGAAGGCGGGCTGCGCTGGTACGACTTCGTCGCGGCGTTCGGGATCCTGATGGTGCCGGTCGGGCTGATCGCGAAGCAGCCCGACCTCGGCACCGGCCTGCTCGTGTTCGCGGCCGGCTTCTTCGTGATCTATCTGGCCGGCCTGTCGTTCAAGCTGATCGTGCCGGTGCTCGTCGCGGGCGTGATCGCGGTCGGCTCGATCGCCGTGTTCGAGGAACGCATCTGCCAGCCCGAAGTGCAGTGGCCGCTGATGCACGACTACCAGAAGCACCGGGTGTGCACGCTGCTCGACCCGACGTCCGACCCGCTCGGCAAGGGCTTCCACACGATCCAGGCGGTGATCGCGATCGGCTCGGGCGGCGTGCTCGGCAAGGGCTACCTGAAAGGCACGCAGGCCCACCTCGAATTCATCCCCGAAAAGCACACCGACTTCATCTTCGCGGTGTTCTCGGAGGAATGGGGGCTCGCCGGCGGGCTCGTGCTGCTGGCGCTGTACATGGCGCTGATCGCGCGCGGCCTCTACATCGCCGCGCAGGGCGCGACACAGTTCGGCCGGCTGCTCGCGGGCTCGCTCACGCTCGCGTTCTTCGTCTACGCGTTCGTCAACATCGGGATGGTGAGCGGCGTGCTGCCGGTCGTCGGCGTGCCGCTGCCGTTCATGAGTTACGGCGGCACCGCGCTCACGACGCTCGGCATCGCGATCGGGATGATCATGAGCGTCGGCCGGCAGCGGCGGCTGATGAAGAGCTGA
Source organism: Burkholderia sp. AU16482 (assembly GCF_002223285.1). NCBI lineage: Bacteria > Pseudomonadati > Pseudomonadota > Betaproteobacteria > Burkholderiales > Burkholderiaceae > Burkholderia > Burkholderia sp. AU16482. Next base: position 1,043,579 of record NZ_NKEY01000004.1, read on the forward strand.
TCGCGCGGCCCGCACCGCACCGCGCAGCACACGCAAACGGCGCCGCGACGCGCCGTTTTGCATCGGGCCCGCCGAATGCGGCCGCTTACTGCGGCGGCGCGCGCGGCTTGTCTTGCCCCACGCCGGCGCCCGATGCCGGCGCCTTCAGCCGCGCGCTCAGCTCCTTGAATTTCAGGCCGGCCGTCTCGTCGCCCTGCGCGGCGGCCGCCGCGTAATACGCCCGTGCGATGTTCAGGTTCTGCGTGACGCCGTCGCCGCCGTGCTCGTAGAACGATGCGGTCACGTACTGCGCGGTGGGCTCGCCGGCGTCGGCGGCCTGCTTGTACCACGTGAACGCCTGCCGGTTGTCGCGCGGCGTGCCGCGCCCGTCGAGAAACTGGTTCGCGAGCGACAGCGCGGCCTGCACGTGCCCCTGCTTCGCGGCCCGCAGGAACCAGCGGTGCGCTTCGGCCGGATTGCGCGCGACGAACTCGCCGTCGTCGAACATCCGGCCGTACACGTACTGCGCATGCGACATGTTCGCTTCCGCCGCGCGCTTCAGCCAGCGCAGCCCTTCGTCGACGTTCGCCGTCACGCCTTCGCCCGTCAGCAGCATCATCGCGTAATTGAACTGCGCGAGGCGATCGCCGCGCTCGGCCGCATCGTGGAACTGCACCAGCGCCGCGCGATAGTCGCCTGCGTTGTAGTCGGCGACCGCCGATTGCGTCTCGCGCGACGGATCGGGCTTCGCTTGCGGCGCGCCCTGCGCGGCGGCCGCCGCCCACACGGCCCACAGGCCGACCATCGCCCCGATCCGCGCGCGCCTGCGGCACGCACCGTCTGCGCCGTTCATGACCGTACCTCCTGCAACGCCTGTCGCGCCGCGCGCAATAGCCAGCTCACGTCGGCCGACACCGTGATCATCCGATAGCCGGCCTCGCGGTACTGGCGCGCGGCCGCCGTATCGGCCGCGAAGATGCCGACCGCGACGCCCGCCTGCTTGCCGGCCGCGAGCACGCGCGCCATCGCGGTTTCGACGTCCGGATGGCGGATATCGCCGAGATGCCCGAGGCTCGCCGCGAGGTCGGCCGGACCGACGAACAGGCAATCGACGCCCGGCGTCGCCGCGATCCGCTCGACTTCGTCGACGCCGCGCGCCGATTCGACCTGCACGACCACCGCGACTTGCGCATTCGCCGTCTGCAGGTAGTCGCGTCGCATGCCGAACGCCGCCGCGCGCACCATGCCCGCGACGCCGCGCAGCCCGTCGGGCGTTTCGGGAGACGGGAAGCGCGTGAGCCGCACCGCGTGCGCGGCGGCGTCGGGCGTCTCGATACACGGGAACATCAGCGTGCGCGCGCCGGCGTCGAGCGCGCGCTTCACGAGCCACGGCTCGCGCGCCGGCACGCGCACGACCGGCTCGCTCGGCAGGTGCGCGGCGGCGATCGCGCGCAGTTGCGACGCCACGTCGCGACTGTCGTTCGGCGCATGCTCCATGTCGATGCAGAGCCAGTCGTAACCGGCGTGCGCGAGCGCTTCCGCGGCCGAGTCGCTGCCGAGCGACAGCCACAGGCCGTACAGCGGCTCGTCACCGTCGCGCAGGCGTTGTTTGAGGGAATTGGTGAGCGTGCTCATCGATACGGCCTCCGGAGCGGAACGGCAATCGAACGGGACAAGCAACAGGCGAAGCGAAACGCCCGCCGCCGGGCAAGCGAAGCACGGCGGCGGCGGATCGCGCGCCCGAGAACGTGAGTCGGCCCGGGACGGCCGATCTGACAGCGCGGGCCGCGCAATGGGTCACGCGAGCGTTTTTCGGCGCCGCACGACGATCATAGCGCGGCGGGGTGCTCGATGCGGGAACCGACGGGGGAAGCCGTACCGGCGCGGGACTGGCGGCGGCGAGACCGCGGGGGCGTGGGCGCGCGAAAGCGCATCGACGGGCAGCCCGCGCCGCACGGCGGGGCTGCCGGGGCAGGCAGGATCAGCGGCCGGGCTGGCGCTCGACGTCGGCCCAGCAGTTCGGCGTTTCGTACAGCCGCACGCGCTCGAGGCGCAGGTTCACGCCGTAGTGCGCGTCGTACACGTTCGCGAGGATGTCGAACGCGATCGCCGCGAGATTCTCGACGGTCGGGATCCGGTCGATCACGACGGTCTTGTGGTCGGCCATCTGCTCGAGGAACGAGCGCACGACCTCGTCGCGCGCATAGACGAGGAACGCGTGGTCCCACTTGCTGACGAGGTGCTCCATCGCGAGCGCCTTCACATCGGCGAAATCCATCACCATGCCGCGGTCGGGCGCCCCTTCCGTATCGACGAGATCGCCGCGCAGCGTGATTTCGAGCACGTAGCGATGGCCGTGCAGGTTCCTGCACTGGCTGCGGTGATCGGGGATGCGGTGGCCCGCGTCGAATTCGAGTTTTCGGGTAATCAGCACGATGTCAAAAGCCGTGGCTCAGGGAATGTTCAGATATTTGTGGGTCTGCATCGACAGCCGCCACTGCGGATGACGCTTGCACCAGTCGATCGCGAGCTTCGTATTGAGGTCGCGCGACGGGCCGTCCATCGGCTGCACGAGAAAATACTCGAAATCGAGCTTTGCGTAGTCGGCGAGCCGCTGGTTGTCCTGCGGCACGACGACCTTCAGTTCGTTGCCTTTCGTGACGACGAGCGGCGCATCGGCCTTCGGGCTCACGCAGATCCAGTCGATCGATTCGAGCACCGGCAGCGAGCCGTTGGTCTCGATCGCGATCTCGAAGCCGGCCGCATGCAGCGCGTCGACGAGCGGCTGGTCGAGCTGCAGCATCGGCTCACCGCCCGTGCAGACGACGAAGCGGTGCGCTTCGCCTTCCGGCCACAGGCCCGCGATCGTCGCGACGAGCGCGGCGGCGTCCTTGAATTTGCCACCGTTCTCGCCGTCGGTGCCGACGAAGTCGGTATCGCAGAAGCGGCACACGGCCTCCGCACGGTCCTCTTCGCGGCCCGACCACAGATTGCAGCCGGCGAACCGGCAGAACACGGCCGGCCGGCCCGCGTTCGCGCCCTCGCCCTGCAACGTGTAGAAAATTTCCTTGACCGCGTAAGTCATCGTGCTTCGTCCGGCTCGCGCCGCTCGTTGTCGATCAGAATCCGTTGTCCATCAAGCGCTGCCCGCGCGAGCCGCGTCACAGCGGCGCTTCGGTCACCCGCTCGCCCTTCAGGTAGGCTTCGTAGCCGCGCTTGCGCAGCTTGCAGGCCGGGCATTCGCCGCAGCCGAAGCCCCAGTCGTGCAGCTCCGCGCGCTCGCCCACGTAGCACGTGTGCGTCTCGACGCGGATCAGTTCGACGAGCGCGTCGCCGCCGAGCTGTTCGGCGAGTTGCCACGTCTGCGCCTTGTCGAGCCACATCAGCGGCGTCTCGAGCACGATGCGCGTATCCATGCCGAGATTCAGCGCGACCTGCAGCGCCTTCATCGTGTCGTCGCGGCAGTCCGGATAGCCCGAGAAATCGGTCTCGCACATCCCGCCGACCAGCACGCGCAGCCCGCGGCGATAGGCGATCGCCGCGGCGATCGTCATGAACATCAGGTTGCGGCCCGGCACGAACGTATTCGGCAGGCCGTTCGCCGCCGTCTCGATCTCGATCGTGCGCGTCATCGCGGTATCGCTGATCGCGCCGAGCACCGACAGGTCGATCATGTGATCGTCGCCGAGCCGGTCCGACCACGCCGGAAACTTGCGCTTCAACGCTTCGCGCACGCCTTCGCGACACTCGAGCTCGACGCGATGACGCTGGCCGTAATCGAAGCCGAGCGTCTCGACCGTCTGGTAGCGTTCGAGGGCCCATGCCACGCACGTGGCGGAATCCTGCCCGCCGGAAAACAACACGAGCGCGCCGTCTTTAGCGTCTGTCCGAATCACCGTGATACTCCGTGAATGTGTAGGCTCGCGTCGCGCTGCGCCCTGAGGCCGGCTGCCGCCGGGCGGCCCGACACGGCCGGCCTGCGCCGGCTCGACCAGTATAGGCAGCGCGGTCGGCCGAGAATGCGGCGGCGCGCTTATACCGCTCATCGCGCGGCATCGTTGCCGCGCGCCACGGCAGGCGCGCCGCGGGCGGCCGACCATGCGCATGAAGCGATGCGCTAAGTCATTGAGCGGGCACGGATTTTATCATGCCCCGGCGAATGCTGCCGGGCCCGCGGCCCGCGACACGCCATACCCACCACAAACGAAAAACCCCAAGAACCTTCCGATTCTTGGGGTTTTGAATGCTGGTGGCCTGGGACGGAATCGAACCATCGACACGCGGATTTTCAATCCGCTGCTCTACCAACTGAGCTACCGGGCCAACGAAGAATGAAAGTATATCGAGCTATTCATCCCTGAGCAAGTGCTTTCGCAAAAAATTTTACAGCGCGCCTTCGGGCGGCTTCTTGCCGAGCTCGACGCCGAGCTGCTTGAGCTTGCGATACAGGTGCGTGCGCTCGAGGCCCGTCTTCTCCGCGACGCGCGTCATGCTGCCGTTCTCGCGCGCGAGGTGATATTCGAAGTACGCGCGCTCGAACGCATCGCGCGCTTCGCGCAGCGGGATGTCGAACGGGATCGCGGCCGTCTGGCCCGCGAGGCCGAGCGCCGACGCCATGTCGTCGCCGAGCGTCGGCAGCGCCGCCGCGGACGCGACCGCCGCCGGGCCTGCGGGCTGGCCGCCGCCCGCCTTCGCCGCCGCGTTCGCGGATACGGGCGCCGCGCCGCGTGCGAGACCATGCTCGACCGACTTCAGCAGCTTCTGCAGCGCGATCGGTTTCTCGAGGAAATCGAGCGCGCCGATCTTCGTCGCCTCGACGGCCGTATCGATCGTCGCGTGCCCGGACATCATGATCACGGGCATCGTCAGCAGCCCCTGCGCCGCCCATTCCTTGAGCAGCGTGACGCCGTCGGTATCGGGCATCCAGATATCGAGCAGCACGAGATCGGGCGCCTGCTTCAGCCGGTATTCCCGCGCGGCCTGCGCGTTCTCCGCCGCCTCGACGACATGTCCTTCATCGCTGAGGATCTCCGAGAGCAATTCCCGGATGCCCATTTCATCATCTACCACCAGGATGGTTGCCATTTACGCTGCCTTTGTCTGCTCACTTGCTTTTGTCTTGGCGGGCGTCGCCCCGTCCTGCGCGCCCGGTTCGGCGCCTGGCGTATCGCTCGCCATCTGCAGGAAGAGAATCGACACCTGCGCACCCTCGACGGTCTCGCCGTGCATGCGATTGCGCAGATCGATCCGCGCGCCGTGCTCGTCAACGATTTTCTTGACCGTGGCCAGCCCGAGCCCCGTGCCCTTCGCCTTCGTCGTCACGTAAGGCTCGAACGCGCGGGTCAGGATGCGTGCCGGAAAACCGGGCCCGTTGTCGGACACGGTCAGACGTACCGCGACGCGCGTTTTGCCTTCGGCGTCGGGGTCGCCATATTCTACTGTCTTGGTTTCGATCAACACACGCGGATGCGCGGACTCCGCGACCGAATCCTGCGCATTCTGCAGCAGGTTGTGAATCACCTGGCGCAATTGCGTCGCGTCGCCGCGAATCACCGGCAGCGACGGCGCGAGCTCGGCGACGATCGGGCTCTTGCCTTCGCCGACGCCGTACAGCCCGAGCACCTCGCTCGCCAGGTCGTTCAACTGCAGGTTCGCGAGCACCGCCGGCGGCGTGCGCGCGTATTCGCGGAAATCGTCGACCATCCGCTTCATCGCGGCCACCTGGTTCACGATCATCGTCGCGCCGCGCTTGAGCACGTCCGCGTCGGACGGCGCGAGCTTGTCCGACAGCTTCATCTGCAGCCGCTCGGCCGACAGCTGGATCGGCGTCAGCGGATTCTTGATCTCGTGCGCGAGCCGCCGCGCGACCTCGCCCCACGCGACCGACCGCTGCGCGGAAATCACGTCGGAGATGTCGTCGAACACGACGACGTAACCGGACGTCTGCGGATCGTCGGCCTGCCCCTCGACCGTCGACACGAGCCGCGTGCCGCGCACGAGCAGCGTCAGCGGATCGGTTTCGCCCGGCACCTCGATCGCGAACTGCTGCTGCCAGTGGCCGCGATCGCCGCTGCCGCCGTCGGACGCCGCTTCGCGATCGGCGAACGCCTTGCGCACCATCGCGCCGAACCCGGCGGCCACGCCGATCCGGTCGAGCGTCGTGCCGATCAGCGTGTTGAACGGCTGCCGGAAGATCCGCTCGGCGCCGCGATTGGCCGTCGTCAACCGGAACTGGCGGTCGAGCACGAACACGCCGGCCGTCAGGTTCGCGAGGATGCTCTCGAGATACGTCTTCGAATGCTCGAGCGCGATGCGGTTCTTCTCGACCGCGAGCCGCGCCTCGGACAACTGGCGCGTCATCGCGTTGAACGACTGCGTGAGGAAGCCGAGCTCGTCGCGCGTCTTGATCTCGCGCTTCGGCGTGTAGTCGCCTTCCGTGATCTCCTTCGTGCCCTGCGCGAGCAGGAACAGCGGCCGCGCGAGCTGCTGGCCGAGCGCGAGCGCGAGCATCATCGCGATGAAGGTCGCGAGGAACAGCGCGAGCGTCAGCGTGCCGATGTACATCTTGCGCAGGCCGGTGCGGCCAAGCGACTTTTCCTGGTACTCGCGGTACGCGCGCTGCACGGCGTCCGCGTTGTGCGCGAGCCCGGGCGGCACCGGCTGCGTGAGCTGCAGGAACCGCTCCGCCGGCTGCAGCAGCGACGTCGTCGCATCGGGAATCGGCCGCACGACGCGCAGCCGCAGCGCGCCCTTCGCGCCGTGCGCGCGCGGGTCGCCGTCGACTTCGCCCTCGATCGCCGCATACGCGCCGTGTTCGCGCGCCTGGCTCAGCATCAGCGGCGTCGGCAGGTCGTCCGGAATCAGCGCCGCGAAATTGCCCGACGCCTGCGCGACGATGTGCAGGTCGGGCGCCGCGCCGGAGCCGCCGCGGCTCGGCTCGACGATCGTCGCGTCCTGCACGCCGAACTGGTCGCGCAGCCGCAGCAGCGTGAGCGTCGTGCCGTTCGTGTTCGCGTCGACGCTCGCGAGCTGGTCGGACATCAGCCGCGCCTTCGTCTGCAGATCGGACAGCGACGCATCGAGCATCCCGCGGCCGAGGTTCAGGCCGGCCGTCAGCGCCGTCTCGACGTTCACGTCGAACCACGACTCGATACTGCGCGACACGAACTGGTACGACACGATGTAGATGATCCCGCCCGGCACCACGCCGACGAGCGCGAAGAACACCGCGAGCTTCGCGAGCAGCCGCGTGCCGAACTTGCCTTTCCTCAGGCGCGCGACGATCATCCCGATCAGCCCGAGCACCACGAGCAGGAACACGAGCGCGACGACGATGTTGGTCGCGTACAGCCACGAGTAATAGCGGTCGAAGAATTCGGTGTTCGCGCTCGCGGCCGCGAGCAGCACGAGCAGCAGCAGCGCGGTCAGCGCGACGGTCGAGACGATCACGCGCACGAGGAGGCTCTTCCCGCTGGCCGCGCGGCGTACTTTATTTAGCACGTTCGGTCACCGTGAAATTGAAGCGCTTCCAGTCCGACCCGAGCGTCCAGTCGCGGTTGTTCACGGCATCGACCTGGAACGGCTTCGGCATCAGCGCCGTATCGAGCTGCATCCGCACCGATGCCGTGTAGGTTTCGCCCACGCGCACCTGGTTGCGATCGATCACGTGCCACGACGTGATGTGCCGGACGACCGCGAGCGCATCCTTCAACGACGGGAAACCGAGCTGCAGGCCGCCCGTCGACACGCGATACTCGCGCGTGAGCGGCTGGAACGACAGGCGGATCGTCTGCGTGACGGACACCGGCTGCTCGTCGAACCAGTACCAGCGCGCGCGGCTCAGCTCGAAGTCGGTCGTGAAGTAGAGCGGGATGCCCTTGTTGACGGCATCCTCGAGGTTCGGATTCAGCTCGAAGTCGAAACGCGCGTCGAGGCTCCAGCCGCTTCCGTCGGCCTGGAGCGACGCGCGCTGCACGGCGATCGATTCGGCATGCGCCGGCCGGACGATGGCCACGCATAGCGTCAACGCAACCAGCAAGACGGCCGCGAGCCGAAAGGGAAAAAGGTGTTTGATCGTCACCGTTTCTGAAACCGCGCGTAGAAAAATCCGTCGTGATCGGTGTTCTGGTCGAGTGCGCCGGCGGCCGCCCGTCCGTGCGCGCCACCCGGCAGCAGCTGGCCGGGGGCGTCCAATCGTACCGCATCTTCACAGGCCGCTTCAAACCAGCGGGCCTGCAATTCGCCTTCTTCGGGGAAGATCGAACAGGTCACGTACAGCAGTTCGCCGCCCGGCTTCACGAGCGGCCACAGCGCCGACAGGATGCGGCGCTGCTCCGCGACCAGCGCCGGGATATCGGCCTCGCGGCGCAGCCAGCGGATGTCGGGGTGCCGCCGCACGATGCCGGACGCCGAGCACGGCACGTCGGCCAGGATGCGATCGAACGGGCGCCCGTCGTACCACGCGTCCGGCGCGCCCGCGTCGCCGACGCGCACCTCCGCCGCGAGCGACAGCCGCACGAGATTCTCGCCGATACGCGCCGCGCGCGTCGCGTCGCTTTCGAGCGCCACGACTTCCGCGTCCGCGAGTTCGAGAATATGGCCCGTCTTGCCGCCGGGCGCCGCGCATGCGTCGAGCACGCGCATGCCGTCGCGCGCGCCGAGCCATTCGGCCGCGAGTTGCGCGCCGGCGTCCTGGACCGACACCACGCCGTCGGCGAATCCCGGAATGCGATCCACCGGCAGCGCCGACGCGAGCCGCACCGCATGCCGGCCGATCGCGGTCGCGTCGATCCCGCTCGCGCGCAGCGTGTCGAGATACGCGTCGACGCTCGCGCGGCGCGCATTCACGCGCAGCGTCAGCGGCCCCTGACGCTCGCCGGCCGCGAGAATCGCCTGCCACGCGTCGGGCCATGCGCGCTTCACCGCATCGACCCACCATGCGCGGTAGTTCCAGCGCGCGACCGGGTCGTCCTGCATCGCCGCGACGAGCGCGTCGCGCTCGCGCAGGAAACGGCGCAGCACCGCGTTGACCATCCCCTTCGCGAATGCGAATTCGCGCCGCGCACCGATGACGGTAACGGCCTGGTCGACCACCGTGAACGCCGGGTACGCGGCCTCGTCCGCCGGGTCGAGCAGCAGCGCGAATGCGCCGGCGAGCACCGCGTGTACGTGCGCGGGCGGCGCCTTGCTGACGAACCGGCCGATCAGCCAGTCCGCGCTGCCGAGGTGACGCATCGTCCGGTAGGCGACGTCCTGCGTCGCGCCGCGCGCGAGCGCCTGCGCACCGGACGGCATCTGCGCGAACACCGCCGACAGCGCCGCCGGCAATGCGGTGCCGCGCCGCACCGCATCGACCGCCTGCGCGGCCGCGTCGAGCGCGAAGCCGAGCGAATCGGGCGCCAGATGCAGCGCGGCCAGGCGCGCCGGGCGGCCGGAAGGAGTCGAAGCGGAAGAACGGGGTCGTGTCATCGGTGCGGAATCGGCAAACAGGCGCGGCAATCAGCTGCGGCAAACAAATGCGGCAAACGGCGGGATCGCAGCCGCCAGACGGCCTGGCGATCCCAAACCGCGCATTGTAGCGTGCGGCCATGCCGCCCCTTTGGCCCCTTTACGGCGCACGCAAATGAAACACCCCGCAGCGCGGAGCATGCGGGGTGGCGGGGCGGCCTCCGCGCGGCAACGGCCGCGCGGTATGCCGGAGGTCAATCGAAGCGGCCGGTGCGCGCCATCTCCATCAGGCGCGCGATGCGCTCCTCGGTGGCCGGGTGCGTCGAGAACAGGTTCTGCAGGCCGCCGCCGTGCAGCGGATTCATGATCATCATCTGCGCGGTGGCCGGATGCGCCTCGGCCGCCTGGAACGGGATGCCCGCCGCATAGCGATGGATCTTGTCGAGCGCGGTGGCGAGCGACTGCGGATCGCCGGAAATCTGCGCGCCGCCGCGGTCGGCCTCGAACTCGCGCGCCCGCGAAATCGCCATCTGGATCAACGCGCCTGCGATCGGCGCAAGCAGCGCGACCGCGATACCCGCGATCGGGTTGGCTGGCCGGCCGTTCTCGTCGCGCCCGCCAAAGAACATCGCGAAATTCGCGAGTGCCGAGATCGCACCTGCCATCGTCGCCGTGATCGTGGAGATCAGGATGTCGCGGTGCTTCACGTGCGCGAGCTCGTGCGCCATCACGCCGCGCATCTCGCGCTCCGACAGCACGCGCAGGATGCCCGTCGTCGCGGCGACCGCCGCGTGCTCGGGGTTGCGGCCCGTCGCGAACGCGTTCGGCGCGTCCTCGTTGATCAGGTAGACGCGCGGCATCGGCAGGTTCGCGCGCGTGGCCAGCTCGCGCACCATCCGGTAGAACTGCGGCGCCGTGTTCTCGTCGACTTCCTGCGCGTTGTACATGCGCAGCACCATCTTGTCCGAGAACCAGTACGAGAAGAAATTCATGCCGAGCGCGAACAGCAGCGCGATCGTCATGCCGCGCGAGCCGCCGATCATCCCGCCGATCACGATGAACAGGGCCGTGATCGCGGCCATCAGCATCGCCGTTTTGACCCAATTGAACATACCCACTCCTTATCCGTCAGGGGACCCGCCGCGCTTCACAGCGCACGGCGGAAAATTGTAAGCGATTTGTTAGATAAGGTCTCGCCGGAAAAATTCAATCTCAGCGTTGCGAAGCGGCCAGACGCAGGCCGAGGCCGACGAAAGCGCTGCCGACCGTGCGATCGAGCCACTTCTTGACGCCCGGCTTGCCGGAAAAGCGCTGCGTGACAGTGCCCGCCACCCACGCGACCAGGCTCGTCCAGACCGTGCTCATCGCGACGAACACCGCGCCGAGGGTCAGGAACGCCCATGCCTTGTGCGGACCGTCGGCCGATACGAACTGCGGGAAGAACGACACGAAGAACAGCACGACTTTCGGATTGAGCACGTTGGTCCAGAAGCCCTGCATGAACAGCTGGCGCAGCGGCCTGGCGGCCGGGACCTGCACGGCTTCCGCGCCCGACGGCGCGGCGGCCGGCTTCGCGATAACCATCCGCACGCCGAGATAGATCAGGTACGCGGCGCCGACCAGCTTGATCACCGTGAACGCGGTTGCCGACGCCGCCAGCAGCGCGGTCAGCCCGAATGCGCACGCAAGTGCGTGGACGCAGCAGCCGGCAGAAATGCCGAACGCCGACATCAGCCCCGCGCCGCGCCCCTGTGCGACGCTGCGGCCGACGATGTAGGCCGTGTCGGGGCCGGGCGTGATGTTCAGCAGGAAAACCGCGAACACGAAGAAGCCGAAATGGGTGATGCCGAACATGAAGACCTCGAAACCGGAAAGCGCAGGGAAATTCTACGCGCGCCTGCCGCACCGCGCGACTCGGCCGTCCGGCCAGTTGCGCCGGGCCGGCAGACCGGGTCGAATGGCGCTCGGGCCGTGTCAGTCGGCGTCGGGCAGCGCGAAACGCTGGCCGGCGGCGAGCGGCGAACCGGCGAGGAATTCGCGCGCGGGCAGCCGCTTGCCGCCCGGCTTCTGCAACTGGGTCACGCGCAGTGCGCCGCTGCCGCACGCAACCACCACGCCTTCCGGCGCGGCTTCGACGATCGTGCCGGGCGCCGCGTCGGCAATCGTGCCGCGCGCCGCCATGGGCTCGGCCGCCCACAGCTTGATGGCCGCACCGTCGAGCGTCGCGACGCCGCCCGGGAACGGATCGAACGCCCGCACCTGGCGTGCGAGCACGTCGGCCGGCTTGCGCCAGTCGAGCGCCGCTTCGTGCTTGCCGATCTTTTCCGCGTAGGTCACGCCGTCGGCCGGCTGCGGCGTCGCCGGCAGCGTGCCATCGCGCTCGAGCCGCACGAGCGCGTCGACGATCAGCCGCGCGCCGTCGGCGGCGAGACGGTCGTGCAGCGTCGCGGTCGTATCGTCGGGCGCGATCGCCGTGCGCGCCTCGTCGATCATCGCGCCGGTGTCGAGGCCGGCGTCCATCTGCATCAGCGTGACGCCCGTCTCGGCGTCGCCGGCCTCGATCGCGCGATGGATCGGCGCGGCGCCGCGCCAGCGCGGCAGCAGCGACGCGTGAATGTTGATGCAGCCGGCGCGCGGGATGTCGAGCACTTCCTGCGGCAGCAGCAGGCCGTACGCGGCCACCACCATCACGTCGTGCGGCGTCGCGCGCAGCAGCTCGATCGCGTCGGCCGCCTCCGCCGGGTACTTGCCCGCGCGGCGCAGCGACGGCGGCTGCGCGACGGTCATCCCGTGCTCGACGGCGTAGCGCTTCACGGCGCTCGCCTGGAGCTTCATCCCGCGGCCGGCCGGGCGATCGGGCTGGGTGAGCACGAGCGGCACCGGGAAACCGGCCTCGTGGATCGCGGCAAGGGCAGCCGCGGCGAATTCCGGCGTGCCGGCAAAAATCACGCGCAACGTATGGGTCATGACAGCGTTCGGGGTCGGGCTGGGCGTGCGCGCATCACATCGCGCGTTCGAGTTTCTTCATCTTCGTCTTGATACGCGTCTGCTTGAGCGGCGACAGGTATTCGACGAACACGCGGCCCATCAGGTGATCCATCTCGTGCTGGACGCACACGGCGAGCAGCCCTTCGCAGTCGAGCTCGAATGCCTCGCCGTGCTCGTTGAGCGCGCGCACGCGCACGTGGTCGGGCCGCTCGACTTCGTCGTAAATGCCGGGCACCGACAGGCAGCCTTCTTCATAGGTCTGCTTCGCGTCGCTCGACCACACGATTTCCGGGTTGATGAACGCGCGCAGTTCGTTCTTCTCCTCGGAGACGTCGATCACGATCACGCGCTCGTGCACGTCGACCTGCGTGGCCGCCAGGCCGATCCCGGGCGCCGCGTACATGGTCTCGGCCATGTCGGCGACGAGCTTGCGGATCCGGTCGTCGACCTTGTCGACGGGCTTCGCGACCTTGTGCAGCCGCTTGTCGGGGTAATGAAGAATATTGAGCAAAGCCATGGTGTTCGGTGTTCGGTATTCGATGGGGCGGCGCGCCGCATCGGCCATCCGGCCGGCTGGCGCCGCCGCCGCGATGCAATGAAGATGAGGCGGATGCGTGGCATATCAATGCCGCGGATCGCGCCTCCTGCAATCGGCCGGGCGCCTGCGCGCACGGCCCTGTCGAGTATTTCGGATGATGAAAATTTTATCATGGCGTCACGCGCTGCGCTGGCCGCCGCATTCGAGGGCCGTCTCATGTCGCCGCAAGCGCTGACGCCCGCCGCGCTGCGCGCCTGGCTGCAACTCGCGCATGCGCCCGGCCTCCCGCCCGCCGTGCTGCAGATTTTACTCGCCGCGTTCGGCTCGCCGGCGGCGTTGCTGCGCGCGTCCCACGAGGCGATCGCCGCCGTGGCCAGCCCCGCCGCCGCGCAGGCCGTGCGCGCGAGCGAGCGCGACGATCTCGATACGCGCACCGACGCCGCACTCGCCTGGCTCGACGGGCCGGGCAACGTGCTCGTCACGCTGAGCGATCCGGCCTACCCGCCGCGGCTGCGTGATCTGCACGATCCGCCGCCGCTGCTATATGTAAAGGGGCGGCTCGATCTGCTGCACGCCCGCGGCCTCGCCATGGTCGGCAGCCGCCACGCGACGCCGCAGGGGCTCGCCGACGCCACGCTTTTCGCACGCGGGCTGTCCGATGCGGGCCTCACGATCGTCTCGGGCCTTGCGCTCGGCATCGACAGCGCCGCGCATCGTGGCGGGCTCGATGGCCGCTCGGGCACGGTCGCGGTGATCGCGACCGGCGCCGATCTCGTCTATCCGGCGCGGCACCGCGCGCTCGCCCACGAGATCGCCACGCACGGCGCGATCGTGTCGGAATGGCCGCTCGGCACGCCGGCCCGCGCCGCGCATTTTCCCCAGCGCAACCGGCTGATCGCCGCGCTCGCGCTCGGCGTGCTCGTCGTCGAGGCCGCGCCGCGCTCGGGCTCGCTGATCACCGCGCGGCTCGCGAACGAATTGGGGCGCGACGTGTTCGCGATGCCCGGTTCGATCCACGCGCCGCTCGCGCAGGGCTGCCACGCGCTGATCCGCGACGGCGCGAAGCTCACCGCGGCGCCGTTCGACGTGCTCGAGGAATACGGGCTGGGCGAGCCGGCGGCGCAAGCACCGGCCGGCACGGTGCGGGCCGCCGACCCGGGCCCGAACGCCGGCGAAAGCGGCGAACCCGAAACGGCCGGCGGCGCGCCGGCGAATCGCGCCGTCGCGGCCGCCGCATCGCCCCGGATCGAAGCCGCGTCACCGGTCACCCCGTCGGAACAGGCGGTGCTCGCTGCCCTGGGATACGGCCCCGTGACGTACGAATGGCTGGCCGAGCACAGCGGCCTGTCCGACGACGTGCTGCATGGCGCGCTGCTCGCGCTGGAACTGGCCGGCCGCGTCGCGAGCGTCGCCGGCGGACGGTTCGCGCGGCTTGACGCGGCGCCCACCCCGTCCGCGCGGGGCGTGCTACATTCCCCGCCATAGGGGCGGCCCGGCCGCCGACGCTACCCAAGGAATGCCATGCCCGCGCTGAATCTCGACACCGACGCAGATCGGATCGCCGAGCGCCTCGCCGATCCCGGCACGTTGCTGGTCGCCTGCCTGTGCGCCGAGTGGTGCGGCACGTGCCGCGACTACCGGACCGCCTTCGACCAGCTCGCCGACGCGCATCCGGATGCCTGCTTCGCGTGGATCGACATCGAAACCCATGCCGACCGGCTCGACGATCTCGACGTCGAGAACTTCCCGACCATCCTGATCGAGGATGCCCACACCGCGCGCTTCTTCGGCACGGTGCTGCCGCACGCGGCGATCGTCGAGCGCATGCTGTCCGACCTGAGCGCGGTGCCCGGTGCGCCGCACGCACCGAAATTGCGCGACGTCCTGACCGTCGAAGCCTGAATTCGCGGGCCGGCGCGGCAGGTTTCGCGCAGGTTCGCGCGCTGCGCCGCGCCGGACGCTTGCCGCCGTTGCGGCCCCCCTCTATGATGAGCCGCTTTTTACACGCCGAGCCGCCGTCGCTGCCGCGTGTGCTATAAAGCGGTCGTAAAAGGGACCCACGCCGGCGAACCCGGTCTACCAACACACACCTGTCATGTCCAAAGCACTGATCATTGCGGAAAAGCCTTCTGTCGCGAACGACATCGCACGCGCTTTGGGCGGCTTTACCAAGCATGACGAGTATTACGAGAGCGACGATTACGTCCTTTCGTCCGCTGTCGGCCACCTGCTGGAAATCGCCGCCCCGGAGGAGTACGAGGTCAAGCGCGGGAAATGGAGCTTCGCGCATCTGCCCGTCATTCCCCCGCATTTCGACCTGAACCCGATCGCAAAAAGCGAGTCGCGCCTCAAGGTGCTCACGAAGCTGATGAAGCGCAAGGACGTCGACCGCCTGATCAACGCATGTGACGCGGGGCGCGAAGGCGAGCTGATTTTCCGCCTGATCGCGCAGCACGCGAAGGCGAAGCAGCCGGTCCAGCGTCTGTGGCTGCAATCGATGACGCCGCAGGCGATCCGCGACGGTTTCGCGAACCTGCGCAGCGACTCGGACATGCAGCCGCTCGCCGACGCCGCACGCTGCCGCTCGGAAGCCGACTGGCTCGTCGGGATCAACGGCACGCGCGCGATGACCGCGTTCAACAGCAAGGGCGGCGGCTTCTTCCTGACCACCGTCGGCCGCGTTCAGACGCCAACGTTGTCGATCGTCGTCGAACGTGAAGAGAAAATCCGCCGCTTCGTCCCGCGCGACTACTGGGAAGTGAAGGCCGAATTCGCGTGCGCGGGCGGCTTCTACGAAGGCAAGTGGTTCGACCCGAAATTCAAGCGCGACGAATTCGATCCGGAAAAGCGCGACTCCCGCCTCTGGAGCCTGCCGGCCGCCGAAACGATTGTCGCCGCCTGCCGCGACCAGATCGGCACGGTGTCCGAGGAGTCGAAGCCGTCGACGCAACTCTCGCCGCTGCTGTTCGACCTGACGAGCCTGCAGCGCGAGGCGAACAGCCGCTTCGGCTTCTCCGCGAAAAATACGCTCGGCCTCGCCCAGGCGCTGTATGAAAAGCACAAGGTGCTGACCTATCCGCGTACCGATGCGCGCGCGCTGCCGGAAGACTATCTTTCGACGGTCCAGTCCACGCTCGAGATGCTCAAGGAGAGCCACAACTACCTGCCGCATGCGAAGCAGGTGCTCGACAAGGGATGGGTGAAGCCGAACAAGCGGATCTTCGACAACTCGAAGATCAGCGACCACTTTGCCATCATCCCGACGCTGCAGGCGCCGAAGTCGCTGTCCGAGCCTGAGCAGAAGCTGTACGACATGGTCGTGAAGCGCTTCCTCGCGGTGTTCTTCCCGGCGGCCGAATTCCGCGTGACGACGCGGATCACCGAAGTCGCGGGCCATCACTTCAAGACCGAAGGCAAGGTGCTCGTCGAGCCGGGCTGGCTGCAGGTGTACGGCCGCGATGCCGAAGGCGCCGACGCGAACCTCGTGCCGGTGCAGAAGGACGAGAAGGTGAAGACGGACGAAATCGCCGCCGTCGCGCTCGTGACGAAGCCGCCCGCACGCTACTCGGAAGCGACGCTGCTGTCCGCGATGGAAGGCGCGGGCAAGCTGGTCGAGGACGACGAGCTGCGCGAGGCGATGGCCGCGAAGGGTCTCGGCACGCCGGCGACGCGCGCGGCGATCATCGAAGGCCTGCTCGGCGAGAAGTACCTGCTGCGCGAGGGCCGCGAACTGATCCCGACCGCGAAGGCATTCCAGCTGATGACGCTGCTGCGCGGCCTCGGCGTGAAGGAACTCACCGCGCCCGAGCTCACCGGCGAATGGGAATACAAGCTGTCGCAGATGGAGCGCGGCAATCTCGGGCGCGACGCGTTCATGCAGGAAATCGCCCGCATGACGCAGCAGATCGTCAAGCGCGCGAAGGAATACGATTCCGACACGATCCCCGGCGACTACGCGACCCTTCAGACGCCGTGCCCGAACTGCGGCGGCCAGGTGAAGGAAAACTATCGCCGCTTCGCGTGCACGAAGTGCGACTTCTCGATCTCGAAGATCCCGGGCAGCCGGCAGTTCGAGATCCCGGAAGTCGAGGAATTGCTGCAGAAGAAGGAAATCGGGCCGCTGTCCGGGTTCCGCAGCAAGATGGGCCGCCCGTTCTCGGCGATCCTGAAGCTGTCGTTCGACGACGAGACGAAGAACTACAAGCTCGAGTTCGATTTCGGCCAGGACCAGGGCGGCGAGGAAGGCGAAGCGCCCGACTTCTCCGCGCAGGAACCGGTCGGCGCGTGCCCGAAGTGCAAGGGCCGCGTGTTCGAACACGGGATGAGCTACGTGTGCGAGCACTCGGTGGCGAACCCGAAGACTTGCGACTTCCGCTCGGGCAAGGTGATCCTGCAGCAGGAAATCACGCGCGAGCAGATGGGCAAGCTGCTGGCCGACGGCCGCACGGACTTGCTGCCGAACTTCAAGTCGTCGCGTACCGGCCGCAACTTCAAGGCGTTCCTTGTGAAGCAGCCGGACGGCAAGATCGGCTTCGAGTTCGAGAAGAAGGAGCCGAAGGCGGCCGCCGCGAAGAAGACGGCCAAATCGGCGACGAAGGATGCCGAAACCGTGACCGAAGGCGCCGAAGAGAAACCGGCGCCGGCCCGCAAGACCGCCGCGCGCAAGACGACGGCGCGCAAGACGGGTTCGTGACGGCCCGGCCGCCGCGCGCCGCTTGCGGCGCGTCCGGCTCCGGCGCGCAGCCATAAAAAACGCGGATCGATCGATCCGCGTTTTTTCTTCGTGCCGGCCGTCTTGCTACCGGGCGGGCGCCGGGCCGTTACAGCGGCGACGGCATCGCCACGCGCGTGCGCGGCGAGCGCGCAAGACGCGGTTGCAGGTTCGGATCGGTCGTCTCGGGCTGCTCGGCACGCATCTCGACGCCGATCGGCGGCGGCGTCGCGCCCTGCGCGGCCCATTGCTCGCCCATCGTCGCGTCGGTCGAGTGACTGAAATGCTCGACGAGATGATCGATGAACGTACGCACCTTCGCCGGCAGATGGCGCCGGCTCGGGTAGGCGATGTTGATCTCGACCTGCGGCAGCCGGAAATCCGGCAGCAGCCGCACGAGCGCGCCGCGCGCGATGTCGCTGCCGATCAGGTAGCTCGGCAGGATCGCGACGCCCATCCCGAGCAACGCGAACTGGCGCAGCATCGCGGTGTTGTTCGCGACGATCACGTTGGTCGGGCGCACGCGCACTTCGCCGTCCGGCCCCGTGAACACGCGCTCGTCGCCCCAGTATTCGGTCGGCAGGCTCAGCGCCGGGTGTTCGGCGAGCTGTTCCGGATGCGTCGGCACGCCGTGCTTCTCCAGATAGCTGGGCGTCGCGCACACGGTCATGCAGCCGGTGGTCAGGCGCCGCGTGACGATGCTCGCGCTGCGCATCTGGCGCGTGACGACGATGCCGACGTCGAAGCCTTCCTCGACGAGATCGACCTGCCGGTCGACCAGCGTGAGATCCGGCACCACCTTCGGGAAATTCTCCGTGTACGACTGCAGTACGGGGGCGAGGTTGTGCAGACCGAACACGACCGGCGCCACGATGCGCAGCGTGCCGACCGGCTCGTGATTGCGCGCGACGACCATCTGCTCGACGTCCTCGAGCTCGTCGAGGATCTGGCGGGCACGCTCCAGATAGACCTGACCCGACTCCGTCAGGGAGAGGCTGCGCGTGGTGCGGTTAAGCAAACGCGTGCCGAGCCGGCCTTCCAGATCGGCGACATGGCGCGTCGCGACCGCGTTGGAGATATCCATTGCGCTCGCGGCCCGCGCGAAACTGCCGAGATCTGCAACCTTGACGAACACGCGCATCGACTGCAAATGATCCATAAACGACTCCTGCCGCTGTTACAACTTCAAAAAGATGAAGCAAATGCGTAATTCTCCTACGACAGCGGAAATGATGCAGAGTTGCCTAACCGAAGCATGAATTGAGATAAAAACGGTCAAAAATCCTCGCCTTCCGCGGATAGTTGATCCAATTATTCTGGTTGGAGCAACAATTGGGTAAACCTCCTCGAGTAAACGGCCGAATCAGGAAGGACGTGTTTGATGCGACACAACAGCGCACCCTTGCGCACGGCGCCCGAGCGGCGCCGGGGGTGGCTGGCGCCCATTGCGGCGGAGCGTAACAACCTGTTAAAAAGACCCCACGAAGGCGGCCGGCGTAGCATCATGTCGGCCCCGGCCGGGCGGAACAGGTGCGCAAGATGCGCCGCCGCCCGTGCCCGCTTTCAACGCGCGACACCCCGTTCACCATGAAAATTGCCATCCTCGACGACTACCAGGACGCCGTCCGCAAACTGAACTGCTTCGAGATGCTCGCCGGCCACGACGTAAAGGTCTTCAACAATACGGTGCGCGGCCTGGGACAGCTCGCCAGCCGTCTGGCGGAAGTCGAGGCGCTCGTGCTGATTCGTGAACGGACCCCGATTACCTCGCAGTTGCTGTCGAAGCTGCCGAACCTGCGCATGATCAGCCAGACCGGCCGCGTGTCGAGCCACATCGATCTCGACGCGTGTACCGACCGCGGCATCGCGGTGCTCGAAGGCACCGGTTCGCCCGTCGCGCCGGCCGAGCTGACCTGGGCGCTCGTGATGGCCGCCCAGCGCCGCATTCCGCAGTACGTCGCGAACCTGAAGCAGGGCGCCTGGCAGCAGTCGGGCCTGAAGACGTCGGCGCTGCCGCCGAACTTCGGCCTCGGCCAGGTGCTGCGCGGCCAGACGCTCGGCATCTGGGGCTACGGCAAGATCGGCCGGCTCGTCGCCGGTTACGGCAAGGCGTTCGGGATGAACGTGCTGATCTGGGGCCGCGAGCATTCGCTCGAGGCCGCGCGCGCCGACGGCTACACGGCCGCCGAGAGCCGCGAAGCGCTGTTCGAGCAGAGCGACGTGCTGTCGCTGCATCTGCGCCTGCACGACGACACGCGCGGGATCGTGAAGCAGGAAGACCTGATGCGGATGAAGCCGACGTCGCTGCTCGTCAACACGAGCCGCGCCGAGCTGCTCGAGGAAAACGCGCTCGTCAACGCGCTGTCGCACAACCGGCCGGGGATGGTCGCGATCGACGTGTTCGAAAGCGAGCCGATCCTGCAGGGCTACAGCCTGCTGCGGATGGAAAACGTGATCTGCACGCCGCACATCGGCTACGTCGAACGCGAAAGCTACGAACTGTATTTCAGTGCCGCATTCCGCAACATTCTCGCGTTCGACGACGGCGACATGTCGAGCGTCGCCAACCCCGAAGCGCTGACGCCGATCCGCAAGCGCTGATCGCGCGGGCCGCGCGCGTCGCGTGGCCCCGTTGCCCGATTCCCGCCGTCAGGCGGCCACGCGGCCGCCCGTCATCGCGTCGACGCGCGTGAGGAAGTGCTCGCCGTCGCGCCGCCCGAGATCGTACGCATGCCGCATCTGCGACGGGCTCGTGTAATCCCAGCTCGAAATCGGCACCTTGCTCGACGGCTGCACGTACAGCCGCCGCTGGTCGCCATGCGCGACCGTGAACATCTGCGGACGCGGATACAGCCGCGTGACGAGCACCAGCACGTCGCCCGGAGACGGATCGAGCGCATCGACCGGCACGTTGTCGACCATCCCGCCGTCGAGCACCGGCCGGCCGCCGCGCCGCAGCACCGGCGTGAACGGCGGCGTGCAGGACGACTGGAGGATCAGGTCGGCGAGTTCGTCGACGTGCGCGCAGGCCTGCGCGCGCACGAATTCGGGCCGAAAGCCGAGCGTGCGCCCGAGCGTCGGGTGCAGCGTCTTGCGCACGTACTTCTCGATGTTGTACGCGACGAGGCCGGCCGCGACCGCGCTGCGCGCACCGAGCCAGCGCGGCACGTGCGACACGCCGATGCGGATTTCCGGCGCCGCGGCGAGCTTCGCGAACGGTTCGCCGTAGATGTCGAGCAGCGCCTGACGATAGATCCGGTAATGCGGAAACACCGGCTCGCGCCCGAACAGGTTGCCCCAGTACGCATTCTTCCGGTTGTGGCGCAGCGCCTCCTCGTAATAGCGCATCACCCATGCGGCGTCGCGTGTATACAGCATGCAGGCGGTCGCCGCGCCGGCCGAGATGCCGGTGATCACGCGCGGGCGCAGGCCAAGGGCCGGCTGCGCGACGTCCCAGAAGCCGGCCTGCCACCAGCAGCGATTGCCGCCGCCCGCAAAGACGATCTGGTCGAACATCGCGCCGCTCAGCTGACGAGCGCGTAGGTCGACGTCGCGTGGACGGCCATCTTGCCGTCCTCGTCGAACAGCTCGACTTCGCCGAACACGAGGTTGCGACCCATCCGCAGCACGCGCGCGGTGACGAGCACGTCGCCCTTGCGCACGGGACGCATGAAGTTCGTGTTCAGCGACACCGTCGTCATCGGCCGGAATTCGCCGAGCGCAGCCGAGATCGCGACCACCATCGCGGTGTCGGCGGCCGCCGTGAACACCTGGCCGCAGATCACGCCGCCCGAATGGCGGAACTCGCCGGAAAACGGCAGGCGCAACGTGACGCTGTCGTCGCCGATCGACACGGGGACCAGACCCAGCGAGCGGACCCACGGGGCCAGCAGGCGATCCAGCAATTCGCGGACTGCGTTTTCGTCCATCTTCGAATGTCCAGAAAACGTTGCGCGACCACCGCGCAACGCGTGTGGCGTCATCATACCGGGAGCGCGCAAACTGCGACCGCTCGTTACCGCGCCGGCAACCGCCGCCGGCGTGACGAAATATTTTCGGGAAATTCGCAGAAAAGGCTTGCCATGTCCCGAAAACCCCGGCATAATCTTTCTTCTGTTGGGGGCGTTAGCTCAGTTGGTAGAGCAGCGGACTCTTAATCCGTAGGTCGAGTGTTCGAGTCACTCACGCCCCACCAGGAATTTCAAAGGCCGGTCAGCGAAAGCTGACCGGCCTTTTCCGTTTTGGCGCGCCGCGCGCCTTTCGCGGTACGCCGCCGCACGCCCGTCGCGCATCGTTTCCGCTAGAATCGTCCGACAAATATCACACGACCGGCGCGGGGTTCGTCATTTGCCCGCCGGCACTGAGAGAACATGGGACGTCAGACATGGAAGCATGTGAACGAGACGCGACCATTCAGAGGGCATGGTTGCGCCGATATCGGCCTGTCCGTCGCGATGGGCCGCTCACCCGGGCCGGCCCCGATCCGCGCGACGCCAGAACCGGATCGCGTCATGCCGGGTAAGGACGCGCTGGTCGCACTGATGATCGGTGTCGTGCTGTTCGTGCTGGCCGGCGTGCTCGCCGTCACGGCCGGCCGGGAACCCGACCGCCTGGTCCGCGCGCCGGGCACGGTCGTGCGCATCGTCCAGGACAGCGATGCAATGCGCGCGTACCGGCCGATCGTCGCGTATCTCGCGAACGACGGCCGGCGCCGCGAAGTCGCCGGCAATACTGCATCCGCGGTGCCCGCGTACGACATCGGCGAGAACGTCGACATCCTGCTCGACCCCGACCACCCGGAGCGCCCCGCGCTGATCGACGATTTTGCGCAACGCTGGCTTCCGGTGGCCGTGCCGGCGCTGCTCGCCGTCGCGTCGTTCGCCATCGGCGGCCTGCTGCTCGCGGGCGAGCGACGCCGCCGGCAGTCGGGCCCGGCGCCGCGCCACGTCGAACGCAAGCCGGCACGGCGCCGCTGGGATGTCGCGATCGCGCTGATTCCGATCGCGATCGGCACGGGTTTCCTCGCCGGCGCCGGCGCGGCCGGGCTGCGTCAGTGGCAAATCGTCCACCACTATGCGCGTTCGACCGGCCATGTGGTCGAGATCGCGAAAAACGGGCGGCCGTCGCGGTCGCGCACGTCGCTGTATTCGGCCATCGTCGCGTTCACGACCGACAGCGGGCGGCTGATCACATTCGCCCAGGGCTCCGCGGCGTCGCCTCCGGGCCTCCACAAAGGCGATGCGGTCGACGTGCTGTACGATCCCGTCACGCCCGAGCGTGCGCTCGTCGATCGCTTCTGGGATCGCTGGGGCCTCACGGCCATCCTGTTCGCGATCGGCGCGCCATTCCTGGCGGCCGGGCTGTTCGCCGCCGCGACGTTATGGCCCGACCATCGGCCGCACGAAGCCGAGGCCGCTCGATGACCCACGCGCGGCGCGGTGCGGCAACCGCCGCGCCGCGCGTCACCGCTCCCTGAACGCCTCCACCTTCGCGCGGTTCCCGCACGTGCGCATGTCGCACCACCGCCGCCCGACGCCGCGGCCGCGATCGACGAAGAACCACGTACACCGGCCGCATTGCCGCACGCGCGCGAAATCGTCGCTGCGCATCAGATCCTCGAAACCGAGCGCAGCCGCATCGATCCAGCGCGACGCAGCGCGCGCGTCCGGTCGCCACGCGAAGCGGCCGCCAACCGCATCGAACGCACTCCGCCCGATCGCCTCGCGGATCGCCAGCGCAAGCCGCTCGGCAGCGCGCGCGCCCGCGCCGCCGCCGCCCGCGGCCGTCAGGTGCACGATCGCGGCGTACGCGTCGTCGCGAAAGCGGTGCAGCGCCGCCAGCTCCTCGGGGCCATCCTGGCGCGGATGACGCAGCAGCCGCGCCAGATCGTCGGGCGCCAGCAACCCCGCTTTCCCGGCCCACGCACGCACGGCCGGCCAGTCGACGAGTTTGTCCTCGTCGCGCGTCTTGCCCGTGTCGGCCACCGTGTTGAGGAAGTCGAGCGCCGGATGGCCGCCGACGAAATCGGCCGCGCGCCATTCGTGCCCGTGCCGTGCCGGGTCGGATCGAGTAACCATTTATTTGCACCTATCGGTTTCATATCCGGAAAATCCGGCGTAACCTGTTAACAACCAAAACAGGTTAGCACGGAGAAGCCGATGCTCGAACTCCCGAACCGCTTCAATTTCGAAGGCCACCGGATTGCATGGGGCACGCTCGGCGAAGGCCCGCCGCTCGTGCTCGTGCACGGCACGCCGTTTTCGTCGCAGGTATGGCGCCGGATCGCGCCGTGGCTCGCGCGGCGCCATCGCGTGTATGTCTACGACCTGCTCGGCTACGGCCAGTCCGACATGCCGGACGCGGACGTGTCGCTCGGCCGCCAGAACGCGCTGTTCGGCGCACTGCTGAACGAATGGACACTCGCGCGGCCGCGTGTGCTCGCGCACGACTACGGCGGCGCCACGGTGCTGCGCGCGCACTTCCTCGACGGCATCGCGTATGCGGATCTCACGCTCGTGAACCCGGTCGCGATCGCGCCGCAAGGGTCGCCGTTCGTGCGTCACGTCGCGCAGCACGAAGCCGCGTTCACCGGCCTGCCCGCGTACGCGCACCGTGCGCTCGTGTCGGCCTATATCGGCCAGGCGGTCGCACGACCGCTGAGCGACGAAGCACTGTCGATCTACCGTGCACCGTGGCTCACGCCGGCCGGCCAGGCCGCGTTCTACCGTCAGATCGCGCAGATGCGCCAGCGCTACATCGAGGAAGCGGAAGCCCGCTACGCGCCGCCGGACTTTCCGGTGCGCATCGTGTGGGGCGAGGACGACGCATGGATTCCGCTCGAGCAAGGGCAGGCGCTCGCCGATCGCGTCGCGAACGGCAAGCTGATCCGCGTCCCGCACGCGGGCCATCTGGTTCAGGAAGATGCGCCGGAGGCGATCGTCGCCGCGGTGCTCGACGCGCACGCGCCACGCTGACCGCCAGCCACCTCGCGTCGCGTCGTCAGAACACCGGCACGCCTTGCGCGAGCGTCGCGACGAACTTCGCGGTACGCGGGTCGCGCGGCCGGCCGAACAGGTCGCGCGACGCGCCGGCTTCGACGATGCGGCCATCGGCGAGGAACACCGCATCATGCGCGATCGACGCGGCCAGGCGCAGGTCGTGCGTGGCCATCAGCATCGTCGTGCCTTCCCGCGCGAGCTGGCGCAGCACCTCGACCACTTCGACGGACAGTTCCGGATCGAGCGCCGATGTCGGCTCGTCGCACAGCAGCACCTGCGGAGACGGCGCGAGCGCGCGCGCGATCGCCACGCGCTGCTGCTGTCCGCCCGATAGCGTGGCCGGCCATGCGTCGGCCTTGCCCGCGATGCCCACCTTGTCGAGCAGCGCGAGCGCCCGCTGGCGCGCCTGCTCGCGCGGCCAGCGCTGCACGGTCACGAGCCCCTCCATCACGTTCTGCACGACGCTCAGGTGCGGAAACAACTGGAAGTTCTGGAACACCATGCCGGTCTGCCTGCGCACCGCGAATACCGCGTCGCGCGACGGCCGGCACCCCGGCACGAATGCGATGCGCGCATCGCCGACCGCGAGCGCGCCCGCCTCCGGCACTTCGAGCAGGTTCACGCAGCGCAGCAGCGTGCTCTTGCCGCTGCCGGACGGGCCGATCAGCGCCGTTACGCTCCCCGGCTGCAATGCGAGGTCGATTCCGCTCAACACGCGATGCGAGCCAAACGACTTGTCGATGCGCTCGAGACGGATCATCGCAACTCCGCGTGGAACAGCGCATGCCGGCCGAAGCGGGTTTCGAGGCGACGTTGCAGCGTGGACAGCACCGAGCTGAACAGCAGATAGATCAGCGCGGCTTCGGTATAGAGAATCAGCGGCTCGTAGGTCACGGCCGCGATGCGCTGCGCGGCCTGGAAGATCTCGGGTACCGTCAGCACGGCCGCGAGCGACGTGTCCTTCACGAGCGAAATGAACGAATTCGACAGCGCGGGCAGCGCGACGCGCGCGGCCTGCGGCAGGATCGCGCGGCGCAGCGCCTGCGCGCGCGTCATCGACATCGAGTACGCGGCCTCCCATTGCCCCTTGGGGATCGATTCGATCACGCCGCGAATCACTTCCGCGTTGTACGCGCCGACGTTCAGCGAGAAGCCGATCACGGCGGCCGTCAGCGGATCGAGCACGATGCCGACGCTCGGTAGCCCGTAGAAGATCACGAACAACTGCACGAGCAACGGCGAGCCGCGGAACAGCCAGATATAGAAACGCACGACGGCCTGCGCCCAGCGCGGCCCGAACAGCCGCGCGAGCGCTGCGCCGAACGCGAGCAAAAGGCCGATCGCGAACGACGCGAGCGTGAGCGGAACCGTAAACACGAGCCCTGCAACGAGCAGGGGGCGCAGCGATTCCGCCATCAGGTGCAGCCAGGCCGGCATCGTTCAGCCTCGCGTCACGGCTGCGACACGTCGCGGCCGAAGTACTTCTGCGAGATCTTCGCGTAGGTGCCGTCCGCCTTGATGTCCGCGAGCGCCTTGTCGATCGCGGCCACCAGCGCGGGGCTGCCCTTGCGCAGCAGCACGCCGGACGCGTCGCCCGCGCCGCTCGTGTCGGTCGCCGCGATCTTCAGTTTCGCGTCGGGCTTGTGCTTGCGGAAATCGAGGTACGACAGCGAATCGTTGATCGTCGCATCGACGCGTCCGGACGTCAGCAGGTCGATCGATTCGTTGAAGCCCTGCACGGGCACCACGTCGGCGCCGTGCGCGGCCGCGAGCTTGCCGAAATTGCTGGTCAGCGTGTTCGCGGATTTCTTGCCCTTCAGGTCGTCGAACGAGCGGATCGTCGTGTTGTCCGCGCGCACGATCAGCACCGCGTGCGACGTGATGTACGGCGTCGAGAAATCGTATTTCGCCTTGCGCGCGTCGGTGATCGACACTTCGTTCACGACCGCGTCGTAGCGGTTCACGTCGAGACCCGCGATCAGCCCGTCCCATTTGCCTTCGACGAACTGCGGCTTCACGCCGAGACGCTGCGCGATCGCGGTCGCGATGTCGACGTCGAAGCCCGTCAGCTTGCCCGTCTCGTCGTGGTACGTGAACGGCGCGTAGGTGCCTTCGGTACCGATGCGGAACACGCCGGCCGACTTGATCTGCGACAGGTCGTCGGCAGCCAGCGCGCTGGTGGCCGCGGCGGCCTGCAGCAGCGCGACGACCAGGATGGAGCGGAGGAATTTCATGGTGCGGACCCCGAATGATTGGAGAGAATCATCCCGCCGGCACGCCTGCGCCGTTCGAGAGGTCCGCGAATTCTACCGATGCGGGAAGGCCCGGCAAAAACGCAAATCGGCTAACGATATGAGCCGATCGAATAACGCCCGCACCAGCTGCCATGCCGGCCCGGGCCCCTTACACGTCGCTTACCATGGCAACGAATACGTCTTCGTGTTCGTGAAGCTCTTCATCGCTTCCTGCACACCCTCCTTGTATCCGAGCCCCGAATCCTTCACGCCGCCGAACGGCGTCAGCTCGAGCCGATAGCCGGGCACCTCGCGCACGTTCACGCTGCCGACTTCGAGCTCGGTGATGAAGCGCGTGATGTGGTCGAAGCGGTTCGTGCACACCGACGACGACAGCGCGTAGTCGGTGCTGTTCGACATCCGGATCGCTTCGTCGATGTCGCGAAAGCGCAGGATCGGCGACACCGGCCCGAAGGTTTCATGCTTGACCAGCGGCATGTCGGGCGTCACGCGATCGACGACGGTCGGCGAATACAGCGCGCCGTCGCGCACGTTGCCGACCAGCAGCCGCGCACCGCGCGCGATCGCGTCGTTCACCTGCTGCTCGCAGAACCGCGCGGCCGCTTCGTCGATCACGGTGCCCATGTCGACCGACGGATCGGACGGGTTGCCGTACGACCATGCGCGCGTCTTCTCGACGACGAGTTCCGTGAAGCGATCGGCCACTGCCTCGTGCACGAGCATCCGCTTGATCGCCGTGCAGCGCTGCCCCGAATTCCTGTACGAGCCCGACACCGCGAGCGTGCTCGCCTCGTCGAGATCAGCGTCTTCCATCACGATGATCGGATCGTTGCCGCCGAGTTCGAGCACCGCGCGCCGATAGCCCATCCGCGCGGCGATCGATTTGCCGATCGACACGCCGCCGGTGAACGTGATCAGGTCGATCGCCGGGTTCGTGATCAATTCGTCCGCAATGTCCTTCGGGTCGCCGGTGATCACCTGCAGCATCTGCGGCGGCAAGCCGGCTTCGTACAGGATGTCCGCGAACAGGTAGCACGACAGCGGCACCTTCTCCGACGGCTTCACGACGATCCGGTTGTTGGTCGCGACCGACGGCACGACCTTGTGCGCGACCTGGTTCATCGGGTGGTTGAACG
This sequence comes from Burkholderia sp. AU16482, assembly GCF_002223285.1. Taxonomy (NCBI): domain Bacteria; kingdom Pseudomonadati; phylum Pseudomonadota; class Betaproteobacteria; order Burkholderiales; family Burkholderiaceae; genus Burkholderia; species Burkholderia sp. AU16482. The sequence goes on from NZ_NKEY01000004.1 coordinate 1,071,631, forward strand.
GCGTGATCGCCGAAATCACGCCGAGCAGCGGGTCGCGCTGCGTGTACACGCGGCGCTTCTTGCCGTGCGGCGTCAGATCGCACGAGAAGATCTGCCCGTCGTCCTTCAGCACTTCGCCGGCGCCGAACGTCAGCACGTCGGCCACGCGGCCCGCTTCGTACGTCGAATCCTTGATGCACAAACCGGCCTCGGCCGTGATCAGCGCCGCGATCTCCGCGGTGCGAGCACGCACGATGTCGGCCGCGCGGCGCAGGATCGCCGCGCGATCGTGGCGCGTGAGCGTCGGCCGGTACGCACGCGCGACCGCGAATGCGCGGCGCACGTCGTCGAGCGTCGCCTTCGGCACGGTGCCGACCAGTGCGCCGTCGTACGGGTTGCGCACGTCGATCACCGCATCCCGCTGAATCCGCTCGCCGTCGATTCGCAGTGCCTCGCGACGAATCTCGCGCACCGCCGTCGATGCTGCAAAGGCGTTCATGCCTGTATCTCCCCACGGATGCGCGTGCATCACTGCAGATGGTTGAGCGCGATATCGATGATGTCGAAGTTGCGCAGCCGCGCGCGGCCCGCGACGTCGGTCGCGACCGGCTTGCTGAAGATCAGTGGCACGATCTGCTCGGAGATCCCGCCGTGCGAGCGCAACGGCACGTCGAGGCCGGACAGATCGTGCTTGATGCGGCGCGTGCCGAGCACGACGTCCTGCCTGGAGATCACGATCAGGTCGCCCATCCGCGCGGGCGGCAGCTCGAAGCGCGCGCAGCCTTCGGCGCCCGTCAGCACGACGTCGATGCCGTCGACCGCGGCGAGCCGCGCGCGCAGCGCTTCGGCATCGGCCGTTGCCGGCACATAGACGGTCGCGAACGAACCGAGCGCACCATGGTGCACGACGTACGGATCGGTGATCGGCAGGATCACGCGCGCCGCATCGTGGCCGAGCCATTCGTCGAACAGTTCCTGCAGGTAGACGACGTTCGGCTCGCCGGTCGCGTCGTCGTGCTTCGCGTTCATCCCGTGATCGGCGGTGATCGCGACGATCGCGCCGAGCTCGTCGAGGCGCTTCAGGTACGTGTCCATCATCGCGTAGAACGCGTTCGCGCCTTCCGTGCCTGGCGCGCACTTGTGCTGCACGTAGTCGGTGGTCGACAGGTACATCAGGTCGATCGGGCGCGTCTCGAGCAGGCGCACGCCGGCCGCGAACACGAATTCCGACAGCGCCGCGCTGTACACGCTCGGCACCGGCTTGCCGACCAGCTCCAGCACGTTGTCGATGCCGTTTTCCTCGACGCTCGCTTCGTCGGCCTTTTCCGACGAGAAGCAGATGCCCTTCAGCCCCTTGCCGAGCAGACGGCGCAGCTTGTCCTTCGCGGTGACGACCGCGACGCGCGCGCCCCGCTCGGCGAAGGCCGCGAGCACGGTGGACGCGACGAGGTACTTCGGATCGTTCATCAGCACCTCGGCGCCGGTGTCGCGATCGTAGAAGTAGTTGCCGCTGATCCCGTGGATCGCCGGCGGCACGCCGGTCACGATCGACAGGTTGTTCGGGTTCGTGAAGCTCGGCACCACGCATTCGCCCTTCAGTGCCGTGCCGGGCTTCAGCAGCGTGCGCAGGAACGGCGCGACGCCCGCCTCGGCGGCCTCTTCCAGATATTCATACGCGCAGCCATCGACGCAGACGACCACCACGGGCCGGCTCATCCAGTTGTAGCGACGGCCGTTCACTTCCACGGAGACGGGCGTTTCAGTCATGACGTTCATTCCTTTTCCTGTCGAAGCTGTGAGCCGTCGGCGCCCGAGCCGCGCCGAAGGGGTGTTTCGATGCTTGACATTAAAATGGACGATTTGTAGATTGTCAACAACATGCAAAAAGCAGGAAGCAAGGCGATGGCGCCCGGACGATCCGAATGACGACTTCAAGCGGTGTTATCAGGAGGTCAAAAAGGGCGACTACATTCCGTATCCGGGCAAGCGGACCGAAGGTGCAGACGCTCCGCGTCGGCTGCATCGGTCGCGTCGGCGAAGCCGCGATTCCGCGCGCTGTCGCGGCGATCGCCGACACGCTGAAGGCGATGGATGTGCGCCGCAGCCGCCTATCGGCCGAAGCGGCTGCATGACGATGTGACGCGACGTACCGACCGCATACGCATGCGGCCGCCCGTTTTTCCGGCTGTGCGCCGCACGGCCCTTTATCGACGAATGCTCCGATGCGCCCCTTCTGGATCGAACAAGCACTGTTCAACGACGGCGATCTCGCCCCCGCGCTGCAAGGTGCGACGCAGGCCGCCGTGTGCATCGTCGGCGGCGGCTTCACGGGCCTCTGGACCGCGATCCAGGCGAAGCGGCACAACCCCGCGCTCGATATCGCGATCCTCGAAGCCGACCTGTGCGGCGCCGGCGCGAGCGGCCGCAACGGCGGCTGCCTGCTCACGTGGTCCGCGAAATTCCTGACGCTGCGGCGCCTGTTCGGCGAAGCCGAGGCGATCCGGCTCGTGAGGGCGTCGGAAGCGGCCGTCCAGCACATCGCCGACTTCTGCCGCACGCACGGCATCGATGCGGAACTGCGGCTCGACGGCACGCTGTACACCGCGACGTCGCGCGCGCAGGTCGGCACGCTCGCGCCGGTGCTCGACGCGCTCGCCGCGTGCGGCATCCACAGCTACGAACATCTGCCGCCCGCCGAAGTCGCGCGCCGCTCGGGCTCCGCACGCAATCTCGACGGCGTGTACTCGCCGATCGCCGCGACCGTGCATCCCGGCAAGCTCGTGCGCGGCCTGCGCCGCGTCGCGCTCGATATGGGCATCCGGATCTACGAGCGCACGCCGCTCGTCGACTTCACGCCGGGGCAGCCGGCCGCCGTGCAGACGCCGTCCGGCAGCGTGCACGCAGGCAAGCTGGTCTTCGCGATCAACGCGTGGATGGCGAGCCGCTTCCCGCAGTTCGAACGCACGATCGCGGTCGTGTCGAGCGACATGGTGATGACCGAGAAATGCCCGGCATTGCTGGAGCGGACGGGGCTCGTGGACGGCGTGTCGGTGCTCGATTCGCGGATCTTCGTCTACTACTACCGCACGACGGCCGACGGGCGGCTGATGCTCGGCAAGGGCGGCAACACGTTCTCGTGGCGCAGCCGCATCGCGCCCGTGTTCGACCGGCGCTCGCCGTACGAGGCGCAGCTCACGCAGAGCCTGCGCGCATTTTTTCCGTCGCTTGCGGGCGTGCCGATCACCGCAAGCTGGAACGGGCCGTCGGACCGCTCGGTAACGGGCTTCCCGTTCTTCGGCCGCCTCGACGACGCGCCGAACGTGTTCTACGGCTTCGGCTATTCGGGCAACGGCGTCGGGCCGACCTACATGGGCGGGCAGATCCTGTCGTCGCTCGTGCTCGGCCTCGACAACGCGTGGACGCGCAGCCCGCTCGTGCGCGGCCCGCTCGGCCGGTTTCCGCCGGAGCCGATTCGCTATGTCGGCGCGCATGTCGTGCGCAATGCGATCCGCCGCAAGGAGCGCGCGGAAGACGAGAACCGGCAGCCGTCGGTCGTCGATACGTGGCTCGCGAAGTTGGCGAGTGCGGCGGGGAAGGCGGACAAGGCGTAACGGGCGGGGCGAATGCGGCGAGAAACGGGAGAGGCCGGCGGCTCCCCGGCACCATCATGTCGCCAGCCTCTGTCGAATCCGCACATCGACCGAACAACAGGTGGGGAAATCCCGCTAATAGAAAAAGTCCGATTCCAGGCGCCGCTTTTGTTTCGAAACGCAAAATCCCCCATGAGGACAATCACGCATCGACAAGACATGTCCCAGCTAAAATAAAACTTATAAAACGGCGCACCAATCCATACGCTTTATTTTTGTCATTTCATTATCTCGATTTTATTATCAAAAACAGCATGATAGGATTCAAACAATCCGAAAAATAGAATCCCGCCTTTTCTTTCATGCACTCATCAACAACCATTGAAATCTTGATTAGCGATTCCCGATCCGTCTCGAGAGGGTCGCAGTTCGGACATGTCGCGATTGCAGTCGATGGGGTCGTATATGGCCGAGCGCACCCGGGATGGGACGTAGATAGCATCCTGAACTACTTAAATCGCCAGCAGACCAAGATGCAACGCGATACGATCGGCTATCTCCTTCATACATCCAGGGATGAGAAAAGGATCATCGTTTCCGAGATAAAACGCCGGCTACACGAAAACAAACCATACTCTCTCGTCGACAACAATTGCTCCTCGAACATAGCCGAAGTACTTGGCAAAGCGGGAATTCTGGCTCACGACCCGAGATGGCAACTCCCGAGTATCATAGCGCCTGCGGATTTGATGACCGGTCTGCGCCATTCGAAACGCCTGATTGGAATCCGACGGTATCCGAAAAAATGACACGCCTGCTGCTAGTTGTCGCGCTCACGATGATGATCGGTGCGTGCTCGAAATATAAAGACGAGAAATGGGCGGCACTTCGTGACATGCCAGCCTTCGCCGAGCCAAACGACGACAGAACGCATCCGATCTTCACGGTCAGGAAAGGCGAATCCTGCGTCCCGGTGACGGATCGGGCTGCGAAGATTTACGCGTACACGCAAGTGCGCTGCGAATCCGGAACGGGTTGGGTACTCGACGACTTCTTTGATAAGCAGCGCGGCCAATGATCGGCGGCGAGCGATCATCGCATTCGGACGAACATCATCGATGTCCTGCGCAGAGCTGGCCGTCGGGCTCTGCCCTGCAACGGGGATGCGCCAGCCGGCATCTCTATCGAAGACCGTGATTCAGTTGGCCCACTCCGTGCGTCGTCAATGTGCGGTAACCGCTAACGCGGCAATTCACGCGCCCGCCTTCTCCCGCGCCGCCTTGCCCGTCGCGGGCAACCCCTGCTCATGCATGCGGCGCATCCGGGCGAGACCATGCGCGACGTGCTCGCGCACGAGCGCGACGGCCTTTTCCTCGTCGCCGGCCGCGAGCGCCTGGACGATCCTGTCGTGCTCGGCCGCCGACACCGCGATCGCATCCTCCTCGGCCTCGATCGCCGCCTGGCGCAGCAGGCCGAGCTGGCGCACGAGCCGCCGGTAGGTATCGACGAGATGCGTATTGCCGACGCCGACGACCATCGCGTCGTGAAACTGCACGTTCAGCTCGGTATAACGCGTGACGTCGTGCGCCTTCGCGGCGTCCTTCATCGACTGGACGATGCCCTTCAGCACCTTCAGCGTGTCGGGCGAGATGCGCTTCGCGAGCGCGCGCGCGACCGACTCGTCGAGCATCGCGCGCACTTCGTAGATCTCCTCGGCCTCGCGCAGCGGCACGACGCGCACGGTCACGCCGCGGTTCTTCTCGTTGCGCAGCAGGCCGGCCTGTTCGAGCGCGCGGAACGCTTCGCGCACCGGGCCGCGCGACACGTTCAGCTTCGTCGCGATATCGACTTCGTTGAGCTTTTCGCCGGGCGCGTATTCGCCGGAGACGATCGCGCGCTCGAGCATGTCCTGAACGATCATCGCGAGCGACTGGCTTTGCAGGAGTTCGATGGCGCTGAGCGCGTTCGGGGCGGTCATGGTCGGGCAGGCGGCGGAGCTGTCGGTGAAAACGGGGGCGCCGTATCGGCGAATGATCGTTGTATACCGTCGCCCCGGCATATTGTCCACAGTTTTCAGTCGCCAAAGCCCGTCCTGCGCGCCGGAGCGCAACCAACCTGCAACCGGCACGCCTCGGCCGTGCGGCACGCGGCGGGCGAACGCGCGCGGAGCCGCCGCGCGCTCGCCATTTCCGCATGCTCCGTGGCGCTTTTCCCGCGCCTTCCCTCGTTGTTTTCCTCGTGCCTTCCTTCTGCGGCGGCGCCGTGCGTCACTTCGGCAGCGCCGGAATCATCCACGTCAACACATGCTGCTGCAGGAACACCAGCACGCCGAGCAACAGCGTGAGAATCACGCTGTGCCAGAAGGTGCGGGCGAACACGACGCCCTCCTGCCCTTTCAGGTCCGTCGTCGACACGCCCGTCGCGATGTTCTGCGGCGAGATCATCTTGCCCATCACGCCGCCCGACGAGTTGGTCGCCGCCATCAGCACCGGATCGAGGCCGAGCTGCCGCGCGGCGACGACCTGCAGGTTGCCGAACAGCGCGTTGCCCGACGTGTCGCTGCCGGACAGGAACACGGCGATCCAGCCGAGCGACGCGGACACCAGCGGGAACAGCGCGCCCGTCGACGCGACGCCGGTGCCGAGCGTGTAGCTGATGCCCGAGTAGTTCAGCAGGTACGCGAGCCCGACGATCATCATCACCGTGACGATCGCGATCCACGTTTGCCGCCACGTCTTCACCACGCATTCGACGAACGCGCCGGGGCCGGTGCGCGTCAGCGCGGCCGTGATGATCGCCGACACGAGGATCGCGGTGCCGGTGCCGAGCGGCTGGAAATCCCAGATCGCCGCATACGGCTTGTGGTACAGCGACACGTACACGGCGTTGTGCAGGCCCGGCCACTTGATCTTCACGTCGCCGATCGCCGCGATGTTCGCGTGCACCCACACGATCACGACCACCGACACGACGAGCCACGGCAGCCAGCCGCCGAAGCCCGCGCGCGCGGCGCCGGCGGCGGCCGGCACGCTGCGCGCGAGCGCGTATTGCGGATCGGGCTGCGGCTTCCACACCTGCAGGAAGCCGATCGTCACGATCAGCGACGAGAGCGACGACAGCACGTCGGTGAGCTGATAGCCGAGGTAGTTCGACGTGACGAACTGCGCGAGCGCGAAACTGCCGCCGGACACGAGCAGCGCCGGCCACAGCTTCGAGATCGAGCGCAGCCCGCCATACGCGCCGACCACGTAGAACGGCAGCAGCAGCGCGAAGAACGGCAACTGGCGGCCGACCATCTGCGCGAGCGTCGCGGGCGGCAGCGACGTGACCGCGCCGAGCACGGTGATCGGCACGCCGAGCGCGCCGAACGCGACCGGCGCCGTGTTGAACAGCAGCGTATAGGTAAGCGCTTCGAGCGCGGGGAAGCCGAGCGCGATCAGGAGCGCGCTCGTGATCGCGACCGGCGTGCCGAAGCCGGAAATCCCTTCGAGCAGACAGCCGAACGAGAACGCGACGACGAGCAGCACGAGGCGGCGGTCGTCGGGCAGGTTATCGAGCATCCACTGCCGGAACTGATCGAAGCGACCCGACTTCACCGCGATGTTGTACAGCAGCAGCGCGTTGAAGACGATCCACATCACCGGCACGACCGCGAGCGCCATGCCGGCGCCGACCGCGTTGAACGCGAGGCCGGCCGGCATCCCCCACGCGCCGATCGCGACCGCGAGGCCCGCGACGAGCCCCGCGAGCGACGCCTGCCACGCGGGGCGGCGCAGCACGCCGAGCGCGATCAGCGCGACCGCGATCGGGATCACGGCGACGAGAAACGACAGGAGCAGCGAGTGCGCGACGGGCGTCAACGGTTGCGCGAAGACGATGCCGGGCGGTAGGGCGTCGGTGGGATTCATCGTGTCTCCAGAGTCGACCCGAATTCGCATGTCGATGCGCCGGGTTCGGTACAAGGCGATGTCCTGCAGTCACGGCCGCGATCGGGCGCTTGCATGCGCAACGACGTTGCGCGGCCAACCGATCGGTCGCTTAAAAGAGGTTAGGAGGCGCGGCACGCTTGTACAAGGGGGAGAAGCCCGATGCGGCGGGCCGATGCGGGCGGCCCGCCGCACGATGGCCGGCAGATGGCGCGCCGCTGTCGCGCTCGACAGGAAACCCGTCGCGGCCGGCTCACCGGTGCGCGCAATGTTGCGCGACCAGAAAAGGTGACTGCCAGCCGCGACGATGTTTCGTTGGGGATCCGAAGCCTAGACTGGCTGCATCGTTTCCGCCCGCGCCGGCGATGGCGCGGCGCCGGAACCTCACGGAGCGAAAACGATGAAGACGATGAAACACGCGGCATGCGCATTCGTGCTGATCGGCGCGGCGTTCGTCGCTCACGCGCAAGCCGCGTCGACGCTCACGCGCGCGCAGGTCCGCCAGGAACTCGTGGAGCTGCAGGCCGCCGGCTACCGGACGAGCCTCGCAAGCAGTCCCGACTTTCCGGGCAACATGCAGGCGATCATGCAGCGTGCCGCGCAGGCGCGCGGTGAAGGCGACGTGGCCGGTTACGGCGGCGCTGCCCGGGCCCGCACGGAATCGGGCAAGCCGGCGCTGCCGCACGTGGTCGATCGCGGCACGTACGCCCATCACTGATCACCGATGGAACCGGATGGCCGTCGCATCGCGGCGTGGCGCAGCATTCTGCGCCGGCCGCGTGCGCGATCGTCACACGCTGAAGCGGTTCAGCGTATAGGCGCGATAGGCGGCGACGAATGCGTCGAACGATCCGGCCTCCTTCGCTTCGAGCTCGGCCTGCTCGGCGAGCGACTTCGCGGCGAGCGCCTGCTCGGTGCGCAGCGTCTCGGCCGACGGCGGGCGCGCGCGGAAATGCGCGGCATGCGCTTCGCTCTGCGCGAGCGCGAACGCGAGGAACGACTGGCCGTTCTCGCGCATCGTGCGCAGCACGCGCGCGGACGGCGTGCGCTCCGGATCGGCGAGCTTCTCGCGCTGCGCGGCAATCGCGCGCGCATGCGCGTCGCCGCCGCGGATTTCGTCGAGACGTCGGCCGACGATCTCGATATCGGCCATCAGCTCGTCGGCCCACTGCTGCAGCGTGATCGACTGGCCGTCGCGCGTCAGCGTGAGCCCCGGCTTGCGGCCGTCCAGCGTCACGCTGCCGAAGTTCGCGTTCGCTTCCCTGTACGCGTCGCAGTCGAGCGGCGCGCTTTCGTCGAGCGCGCACGCGAGCAGGAACGCATCGATGAAGCGCGCGGTCTCCAGCGCGATGCCGGTCGGCTCGAACGGATCGATGTCGAGGCAGCGCACTTCGATGTACTGCACGCCGCGCGACGCGAGCGCATGCAACGGCCGCTCGCCCGAATACGTGACGCGCTTCGGCCGGATCGTCGAATAGAACTCGTTCTCGATCTGCAGCACGTTCGTGTTGATCTGGATCCACTCGCCGTCGCGATGCGTGCCGATCGCCTCGTACGCGGGATACGGCTCGCTCACGGCCTTCGACAGTGCGTCGAGATAGCCGGGCAGCGTGTTGTAGTCGACGTGCAGCGCGGCCTGGGCCGTCGTGTTCGAGTAGCCGAGATCGCTCATCCGCAGGCTCGTCGCATACGGCCGGTACAGCGTATCGGCGTCGAACGTGTCGAGCTTGTGCGGCTTGCCGCGCAGGAATTTCGTGTCGAGCACCGGCGACGCGCCGAACAGGTACATCAGCAGCCAGCTGCGGCGGCGGAAGTTGCGGATCTGCGCGAGATAGCGTTCCGACTGGTAATCGACGAGCGTCGCCGTCGATTCCTCTTCCGCATGCAGGCGCCGCCACACTTCCTCGTGCAGCGAGTAGTTGTAGTGGATGCCGGCGATGCACTGCATCGTGCGGCCGTAGCGATACGCGAGGCCGCGCCGGTACACCGTCTTCAGGCGACCGATGTTCGACGTGCCGTAGTCGGCGATCGGGATCTGGTCGTCGGCCGGCAGCAGGCCCGGCATCGAGTCGTTCCACAGGATCTCGTCACCGAGCGACGCATACACGTAGCGATGCAGATCGTCGAGGCGTTCGAGCGTGAGCGCGGCGTCGCGCTCCGCGGGCGTGATCAGTTCGATCAGCGCTTCGGAATAGTCGGTCGTCAGCGCCGGATGCGTGAGCGCCGAACCGAGCGCGCGCGGATGCGGCGTGAACGCGATCATCCCGTCGCGCGTCACGCGCAGGCTTTCCTTCTCGATGCCGCGCAGGCCGTCGGGCAGATGCTGCCGCGTCGGGCCCGAGCTCAGCGCGTCGAGGCGTTTCAGCAGCAGTTCGGACTGGCGGTAAGTCATGGTGTTCGACATGGAGACGCAAGTGCGTGACGGCCGCGCGCAGAACGCCGCGCGCGGCCGGCTGGATTGTTGGTCGCTTCGTTGGTAGCGGGCACTTTAACATCTCGCCGGAACCCGCGCTTGAGGTGGCGCCGGGTCCGGCGCACGGGCCTGAGCGGGCCACCGGACGGGCCGGACGCGCCAGTCCCGGCCTCCATCGCCGGTTCCGGACAATGCCGGCCGGCACGCCGGTCAGCGGAATTCGTCTGACGGAACGTGAACGGCGAACGGGTGGCGCGTGGGTGCAACCATGCCGCTGAATGGATCGGGAAGCGACGCGTGCGCGGGCGTCGCACGCGCAGCATCGGGGCGGCGCCGAATGCGTGGCATCGCCATGACGGGCCGCGTCACGCCTGCGCTCGCCGCATGCCGGCATCGCGTGCGCAACGGGTTGCGGTACTGCCTGCTGGCGGTCGCAGCCGGCCGCCGCGCTTACCCGCCGCGCGCGCCGCCCGCCCGGTCGGCCACTTCGTTCCACAGATGCAGCGCCGCATACGCGCGCCATGGCCGCCAGCCTTCGGTGCGGCGCTTCTGGCTGGTGAGCCGGTCGAGCGCCGGGTCGCGCGCGGCGATCGACTGCATCAGCACGAGATCGGAGGCCGGCCATGCGTCCGGGTCGCGCCACGCGCGCATCGCGATGTATTCGACGGTCCACGGGCCGATGCCAGGCAGATCGAGCCACGCGCGGCGCAGCGTCGCGAGATCGGCATGCGCGCGATCGACCGGCACGTCGCCGGCCGCCACCGCGCGCGCCACACCGGTCAGCGCCGCCACGCGCTTGCCGGGCATCCCGATCTTGTCGAGATCGCACGCGGCCAGCGCGTCGGGCGTCGGGAAACGCCACGCGGGCGCGCCGTCGTCTTCATGAATCACGCGTTCGCCGGCCCGTTCGACGAGCCGGCCGACGATCGTCGTCGCGGCCTTCACGCTCACCTGCTGGCCGACGATCGCGCGCACGGCCAGCTCGAACCCCGACCACGCGCCCGGCACGCGCAGCCCCGGCGCGGCCTCGACGAGCGGCGCGAACCACGGATCGCGCGCGAGCCCGCCGCCGATCGCGGCCGGATCGGCGCCGAGGTCGAACATCGTCGCGACACGTGCGGCGAATGCGTCGTCGACGTGACGCGCGACCGCCCCTTCGACGGTCGCGATCAGGCAGTGCTTGCGCGGGTGCTTCGTGACGGTGAGCCGGCCGGCATCGCCGTGCAGATCGACGATGCGGCGATACGCGCCGCCGGCCACCTGCTCGACGCCCGGAATCGCGCGCCCGCTGAAGAAGCGCAGCACGCGCGCCCAGTCGTACGGCGCCTTGTAGCGCAGTTCCATCTGCGCGGACGGCGGCACCGGGCCGCCGTTCGCGACAGACGTGATCGTTATCGTGTCGATGCTCAAACCGCACTGCCCTCCGTCTCGGCTTCGGCTTCATCGTTGTGAACATGGCGCGCCTCGGCCGCGAGCAGCGTCGCCTTGCGGCGTACGCCCCAGCGATAGCCGGCGAGCGCGCCGCCCTTTTGCACGACGCGGTGGCACGGGATCGCGAGCGCAACCGGATTCGACGCGCACGCGGACGCGACCGCCCGTACCGCGCGCGGCGAGCCGAGCGCCTCGGCGATCTCCGAATAGCTGCGCGTTTCGCCGTACGGGATATGCGTCAGCGCTTCCCACACGCGCTGCTGGAACGCGGTCGGCGCGATGTCGAGCGGCAGGTCGAACGCGTGCCGCGTGCCGTCGAGATACGCGCGGATCTGCGCGACGAACGGCGCGAGCCGGGCCGACGATTCGACGAGTTCGGCCCGCGCGAACGCGCTCTTCAGCTCGACGACGAGCGACGCCGCGTCGTCGCCGAACGCGATCCGGCAGATGCCCTGTTCGGTCGCGGCGACGAGCACCGTGCCGAGCGACGTCGACGCGGTCGCGTAGTCGATCCGCAGGCCGGCGCCCTGGCGGCGAAACGCGGACGGCGCCATCCCCAATTCGCGCGACACCGACGCATAGAGCCGCGACGGCGAGTTGAACCCCGCGTCGACGGCCGCCTGCGTGACCGGTTGCCCGCTTTGCAGCGCCTGCCGCAGCGCGGCGCCGCGCTGCGCGGCCTGGTACTGCCGCGGCGACACGCCGACCACGCGCTTGAAGAGCCGCTGCAGATGGAACGGGCTCACGTGCACGGCGTCGCTCAGTTGCTGCAGCGTGAGCCGCTCGGCGTGCGCGTCGAGCACCGCGCATGCACGATTGACGATTTCCAGCTCGCGCGGCAGCCCTTCCGGCTGGCAACGCTTGCAGGGCCGGAAGCCGGCCGCGCGCGCGGCCGCCGGATCGGCGAAAAAGGACACGTTCTCGCGGCGTGGCTGCCGCGACGCGCAGGTCGGGCGACAGAACACGCCGGTCGTGCTGACGCCATAGAAGAACGCGCCGTCCGCGTGCGGATCGCGCTCGGTCACGGCGCCCCAGCGGGCATCGTCGGTCGGATAGGCGGTTTTCATCTGAACCTCGCACTCTCTAGTGTAGATGGTGCCTACTCTAGCCATCGGCACATGCCGTCGCGCCCTGGATCTTGCTCTGTGATTCGTGCCGGCGAATCGGGGCCACATCCATAGGGATAAATGCGACGAAACGCGCGCGGCGGCCGCTCAAGCACCGTTTCCGTCATCGTCCCGTCACCGTTTTGCTGCAGTGCGGATGCGACAAATCGCCGTCCTGACGTTTTTTTGCAATCGGAATATTGCGTCGCACCATCGCCGTGTGTATAGTTGGAACTGTCTCCTCCATGTCTCCTCCTGATATGGATTAAGCCCGTTCCGCTCTGCGTGAACGGGCTTTTTTTCGTCCGTCGATTGTGCCGCGTTCCGGCCGGCAGCGCAGGCGCGATGCGTCTACACTCGATGCTCGTCGACTGCGAAGGAGTCCCGCCCATGAAGCCCACCATCCGCGGCATCGATCACATCGTGCTGCGCGTGACCGACATGGCGGCCATGACGCGCTTTTACTGCGACGCCGTCGGCTGCCATGTGGAGAAGGAACAGCCCGATCTGGGCCTCGTGCAACTGCGGGCCGGCGATGCGCTGATCGACCTGCTGACGGTCGGCGGCCCGATCGACCGCCCCGACAGCGGCCCGCCCGGCGCCGGGCGCAACCTCGACCACCTGTGCCTGCGCGTCGAGCCGTTCGATCCCGACGCACTGATCGCCCATTGCACCGCGCATGGCGCGCGGCCCGGCGCGCCGGCCGAACGCTACGGCGCCGGCGGCTACGGGCCGTCGATCTACCTGTTCGATCCGGAAGGCAACATGGTCGAATTCAAGGGGCCGCCGGCCGCGCTCGGCTGAACGCGGCCGGCGCGCGAGCCGTTACGCGTCCGCGCGCGCCTTCAGCACGGTCCACTCGACCGCGACCGGATCGTGGTCCGCGCTCGAGATCCATGCGGCGCCGTCCTGCACCGTGCACTGCAGGCGCATCGTGCGCGCCGCGAGCCGTCCGAGCGCGGCCGCGACGCCGTCGGCGAGCGACAGCACCTGCACGTTGCGCAGCCGTTCGACCTTGCTGCGCACGCCCTGCCACCAGATATCCGACGTCTTGCCGCCGTACGCGATCACCGTGACCTGCCCGGCACGCCCGGCCGCCTTCGAGATGCGCCGTTCGTCGGGCTGACCGGCCTCGATCCACACGTCGATCGCGCCCGTCAGATCCTTCTGCCACAGGTCGGGCTCGTCGACGTCCGACAGCCCCTTGCAGAATTCGAGCCGCTCGTGCGCGAACAGCGCGAACGCGACGATGCGCACCATCATCCGTTCGTCGGTTTCCGACGGATGGCGCGCCACCGTCAGCGCGTGATCGGCGTAGTAATGCCGATCCATGTCGGCGATTTGCAACTCGGCTTTGTAGATCGTGGATTTCAGCGCCATGCGGATACGGCCCGGGCGGGCATTCGGTTCGGTCGGGCCGTGATGATACCGAATGCGGGCCGTCCGGCGCGCGTCATGCGACCCACAGCGCAACGGCCCGGCATTGGGCCGGGCCGCGTTCGGTTCGCGCCGCCGGCTCGTCGGGCCGGCGCGCTCGCGCGTCGTGCGACTGCGCGGGGAATGGACGGTTACTGCTTGACGAAGCGCGAATCGGCCCAGAGGCCTTGCTGGTCGCTGTTGTCGGCGCTGACGAACTGCACGTCGCCCTGATCGACCGACACCACGCGGAAGCGCTGGCCTTCCGGCACCGACAGGCAGCGGAAGTCGTCGAAATACTGCTGCTTCGCCTGCGACTTGCCGTCACGTTCGTGACTCAGTACGGAGTCCAGATTGTCTTTCGACAGGCAGCCCCATGCGTTCTTCGTCAGCTGGATTTCCTGCTTCGGCTTGACGGCCGAATCGCCGCCGGCCTGGGCAATCGACACCGCGCAAAACGCGCCGACAAGGGCAAAAAGGACACCGGTACGCTTGATCATGTTCTGTCTCCAGGCTTGCGGGCACCAGGCTGGGTTAGCTATGTGTTTAAAGGTGATCGTGAACCCGCGTTTTTCACTTTAGAAGACCGACAAACGATAGCAAGCACATTTGTTGTGCGACCGCAATAGCGGCGGATTGTCGCACCCCGTGCGCGGCCCGCTTTTCGCAGGCGGCGCGCGTCCGGCAAACGATACCGAATCGCGGACGGGCCCGCGCCGCCCGGCGCAAAGCGTTATCCCACAAGGCTTTCAGCGAAGTTACAATGCGGCGATTGAACGGTTTGGATAATCCATTTCGCTATTCGGCTCATTTTGATGCGTTGCACATAAAGTCATCCAAAATGATTCGACTTTTACCGCAGCGCGGCAGCGCCTTTACCCGATACAAGAAAAATGCCAGATATAGGCGCATCCGTATTTATCCGTAGGTCGCCGCCTCTATTCGGCGCGCTCGGTGCCCCGTCGCAAGCGCATTTCGTCCGTGTGGTGTTTACCCTGCTTTATTCAATCCGGTTTGCTGGCGCTCGAAATAATCGCGCTGGAAGATGCACATGCGATAAGCGTTGTGATACGCGCCATTCCCGAAAAATTCTTCCTTCAATTCGGCTTCGTGCTGGAATCCGCATTTCTCGTACACGTGGATCGCGGCCGCATTCGACGTATCGACGATCAGGTACAGCTTGCGCATGTTCAGCACCTTGAACGCGTATTCGATCGCAAGGCGCGTCGCCTGGCCCGCATAGCCGCGCCCCTGGCACTGCGGCGCGATGATGATCTGGAACTCGCCGCGGCGGTGGATGTAGTCGAGCTCGATCAGCTCGACGAGGCCGACCAGCTCGTCCCGCGCATCGACCGCGACGAAACGGCGCTCGCGCTGATCGTGCACGTGACGGTCGTACAGTTGCGACAGTTCCGAGAAGGTTTCGTACGGCTCCTCGAACCAGTAGCGCATGATCTTCGCGTCGTTGTTCAGCTCGTGGACGAAGCGCAGGTCCTGGCGTTCCAGCGGCCGTAGTGCGAGCGTGTGGGTATCGTTCTGAAGTTGCATGTTGGTGTCCTTTTTGATGTCGCCGCATGCGCGGAATGCCTGCGGCGCGGCCGCGTTCCGGCCCGTTTCGCACTGTAAGAAATTGAACGCGGGCGAAGTTCAGAGCCTAGAATGGGAACAAGGGTTCCTGCCACCGCAAGGAGGCTATCGTGATCGAGCAAGTCATCCTCGGAATTTTCCTCGTGCTGCCGCTCGTCATCGTGGCTGCGCTGTTTTCCGACGAACTCTGGCAGGAGCATCGTCGCCAGCATCCGCGCGACGAGAACGCACCGCACATCGACTGGAAGCATCCGTGGCGCCGCGTGCGACGCGGGCATTGACTTCGATCATCGTCGATCCGCCGCATGCGCAGGGCCGGCCACCCCAGGCCGGGTAACATGCGGGCACGACCCTTGCGCTTCGACCCGATTCCCGCCCCACCCGCGAGACACCGACGTGAACGACAAGCCCGCCCTTCCTCCGCACGATATCCCGAACGAAACGATCGACCTGCAGATCGCCGATGTGCTGGCGGCCGTCCGCTATCCCGCGAACAAGGATGCGATCGTCGATGCCGCACGCGACGCCGGCGCCAGCAACGAAGTGCTGGCGATGCTCGACGGCCTGCCCGAACAGGACTACGCGGACGTCGACGCCGTCACGCGCTGGATTGCCGGCAACTTCGGCCCGGGGCTCGGCATTTGAGCGGATGCCAATAACGCGATAGGATCGGGCCGCACCGGTCGCGCCGCGATCGGAGCGCGCGCCGCCCGGCGCAAGATCGGGCGTTTCGCACGCGTGTCCGGGGGACTCCATGGAAGGCATCCTGATCCAGCACACGACGCAACGTCAGCTGTGGTTCGGCGCGCTGACGGCGCTCGTCATCCTGCTCACGCTCGGGATCGCCGTGCCGCACGCGAACGTCGCGCTGCCGGCCGTCGAGCCGTTCATGCCGATGTGCGCGCTCACCGTGTTCACGACCGCGAGCATCGCGGCGTTCTTCCTCGGCGCGCAGTTCACCGTGACGCGCCAGCCCGTGCTCGGTGCGCTCGGCGGCGCCTATGCGTTCACCGCGCTCGCCGTCGCGCTGCAGTTGCTGACCTTTCCCGGCGTGTTCGCGCCGCACGGCCTGCTCGGCGCGCGCCCGCAAAGCGCCGCATGGATGTGGGTCTTCTGGCATGCCGGCTTTCCGTGCTTCGTGATGGCCGCGCTGGTCGCGCGCGAGCGGCTGACGCGCGCGCCGGTCGGTGCGAAAGAAACACGCCGCTGGACGCTCGCGCTCGTCGGCGGCCCGGCCGTCGCGGCGGCGCTCCTGTGCGTGCTCGCGCTGAACGTGTCGCTGCCGCCCGCGTTCCATCCGCCTCGCGACGCGGCCGTGCTGCCAGTCAATGGCACCGCGCTCGTCGTGTGGATCCTCAACGTGCTCGCGCTCGTGGCCGTGCTGGTCACCGGCCGGCTGCGCACGACGCTCGACCTGTGGCTCGCGATCGCGGTGCTCGCGTGCCTCACCGATACGACGCTGAACCTGCTGTCCACCCATCGCTTCACGCTCGGCTGGTATGTCGCGCGCGTGTTCAGCATGTTCACGCCGGGCGTGCTCGTGTGCGTGCTCGCATGGGAAGTGACGATGCTGTATCAGCAACTGTTCGAAGCGCACGCGACGCTGATTCGCTCGTCCGCGCGCGACGGGCTCACGGGTGCGTTCAACCGCAGCCACTTCAACGACCATTTCCACACGCTGTTCCTGCAGGCGCGGCGGCAGGGCGAACCGCTGTCGCTGCTGATGGTCGACGTCGACCACTTCAAGGCGTACAACGATGCGTTCGGCCACGTGAAGGGCGATGCGTGCCTGATCGCCGTCGCGAATGCACTGGTCGGCGCGGTGCGGCGGCCCACCGACATCGTCGCGCGCTACGGCGGCGAGGAGTTCGCGATCGTGCTGCCGAATACCGGCGCGCACGGTGCGCGGGTGGTGGCCGACGAAGCGCGCGAAGCCGTATTGCGGCTCGACCTCGCGATGCCCGATTCGCCGGCCGGGCGCGTGAGCGTCAGCATCGGCTGCGCGACCGTGTCGGCCGACGACCTGTCGACGCCCGACGCGTTGATCGAGGCCGCCGATGCCGCGCTGTATCGGGCGAAGGACACGGGGCGAAACCGGGTCGTCGTCGCCTGAAACGTCTGCTGTTTGGCCAATTGTTACGGTCATTTTGACCGGAATAATCCGCCGTTACGGATTGCGGCGCGGGGATACGATCGCTTACAGCCTCGGCCGGAGCCGCTCGCTATGCTCGGTTTCATATTGAATCCGAGCAGGTGAACGCGATGAAGAAGGCCCTTTTGCTGATTGCCGGCGTCGCCGTGTTGTTGAGCGGCTGTATCGTGGTGCCTGACGGTGGCGGGTATTACGGCGGGGGTGGGTATTATCACCATCATCGTCATTGGGATTGAACGTCCGGCCTGGCTTCGACGGGCGTCCCAACTTCGTCATCGGGCTTGATGCCGACGCAGGGTCGGCCTAACGGCAGCGGGGGTAAAGGCACTCTCTGCCTGTGTTAACATGCCCCGCTGCGTACCGATTCAGGGGCCCTCCACCGTGGTGAAATTTTCAAACAGCAATCAAACGCCTCGTATCGCGACACGCGATCGTGACGTTCGAACCGCTGTCATGAAAAAGGTCCTTGCGGAGCCGATGTCGAATCCCAACGTGCTCGTCGTGGAAGAGCTGGGGCTCGAGCACGGCGCATGCAGGGTCGACATCGCGGTAATCAATGGCGTCATTCACGGGTACGAGCTCAAAAGCGATACCGATACACTGCACCGTCTGCCGCTGCAGATCGACGCCTACTCGCGAGCGCTCGACAAGGCGACGCTCGTCGTGAGCGAACGGCACTTCGTCGAAGCGGCGAACCTGCTTCCACCGTGGTGGGGCATCAAGGTGTCGCATGTCGGCCCTCGCGGAGCGGTTCACATCGAGACCGAGCGCGCCGCGTCAATGAACCCGGACATCTCCCCGTTCCATGTTGCCCACCTTCTCTGGCGCGACGAAGCCCTGGCCATTCTGGAAGCCCTTGAAACCGACAGGAAGGCGCTGCGCGGCAGCAGACGGGCGCTGTATACGCTGCTCACGCAACACCTTTCCCCTTCGTCGCTTCGCGCGCAGGTCAGGGAAGCGTTGAAGCGCCGAACAAGGTGGCGACATCCCTCACAACCTTCGTGACATGGTGGTTGCTCCCCACCATCGGCCAGGTTGATGCACCGCCGGTACTTCCAATGCCGCTCGCGCAGTCCTCGATGAATTGATCACCGTGTGAGTAGGCGCCTCCCATGAAGATCGGCGGCCTGGCGGAAACAATGCTCCGGCAGATGTCGGCGTACTGCGCACGCCCATGTTTCTTGACCTGCACACCCATCGCGATGAACCACTCATCGTCGATGGTGTACTTCACCTTTGCAGTCGGATCGAGCATGCGTGGATCGATGAGTTCGGTCTCCGGATGCGCCACGGCGTAGTCGCCGAAAGTCGGCACGCGTGTGCCGGCAGGTAGCATTCCGACAAGTGATTTGTAGCCAAGCCAATCATGACGCTTGATCAGGCCGGACGGTCGATACGACGCCGACGGCAACGTCTGCGGGAATGACGTCCCGGCAATCGTGACGGAACGCCAATCTTCGAGCTTCGGCAACTCGTCGAGCAACCCTTTCCACACCAACGCCTGCATCTTCGGGCTGGTTGCGATGTCGGCCGCGCAATCGAGTACGAGATCGCACGCGCTTTCTGCTATCCCGATGGCGTCCAGCAACGTATCCACCTCCGCGCGCATCGAAATGCCGAAGTCGTCCGGCGTCAGTCGAAGGCAGGCTCCCCGTCCATCGCGATCGACAATCGCCCTTACAGCAGCCATATACGCTTCGGAGCGCCCGACCCCAAACACCGGGACGGGCATGGCCCCGGCGCCCCGTGCCAAGTCGAAGATATGGGCCAGATGGTGCGCGCCGCTCTCGACACATGCGTCGCCGTCGATAAAGGGAGAATCGACAAAACAACGTCGCGTATCCCATTTTTGTTTGAGTCGCACGCCAAACTTGCTCAAGTGCTCGTCGAGGCTCTTGGCTGGCGCTTCAGCCTCAAAGTCCCACGCCTCCGTCGGCACCTCGAACAACGGTGTTACCCAATTCATGACGGTCGCCGTCAATCTGGACAACGCAAGGTATTCTCCCTGACGCCATTTCAATACTGGAACGTAGTGGTTGTGATCGAACATGCTTTCCTCAAAGTAAAACTCGTCAAAGTCGAGCATTCCCGCCACTCCGAAACGAATGGCGTCATTTGAGGATTACTGTATCGATTCAATATCGCAAGAGCATGCAGGGGATTCGTCCGATCGGCACCGGATATCTCAATATACCGGCACCGGAAATTGATGCATATTCCGCAACACCCAACAAAAAATGTTGAGAAAAATCCGTCTCGTCGAAAAGGCATGTTCGCCGTCTACGCCCCGCATGTAGCGCCAGCCAAGGGAGATCGAGTGCATCGGCCGGATGATGCCCCTCCAGGAGATTGATCTTTGTCTCATGAAGGACGACCGCAAATAGGCGATCAGCCGACTGCAGCTGAAAATGTCATAAATCGTATATTTTTTTAGTGTCTCTGCAAACGGACACGCTTCACGATCGGCATCAGGGGGAGGCGGCCTCTCCAGTGCTTTTTTAGCTTCTGAAACAATGCTGCCTTTATTTCGATACAAAACCTAGCAACCTCTTGCTACCCCACATATGACAAGGCCCCGCCAGTTTGGCAGGGCCTTTGTGTACCGTAGTGTGTACCAAAAAATTAGAGTACCGCCTACGAGTTCCCATCCGCTCCTGGGCTGGGTATGAAACTCCCGTCCCCTTTGGCGATATTGCCAGCGGATGGCTCAAAGCTCATTTGGAACTGGCCCGCGCTGCCATAGGTGTCGACAGCGGGATCACCTCCCGCGTCATCCAATGTGTAGAACGCGATCTGTGCCAATCGCAAACCAGGATAAAGCCGAATGGGGATCTCTCCGAAATTCGCCAGCTCCAATGTAACGATACCGGCGTAGCCCGGATTCACGATTGTAGCGGTCGCAATATTGAGCCCCTCTCTCGCCCAAGACGATCTCGCGGTCACAATCCCTTGAATGTCATCCGGCAATTTGACCCACTCCAATGTCGGGACAAGCGCCAACGTACCAGGATGCAGCAAAAAGGATTCATGAAATGGCACGTCAAAACGTTCGTGCTTTTGCTTTTTGCTTCGTATTGCATCGTGATGTCCCGGGTCCGCAACCGCCCGAAGATATGCTCCAGGCTCGACATGTGATTGGGCGCCGGCCTTGGCCACCAGAACAACTGTCCCCATCCGCAGGTCTATCGACGATGGGCCGAGTTGGTCCTTAGAGAGAATCGGGGAAATAACTAAGTCGCCTTGCTCAACACGAGCAAGCGTGGCTGCTTTTGACAATGCCGCCATTTTTACCCCTGCTGACAATTAAAAATATCGATCGCCCGCTGCTGCATAATTGCATGCTCACACAGCCGGTTTAGGTCAGGAAATTTAATATCCTGATTCCCCTTCGATGCCAACCAGCCAGCATATAGTATGTGACGAAAATCAACAGAATATGCAGATGGATTTTTCCCCTCATCGAGTTTGAAACCGATAGGAGGCACTGCACTCTGAAGTTGCCGAAACAGATCTGCAAGCAGGTCCAAACTCGGAGCCATATAGGCAGCCGGGGGATGGGCACCGAGAATAGTGCCAATACGATCTAGCGCCGTTCTAATCTCATTTTCGGTGAAAATATTGAACCACGGATCTTGCTTGGCATATGTTTCAAGCTCCCCCCAGAATCTGTCATATGCAGCCTGAAGATCGTGATCAGGGAATTGAATCTCGCGATACCCAAGAATACGCGAAGCCATCAAAAATAGGTTAACGCGACACCCAACTGGAGGATGTGCCGTACCAATACCAACCCCAGTCAAATCCAAAGAATATAGGAGATTACATTCCGCGGCGATAAAGCTTGGACCAAAAGTCAGTATTCCGATGAGGTCACAAAGAATTTCTTCCTTCCATGCTTCCCAATTTGCCCATTGGAAAAAGAACTGCTGCTGCAATCCATGAGCTGCAAGATTTGTGAGCTGGGTGCGAATCTCAGCCGGCGCATTCTGATCATATATCCACGCTGTCGTGGCTTGCTGCGAGCTAAATTTTCCGTTGCTCACCACAAAAGCGTCATGCAAAGCCTGGCGTAGCTCAGCTTGGTGTTTCGAGGAGCGCCACATTGCGTGACCGATTTCATGCCCAAGAATAGAGTGAAGCAGCACAAAATGCTTCAATGTTCTAGGAAACACGATCGTCAAAATGCGGCGCTTACCGGCCGAAGGACGCTGTTGCTCGGGGAATATCGCGTATGAATCAAGCCCTCCCTCCGACAGTACGTGTACCATCGGCGGCGTCTCGGGATCATCTAACGTCTCTTCCGCACATATCGCAAAGGCGATTTTCTTGAGCTCGTCTACAAAAGGCCAAGAGTACTGCCCTAAAGATGATCTTTCGATACGAGAGATCAGTTTCGACAGCTCTAAAAGAAGCCCCAGATTGGTCGCGAGAGCAATTTTATCGCCCTCATCCGTCGCGTTTATTTCTGACGTGATGAACGCCAATCGAGTATTGCACTCATCATAAAAATCCTTACTTCCGCTAATGCCATATTTGAACCGAAGCGTCTCCTCCAATACAGCCTTAATATTTTCACATTCCTGCAGAAGGAAGGATTTTGCGGTCATCTATATTATGCGAGTGCTTGAGAAAACGTGGCAAAAAAACGCTTAGCTGAACCAACGCCCGCATTGTCGGCACGATTATGACTTACAAGCCAACGAAGAGAGCCCTGCAGTGAACGCACTGCATCTTCTTTCGATGCTCCCGCAAATGTGTCTTGCATAGCGACAGTGAGCGCATCTTCGATTTCTGCGTGCCATGTCTTTTCTGTGGGCCCGACCGTAAAATTCTCGGTTTGACTGACCATTGTCAAAACGCCCTTCCGATCATCATCAGAAAAGGCGCCGTGTCGGTACATCTCTAAGATACGAAACAAATTCTCCAGAGGAATCCTGGCAGCACTTGATTGAGCTTCGTCCGGATGATCGAAGAATCCGACTGCTAGCGTTGCATATCGCTTCGCGAGCACGCCACTCCTATCGGTTTCATACGCTGAAATAATGCTCATATCTATCCCCTTTCTGGGTGATATGTCGACCAACTAGGCGAAATCTTGAGGATGGCCGACAAAAAAACAGGACTCATGCTGCTGCACGGCGCTGGATCGCTAGCGAAACCTCAGATCTGAGGGAGCCCAACTCGAGAACAAATGCAAACGACAGCTGCCCAGACTCCAGGAGCTCCGCAACACCACCATCTTGGAACAAAAGATTATAGCCGTCCGTCACGACGAAACGCCGAACCAAAAGCTCGGTGGCGCCACCACGAGTTCGAAGACCCTCTAAGTCCCGTCTGAGACGAAGGACGGAGATGCCATTCTCAAGTAAGCGAGCGATCACTCGCAACAACAGCAGGTCGGCAAACTCGTAACGTCGCGCATGTCCACGCGACCTGCGAGCATTTCCTGATGGCTCCACAAGGTGATAGCGCCCCAAATAATTGAGCATATGCATGCTCAACCCCGAAAGATCGGCGGCTTGCTTGGCCGAAAAGGTTTCGACAACGCTATCGGACGTCGCCATGTGCATAACCTGTGGATAAACCTGTGCATAAGCAGGTGGTATCAGAGTTTAGCTCTAAACTCCTAATTTCAAAAGAAAAAGTAGCGCATGGCACAACGCACCGTCCACGCCGGCGAACATTGGAGGCCCTCGTAGCCCTTACACCCAGAGATCACGCTGTCACGAACGAAATATGGCCTACCATTTGCCCTGTCGCCCTTGATGAGTTGCGCCATGAACATCTACTTCGACAACAACACCTTGGCCAACTTGGTCCAAGCTGGCATCGACCCTGTTGCGGCGTTGGCGGACAGCGAGTTCACGCTAGCGGTAACGCCGGACCTCGCCACTGAGTACCAGCAAGGCATCCAGAGCGACAACACAACGGTGGCTGAGAAGGATCTGTGCCGGCGGCTTCTCGCCGCTGCGACTGAGCGCGGCATCTTCGGCTTTGCCGGTCCGGATGGATCAAGCAATGGCTACTCAGGCTTCGATCACGGCTACTGGGCAGATGAAGGCACGGTCCAAACGCTACAGTCGATCAAGGTCACCGAGCGGCCCGGAAAAGCAATCCCGAAGAACCGCACTGACGCATTCCTCGTTGCTCTGGCTGCGGGCGCCATTGTCATTACGAATGATACCGGCAAGCACTTCCGGCTCGCACGGGAAAAAGGCCATCACGTCTACTCGTGGGCGGAACTCGTGGACGTCGGCAACATCCGGTCAACAATTACTCACCGTCTCGGCGTGTTGCTCACGCGATCAACATAATTCTTGCGTAGCTTAAACAATTGACATGCAACAAACAAAGCGCCATCACTTTGTCCCCAAAGCTTACCTCAAGTCTTTCTGCGATACAGACGGAAAGCTACTCATCTATCGAAAAGATGACCCTAGCAAACCGCTGCACGTCAAACCCGACGCCACGCAGTTTCGCCGCTACTACTACTCACAGCCGATTCCAGGTGGCGGCCAAGACAACAACACGCTTGAAGCTCTGTTTTCGGTCATCGAAAGCAGTTGGCCTGAGACGGTGGAGCGACTACATCGACGCGAAGACGTGAACGATCGACTCACCAACATCTTCGAGTTCATGTCACTGCAACGTGTTCGTGTTCCTGCCGCACGAGATCTCGTAGAGGCTACGCTTGCACAGTCGGTCAAAGACACCATGAAGGTTTTGCTGGCCAATGGAACGCTACCCCCACCTCCCCCTGGGTTAGAAAACATCGCCGAACTCGTACAGGTGTCCATCGACCCACATCAGAGCATTCATGCAATGACGGACATGCTCAAGGGAATGGGCAGTCTTTATGATCGGCTAGGATTCGCAGCGATCCATAACACGACCGACCGTCGCTTCCTGACAAGCGACAACCCGGTCTTATGGTTCGATCCCACAGTTCCTTTCACGGAGCAACGACCTTACACCATCGACCCTGATGGCCCAATCGCTCTTCTTTTTCCAATCAGCCCAAAGCTGATCATTGTGGGTTCCACCGAGTACAGAGGGACATTCGTTCAACACGGACTCCTGCATAGTAGTGACGTTGATGGAGCTGCTGTCGACGCAATGAACAGGCAGATCTGTCGATTCGCGTATGAGGCGGTGATCGCAACCGATACCGGTCATGAAGAAATGATCTTGGAGTTCGCAGACGTATCGCCTGTTCTCGAAACTACCACGACAAAGACGGCCAACGGCCTACTGATGCTAGGTCAGCAGTCATTCGGGCGACGCTTGGCGAAACCCAAGTGGAACGCAACGTAATCATTGACTAGGGCGAAACTGCAACGGGTCCCGAAGATACGCATGGATCTCGCTGTTCTTCCACACCGTACACCGCGGAGATAGTTGAATCGGCTGCGGTGCGCGTCCGGCCAAACAGAGCTTCCGCCATGTCTCGCGGCACACGCCCACAAACGGAGCGATTTGGGTCCAGCGCGAGTGGCCGACCTCTGGCAGTGTGTCGACGTGCTTATGCATGCTTCACCTCTGCATCGACCAACGCTTCGCGCCCGTAGACCCGCTTCACCCACGTTCCGCGTCCATCCCCGTGGCCAAGCCACGTTGACACGCCTGCGGCCGCTTCTCGACGCAATACGCCGGCTGCCTTCTGCCGCTCGAGGTGTTCGGTCGCATACGCGTACCGGAGGCTATGCGGTGCACGCTCATCGGTCATACCGACCTTGCGCACGACATAGTGGTAACGCTCCATCGCACGCTTGAGATCCGGCTTGCGCACCAGCTTCCCACCGTATTCGGCGGAAAGTTCGATCGCCCGTTCCACCAACTCAGCGGCGCGCCGCCGATCCAACGGTGGGCTCCGACGCGTCTTGCCTCCCTTCGTCCCGTGGATGATGGTCACGAAGCCATCCCCGATCGAGCTCGACAGCACGCGCCGCCAGTCAGCCAGCGATTTGATGCTCTCTACGGCCTCGCGGGCACGCAGCCCGAACTCGAGCTGCAGCTCGAGCACGACCGCAATGCCTGGATCGATCGCAGCAACAGCAGCACGATATGGTTCCAGCTCGTCGCGCATCATCGGCCGCTTCGTGCCGGCCCGGCTTGTGCCCGATAGTCCGAGCGCCGCATTGCTCATCTTGTCGGCAAACGGCCGGCGACCGATCCCTTCGAGCGCCGTTCGGATGTGCGTCATGTTGTTGACGGCTGTCCGCTTCGAACGCCCGCGAGCCAACATGTCGCCCGACCACGCGATCAGGTGCTTCTCTTTGAGCTGACCGGTCGTGTGGACCTGAAAGCCCATGTCCCACAGAAACCGCGCGAAACGCGCGAGCGACCTCTCCCGACCTTTGGAGGTCGAGTTTGCCTGTTTGCCACGCGCCCCGCGCGCAGCACGGCACAGGTCGGCCGTGAGAGATTTGTGCGACATGCGTACCCCGCATCCATGACGTGAGGCTCGACCCCAGTTGCCTCCCTGTCCGCTGGACGGAGCCGCGAAAACGCAGCTGGGAGACAACAAACGGGGGCACGAGCCTCGGCCTGGTGAGATTGGGAGCGTTCTACGCCAGCTAGCTGACGCAGCCCGGCACGCATGAACCCAATGAGGTTCGACGCGTGGCGGGAAGACGCTTCCCCCGTTTGATCCGTGTTTTGGCTTTGCGACCGATCGGGGGGCGCCAATGCCCCGACCGCGCGAATTGATGCGTGCCGAGCGAGTCGACACGAGATTCCAGACGCTGAGGCCAAGCACGCCGCCAATCGTCACGAGGACGATTGAGACGGACGCAGCAAGGCGCGGCGTTAGCGCTGGGGAGCGTACGTCACGGATTGATTGCCGCGGAAACGGCATACGGGGATTGCACATCGCGCCTTTCGCAGGACGCAAGAGGCGATGGGAGGCCTCGCCTATCGGCGAAGCAGTCACAAGTCCATCAGGAACCGATGGACGGATTTTGGGCGTAGGCCCTACTCAATTCATTCGGTGATCAAGTCACCGTGCTCGCAGCGCGAGCTTTCCAAACAATTGCCGATCAGTTTCGGCGCACTTCAGTCGATGCCTTACCCAGGCGGGGGGTGAAGCAAGATTAGCGACGCCTGCACCGCTTGGCAACAGTTTTTCAGCGGTCCCAGCCTCGCGCTGAAGAATGGTGGTCACGTCTACAGAGTGACGCACGCAACGATTTCGGATGGGCGTCGCTTTACCCGCCGATTCGCAAAGTGACGCCACGGTCGACGACAAGACAGCACGTTGTAGTTTCGACACAAGCGGTAGTAACGTATCGCATCGGTCGCATTGGCCACGGCACACCGGCAGCTCGTCGTCATGACGATCGACGACAGGTCCATCTAGGCCACTACAACAATTCGAGCCATACGGGGTTATTCATCATGAAGTTCATTCACGGCAGCGACATTCAGCGTGGGCTGCGCGAGATTTCGCCAAGTCATATCGCAGTCGCCTATGTCGGCATAGACTGGAAAACCTATGTCGCTCCCGAGAACCTCAAGGACATCGTGCTATCGCCGACGGTCGGTACGAACCCTGCCGCGATCGTCGAGATCGCCGAGGTGGTTGGCTGGGAACAAGTTCATTTCCTCGACAACCTGCACGCCAAGATTTACCTCGGCGAGCGCGGCGCAGCGGTCGGCAGCTTCAACCTGACGGCCAACGGCCTCAGTGCTGAAGGCTTGCAAGAAGTGGGATTCATTGTCGACGATGCGCCGGCGCTGGCCGAATTGCGCGCGCGACTGGACGACTACCGCCAACAGGCCGACATGGCCTATCCGACCACCGTGGCCAAACTCGCACGCCTAGCCGAGCTACGTACAAAGTGGGATCGCGCAATCAAGCAGGGCGTGATTCGCAATGATGCGAAAGTCACGACGTTGGACGCCTACCGGCCTGTGTCCACCGATGAAATCTATGTGTGCTGGGTATCCGGCAAAATCACCTATACCGATCAGATCGTCTCGCACCGGACGGTCAACAGCACAGTGTCGTTTCTCGAATCCGACACGGTCCAACCCGACCGCTGGATTCTCTGTTGGGTACCGCGCGTTGACGGACACCCAGATGAGCGCTGCCGCCCGTACTGGCAACATATCGACGAGGTGATCGAGGGAGGAGCGCATGAGGCGCCCTATACGAAAGCTGCAGTTGAGCGAATTGGTCGAGCCGAGTTACCGCCTCCGTTCGAGCTGACCGACGCCGCAGTACATGCACTGTATGCCGTGCTGAACTCAGGCGAATTTCCAGAATTTCTTTACGATCAAGAAACTTGGTCGGTCGACCGCACGCTACCGCGCCTGCCCGCGTTCCTTCAAGCGCTGGGAAAGGTCGCGCAGCAGGAAGCCGCGACGTCCGAAACGGACGAGACACCCGACACGGAAACCGTCTCACACGATGTCCTAGCCCGCGAGTTCGGTGCTCGCATCCGCGAGGCCATGGACATTTCGATTCAAAGGAAGTACGTAAAGGCGGGGGTAATCGAAGGCCTGATGGCAACGTATGAGCCTGTCACGTTGGCCAAGCGACTCGTGAAGCCAGGCTTCGGTATCAAGGGCGGCCTGAAAAGCCTCGCGAGGTACAACGCGCTGCACCTGTCATTCGAAAGCATTATGCTCGAACCGCGTTTCGCGCCACTGTTCAACAAGAATGACCTCGAGTGCGCGGAGTTCAATCTGCGTGAGGCCAGATCAGCCAACCAATAGGCCTCCATCGGCGTAACACGAAGCACCAAGGAGCATTACGGCGCCTTCGGCGGCTCAATCAGCGTTGCGAGTCGGCGAATCTCGAGCGCCATACCGAGGAAGCGCGGAGTCCACCCTGGAATCGGCGTCGTGCCCTTGATCCACCTGCTCGGCGTATTCTTGTCAACGCCGGCCATCCGGCAAAAGTCCGCTTGCTTCCAGCCAAGCTGATCTAGGGCGGATTGGAATTCGTCAGGTGTCATGGTCTGTCGCGCGCGCGAGAGTGATCTTACGCGCAGAATAGCATGGACTCCCCGAAAGCATACGAATCGCCAGATTTTCTCCACAATTTGACATAACGTCCAATTATCAAATGTCGAAAAGTGAACAACTTTTGTCCGCTTTACGGGAAACGCCCATCCATGGCGGCATGCGGAGAATTGCCCTGCTTGCTCGAAATTTAGGCAGCAACGATGATCGAAGTTATCCACAGGCATGCTACGCGGCTCCGTGCCTCGTCATTTCGCGAATCCATCTACGATCCACGCCACCGCAAAACACGGTGCAGCAATGATTGCCGCCACAAGGACACCGACGACGACTCCAGCTCCGTCGAGGTTCTTGTTCCCCAACATGATCGCCGCCGCCGCAAGGATCACGAGCCATCCGATACCCCGGAGCACCTTTGCTATCCGGCTAATTCCTTCGCTCTTGCTCATGGTTTCCCCCGCTCTTGTATCTCGTGGAGACGATTGCACAGATTCGTACGCACACGAACCGTCATTCAGTCTCCCAAACCCTCTGCACCAACCGGCTCGACTTCGCCCAATGCGACTTTCACGAGGCGGGTGTGCCGCTCCTGCTCACTTTGAATTAGGCGCAGGCGCCGCTCGTACTCTACGGCGACGTCGGGATGGAAGTCGCGCAGATAACGAAGCTTGCCGCCTGCTTCTGCAAGGTGAGCCGTGCAATGAAGGCAGTCGAGCGAGCCCATGCCATAGGCGTATTGCCGCGGCAGTTCAACACCTTGGGCGCGCAGATACGAAAACACATCGTCTTTCGACCATCGGCGCAGCGGGATCAACTGTGTGCCACCATTCTGTGGGTCGACCACCCCGTTGGTTATCGGCGGCCGGTGCGCCTCGGCCTCTCGTTCTCCGCGTATTACCAGATCAGCGCCCAGCTCCCTGATTTTGTTCTGCATCGGAGCCCAGACGTTCGCGGCGCAACACTCGAGCGTCGAGTGCAATTTAAAGCTAGGCGCATTCGGGCTGCAGAGGCGCCCGATAGCCGTCGCGGTCCACGGCACCATATCCGCAGGAAACGTCTGCTCCACTGCGTGGCCGCGAATGTATCCAGGTCCTGGGACTTCCACGAAGTTCGAAACAAGCTCGCGGATGCGTCGCATCTGCTCTACAGTTTCTGGATACGGATCTCCGGAGTTTGCCCATAGAACGGTCACGCGGTTCCACCACGGCCGAAGCAGATACAGGCAAGCAAGCGAGTCCTTCCCGCCTGAGAATTTCAGCACCGGCCGCTGATGCGTGGACATCGCTTCGGCAATTTCACGCTGCGCAGTCTGGCTCAGCGCCGGATCGAAAACATGATCGCTCATTGTGCAACCTCCCGTAGCCATTTCGCTCAACGTCAAAATGCAATCATCGCGGCGCCCCCGAGCATTCCGAGAGTGCCCATCGTCGAGTTCGCGCTCGATACGTCGGCGTTGTGGCCGGCCAGTTGTGCCTGATAGGCATTGTTCATGTATCCCGCGATATCCGCGGGTGCCGCCGCAGCTTGCCCGGTACCGGAATATCCGGGGATCATCTGCGCGATAGTCTGCAGGTTCGAATACGGCGCCTGGCCAATGCCGACTTGCTGACCATACAGACCTGCTTGCTGACCGAGGTTCTGGCCCATCATGCCCAACAGCCCCGACTGCGATTGCAGATTAGCAAGTTGGTTCTGAAGATTCTGCGTACCGATCTGCGATCCGGTGAGAATCGACTGATTCGCCGCATCACTATATGCGCGCTGACGTTGCAGAGCGAAGTTGTTCTGGGCGTTGTTGTACGCCTCGGAGCCTTGCGTCAGCCCCTGGTTTGCGAGTTGCGCATCCAACGACGTTTGTTGTTGGGAAAACTGAGGGTCGAGGTATTGGGTCTGCGCGGCGTACGCGGCATTCTGGCCTTGCTGCTGTGCCTGTTGAGCTGCTTGCGGATTGATCGATGAACCGAGCGCGGAGATTTGCTGGTTGAGACCTTGGTACAGCCCAGCCAAGCCGTTCAGGCCGATCATCGCGTTCTGGTTAATCGAACCGCTCTGCCCGACCTGCCCCAGAAGACCGGTGAGCATGCCCTGAAGCTGGGGACTCGCAGAAATCGTCGTCCCATAAATCGGCGCACCCGTGTTGGGATCCTTGCCAATCTGCGTGGAAGTTTGCGAACCAAATGGATTTGAGTAGTTATTGAGGTTCAGCGCCTTGTTATAGGCGGCAGACTGTTGGTTCGTGAATGTCGTTGCCGCAGCGGTTTGCCACGGATCCGGTGCGGACGGTGCATCGCCGCCTTTTCCGCCGCCCTCGAGTGTTGCCGGCCGAGCTTGCCAAAGCAGTCGCCGGAAGGCGTTGAGCGGCAAGTCCGGGGTATCAGGCGTAAGCAGTGTAGTGGTGCGCATATCGTGCCTCGATCGTTTAATGGAACAGTTTCGGTTCGACGGATTGGCCCAGCTCTTTGGCTTGTTCCCCGGCCTCAGGCGGCCCTATGGAATCGGGATGCTTCGGAAGCCTCGGGAATTCGGTGCCGGCGTAGTCGTGCAACGTCCGTAGATGGATGACGATGTTTTCAACGTCGAAGGCAATTGGCGTATCGCTAGGCAAGTTGTCTCGGACCATGCTCAGCATCCCTAGCACCAAACGGAGCTGCGACGACAGGCGACACATAAACGCGACTTGGCGCTCATCGATTTCAGTCGACGAATCAAGCTCATTGGATGCAGTAGAGGTCATCACTCACCCTCCCATGGCCACGGCTCAGCGCGCTTCACTACGATCAGCTTTCGCGTACCATCCGGATTGATTTCTCGAATCGCGTTCTTCTCAATTTCATCGACGGATTCACCGGGAGGACATGGGTAGAAAACGCCTTCCACAAAGACACCGTGCCCCTCTTCGAACTCGCCAAAATGCCGGAGTACCACGATCAAAGGTTCAGTTACACCGCGCTGCTGCTCCAGGCGTTCAATGCGCGACTTGAGGCTACTGGCTGCCATCTTTCTTGCCCTCCAAGGCTGCAATTCGTTTCTCGAGTTCGTCGGCCTCGATGATCCTCACCTGGGCCGTAATCACCTGCATCACCGCGTTGGCTTCATCCGGCGTAATCCGACCGAGCGCCATCGCGCGCATAACTGCTTCACCCTGTTCTGCGGGCGTGCCCGTCAGCTCAGGCAGGTCGACAGGCGCATCCTTTGCCTTGACCACGGGAATACAGCGGTCAATGCAGATTCGAAGCGCGGTCGTATCGCCAGCCTTGGCAAGCTCGACAGCCTTTTTCACGAGATCCGCAGCGTGCGGCTGCAGCAATTCCCGTAACTCTGTCCGCTTGTCGCGCGCGCCCTTTGGCTTTCCCGCCGGATTGCCGCTCTGCCCTTTTTTGAACTGCCCGTTGCTCATCTCGCTGAAATTCCCCTGAAAAATTCACGGTCGACTTTCGACAGGACCGTCGTCCTCGCCGTACATGGCAATTCGGTCCCGGAAGTGGTGCAGATCAGGGAGCAGGGAGAACGCAGGCTGACGATCAACCACGTACATCGCCTGATCGAGTCGCTCCCCGCTCCATTGCTCACGTTGAGCCAGTCGCACTACAAGCCGCGCAAGCGCTTGTCGGCGCATGTCATTCACGTCGCCGCGTGCAACTGTCTCCAGAAATGCCAAGGGCGATCGGTTCATCGTTTCCACTCCTGCTTCCACATGCCGGAGGTCAGATCGAGGTATCGCAATCCGCCGCCTCTCGAGTCCCGGAACTGCAGGCTGTCTGCATCGAACCAGAGGCGGACGTTTCCCTCCCACGTGTGGTGCCGCTGCTTTGCGCAAATCAGTACGGTGTCGGCTTGGAGTTCGGCTTCTTCGCGCTTCTCGTCGGAAAGTGTCTCTTTGCGGAGCAGCGCCTCCTTGGACTTGTTGCGATGGACGATCAGGACGTTGTCCACCAGATCCGTGATCTCGCCCGCCCCTTTCATGTCGAATTTGTCCGGAACGACGGATTCCCGCTCGCCTTTACGCGCGTGGTGCACCAGATGGATATGCACGCCGGTATCGCGCGCCAGCGAGCAAAGCGCATCAACGAAGTTTTTCTGGCCGGCGTAGTCGTCCGGCGCAATACCGCACTTGAGCAGGCTGTCGATTACGACGTGGTGCACGCCAAGCTCCTTTCGGCAATACCTCGCGACAGCAAGCATGCGCGTTCGCTCGACGGTACCAACGTGGGCGTACAGCCATAGGCGCTCATCGGTCCACCGTCCGAAGCCACGAATGAAATCAGGTGCTGGCGCCGCAGCGGCAGCAGCCTGACGCGTCAAGCGCTCCATGGTCGCGATCGGCCGCATTTCCATCGATGCGATGCATGCACGATCGCCGGTCGACATGGCGTGCAGCATCACCTCGCCAAGGACGGCGGACTTGCCATGACCGTTCACGCCGCCCCAAAGCGTCACCTCGCCCTCGCGGAAGCGGAGCGAATCGCCAACGCTGGCCCAAGGCGATGCAGTGCCAATCACGATGCTCTTCGGGCTATGCACATGCTCGATCAGGTCCTCAATGAATTCGCTGGCGCGGCGCACATCCGCACAACCGTCGTCCGTGTCCTTGACGTAGGCGTTCCAGTCGATCGAATCAGGCAGCATTCGGGCCATCAGGCCACCTCCTTGGAATTCTCATGAGCTTCGGCGACCACCTGCATTGCGAGGTTGCAGGCGTCGTCGTATGGATTCGGAATCGTGTTGCCCAATACATCGAACAGACGTCGAGCAAGTACATGCGAGGCCGGCCAACAAATTGGCGCGATTGCCATGGGGAACCAGTCAAACAGCGCGAAGTCCTGCCCCGGAACGACATGTGCATCGCCACAATGCACGCGTGGACCTTCCCGAAAGGTCAGCACAAGCGTGTTAGGAACCGCAGCGGCGATATCCGCAAGCGTGCGCAGTAAGTCGCCCCACGGCACGCTGGTGGACGCGAACACCTCGACGTCGAGTGCGGTGATCAGCCGCCAGTCGTAACGCTCGCCTGGCGTAGCGCTCAGCGTCACATTCCTCCACGACAGCGAGCCGGCAAGCGTGACCAGCACCGGAAGTTCCGGTCTGTTGCCGCATTTGCGCATAGCGATCAGCTCGACTGAGTTCCGCGGAGAACGTAGGTTTGTGGTCATCATCCG
Organism: Burkholderia sp. AU16482; assembly: GCF_002223285.1. Taxonomy (NCBI): domain Bacteria; kingdom Pseudomonadati; phylum Pseudomonadota; class Betaproteobacteria; order Burkholderiales; family Burkholderiaceae; genus Burkholderia; species Burkholderia sp. AU16482. Next base: position 1,105,355 of record NZ_NKEY01000004.1, read on the forward strand.
AAAATCCCTTCGGCTTGGTGCCCATTGACGCGTCCGGACGGCTCGCCCAACCACGATGCGTTGAAGCCGCCCCATCCGCGAATCACGCAGGTGCGCACTGCTTCCGCCATCGAGATCCCTGCTTTATCTGCCTCGGCCTTGGCATCGTCGAAAGCCGTTACAGTCGGTGCAAGACGTTTGGTTTTGCGGACAGCAAGCCAGTCCTTGGCGATCTCAGGCGGAACGCCAAAAGACTCGAGATGCGCCTGCGCATCGAAGCGCGGAGCGCGTTGTTTTTGTTTGTTTGAAGACGAAGATGAAGAAGAAGATGAAGAGCCGTCACCTAAGGGGGGCTTTGGTGAAGCTTTGGTGCTATCACCCAAGCCATGCTTTGGTGCTGCCTTCAGTGCGTCATCTCCATCGCTAGGAAAGCGCGACGATTCACCGCGGACCGAACGCACGTGCTCGTCCTTGACCATCCTCGACGAGTACCAGATCGGCCCTTCCTGCTCCGCGATGAGCGTTACGGGATCACCGTCTCGTCGACCGGACCTCGGAACGTAGACGAACGCAGCGCACGTCTGCCCTTTGTCGGCTCCTTTCAGCACGCCCTTGGCGATGATGGATCTGAGTATCGAGAGCGGAGCGCCGATAGCCTGCGCAATTTCCTTGAGCGGCCAGCGCAGGACGCCGTACTCTTCGGAATCGTGCAGGAGGCACATCACGTCGATCCAGACGCCCTTCTCAGCGTGAGTACAGCGCCGCAGATTGCTGTTCGCCTGCCAGTCGCCTGGATAGAACTGAAACGAAGGGCGCGTCATGATTGCCACCCCGTCAGAATGCCGGTCGGCACGCGGTCCAATTCGGCTTCACGGAGGCGCTCAAGGACGCGTTGAACTGCGGCCGGCGTCATGTCGTGGAGATATGCCCAGCACCGGCCGTCATTCCAAACGACCGCTGGCCAAGTCAGGTCCTTGCAGACCATCCACGCTCCGCGCACCACGCCGAAATCGACAGGCGCTCTGCCCGGGCCACCGAAGCGAAACCGAGTGCAATTGGATTTTCCAGCCATGGCAAGCCCCTTACGCCGAGATTGACGGGGCTTGATATGCCGCAGGATCTTTCATCCAGCGGTGGACTTCCTCATTGCTGTAGACGGTGCATCGCTCGGTCCAGCGTTGTGGTTGCGGCGCTCGCCCGGTTTTGACGAGTTTCCGCCACGTCTCCCGGCTGACGGGGATGAAATGCTGGAGTTGGCTCCAACGGGAAAAGCCAACGCACGGGAGTGTTTCGGGGACTTTGGCCGATTCGGCATTTGCACGCATGCTTTGTCGCTCCTAGGCGTCGTTTGCATGCTGTACATTCCACCTCAACCCAAATCTCGTTGAAATTTGCAATTATTCGGAAACTACGTCCTTGATTGCAAACCCGCTCCCTTCGATATTCTGTTCAGTAGATTTCGAACATCCGACTCAACGTAATCTGTCCCATAAATGGCGTTGGCAGCAGTCGCAATCACCGCGTTAAGCACCTCTCCCTCGTAAGCCAGTTTGTTTCGCTCGGCCAGATCTCGGATAAAGCGGATTGCCAAAGCATTCGAGCCTTGTTTAGCCGGCTTAACCTGTTCGACCTGATCGATGCAGCGCCCGATCATATTGGTTATCAGTGCCGATGCGGGCATAAGCTGATCTCCGGCCTCACGGATGCGCGCTCGGTTCGCATCCCCGAAGTCCTCGAACACATAGAGGCCGTTGAACGTTTTGCCATTGAGCTGAACGATATGAAAGTCGAGGTCATAAACGTCGAACAACTTCTCCATTTCGTTCCGGAGACTCCTGAGGCGATCAGCTAAGTCCTTTCGGTCAGCGGTTGACGCAGTTTGATAGCGTGGCGGACTCGAGGCAGCCGTCACTGCCGCCAGGAACGCGGCGACCCACAGTCCGTCGTCGGATTCGGCATTCGCAAGTGCTGAAGAACGCCGCTCGAGAGTCTTCCACATAAGCACAGCGGCCTCATCTCGCATGAGGCTATCGAGAAGATTCACCTTATGCGTATCGCCGATGCAGACAAGCCGCTGTCGCTCCAAAAGGACACCTTTCGGGAAATCCATATCAGCGCCCCCTCGGCGCAACCCTAGGCGGGAGCCGCGCCAACGGAGTAGGGAACTCCGCTTTCGCCCCGTCGAGCTAGGCGCGGCTGTTTGGTCGTGGTGCGCCTACTGGCAAATGCGCTGCCACTGATACTGTCGTGCGTATGGATTCCAAACTTGGCGCGTCTGGCAACTCGAGGTCCCTAAAGGAGGCAACTGCGGTGCCATCAGCGGCTGAACGGCAGGTGGCTCGATTGGGCAGATCGTCGGGGGGCAGATTGGCGGCATCTCCATTGTGCTCGAGCAGATCGGCCGGTTTTGACCGCCAATGCATCGACATTCACACTCAGCACGGACGGTCAGTGCAACCAATCCGAAGAGAAGCGCCACCAGTATTTTACGTAGCATGATGCCCCCTAGCATTGATCATCGTTTGCGGCGTCTTGCACTTGGATTCGTCGCATTTGCCAGCCGCGTATCTGCACTAATGCTCGCGCCCATTGCCCCGGTGAGAGAACGCGCCAACCTGGCTCGGGGCGAGGCCAAAGGCGTTTGACTCGAAACGCAGTGATATCGGACCAGTTGGGATTGACCGGATTTGCGGCCTCCGACGGCGTGTACAGCGCCACATAGGCTGGCACATCGGCAAGCTGCGCCAGATGCTGTATCACTCCGGCTGGCTTCTCCTGTCCTATGTCTCGAGCCACTTCAACCAGAGCCAAGGGGGCCTTGGCACCGTTGTCGTACTCCGTGAACAGCACTGAATCGAGGTCAACCATCGTCAACGATTCGGCTTGAGACGCCTGCAAATATCGGCGAATCGATGGCGCACGATGCCACACACCATATGCGCGATCGCGAACTTCGTATTGTTCGAGCCTCATGAGTGGCTCCTTCGGAATCGCAGCTGCCGTCACGGGCAACCGCAGTGGAAATTGTTCTTGCGCTTAGTCGCCCGGGGCACCGCACAGCCACCCGATGAAATCGCCCACCTTGGTTGGCAAACAACGAGCAAACGCCTCCCGATCAATCGCCGTCGGAATCACTTCGATCATCATCAGATCGTCAATTGGCATGCTCATTGACACCGCATCGCCGTCACAACCTCGAGGAATCGAATGGTCCCCCGCTTCTCGTGCGGCTTCGATATGCGACGCCAGACGCAGGTACTCGCTCATCAAACGGTCGCTGATTCTTTCGAATAGCGCCTGTCGTTCGTACTCCGCGGGCTTGAATCTGGCTAGGTCGACCAATAGCGCATATCTGAAATTACTGTCCTCGTCGTACAGCATCGACATCCCCGGGATACGAGCGGACAGCGCCGAGAAAGTAGCATTGGTGTTAGTCATGGCGCACCTTCGATACCAGGTCGCCCAAGCTCGTCGCCAGTTTGTCCATGTCCGCGCGCAATTCGCGCAGCAAGCATGCCGTGGGCAAACCTTCTTCGGTATCTTCGGGGAGTGCTTCGACCATGAACGCCAGCGTGTTATGGATCTTCCACGCGAATGAAGCTTCGTTGATTAGCGCGTCGTTCACTTGCCTCAGCGCGCGAGCGCTGTCTTCGGCCGATTTCCCAGCCGGGATAAAATCGACACTAGCCATGGTACGGACCTCCTATTTAGGCCGTGTTGTGGTCAGGCAGTCTCGGTGCGCCAACACCTTGACTGCCGCTTCGCCTGATTCCGCCAGGCAGCGGTCATGCATTCTATGCGACCGTGCTGCCAAAGCTGCCGATCACGACCTTCCTCTCTCCATCGACCTGGGCCTCCACGAATTCTGCCCACAGCTGGAGAATCTTCCTCCGTTCATCCGCGTACTCGGCCCGGTTGTACACGCCCTTGATGCCCTTGATCGAGTGCGCCAGCGCCTTTTCGATCGCATCCGATGGCATGCCCATTTCGTGCAGATGTGTCGACGCAGTACGGCGGAAGTCATGCAAGACGAAGTGCTGAACATCGAGACTGAGGGAGCGCACTGCCTGATTAAGCGTGCTTTTCGCAATCGGCTTGTCACCGCGGCCACGCGTCGACGGGAAGACGTGCTCGTGATTTCCGGTCTGCTCGTACAATTCGCGGAGCATCGCAACGGCCTGCGAGGACAGGTAGACCCAATGCTCCTTGTCCTTCTTCATACGGTCGGCAGGAATGCGCCAGATGCCGGTGTCGAGATCGAACTCTGACCAGCGCGCCTCAATCAGCTCGGACTTCCGAACCATCGTCAGGATCAGCAGGTGGATCGCAAGCTTGAGCGCGCGGCGGATATCTGAGGCGTAGACGGCGCGCAGCACCGTCCCAATCTCGTCAGGGGAGAGAACCCGCGTGCGGCTGTCTTGGGTGGCAACGAAGCGCGCGACAACGGCATGAGCAGGATTCGTCGGAGCAAGCTGGCGCGCGATTGCGTATTCGAACAGTCGTTTGATGACGTTCCGGGTCGAGAGCGCCATCTTCGGCGCGCCGCGGGCCTTGATCCGGTCACAGATTGCCAGCACGTCGCCAGGCGTCACGTCCGGCAGCGGCTTGTTGCCGATCGCCGGATAGATGTCCTTCTCGAGCGCGCGCTTGATCGTCCGAGCGTACTCAGGCGACATTCCTGCGATCTGGGTTGTGTACCAATCGTCACCGAACTCGCGAACCGTATCGAAGCGCTTCACGGCGCCGCGATCCTTCTTGGCGTCAGCGATAGGGGAAACGCCTTTGGCGACGATCTCAGCGTATCGGCGGGCCTTCTCGCGCGCCTCCTGCAACGTGACCGCAGGATAGTCCCCGATCGTCACCATCGGCTGTCGTTCGCCGTGCAGTGTGTACCGGTAGCGCCAGACCTTCGAACCCGATGTCATGACCTCCAGCACGAGACCACCACCGTCCGAGATGCGGTAGCGCGCCGCCCTCGGCTTCAGCGCCTTGATGCGGGTGTCATTCAGTGGGACAACGGTTTTCGGCATGGTTGGTACACATCGATTGGGACACAACGTCCTTGTGTACCTAAATGTGTACCATCAAAGGCTGGATGTCAATAGACAACCCTGGGCAACGCTAGGCTACCAATCCTAGAATCCACAATGGTTTCAGAGGGGTGACTAGACGACCTTGGACAACCTTGGGCGACTGGTTATTTTCCGATACAAAACCTGCTGAAAATCACCCCCAGCAGATCATCCGACGTGAACTCCCCGGTAATCGCATTGAGCTGCTCCTGCGCGAGCCGAAGCTCTTCGGCAAACAGGTCGAGCGACTGCGCGCGCTGCTCCGCATGATCTGCCGCCTGCGCGAGATGTTCCTGCGCGGCGCGCAGCGCGATCAGATGCCGCTCGCGCGCGAGATACACGCCCTCGGCCCCCGCCTGCCACCCGGCGATCCGCAGCAGCTCCGCGCGCAGCATGTCGATCCCGTCGCCGCGCTTCGCCGACAGATGCACCTCGGTCAGATCGCCTTCCGCCGCCGGATGCTCGACGCACGCCGGCACGCCGGTCAGATCCGTCTTGTTCAGCACGCGCACCACCGGCACGCCGGCCGGAAACCGCGCCGCGATCGTTTCGTCGTCCGGCGTCATCCCCGTGCGCGAATCGAGCAGATGCAGCACGACGTCCGCACGCTCGATCTCGCTCCACGTGCGCGCAATGCCGATCCGCTCGACCTCGTCCTCCGTCTCGCGCAACCCGGCCGTATCGATGATGTGCAGCGGAATCCCTTCGACCTGGATCGTCTGCGCCACCTTGTCGCGCGTCGTGCCGGCGATCGGTGTGACGATCGCCAGCTCGGCACCCGCCAGCGCATTCAGCAGCGACGACTTGCCGACGTTCGGCTGCCCCGCGAGCACGACCGACAGCCCTTCGCGCAACAGCGCCCCCTGCCGCGCATCGCCGAGCACGTGGGCGAGCTGCGCGCGGATCTTCGCGAGCTTGCCGCGCGCGTCGGCCGCCTCGAGGAAGTCGATTTCCTCCTCCGGAAAATCCAGCGTCGCCTCGACCAGCATCCGCAGCGTGATCACGTCGTCGACGAGCGCATGGATCTGCCGCGAGAACGCGCCGTCGAGCGAACGCCCGGCCGAGCGCGCGGCCGCCTCGGTGCTCGCCTCGATCAGGTCGGCGACGGCTTCGGCCTGCGCGAGATCGAGCTTGTCGTTCAGGAACGCGCGCCGCGTGAACTCGCCCGGCTCCGCGAGCCGCAGCCCGAAGCCGCGCCCCGCGTCCAGGCAGCGCTGCAGCAGCAACTGCATCACGATCGGCCCGCCGTGCCCCTGCAGCTCGAGCACGTATTCGCCCGTGTACGAATGCGGCGCCGGGAAATACAGCGCGATCCCGCGGTCGAGCGGCGCACCATGCGCGTCGAGAAACGGCACGTAGCTCGCATGACGCGGCGCGAGCTTCTGCCCGCACAACGCGTCGATCAGCGGCAATGCGGCCGCCTCGCCGCCGCGCCCGAACGACACGCGGACAACGCCGATGCCGCCCCGGCCGGCGGCGGTGGCAATGGCGACGATCGGATCGGAATCGGTAGCGAGCATGGGAATCGGACGAATCTGGGGAGTCTGGGAAATCGGCGAGTAGCCGGTGCGCCGGCGCAACAGTTCGCGGATCGGAACGCCGGCATTGTAGCGTGTCGGCACCCGCGCCACCGGACGCGGCGCCGAATTCGGACTCGCCCGAATTTATCCCGACGGGGATAAGTCGAGTATCAGTACCCCGTGCTGGCATACTCTTCGTTTCGGACAAGTATGCCTGCTGGCGGGGGCGGACGATTTGCCCCTCAATTCCGCCAATGTGCCCGTACGAGGCCGGGATTCGTCTGAACAGGATACGTTTATCCTATATGGTTGTCTTAGAAACGTCGGCCGAATTGCACAATCTCCCCCATGCCGACACCCGAAGAAAAAGCCGCGTTCTCGGAACGCCTGAAGTTCGCCCTGCGGCGCAGCCCGGAGAAGGTCACCGGCGCGACGGAACTGGCGAACCGATTCAATCTGCGCCATCGCGGAGCCCAGCCCGTTTCGCCGCAAACCGCGCACAAATGGCTGACGGGCCGCACGATTCCGACGCCGGACAAACTCGCGACGCTCGCCGACTGGTTGCGCGTCGAGGTCCACTGGCTGCATTACGGCCCGTCGCCAAGCGTGATCGAACACGCGACGCCGCAACCGCTGCCGCGCGACGAGCACTATCCGCCGACGCCCGAGACGATCGAACTCGCGTCGAAGATCGAAGCGTTGTCGCCGCATCATCGCTACCTCGTGCAGGAGTTGGTCGAGCAGTTCTACGGCGACGTGGGCGAAACGAAGAAGGGCTGAGCCGGGATCGGACCAGAAAAGCAAAAAGCCGCACGGTCATGAACCATGCGGCTTTTTTTGCGCGCATCGCGAGCGGCGGACCGCCCGCGAGTACGACTGGCGTCAGGCCGGCTTCTTCTTCACGCCGCCGAGCTTGCGCGTGATGTAGTACTGCTGCGCGATCGACAGCACGTTGTTCACGACGTAGTACAGCACCAGGCCGGCCGGGAAGAAGAAGAACATCACCGAGAACGCGATCGGCATGAACTTCATCATCTTCGCCTGGACCGGATCCGGCGGCGTCGGGTTCAGGCTCGTCTGCACGAACATCGACACGGCCATCAGCACCGGCAGGATGAAGAACGGATCGCGCTGCGACAGGTCGTGAATCCACAGAATCCACGGCGCGCCGCGCATTTCGACCGACGCGAGCAGCACCCAGTACAGCGAGATGAACACCGGAATCTGGATCACGACCGGCAGGCAGCCGCCGAACGGATTGACCTTCTCGGTCTTGTACAACTCCATCAGCGCGGCGTTCATCTTCTGCGGATCGCTCTTGAAGCGTTCGCGCAGCGCCTGCATGCGCGGCGTGATTTCCTTCATGCGCGCCATCGACTTGTAGCTTGCCGCCGACAGCGGGAAGAACACGGCCTTGATCAGCACCGTCAGCAGCACGATCGCCCAGCCCCAGTTGCCGACATAGCCGTGGATCTTCTCGAGCAGCCAGAACAGCGGCTTCGCGATGATCGTCACCCAGCCGTAATCCTTCACGAGCTCCAGGCCCGGCGCGATGCCTTCGAGCATGCGCTCTTCTTCCGGACCGGCGAACAGGCGCGCCTGCACGTCGGCCGACTGGCCCGGCGCGATCGCGGCGACCGGCTGCTTCACGCCGACGCGGTACAGCGTCGGATCGATCTTTTCAGCGTAGATGTCGCGCTTCGCGCCCTGCTGCGGAATCCAGGCCGACGCGAAGTAGTGCTGCACCATCGCGACCCAGCCGTTGTCGGCGGACTTCTCGAAGTTCGCCTTGTTCTTGTCGAGGTCGCTGAAGTCGATCTTCTGGAAGTGCTTCGCGTCCGTGTAGACCGCCGGCCCGAGGAACGTGTGCGAGAACATCGGCGTTTCGACGGCCGTGTTGTCGCGCACCAGTTCCATGTAGACCGTCGGCGTGACGGGCGCCGTGCCGACGTTGTCGATCTTGGTGTCGACGCCGATCACGTAGCTGCCGCGCGTGAACGTGTAGGTCTTGATCACCTTCACGCCGCCCTTCACCGGCGATTCGAACGACAGCTTCAGCGTGTTCTGGTCGCCCGTCAGCGACGTCGAGCCGGGGTTCAGCTGCGTGTAGACGTCGTTGTGGTTCGGGAAATCGCCGCCGAGCAGGCCCGTACGTGCGAGATACGTGTGGCCGGCCGTGTGGTCGAACAGCGTGATGTACAGGTCGGGCTGCTTGCCGTCGCCCTGCTTCTTCAGCGTCAGCTTCGCGAGCGTGCCGCCGCGCGTGTCGATTTCGCCGTCGTACACGTCGGTCGAGAACTTCACCAGCTGCGCCTGCGCGGCCGGTGCCGTCGTCGACGGTGCGGCGCCGGCCGCGGCGGCAGGCACGTCACCTGCGGTCGTCGTCGCGCCCGTGCCCGATGCGCCGCCGGCGGCGGCCGGGGCCGTCTGCGTGGCGCTCGGGAAGAACATCGACGGGCGTCCATGGTCCCGCTGCCAGTTGTCGTACAGCATGACAGCTGACATGAAGAAGATCACCCATAGGACGGTGCGTTTGATATCCATGCGTTGTCTCAGAGTCGATGGGACCGCGCGTCGGCTTCGCCGCGAGCGCGAGTGTCGGAGTTGGGCGGCGGGACGAGGTCGATGCCGCCCGCGGAAAACGGATGGCATCGGCACACGCGCCTGACGGCGAGATACGTGCCGCGCGCGGCGCCATGATACTGGATTGCCTCGCGCGCGTAATCCGAACAGGAAGGATAAAAACGGCAACGGTTGCCGAGCATCGGGCTCACGGCAACCTTGTAGAAGCGCAGCAAGGCGATCAATACCGTTTCCATACCTTGGGCGGCGCCGTACGACGCCGCGTCAAAACCGGCCGGGCGGGCGCGAACGCCGCACCGGGCACGGATGCGTCACTCGGACGCGGGCTTCGACGCGCGGCGCGCGATTTCCCGGGCTGCCCTGTCGAGCAGCTCGCGGATCTCGGCCGCGCACATCGCCGCGAGCGGGGCGGAAGCCGCGCTCGGCAGCGCTTTCTTGTCGAAGCGCGTGTGCTGCCGCAGCAGCAGGTCGTAACCGGCGAATTCGGCGCGGCGCAGGCGAAACGCATCGCGCGCCAGCCGCTTCACGAGGTTACGGGTAACCGCTCGCGGCGCATACTTCTTGCCGATGACGAGCCCCAGGCGTGCGGGCTGACCGGTCGGCTTGCCGTAAATCACGAAGTGCGCGGAGCGCCGCCAGGGGCGCAAACGAAAAACGGATGAAAATTCATCCGTTTTCAGAAGTCGCGCAGCTTTCGGGAAGGCGGCTTTCGTCTGCGACGGATTCGCACCCGGCTCGACGGCACCTTCCGCAGGACTGCGGACGGCGGACACAGCGCGCAACCTGCCTTAGATGGCGAGGCGCTTGCGGCCCTTCGCGCGGCGAGCGTTGATGACCTTGCGGCCACCTGCCGTCTTCATGCGGACACGGAAGCCATGGGTGCGCTTGCGGCGCGTCACGGACGGTTGGTAAGTACGTTTCATGATGTTCTCACTTGTTCGAGAATGTCGAAATTCAGGGGACCGCGTGCCCTTAACCGGAGGCATTCGGGCGAACGCAATCGCCGGGAATACAGGATTGGTTTTCGCGGAACCCGCTATTTAAACCGTTTTTCCGTTGACGGTCAATACTTTACGCGTCGTTCGCCTGTGCCGGCCCGCCCCGATCCGGCCCCGCGGCCCACAAACACAGCCTGTGGATAAGTCCCGCTGTGGCCGCGTTTGGCGTTAGAATCTCGCCTTATCTCCAAGAATCCCGCACGCCGCTTCGGCTCGCGCCTGCCCCGCCAACACTGTGACGCAGGCGCCCGACGCACGCTCGCACGACCGCTTCGGGCCTTGTTGCGCGACCGCGACAAGGGCGCCGGCGAGCCGCGCTGTGCACGCAAAAAACGACAGTTACTTGATGAACGATTTCTGGCAACACTGTTCCGCACTGCTGGAGCGCGAGCTGACGCCCCAGCAGTACGTGACGTGGATCAAACCCTTGGCCCCGGTGGCCTTCGATGCGTCGGCGAACACGCTGTCCATCGCCGCGCCGAACCGCTTCAAGCTGGACTGGGTCAAGAGCCAGTTTTCGGGCCGGATCAGCGATCTGGCCCGTGAATTCTGGAACACGCCGATCGAAGTCCAGTTCGTCCTCGACCCGAAGGCCGGCATGCGCAGCGCCGCAGCAGGCGCCGCACCGGCCGCGCCGCGTGCGCCGCTGGCGCCGAGCGGCCCCGCCGCGACGGTCGCCGCGATCGCCGCCAACCTGACCGCGAATGCCGCCGCCGCGCCCAGCGCGCCGGCCGACGTGCCGATGACGCCGTCGGCGGCCGCCGCGCACCACCTGAACGCCGACGACGCCGACATCGACCTGCCGAGCCTGCCCGCGCACGAAGCGGCGGCCGGCCGCCGCACGTGGCGTCCGGGCCCGGGCGCCGCGCCCGCGAACGGCGGCGAAGCCGATTCGATGTACGAACGTTCGAAGCTGAACCCGGTGCTCACGTTCGACAACTTCGTGACCGGCAAGGCGAACCAGCTCGCGCGCGCCGCCGCGATCCAGGTCGCGGACAACCCGGGCATCTCGTACAACCCGCTGTTCCTGTACGGCGGCGTCGGCCTCGGCAAGACCCACCTGATCCACGCGATCGGCAACCAGCTGCTGCTCGACAAGGCCGGCGCGCGCATTCGCTACATCCATGCCGAGCAATACGTGTCGGACGTGGTGAAGGCGTACCAGCGCAAGGCGTTCGACGACTTCAAGCGCTACTACCACTCGCTCGACCTGCTGCTGATCGACGATATCCAGTTCTTCTCCGGCAAGTCGCGCACGCAAGAGGAATTCTTCTACGCGTTCGAGGCGCTGGTCGCGAACAAGGCGCAGGTGATCATCACCAGCGATACCTATCCGAAGGAAATCTCGGGCATCGACGATCGCCTGATCTCGCGCTTCGACTCGGGCCTCACCGTCGCGATCGAGCCGCCGGAGCTGGAGATGCGCGTCGCGATCCTGATGCGCAAGGCGCAGTCGGAAGGCGTGAATTTGTCGGAAGACGTCGCGTTCTTCGTCGCGAAGCACCTGCGCTCGAACGTGCGCGAGCTCGAAGGCGCGCTGCGCAAGATCCTCGCGTATTCGAAGTTCCACGGCCGCGAGATCTCGATCGAGCTGACCAAGGAAGCGCTGAAGGACCTGCTGACCGTGCAGAACCGGCAGATTTCGGTCGAAAACATCCAGAAGACCGTCGCCGACTTCTACAACATCAAGGTCGCGGATATGTACTCGAAGAAGCGCCCCGCGAACATCGCGCGGCCGCGGCAGATTGCGATGTACCTCGCGAAGGAACTCACGCAGAAGAGCCTGCCGGAAATCGGCGAGCTGTTCGGCGGGCGCGATCATACGACCGTGCTGCACGCGGTGCGCAAGATCGCCGACGAGCGCAGCAAGGACGCGCAGCTCAACCACGAGCTGCACGTGCTGGAACAGACGCTGAAGGGCTGAGCGCGCGCACCGCGCTTGATAATTCGGCCTCCGCCCCAATTTAAGGGGGGCGGTTCGGTTTTGAGGCACAATACTGGTTTGACCGCCCCGGTGGTGGCGGGCCAAGAGCCCGGCCGGCGGGGCGCTGCGTGGCTGCTGCGCTGCAGGCCGTTACTCAACGAAGGAACTCTATGCAACTGGTCAAGACCGAACGAGACACCCTCCTCAGGCCGCTGCAAACGGTCAGCGGCATCGTCGAACGCCGCCATACGTTGCCGATCCTCGCCAACCTGCTGATCACCAAGAACGGCCCGGACGTTTCATTCCTGTCGACCGACCTGGAGCTGCAGATCACCACGCGCGCCGATTTCGGCGTCGGCGGCGACCAGGTCGCGACCACCGTCGCGGCGCGCAAGCTGCTCGACATCCTGCGCGCGATGCCTGACGGCCAGGTCACGCTGTCGCTCGCCGACAAGCGCCTCACCGTTCAGTCGGGCAAGAGCCGTTTCGCACTGCAGACGCTGGCGGCCGACGAGTTCCCGACCGTCGCGCAGGCCAAGGATTTCGGCGCCACGCTCACCGTCCCGCAGAAGTCGTTCCGCCAGTTGCTCGGCATGGTGCACTTCGCGATGGCGCAGCAGGACATCCGCTACTACCTGAACGGCATGCTGCTCGTCGTCGACGGCGACCAGCTGATGGCCGTGGCCACCGACGGCCACCGCCTCGCGTTCTCGTCGATGAAGCTCGAAGGCGGCACGTTCGGCCGCCAGGAAGTCATCGTGCCGCGCAAGACGATTCTCGAACTGCAGCGCCTGCTCGAAGACATCGACGACACCGTCACCATCGACATCGCGCAAACCCAGGCCAAGTTCACGTTCGGCCAGGTCGAGCTCGTGTCGAAACTCGTCGAGGGCAAGTTCCCCGACTTCCAGCGCGTGATCCCGAAGGCGCACAAGAACACGTTCGAGATCGGCCGTGAAGAACTGCAGCGTTCGCTGCAGCGCGCGGCCATCCTGACCTCGGACAAGTTCAAGGGCGTGCGCTGCATCATCGCGCCGGGCCAGCTGAAGATCATGTCGACCAACGCCGATCAGGAAGAGGCGCAGGAAGAACTCGAAATCGCCTACCAGGGCGATACCGTCGACATCGGCTTCAACGTCACGTATCTGCTCGACGTGCTCGCGAACCTGAAGGTCGACACCGTGCAGGTGAGCCTCGGCGACGCCAGCTCGAGCGCGCTGATCACCGTGCCCGAGAACGACGAGTTCAAGTATGTCGTGATGCCGATGCGCATCTGACGCGCTCGACATCGCGACACACACCAGGGGGCGGCAAGCCCCTTTGGCGTTTTTATGGCGAACCGACAACCCGCCCTTTTGGTGCCGTTTCGGCGCCTGGGCGGGCCAGGAAACTGGAGCGGCCCGGCGATTTCTCGCTGAAACGCACCGCGCCGCCACGAGAGTGGCCCCGCAGAACCGGAAGATATCCATGAGTGAACAGCACAATTCGCAACCCGATAACAGCAGCTACGGCGCCTCGTCGATCCAGATCCTCGAAGGTCTGGAAGCGGTGCGCAAGCGCCCCGGGATGTACATCGGCGACACGTCGGACGGCACCGGTCTGCACCACCTCGTGTTCGAGGTGCTCGACAACTCGATCGACGAAGCGCTGGCCGGGTACTGCAACGACATCCACGTGACGATTCACGCCGACAACTCGATTTCCGTGGTCGACAACGGCCGCGGGATTCCGACCGACGTGAAGATGAACGACAAGCACGAGCCGAAGCGCAGCGCCGCCGAGATCGTGATGACCGAGCTGCACGCCGGCGGCAAGTTCGACCAGAACAGCTACAAGGTGTCCGGCGGCCTGCACGGCGTGGGCGTGTCGTGCGTGAACGCGCTGTCGAGCTGGCTGCGCCTCACCGTGCGCCGCGACGGCAAGAAGCGTTTCATGGAGTTCCACCGCGGCGTCGCGCAGGATCGCGTGATCGAGGTGGTGGACGGCGTGGAAGTGTCGCCGATGCTCGTGACCGGCGACACCGAGAACCGCGGCACCGAAGTGCATTTCATGGCCGATCCGACGATTTTCGGGACCGTCGAGTATCACTACGACATTCTGGCCAAGCGGATGCGCGAGCTTTCGTTCCTGAACAACGGCGTGCGGATTCGTCTTACGGACCTGCGCTCGGGCAAGGAAGACGATTTCGCGTTCGCCGGCGGTGTGAAAGGCTTCGTCGAATACATCAACAAGACGAAGACCAACCTGCACCCGACCGTGTTCTTCGCCAACGGCGAGAAGGACGGCGTGGGCGTCGAAGTCGCGATGCAGTGGAATGACAGCTACAACGAAAACGTGCTGTGCTTCACGAACAACATTCCGCAGCGCGACGGCGGCACGCACCTGACCGGCCTGCGGGCCGCGATGACGCGCGTCATCAACAAGTACATCACCGACAACGAAATCGCGAAGAAGGCGAAGGTCGAGACGACCGGCGACGACATGCGCGAAGGGCTGTCGTGCGTGCTGTCCGTGAAGGTGCCGGAGCCGAAGTTCAGCTCGCAGACGAAGGACAAGCTGGTTTCTTCCGAGGTTCGTGCGCCGGTTGAAGAAGTTGTGGCGAAGGCCCTGGAAGAGTTCCTGCTGGAAACGCCGATCGACGCGAAGATCATTTGCGGGAAGATTGTTGAAGCTGCGCGTGCGCGTGATGCGGCGCGGAAGGCTCGCGAAATGACGCGACGCAAGGGCGTGCTCGACGGCGTCGGCCTGCCCGGCAAGCTCGCGGACTGCCAGGAGAAAGACCCGGCGAAATGCGAAATCTACATCGTCGAGGGTGACTCGGCAGGTGGGTCGGCCAAGCAAGGGCGTGACCGGAAGTTCCAGGCCATTCTGCCGCTGCGCGGCAAGGTGCTGAACGTCGAGAAGGCGCGCTACGACAAGCTGCTGTCGTCGGAACAGATCGTCACGCTCGTGACCGCGCTTGGGTGCGGGATCGGCAAGGAAGACTACAACCTCGACAAGCTGCGCTATCACCGCATCATCATCATGACCGACGCGGACGTCGACGGTGCTCACATCCGGACGCTGCTGCTCACGTTCCTGTATCGCCAGATGCCGGACATGATCGAGCGCGGGTACGTGTATATCGCGCAGCCGCCGCTTTACAAGATCAAGGCGGGCAAGGACGAGCGGTATCTGAAGGATGACGTGGAGCTCAACGCGCATATGCTGCGGTTGGCGCTGCAAGGGTCGGAGCTGGTGCCGGGTGAGAATGCGGCGGCGATTTCTGGGGATGCGCTTGGGGAGTTGGCGCGGTCGTATCTGCTGTCGCAGAGCGTGATCGAGCGGTTGAGCCGGTTGTATGACCCGGCGGCGCTGGAAGCCGTTATGGATGGGGTGGTGATCGATCTTTCCAATGAGGCTTCGACCGAGGCTTCGGCTAAGGCGCTGCACGCTGCGTTGCATGATGAAGCGCTGAAGAACGAAGTGCGTGTGGTGCCTTCGTATGACGCGGTTCGGGAACAGCGGGCGCTGCATGTCGAGCGGACGCATCACGGCAATGTGCGGGTCTCGGTCATCGACCAGGAATTCCAGCACACGGCGGATTATCAGCAGCTCGTGACGACGGCGAATACGTTCAAGGGGCTTATTGGGGAAGGGGCGGTTATCAAGCGCGGTGAGCGCAGCATGGCCGTGGCGGACTTCAAGAGCGCGATGAAATGGCTGCTGGCGGATGCTGAACGCAACGTCTCGAAACAACGCTATAAGGGGCTCGGCGAGATGAACCCCGAGCAGCTGTGGGAAACGACGATGGATCCGGCAGTGCGGCGATTGCTGCGTGTGCAGATCGAAGACGCGATCGCGGCGGATGGGATCTTTACTACCCTCATGGGCGATGACGTCGAGCCGCGGCGGGCGTTTATCGAGTCGAATGCGTTGCGGGCGGGGAATATTGACGTTTGAGCGCAATCTCCCGTAGGGCGCCAGGGTAAGTGCGACTGGCGCCTCGGTTGTGCAACTATGTGACTAAGTGGCTGTGATTGCCCTACGCATTATCAGCATCACATCACGACATTGCCGCGCGGACTCTTAATCCATAGGTCGAGTGTTCGAGTCACTCACGCCCTACCAAAGAATTCAGTCGCTCAGCCCAGCCTACACGGCTGGGCTTTTTGCTTTCTGGATTTTGTGTAGGCACTGTGTAGGCATTTCGGATCTGCATCGATCAATGTGGAACCATGTCAATGTCACCAGCGCGGTCGCGCATTGACGATTGAGTCGTCATTAATGCAGCGACTTTCGGAGTTCGTAGCACCAGACAATATCTCACGAAGCTCAGCCCGTACGGTTCGCGCGTCCTGCGCAAAATCCACAGTGGCGAATGCAATGACATGCCCCTGAATCGTGACTGATTCGCGAATGCTCACGTCAACCGCCGGGTGCAGGAATATCCCGGATGCTTGGTTCCACAGCAAGTCAAGCCCCTCTTGAGATCGCAAATACGTGTACATCTGGTACAGGTAAGGGCTTTTCAGACTCGCAGCTCCAAACCGACCCACACCGAGAACCGATGTGAACTTGGTGTCGATGACAAGCCTGCGGCTAGCATCGAGATCATCGATGATGATGTCTGTGATCATGCCCGGCAAAATCTCGCTGATTCCATCCGACGCCGCAGACCTCTGCCAATTCAGCTGCGTGCCACCACGGACACGCCATCCGACAGGCTCCAGTTCAACACGCGCAAAGCCGAGCACAGCCTTTTCAAACAGGTGACGTACCCATACGTCGCTCCGGTCGGGAGAAACCAGCGCCGTCGGGCCCGCGTCCTCGGTCGGAAGAGCCAGATCAAATGCCAATTTCGCCAGTTCGACCATAAGCCTGTCATCATGGTCATTTCGACCAATCTGATCTTGCGCCAGTTCGGCACGAGACGGGCGAGCACCGGCTACGCCGGAATGATCAAGTGTCGTTGCAAGGGAGCGGCATTGCTGACCTATGTCACGATCCCGCACGAGTCTCGCCAGCACGTCCAATGCGGTTCGAACAAGACGGTTTCGTGGCGTATTGGTCGTCAGCTCTTCGAAACGACAATACACCTCGCCTTTCGATAACAATTGCTGCGCTTCGGTTTTCAGAATATCAATTTGGCCACGGACACGAGTGAGACTCCCCGCCCGATAGTGATATCCGCGCGAAACGTTCCGGCGCAAGCGCCGCTCCACGGCATGAGCCAGCAGTTTCGCGACTAGATCGGGAATATCTTCAAGATCGTCCACGACGAGCGCATTGAATGCTTCCTTGATGCGCGTCAGACCCGAGGCATACAGCATCAGGAGCCAGAGGTTACGCACAGGAATGCGACCAACCTTCCGATTCCCGATAGCAATATCCTGTTCGGCGAATGCGCTCAATCCAACCCCGCGAGCAACTTCCGTTTGGCTTCGCGAGCCGCTTCAGGTGAGTCATACCAGTACTCGTCCAGCAACGGCCCGATTTCCGCCTCAATCTTGCCTCGGAACCATGCCGTGCCATTGTCAACGGTGCCATCCGGTGTCACGTACGAATGACCGATACGAAATTGCGGCCCCAGTGAAACGGTTGTTTCGATCTTGCCATTCAGATCGACAATCCGGCGTTCGATTTCGGTAATCAATTCGTCTTCAAGGCCGCGTCCAGCACACCATGCACGCCAGGCGGCACCAAACCGTGGTTCAAGGTCGATGAAGGCAAACCGGCGGCGAAGCGCCAGATCGACCATAGCAAGCGAACGATCGGCAACATTCATAGTGCCGATAACGTACAGATTGTCCGGGACGTGAATACGCTCGCCGGGCTCCTTACGGTATGCCAGCTCCATCGCCTCGGAACGATGGCGTTTCGAGGCTTCCAGCAACGTCAGCATTTCGCCGAAAATCTGCGCCGGGTTTCCTCGGTTAACTTCTTCGATCACCAGTACAAACGGTAGATCGGGTTCGCTCTCAGCCGCTTGAATGGCCTGCATAAGGATGCCGTCCACCAAGGCAAGCTGACCGTTCCCGGCAGGACGCCAGCCACGCACGAAATCTTCGTATGCTAATGACGGGTGAAACTGCACAATCCGCAAACGGGAGCGCGTCGCATCACGGTCGTCAGACCCAACGAGCGCGAAGCCCAGACGCTTCGCGAGCCAGGTCTTCCCGGTACCTGGTGGCCCCTGGAGAATCAGATTTTTCTTTGCTCGCCACCTGACCAGTATCGTCGCAAGCTCGTCGATCGATAGAAAGCATCCGTCTGCGACGATCTGATCGACTGTATAAGAAGGGATGACCGCCTCCGAAACTTCGTCATCTTCGACGGAAGCAGTTTCGATTTCATTATGCGCCGCAACCAAACCAACACGGTCACCGTACTTCTCTTTCCAGTACGGTTGCGCCAGAAACCATGCGTAATCCTGGGAGGCACCTTTGAACGTATACTCGATCAGGCGGCGTCCGTCCTCCGCTTCGGGATCGACTTGGGCAATGGTGTTACGGTACGTGTAAAAGAACCAATCACGTGGCGTAGTCATCGGGTCCCAGGCCACGCGAACCGTTCGACCATCTCCTAAGTTTTCCAGAACGGTACCCGTTGCCTTGATTCGCATCGCCGATACGGGCTTGCCCCCGACATCAAATGGCAGGCGTCGCTTCTGAACAAAGGCTGCCTTGATGGCGATCTGGTCTCCCGGTCGGATCTTTCGAACTAGATCCAAAAATTGATCGGTGTATCCGTTTTGCCAGACACCTTCATTCAGGAAACGTTGGAGTTGGTCGTCCTCCCACAAAGCCCCGACAAACCAGTATGCTTTGCTGTCGTCCGAATCCTCCCCAATGTCAGGGGCTGATACATCATCTTCGGGCACCGCATTGCCAGGGCGGTTCGCATCCCGAATGCGGACATATAAATCCCATGTCTCATCGGGTGTTAGGTGAGCACGACGACCTTCTGGTGTCAGAGCCCAGACACCACGTTTCGCATTGCTGATGAGTCCACCCTTTGCAAGGTAAAAACGAGTCCAGTGCACATCGTTCTCAAATATCGACTGACCACCACCCTGAACATGGCGGATCAGATCTTCCTCCGCAACGATACCCTGTGCTCGAATCCACGCCAATGCTTCAGACGGACGCATCGGATTGGGATCGACAGAGCGCAGCGCATCCAACAGCAGTGGAAAGTATTTCGTGAAGCGATTGCTCTTACTTTCTGTAGTGGTGTTCACCGATCAACCCCGTATTCCATTAACCCGCCGTGAGTCGGGAATTTCGACAAATTCCTGCAGATTGGTAAGCCAAGCCGCTTCTAGAATAAGGCGTTCACAATGCCAGAAGCCATATTGGAGGCAAACACTCGAAGGCCTCCCGTTCTAGAAATCAGGCGGCTCTCAAGCTGGATACCCACGATCTGCACTGTGCCCACCACGACCCTTTCAAAGACTGTGCAGGTGCCCACGGGCAGCGGAGCATCGGCCGGTTGTGCGGGATAGGCCAGCGCCACGAAGTCGCATCCGGTAGCCCTCGAGAAGGCCAAGGCTTCATAGATATCCGCTTCACTGATACGAAGCAGTCCCTGCTCAACATGGCCCTTGTACTTGGCGTCCAAAAGCATCCTAGGCCTTATGCCATCGGACTCAATCACACAATCGGGATACACCGACAGCTTGCTGACGGCCCCCGTGCCGATCTTCGTCTTCGTGCCCAACGAGTAGCCCTGCTGTGCCACCATCGCATTGCGCCCAAAGCCAAGTCGTGCAGCCACCGTCAGCAGGTCTTCCCATACCCTCCAAGTGCTTACTAGGTAGCCAGGCGCATGTGCTTGTCCTTGCTTATAGCTGAGGCCCAAGCCTCCGAGCACATCGATGGAAAGCTCGTGCAAGGCGTTCCATGCCCTGTGCCTCGCAGGAATGGGTTTTCGACGGTGGGCTGGGGCGTTTTGAGGTGACAAGTCTTCAATCAAACGCACCAGTGAGCTTGCTGCCGAAGGGTCACTTACCTCCGGCAGCAACTCTTTAGCTGCGGCTACGATGTCCGCATTCCAACCGTTGCGCCGATCTAAGCGAATGAGCTCTTGCTCAAAACCGTCCGGCGACGGAAAGGTGAGGTCTACTGGATCAGGGTCCCCATCGATAAAGAAGTCCGCTTCACGCGCCCTACGGTAGCTCCTCAGCGGTCGGCGCTTGCGGGCTTCGTACATGCTCGCGATGGAGCGGGCCACCAAAGTCGAGAGGTCGCGTGGCGCCCCCCCTGAGGCAGATAGGCGCTCAGAGGCCAGGAGACGTCCATGGCGCGACAGCGTGGAGAGGAAAAAGAAGTCCTCACGCCACGCGGAGTCGGCGTCATCCAGCCCCAAAAACTTGGGCGTGACCTCCAACTCCAGTGATGGAGCGAGGCGGATGAGCCCTGCAAAGTCGATTGCTCGAGCGCCCTTTGCATCGACACTGATGGGGTTGTAATTGAGCCTTAGGCTCGATGCTGCGCGGCTTCCGGCCTCCATCAAAAGACTACTAGCCTTCGTACGCTCTATTCCGATAGCCGCAGCAATCGCATAACTCAAGTCAATAGGTTTGCCGTATTCAACGAGAGACAACCGTGTTCGGGTGTACGCCACACACTACCCCCTGGGATTAGCAAACGCCCTCAGGGCAGTGTAGATGTTGTCCTCTGAAAAATTTGCGGGGCCCTCAAGCCTGAATCGCAAGTCATCAGCAAAGGTCGTCTCGGTGAGCTTGAATGGATTGAAGGCTGGCCCATCCAACGCATTGAGGACAGCAGCAATGCCACGGGTGTCCCCGAAGAACACCTCTTCCACATGGGCCCGCACTTTGGCCCAGCCCACGCATAGCGTGCTCAGAGCCTCGGGCAATGCCAGTGTCTGCGGGCTCACGTCCGACATCAGAATGCCATGCCCGATCTGGAATTCTGGGCCGCGGCCCAGAGCGATTTGCTCATTGATAGCCACCCATCCACGAACTGACGCCTCCAAGGCATCGTTGACGTCGGCTGGCGCATCAGGCAAAGCATTTACACCGCTGGCATCCAGGCCATAGAACGCCCTCAGAGCAGCTTCATCAGGCTCCAGCCGCAGTGGCTCCCAGCGGCGCAAGAACGCCACATCCAAAGGCTCCACAGATGCATCTGCTTGGTTCATGGCTGCCAAGATGTAGAGATCATGGGGCAAGGCGTACTCGATTACATCACCAGAAGTAGGATCAAGTATCTCGAAAAACTGTGTTTCGGCACGCTTCTCCCCATCAGGGGCCAGACGTTTATCAGACTCAATGGCCACAATGGCACCACCGAACACCTGTACCGCAGGACCTCGGTTGATCTCATCAATGATCAAGAGCGCTGCCCCACTGGCGCGCTTGGCGTGCTCACTGGCACGGTACAGCGTACCTTTTACGATTGTGAAGTCTCGGGAACCTTCCAGCTTGTTGACCGCTGGCGTAATGCCCGAAACAAAGTCGCGGTACTTAGAGTTCTGGTGGAAGACCGTCCGAAAAACCTTTCGATCCAGCTTCGTGGGTGCAGGGACGTCTTTGACGTCTCCTCCTGCTGCAGGTGGAATCGGAATCCCACCTAAGGGATTGAGTCGCGGTGGGCCACCAGCGGGAGCAAGGCCAAAAGCCGTTTCAAAGGCCAGAGCAACCTCTGCCAAGAGCGTAGATTTACCGGTGCCAGGAGGACCAGAGACCAGCACGTTGCGCGAACGCGCCAACAACTTCAACGCTCGTTTGCAGTCTTCACTTGCCATTGCAGTATTTGCCCGCGTTGGTGAAATCTCGGTACCCAATTGCAGCGCGATTCCCCGCACGCTTAGCGTCCAAGCAGGCCAGCAACTCTTCGGCGACGACGGGGTCCCACTTGCCCTTCATGCGCAGCGTTTTTTCTTCCGCGTAGTGTGGCCAGACCGATCCATCGCTTAATTGGATCAACAGGAGCAAAACACGGTTACCCTCCCCGCCTTTGGGCACACGGCTCGTGTCAAAGCAGCCGTATTCATGCACTCGTGCAATGCGGCCCTCAGACGGGCGGACGTCCGTAGGCGGCTCAAAGAAGGAATCTTTGCGCTCGACCAGACCCTTGTCGTTGTGCCAGAAAAACTCTCCTTGGAATACGTCAATTTCCTCAACGACTCCGTCACGCTTGCGGTTCTCCTTGGCCTTCTTGGGGAACATCTGCACGATGACGGGCAGCAATGTTTTGAAGGAGCCGAAACGAAAATCTCGGGCGCCACCTCCGGTGTCCGAGTCGTTGGACTGAGCGAGGATTTTCCTCAGATCTCCTGCAACAATTTCCTTATACAGAATTCGGGCGACATGCCCTGCTCCACTAGCCATGACTTTCAGCTCCTTCTTCTTCGATTTCTTCACCAGCCCGGGCAAGCTCTGAGGGCACATAAGCCCTGGCCCCCAACGCTTGCGCCTCCGCCGCACGGCGTGACGAAAGCGTACACGAACTTGCTGTGCGCTTTGCCATTGCAGCCAAAACACTATCCCGGGTAATAGTGGATTTAGCCTCTCCTAGCAAGGCAATTTGACCCCGATCTAAAATCGGGAAGTCTTGGAGCACCAACTCCATATCCTTCAAATCGAGCCCATAGGCCACGGCCACTTCGGCGTCAATCTCCGCCCGAAGTTTAGCCGTGCGCTCATAGGTTTCTCTGGTGGCCCCGGCACTATCGAGCGCACGCAATTCACGCGCGGCATCCACTAGTTTTTTCCACGGCAAGCCATCTCTGGCCAGCTTGGGCAGCGGGATGCTTTGTAGTACAAAGTAGTTCACCGTAGTGGTGAGCACGCGCCGAAGCATCCAGTCAAATACAAAGCTGTTGGCAATAGACAACCACACTAATAGGCGCTCTTCCGAAGGGTCCTCAGGAAAAAGGATCGTGGGTACCTTGTTGCCACAGGCCACACCAGCAGGGATCAAGGCAGCCATGAGCGAGCGCTCATTGGTTTGGCCCGCGATGTCGCAAAAACCCACGCGCAACACATCCACACGGTGCTGATTTGCACGGGGCATATCTGAGCGCCGAATCCAAAATTGGGGCGAGAGGCGCGAGTCCCCGATAGCATAGGCCTCCCATAGCGCACTACGACCCGTGCCTGACACGTGCCCTTTCACGCCAAAGCGATGGGCCTGCACCATGCGCCCCTCTACCACGGGCAAGGCTCCGGGCGTTGCACGGCCCAAGAACTTGGGCCGCTCCTTGGTCATATCGACCTCTCGGCAGAACTTCGGGGTCCAGCCACTTCCAGGCTCCTCCCACGAGATACCGGCCTCTGCAATCTTTGCGAAGAGCTTCCATTCGGCCACACTACGGATCTCGGGCAAACTCAGGTCGCCTCGGACTGAGGCCAGTGCTGTACGGCCGACGGTAGCGGTCCCTGTCGTCTCCAAACCTGTAGGTGTACCCCGTTCGTGCGAGAGCGCGATAGGCTCACGTTTGCTCTTTTCAGAGCCGGCCTTGACCAAGGCCACCGCGAGGAATTTAAAGCGCGTATCGATGGCAAAGAACCGTGCACGGTTGTCGATGATCGACACGGACACACTTTGACTCGCGTTAAAAATCTTCTGCCGCATCGCCTGCGTTCCCTGTGAGCGAATGAGCCCACCGGGGATAAGCGCTGCTACCACGCCTTGCCCTTTGCAAAGGTCAAAGAAGAGGTCGGTAAATGCGATGTAGAGATCTGGCTCACCATTGCCCAAGTCTGGATAGCGATCCAGAAGGCGCCGCGAGTAATTGGCTACCTCGTTGCGCTGCTCGGCAAAACGCGCTTCATCGAGGCCATGAATCTGAGCTCCGTAGTGGCGCCGCGTGCCAGATGACTTTAAGAACTCATGTCGGGACAGTTTGACCTTTTCCCAAGGTGGATTGCCGATTACCGCATCAAAGCCCTGAGGGGCCATGACCGTCCAGACCTCGCGATCCGCCATTAAGCTGTCCCCGCAATACCAGCGCGCGCGCATAGCTTTAAGGGCCGCTACATCGTCTGTAAACGACGCAAGGCTCAATAGAGCTGCACGCAACGAACTGGCTGACAAGTCAGCAGCACACACGCCATGAGCAAGCCAATGCGCAGCCTTAGCCCGATCCATTCCACACACGGCATGGGTCAACGCTGCCAGCAAAATTCCCGCTCCACTAGCGGGATCAATCACCTTACTCTCGTGAGTAAGCTTCGGCGCAGCAAGCTGTGCCAACCGAGTAGCCAAGCGAAAGTCTGTGTGATACGCCCCCGTGCTTTTTCGGTCCTGCTCATGTAAGGCCTCACGCGCCAGAGCACTCAAAGCCAATGCGGGATGAATCGGTGTACGCTCAACCGCACTTACCACAGGAGCTGCAAGCTCCAAGAGCTCTGTTGCTGGTCGCTTGCTTTGCACTTCAAAGGCCTGATGAAACGCAGCCAAGTCGAATCCACCGAAACGAGCGGCAACCGCCTCCAACAGTTGGAGCCGAAGCTCAAAGCTGGCGGGGCCACGATTCCCACCCACCGCTTTTGTGAGAGCTGCCTCTGCTGGAGCTAGGTACTCTGCTTCAACGGGTCGAGAAACACTCATGCATAATTTTCCACAAGAACTGGCTTGACGGCCTTAATAGTCTTGGGCGAAGCGTTAGGACGCTCCACCACTACTAAGAATTCGTTCACATCAGACGCGGTGCTGCTGGCCACCTTGTTGGGACGATAGCGCCCAATGGCCCCCAGTGGATACATCGTAGACGTACCGATCTTCGAGAGCTCGGCTTTCATATCCTGCATGCCGATATGCCCCTCACTGCTGTAGGACAACAGGACCTTTTGAGACGTCAAGCTCTGCACCAAGCGCGAGAGCGTTTTTAAGGCTCGGGTTTTGTAACAAAAATCCGAGGCTAGTCCCTTCCATGGCCGCAAACCTGCGACTCCTTCAACCTCAGGCTCGTCACCCAAAGCGACGGTTTCAAGGATGTGGTAGTAGCTGGCGTATTGGCGCTTGGTGTACGGGGGGTCCAAGTACACCAAGTCCGCTACAGCATTGGGCACGTCAAATACATCGCCAACTGTAGCTTCCACATGTACGCAGCTGACTTTGAGCTCTCGGCAACGCATAGCGATCTTGTCCTGCGATTGACCCGTCCATTTGGAAAGGAAGCAGCCAAAAGTACCTGCGATGTTGGCCACCCTATTCAATGCACTAAATAGATCTGCTATAAGCAGGCGCTCCTCCATCTGATTAATGGCTCCGGCCCCTGCCCAATCGGCAATCAGTGCCCTCATGGCATCTATTCGTGCGGCGTTCTCTTGCGTAAAATAGCGCCGCTCAAGACCACACGTCTCCAACGATGCAGGACTGTACTCGCGCCATATAAAGCCGCACTTAGGTCTTTCTGCGTTGAGTTTGGCGATGGCCTTAGCATAGCCACCAAGCTTTTTGAATGTCGCTTGTTTACTGCCTGTGAGCCGAGCCCCTGCGGAAATGACCGCAGAATGCAAACTGTCATTGATGCGCACATTCCAGCCCAAGTCAGCAGCAGCCTCGGCCACCACGCCCGTGCCACAGAAGGCGTCAACAAAGAAAGCATCCTGTTGAGGATGCCCCATGTAGGTCGTGATCTGATCGATGAGCCTGGCCTTTGAACCAATGTAGCGAAAGGTCATGCAGCTGCTCCCGCGGTTGCCCGACAGGCTGCACGCACCCGCTTGTGGGCGAGAGGAGCGGTTTTGGGGTCCGGGGAAGTGACGCCTTTGCGTTCACGGTAGTCCTCCAATAGGACTTTGAGCATGTCCACCATGCTGCGCTGCGCGGCATCAGCAGCCTCCTTCAAGATCAGCTTGAAGATCGGCGAGACTCGTAGCTTCAAAGTTTCGCTCTTTGTGTTGGTGAATCGCATAGGCACCCCGCGATTGTCTGTGCAGTTGCGTTGTTGTACAAATAAACAGTATTTTGCCTCTCTAAGACGCGCCTGCATAGTGATGAGACGAGGGAAAGCCTGGCCATTCCGCCGTCAGCCCCGAGATGAAGCGCGAAGGGCTCTAGACTTGTAGATGGGTGTCAGTCCGTTCGCCTGCAGCGCCACCGAGCCCCGCGCCCATCAGACCTCCAGCGCGGCCATCAAAGATTGAGCCAATTGGGCCGACGATCATGCCGAGTGCCGCGCTGGCTTCAGCACGGCCGAGCGGCAGCGGCGCCGCCAGCACCGGCGACAGTGCAGTCAGCGGCGCCAGCCTTGCGTAATCCGGCGTGATGATGCGCTGGGAACCGCACCGGGGGACAGGAAGGAGGAAGAGTCATATATCGGCCTCGTGAAGATTCAGAGCAAGGAGGGCTCGGATCGCAACGGCAAGCGCAGGGGCCACTTTAAGCATTGCGTGCTCACCCATCAGCGAATCCGAGCCGACGCGGCCCCTGACCGAAGATAACGCCGGTCGACTCGCACGCCGAACAGTGAACTTCGGCGTCCAGAAACGTCACCGGCGTACGGTGATGCATGAGGATTCCATGCCCTCGAGGGCAACCCCACGGTTTGACGAGCGGTCCCCCTTCTTAAGACAGAACTGTTTCACGATGCTTCGCCTTATTTTGTGCGAAGTCATATCATTTCCATTTTCAATAAACCATTGGACAAGTACGAAAAGTCTTGCCATGCTCGATGCATCTGTTATTTATGGATCGTCCATTTGGTTATGTGCCAAATAAAGCGATTTATGAGACGCATCGCGGACTAAACTGTCTGTAGCGCGCGCGACAGAGAAAATCGTTTCGCTAGATATCGCAAATTAGAGAGAAGGCTGAAGAGAGAGCAAAGCAGTAAGAGCGCGGGCCGCATGGGCTGCCACCCATACGACCCGCTGACCACAACCAACTCACCTCAGGAGTCGGAAATGGCTAAGGCCAATCATAAGTTACGTACCCCGGTAACGGAACGCTTCGTCACTGTTCAAGAGTCAGCACGCCATCATTCCTTGTCTAGGGTTCTCCGTGCCATCAGAGCGCACCGGAAACTGAACACGACGTACTTCCCGTGGATCAAATTGGCGGGAGTATGGCTTGAGGACGCGGGATTCGAGGCTGGAGAACGCGTCCGGATTACCGTCGAGGACAAGCGACTCGTCATCACGCCGATGTGATCGGCGCATTGCCGATGATGGGCGGCGCAGGTCACTATCCGTCTGGAAGCTCGGTACCGATGTTGCATACCGTTAGTAACTGTGACAAGCGACGACTGTTCTGAAACAGCAGCGGGCCGGTCATTCAGGTTCGCTGCCGCATAGCCTTTCAGGACGTGCTGCAACCCACGTCGGGCACCGCACACATTTCCATCGCGCCAATGCAAAAACCCCCGCCTTGTCGGGCGGGGGTTTCTGGCTTGAGGGAGCCTGACGATTACCTACTTTCACACGGGAATCCGCACTATCATCGGCGTAGAGTCGTTTCACGGTCCTGTTCGGGATGGGAAGGGGTGGGACCGACTCGCTATGGTCATCAGGCAAAGGGGGTTGTTCTGCTGGCGTGGCCAACAGAACCAATCTGGGAAGAAGCAGTAATTTTGAGTTGTGTGTATCGCACACGAGAATCCAACTTGTCGCTTTGGATCGCAGCCAGTGCTTACACACGGCGCAGATCCATAAGGCAGACTTGTTATAGGATCAAGCCTTACGGGCAATTAGTATCGGTTAGCTGAACGCATTACTGCGCTTACACACCCGACCTATCAACGTCCTGGTCTCGAACGACCCTTCAAGGAGGTCAAGCCTCCAGGGATATCTCATCTTAAGGCGAGTTTCCCGCTTAGATGCTTTCAGCGGTTATCTCTTCCGAACATAGCTACCCGGCGATGCCACTGGCGTGACAACCGGTACACCAGAGGTTCGTCCACTCCGGTCCTCTCGTACTAGGAGCAGCCCCCTTCAAATATCCAACGCCCACGGCAGATAGGGACCAAACTGTCTCACGACGTTTTAAACCCAGCTCACGTACCTCTTTAAATGGCGAACAGCCATACCCTTGGGACCGGCTACAGCCCCAGGATGAGATGAGCCGACATCGAGGTGCCAAACACCGCCGTCGATATGAACTCTTGGGCGGTATCAGCCTGTTATCCCCAGAGTACCTTTTATCCGTTGAGCGATGGCCCTTCCATACAGAACCACCGGATCACTATGACCTGCTTTCGCACCTGCTCGACTTGTCGGTCTCGCAGTTAAGCACGCTTATGCCATTGCACTATCAGCACGATTTCCGACCGTACCTAGCGTACCTTCGTACTCCTCCGTTACGCTTTGGGAGGAGACCGCCCCAGTCAAACTGCCTACCATGCACTGTCCCCGACCCGGATCACGGGCCAAGGTTAGAACCTCAAACAAACCAGGGTGGTATTTCAAGGACGGCTCCACCGAAACTAGCGTTCCGGTTTCATAGCCTCCCACCTATCCTACACAGATCGGTTCAAAGTCCAATGCAAAGCTACAGTAAAGGTTCATGGGGTCTTTCCGTCTAGCCGCGGGTAGATTGCATCATCACAAACACTTCAACTTCGCTGAGTCTCGGGAGGAGACAGTGTGGCCATCGTTACGCCATTCGTGCAGGTCGGAACTTACCCGACAAGGAATTTCGCTACCTTAGGACCGTTATAGTTACGGCCGCCGTTTACCGGGACTTCAATCAAGAGCTTGCACCCCATCATTTAATCTTCCGGCACCGGGCAGGCGTCACACCCTATACGTCCACTTTCGTGTTTGCAGAGTGCTGTGTTTTTATTAAACAGTCGCAGCCACCAGTTTATTGCAACCCCTTCACCCTCCTGGCGCAGGCCAGTCAAGCTACAAGGGCGTACCTTATCCCGAAGTTACGGTACCAATTTGCCGAGTTCCTTCTCCCGAGTTCTCTCAAGCGCCTTAGAATACTCATCTCGCCCACCTGTGTCGGTTTGCGGTACGGTCATCGTTAGACTGAAGCTTAGAGGCTTTTCTTGGAACCACTTCCAATTGCTTCGCTCCCGAAGGAGCTCGCGCCACACCCTTGAATTACGCGCCCGGATTTGCCTAAGCGCCTTCTCCAATGCAGCGACCGGGACTTCCAACACCCGGACAACCTTCCGCGATCCGTCCCCCCATCGCATCTAACAATGGTGCAGGAATATTGACCTGCTTCCCATCAGCTACGCATTTCTGCCTCGCCTTAGGGGCCGACTCACCCTACGCCGATGAACGTTGCGTAGGAAACCTTGGGCTTACGGCGAGGGGGCCTTTCACCCCCTTTATCGCTACTCATGTCAGCATTCGCACTTCCGATACCTCCAGCACCCTTTACAAGGCACCTTCGCAGGCTTACGGAACGCTCTCCTACCATGCGAGCAAGCTCGCATCCGCAGCTTCGGTATATAGCTTAGCCCCGTTACATCTTCCGCGCAGGACGACTCGATCAGTGAGCTATTACGCTTTCTTTAAAGGGTGGCTGCTTCTAAGCCAACCTCCTGACTGTTTTAGCCTTCCCACTTCGTTTCCCACTTAGCTATATTTGGGGACCTTAGCTGGCGGTCTGGGTTGTTTCCCTCTTGACACCGGACGTTAGCACCCGATGTCTGTCTCCCGTGATTGCACTCTTCGGTATTCGGAGTTTGCTATGGCGGGGTAATCTGCAATAGACCCCCCAACCATGACAGTGCTCTACCCCCGAAGGTGAGACACGAGGCACTACCTAAATAGTTTTCGGAGAGAACCAGCTATTTCCAGGTTTGTTTAGCCTTTCACCCCTATCCACAGCTCATCCCCTAACTTTTCAACGTTAGTGGGTTCGGACCTCCAGTACGTGTTACCGCACCTTCATCCTGGCCATGGATAGATCACCTGGTTTCGGGTCTACGCCCAGCAACTGAACGCCCTATTCGGACTCGCTTTCGCTACGCCTGCCCTATACGGTTAAGCTTGCTACTGAACGTAAGTCGCTGACCCATTATACAAAAGGTACGCCGTCACCCCCGAAGAGGCTCCGACTGTTTGTATGCATGCGGTTTCAGGATCTATTTCACTCCCCTCCCGGGGTTCTTTTCGCCTTTCCCTCACGGTACTGGTTCACTATCGGTCGATCACGAGTATTTAGCCTTGGAGGATGGTCCCCCCATCTTCAGACAGGATTTCACGTGTCCCGCCCTACTTGTCGCACACCTAGTTCTTTCATACTGTTTTCGCCTACAGGGCTATCACCTGCTATGGCCGCACTTTCCAGAGCGTTCGGCTAACAATACAAATAAAGAGTGCAAGGCTCATCCCATTTCGCTCGCCACTACTTTGGGAATCTCGGTTGATTTCTTTTCCTGCGGTTACTTAGATGTTTCAGTTCACCGCGTTCGCTTCGCATGGCCTATGTATTCAGCCATGGATACTCCAAAAGGAGTGGGTTTCCCCATTCGGACATCTACGGATCAAAGCTCGTTTGCCAGCTCCCCGTAGCTTTTCGCAGGCTACCGCGTCCTTCATCGCCTGTGATCGCCAAGGCATCCACCACATGCACTTGTTCGCTTGACCCTATAACGAGTCTGTCTC